>JAEERP010000001.1 GCA_016285885.1 Paludibacteraceae bacterium
GTACTTCGGTTCGAAGGAAGATGGTTGGGACGGAACCTACAACGGACACCCGATGCCTTCCACCGACTACTGGTATGTGATCGACGTGGAGGAGATCGACCGTCAGTTCATGGGCCACTTCACGTTGTTGAGACAATAAACCCATCCCTTTTGGGAAACGTATTGATATAAAGAGGCACCACATTGTGGTGTCTCTTTTGTTGTCTCTTTGGTACTATGGGTTGAACCCAACCCGTACGGATTTAGATGGCGCGAATATGGATATTGAGGCTCTTTGTGTACACTGACATTTTTGCAGAGATAGGGTAAAATGGAGCCTTTGGCACGACTATTGTTTATTATTAGTAGAGAGTGTTATTAGTATATGAACAATGCACTGATATACAGTTGTTTTAAATGCTGCATAATGGGTAATGCAATTGTGCGACCATAAATGTTGACTGACAAAATGACGTAATCAGTAAGAATATATGACAGACAATGAAAAAAAATGTTGAGAACATATTGTTAGGAGTGGGCGGCGAAGGCGAAGAGGGTGCGGAATTCTTCCCTTTGATTACGGACGAAGGGCCGAATTTCGTCTTCAATATTGGTGAGGACGAGAGTATCCCTGTCCTTCCACTTCGCAATGTGGTATTGTTCCCAGATGTGGTATTGCCCGTCTCTTTGGGTAGAAAGCGTTCTCTTAATGCGGTGAAGGCTACCTATAGGAATCATAACTATTTAGGCGCATTCACACAGAAAGATGCGCATGTGGATGCCCCCGAATTGGATGATATCTTCCCTGTGGGTTGTGTTGCGCAAGTGATTAAGATTTTGGAATTGCCAGATGGCTCTACTACAGCCATTCTTCAAGGTAAGCATCGTATAAAACTGACGAGCTACAGCTCTGAACGCTTGTACTATAAAGGCACGGTTTCCTCCTATCCGGAACAATTGGATGACTCGGTGTCCCGCAAGGATTTTAATGCTTTGATAGAGGCGTTGAAGGATGTCGCCTTCCGAATCGTCAAAGGATCTTCCTCTATGCCGAATGGTCTTTCCTTTGCGATAAGAAACATCGAAGGATCCGTCCAACTGATTAATTTCATCGCCGCCAACTTCAACTTGAGCGTGGAAGATCGCCAACGCTTGTTGGAGACCACGAGCATCTATGAGCGTGCCTACACGTTGTTGGGCTTGCTGAATCAGGAGCTTCAACTCGTCGAAGTGAAGATGGCCATTCAGGCTAAGACCCAAGAGGGTATCGACCAGCAACAGAGGGAATACTATCTGCAACAGCAGATGAAGGCCATCCAAGAGGAGATGGGCGATTCTTCCTCGAAAGATGTCGAAAAACTGAAGGAAAAGGCGAAGGGCAAGAAATGGACGGAAGAGGTGAAGAAGGTTTTTGAAACCGAGCTCTCTAAGTTGGAGAGAACTCCTGTCACCTCGCATGATTATGGTGTGCAACTGAATTATGTGGAGACCATTGTCAATCTGCCTTGGGGCGAGTACACGAAGGATAGCCACTCCATCAAGAAGGCTAAGTCGGTCTTGGATCGTGACCATTATGGGATGGAAAAGGTGAAAGACCGTATTTTGGAGCATCTGGCCGTCATGAAACTGAAGGGTGACATGAAATCGCCTATCGTGTGTCTGTATGGCCCTCCAGGAGTTGGTAAGACCTCTTTGGGTAAGTCCATCGCAGAGTCGTTGAACAGAAAGTACGTCCGTATCTCATTGGGCGGATTGCATGACGAGGCGGAGATCCGCGGACATCGTCGTACCTACATCGGGGCGATGCCTGGCCGTATCATCCAAAGTTTGCAGAAGGCGGAATCCTCTAATCCTGTTTTCATATTGGATGAGATCGACAAGGTCTGCAATGATATGAAGGGTGATCCGGAGTCGGCTTTGCTGGAGGTCCTTGATCCAGAGCAGAACATCGCTTTCCATGATAATTTCTTGGATATTGATTATGACCTCTCTCATGTCATGTTTATCGCTACGGCTAACAACTTGAATACAATCTCTCAACCTTTGTTGGATCGTATGGAGTTGATCGAGGTGAGCGGTTATATCACGGAGGAGAAGATTCAAATCGCTCTGCGTCACCTGATTCCTAATGAGTTGGAGAAACATGGATTGACCTCTGATCAGGTCTCTTTCTCTGCTGATGTCTTGGAGAAAATCATCACCTCCTATACGAGAGAGTCGGGTGTGCGTGAACTGGAGAAGCTGATCTCCAAGGTGATGAGGAAGGTGGCTTATAAAATAGCTGTGAAGGAGGAATATAATCCTGTCATTACGAAGGATTCTCTTGCTGACTATTTGGGTGTGGAGCGTTACTCGCACGACGAATACCAAGGCAATGATTTCGCTGGCGTGGTGACGGGCTTGGCTTGGACCGCAGTGGGTGGCGAGATCTTGTTCGTTGAGACTAGCTTAAGCAAGTCCAAAGCTCCTAAACTTACCCTCACGGGTAGCTTGGGTGATGTGATGAAGGAGTCGGCGGTGTTGGCCTTGGAGTATATTCGTGCTCATGCGGATTATTGGAATATTCCTAATGATGTGTTCGAGGAGAATAGCATCCATGTTCATGTGCCAGAGGGCGCCGTTCCAAAGGATGGCCCTTCCGCTGGCGTCACGATGACCACCTCTATCGTCTCGGCCCTTACCAAGCGTAAAGTGCGTAAGAACTTAGCTATGACGGGCGAAATCACGCTCCGTGGCAAGGTGCTTCCTGTCGGAGGTATACGTGAGAAGATCTTGGCGGCTAAGCGTGCGGGTATCAAGGATATCATCCTGTGCGAGGAGAACAAGAAGGATATTGAGGAAATCAAGCCAGAGTACCTGAAGGGATTGACATTCCATTACGTTAATACCATCAAGGATGTGACGGATTTCGCTTTGCTGGATGAGAAGGTGGATTGATAGATTGATATACTGATAAAAAAATGGAGACAGTGACATCACCGTCTCCATTTTTTTTGTGCATGCTTGAAGTACGTTATTTCCCCCTTCTCGCATAATCGGCTTCGACCTCTTCGTTCCAATCATCGGAAATGAATCCTTTCCCTCTCAGGTGGGTGATGGCCTTCTCCAAACAACTGTAGTTCAGGTTTACGCCAACAGAATCGCAGACATAATTGCTTGCCCGTTCCTTCCTGATGCCGAAGCTGTCCGCTGTCTCTATCGCATCGATGTTCGCACCGAGAAAGATGAACTCCCACCCGTATTTCTCCTGCTCGTAACTGATCATCTTTTTGATGTCCCGTTTGCTGTATCGGGTCGATGAGTTCTCCTCCCCGTCGGTGATGATCACAAATACCACGTTGGAGGCCCGCTCGTCGTCGGCCGCGTTTTTCTGAACCTTTACCGTGTGTTGTATTGCATCTCCCATGGCGTCCAACAAGGCGGTGCTTCCTCCGACACGATATTCGTTGCGGGTCAATGGTTCAATCTTCTCGATGTTGCGGCGGTTGTGCAGCACCTCAGAACTGTTGGAGAATAAGATGGTGGAGAGGTGGCATACGCCTTCGCCTTCTTTCTGCTTTTGCAACATGGAGTTGAATCCACCTATGGTGTCGGCTTCCAAACCAGACATTGAGCCAGACTTGTCGATGATAAAAATGAGTTCTGTTATCTTTTCCATTGCTTTACGTTTTATTTGGTTTAACATGAATTACGATGTAAAATTCACGGATTTTTTTCAGAAACCTGTCGCCATAAAAGCGACAATTTTTAGTATATTTACACGAAAGATTTACAACTATGCCATTACTGATTAGCAGAAACGATATTACACAGGTGCAGGCCGACGCCATCGTCAATGCGGCCAATCCTCAGCTAGCGATGGGCGGGGGTGTCTGTGGTGCGATTTTCCGCGCGGCGGGTCCTGCGAAACTTCAAGCCGCCTGTGACAAATTAGCACCTATACAGGTTGGCCAGGCGGTCATTACCGACGGTTTCGACTTAAAGGCGAAGTACATCATCCACACCGCCGGACCGATTTACAAGGAGGGTAATACTGTACAGGAGCAACAGTTGTATGATTGTTACTACAACTCATTGCGGCTGGCTTCGGAGAAGCGGCTTGAGACGATTGCTTTCCCCCTCATCTCGTCGGGTATTTACGGCTATCCTCCCGAAGAAGCATTGAAGGTCGCTCAAAGGGCTATCCATGATTTCTTGGGTGATTATGAGGGCGACATGACCGTCTATCTTATCGTCTATGACAGTAGTGCCTTCAAAACCGCTCAATCGATCTACGGAGAGGTGGAGAGCTATATTAACGAGAGCCAGGTAGATACGGATTATCGGATCCGCAGATCGTTGCGTGAACTCTTTAATAGGAAGTCTGCGGGGAAAACGAATGCGTCGCTTGAGCGTTGTGTGGAAGAGGAGGTCTCCGCGGAAATCACCGACCATGATCTTGCCGAACGCTTGGAGGATAGTTTCAGCACATTGCTCTTCAAAATGATACGTAGGAAACAGATGACCAACGCGGAGGTCTACAAGAATGCGAACCTTGACCGTCGCCTCTTCTCAAAGATTATCTCGAACAAGGATTATTCTCCAAGAAAAAATACAGTGTTAGCATTGGCCATTTCGCTTAAACTCAATTTGGAGGAGACGCAAGAGCTGTTGCGTAGCGCAGGGTATGCGATCTCCCATTCCTCGAAGGCTGATTTGATTATTGAGTATTATATTTTGCATCAGGAGAATAAATACTATAACATTGATGACTTGAATTTCTTGCTGTTTCAACATAAACAGGTCCAACTGGGGCAGATTGATTGACCCCTTGGGTATGAGATGCTTATGCTAATGTTTTGGTTATTTCCTTGATTTGGGGAATGACGGCATGTTTTTCGTCGTTAATGATGACGAAGTCTGAACGTCGCATTCTCTCCTCATCGTCCATCTGGTTCCTTATCCTTGCCAGAACTTGCTCTTTGGTCATGCTGTCGCGTTTCACGCAACGCTCAATCCTTGTGTCGGTAGGTGCGATGACGGAAACCTTCACATTCACCAATTTGTCCATGCCTGATTCGAACAGAATGGCGGTCTCTGCGGCCACGACGCTTGCGGTCTGCAATTCGCACCATGCCATGAAATCCTCGATGACAGCGGGGTGGATGATATTGTTCACTTTGGCAAGGAGTTCCGTGTCGTTGAAAATCAATTGCGCCATCTTCTTTTTGTCCAGGTTGCCGTGCGCATAGATTTCGCTTCCCAACAGCTTCTTCAGCGCATTGATGATCTCTTTCCGTGTGGAGATGATACGCTTGGAGGCATTGTCCGCATTGTAGGTGGGGATTCCCATGCATGATAGGATCTCCGAGACAACAGACTTCCCGCTTCCGATTCCTCCTGTGATGCCGATGCGTATCATTGAATGATTTTCTCCTCTATGATATAATCTACGGATTCCGGCTTCAACTTAACGTTGAACGCCTTAGAGTCTCTTTTGTTGAGTTTGATTTTGAGTTTGTCTTTCCCATTCCTCTTCGCTTCTCTGAAATCCACGTAGAGAGAGAAGGATGAGGCGTCAACCTTTTCGTAAGAACTCAGTCCAATTTGATAGCTGAGAGTGGTTGCGGAAGGAAATATCCTGAGTGTGATGTTTTCAGGCACATGTTTGATGGATATAGGCAGTTGAATGCTCTTTTCCGTGAATTTCTCCGACATTATCTTCACAGTGATGATAGAGTCTGAGTAACGTAGGTTTTTGATGCTCTTCAGCCCTATTGTCGCAGTGATGGTGTCTTTGACATTGTTCAGTGACAGCAATTCCGTGTGTATGGTGTCCAATTTGGCGAGCTCCGATTGAGGACCGTATGCCGTGATGCGGGCTGGCGTGATCTGAGTGGAATCGCTGTAGGTATATTGTTGCTCAAGTTCAATCTCGGCATCCAGTGCGACGGGAATGACTTTCTTTTTTTGCTTCTCTAAGACGAACAGAATCGAGTCGGGGGAAGTCCTCCTGATACTTGTTCCTGATCTGGTTTGTTTGTGTATTTGATTGGTGTATGCGCTGACGGCCACCTTCCTTCTTCCCTTGGCCACCTCCTCCATGTCTATTAGAATAGGGCCCAATCCGTGTCCGTAACGGTAGCGGAAGATGTCAGTTCCTTTCCCTTCCAAACTGATTTTCACGTGAGAGGGAAGGTCATTGGTGATGATATAATCTTTTGGTAGATTGACATAGTTAATGGGAACCTCCACTGTCGCATCGTAGTTTTTCCTTAAGGCTTGCAGGGCCCATAGGGCAGTGGAGATGCATAGAAAAAGGAAAAAGACCAAGAGATCCTTTGTCGTAAGGAACCTCTTGATCCTTTTAGTTATTTCTGTGATAAAATCGTTCATCATTTGTTCCCTTCGTTAGCGGGATTGTTTCCAAGGGAGAAGATGGAAGTCTTGTCAACGGTGATGTTTACGTTGTTGGCAATCTCTATCACCATAGTGTTATCCTTGATCTCCTTGATCTTTCCGTGAACGCCGCCGGAGGTCACCACAGTATCACCCACGCTGAGGGCGTTTCTGAATTTTGTGATCTCTTCTTGTCTCTTTTTCTGAGGTCTGATCATGAAGAAGTAGAAGATAGCGAAGATGGCTACCAACATGATGATTGAGGAAAATCCCGCACCTGCTCCCTGCTCTGGGTTTGCTTGTAATAGAATGCTTGAAATCATATTTTACACTTTTAATAAATTTGAAATCTTATTTTTTGTAGGCGTTGGTATAAACAACCTTGCTGACCTTCTTCGATTCCACCAACTCTTTCGCGATGGCATCCAACAAACCATTGATGAATGTTCCGCTCTTGGCGGTGCTATAGTTCTTGGCTATTTCAATGTATTCGTTGATGGTTACGTTGACGGGTATGGTTGGGAAGGTGCAGATCTCCGCGATGGCGGTTTGCATGATGATGGTGTCGAGGAAGGCGATTCGGTCGGCGTCCCAATTTTTGGTGCGCTCGAAGATCATTTTCCTATAATCCGCCTCGTCGTAGATGGATTGTTTCAGAAGCTTCAGGGCGAATTCCAAGTCTTCCTTGTCCCTGAACTGAGGAAGCAACTCTTGGTTCTCTCCCTGCGCCTCGTCAAAGTTGCGTATTGTTTTGGAAACGAAACTGATAACATCCGCCGCATCGTCGTTCCAGTAGATGGACATGTCTTCCAACTCTCTGCCGATCGATTCGGAGTCGGAAACGGTCTTCCTTAGGATGGATCTCCAGATCTCCTTGTCCTCCACGTAGCTGTTCTCTTTCGTCTCGTTGTATTTCTTAAATTCTTCCAAATCAAGGATTTGTGAAACGATCTCCTTGGTGAGGTTATTCTGTTGCTCCTCGTTTTGAATGTCCCAGAAAAGTTCGTTGTTTTCTGTCTTGTTAGCCCATTCCACATCGTGCTCGTCAAAGTAGGCGAGAAATTGTTTGTTCTTCGCCAGCTGTTTCACGAAAAGGTTGTTGGCGAGTTTTTCATACTCGTTGTGGGGGGAGTTTTTCTTCTTCGCTAATTTTTGGACGTATTCCGTGATCATGATGATAAGCAGGAAGAAGTAGTGGTACAATTCATAGGTTTTGTCCGTGCTCTCAATTAATTCATTTTGAGCGGATTCCAACTCTACCGTATCATTCTCTTTGTTCTTGTAGTAAGAGTATAGAATTTGGATTACTTTGATTCTTAGTAATGTCCTGTTTATCATTTTTCCATTCTTTTGTTTAGTCGTGCAAAAATAAATAAAATCCTTGTTTTTCTCTCCATATTTCTTTCAAATAATGGTGAGATATGTTGGTTTTTGTATTTGTACGCAGGAATAGCATGATTCCAGAGCTTGTTGTTTACCGTCCTTCTTGGACTCAGACGGTGCGAATCGTGTGAAAATACGCGTCAGCACATCACCTCTCCCAAACATGAATCAATTCATAATTCAAAATTCATAATTCAAAATTATCTATATGTTGTTCAAGATCCGATAGCCCTCTTCCACGCTGTTGACGTCTAGGAATTGGATGGAGCGTTTGCCTCCTATCTCCCTGATTTTACAGCGTACCGCATGCTCTTGCAGATAGGTGAGTATTCTGCCGAACACTTCTGACTGGTAGTAAGGCGAGTCGTCTGATGGTATGAAGTACCCGGTCATGCGCCCCTGCTTGAGGGTGAGACGTTCGAATCCGAGCGTGACAGCCACCCATCTTAGCCGAACAAGCTGAAGTAGGCTTTCCGTTTGGGCAGGAATGGTTCCGAACCGGTCTCTTAGACGATCTGCGAATGCGGTGAGTTCTTGCTCATCCTTCACGTTGTCCAGTTCACGGTATAGCGACATCCTTTCGGAGACGTTCTCGATGTAGTCGGACGGGAAGGTGAGCTCCATGTCGGTCTCGATTTGGCAATCGGTGACGAATGTCTGTGCGGGTGAGTGTTCGTCTTTTTTCTCCTCGTAGAGTTCTGAGAATTCGTCCGCCTTCAGCTCGGCGACGGCTTCGTTCAGCACTTTTTGGTAGGCTTCGTAACCGAGGTCGGCGATGAATCCGCTTTGTTCCGCACCTAAGAGATTGCCGGCTCCTCGTATGTCGAGGTCCTGCATGGCGATGTTGAATCCGCTACCCAACTCCGAGAAACTCTCGATGGCCTGTAACCTGCGTCTCGCATCGGTCGTGAGGTTGGTGAGGGGAGGGGCGAGTAGGTAACAGAAGGCCCTTTTGTTGCTTCGTCCGACCCTTCCGCGCAGTTGGTGCAGGTCGCTCAATCCGAAGTTCTGCGCCTCGTTGATGATGATGGTGTTGCAGTTGGATATGTCGATGCCGGACTCCACGATCGTGGTGGCGAGCAACACGTCGTATTCGTAGTCGAGGAAGTCTAGGATGATCTTCTCCAGCTCTTCTCCCTTCATCTGCCCGTGGCCGATGGCGATGCGGGCCTCTGGCACGAGCCGTTTGATGAGCCCAGCCAACTCGTTGAGGTTCTGTACTCTATTGTTGATGAAGAAGACCTGCCCGTTGCGGTCCAATTCGTATTGTATGGCCTCCTGGATCACCTTCTCGCTGAAGGTGTGGAGTTCGGTCTGTATCGGATATCGGTTAGGGGGTGGAGTATTGATGACGGATAGGTCTCTCGCCCCCATGAGGGAGAACTGCAATGTGCGCGGAATAGGCGTGGCGGTCATGGTGAGGGTGTCCACATTGACCTTCATCTGTTTGATCTTTTCCTTCGTGGAGACTCCGAACTTTTGCTCCTCATCGATGATGAGCAGTCCTAAGTCTTTGAATTTAACCTCTTTGCCTAATATTTTTTGCGTGCCGATCAGAATATTGATCTCTCCGCTCCCCACCTCTTGCACGATTCGTTTGGTGTCTTTGGCGCTTCGGGATCGGTTCAGGTAATCCACCTTGACGGGGAATCCCTTCAGCCTGTCGGAGAATGTTTTGTAGTGTTGCAGTGCCAATACGGTGGTAGGTACTAGGATGGCCACTTGCTTGTTGTCTACGGTCGCCTTGAAGGCGGCGCGCACAGCTATTTCGGTCTTGCCAAAACCCACGTCGCCGCAGACCAGTCTGTCCATAGGAATGTCCTGTTCCATGTCCCGCTTCACGTCGGCAGTGGTCTTCACCTGGTCAGGCGTGTCCTCATAGATGAAGGAGGCTTCCAACTCCGATTGGAGGAAACTGTCGTGTGAGAAAGCGAACCCCTTCTCCTCGCGTCTCTTGGCGTAGAGGGCGATGAGGTCCCTGGCGATGTCCTTGACATGTTTCTTCGTCCGTTCCTTGATGGTCTGCCAAGCCCCTGTGCCCAATTTGTTGATGCGAGGCTCATCCCCTTCCTTGCTTTTATACCTAGATATTTTATGGAGCGAATGGATGCTGACGAGCAAGATGTCGTCGTTTTGGTAGAGCAGTTTGATCACCTCCTGTTTCTTTCCGTTGACATCCACCTGGATCAGTCCTGCGAATCGTCCCACGCCATGGTCGATGTGCACGACGTAATCGCCCGGTTTGAAGTCCTGCAACTCCTTCAGGGTAAGGGAGAGTTGACCAGACCTCGCTTTGTCCGAACGCAGGGAATATTTATGGTAACGGTCAAAAATCTGATGGTCGGTGTAGCAACAGATGCGAAGCGTGTGGTCGATGAATCCTGCGTGTAGCGTTTTGCGGACAGGTGTGAAGGTTACATTGTCCCTCCTGTCCTCGAAGATGTTCTCCAAACGGTCTGTTTGGTGGAGGTTGTCGCTCAGCACGAACACCTTGTATCCCTCCTCCGCTTTGGCTCTGAAATCCCCGCTGACCAGGTCGAAGTTCTTGTTGAACACAGGTTGGGGCGCCGAGTCGAACTGGATGAGGTGCGCATCGCCCCATGAATCATGGCCGCCAAATGCGATCCGTTTGAATCGGGTAGTCTCATCGACAAAAGTCTTTGAGTCGATGAATAGATCGTCTCGTCCGATGCTTTCCGTGAGACTGCCGATTCTGTCGAAGGCGAGTTGGTACTCGTGGAAGCAGAGTAGGGTATCCTCCGTTAGTAGGGAAAACAGCGAGACGGAAGAGTCGCTTGATTCATGGATGTTGGAAATGATGGAGATATTCTCCTTCTTCTCCAGGGAGAGTTGGTTCTCTATGTCGAAGGTGCGGATGGATTCGATCTCGTCGCCAAAGAAATCGATACGATATGGGTATTCGCAAGAGAAGGAGAAGACATCGATGATGCTGCCCCTGACGGAGAATTGTCCGGGCTCGTAGACGAAGTCCACCCTGTTGAACCCATATTCGCATAATACTTGTATGATGAAATCCGTGTCGATGCTCTCCCCCATGTGGAGTTTCAGAGTCTTCCCTTTGAGTTCCGCACTGTCCACAACCTTTTCGGCGATCGCTTCCGGGAAGGAGACCATGAGGAAAGGCAAGCCCGAGCTGATCCTGTCGAGCGCTTCTGTGCGTAGTACCTCGTTGGCGGCGTCTTTTTGTTCGATGTCTGCTCTGCGGTAAGCGGAAGGGTAGAAGAAGACCGTTTCTTCTCCAATAAGTTGGACAATGTCATGGTAGAGATAGGCGGCCGACTCCTCGTCGTCCATGATGATAAAGAGTGATTTCCCCTCTTTTTGCTTAAGGTAGGAGAATAGGATCGCGTGCAAGGACCCCTCTAATCCTTTTATGATTAGTCTCTTTCCTGATTCGGAGCACCATTTCCCAACCTCGAGGAAGGTCGAGTGAGCGGAAAATAAGTTAAATAAATCGTTAATGTCCAATGTCAATGAATTTTTTAGCAAAGATAACAATAAAAATTCCAAACCATTTTTTAAATTTGCAAGAAACCTATAATGGGAAGAAATGGAATTGAACGACGGAGTGGTAATCATACCAACTTATAATGAGAAAGAGAACGTGGAGAGCATCATACGGGCGGTTTTCGGATTGCCAAAGATGTTCCATGTTTTGATTATAGATGACAACTCGCCGGATGGTACGGCGGACATTGTGAAGGGGTTGATGAATGAATTCCCTGAAAGGTTGCATATCATCGAGAGAGAAGGCAAGTTGGGGTTGGGAACAGCCTACATCACAGGTTTTAAGTGGGCGTTAGAGCATGGTTACGACTATGTGTTTGAGATGGATGCGGATTTCTCTCACAATCCGAATGATGTCTTGAAACTGCACAAGGCGTGTGCCGAGGAGGGAGCGGACGTCGCGATCGGTTCACGTTATATCAGTGGTGTGAATGTCGTGAACTGGCCGATGGGACGTGTGTTGATGTCTTATTTCGCCTCTAAATATGTGCGCATGGTGACGGGCATGAAGATCGCGGACACCACGGCGGGCTTCAAATGTTACCGCAGGCAAGTGTTGGAGACGATAGAGTTGGACAAGATTAAATTCAAGGGGTATGCGTTCCAAATAGAGATGAAGTACACCGCATATAAGTGTGGATTCACGATCAAGGAGGTGCCAATCATCTTCGTGAATCGTGTGTTGGGAAGCTCTAAAATGAGTGGTGGAATCTTCGGAGAAGCCGTTTTAGGTGTGATTCGATTAAAAATTAACAGTCTATTTAGGAAGTATCCTCAAAAAAAATAGTATATTTGGTAAAAGTAAAATTCAAGTTCAAACTGAAAAATATTATATGTGATGGGTACGATATTGATTCATAAAGCCAAGATCATTAATGAGGGGAACTCGTTCCGTGGCTCTGTGTTGATTGAAGGGAAAAAGATTTCGAAGATCTTCAAGGATGACGTTCCTGAGAGTGTGTTGAAGAGTGCGGAGGTGATAGATGCTGAAGACAAGTGGCTTCTGCCTGGTGTGATTGATTCTCATGTGCATTTCCGTGAGCCGGGTTTGACGCAGAAGGGCGATTTCCAGTCAGAGTCCCGCGCGGCGGTGGCAGGCGGTGTGACCTCAATCATGGACATGCCGAATTGTTTGCCTCCGACCACATCTATGGCTGAGGTGGATAAGAAGATAGAGCTGGCTAAGCAGAAATGTTTGACGAATTTCGCATTCTATTTGGGCGCCACCAATGATAATATAGAGGAGGTTGTCCATGCGGATGGCAGCAAGGTGTGTGGTATCAAGGTCTTTGTGGGGGCTTCCACCGGCGATATGCGCGTGGCGGACCCGAAGGTGCTGGAGCGTATCTTCGCAGAGTCCAAGTTGCCTGTGGCTACCCATAACGAGGACGAGGAGATGATCCAAGCCAATTTGGCGAAGGTGAAGGAGGAGTTGGGCGACCAGCCTATTCCAATCTCCTACCATGAGATTATCCGCAATTCGGATGCTTGCTATAAGTCAACTTCCAAGGTGATTGATTTGGCGAAGAAATATGGTACTAGATTGCATGTCTTGCATCTGACGACCGCCAAGGAGATGGCTTTGTTCAATAACAAACCATTGGCGGACAAGAAGATAACGGCGGAGACGTGTGTCGGTTATTTATGGTTTGACGATAGCGATTATGAGCGTTTGGGTGCAAAGATCAAGTGTAATCCTTCCATCAAGAAGGAGAAGAGCCGCCTCAATTTGTTGAAGGCGGTGGAGTCTGGCATCATCGATACGATCGCGACGGACCATGCTCCTCACTTGCTGAGCGATAAGGAGGGAGATTGCCTCCATGCCGCATCGGGCTATCCGTCCATCCAGCACTCCTTGCCGATGATGCTTGAGTTGGCGAAGAGAGGAAACTTCACAAGGGAGCAGGTGGTGGAGAAGATGTGCCACAACCCTGCCAAGATCTTTAACGTGGAGAAGCGTGGCTTCATCCGCAAGGGATTCTATGCCGATTTGGTGCTTGTGGAGCCGAATGTGCCTTATGTGGTGAAGAAGGAGGATTTGCTCTATAAGTGTGGATGGTCTCCGATGGAAGGGGAAACCTTGAAGTATAAGGTGACCCAAACATTCGTGAATGGTGTTCTTGTATATGATGATGGCAAAATCAATGATGGAACGAAGGGCGAGATGTTGACTTTCTCGCGTTGAACTGCCCCCTAAAATAGGGCAGTTGGGTGTGATGTGATATGTTTTTGTACGTTCCATGAAAAATAATTGGAAATATTGTACATATTTTTGAAAAATATGTTATATATTTGTACGCCCTTCGATGAGAGTTTGAGTTTGTTTGGCATTTGTGTTTTTTAATGTGTGTGAAAAGGATAATAGCTTTTGTTTTTGCTTTGTCTGCATCCGCATTGTTGTACGGACAAGATGAAGAGTGGACGCTAGGTCAGTGCGTTGATTACGCTATGCGACAGAATATCAGCGTGCAGAGAGGAAAGATATCGTTAGAACAAAGCCGCATTTCAACTGAACAAGCGAAGGGACAATGGCAACCGGGGGTCTCATTCTCCGCTGGCCAGAATTTCAGCAATAGCCCGTTTGTGGAAGGAGGTTACAAAAACACATATAGCGGGAATTATAATATCGGTGCATCCTGGACCGTTTTTAATGGGTTCAGAAGAAAATACAGCATTGAGCAAGCTGAATTGCAGGAGATGATACAAGAGACGTCTTTGAAATCGACGGAAGAGGATATCAAAATCGCAGTTTTGACGTGTTACTTGCAGGTCTTGTATGCGAAGGAGAATGTCGCCATGAAAAAGAACTCATTGGAGACTTCGAACGAGCAACTTAGCCGATACAAGCAATTGTATGAGGCTGGATCTGTTTCGATGAGCGATTTGTCTCAGATAGAGTCACAGCATGTGTCCGAATTGTATCAGGTGACGGTGGCTGAAAATCAGTTGGAGGATAACCTCCTTCAGTTGAAACAGCTCCTTAGGTTGGATTTGAATCAGCCGTTTGACGTTCGTAGTATGAATTTCACGCAGGAGGAGGTGTTGTCCGATTTGGGCAATAAGGATTCCATCTATGTGGCCGCTTTGTCCTCGAGACCGGAGATCGCCAATGCATTGTTGAATGAACAGATGGCTGACCTTCAGATAAAGAGCGCCAAGTCTGGGTATTATCCCTCCGTTAACTTGAACGCAAGTGTCGGAACGGGCCATAATAGCCATGGTACGGGCGATCAGATAAAAGAAAACTTTGGTGAGAGTGTGGGACTTTCTTTGAATTATGCCATTGCGGATAATCGGGAGAGAAAATCCACGCTACGGAAGGCCAAATTGAATAAGACAATGTCAGGGTTGGAAACAGAGAATCTGAAGGATGACCTAAAAAAGACAATTGAGGCAGCTTATTTGGATGCGAAAGCGGCGCAGTTGAATTACATCGCATCAAAAAGCAATGAACAGGCTGCGGAGGCAACGTATGAATTGACAAAAGAGAAGTTTTCATTGGGCATGAAGAGCCCGTTTGAGATGCTCAGCGAGAAAAATTCGTTGCTGAATGCTCAGCAGCAAACGTTGCAGTCTAAGTACACCTCCATATTGAATATTCAGATTCTGAATATTTATCAAGGACTCCCGGTGGAAATCGGACAATGATTACGGAAGAAACTTTTTCATAATAGTGTTTGTTTTCATTTTTTAGAGTGATAAACTCGAGATGTCGCCGAACTGTGAAGTCTGGCGACATTTTTTTTCTGTTCATTCCTTTCTCCTGCATCAAGTGTGACAGGTGCTTTTGTTTCCCTTGGACAAAACGCAAAGGTGTATGTCGGTAAGTAGATGATATGACTTTCCCACGAAGTAGGTGTAAAAAAATGGGTTGTCCTTTTTACAGACAACCCTATGAATAAGAGGCCTCTTAGCGCCTTATTTGTAATCCTCTGGCGTGAATGTTATGTTAATGGTGTCGTCCTCTGCCATGTAGATGTATGAGATGGTGGTGTTGCGTTTCGTGAAAAGATTCTTTGTCAAGTCTAATACATCTTTCTTCAATTCAGGCCTCATCTCCTCGGCGAACGCCTCTCCATTGCCTTCAAACTCGACGTCGAGCTCATATGTGTATGTGAGCGTTGATTGGTCAGGGTTATATTCCACGTCTGTCAAGGTCGTGATTTCGTCCAATTCCACGGGACATGACTTTTTCAAATTGTTAATCGTATTGAGCATCTGCATCCTTACATCCTGCTCTATCTGCGTGGAGTCGGGACTGTAGCTCAAGTCCTCTTGGGAAAGGGTCAACCGCTCTATTAACTCTCCTTTATTTGTGAGAAATACCATGGTTAAAGAATAGTCGGCAGATACTACAAGGTCGATAAAAAGCTTGCTTTCGGTAGTCGATTTTATACTGCCTACGATAGCCCTTTTGGTTATTCCCATGTCTTGCTCTTTTAACACCGATATGGTCTGCGGATTTTCGAGGGAGCAGTATCCGGCCACTGTCTTCTCGCTTTTTATTATTCTGAAACTATCCAAATAGATGTCGTCGCTTATGCGCAAAGGCAAATCCGAGTTCGTCTTCTTGATCATGTCTTCAAGGAGATATTGGCTTCCTTTCGTGCAGGAGAATAGAGCAAGAAATCCTATCCCTATGGCTAAAATACTAAGTCTTTTCATGTCGTTTCGTGTTAATTGATGTTCCCTTCTTTAAACGTTTAAGGCGTTGAGCAACGCATCCTTATAGTTTTTCCCTATAGCCAGTTTCTGTCCAAAGATAGAAATCATATTGCCTTCAACGGATTCAATATTCGATAGGGAAACAATGTAGGATTTGTGGATTCGCATGAACTCGTTCGAAGGCAGCTCCTCCTCCAGTTTCTTGAGCGAGTAGTATGCGGTGATGCGTCTTTTGTCCTTCATGTGGAAGGTGACGTATTCGCTTTGTCCCTCGATGTAGACAAGGCTGGCGTAGTCTATCTTATAGAGCTTGTAGTCCGCCTTCACCATGAAGAAGTCACGCTCCGCCTTGACGGGTGATGCCTCGGCCGTTGTTGCGGGATCCTTCCTCCTGGCCTTGATTCTTTCCGAAACCTTGTTGATGGCTTGGAGGAAACGAGGGAAGGAGATCGGTTTGAGGAGGTAGTCCACCGCCTCCAGCTCATAGCTGTCGATGGCATATTCCGCATAAGCGGTGGTGAATATGACCAAAGGTTTATCCGCCATGGATTTCACCAGCTCCAGTCCGGAAAGGTCTGGCATTTGTATGTCGGTGAGAATCAGGTCGATGGGTTCGCTTTGTATGATTTCCATCGCCTTCATTGCGTTCTCACACGTTCCGCGCAGTTGCAACCCCGGAATCTTCGAAACATATTCGGAGAGGAGTTTCCTCGCCGGAAATTCATCGTCGATGATGAGTGTTTTTATTAGTTCATTTTCCATATCAATCTAAATTTATTGTTAATTCTAGGTTAAAATTATTGTCCGTCTCGTTGAAGTCCAGCTTGTATTTGCCGGAGTACATCAGGTCGAGTCGTTGACGGACGTTCTCTATGCCGATGCCTTTGATGTGTTTCTGTTCCCTTTTCACGATCCTCTTGCTGTTCTCCGCTTTGAACACCAGCTCATGGGTGTTCGCCTTGAGGTGGAACTTCGCGTAGGCGTTCTCTTCGATGCCGATGCCGCTGTACTTGAAAGCGTTTTCCACGAAGGGCTGGAGCAGCATGGGTGCGATGAAAATCTCCTCGGGGGATATCTCCTTCACGAATGACACGTTGATGTCGTTCTCATGGCTATATCGTTGAAACTCGATGTAATTCTCCAAGTAATTAATCTCCCCTGACAAAGGTATCTGTTTCTCTTTGGAGCCATACGTGACGTAGCGCAGCATCTCCGATAGAGTCAGGACACTATCCGCGGCGTTCTTGTCGCCCGTATAGACCATGGAGTAGATATTGTTCAGCGCATTGAACAGAAAGTGGGGGTTGATTTGTGAGCGGAGGAAGTTCAGCTCCAGTTGCACTTTCTCCTGCAGGATGGAGGTTCGTTGCGCCTCGATCTCCTCCGTGTGCTTTCTGTATTGGAACATGACGGACACCATCATGGCGCCTGCGAGCAGGATGAGCGCTTTCCATTTAGACGATAGGAAAAGGCGTGCTTCCGTCGTCTCGTCTTCCTCTTCGAAGAAGGATCTGGTCTCTGAAGGCAGGCGGATATCCAGCAGCGCATTGTCCTCAAAAACCGTCTCCGTGTAGTGGGAAGAGACGACAGCGTCCTCGAAGTGGTATACGATGAAGGTGAATGCTGCGATGATGATGGAGGCGAGGAGGATGAAAAGGATCATCCTGTTCTTCATCAAGAAATAGGGGAAAAGGAAGACCCTGTTCACCAACGTGACCACAAACATGCCGGTGGTCAGCAGTGCCGCTAGCTTCAACGACAGGAACAGGTCGAAAGAAATGTTACTGAACGTGAGCAGCGAGAAGACCGCGATCCATACGGATGTTTCGACAATGTTACGTTTCCAGATGTCAGATATACTCATGCCTTCTTCTTTTCACCAAATTTGCGAAAGAAATTTGAAATGAGAAAATAATATCGGTGAAAAGGCGTTTGTTCTCGTGAAAAATATTCCTTCAGGAAAGAAAAAAGGGGAAAAGATGGGCCTCGTTTAATATGTTTTAGGATTTTTTGGAGCGATTCGTTCACGTAATAGACAAAAAAACACTAACTTTGCGAGATTAAAGGATATTTGTATTAGAGATGAAAGAGAGAATTAAAGAACTTTTGGATGAAATTAAGGAGCTACATGCTTCTAGTAAGGAGGATTTGGAGACTCTTCGCATCAAGTATTTGAGCAAAAAGGGGGAGATAACCTCCCTGTTCAATGATTTCAGGAACATCTCAAATGAGCAGAAAAAAGAGATGGGTCAATTGCTCAATGATTTGAAGAACTCGGCGCAAGAGAAGATCAATGAGTTGAAGAGTGCGTTGGATAATAGTTCCGTAAAGGATGAGGGCTTGGATCTGACGAGAACTCCTGATCCTGTTGGATTGGGCACGCGCCATCCGCTCTCTCTCGTTAAGAATGAAATTGTGGATATCTTTTCACGTTTGGGCTTTGTCGTGGCGGAAGGTCCTGAGATTGAGGACGATTGGCATGTCTTCTCCGCACTGAACTTCCCTCCGGAGCATCCGGCAAGGGATATGCAGGATACTTTCTTCATCACGAGAGACCCAGATGTTTTATTGCGTACGCACACCTCATCGGTGCAATCCCGCATCATGACTAGTCAAAAGCCTCCGATCCGTGTCTTGTGCCCGGGAAGAGTCTATAGGAATGAGGCCATATCGTATCGTGCGCATTGTTTCTTCCACCAGGTGGAGGGACTATACATCGACAAGAATGTTTCGTTTGCGGATTTGAAGCAAGCGTTGTTATACTTTGCTAAGGAGATGTTCGGCGAAGGCACTAAGATTCGTCTGCGTCCTTCCTACTTCCCGTTCACAGAGCCATCTGCGGAGATGGATATCTCTTGTAATTTGTGTGGCGGTAAGGGCTGCGCGTTCTGCAAAGGAACCGGTTGGGTGGAGATCCTCGGTTGTGGAATGGTGGATCCTAATGTTTTGGAGAATTGCGGCATCGACAGCAAAGTCTATACGGGATATGCCTTCGGTATGGGTATTGAACGTATCACAAATTTGAAATATCAGGTAAAGGATCTCCGTATGTTCTCGGAGAATGACGTGAGGTTCTTGAATCAGTTTAAATCAGCTTATTAACATTTAAATCTAAAATCATGGGAATTGGAAAGGAAGTAACGATGTCGGGCACAGAGCACAATACTTTGGCCTTTGGCACGAAGGTCGTGGGTGATATACATGCTGAAAACGATTTCAGATTGGATGGTTCTGTTGAGGGAACTATAGTTTGCAAGGGAAAGATAATCGTGGGTACGAAGGGTGTCATGTCTGGTACGATGACTTGCGCCAATGCGGATATTATGGGTGTTGTCAAAGGAAAATTGATCATCTCCGACACGCTCTCTTTGAAATCAACCGCAAAGGTGGAAGGTGAGATTACCACTAAGACTCTTTCCATTGAGCCTCAGGCAACCTTCACGGGAACGTGTGACATGTCGAACGGCAATAAGTCAGCGGCTGTTCCTACTAATAACCAGCAGAAAGCGTAAAATTTTTCTCATACTCTTTTGTCTCTTCAATCATGTGTCGTACGTGGTTGAATGGTGTTCTATTTGCATGTTTCTGCTTTATTCGCGGTTTATGTTTGACGATTTACAGAGTTAGGTTTCCTCTCTTTTGTGGCTTTCCAGAGGCTTGCCGGACGGTGTGCGCGATGTGCCCATCGAGATGGCGAAGACCCTTTGTCGGTGGGGAATATACTCTTCATCGGTGCGATACGTCTGACGTTGGGGGGCATCGCATGTGTCCCGTAGGTAGATATGTGCGATAGGTTTGAAGGTGATATTTGTTCGTATGGGACAAAAAAAAGACGCAACCCATGATGCGTCTTGTCTTTTCCCGCCTAAGCAAGTGAGTTAGCCGAAATCGATTTCAAAACGGCTTGGAACAGGATTGTTCCTGTCTTCTCCTTGTTCGGAACTCTTGCCGATGTAGTCCATCACATCGTTCAAACCTGTCATGAATTTCTCAAAGTCTTCTCGATACAAAAAGATTTTGTGTTTTTCAAATGATACCTGGGCCTCTTCACCCGTCACCCGCTTTTTGCTCTCCGTAATGGCGAGGAACAACTCGTCCTTGCGGTTGCGCTTCACGTCAAGGTAGTATATCCTTTTTCCTGCCTTGATCGCCTTCGAATAAACAATCTCCTGATCCCGCTTATCCGTATCAAACCTCAATTTCTCATCTTCCATATACAATCCTCCTATTTTTAATTATCTTTCCTTGAAAACGAAATCTTCCAAATGTATGTATAAATTCTCATTTTTACAATAATTTTTGTTGTTTTTTTGAAATGTGGCATATTTTCTTATATATGGAGAGATGTGACAATCGAATTATGAATGAAGCATTTAGAATTTTGGAAGGGAATGCGCACGGTTTGGAAAGCCTTCCTCCTTCGTGAGTGCATACATTGTGTATGCCCAATTTTTTAGAAAATTTCACTAAAAATATTTCGTGGTATATTAGGAATGCTATATATTTGCATTGTGTGAAAGCACAAATTTTATTAACTAAAAAAGAAAAATACTATGGCTTACGTAATTGGTGAAGATTGTGTTGCATGTGGTACTTGCATTGGCGAATGTCCTGTTGGAGCTATCTCTGAGGGTGACATCTATTCAATAAACGCTGATGCTTGTACGGAGTGTGGAACTTGTGCGGACGCTTGTCCTGCAGGTGCTATCTCTAAGGGTGAGTAATCAGTCTCAACAACAAACAAGAAAGGGCGTCCCATTCGGACGTCCTTTTTTTATGCCTGGTCGGCTCCTCCTTGGATCTCCCTTTCGTATTTCTTGACAAGGGAGTAGAACCAGAAGAGTTGCCCGGAAAAGACGAGGAAGGTGACGCCGCAGAATCCTAGGATGGCCGTATGCAGGTCGTGGGTCACGATGCCATAGAGTAGGCTCGCCACCCTGGCGATCAGCAGGGTAAGCTCTATGTAGAGGGTCTCTTTCTGTTTCATGAAGATGTCTGCGATGAAGCAGGTCGATCCAGCCATGATCGAGACGAATAGCCATGGGAGCATCATGCGGATGTAGGTTGCGGTTGTCTCCCAGGTCTCCCCTAAAAGGAGGGTCGTCAGGGAGGGTAGGAGAAAATAAAGCGCAACGAAGAGGGGAGGGACAACCAGCGAAACCCTGCGGTAGAATTTCTTGAAGGTGTTGATGATTGTCGCCCGTTGATTCACCTTCTCGGAAATCTGTTGGAATAGCACTTGGTATACGGAGTTGTAGATGAGACTGATGGGCAAGAAGGCTAACGCGAAAGCCATGCCGAAGTAGCCCGTCTCCGTTAGTCCGAAATAGGGGGTTAGGAGAAGGAATGGCAGGTTGGCGCTGACGTAGTTCGCCAGGGAGCGAGGTAGCGCGTACTGCGGGAAGTTCCTGTATGTGATCGCTGTTTGTTTGTCGGGTTGGGGAACCAACGATTTCACTCTCCAATGGTAAGCTCGTTTTGAGCGGAAGAGGTTGAGCAGGAAGGATAGGGCGGTGGATACCACCGTCGCGACGATGAGTCCGCCCTTGAGGAGTCCCAGTGCGCCAAGTCCCCATTTGAGCCCCGCATTGAGCAGGCTCTTGCTGATTTGGTAGGTGCTGGCGAGCGTGTAGTTCTTTTTCCTGGTATGCCAATAATTCAGCAAGGACCATCCGCCCGAGAAGAGCACCAGCAGGGGAAGCGTCCAGTACCATTGCGTGAGTTCGTGTGCGTTGAATAGTTGGGCGATGGGCTCGGCGAAGGAAATGGAGACGCAGCAGAGCAGGAAGAGGCCGAGGAGAATGGTGGTGCCTACGTGAAGACACCTCTTCGCCTGCTCCTCCTCCTTAGGCAAGAGGATGGCGTATTGGTACTCCGCTGTAGAGAAGATGATGAGCACGCCTCCGATGCTCTGGAAGAGGTTCAGCAGTCCGAAGTCCTCCGGGGCGTAGATCCTGGTCAGGACTGGGTATATGAGTATGCCGATGGCTTGGGCGATGACCCCGGCGGAAAGCAGTTTTGTGGAGTTCCGTACGAATTCGGAGCCCATCATCGCCTTGTATTTCTTTGTCGGAGTCACTTCTCTTTATCTTTTGGTTGTAGAGCAAAGTTATAAAAAGATTCGTTTGCCAAGAAGAAATAGCACTTTATATTGGACGATGGCGGTATAACGTGAGAAAAATAATTGTAACTTTACGATGTTTTAGGTTTTTACTTAAATACTTGATTTATAGTGTAATAAATATTTAGAGAGACACGTCCCTCGAAATGTAAAGTGATTATATAGAGCCATGAGTAAAAAAGTTGTGCCTATCACCCTTTTGACGGGTTATTTGGGAAGCGGAAAGACGACGTTGGTGAACCATATCCTGACGAATGAGAAAGGATTGAAGATTGCGGTCATCGTGAATGATATCGGAGAGGTGAATGTGGATGCCTCCTTGATTCAGCAGGGTGGTGTGGTTACCGAAAGGGACGAAAGCTTGGTCGCCTTGAGCAATGGTTGCATCTGTTGCACGTTGAAGGCTGATTTGATGAAGCAAATCACGGATATCACGGATACGAATAGATTCGATTATATCGTGATCGAGGCGAGCGGTATATGTGAACCGTTGCCGATTGCCCAAACCATCGTGACGATGTCTTCGATGGCTAAGAGGTACGGTATGCCGGAGGTGTGCCGCTTGGATTGTGTGGTCACTGTGGTGGATGCCCTCCGCCTTTACGATGAATTCTCCAGTGGAAACGATTTGATGCGCAAGAACCTCGATGAGGATGATATAGAGAACCTTCTCATCCAACAGATCGAGTTCTGTGACGTGATCCTCCTCAACAAGGTGGATGAGGTGGGCAAGGAGGCGTTGGACCAGGTGCGTGCTGTGGTCCGCACATTGCAGCCTCGCGCGGAGATCATCGAGACCAATTACGCTAAAATAGATTTGGATCGTATCATCAACTCTAATCGTTTCGACTTCCAGTCGGTCAGCATGTCCGCAGGTTGGATTCAGGCGCTGGAGAACGACGAGCAGCAGGTGGAGGAGAAGAAGCGCAAGGAGCAAGGTGAGCATGAACATGAGCACCACCATCATGACGAGGAGGATGAGCACGAACATCACCATCACCATGACCACGACGAAGACGACGATGATGATGAAGATGAGCATGAGCACCATCACCACGAGCACGAGGAGGAGCATGGCCATCACCACCACCATCATCACCACCATGACGAAGGGGAGGCGGAGGAATACGGTATCTCCACGTTCGTCTATTATAGGCGTAAGGGCTTCTCGTTGAGCAAGTTCGACCGTTTCATCGATCAGCGTTGGCCGAAGAGCGTGATCCGTTGCAAGGGTATCCTCTATTTTGTGGAGAGCCCGGACATGTCCTATCTCTTCGAGCAGGCGGGTCGACAGAAGAGCGTGCAGGAGACCGGTCAGTGGATCTGCACGGCACCGAAAGCGGAGCAGGAACGCTTGTTGGCTGAGAGTGAGGAGTTGCGCAAGGACTGGGACGACTTCTACGGTGACCGTTTGGTGAAGCTCGTCTTCATCGGCAAGGACATGGACAAGGTGGCCATCTACGAGGCGTTGGACGCACTATAATGAAGCGTTAGGAGCCGGAAATGATTCCTTGGTTTGAGAATTTTATAATTTAAAGCAATTATTTCCCGAAATAAATATTACATTTGCCGTCGGGTTGCCGAAAACGATAGAGTAGGCTGAAACTTAATAGGATTTGAAATGAGAGGATTATTTCTGATATTAGGCTTGACAGGTTTTTTGTCGGTATTATGTTCATGCACGAAGAAAGATTGTGATTGCACCTTCTACAATGCTGCGGGCGAGGAAGTGCCAAGTTACAGCGGACTTAGGGAAGAGATGAATGTGAACGACTGTGCGGATTTGAACACATCTGACAGCACAGGCTACTTCATCTGCAAGTGATTTTAGTGCATTGAAATAAAGATATTGTCACGTTTTGAGTGAGAGAAGTCGGAATATATGTTCCGACTTTTTTTATTTCTCCACCATTCGCCTGTGTTGTGTGTGACTCCTCTTGGAATAATTATCTACAAAATGCTTTTGTAATGCTTTGTTTTTAGAATTATTATCCATGAATGTGTGATTTTTTGTTTTGTTTTTCTTTTATTTTGCCTTTCTTTTCATATTTTTATCTGACAGATGTACTTTTGTAGTGAGATAGATTGCTTGTGGATAATTCATAAAAATTTACATAATTATACGAAATGAGTGCTAAAAAGTTAGGAACAGTATGTGTTCAAGAGGGTTGGAAACCCAAGAAAGGAGAGCCAAGAGTTCTTCCTATTTATCAGTCTACAACATTTAAATACGATACAAGTGAGGAGATGGGGGATCTCTTCGACTTGAAAGCCTCTGGTTATTTCTACACTCGCTTGCAGAATCCTACCAATGATGCGGTAGCCGCTAAGATTTGTGCGCTGGAGGGTGGTGTGGCAGCCATGTTGACCTCATCTGGTCAGGCCGCCAGCTTCTATTCCATCTTCAATCTTTGCGAGGCGGGTGACCACTTCGTATCCTCTTCATGCATCTATGGCGGAACGTACAACCTGTTCGCTGTGACGATGAAGAAGTTGGGCATCGAGTGCACGTTCGTGGATCCGGATGCCTCTGAGGAGGAGATTTCCAAGGCGTTCCGTCCGAACACGAAGGCTTTGTTTGGTGAGACGATCGCTAACCCAGTGTTGACGGTGTTGGATATCGAGAAGTTCGCCCGCATCGCCCACTCTCACGGTGTGCCTTTGATCATGGATAACACATTCCCTACACCAATCAACTGCCGTCCGTTCGAGTTCGGTTGCGATATCATTACGCATGCCACGACGAAGTACATGGACGGACATGCGACGAACGTGGGTGGATGTATCGTGGACAGCGGTAACTTCGACTGGGAGGCTCACAAGGATAAATTCCCAGGCTTGACCCAACCAGACGAGTCATACCATGGATTGGCCTACAGCAAGGCGTTCGGTAAGGGTGCCTACATCACGAAGGCTACGGCTCAGTTGATGCGTGACCTCGGTTCCATCCAATCTCCACAAAACGCATTCTTGTTGAACCTCGGTTTGGAGACGCTTCACTTGCGTATGCCTAAGCACTGCGAGAACGCTCAGTTGGTGGCTGAATATTTGGAGAAACACCCTAAGGTGGCTTGGGTGAACTACCCTGGCTTGAAGTCCAGCCCTTACCATGCTTTGGCGCAGAAACAATTCACCAACGGACAATCTTGCGGTGTGGTCACCTTCGGTGTCAAGGGTGGTCGTGAGACTTCCATCAAGTTCATGGATTCCTTGCAGTTGGCCTGCATCGTGACGCACGTGGCGGACGCACGTACTTGTGTGCTTCACCCTGCTTCCCATACCCACCGTCAGTTGTCTGACGAGCAGTTGATCGCCGCAGGTGTACGTCCTGACTTGATCCGTTTCTCTGTAGGTATCGAGGAGCCAGAGGATATCATCGCTGATTTGGAACAAGCATTGGCAAAGTGTTAATCTAGACTGTTCCATGGATATTGGAACCATATTGCTGCTAGCCATCGCTCTGGCGATGGATTGTTTCGCAGTCTCTATAACAAATGGGGTCGCTCTCGGGCGATTCCATTTTGTTCCTATTATGAAGATGTCTCTTCTGTTCGGCTTCTTCCAGGCACTCATGCCTCTTGTCGGATGGCTTGCCGGTGTGGGTTTCAAGGAGCGTATCGAGGCTTATGACCATTGGATAGCGTTGGGCGTGCTCGTTTTTCTGGGCGTGAAGATGATCCGGGAGAGTCTGACGGAAGGAGAGGAGGGTGAATCCCAGCCCGCATTGCATTGGAAAACCCTGATTCTATTGGCGATTGCCACAAGTATCGACGCTTTGGCGACAGGTCTTGTGTTTATTACAGAAACAATTCCTACCTTTGTGTTCGCATTGATGATGATAGGACTCTTCAGCTTCGCGCTCTCCGTGGCGGGGAATCTCGTAGGATTGTACTTGGGGAGGCACCTTCCCGTGAACATGGAGCTGGTGGGCGGACTTGTCCTGATAGGCATCGGTGTGAAGATTTTCCTTGAGCATACAGCGCTCTTGACGGTTTGGTTCGGTTTTTAGTTTTTATAAAGATATGCTTGGTTTAAAGAAGAAATGGCACGATTTTATGCACAACGAGGAGTTGAAGCATAAGATCTATATGGTAATCTATGACACGGATTCACCAATGGGTAAGATGTTTGATGTACTTCTCATCGTATTTATTCTGGTGAGTGTATTGGTCGTCATCTTGGAGAGCCTTGCGATTTTCCCTCCGACGTTTAAGTTCTTCCTGAGCGTGTTGGAGTGGGTCTTCACGGTGTTCTTCACGATAGAGTATCTGTTGAGGCTTTATAGCTCGCCGCATCCCTTCAAGTATGCCACCAGCTTCTTCGGTGTCGTTGATTTGTTGGCCACTGTTCCTACCTATTTGGGCTTTGTCTTCCCGAACGCACATGGCTTGCTGACCATCCGTATCCTGCGCTTGATCCGAGTCTTCCGCATCTTTAAGCTCTTCTCCTATTGGCGGGAGGGTGAGATCTTGCTGAACTCCTTGCGCGCCAGTTTCCGCAAAATCATTGTGTTCTTTGTCTTTGTGCTTCTGCTCGTTGTCTGCATTGGCACGGTGATGTACATGGTCGAGGGGGGCATCGAGGAGAGTAGTTTCCATGATATTCCGAGCAGTATCTATTGGGCGATTGTGACCACCACGACGGTGGGGTATGGTGATATCACACCGGTGACGAGTCTGGGACGTTTCCTCTCGGCTTTCGTGATGCTCTTGGGTTACACGGTGCTGGCGGTCCCTACGGGTATCGTCTCCGCTCAGATGATTACGGAGAAGAAGAAGTTCTCCATCCGCCCTTGCCCGCATTGCCACAAGACGGGGCACGACGAGGACGCTGTTTTTTGTAGGTACTGCGGTAAGCGTCTCTTTGACGACGAGTCGGACGGCTTCGACGAGAAGGAAATCGTGACGCAGGAGGGGGAAATCAAGTGAGTTAAGAGTTAAGAATTAAGAGTTAAGAATTAATTTGGGCTAATTAACGACTTGTTTTATGCCTGTCAAAATGATTAGCACCAGCAAATAAAGAATGTCAGACGGTGTGAGTTAGTTCCACCATCTGACATCCCTTAAATATCTCGTATGTTGTCCATTTCAGTCGGAAACGGCACGGACAAGAAGACCTTGATATCGACTGGAATTGATGTAATATAAGGGGGAAAGTGCACTACATAGCTCTGCATCGTATCCTGGTGACGAAGTCATAATCAACGGAGACAAAGACATTGTACTTCCGCAGTTTGCGTTTTCGAGCCCTTCGTCACCATATCTTCCCACGCATGGTATAAAGATGGAAGCCCCGTTGGTTTTGCTTGTAAATTGGTATCCGTCCACACCGTTAAGTGTAGTCGGTTCCATTATGCAATTATCTTTTAATTCCAGGCACTCGTCCAGGGTTGGCATTCTCCAGGTTCCTCCCATGTTGGCTCTTGCAGCATCATATTCCATTGGCAGTGGACCAAAGTTTGGATAGCAGTAGTCTGCTAAAGGATCATCTGGTTTGCCTAAATCCCACCAATTCCAACCTCCTTGAATACCTCCCAGATAATTCATGTTTGTATAGCTCTCTTTTGGTTCGGTCTCTCCCCATGCGAAGAAATCACCGCTTTCTGATGGTGATTTTGCTCCCACATTCTGGGTGGCCCATTTCAACCCGCTGGGAAGACCGAGATCCACGTAATCGTAACCGTTGGGGTCGAAGGTCGGGAAGTGGGGTATGGCGATCACCTCCTCCACGTTGTGGCTTTGGGTCTCACCATTGGTTAATTCCACTGTTATTATTTTTTTTGACTTTGAAACGGCTCGAATCGGTGTTCCGTGAGGACGATAAATGAGACCAGTATTGACGTATGATATTTTATTATTAGCTGTTACAATACTAAATGCATTCACAGAGGAGCTCCTTTCTCTTAGAGTAGTGCATATATTACTGGTGTAGTATTTTGCACTGTGCATGGTGTCTACGATGGTTACTTTGGAGCCTACCGCTTCGTTATCAAGGTATCCAGCGAAGGGGAAGAAGATGGAGTTACCGTTGGATTTGCTTACCCAATAGCATCCTGGTATTCCGTTGATTGTGTCCAAGAGGGCTTCGCAGGCATCTCTCAATTCTAGGTAATCATCTTCTGTCGGGATTTGCCAATCTCCCCCCATCACGACATGGGCTGCGTCATATTTGTCGGGAAGTGCGCATGGATAGGGATAGTAGCAGGAAAAAAGAGGGTCACTACGAGTGGCCATATCATACAGTAAATCTTTTTCGTCATTCATGTAGTGCCTTTTTTGTATGAAATCTTCCCCAACCATTGGTTCTACTTCACCGAACGCATAGTAGTTCCCAAATTCCTCCGGAGATTTGGCTCCTATATTGCAGGTCGCCCACATCTTACCGCTTGGCAAATCCAAATCCACATATTCATATCCGTTCGCATCGAAACTGTGGGTTTCATCCGTCTCAAAACGGATGCTTGCGACGCTATCAATCGAAAACGTAAAAGTGGTTCCTGCCTTTGTCACTATTTTCGCCGAGTACTGAGCGAATAAAGAAAAAGGTAGGATGGCAAAGACGATGATTAATAATCTATGTTTCATTTCTTTAGAATCTTTACTGATGTTTCTTCGTTAATTTGTAGGATGTATGTTCCTTGGGGCACTGACGTTAGGGAAATGGTGGCTTCACCATCCACGGCACGGGCTACCCCTAATAGGCTTCCGTTGATGCCGAACAGGCGGAGAGACTTCAGTTGGCTGGATGTCACAGTCGCACTATTATGCGATACGATGACGTTATACACCTGTCCTGCTGGTGACTCTACCACACCTGAGGAGAGTTCGACGTATCCCCAACTTTTCACTTTGCTGATTTCTTGTACATAGACACTGTCTTCGCAGCTTATTTTCAATGAGTTGTTTGATAGTGTGACGAGTGGTTCCTTTTCTAGAGGGAACAATAGTACCTCTCCTGATTCACATTCGACTTTTAGATTGTTCATTGTGCCACTCGCCCCAATTGACGGTGCAGCCATGCAACAGGCAACGAATAGCAGATTTCTTAGTCTCCTCATAATTCAATTTTTTATTGTCTGTATATATTTGTTGAACGTATCATTTCGTACACACCCTTATCCTTTCTTCTCCGTCAGTCTGATGCCATCGTCTCCGATGATGATGATCCGTTGTCTGTACAGTGAACCCAAAGTCTTCTTGAAGGCTTTCTTGCTGCATCCGAAAGTGTTGTAGATGATGTCTGCGTCTGTCTTGTCGTTCATAGGCAGATAGCCGTTCCTACGTCTCAGTTCATCGAGTATTTGCTCGCTGATGGCATCCACCACCTTGTACCCTTGTGGTTGTAGGGCCACGTCGAGTTTACCGTCCTCCCGCACGCTTTTCACGTAGCCTTTGGTGCGCATGGCGAAGTCTATGTGTTCGAAGATTTCGCTGTGGTAAACCAGGCCCCAGTAGGCATCGTCCACGATTACCTTGTAGCCGAGGTCGGTCTCCTTGGCGAAGAGAATATCCACTTCGTCGTTCCTTTTGTAGGTTGGCTTGTCCAGGTCGAGGAAGTCATCCACGTGCATGCTGGCGATGACCTGTTCCGTATGGTGGTCATAGAAGACGTGCACGAGGTAGGTGCCGCCGAGGGTGAGTTTGCTGGTCTGCTCCTTGGAAGGAAGGAAAAGCTTGCGTTTCAGTCCCCAGTCGAGCAGGGCGCCCGCTGAGGATACTTGTACTACCGGGAGGAATTCGAACTCGCCTGCGATGGCGAGAGGAATCTTCGCCGATCCAATCGTCTTCTTGTCCGCATCCTTGTAGAGGAATATCTTCACAACATCCCCCTCCTGAGGGGCTTCGGAGAACTCCTCGGATGGTATGTTGAATTTCTCTCCCTCATCGGAGACTACAATCACCTCTTTCTGACCGACGGATTGTACGGTCAGTTTATTTATTTTTCCTATTTCAATCATTCTGTTTTCTTGTTGTTGTTGCCTGCGGCGGAAGCCTTCTCGATCAGAGCGTTTCCGTTCTTCTCTGCGTTCTGAATCAGTTTGTCACCGGCCGTTGCGGCTTCGTTCACCATTTTGTTGGCTTGCTCCTGCGCTTTTTTGATGCCTGCGTCACCTGTCTTTTTGGCGGCCGCTTTGGCTAGAGGATTGGTGGCCTTGTCCTGCAACTTCTGGGAGTTAGCCTTCGCCTCTTCCACTAGTTTGTCCGCCCCTTTCTGAGCTTCCGCGATCATCTTCTCACGCTGTGCTTTGGCCTCCGCCACCATTTTGTCGCGTTGTGCCTTCGCCTCCGCAATGGCCTTTTCTTTCGCCTTGTCTACAACCTCCAACGCTTTTTCTTTGATGGATTCGAGGGTGGATGCTGCTCCGACGCTTACCTTTGGAGCGGTGAATGTACCACCGATCTTCACATCCAATGCCACCGGTATCTTATCCGTGATGGTTTTGAGCGAAATGGTGGAGATGTAGTCCAATGTCTGGTCGAGACCCGACGAACCGGAGAATTTGAACAGAGCGGTCTGGATAGCGGTCTCGAATGGATCGATCTCCAACCTTCCGTTCTTGATAGCGAACTTGATGTTGATGTCCTTCATCTGTGGATTTTTCAGTGAAGGCATTTTGATCTTATTGGCAAGGGCGCTAATCGCCTTGGTTTTGTCCTCGATCATGCTGAAAGCCTTCACGTCGCTCAGACCCACCTCTTTGGAGGAGAATTTACCCTTTCCATTGACAGTGGAGAGGTTAGGCGTCATGCCATGGTCCAGTTTGGAGTCGAATTTCAGGTCCATCGAGAAGTTACCCGAAGCGTCTGACAATATCGGAGCCAGTTTGTTGGCGGTGGAGACCTTGGTGAAGACTTCGGAGATCTTCATCTCCTTCAATCCTAATGCTAGATCCACTTTCGGGGAGAGCGTGTCCTTCACGTCGTATTCTCCGTTGACGTTGAAGGATCCACCCATCGTGTTACCGCTCAGGGTGCTGATCTTCGCCACCTTCTCTTTCAAGGCGAGTTTTCCTTTCAGTTGGGTCACTTCTATATCCTCGAAGAGCAGTTTGTTGATGTCTGTGGTCAGTGCGAAATCGACGTTGCCAGGGATGTCGATGATGGTATTCTCCGTAGCGCTTTCAGGATTCGTGTTGGCGCTCTCTTCCTCTTCTCCGCCTAACAACTCGTTTGCGTCGATGTAGTTGGAGCTGACGTTCAGGGTACCCTTGATGGTCTCGCCCCTAACCGCGTATTGCAGGAAGTTCTGCAGTGTTCCGTCCAGCTTCAGGTCTGATTTGCCCAAGCCTAAGTCCGCGTTCATCTTCACGTTTTGGGAGGTGAACTCCATGTTGGCGTTGTTCATGTTCACGTCGAAGTCCAGTGAGTTCATCTTCAGGATGAAGTCCTTGAGATTGAGGGAACCTAAGATGGTGAACAAGTCATATTGCTCCTTGTCCACGTAAGACATCTTGCCGTTCGCCTTCAGCGCTGCGGTCATGATACCGTTGATCTTCATGTCGCTCAGGTGGACCACCTCCGTCAGCTTGCTGAAATCGATGGTTCCGTTAGCACCGAAGTGGAAGTCCGGGTCAGAGATTGGTGTTTTCATCAGCAGGGTCACGTCAAATGGGTTGCCAGCCATTTTGAAGCCCAGTTTCTCCACGTTGATGACGGTGGAATCGGTGATGTTCCCTGGGTTGGTGATATTGGCGCTGATGTTGATGTCGTTGACGGAGCTAGGCAAGTCCGGGTATTTGAACATAGCGTTCGAAATCTTCAGGTCCGCGTTGATGGCAGGAAGCGTGTCTCCCTCCATGCGTCCCTTAGCGGTGGCGGAGAGGGCAACCTCACCAGACGTTTGGATAGAGGCGAAATCATCCGCATAGATGGCAGGGATCAGAGAGAGGATCTGTTTGAAATCGATGCCAGGCGTGTTCAGCGCCAGATCCATGTCGATGGCGGTCGTGTCGATCAATTGCACAAAACCGGAGAAGTTCGCCTTGATTTCGTTCAAGGAGAGTTGGTTCTCTCCGAAAGTATACTTGTCGTTCGCCAAGTCCGCCTGAATCTTGATGTCCGCGTTCGTCTTCGCTTTGTTCAGGTACGGAATGTTAGAGAGGGCGACGGAGATGGAGTCCACATCCAATAAAAGGTGTATGTCTGAGACGCTTTCGCTCACGTTACCCGAGAAATCCAGTTTCGTCTTTTCCAGCAATGCTGTGGTGGCCGATTTGTCGTCCGCATAGGCAACCTTGTCGAACATCAGTTGGAATGTCTTGATGTTAGCGAGCGCCTCCTTGTCCAAGGCGAGGTCGCCCGCTAGGTTCAGGTAGAGGTGGTCGACGGAAGCCGACATGCTATCCTGTTTGTTGTCGTAAGAAGCGCACAGGTTCTCGATGAGGAATTTGTCGAGGGCTAATAGAATGGCGGCGGAGCTTGTGGTATCCTCCTCAGCGCTCTCCGTGGAATCGCTCTTCATGATGTCCCAGTTCGCCTTTCCGTCCTCCAACACCTTGGCGTGGAAGGTAGGATTGATGATTTCGATCGAGTTGATCACGTACGCATCTGCGAATAGGCTGGAGAGATCGATCACGGCGGTGAGCTTGCCGATGTCCGCCAAGGTATCCCCCGCGAATTCGTTTTCGCCGACAACTCCGACGTTTTCGATGGATACAGACGCGTTCGGGAAATGTTTGAAGAAGTTCATGGAAAAGTCTCCCATGTACAATTCCGCGTCTAACATGTCGTTCACTTCGTTGATAACCACTTCTTTAACCTTGTCTTTGAACAAGAAGGGAAGTACCGCGAGCAGTACGATGATTGCTAATAGGGCGATTCCTCCAATTTTTAGGATGCGTTTCATATTATGCGATATATTAAATTTATTTTTTGTCTTTTTGTCCAACGCAATATATATGCAAAGTTACAACTTTTCATCATACATTTTACATAGGTGATGAAAAAAGAATTTTTGCCGTGTCTCAGTGAGGTTTAGGGCGTTGCGAGCCACTTTCGGGTCGTTTACAGTCTCCTCTAAAATGAGGAGAAACGAAGGAGAATGAAGAGCTTTTTTCTGGTGCATTGAGGCCGGTTTAGCCTTAAATGAATGATTTTCAAACGAATGGTTAGGACGATATTGTTTTCGTAATAAAAAAAAGTAAACATGTCTGATGTTTGCGGATTATGAAAAAAATTTTTACTAATTTTGCGTTTCGTGTGAAAATGGTTGTTTTTCACAGTTGAGATCGAAATTTTTATTGTTCAATTTATAAAATTATGGCTAAAGAAAAGAAATTCATCACTTGTGATGGTAATGAGGCTGCTGCACATATTTCCTATATGTTCAGCGAGTGCGCCTGTATCTACCCAATCACACCATCTTCAACGATGGCAGAGCACGTGGATGAGTGGGCCGCTCAAGGTCGCAAGAACATCTTCGGCGAGACAGTGTCTGTAACAGAAATGCAGTCAGAGGCAGGTGCCGCTGGTGCAGTTCACGGTGCAATCCAAGCGGGTGCGTTGACATCCACTTACACCGCTTCCCAGGGTCTGTTGTTGATGATCCCTAACATGTACAAGATCGCTGCGGAGAAGATGCCGGCTGTGTTCCATGTATCAGCTCGTACCATCGCATCCCACTCTCTCTGTATCTTCGGTGACCATCAGGACGTTTACGCATGCCGTCAGACTGGTTTTGCGATGTTGGCTGAGGGTTCAGTACAGGAGGTTATGGATTTGGCTGGTGTAGCACACTTGTCAACCATTAAGTCTCAAGTTCCTTTCTTGAACTTCTTCGACGGATTCCGTACTTCCCACGAGATCCAGAAGATCGAGAAGTTGGACAACGAGGATTTGGCTGGATTGATCGACCAAGAGAAGTTGGCTGAATTCCGCTCAAGAGCTTTGAATCCAAATAAGCCTGTAATGCGCGGTATGGCGGAGAACCCTGATACGTTCTTCACTCACCGTGAGTCTTGCAATACAATGTACAACAACGTTCCTGAGATCGTTGAGAACTACATGAAGGAGATCTCTAAGATCACTGGACGTAACTATGGTTTGTTCGATTACTATGGTGCTAAGGATGCTGACCGTGTCATCATCGCCATGGGTTCCGTTACGGAGTGTATCCGTGAGGTGATCGATTTCTTGGCCGCTAAGGGCGAGAAGGTTGGTTTGGTGGCTGTTCACTTGTTCCGCCCATTCTCAACCAAGCATTTGCTCGCTGCAGTTCCTAAGACTGCTAAGGTGGTTACCGTATTGGATAGAACAAAAGAGCCAGGTGCAAATGGTGATCCTTTGTATTTGGACGTTCGCGAGGCATTCTTCGACGTGAAGGATTCTCCTAAGGTGATCGGTGGCCGTTACGGTTTGGGTTCTAACGATACTACTCCTGCTCAAATCATCTCTGTATATGAGAACATGGCGATGAAGGAGCCTAAGAACCACTTCACGATCGGTATCGTGGACGATGTTACCTTCACTTCCCTTCCTAAGAAGGAGGAGGTTGCTGTGGGTGGCGCCGGCATGTTCGAGGCTAAGTTCTACGGTTTGGGTGCTGATGGTACTGTCGGCGCTAACAAGAACTCTGTGAAGATCATCGGTGACAACACCAACAAGCACTGTCAAGCATACTTCTCTTACGACTCTAAGAAGTCAGGAGGTTTCACTTGCTCACACTTGCGTTTCGGTGATACGCCTATCCGTTCCACTTACTTGGTGAACACGCCTAACTTCGTGGCTTGCCACGTTCAGGCTTACCTCCACATGTACGATGTGACTCGTGGTTTGCAGAAGAACGGTACGTTCTTGTTGAACACGATCTGGGAAGGCGAGGAGTTGGCTAAGAACTTGCCTAACAAGGTGAAGGCATACTTCGCTAAGAACAATATCAAGGTTTACTACATCAACGCTACCAAGATCGCTCAAGAGATCGGTTTGGGTAACCGTACCAATACCATCCTTCAATCAGCATTCTTCCGTATCACAGGCGTCATCCCTGTAGAGTTGGCTGTTGAGCAGATGAAGAAGTTCATCGTTAAGTCTTACGGAAAGAAGGGTGAGGATGTCGTGAACAAGAACTACGCTGCGGTAGACCGTGGTGGTGAATATAAAGAGTTGGCTATCGATCCAGCTTGGGCTAAGCTCGGCGAGGATGCAGCTAAGAAGAACGACGATCCTGAGTTCATCAATAAGATCGTTCGTCCTATCAATGCGCAGAACGGTGATTTGTTGCCTGTTTCCGCATTCAAGGGCATCGAGGATGGTGAATGGCCTGCTGGTACAGCTGCATACGAGAAACGTGGTGTGTCTGCGTTCGTTCCTCAATGGAATGCCGCTGACTGTATCCAATGTAACAACTGTGCGTTCGTTTGTCCTCACGCATGTATCCGTCCAATCGTTATGACTGACGATGAGGCTAAGGGCATGAATGGTGACATGATCGAGATGAAGGCGCCTGCTGCCATGAAGGGCATGAAGTTCCGTATGCAGGTTGGCGTTTTGGATTGCTTGGGCTGCGGCAACTGTGTTGACGTATGTTTGGGTAACAACCCAGAGAAGGGCAAGCAAGCTCTTAAGATGGTCGCATTTGATCCTGAATCCAAGGCTACGGCTGTTGAGTCCGCTAACTGGGAATACGCTGTTAAGAAGGTTTCCAGCAAGCAACACTTGGTTGACATCACTGCCAACCCTAAGAACTCTCAGTTCGCTACTCCATTGTTCGAATTCTCCGGCGCTTGCTCGGGTTGTGGTGAGACTCCATACGTGAAGTTGATCTCCCAATTGTTCGGTAACCGCGAGATCGTGGCTAACGCAACGGGTTGTTCTTCTATCTACTCTGGTTCTATCCCATCCACTCCTTACACGAAGAACGAGAAGGGGCAAGGTCCAGCTTGGGCTAACTCTTTGTTCGAGGACTTCTGCGAGTTCGGTTTGGGTATGGAATTGGCTAACGAGAAGATGCGCGAGCGTATCGTGAAGATCATGACTGAGGCTATCGCCGCTGACTGCACGCCTGCTGATGCTAAGGAGTTGTTCCAAGCTTGGTTGGATAACAGAAACGACGCCGCTAAGTCACAAGAGATCACTGAGAAGATCATCCCTATCGTTGAGGCTGGTAAGAGCAAGTGCGACCACTGCAAGCAATTGTCAGAGTTGACTGGCTATATGATCAAGCGTTCTCAATGGATCATCGGTGGTGACGGTGCGTCATACGATATCGGTTACGGAGGTTTGGATCACGTGATCGCTTCTGGTAAGAACGTGAACATCTTGGTATTGGATACTGAGGTTTACTCTAACACGGGTGGTCAGTCTTCTAAGGCTACTCCTCTTGGCGCTATCGCTAAGTTCGCCGCATCCGGTAAGAGAGTACGTAAGAAGGATTTGGGTATGATCGCTACCACTTATGGTTATGTTTATGTGGCTCAGATCGCTATGGGTGCTAACCAAGCTCAATGCTTGAAGGCGCTTAAGGAGGCTGAGGCATACGACGGACCATCTTTGGTTATCGCATACGCTCCATGTATCAACCACGGTTTGAAGGCCGGCATGGGCAAGGCTCAGGCTGAGGAGGCTAAGGCCGTTGAGTGTGGATACTGGCACTTGTGGAGATTCAACCCAGCTTTGGAGGCTGAAGGCAAGAACCCATTCACATTGGATTCAAAAGAGCCTGATTACAGCAAGTTCCAAGACTTCTTGAAGGGTGAGGTTCGTTACGCTTCCGTTATGAAGCAATTCCCTAACGAGGCACAAGAGTTGTTCAACGCCTCTGAGGAGATGGCTAAGAAGCGTTACCAATCATACGTTCGTATGACGAAGATGGAGTATTAATAAATTACTCTAAATAATATTTGGAAAGAAGGCTCGGTCTCGTATCGAGCCTTCTTTTAATAAAAACATTTGTGAATGATGAATCGGTCCAATCCATATAACAAGGAAGAGGTGGCGGACTTCTTGTCTGGCACTGAAGAGGCTTGTACCGCTCCTCTGAAGGGACATTCCAAGAAGGAGTGCTTGAACGTCCTCTCTCTATTCTCTGGTTGCGGAGGCATGGACCTTGGCTTCGAAGGCGGATTTATCTGCAATAGAAGGTCTGTCCCGGAAACGTCAGGCTGGATTGAGCGTGCGGTCAATGACAATTGGGTCCTCCTGAAGAAGAACCGCTTTCGTACGGTCTTCGCCAACGATATCTTGTCGGAGGCTTTCCATTCGTGGACGAAATACATGGGACGGTTCGGTTGCGGCGGTGATGTGTTCCATACGGAGAGTGTGGTGGATTTGGTCAAGGCGCATCAGAATGGTGACAACGCTTTCCCCTCCTCCGTGGATATTGTCACGGGCGGTTTTCCTTGCCAGGATTTCAGCGTCGCGGGCAAGCGGAAGGGCTTCGACTCCCAGATGAGCCATAATGGCGAGAAAAGGACGGAGGATGAGGCTTCGGAAGAGACGAGAGGAAAACTCTATTTCTGGATGAAGCAGGTGATAGACATCGTCAAGCCTAAGATCTTCATTGCGGAGAACGTGAAGGGATTGGTCAGTTTGGGGGATGTGAAGGATATCATCCAAAAGGATTTCGCCTCTGCGGATGGCCATGATTATTACGTGTTTGATCCCCAGGTGTTGAATGCGGGCAACTATGGTGTGCCGGAGATGCGGGAGCGTGTGATCTTCATCGGTGTGAAGAAATCCGCGCTGAATGAGACCGCGAGAAGGATCTTCGAGAGCGGGAACATTCCGGAAGAATACAATCCTTATCCGACGCCAACCCACGCTTATACGATGAAGGATCCAAACCTATTGCCTCCTGTGACGTGTGCGGATGTCTTCCGTGATTTGAAAGAGCCTGAGGATAGCGCGGATCTCTCCCACGTCAATTACTCGAAGGCGAAGTACATGGGTAGCCACTGCCAAGGACAGAGTGAGGTGAACCTCAGGGGTTTAGGCCCGACGATCAGGTCCGAGCACCATGGAAACATAGAGTACCGACGTTTGTCGGCGGAGCATGGCGGAAAATACACAGAAGAACTAAGTAAGGGATTGAAAGAAAGAAGATTGACTCCAAGGGAGTGCGCCTTGATACAAACATTTCCGCCGGACTATCCGTTCGTTTACCGCAAGGCTGGCACGAGTCGTTTCGCAGTTAGCGCCTCTGGAGCCTATAAGGTGATTGGCAATGCGGTGCCTCCTGTGCTGGCTTATAATATCGCGAAAAGGTTGGAAGAAGTGTGGCCTAAGTATTTTGAGTGAGATGTATGATCCCAAACTTCGTGTTTGTTTGCATGTAAAAATGTTTTGTTTAATTTCTTCCCAAAAAATATATATAATTTTGCTTCGTATGATATGGTGTTTTGTGGAGATTTGGTAATACCAGTGGAACATTGGAAGAATTTGCTGTAAAACCAGAAGAGTAAAAATCCGTACAGAAAAACATAAAAAATATATCTTAGTGTTCGAAATTTTACTATTTTTGAGGCATGGATAATTTGAGGACATTAAAAAACATACCTATAACCAACAAAACTATTGGTGGTTTGTTCCCTGAACTTGTCGGGAAAAACCAAAAAGTGCGTGAGTTGGAAAAATTGGGTGAAATCATTCGGCTTAAGCGTGGATTGTATGTCGTCAGTCCGAAAAAAAGTGGGGTGACAATATCGACCGAACTGATAGCGAATCATCTGTATGGGCCTTCGTATGTCTCCATGCTTTCAGCCTTACGCTATTATGGTCTTATTCCAGAAATGGTCTATACGATGCAGTCGATGACCATCAAACATTCCCGTAGCTTTGAGAATAGTCTCGGACGCTTTCAATACCTTTCATGCCCGGTTGAATATTATGGCATCGGATTGACTCAGGTGAAATCTGGCAGTGCCCAGTTTATCATGGCTTCGCCAGAAAAGGCCCTATGCGATTTGATTGTCAATACGCATGGATTGAACCTTCGATATAGGAGAGAGTTGTTGGATTGCCTCGAAAATGATTTTCGTTTGGACATGGATGCTTTTGAGAAAATGGATCCTACAATCTTTCGTCGATGTGCGGAGGTGGGGAAAAAGAAAGTGACGTTGAATTTACTTGCTAATATTTTGGAACGATGAACGAAATATATCAGAATATGCTTTCAGCATACGACTGTTCAACTGAGCAACAGCGACGAAATGCTGTCTTTGAGGTAAACCAGCAAATCGCACTTGCCGGCTTGTATCGTGGCGGCTTTTTCGATCATGCGGCGTTTTATGGGGGAACATGTCTGCGTATCTTTCATGGATTGAACAGGTTTAGTGAAGATATGGACTTCTCTCTAATGACAAATGAGGAAGATTTCCGATTCGAAAACTATTTTCCATCCATCATAGATGAGTTCGAGAGCCTCGGGAGAAGAGTTGAAATCAGCAAAAAAGACAAACGAAACTTTGGAAAAGTTGAATCTGCTTTCTTAAAAGACAATACTGATGTGTATGACCTCACATTTCAGACAGAGAAGAGCATTAAAATTAAGATAGAGGTGGATGCCAATCCTCCTATGAAATTTAAGACAGAGGATCTTCTGTTGTTGCAACCTTTTTCTTTTATGGTTCGTTGTTTCACTTTGTCGGACTTGTTTGCTGGTAAGATGCATGCTTTGCTATTCCGCAGTTGGAAACAGAGGGTGAAAGGGCGAGATTGGTACGATTTTGAATGGTATGTGAGGAATGGTATCCCACTTGATTTCATACATCTGCAAGAGCGTACAAGACAGTTTAATGGGTTGGAATTGAGCAAGGAAGAGTTTGATGAGCGATTGAAGGAACGTCTGTCTTCGACTGATATAAAGATGGTGGTCGCAGATGTGGAGCCGTTCCTGAAAAATAGAGCAGAAACCACCATTTGGTCAAATGATTACTTCCTACAATTGGCTAAGCGTATAAAAATTCAGAATGCATGAATGTAGGGATGTCGCAAAAATGTAATTAATGCTGTCATTCGTTTATGCCTGCGTTGGATATTAAGTAAATATACCAATGTGTGTCGAAATGCATAAGAAAGGTGCTTGGATAATTCTTGTGACCCTCGAGAGACGATGTGCACACCGTCTCTACCTGAGGACGGAGGATCGTCGCCGTCCGTCACATTTTTTTAATCCCCCGTACTATTCCCCCTCCACCTTGCATTGCAGGAAGCCCATCTCCTTGGATTTCTCCTCGTTCATCAGGAAGTAGACCACCTCGCCTTCGTTGCAGAGCTCGCCTTTGCTGTTCGTTATCTCTGCGTGGAGGTAGACGAGGTTGCGCACCTGTTTATCCACCTTGGCGCGGATTGTCAGCTCGGGTTCGTTGGTCGGGACCGCTTTGCGGAACTTCACGTTCAGCTGCACGGTATAGCCGCTCGCCTGCATTTTGCGGGTGACGACCCATCCGCACACCTCGTCGATCAGTGTGCTCAGAATGCCTCCGTGCATCGTGTCGATCCAGCCCTGGTAGTTCTTGCTTGGATGCCAGGTGCTCACGATGTAATCTCCATCCTCGTAGAAGCTCAGATGGAGGCCGATAGGGTTGTCGGGACTACAGCCGAAGCAGTTGTAGCCGGGGTAATTATACCATGGATTGATAATCTTTTTTAGTGCCATACTCGTTCTATAAAAAATGTGGAGGTACATTATCCTGCACCTCCACAAATGTAATAAAAATACCCTAAAATATGCTATTCCGTTATGTTTCTTTCCCTATTGGAGGGAACTTGCTATTCGTTCATTTGGTGACAACCCCACTGATAGGCGTTTCGCCATCGAATTTCACATCGAATTTCGTGCCGTCCACGTTGAACGTATACTTCTTGTTGAGGTGCAGCCCCATCACTTTGGTGGTGATGTCGTAGGTGCAAGTGCATCTGCACCATTCATCTCCCTCTTCCGTCGTGGTGATAGTGATGTCGCTTGCATCTATGGTTGTTTGGGAACCCTTCTCGCTGCAGCAATTCAGTTGAAGGTTGTGGGATACGATAAGTCCCGTGCCAGTTGTCGGGTCGAACTGATAGGAGACCAGCGTGTCGCTTCCCTCAAGTCGTTCAGGTGTGGTAGGCGTCGGTTCCGGTTCGAAGTCTTCTTTGTCGCCGGACAGTTCCTCGTTTTTGCATGGGCTGTTCTTGACGAACAATCCACGTTCGAAATCGTATATCGTGTTGCTAAGTACAGTGTCTTTCTCCAAATCTATTTTGAACTCCGTGCCGTCCACGATGAAGATATATTTTTTAGGTTTCAGATTCTCTATCGTGGTTGAGATGTCGTATGGACAAACGCAGTCGCACATCTCTTCGCTCATGAAGATTTCGTAAGAGTTGACGAAGATCGTATCTCCTGAAACCCTCACCTTGGAACCTTTTGCGGAGCAACAGTTGAACACCCTATTGACGGAGACGATGAAAGCCGTTCCGTTTTCTGGCTCGAAGATGTATTTCACCAATGCGTGACTCTCCTTTGTCATGTCAATATCCGTGTCTTGGTTAGGCGCAGTTGGGTAGATAGGAGGAAAACCGTCTTCCCGTGGGAAGATATCGTTGAATCCGTCGTCGACGTACTTGCAATCGCTGCTTCTATTGTAGTAGCCTCTTGGAATGTCCAGGATAATACCCTCCATGCTTTCGGAGAGGTCGATGGTGAATTTGTCATCCCTCACCACGAAGTGGTATAGACGAGGTTCTATGTTTGTCAGATCCACTTCCACGTCGAACTCGCAAATGCAGTTGCATGATTTGTCGCCGGTTTGCGCAGGATTTAGGACAATGGTACTATCCTGTGTGGCTGCGTTTACGATCCATCCGTCTCCACAGCAATCACCAATGACTGATATTAGCTTGATATGCAACATCTTATTCTCACGGTCATATCTATAGGTGGCGATGGTGTCGTTGTGGTGAGGGGAGAGACCGTTGCTGTTCTCGTTTGTCTTTCCCCCCTTGCAACCACTGAAAGAAGCTAGTTTCGTGTCGATTTTATTATCGCCAAGGGTGAAGTAGACCTGATCTAGGTTTTTCGCTGGATAGATGTCGTGGTTGTGACGGCTCATCATGACCTTCACTTGCTGAACGGAATCGACGGTTTGATGGACAACGGAATCCACTACGGAGATGTCGTAGATGTGTGTTTGGATTCCATCGCTTACCTTTTCATCCACGTACATTTTGGGTGTAGCGGTGGCTGTGATGGCGCAAAAAAGCGTCACCACGCCTGTGAGTATATATTTTTTCATGACTTTACTTTTTTACGATTTTGATAGATTGATTGTCCACTTTCAAAACATAGACGCCTTTGTCGTTAGGCAATTTGAATTGAAGCGCTTCGCCATCTTTTGTGCTCTTCTTTTCAATCAGTTGACCCAACAAGGAGAACAATTCAACGTTCGAACCTGCCTTCAGTCCCTCGACCAAAATGTTTTGGTTGTCTAAGTAGGTGATGCGTACCTCGTTTGATGCGACGGCTGGTATTCCAGACTCCTCGCTATCCTCGAAATAGAACTTGCTTACGTTCTGGAATGGATAGGCGGTTGAAGCGCTTCCGTTCACGACCAAACTGTCGTTCCTGTACTGGAATTTTGGTGATTCCGACAATACAAATGATTTCTTTGTTAGGTCTTTGAATTCAATAGAAACCACTTTCGTGTTCGCGCAAACCGTTCCACAGACCCCAATTGCGGCTGCTAATAATAACCCTTTCTTTTTCATGGTGTAATAATTTTATGTTAATACTATACCCTCATGGCCCATGTCAGAAGGAAAATGGTTCCATGAAGATTTTACCCTATTAAAAACGCTCTAAGATAGTGTTTTTGTGGGTAGGTTGTGCAAAATAGTCCTTTTATTTTTGTCAATCTTTTTATTTTTTGATTTATTTCAATCTTAATTAATACATAAAAAAGTTTAATTATGTTATGGAGGGAAGCAGAGGAATACCTCATTTCAATCCTTCGTGACTAGGTGTGAAGCCCTCTTGGATGGCGGCGGCGAAGTAGTGGGCGATCTCCTTGCGGGAGTAGCCGAGAAGGTCTTCGCCGATGTTGTAGAGGAGGTCGATCTCCTTCGGGTCGAACCGTTTGTCCGCGATGATGATGCCCATGATGTAGAGCAACATGGTGTCACGTAGGGTAGGGTTGATCTCCAGGATGTTCTTGACGGACTCCTCGAATAGTTTCGAGATGTTCTGTTTGGAGAGTTCCTCGATGTATTGGATCGGGAATATCTGCAGGGCGGCGAGGTTGTCCAGTATCTGGTCGGTCTCATTCGGGTTGATGTAGCCGTCGCAGGAGGCGATGATGAGACCCGCCGTGGCGATGAAAACCGAGAGGTTCTTGTCCAGTTCGGAACTGCGCACCTTCATGAGTATTTCGATGAGTCCCTGCATCTTCTCGGTCAGTTCCTTGTCGCTTTGCGCCTCGGAGAAGAGGTGGATGGCCTCCACGCGGATCGGGTTGATCGGGTGGTCGTCGCAGCTGAGACCCTCTTCTTCCTTGAAGTAGTTCAGACGTTTGATGTTCTCCTTGATGAAGGAGTCGAAGTCGATGCCCATCTTGTCGAAGTCGAGTCCGGAAGACATCTTGAAGAAGGCTGATATGCAGCTATTTAGGTTTCCGACCGCCATGTATCCGTAACGGTCCGCCACCAATTCGGCGAGTTGTTGCCACAGCCTGATTTTGTGGGTGAGCAGTACGGGGATATCTCCGTCCTGGAAGACGAAAGTCACCAGGTTGAGTAGGCGCGCGTCCTGGTTGATGAGGTGGCCGAGCTCATGTCCGATGACGAATTTTAGCTCCTCTTCCGTCATGAGTTGGATCAGGGCGGAGTTGATGTTGATGATATGCGCTTCGTCCTTCTCCTGCGCCATGATGGCGAATGCGTTGACTTCGGAGCATCCTGTGATGTAGAAATCCACCTTCTCCTTGAAGCCCAGTTTGTTCTTCACCTCGTTGAAGAGGTTGTAGTATTTGTTCAGGAGTTTTTCGTCCACCTTGATGCTATGGCCTTCCAGCGAGTTTTTCCAGTAGTTCTGCTTGGTAGGTATGCGGGTCGCCTTGATGATTTCTTGCAGGACATCTCCCTGCATGGACTTATAGATTTGTTTGAAGAGGTCCTTCTCCAGCTGGATGGAGGTGTTTAATTTTTTTGCTGACATTGTTGTCTGATTATAAAAGTTTGTGTTAAAGGTTCTTACCGTCGTGGAAGGCTTTGCCGACAGTCTGTCCGAGGCGGATATAGCCCTTGTGGATCGGGTCGTAGGCGATGAGGTGCATCTTCTCTACGTCCGGCTTCCCATCCTCCGCGAGACACTTCTCGTCTGCGAGGATGTTCACGATCTCCGCGATGATGTTGTAGCCGTTCTCGTCCGCACCGACCTTCTCTTTGATGCGGCACTCCAAGGTCATGGGGAAGACGTCGAACACAGGTGCGTTCACGTGAGGCGCCTTGCTCTCCTTCCATCCAGTCTTCTCCATCTTATTGGGTACTTTCTTGGCGCTTACGATACCCACGTAGTCGCAGGCGGTCAGGGTCTCCTCGGTACCGAAGGCCACGGTGAACTCTCCGCAGCGGTTCAGGTTATTCGTCGTGGCATGGGCGCCCATGCAGATCATGATCTCGTTCTCCTCCCATTGGCCTCCCCAGGCGGCGTTCATGGCGTTGGCCTTGCCGTTGGCGTCGTAGGTGCCTATGATCAGTACCGGGAGGGGGAGCATCCACGGACCGGGTTTAAAGTTCTTCATTTATTGTTTTGTTAAAAGTTCGACCTTGTTGCTATTGACGAATTTGTGTCGATTCATTATTCATTCGTCTTAATTTTCAGTTCCTTCATTATTTTTTTGCAATAATCTAATTTGCATACCTTGACAAGAGTACAGTCGACGAAAATGTTCGCCAGCCCGTTACCAAAACTTATCACAGATACCTTTTTGCCATAAAAAAAGAATATATCTTTTAAACTCATGATTTTAAGTATTATGCAGAGGATTATACCCCTACTGGTTGGTGTTTTTTATTTCAAATTCATTTGTTTTAAAGAATTTATATTTAACTCTTTAGCTTGCTATAATTCAATACGTTAATTGGCTGGTTGCGATAGCATGTCACGCAGCGCCTTCTCCCACTTGCGTTCCCTGTCCGCCAAGAGCGTATGGAACCCCAGCTGTTTGGCGCTGTCGAGGTTCTCTTGCGTGTCGTCGATGAAGATGGTCTCTTCCGGACGGATGCCGCTCTCTTTGATTACCTGCTTGAAAATCTCCGGGTCGGGCTTCTCCAGACCCATCTCATGGCTGAAGAAGACCTTGTCGAAGTGTTGGGTGATGTTCGCCCGTTCGCCACCGAACCATCGGTCGAGCACTGCGTTGTAGTGTAGGTCGTTGATATTGCTGAGCAGGTAGGTGGGGTACTGTACGTGCAGTTGGTCAATCATGCCGAGGACATGGTCGGGCAGGGTGATGAGTACGCTGTTGAACATATCCTTCACCTCCTCGTCAGTTGTATTCTTTCCGCAGTGGCTCTTCATCCAAGCCACGAAGTCCGGCGTGCTGATTGTCCCGCACATATAACGGGAGAAGTATTTCTTGATGGTCCTCTTGCGCAGCCACAGGAACCATTTGGACATGCCGAGCGAGTAGAAACCTCGTGTGAGCTTCTCCATGTCTATGTCCACGATGACGCCTCCCAGGTCGAATAGTATGTTTTTTATCATGATATTCCTCTTTTTTTCCGCGTAAAGGTAAGTTTTTCTTGTGGATGATGCAAAGGAGTTGAGAATTAAGCGTCATGAATTAAGAATGACGAATTGTGAATTGTGGTAGATCTTTGATTCTTCGGGTATAAAAATATTGTTATCTATCGCATATTTTTTTATATTTGCGTAATGTACCATTCTGTTTCTTTTAAGAAGAAAAGAGGGTGAAAGATGCGTTAGTAATTGAATTATAGGAATAAAGGAATAATGGGCTGCGGGCGTTCGGAGTCCATGGTAATTGAAAGATTTATGAACAGAAAAAAGTGTTTGAAGTGGATGGCGGTTCCCCTCATGGCCGCGTTATGGGGATGCGGGTCTGGTGTTGACGACAATTTCATGACCACATACTTGGAACAGTACCATGAGCAGGGCGTGGCGGAGCAAGATTCTTTCCGCAATGGCTACTCCGTCTATTTTGATTTGTCTGACGGAATGAATTATGCCTATCAGGACGAGACGCTAAGGTGTTACCTGGAGGCGATAACGAACAAGGTGGATGGGGAATGGAACTCCTACGGATTGGGTAACTCGCAGATTAACACTTTGAACCTGACGAAGAAGGATCTGTTCAACCGGATCGTCAATGTGGAGTACAAGGATATCATGGCACCTATCGAGGCTTCCTTCCGGCAAATCGTCTCCGAGCGCAAGTTGGCGTTGTTGATCTCCGACTTGGAGGAGTATGAGCAACAGGAGGCCGGATGCCCATATTTGAGTCCGATGATTGTCAATTCAGGCAAGAAGGGCGTCTCCTATGGGGAGCCTAAAGGGGGAGCGGTGAGCTCGGGCGCCAAGATCCAATACAGCGCCTATGCGTCGCAATATTTCACCCAATGGCTCCGTTCGGGCGGGCAGGTCTATTTCTATGTGATGGACTACAAGGAACCGGTCAACAAGACAGATATGAAGGACAAACACCTCTATTTCGTCTTGTTCGACGACGCGAAGGGAACCCTGAGGGAGAAGGTCGACCAAGCGTTGGTGGGAAGGCCAGTCGCCTACCGCAATTTCTTGCTTACCAGCCGCTCCTATTCGTTGGAGACCAAGTATGCGAGCGCCACCCAAGGCGGTAATTACCATGACGGCAAGGGAGAGGATCTGGTCTCTGTGGTGAACGAGAGCGATCCGTCCGTAGCCATGTACATCAATCGCTCGACGGAGGGGTGGGAGTTCTACCCATGCAATGCCGCTTGGGGGGAGATCAAGAAGAATGCGGACGCCATGCGGGAGGAGGGTGTTCCCCGTGCGGATCGTTTCAAGCATTTTCTGAGCAAGCTCTTTCTGAAGGTGTTGAACGAGGATTCCTATACCATCAAGGATCTGCGGATTCGTGTGACGAACGTGCAGGAGGATTTCGCCGCATACGCGCATTACCAGAAGGCATTGACATGCCCGCCTAAGGTGATCACCGAAGAGGGGGAGAAGATCGTCGACATGTGTGGTAACAAGTATACGGAGTTGTACTATGATCCGGTGACCGGCGAGCTGAAGCCTGAGTATCGCTATGCCGAGCCACGCGCTACCCGTGAGGTGAAGGATATGTTCGAGATGCAGCTCATCCCTGTGGAGGGAGATGCGTCGCAGAAGGAGATCGCTATCGATTTCTCCAACAAATTCAATGGCGAGAACATGGATGTCTCCGCGGGCGACCTACTGAAGATTGAACTCGTCATCGGTGAATGTGACATCAATTATGATAAGATGAAGGACTATTTCATCTGGAAGGATGTGGCGAGGACGAACAGCTCCATCGCCGAGTCGCTGCGTAATACGTTGCAGGCGGAGGGTGTGAGCCCGTCGGGTCGGGTCATCTATACCTACTACATCAAGGCATATTGATAAAATATTAGAATAATAAATAATTAAAATAGAGTAATTTATGCAAACAACAGTTGTGACTGCCTACCTGATTGCAGGTGTCGTGTGTATCGTGTCCTTCTTATTGGCCTTGTTATTGTCCAACAAAGTGAATTATGAGCCGGACCGTTCGGATGTGGGGAAAAGGAAGCGCTATTTTTGGTTCCTAATGGTTTTCAGCCTATTGATAGGCCTTTTGCTGAATTATTTCTTGGAGTTGCGAGGCATCCGCATCCCTTCGAGGGCCAATAATTACTTGATCCACATGGTGATAGCCGGTGTGGGGTTCTCCGCATTGTACGTTGTGGTGGGCTTCCTCCTCAGCAAGGTCAGCAAGGGAAAGAAGATAGAAACATGGTTCTAATTTGAATGAGAAGATATGAATGACAGTAAATATTTTGTGATAGCCATTGGGGGCACGGGCATGCGGTGTCTCGAATCGTTTGTCCACCTGTGCGCGGTCGGACTGTTCGACGACAAGGAGATCAACGTGTTGACATTGGATACCGATGCCCAGAATGGTAACAAGGAGCGGACGGAGAGTCTGATCCATTTGTATTCCTCCATCAAGCGGAAGAAGGGCTCCAATGAGGAGGGTAATCCGAATCATAACACGTTCTTCTCCGCCAAGTTGAAGCTGTATAGTTTCTATACCAGCTTCGGGGACAAGGATAAGTCGAGGGATAATTATGACAATCTATCTTCCGTTCCGAATCAGGACGAGCAGTTGAAGATGGACAATGAGGACCTATCCGATCTCTTCTTGGAGAAGGATAGCGTGCAGCAGTTCGACCTGGCGCATGGTTTCCGCGCGCAGACCCACTTGGGTAGCATGTTGATGTACCATGGCATCATCGAGGCGGCGCGGAACGTCACCCTCAACAAGAACACGGCCAATAAGCAGGATTGCGAGCTGATCGAGTTCCTCGATAAGATGGCGGAGGCGGGCAAGCAGGCGCGCGTCTTCATCTTCGGCTCCGTCTTCGGTGGCACGGGCGCCAGCTCGATTCCTATCCTCCCGATGGCCTTCAAGCAGGCGATAGCGATCCAAGGCAAGTTCTCCCTGAACTTCCAAGATATGAAGTTCGCCACGACATTGCTCACGCAATACTTCACCTTTGCCAGTCCGGATGAGAAGCAACGGAAGGCGGAGAAGGGTATCGTGGCGGACGCCAAGCTCTTCCCTGTGAACAGTCAGGCGGCCCTCCAGTTCTACCAGAACGATGCGACGGTGAAGGAGTGTTACCGCTCACTCTACCATGTGGGATGGCCTTTCGGCTCGTCCGATTACACCAACACCACGAGCGTGAAGACGGTCACGGGCGGTAACGAGCAACGCAATGCTTGCCATGTGGTGGAGTTGTTGTGCGCTTCGGCCGCATACGATTTCTTCAACCGGGACGAGAACGAATTGAACAATGCGGAGGCCCAGTATTATTTCCACGGGGTGGAACAGATACCGGGTACCCAAACCTATAACTTTGTGGGCAGCACCTTCGTGGGAGGCCCAGGCAAGGAGCAGTTGGCGGATATCTTCACCAATAAGCTCGGTGCCTTCCTCTCCTTCGCCCATGTGATCCTTTCCAAGCATCAGGCGGCCTTCGACGAGGATATCCACGGCACCAAGGCCTTCATCGATTTCTTGAACCAGAACGAGGACATTAAGAACAAATACCACTACGAGACGGGCCTTGAGATCGAGGAGATGGATCAGATCGATAAGTACATGCGTCAGTTCGCCTACTCAGTGGTCAACTCCAAGCTGCGTAGGGGCTGGATCTACCAGATCTTCGATTCGCTGAACGGTAGCAACTTCATCTTCAAGAAGGATGCCTTCGAGAGTGACCCTGTACGTCTGAGAAGCAAGGACTTCGACCCAGGCAATATCTTCGTGGAGGAGGCGCATAACTGGCCTACCGAGTCGGGTATCATCGGCATAGGCGGTGAGACCAGCTATAACAAGTTGATCACGATCTTGAAGACGAAGGCTGAACCGAAGGAACAGGAGCAGCATCTGACCACGATCAAAGAGAAATTTCTTGCTCACTTATACAATGCGATCACGATCGCCCAAAAGTTTGTCTAATGTTTAATTGAAGAATTATGGCTGAAAATAAAGCTTTAGTTATAGATGTAAATAAGGGTAAGGAAATCGCTTGTAGCGACGCTAATCAGTGGAATCCGCTTGAAATAAAAACCATTACGGACGAAATCGATACGGGTTCCGCCCTCGATAAGGATAACAAGGAGGGCTTGAACGCCTTCGTGTCGGGTGTGCCTTCGGTCTTCGCCCGCGTCTATTTGTTCAAATATGCTTTGGTCCACGCGGGGAAGATCAGGTCTGATAACACGCAGTCCATCAATATCTTCTACACCAGCCTGCTCGACCAATGGCGCAAGCTCATCACGGCCATCGCGCTCTTCGACGAGAAGATTGAGGTGCGTCGCGTGAAACTGACCTACTCCGACGGCAAATCGGTCAAGGAGACCTCCCATATTTATGAGCCGAAGGGCGCTTTCGGTAATATGTTGCTGTTGAACAGACGTTTATGGTGCGACCCAAGTGTGCCTGCGGATACGCCGGACGATCGTCTGGAGCCTTTCATCGACATCATCAAGTTCGATCATAAGGTGATCGGCGCCACGTCGCCCGAGACGTTGCTCTTCTCCTCCACACAGTTCAGCGAGGCGAATAATCCATCGTTGTACCAGGCGGTCAGCAACCTCTCCATCCAGCAGAAGGGTAGGCTCTACTCCTATGTGGGGCATCTCAAGAGCAAGTTGGCTGAGTTCGGTGCGATGTATGGCCTGAACCTTGCCTACATTGACCATGAACTGGAGATTTGGCTGAAGGAGCTGAACGAGGAGTTGAAGGAGTTCGATACCATGAACGATATCCCTTCCATCAATAAGTTCATCGCACCTTTCTCCGTCGTGTTTAACCACTCCACGATGTTGTATAGCTACAACGGAGCGATCTTCTCCACGCAGAAGACGGGGCAGGAGAATGAGGTCCCATTTGACCCTAAAACATTGCTGTTGCCGAAGGATTCGGAGATCGCTCAGATCCTCACTCGTCCATACACGGCGACGCATCCGAATGCGCTCGACAAATATCCGTTGCACCTGCTCAAGGCCAGGGTGGAGGGTGATGAGGGCTATGCCTATTTCGCCTTGCCGCTCAGCGCTGACGGTCTGAAGGTGTTCGGTAACAATGTGGGACAACTCCTCCAGGAGAATGTGGATGGCTCCAATATGGAGATCCGCTCCACGCTGACCGCCACATACGATCCTTCGCTGAAGATCGATAACCTGAAGGTGCTCTTGAAGATCCGCTTGTCGGGCGAGAGCAGTGAACAGGGCGCGGACATCAACGAGGTCTATACGGTGAAGGAACATCCTATCCAGAAGAAGGATCTGATGATATGGCCTAACTTCGTGAAGGATAAGTGGTGCCGCTACTTCCTCTACTCTGAGCTTCCGCACGACACACACTCCTCCAATTGCCCATTCACGGCTAACCCGATCGCGGCCTGTCCAAGCAAGGGTGCCATGCGTATGCTGTTGGACGAGAAGGAGCAACCGGTCTTTTTGTCCAATGGCGACCTGCTCGCTACGGATAAACGTGTGAACGCACAGTTGCTGGTTTCCGCCCGTAAGATGATTGATAATCCATACAAGTACGAAATATTCGAGTCTAAGCTCCCGTATTATGGCCTCGCCCTGACGTGTGGCGACAAACCGGCTGGTTTCTTGGTGATCAAGTATGGTAGCCAAGGCGACTCGCAGTTGCCAAGGAATATGTACGGTGCCTCCGCATCCGACACGGTCAATGCGGTCTTGGGCGTCGATTTCGGTAGCACCAACTCGTCCGTGGCCTACTGTCTGGAGAACCGTAGCCCGGAGGCCTTCAGCTTCCACAACAAATGTGTCTCCTTGTTGCAGAACAGCCATTCCCCTAAGGAGGACGAGTCGGGCAACCATGACACCAAGTGTGTCGAGCGCAACATTTTCTTCTTCCAACGTCGTGAGCTGGGCTCTAATGCGATCAAGAGCATCTTGTCCATCCATGACAAGTCTCGGATTGACCTCTCCAAAGGGGAGGCGGAATCGCTCCAGAGGGAGGTTGTCGGTGGTTTCCCATGCTTGGAGAATGAACTGCCTATCTCTTCCGTCTCCGAGCAGCGCATCAACCTTTTGTTCGACGATGATGTGACCGCTGAGTTGGTGCACAACATGAAGTGGGCGGACTCCGCGATAGACATCGCCTACCGCAAAGCTTATCTGCGCACGCTGTTGCTTCAGATCTATGCGGAACTCTACGATAAGGACTTCGCGCCTATCGTGCCGAATAAGATCAGATGGTCCTATCCATCCTCCTTCACTTTCGAACTGATGAACCAATATTCACAGATTTGGGAGAGCATGAAGGATGTCTATCCATTTGATGGAGAGGATGGCGATAAATACCAACGTCCGATCATATCTTCCCCTAACCTTGCGAGGGCTTCCGTGCTCGGTGGCGGCTTAGGCGATGCCTCTTCCAACGAGGGTGGCTTGGGTGGACTATTGGGCTCCTCCGCTGGTTTGGAGGGCTTGTCCGGCTTGGGCGGTGGCCTCGGTGGAGGTCTCGGCAGTGGCTTGGGTGGCGGTCTCGGTAGCGGCACGAATGGTGGCTTAGGCAGTCACGCCAATGACGTGAGACCGCAGGTGATAGACTTGTCTCCTAAGAAAGAGTCGGTACGCTTTGGGTTCAAGACCATCAATATGGATGGTAATTACAGCATGACCGAGGCGAACGCTGTGGCCAATAAATTCGCGAATAACATTGATAGGCAGAGCCTCTTGCTCTGTTTCGACATCGGTGGTAGCACCTCCGACATCTCGGCGCTTTGCCAGATGTACGACGAGCGTCGTGTGGCCTCTTGCGCCATGGTGAAGCAGAACTCTATCCGCTTTGCCGCGCAGAACGTTTCACGTGCGACCCAATATGCCTCCGTCACCTTCAAGAACGTCTTGTTGTCCGTCTGTCAGCAGGCAGGCTGGTCGATTCCAGGCTTGAACGTGGGGGAGAACCGCTACAGTGCGGAGACGGCCGCCTTCTATTTCGACCAAGTGGTGGATCGCATGGGGGTTCAGGATCTGCCGGCCTTCTATAAGAAGATCAGCACCGATTGCCAGGGCCTTATGTGCGCTAACTTGTTCGTCACGGGTCTGATCATGTTCTATGCGGGCCAGATTACGAGGATGTTGGTGGATGAGGTCAGAAAGTCTGACGAAGCCCCTGATAACAACTTCCGTCCGGTGGTCTATCTGAAGACCGCAGGCAAGGGCGCCCGTATCTTCGAATGGCTGAGCTGCATCAACAAGGGTCTTGCGGAGAACTATTACCGTACCTCCTACCTCGCTGGTTTGGCGGGAACGGTGGAGAGCAACGCCGCGATCGAACAATCCGCAGGACAGTTCATCTACGATGTCAATGTGAGCGAGTTCACGAGAGGTGAGGCTAGCAACGACATCAAGTATGAGGTCTCCATGGGCTTGGTCGCATCGAACAGCAAACTGTTGGTTCCTTCGGAAGAGAAGATCATCGAGTGCATGGGTGAGGACAACTTCTATGTGGTGAACTCGGAGAGCCAGGAGCGCGTCGCCCTGAAGTTTGACGATGGTGTCTCCTCGGATATGTTCCGCTACCTGGGCTCCAACTTCATGTGCCCTCAGCGAGGCCAGTACGTGAAGTTCCAGAACTTCGTGAATATCTTCTACATGGTCGCAAGCAACTTCGGCATCAGTAAGTTCTTTAGCCAAAACGAAATCTTGGATTTCCTGCGCAACATGGAGCTGAACCGCTACATCAAGGAGATGCCTGAGTATCAGATGGCTATGAGGAAAAATGATTATAACAAGCCATTCGGATTCCTCTATCCTCCAATCATACTGGAGGGTATGAATTTCTTGGATGAGTTCTTGCTGAAAAAGATAAAGTGACATGTCCCATTTCGTTTTAATACTACTCTCTAAGAAGAATGTATCGTTGTATTACGACGGGGATGCCAACTCGTCGTACCTCTGCCGGTACGATGATGGCAGTTCCTATGGGAGTGATTATTGGACGCCTTGGGTGGCGGTGGAGACGGAGAGCGGGCTGCAGGTCGGAACGGACTTCGCCTACAAACAATGCCTCCGTCGGGCGCCTGACGCTTATGCGGATATCCTTTCCGTGGCGAAACAGTTGGAAGGTTCGTTTAACAGTGGTGGATCTCACCCGATGTCCGACCTCCCCTTCGTAACGGTTGAAGCCTATCTCCGCCAATTCTTTTTGGACGTATACCGAAGCGAGGATTATCTTTCCCTCAAAAAGGATCTGCCCGTGGGACTGCTCTATTGCTCCGACGTTGAAATGGAGGAGCGTTCCCGCTTGCTGGATGCTTTCGGCGAGAATGGTTACGGGAACGTCACGAATCTTGATTTCGACGCCTCCCTCTTGGATGTCCTGAGGGAACAGCGTCATCTGCAGACACCCTATTCCTGCGTGTTGGCGAATGATGGGCAGAATATCTTGATGGGCGTATACATCTCCCAGACGGCTGAACGGCTGGCTACGGGCGTCGCCCCGGACTTGGGACGTGACCCGCGGGTCGATTATGGTGTCAAACTTTTGTGGGAGAGCATGGATACGCATGGACTCTCCTTGGAGAATGAACGCCCGATTCTCGCTAACGTCGTGAAGCAGTTCTTGGACAATGAGTCGAAGGCTCGCCTGAACGAGACGATCGTCCTCTCCGACAACAAGGAGTATGACGCCTATCTCTTGAAAAATAATATCGTTGAGGCTGCCTTGGCGAATGATCAATTGAGCTTCCGAATCAATAACTTCCTGAAAAAGAACGATGTGGATGCCTCTAAGGTGGGGGTAGTCTACCGAGAATTCTCTGGCAGGAATGACCTGTTGGAGGCTTCTGTCTCACCCTTCTTCACCCCTGCGGTCAAGGTCACGGACCTCCTCTTGCGGGATATCCTTTCCCTGATCTGGCAGGCTGCTAAGCGGGTGCGTTTGGAGATGTCCAGTATCGGTAATCGTACCGCCTCGAATGCGGAAGCGGTGCGTGCGTGGGTCCGCCATGCGGATGCTGTCCGTACGATGTTGGACCAAACGGAGGTGGCGACAGCCAAGGCGGACACGATGCTGAAGCCCTTCGTCGAAGACCTGAAGAGGGTGGAGGCGAAATGGCTCGACTCCCTCAAAAAGGCTGATTTCAAGGGGGCGAAACTGAACCTCCAAATGAATGTGTCACCCGACTTGGGTCTGATCGCCGCAGAACTGGATGAGCGGAAACGTGAGATGGATAACCACTTCACGACCGTCCAGACCATCGCTGTCGTCGAGGACGCCAAACCGCTCGTCGCCCGTTACAACGATGTGCTGAAACATGTGGAATCGTTGCGCAACACAGTGGACGAGGCCGGACAGTTCGTCTCTAGGAAAATAGCGGAGACCGACCACTTCGAATCGCTCTATCCCGAGTATCAGAAGACCTTAGAGGCTTTGCGTAAGACCTCGGTCAAATCGCTTCAGGAACGCCTGATCGAGAAGATCAAGACCTTGGTGCCTAAGGGCTTCGAACTGCCTGTCGTGCAGGCCTCCAAGGTGAAGGTGAAACTCTCCGCCGAGCTGGTCACTTCAGGCTTCCTCTTCGCGAAAAAAAGCAAGCTGATCGTTCAAGTGGACTTCGGCGAGGCGAGCGTGCCGTTCCGTTGCGTGCTGGCCTTCTTCACGGATATGGTGGTGAAGGTGGACCGCGACCGTGCTTTCGTCGTGGACCTGAACGAGAAGGGTGAACCGCTCTCCGGCGTGGTGCGCAAGGAGTTCGACCTCCCGTTGCCGGAACGTGAGATGTGCAAGAAGAAGGGTGAATTGACCATTAAGCTTTGGCCGCATGAGGAGGAGCTGGTCGGTATCAATTCCGCATTTGAAGGAAATGGTTGTTCTCTTATGATTAAATAATATCTAAGCGATTGAATTTGTTATGGGGAAAAGAATATTATGTCCATATTGCTATCAACACTTCGACAACAATGAAATAGAGGTCGAGTGTGAAAATAATGGGTTAAATAGCCATGGGGACTTGGTCTGTGAGAAACGGTTGAACGAGAAGCTCTCCAATCATTGGGGCAATGACCTGGAGTCGCACCGGGTTTTCAAGCCTAAACTGGGACTCTTCTCTTTCCTCTTCCCGTATAAGCCCAAACCCGAGTCATGCCCTACTTGCGGCTATCTCTCCCAACGCTTCATCTGCCCGAACTGCAACAACTGGTTGCCTAAGGAGATGGTGGAGAAGGGGGCGGAGATCATCTCTGTCATCGGCGGACCCGCCAGCGGAAAGACCAACTACATCGTCACTCTGATCCAGCAGATGAAGAAGTACGGTAATAAACTGAGCCTCTCCATCATTCCCCAACAAGTGGGACGTAAGAAGGAGGAGTTCACCTCCTACAAGTACGAAAAGGCCAGGGAGATCATCTTCGATATGAAGATGCCCGTCCCGAAAACAGCCGTCACCAAGCATGAGATCCCTTGGATCCTGCGCTTGGAGAGCGTCGAAACAGGCAAGGCAGTCTATCTCGTCTTCTACGATACCGCCGGTGAGAATTTCAAGGACTCCGACTCTATCCGCAAGAACGCGCAGTACCTGCGTGAGTCTAAGGCGGTGATCTGCGTGTTGGACACTTTGTCCATCAAACGTATACAGAAAGTGTTGGAATCCAATGATATAGATAATAATGACGTGGCGACGCCTTTTGATGAGACCCTGACCGCCCTCTTCAATTTCCAGACGGGTGACAAGAACTTGTCGGACAAGCCTTTCGCCTTCGTGATGTCTAAGTTCGATGTGGTGATCGACCACCATGAGGACCTCGGTTGTGACGTCTCCATGTTCCTGAACGAGGACGGTTCGCCCCGCAACAGCGACTTCATCAAGACGGGGCAGCTGAACCTTGCGCAGATAGAGCAGGCGCATAAGGCCATCAAGAGCTACATGGACGATGCGGAGATCTGGGACGCCAGCGAACATAGCTTCAATATCGTCTCGAAGTGGGGCGATAACGCCCGTTTCTTCGGTGTCTCCTCCTTCGGTTGCATGCCTGACGAAAACGCCACGCTGCAGGGCGATGTGGAGGGCGTCATCCAGCCTTATCGTGTGATGGACCCGCTGGTGTGGGTGCTCTATAAGGTAGGAGGCTTCTTTAAGAAATGAATTTAATGTCTAATACGAACCATCCACTCGTTTTGTGTTATGAAATATTTTCATGTGATATATAATTCCTCCGAGAAGGGAATCGATGGGGGAAGAGGTTTCTGCTTCAGGACCTACACCCAGGACACACCTTCCGCCTACCTGAACGCTTTGCAGGAGAATGAACTGTTGGGCTATGCGCAAGGCAACTGTGAGTCTGTCATGCCCCAAACGCTGAAGAGTGACCCGAAATCCATCCAATCATACCCCTCCTCCTATTTCTTCCGTGAATTGGTGGCGGAGGGTGGAAAACATATCTACGCCTTGGGACGCACCATCCCTGTGGGTTTCGATTATACTTTTTACATGAAATATATCCCTGGACGGATGGGCAACTATGTGGTCGACTGCTACCTCTTCGATGAGTTGCCGACGCCCGATGTCTTCCAGATCTTATACGAGAACCCTGCCCAGGGATCGAACCGTTTCGTGCCGGAGGACCCTTCGCCGAAGGAATCCAATGTGGAGATGAAACAGCTCTCTTTGGGCAGTCAAGATGCTTTGCCGGTTGAGGAGAAACCATTCAAGGCGGCCTCTCTTCCTGCTGTATCCCCCTTGGCGGTGAATGCGCTCTTTAGCCTGGTCGAGGCGAAGAAGTCGGGGAAGGTGCTGGCGGTCCGGACGGCGTGGAAAAAGGCCGCGTCGTTGATGGCGGATCTCTATCGGTTACTCCCTGAAACCTCCATCGGAGCTTTTAGCTTCCTCTCCAACTACCAGGACGAGGGAATGCCTAAGCATACGCCAATCGTCTTGGTCAATGAGTTTTACGATCATTCGCTGAGCGCTAACCTCGCCGTCACCTACGACACGGACAAGGAGTGGACGCCTACGCACGAATACCAACTGTTTGGCGAGGCGTTCGAACAAGAGCTGAAGGACGGGGATTGGCAGGCGGTCCATGATAGGGTGGCTTGGCTCCTCGGCGACGCCTACCTTGGTGTGATGGCGAAGAGTAAGGAGACCAATATCGCCTTCTATCAATATTGCGTCACCCCTAATGCGTTCACTCTGAATGCGTTGAAAAATAACAAGGAGCTCTTGGCAGTCTTGGCGGACCATATCGCTAAGGATGTGAAATTCCAGCAACCGCTCTTCTCCTTGGTCGATGAGAAGGTGGCAAGCGCCTCCAACGAGCGGGAGGTTGCCCTTAGCGTCAACTTCCTGGAGTGGTTGCGTAAGAACCGTATCGATGTCTCTGCCATTGCGGCAAAGCATAAGACCCATTTCACGGAAAAGATTTCCGCCTCAGTCTCCACCTTCATCGCCTCCCTGACCCAAGTGGATGGCGGATTGGCCACTTGGCAGAACTATCTGGACCGTAACCTCTTGCATAGTAAGTCCGCTTTCTTGGACGATCCTCAGCTGAAGAGCCAGTGGAAGACGCTCTATCGCCTCTTTTACAAGGAGGAGGATCTGCAGGGTGCGCAACGTGCCAAGGTGGTGGCCCGAATAATCGATTGTGGCTTGGACATGGATACCATGTTAGGCATCCTGTCAGACTTATATGCGAAGGATAAAGCCTCGGCGGTGGCTGCGTTGAAGGATATGATCAAGGCTCATCCTGATAAGGTGGAGGCCTACGAATCGCTCCTCACGCATTACCTTAACGAAGCGGAGATGAAGGGTGCCTCTTCTGACTTCCTGGACTACTTCAAGGAGCAACTCTCCAACGAGAGGTTCGCTTCTCTCTTCTATACTCAGTTGCGGCTGAATGGTGCGGATAGACCCTATCATGAGGCGCTCCCTGCCTTGAAAAAGCTTGCGGAGACGAACCCGGCGCTAAAGCGGAAACTGGAACAGGGCTTCAATAGCGAAAAGAACTTATTCCCTGCCTTGCTCTCCGATTGGAAGGCGGCGGTGAAGCGTGACGAGGCGCAGGCGAAGGGACAGACGGATATCGTGAAGGTGAATCTCTTGGACCTCTATGCGGAGCCTGCCACGAAGGATTGGCGCTCACTCTATCTGCTGCTTCGCGGAGATGAGAAGGAGGTCACGGAGCAGAATTGCGCGGATCTCTGCCAGTTGGCTATTGATCTGAAGGCTAAATCATCCCTCACAAGACTCTTGGATCGCTTCGTTGCGCTGGTGAAGGCGGGGCAGGTCCCATCGCTGGTGAATGCCCTTGGTGAGCTATTGGGAATGAGCCTGGACGATATGCTGGCGCTGGTCGCCAAGCAGAAAGGCCTCTCGACGAGCGCTTCGTTCCTGAAGGAGATCCTCCGGAAGAATAACGTGGACGTCAAAGCGGCGGTACAGCTCGTGGCGGAGAAGAAGATGGATGTGGGAGACGAGGATGCCTCTGATCGATTCTTTGAGGATTGCTACGGTGACCAATACGGCTCCTACAAGCGGAAACAGAAGATTGTCGGTTTCGCCAAGAAACTGTTCCACAGGGATTGAACCGACCGCACCCTAATGTGTTTTATGTTTTTTGAAAGAATAGGCTAATGGATAAACGTCAGATCACAATATTTTGCATCTACTCACCCTTGGATGTGCCGCAAATTGAAGAGATGTCACAAGTCTTGCGGGAGGAGGAGAATGTTGTCTTTGAGCGTTACTTCGATGCTCCGTCGGGCGCTGAGATCGATTATGAGAAGATAATCGAGCGTGCGGACCTTGTGCTGGCGTTGGCCTCCGACCGTTCCCGAAAGGATAGCCTCTGTTGCCGGTGCGTGAAGTTCGCACACGATATCAACAAGAACATCGTCTGTGTGGGCTACCACAAGGGGGGCATCTTCAACCGACAGTCGTGGGTGGAGGATGAGTGGTCGTTGAGAACGGATATCTACGCATGGCTGGACATGAACAGCCGTGCCGCCTTCATGGCCCACCTGCGGGGCGCCTGCGGGCTGGAGACCCTTGAGGGGGATCTTGTGGGTGCGCGGGTGACGTTTGTCAACCATACGGACCCCTCGAAGTGCCCGTCCACCAACCTCATGATCTACCGAAAGGATGGTAGGAACGAATGGACGAAAATCTGTGATAGGATCCAGACCTCTAGTGATTTCACGATCCGTCTGCGGAGGGGTGATTATTATTACGTCACGAGATCCTCTGTCTATCCGAATCGTGTGTCTGTGGAAAAACCTTTCACCATCAAGAATGATTCGGAGCATAAACAATTCGAAGATGACCTCACCCAACTCACGGACCAGTTTATCTCTTACGCAGGGCGGTGCGCCGAGACGAAGCGGAAGTACGAACGGCTGATCAGCAAGACGAGCGAGGAGCTCATGTCGACGATACTTCATTTCGATAATAAGAAGTGGCTCATCCTCGGCCATGTGAGAAGTTTCGCCTGGAGCAATGTTTCGGTGCTGTGCGCGGGGCTTGTGATCGGTGCGATCTTCGCCTTGCTCTTCGTTACCTCACTCCTCGGCGTGGACAATTACAAGGATGGTTTCTCCGTCTTGCTCTCTATGCTGGCTTTCCCGCTCTCCTTGTTCTGCCACTTATCGATCTTTTCCGTTTCCTTCTTCCTCTCTTGTGCGGTGCTTTGTGGCCTCATCTCCTTGATGCTGAAGGGAATAGTGCCTGACAAAAGAAGACGCTTGAAGGTGGTGGGTGGAGTTGTGGCGCTCAAACTGCTCGATATGTTCCTCTACGACTCCCTCGGTGTCTATTTCCCCCGCCGCATCCTCTTGGGCGCTTTCACGGGACTGATGCTCACCTATGTTTGTTTCTGGGCTGCGCAGGTGCTGCGGAACATCTATTGGAAACACACCACTAAATTCAGGGTGGATTATTGGACATATAGACAAGAACCTTATATGGTTGATTATAAATATGTTTCAAAGAAGGAAAGTCTCTTGGCCTCGTTGGGTGATATGAGCCCTGACCACTTGAATTTTTCGGGGGATGACTCGACCATGGAGCAGGAGGTGGTCCGCCCGATGGACCGTTATCAGCGCCAGTCCCATCTCCGTGCGAATATCACCGACTTCCCCGTGACTTCCCTGGTGAGCATGCTTCTGTCGCTTGCCGTGCTCTCCTTCGGACTCATATTGCTCGTTTATTTTGTGTTTTATCTGTATGGGTATTTGGCCGAAAATCTGTCTGAGGCCTGGTACTCTTCAGGTCGATGATAGAAGCCCATTTTTCATAACGTTGTCACCATGGATGTTTATGTGTGTTATGCCCGTGCGGATGTAGATGCGGCGAAACAGTTCAAGACCGAACTGGAGGGGTCCCTCTCTCCCGTGTTGGTGTGCCTTTCTCCGCAATGTGACGATGTGGAGATGGAGAGGGCTAGGCTTGTGGTCGCCTTGGTCTCGGGTAAGTCCAACTTCTCTTCCGTGGCGAGCGAGGAGGGGAGGGAGTACAAACTGGCCTCCGACTATAACAAGCGTATCCTCTTCGTCAAGTGGAAATCATCGCTGAAGAATTTTTTCCTGCCTGATGCGGATACTTTCTCATGGTACGATACGAAGAGCAAGGAACACTTCCTGCGGGTGGTGATCACCCTCCTGGGCAAGCCGATGCCTGTCTACAATGCGCTGGGCTTCACGGTTCCGTTCCGTATCAACGCCCATTTCGTCGAACCTTTCTCTTTGCTCATCAATGGTCGGGAGGTCCTCTCCGACTGTTCCCCAGGGAAGGAACTTATCTTCCCGGTGGTCTTCCTTCCGGGCACTTACGAAATCGTCTGTCGCTCGGACAAGGGCGATCGCTACACGTTGTCCCGTACGGTGGAGATCACGCCCGAGACGCAAGGGGTGGACCTCGATCTCAACACCTTGGCTGACACTATCGGCTATCCGTTCGAGGAGGTGAACCACCGCGGATTCAGACGGGGCGTCATGCAGAATGGACGCTTCACGGGTGAGATGCAGGAGAATACATCGGACTATACTTGCCAGGGCGATGTCGCGTATGACCGTCTGACGGGTAAGGTGCGGATGCACTGGACGAACGGTGCCAAGTATGTGGGGGAGTGGGTGGATGGCAAGCTCACTGGACAAGGCGAATATACATGGCCCGATGGCTCCCGCTATAAGGGCGGTTTCCTCGATGGCAAGATGTCGGGGAAGGGCAAGGTCAATTGGCCCGATGGCTCCTCCTATGAGGGGGATTGGGTGGATGGTCGCCGCCATGGATATGGCCGACTTGTATGGCCCAATGGCGCCGTCTACGAGGGGGAGTGGAAGCAGGATAAGCGTACGGGTTTGGGACGCTACACATGGCCCGATGGTACCGCCTTCCAAGGCCTCTTCTTTGAGGGAAAAACCGTGGGGGATGGCACCTACACCTTCCCGGACGGTACGCGTAAGGTGGGCCCTTTCGATGATCTGTTGAAAAAAGAATAATTTTTTTGTTTTGTAATATATTGATTGTCTGTTCTTTGTGTGATTGTTTGCAAATAGTCCGTAAAATATTTTTTGCTACGAAAAAAGAGCGCGTTCACCCCTCGTTACTTTGTATCCGTAAACGAAAGGGAAGTATGGCTGAGTGGTCGAAAGCGGCACACTGCTAACGTGTTGGACTCCTTGGGTCCCGGAGGTTCGAATCCTCCTGCTTCCGCTATCGATGGCTCGTTTGAGGTGACAAGGTATGGAACTTTGGCAGACTGGGTGTATGCGTAGGACTGAAAATCCTGAGAACGTGGTTCGACTCCACGAGGTTCCACTCATATTCGGGAGTGCTCCAGCGGCAACGAGAACGGACTGTAAATCCGCCGTCTAACGACTACGTAGGTTCGAGTCCTACCTCCCGAACGAATCGATGCCTAGGGTCCGCCATGGGCATCTGCATGGAGGATGTAGCTCAGTGGGTAGAGCGTCAGATTGTGGCTCTGATGGTCGCAGGTTCGAATCCTGCCTTTCTCCCTAATTCCTGTGCTGTCACTTCCCTTTTTTGGGGGAATGATCATTCTGAAGGAAAAGTCTCCTTCCCAAGCGTTGAAGCGAGGGAAGGAGACTTCCTTTTTTCTGGAGGAGTAGCCGGGGAAAGAATCCGCGGCGCACATCTATGCGAAGTTCAGGATGGTGGTCAACCGGTTCTGAACCTTTGCGAGCACCCTCCGCATCCTCTCCTCGTCGGAGTTTTCCCTATTCCCGAGGAGTGCGATGGCCTCCTTGATGAGCTTGCAGTCATCCATGGATAGAGGCATCTCCGTGATGGAGTAGTCTGGGTCCGCGTATCTGTAGTAGATCTTGTCGTACACCTCTATCGGGGCGTTGTAGCCCAGTTTGTCGGACCGCATGATCTGGATGTCCATCTGCACGGTCCGGGTGCACACCCCCTTGGTGATTCCCTCCATGTCGTACAGCGCATCGCTGCATGCGTCCACGAGGTCGTCGATCGTCCATTTCCTGAATCTGTTTCTCAAACAGTTGTCTATCGTTTTGTACCTTATCAAGGCATTCTTATTGGCTGGCATAATTGTTTCTTCATTTTGTGATAAAAAAATAGTTGGGATTTCCTTCGGTAAGGATGTCCCAACTATCACTTGTTTCTTGCTCTCAGTCCGGTCTATTCCGCCGGGAAGAAATAACTATGCTTCGGGTGTTGAGGTGATCCTATACCGTTTGTGCGAGTTAGACTAAAAAAATAGCGCTCATAACTCTTCCGCTCAAAACGATGATATCGTTGAGCTGAAGTCTTTGATGTTATGTCCGCAAATAGTCTCATTCCGTATAGGATTTAGTTTGTTAATTGTGCATTCTTTTTGGAATGCGGGTGCAAATTTATAACATTAGAACGAAATCTTTTTGCGTAGTTGGAAAAAAAATGATTGCCCGCATCGTCATGCCATCTGCCGAATGATTATATCTGCGATAGTCTCTCCATGATTTCGTCGGCCTGCAGCTCCATCTTGCAGAAGGCGAACCACTTCTTCCCAAGGTCCTTGATGGAGGCGCCGATGTGGTAGACATCTTGGTCGATTAACAGGAAACGGTCGTGCGATTGGGTGAAGATGCTCAAATCGATTGGTGCGTATTGGTCGTTGTGACGCGCCAAGGCCACGTTGAACGAGGGGGAGGTGCGTTGCGTGTAAATCTTGGCCTGAACATTCTCCTCCCGTTCCGCTAAGCGTAGCAGCACGGTCTCGTCCACATAGTTGTCAATCAGGACAATGCGTTCCTGAGCCGAACGTATCAGTTTGTTGACGAAAGCGAAAGGCTCAAGCATGTTGCCGTCGTAGAAGATCCCTTCGACGGGAGGCAGGGATGTGCGTACAAAGAAATCGATCTTGTCTTCCGCCTCTGTCATTCGGTGTTCTAATCTTTCAATCCTTTGGTTGGCGGAGTATCCTTTTAACAGGTACTCTTTTAACACTCGGTTCGCCCACTGACGGAATTGTGTACCCCGTAAGGATTTTACTCTATAACCTACTGATATTATAACATCTAGATTGTAGTATTTCTGAACCCTTTTGATTTTTCGGTTACCTTCCATTCGAACTTGTAAGGATTCCTTACAAGTTGGATTCGTGTCCAATTCACCTTCATTGTATAGGTTTCGTATATGGATTGTGATGTTTTGTGGCGATGTTTCAAACAAATCTGCCATTTGATGTTGCGTGAGCCATACGGTTTCATCTTCCATCCTCACTTCCAGCTTTACCGTCTCGTCAGGCTGGTACAGTATGATTTCGTTCTTGTTGTTCATAGCATATTTATTTTGTTAATTATATCTGCGAAAGTTTCTCCATGATTTCGTCGGCCTGCAGCTCCATCTTGCAGAAGGCGAACCACTTCTTCCCAAGGTCCTTGATGGAGGCGCCGATGTGGTAGACATCTTGGTCGATTAACAGGAAGCGGTCGTGCGATTGGGTGAAGATGCTCAAATCGATTGGTGCGTATTGGTCGTTGTGACGCGCCAAGGCCACGTTGAACGAGGGGGAGGTGCGCTGCGTGTAAATCTTGGCCTGAACATTCTCCTCCCGTTCCGCCAAGCGTAGCAGCACGGTCTCGTCCACATAGTTGTCAATCAGGACAATGCGTTCCCGAGCCGAACGTATCAGTTTGTTGACGAAAGCGAAAGGCTCAAGCATGTTGCCGTCGTAGAAGATTCCTTCGACGGGAGGCAGGGATGTGCGTATAAAGAAGTCTATCTTTTGCTGGTGGTCCGTAATCTGCTTTTGTTGATTTTCCACCTGGTTTTCTATGCGTTCCAATCTGTTGTTTAAAGTGTATCCTCTTAATAGATAATCTTTTAATATGCTATTGGCCCATATCCTGAATTGAGTGCCCCTTTTACTTTTTACACGATATCCAACAGATATAATAACATCTAAATTATATATCCGCATACGATAATTTTTCCCATCAGCGGCAGTTGTCAAGTAATCCTTGACAACTGAATTCTTGTCTAATTCCCTTTCTTTGAATATGTTATTAATATGGAGACTAATATTTTGTTTTGAGGTTTCAAAAAGAATAGACATCTGTTGTTGCGTGAGCCAAACTGTTTCCTCGCTCATTCTTACTTCCAGTTTCACCGTTTCATCGGGCTGGTATAGTATGATTTCGTTCTTTTCTTCCATAGAATTTGACGTGAGTATTATTCAAACAAATAGTAGTTGAAAAATCTTTTTCCTGTAGATTGTCGCTTTTTATAACAGGTGTCAATTTCAATGCAAATATAATGCTTTGTTTTTGCGTTACAATGTTTTCGTATGATGATTATTGTATAACTGACACTACTTTTGGTGGCCTGCGGTGTGTGCATGGTCGCAACGGTTTTTATTTGCTATATAATGTTTGCGATTATTTGCTATTTATCTATTTACAATTAACTATTTAGGGGAACTATGATGCATTTGCGCCAAAGCCTTCGGTGGAGATGCACAGGCTAAATAGCATATTGGACGATACATATTGATTTTTTCTTATAAATCATGGTGATTATATCGTCCGTTATGATTATCTTTATCTATTCGCCGGATGATGGATGATGCCCCATGTCAGCTTCTCTGTCAGGTTTTTAGGCCATAGGTGAACCAATTTTAATCAAATATGTTTTAATGTTATGAATGACACGAAAAAAGTAAGCCGAATAGAATGGTTATGCGCCGCGATGATCGATTTCATACCGGCGGTGCTCTTTACTTATTTGGATATCTCCCTGAATAGACACATGTGCCTCTCAGGCACCATCTCCGCATTGGCTATTCTGCTTGCCGTTTATATGTTGTTGAAGGACTTCCTTTTTGACGGAAGAAGTTTTGGAAAACGATTCGTGGATATCCGGGTCGTGTGGCCGGAGGATTCAGACAAGTCTTGCCTGATCATTCGAAATTTGCCCCTCAGTTTGATGGTTCTTTTGTGGGGATGTCATGATATGTCGCAGATTTTTGAACTTCCTTCCAATTGGTTGAAACTAGGTTTTGAACTCTATATATGGGTTGATTTAATATGTGTCGCGCTGAAGGGGAAAACCTTGGGGGATTGTCTTGCCCATACAAGCCTGGAGGTGTGTGGGGATCCGAACTATGTGCTTCATAAAAAGGCGACGAAACGGATTGCATGTCTCGTCATCGTGCTGATTCTGTCTCTTCGTGAAGCAAGCTTTATCTTTCCTTTAAACCTTCTGTATACATGTGAGTCACTTATGGGAATTATTTATCCCTTTGTGCTCTATTTGGCTCATTTCTTCCCTTATATGTGCGCTCTGTATGTTTTATATAAAATTATAAAAACCTATTTACAGGGTGATGGCATTGATGTGGAGATTGTTGTTATGATCTTGATCCTATTAATTGCCGTTCCTGTCATCTGTTTTCTATTGATGTCATTCCTCGATAGATTTTCACCTCCTTCTGATATCTTCCCGATTCTTTTTATTGCGTTGATGATTGTCGCGGTAATAGTGTTTCCGGTGGTGTATCTGTGTGAAGAAATCGTCAGGAGAAAAGATCTGAGATGGCTCATTTATATGATGGTTCTTTCGGAAGAGATCTTTAGCCTTTTCCCTTATCTCTTCTATTTGATAAATGAATCATATTGAGTTGAATAAGAGTACTTTGCTCCCTTGTGTGAGGGGGAAAAACATATTTCTCCGCCATTCCATCTGTTGTTACGTGAGCTCCACTATTTCCTCGCTCATTCTCACTTCCGGGTTCCTGACGGACGACATGCATTGATTTTTTTATGAATTATTGTGATTATATCGTCCGTTATGATTATCTTTATCTATTCGCCGGATGATGGATGATGCCCCATGTCAGCTTCTCTGTCGGGTTTTTAGGCCATAGGTGAACCAATTTTAATCAAATATGTTTTAATGTTATGAATGACACGAAAAAAGTAAGCCGAATAGAATGGTTATGCGCCGCGATGATCGATTTCATACCGGCGGTGCTCTTTACTTATTTGGAGATCTTCCTGAAAAAACACTTGTGCCTCTCGGAAACCATCTCCGCATTGGCCATTCTGCTTGCCGTTTATATGTTGTTGAAGGATTTCCTTTTTGACGGAAGAAGTTTAGGAAAACGATTCGTGGATATCCGGGTCGTGTGGCCGGAGGATTCAGACAAGACTCGCTTGGTCTATCGGAACTTGCCCCTCAGTTTGATGATCCTTTTGTGGGGATGGCGGGACTTGGAGCAGATCATTCTCATCCCTTCCCATTGGTTGAGACTTGGGTTTGTGATCTATATGTGGGCTGATCTTATTTGTGTCGCGCTAAAGGGAAAAACCTTGGGGGATTGTTTTGCCCATACAAGTCTGGAGGTGAGTGGTGATCCGAACTATGTGCTTCATAAAAGTGCGACGAAACGGATCGCCTGTTTCGTCATCGTGCTGATATTGTCTCTTTATGAAGCGGGCTATATCTCTCCTTCAAACCTTCTGTTGACAGGTAAGCCATTAGAGGATTATTCTCTCGTTTTCTATGTGAATAGCTTGTACTATATCTTCCTTTTTTCATGCTCTCTATTTGTTTCATATAAAATTATAAGAGAGTATTTACAGGGTAAGGGCATTGATGTGGTGGTGATTATTATGATCGTGATCTTATTATTTGTCCCTTCCGTCATCAAATCGCTGTCTCTTCTATGGCTGATGATTCCCAATAAGATTCTTCTTATTTCTTTTATATTGATGCATATTGTGTCAGTGATGGTCCCTGTGGTGTATCTGTGTGAAAAAATCGTCAATAGGATAGAATTGAGATGGGTCATTTACGTGTTGGCTTTGGCGGGTACGATTTGTAGTAATATTTCTAATATATTCATATTTTTTCGTTTCTGATTTTCAAATATTAAGCAGCATGTGAGGGAACCGTTTCTCTGTGAAGGAAAAATTTTGTAGAATATGGTCCGCTATGATGATATTCACTCTTTCCCTTTGCCGGAATCGTGTTTTTTCCTTGTTTTTTTGCTTAAATTAAGTAAATTTGTGTACTTCGGATTGCCCGAAGTGTGATTGTGAACGATAACGTTATGTTTCTGTTTACTTATATTGTTAATTTATAATCGTTTACGAAAATGGGAAAGAGATTCATTTGTCTTTTTAGCCTGCTCTCATTGTGTGTGCTAAGTGTGTTTGCCGTCGATCCTCATGCCGATTCCATATCAAGTTATCTGAAGCGGGGTGATACGGCGAGTGTTTACAAGGAGTTCGCTCAGTGGCAAAAGGAGGAACCCAATTCCCCTAATGTCGCGGACACTTGGGCCTGGTTTTATCTAGCCTCAGGGTTTAACCAGAATATGCGGATAGATAGTGTGGCTCCTACCCACACCGAGGATTTCATGGAACTTATTGAAAATGACGGGAAAGCGATATTCTTGTATATGGATGTCAAAATCAGGTGCGATTCGTTAAAGAAGGGGTTCGATATCATCGACAAGGAGATCGCCAAGCATCCTGATTGCATCGATCTCTATCGTACCAAGGGGGAAATTCTTATGTTCCTTGCGAATAAATGTAGCCATGAATCGATAGAAAAAGATCATGTGGATTTCCATCACGAAAAGGGTAGTATGACGGATGATCAAAAGATTAAATACCTGATGTCGAAGGCGTTGTCTCATCCAGTGTACGAGGGGGACCCCTCCGTCATTTCTAATCTGCCGGATGATGTGGCGAATGTTTATAGCATGATGTTGGATCGTTCGCGGGTCAATTCGAATCAATGGTATGATTTATTCGACAAGAAAGTGGAGAATGGCGAGTCCGTAATGTTGGAATGGTTGCAGGGAATAGTTCTCTCCTTGATGCAAAATGCGAACTATCAGTCGGCTAGCAAGTTGAACGACAACGTACTGAAGGTCTATCCGGATCGCTATGACTTTAGGACTAACAAAGCTTTGATTTCAATGGTTTCCCGAAATTTTGAATCGGCTTTGGCGCAGTTGGAGGTGTTGCATAAAGATTTCCCTAAGGATGATATCATTTCGATGGATCTTGCGGAGGTCTATTTGCACACGGGGAATGTTAAGTCGGCTAAAAAACTCTATAAAACGCTTTTGAAATCATCAAACAAAGAGGTGAGCCAAACGGCTAAAAAGCGGATGGAGACGCTGAAAAAGATGTGATGTATGTTGAAGGATCTTTTCTTAGTTGGTGCGGGTAGTTTCTTCGGGGGTATGGCTCGCTACCTTGTCTCTTATTGCATGAAGGGTGTCGGCTCGGGTTTCCCGTGGGCTACCTTCACCGTCAATGTGGTGGGCTGCCTGCTTATTGGCTTGCTATGGGCTTTCTTCTCCCGCTGCCATGCCCCTTCTCTGAGTCTCTTCCTGGTGGTGGGCTTCTGCGGAGGATTCACTACCTTCTCCACCTTCTCGAAGGAGAGCCTTGCCTTGATCCAAACAGGCGATTATTCTTCCTTCCTCTTCTATGCGTTGGGAAGCGTGGTGCTCGGCCTCTTGGCTCTCTTTGGGGGCTATGTGGTGGCGAAATGATGCTTGCCTGTCTCCTTGTCTGCTGGTCCATCATGGTACATCGATGACGGATAGTTTGTCCGCTATCGTTTCTTGTACGTGTCTTTCTAAAATCTTCCTATAACCCAAATAAAGAGCGGCTGATAGAGTCGCTCTTTTTGTCTGGCGTGCTTTGTTCCCCCTCCTTCCCTTATCTCTGAAATAGTTGTTTATAAATGGCTAAAAAATAAATTTTTAAAATTTTTTTCAGCTACGCAAATAGATTGCGTAGTGGCATTCTTCCTTTGCATCGTGAATCAAACGAGACCGCTATTGAGGGTCTGATATTGGTGAATTAAAAGAAGAAAATGATGGAAACTGGAAATTTGGGCAAATGTCTTGAAATGACGAACTTCAGTCCGGATTACATGGAGAAGGTTGCCATACCTACGCATCTCAGGGAGGTGGAGGAAGAGTTTGGTGTGAAGATTCTGCTGGCCGTCGAGTCGGGTAGCCGCGCATGGGGCTTCGAGTCAAAGAACAGCGATTGGGATGTGCGTTTCATCTACGTGCACAAGCCTGAATGGTACTTTATGATCAAAGAGCAACGTGATGTGATTGAGCGCATGTACGAGGACGATGTGGACTTGTCCGGGTGGGAACTGCGGAAAGCGCTCGTGATGTTCAGCCGTGGTAATCCATCCTTGCTCGAATGGTTCAATTCGCCTAAGGTCTATTATAGAAACGAGGAGTTCATCCGACGGGTTCTGGAGGTGGAATCGCTCTGCTTCAACCCTGTCAGAGGCATGTACCACTACAATAGGATGTACAACAAGCACAACGAACGGTATCTGCAGAAGGAGGGTTGTTCCGCCAAACGGTTCCTCTACTACCTTCGGGGTGTGTTGGCATGCAAGTGGATCGAAAAGAACCTGACAATGCCTCCTGTGGCGTTCAGGGAGCTTGTGGAGGCCGTTGTGGACGATGAGCGAATAAAGGCTCAGATTGACCGATTGCTGCAACTGAAAAAGAGCGGGAACGAATGTGATCTGCAATTGGTCGATGCCGAGTTGCAAAGCTTCACGCATCGCTTGGCGGATTATTACGACGCTCGCATCGGTTCATTCCGCCCGGGACTGCAAAGGGTGTCGCACGAAAAGCTGGACGCGATATTGTATGATATGGTTCTGCTCCAATAGGAAATAGACTGGTTTTAAAAAAATAATGTAAATTTTTTCAGGTACGCAGAAAGATTGCGTAGTGGCATTCTTACTTTGCATCGTGAATCTTCCATTCGGGTTGTCGGGTGGGGTGCCACAAGAAGAAAAGTGTAATTTAATAGATTGATAACGATGGTAATAAAAACGATTAACAACCGCTTGGTTAAGATTTGGACCGACGATGTGGAGGAGTCGGCCATGCGTCAGATTGAGAACCTGACCACCCTTCCGTTCCTCTTCCACCACCTGGCCATCATGCCTGACGTGCACGCTGGTATGGGTATGCCGATCGGTGGCGTGCTCGCCTGCAAGGATGTTGTCATCCCTAATGCGGTGGGCGTTGATATCGGTTGCGGAATGTGCGCCGTGAAGACCAATTGGAAGGTGGGCGACATCCCTATGGATGTGCTCCGTAAGGAGATCATGAGGGGAATCCGCAAACGTATTCCTTTGGGTATGGACCACCACAAGGAGCCTCAGGACGAGCAATACTTGCCTCAGGGATATGACCTGGATAAGCTGGAGGTGGTGAACCGTCGCCAGCACTCCATCCGGCACGAGGTGGGTACGTTGGGAGGTGGTAACCACTTCATCGAGCTGCAGAAGGATGAGGAGGATACGCTTTGGATCATGATCCACTCGGGTTCGCGTAACTTAGGAAAGCAGGTGGGCGATTTCTACAACAAGCTGGCGGCTTCCCTGAACGAACGTTGGTATTCCAGCGTTCCTCCGGAGCTGCGTCTGCCTTTCCTGGCCCGTGGATGCAAAGAGTTCGGTATGTACTGGGAGGAGATGAAGTATTGCATCGACTTCGCTTTGTGCAACCGTAGGCTGATGATGGAGCGTATCGAGGAGATCCTTGCGGATGCGCTCAAGGGTATCGAGTTCGAGCCGATGATCAACATCGCCCACAACTACGCCGCTGTCGAGAACCACTTCGGGTCGGACGTCATCGTGCACCGCAAGGGCGCCACGCTTGCCCGAGAGGGTGTCGTCGGTATCATCCCGGGCTCGCAGGGTACGGCTTCGTATATCGTCGAAGGCCTTGGCAACCCAGACTCGTTCTGCTCCTGCTCGCACGGCGCGGGTCGCGTCATGTCGCGTAAGATGGCCATCGATACGCTGGATATGCGACAGGAGGTGGAGATGCTGGAGGCGAAGGGTATCGTCCACGCTATCCGTAGCCAGGATGATATGCAGGAGGCCTCGGGTGCCTACAAGGACATCGATACGGTCATCGCCAACGAGGCGGATCTGGTCAGGGTGAAGACAAAATTGTTGCCGGTGGCGGTGATTAAGGGGTGATTGTACAGACGCAATATTTTGCGTCTCTACGTCCCCCGCCCCGGCATCACGGTGTCGATTGTACAGACGCAATATTTTACGTCTCTACGTCCCCCGCCCCGGCATCACGGTGTCGATTGTACAGACGCAATGCATTGCGTCTCTACGTCCCCCGCCCCGGCATCACGATGTCGATTGTACAGACGCAATATTTTGCGTCTCTACGTACCCCGATACCCGATTGATATTTGGAAACACATTTACGATTTTTTCGTCTTATTTTTCGTGATTAAACAAAATGTATGTATTTTTACGTTCATAAGACGGACTAAATGGTTCTTACTTCTATTAGTATGAGACCTTCGGGGCTCAAACAGGGCAGAACCGTAATTTCCGTCTTTTTTTTATGCGGCGGTAAGCTTTGTAATTGCCTCTTTCAAGGCCTAAACGTATGCTTACTCCTAATGGTTACTGTTGGTTCGAATCCAACCCGCCGCTCGATAAGGAAAAGGTCAAGAGCAATTTACTTCTGTAACACTTTGCTAAAGAGGCTCCATCAGTTGTTCGATTACCTCTCCTTTATACCGCGATAGCTCAGTTGGTAGAGCAATAGTTTTATTTGTGATGTCATTTCCTCCCGAAGGATCAATCATCGTATAACGGTTGTGTGAAGCCCTATTTCACCCCGTGATGTCATTCCCTTCCAAAGGATCAATCATCATATACTTCTGTTCCTACTATGTGTCGCAGGTTCGATTCCTGCTCGCGGTGCGCTTTTTATAACAAGGTCAAGGTCAGCATACTTCAAATCAGAATTGTAGTTTCTCTGCTGACCCATTACCTTTTAAATTTTTAATGTTATGGATAACAATGTTTTAACAAAAGTGGCCTTGCGCTACAAGGCGGTGTTCCTGGATGTGAACCGAGCGGATATCAATCTGCAGTCGGAGACGACCGCTCCCGTCTTGGCGCTCGTCCGCCGCTTGCAGGAGAATGGTTACTGCGTCAGCGAGGAGTTGCTCCACGCACTGAACAACGTCCCTGTGGATCGCCTCGCGGAGATCACTTCGTGCATCAATGAGGTGATGGGTGTGGACCTCAACTGGACACCGCTCGTCAAGGGTTGGGATGTGCCTACGGGTGAATCCTTGGCCGATCATCTCATCACGTGGGTCGCTAATATCTTTGGCAAGAAGGCTGGTTTCAAAGGCACTACATTGCCTTGCGGTCACCTGATCCCGGAGGGTACTTTCCCCCTGGAACGCTATAACGGATGTCCTTTCTGCGGCAAGCCTTTCGAAACGTCCGAATTTGTCTACAAGGGGCAGGGTAGCAAACTGAAGGAACTGCGCCTCTTCACGATGGAGGATATGGTGTATGTGTTCCGCTCGCTCCTGACGTCCGCCACACCGCTGGATGGTACGCAGCAGGATTCGTTGAGCCAGTTGTTGAGGCTCTTCCCGCTGCCTGATGATGTCGAGGTCACGATGAAGGAGACCGCCATGCTCGTCATCAGGATGCTGGTGGAGCAGGGTAGGGCTGACGAGGCGATGCGCTTCCTGAAGACTCCGACCGACATCCTCCGCTACCTCTGGTTCGAGAAGACGGGCTTCGCACAGATCATCGAGCCGAAGACGCTTGTCGCCCACGCCAGCAAGTTGTACTTCCACATGTGGGGACCGCTCGACAGAAGTCAGGACGCGGCTATTGACATGAAGCGTAAGCTGATGCTGAAGTACGATCGTAAGGCTTGCCTGCGTGTGGCGAAGTGGCTGAACGATATCCCGATGACGGCTGTCCAGTCGGCCGAGAACATGAACCCGAAGCGTGGCATGTGGGTGCGCATGATCCGTGCGCTCCGCTTGGGCGAATACTCCCGCAAGAAGGGCTTCGACCGCTTGGCGGAGATCCTCGATGTCTTCTACAAGCAAGACTATTCCACATGGCAGGGGCGTGTCGACAAGGCTCGTTCCGCGAACGATGCGGAGGCCACGCTGGCGCTGCTGAGGGAGCGTCCGGGCCTCTTTGCCCGTTGCCTCTTCGCTTCTATGTTGCGCTTCGGTACAGACAAGACGCTGGCGGCCTTCTCGGAGGTTGAGGATCGTATGCCTGCCCGCTTGCTGCTCTCGCTTTGCAATGCGGCGGAGACCTACTTCGACCCGAAGGCGGAACGTCTGGCTCGCCCTATCACGGGGGGCGTCAAAACGATTGAACCGAATAAACTGCTGGTGCTCTACGACGAGGAGACCCTCCAAGGAATGATGGAGGCGATCAAAACGCTCTACCGACGTTCCATGACCAAACGTTTCGCGGCGCAACCGTGTGAGGCGAAGCGCATCTATATCGATCCTTCGCTCTATAATATCCCTGTGAGCGTGGGCGACCGTTCCGCCACCATCCAGGACGCCTCCTGCGCATTGATGGGTACGCGCTTCCCGGTGTCGGGCGATGCGGTGCGACTCTTCCTCCACTGGGGAAAAGGTCTCGGTTGCCGCCCGATCGACATGGACTTGAGCTGCCGTGTCGCCTTGCCGAACAACCAAATCGCGGAGTGCGCCTACTACAGCCTGACCTGCGTGGGGGCGAAACACTCGGGCGATATCCGTTGGGTGCCAAAAGGCGAGATGGGTACGGCCGAGTACATCGAGCTCTCCCTCCCTGAGTTGGAGGCTGCCGGCGCCACGTACGTGACCTTCACTTGCAACGCCTACTCCTCGGGTACGCTCTCGCCTAACCTCATAGTGGGTTGGATGGATTCCGCCTACAAAATGAAGGTGTCGGAGGAGACAGGTGTGGCCTACGACCCGTCGTGCGTGCAGCACATGGTGCGCATCAGTGAGGGGAACCTCACCAAGGGATTGGTTTTCGGTGTGCTCGATGTGGCGAAGCGTGAGATCATCTGGCTTGAGATGCCTTTCACGGCGCAGACGTTGCGGGGAGCGGACAGTGCCTCCATTGAGGCGTTGCTCCATAGGCTGGAGAACAAAATCACGGTGGGCCAGCTCCTCGACATCAAGGCGGAGGCGCAACACCTTACGCTTGTGGAGAATGTTGACGAGGCCGATGAAGCCTACACGTATGAGTGGGCGCTCAACCCTGCTGAGGTGACGAAGCTGCTGACGGTGTGATGGATTAAGAGGAGACCAACATCTCCTCTTTTTTTATGCGCTCGGACAAACATTTCGGTATTTTCGTACGAATTGGCTAAAAACATTTCGGTATTTTCGTACTTTTTGGGCTAAAAAATTTTGGTAAATATGTTATTGGACTGATTTTTAGGTGGATGTGCGATGAAGGAATACTTGATCTCAGAATATTAATGTTCATTAGGTTGTCTTTTGAAAATAATCCGTATATTGCATTGAATTATCGAGACACCATGTTATGGATATGACGAAAGATGTATATGAAGCTATCAAGGCCCGTCACAGCGTAAGGGCTTACAAGGAACTGCCTCTGTCGGAGGAGGTGGTCAAGGCGTTGGAAGAGGAGATCGCTGCCATCAACCATGAGAACCAACTGCACATCCAGCTGATCCTGAACGAACCGAAGGCTTTTCAGGGTACCATCGCCAAGTACGGTAAGTTCCGCCATGTGAGTAACTACCTCGTGATGGCGGGCCCTAAGACGGATGACCTCGACGAACGGGTGGGCTACTACGGTGAGCGCTTGGTGCTCTTGGCCCAGATGTTGGGTCTGAATACCTGTTGGGTGGGCCTCAGCTACTCTAAAGTGCCCGGCACGTATGTGCTTGATGAGGGTGAAAGGATCGCTTGTTACATCTCCATCGGCTATGGTGAGACGCAGGGCGTCGCCCATAAGATCAAACGGGTGGACCAGGTGAGCAATGTCAGCGAGAGTACCCCTTCCTGGTTCAGGACGGGTGTCGAGGCGGCGCTGCTCGCTCCTACGGCGGTCAACCAACAGAAGTTCTCGTTCGAGTATGTAGGACAACAGGAGGGGCGCCATTTGGTACGCGCCAAGAGGGGTTTCTCCCTGATCGGCTACACACGGATGGACTTGGGCATCGCCAAGTATCACTTCGAACTGGGTGCCGGCAAGGATAATTTTGAGTGGATATGAAAAAGATTCTATTTCTTCACGGATTCTTCGCGAGTGGCCAGTGCGTTCCTGCCTTGGCCTTGCAGGAGGCGTTTGCGGAAAAGGCGCAGGTGATCTCGCCTGACCTCCCTAGGTACCCCCATGCGGCGATGATGCAGATTAGGGAGATCATTGACCGGGAGAGGCCTGACCTCTTGGTGGGCAATAGCTGTGGCGCTTTCTATGCGCAGATGCTGGCGCCTGTCGTGGGCATTCCGGCGCTGCTGGGTAACCCGCACTTCCAAATGACGGAGTTCCTGAAACTGCGTCTTGGCGAACATGAGTATAAGTCGCCCCGAAAGGACGGCAACCAGAAGTTCATCATCGACGAAGAGCTGATCGCCGCATTCGCCGAGTGGGAGGCTGTGCAGTTCAACCATTGCAACCCTTACTACAAGGAGCGTGTCTGGGGAATTTTCGGCGAGCAGGATAAGGTGGCGCACTTCGAACCGCTCTTCCAGGAGCACTACAACCACGCTTTCCACTTCCCGGGCGCTCATACCCCGACGGCGGAGGAGGTCTCCACCTGGTACGTGCCTCTGGCGGAGAAGCTGTTGTTGCAGTATCCTGCGCCGCAAGACCATATGCGCTACTTCCAGCATTTCAACGGTGGATATTATCGTTACATACTCTCGGCTTTCGATTCCGAGACCGAGGAGCGCATGGTCGTCTATCAGGCTATGCATGGTGATTGTCAGTATTGGGTTCGTCCCGAAAACATGTTCTTTGATTCTATTGTCCGTGACGGCCGCAAGTTCGCGAGGTTCACGGAGGTTGATGTGGAAGAGATTGTATAGTTTATAAGTGGATATGGATCGTAGTTCTCAAATCATTCGTACCAGTTGGGTGGGTATTGTCACCAACGTGTTATTAGCGGCTTTCAAGGCTGTTGTAGGTATTCTCTCCAGCAGCGTGGCTATCGTGATGGACGCAGTCAATAACTTGAGCGATGCGCTGTCGAGCGTCATCACTATCGTCGGCACGAAGCTCTCGCAACGTCCGGCCGACCGTCAACATCCCTTCGGCTTTGGGCGCATAGAGTATTTCAGCGCCATCATCATCGCGGTCATCGTGCTCTCGGTGGGTATCACTTCGCTCATCGAGTCGGTCAAGAAGATCTTCGACCCTACGGAACCTAGCTATACGAAGGGTACGCTGGTGATCATTGTGGTGGCCATCGTGGTGAAACTGGTGCTGGGACAGTATGTGAAGCGCAAGGGCGAGCAACTGAAGAGTGACGCACTGATCGCTTCTGGCTCGGATGCGCTGTTCGATGCGGTCATCACGCTGGCGACGCTCGTCTCGGCGGGTGTCATGCTGCTGTGGAATGTGTCGCTCGACGGTATCTTAGGTGCCCTGATCTCCGTGGTCATCATCAAGGCGGGTGTGGAGATGCTTGCCTCGCCCGTCAATGAGCTTCTGGGCAAGAGCATCCCGGCGGAGCTTACCGATCAGATCAAGGAGGAGGTCTCTTCGATTGAGGGCGTGCACGGGGTGTTCGACCTTATCCTGCATAACTACGGACCGGACGTGAAGATCGGTTCGATGCACGTCAACGTCTATGATACGATGTCCGCCCATGATATCCATGGCCTGACACGCAAGATCTCCACGCTGATGCATGAGCGGCATGGCATCATCATGACCGTCGGTATCTATGCCATCGCTACGGGCGAAAACAAGCAGTCTGAACTGCAGTCGAAGGTGTTGCGTGTCTTCGCCTCCCACAAGGAGATCATTCAGGTGCATGGGCTCTATTACTCGGAGTGCGATAACTTCCTCTCCGTCGATGTCATCCCTGACTATACCGTCCACGATGACGATGCGCTGAGTCGTCAGCTCGCTGCCGAAATCGAACCGCTGGTGCCTGGCGTGCGGGTGGCTGTCGTGGTGGAACACAATTACAGCGAGGAGCCGAATATTAACCGTTAATCATAAAATCGGAGGCTGTTATGATAGACCAAATCATTGATTACAACAAGACTTTCGTGGCTGAGAAGGGGTATGAGAAGTATGTGACGGACAAATACCCTGACAAGAAACTGGCCGTGCTGTCGTGCATGGACACCCGTCTGACCGAACTACTGCCCGCGGCGCTCGGCCTGAAGAACGGTGACGCTAAGATCATCAAGAATGCGGGGGGCTTGGTCATCTCGCCTTTCGACTCGGCCATGCGTAGCCTGATCGTCTCTATCTATGAGTTGGGCGTGGAGGAGATCATGGTGGTGGCGCACTCCCATTGCGGGGCTTGCCACATGAGCTACGACCATTTCCACCATGAGATGATTGCCCGTGGCGTGACCGACCAGACGCTCGACACCATCCGCAAGTGCGGCATCGATCTCAACACATGGCTGGAGGGCTTCAAGGATACGCCTACCTCTGTGCGCAGGACGGTGGAGACCATCAAGACTCACCCTCTCGTGCCGAAGGATATTGTGGTCAGGGGCTTCATCATCGATTCGGAAACGGGGGCTTTGGAGGAAATTAGGAGTTGATAATATGTTGGAATATAAAGATATACATGAATTTAGGAAGGAAGATTTGGAGTCTTTGTTCCTTTCCGTCGAATGGTCTTCCGGCCATTATCCGGAGAAACTGGTGGTCGCCATGCGCAACTTCGAAACGGTCTATACCGCATGGGATGGTGACCAACTTGTGGGGCTGATCTGCGCGATGGACGATGGTGTCATGACGGCCTATGTCCACTACCTGCTTGTTCGTCCGACTCACCAAGACCAGGGCATCGGACGACGCTTGGTGGAGATGATGAAGGAGCACTACAAGGATTACCTGCGCATTGTTGTTGTCGCCTACAACGAGGAGTTGGACTTCTACGGGGCGTGCGGCTTCAAGAAGGCGGACGATGCCAGTCCGATGTTCATCACCAGCCTGTGGACCTGAAAACTATCTGAGATATGCTGACCGTCGACACCATCAATATGTGCTCGCACCTGCAGAAGAAACTGTTCGAGGAGGAGGGTGTCTATCACTCTCTTTGGCAGGCCATGCAGGCAGACCCCGAACTGACGGCTGTGGTCCGTTCACGCCAGCTCCATGTCTACCGCAACGGAAAGAAAGTGCTGGTGCTGGCGGGGAAGTCCGCTCCCAAGATCATACGGGAAGACCCTATCTGTGAGTTGCTCCCCTGATGTTTATATCCTTTGGAGGTTTAGAACCGCTATCAGGCGATCCCCAACAGTTCCACCTCGAAGATCAGTGTCGAACCGCCCGGAATGCCTGGCTGGGAGAACTTTCCGTAACCCATTTCGGCGGGGATGTAGAGCTCCCATTTATCGCCTATGTGCATCTCTTGCATGGCGGTGATCCAACCCTCGATCAGGTCGCATAGCCTGCAAGCTAAAGGTACGCCGCCACGGCTGCTGTCGAACTCTTTACCGTCGATGGTCTTCCCCGTGTAGTGGGCGGTGATGACGCTGCGGACCGTCGGTTTCGCGCTCGACGGGTTCCCTTCGTTCAGCACTTTGTAGTAGACACCCTTGGGCAACGCCTTGACGCCCGCTTCCTTCGCCTTCTCCTCAAGCCACTTTTTGTTCGCTTGTATGTACTCTTGTTTCGCCATTTTTCCTATGTGCTAATTTTGTGTGCGATTTTAGTGAAAAATCCGCAATCCTTAGCCATTAAAGGAGGGTATTGTCGTATATTTGTACTATACAATTGGTTTGTAGGCATAATTCAATCATAAATGACCCATATTCGCAACATACAACCCCAGGAGATCCCCGTGTTGGACGATTTCCTCTACGAAGCCATCTTTATCCCTCAAGGTGTGGTGCCACCACCACGTTCCATCATCGAGCAGGAGGATTTGCAGCTCTATGTGCGTGGTTTCGGGGAGTCTCCTCACGACCATTGCCTGGTGGCGGAGTGTGACGGCAAGATCGTCGGCGCCGTATGGGTACGGGTGATGGACGATTATGGACATGTGGACGACCAGACCCCTTCGTTGGCCATCTCGCTCTATCCGGACTATCGTGGCCAGGGCATCGGCACGCAACTGCTTCACCAAATGCTCGAACTCCTCCACCAGAAAGGCTATGCGCAAGTATCCTTGTCGGTTCAGAAAGAGAACTATGCGCTCCGCATGTATCAAAAGGTAGGTTTCAAGATTATGGAGGATAGGGGAGAGGAGCTCCTGATGCTCGCACAACTTCCCCCTCCTCGTTGTTAATCCGTTATGTCTCCACCCCGCCATGTTGTCAACCCGCCAAGTCGTAATGTCCCATCATTATCCCCCCCCTCCCCATAAAAAATCCACTCCTATGCCACGATTTGGCACACCCCTTTCTTATATTTGCAAAAAAATCATTCGATATGGCAGGGAAAGGACCCAATCTAATTAGAAAGTATGTCTGGTTGGTAGACACTATCAACCGCAATCAAAAGATTTCCTTTGACGATCTGAACAAGAAGTGGAAGGGAAACGTGGACCTCAGCGGAGGAACCGATCTTCCTAAACGCACCTTTGAGAACTGGCGCAAAGCTATTGAGGAAATGTTTGATATCAATATCGAAAACGAGCGTTGTGATGAGTATCGCTACTACATAGAGAACAGTGATGACCTCAATAACGGCGGACTGCGTTCGTGGATCATCAACACGTTCTGCGTCAGCAACACCTTGCTCTGCAGCCAAACCATCAAAGACCGTATCCTGCTGGAGTACGTACCCTCAGGACAGGCATACCTGCAAACCATCATCGAGGCCATGAAGGAGAACCGTGTGCTCAACATGACCTATCATAGTTTCTGGAAAGACAAAGAGGGAAACTATGATGTGCACCCCTATTGCGTGAAGTTATTCCGTCAACGATGGTATATGGTGGCACAGGGAACCTATCATGATGAGCCAAGGATATATGCATTGGATCGTATTCAAGAATTGAATGTGAAGGACGAGACATTTGAGTTGCCAAAAGATTGGGATGCGAATGAATACTTTGATGGTAGTTACGGTATTATTACCAACCCTCATGAGGAGAAACAGATAGTCAAGATAAAGGTGTCGGCGAGTCAAGCCAATTACATACGTAGCCTGAAGATACATGAATCGCAAGAGGAGGTGGAATGCAATGAAGAATACAGTATCTTCACCTTCTTCCTCCGTCCCGAGCTTGATTTCCAGCAAGAGTTGTTGAAGAATGGGGAAGATGTGGAAGTGATTGAGCCTCAATGGTTTCGCAATGATATAGGAGAAAAGATAAAAAGAATGTGGGATAAATATAAAAGAAAGAAATGAAAGACTTTGCAGCAATAGATTTTGAGACGGCCAACAATGAGCGCTCCTCCGTGTGCTCCGTCGGCATCGTCATCGTGCGGGATGGTGAGTTTGTGGACTCGTTCTACTCTCTCATTCAGCCAGAGCCCAACTATTACAATTACTGGTGTTCGCAGGTCCATGGCCTTTGTCACGAGGACACGGACGACGCCCCCATCTTCCCCAAGGTGTGGGCGCAGATCGAACCGTTGATAGCGGGATTGCCCCTTGTGGCGCACAACAGCTCATTTGACGAGAGTTGTCTGAAGGCAGTCTTCCGCACTTACCAGATGGACTATCCTGATTATGAGTTCCATTGCACATGCGTAGCGGCCCGTAGACATTTCGGGAAGCGCTTGCCCAACCACCAGCTGCACGTCGTTGCCGAAGCCTGTGGTTACCATCTGGAGAACCACCATCACGCACTGGCGGATGCGGAGGCTTGCGCTTGGATCGCTAGGGAGATATTGTGAGTAAGTATGAATTACGATTTACCTTGAATACTAAACTATATTAAAAGAAATATGAAAAATCAAATTGAAATCTATCAAACAGAAGACGGACAGACACAGATTGATGTCCGACTGGAGAACGAGACGGTGTGGCTGACGCAAGCTCAAATGGCAGAGCTATTTCAGAAAGATCAGTCTGTAATAGCACGTCATATAGCCAACGTGTTCAACGAGGGAGAACTAGAGAAACAAAGTAATATGCAAATTTTGCATAATACTCTGTCGAGATATAAGCCAACGGCTATTTATAACCTTGACGTTATCATTTCCGTAGGTTACCGTGTGAAGAGCAAACGTGGTACCGCTTTCCGTATATGGGCAAGACAAATCATAAAGGACTATCTTGTCAAAGGCTATGCCATTAATCAGCGCATCCACAGAGAACAGATTGGTGAACTTCGCCAATTAGTAAGTATGCTGAGTTGCACAATCCAGGGGCAGCCACTGCTTTCCACTGACGAAACCAACGCCCTATTCGAGGTGGTAACGGACTATACCTATGCGCTTGATACGCTCGACAATTATGATTATGAACGACTGACCATAGACAAGACCACCAAGGAAGAACCCTTTCATGCAACATACGAAAATGCGATGGAAGAAATTCGTCTTCTTCGTGAAAAATTTGGTGGATCAGTTCTCTTTGGTAACGAAAAGGACGACTCATTCAAGAGCAGTATAGGTCAGATTTATCAGACTTTTGATGGGGAAGAACTATATCCAAGTGTGGAGGAGAAAGCTGCCATGTTGCTTTATCTCGTGACTAAAAACCACTCATTCAGTGACGGCAACAAACGCATCGCCGCCACCCTTTTCCTTTGGTTCCTCAATAATAACCGTATTCTCTATCGCAAGGACGGATCAAAACGTCTTGCCGACAATACGCTCGTAGCTCTAACCCTGATGATTGCCGAGAGCAAAACAGAGGAGAAAGATGTGATGGTGAAGGTGGTGGTGAACCTAATTAACCAGGAGAATGTATAAAGAAGGCTTGCGCTTGGATTGCTAGGGAGATATTGTAGACGGGGTGGTGTGGGTATTGGCGAAATTTGCGAATACCACTCAGCATGGTGTTATTAAAGGAATGACACATACTTTTTCCAATGATGTTTAATGGAAAGATGTTGAGAGAGCGAGGAAGAAATGACGAGTTAAGCAAAATATAAATATAAAAAAGTTTATAGTGAATATAAAAAAGTTTATATTTGTTATAATTTTATCTTCAGATTCGCAAAAATTAATAACATGGCCACAAAAATACAACAGATATTAGAGACTACTCCACGAGACTCCATATTGTTTGGTTCATGGCTTTCTGACCATGGATTGGATGCCAAAGGTCAATATGCCTATATGAAGAGCGGATGGTTAGACCGCATTTCAAAAGGAGTTTACAAGATGCATGGAGCCGAACCAAGTTTGTTGGCTGCAATATCGTCTTATAACACGCAACTAGGTAAGAGTTGTGTCGTTGGTGCCTATACAGCATTGGAACTTCGAGGGTATTCACATTATCTATCTATGGGGAAGCCGACGTCATACTTGTTTACGGATAAGTGCAACAGGTTACCCTCTTGGTTATTAAAGGACGAGTGGGATATGACTGTGAAATATATGATAACCTCGTTTTTAGGAGATGAACTGTTGGGCGTAGAGGCAATGCGTGTAGAGCAACATGACTTACTCGTATCATCGCCAGAACGCGCATTCCTTGAATGTTTGAACTTGCCTGATGCTTCTTCTTCCCTATTAGACATCTATTATCTAATGGAGAGTTTGACAACTTTGCGTCCCAAATTGGTACAAACGTTGTTGGAATCATGTACTTCTCATAAAGTGAAACGGTTGTTTCTCTATATGGCAGAGAAAGCGAACCATCCTTGGTTTAAGGCTCTAAAACCAGAGACTATAAACATTGGGACATCAAGACTTATGATCACGTCCACAGGAAAGTATATAAAAAAATATAACATGACGATTTCTAAAGAACTTGCTGAATATGAATGATAATATAAAATCAAGCGTCTACGTTCAGACGGTGGAATTACTACTTCGCCTTATCCCTATTGTTATGGAAGAAGACGTGTTTGCAATACATGGTGGAACGGCCATTAATTTGTTTTTGAAGAATCTGCCACGCTATTCTGTAGACATTGACCTGACATATATACCATTGACAGATAGAGAGACAAGTATGTCTGATATCAATTCGCATCTGAAGTCTATTTGTGACAAAGCAAATCGTGCATTCAAAGGTATACATGTGATTCCCAATTATAGCACATGTAAATTGTTGTGTGAGTATCGTGGCAAGCAGGTTAAGATTGAAGTGAATCAAACGAAGAGAGGAATTGTCGGTGGAAATGTGCTTACTGTCCCATTGAGTGACAAGGCACAAGGAGAGTTCTCACTCTTTTGTGAAGCAAAAATTGTTCCTCTGACACAGTTATATGGCGGAAAGGTTGCCGCTGCACTTTCTCGTCAACATCCACGAGATTTGTTTGACGTGAAGTATATGGAGATTCCCCTTAGTGAATGTCGGGAAGGACTTATCTTTTGTTTGCTCGGTAGTGACAGACCGATTCACGAATCATTAGCGCCAAGTTTGATTGACCAGCGAGAAGCGATGGAAAATCAGTTCACTGGAATGACAGAGATTCCGTTTACATACGAAGAATTTGAAGAAACTCGAACAAAACTCATTTCAGATGTACGGTCACTAGTGACAGAAGAAGATAAGAAGTTCCTGATTAGTTTTGAATCAGGACAACCCGAATGGGACGGATATAAATTTGAATATTTCAAGGATTATCCATCTGTAAAATGGAAACTCCTCAATCTGCAAAAACTTGCGAAACAGAATCCGCAGAAGTTAAGGGAGCAGGTTGAGAAACTAACCGCATTGTTGAAATAAGTAAAAGGTGTCGTGATTTCCGTGGAAGCAATTATTTGATTCATATGTATATGTATTGATGCTTTTCGCAAATCAATAATTTGTTTTACTTTTGGGGATGCTGAAGGCTTGCGTGGAATGTAGATTGTGGATTTTCCATAATCATTTTTGCGCACTGCTAGACGAAGCATATGTTTGTATTGTGAGAAAGATATTATAATTAACAAAATCATCTATGACGATTGATCCTATACAACTCATAAAAGATTTCATTCACGATTATTTGCATGATAATATAGATGAAATAGTTAACTTCCAACTTTATGATCTAAGAAAGGACGATAAGTATGGTTGTCCTGATCGAAAGTTTGATTCGGATGACACCAATATAATGCGTGCGATTTATTGTGTTTTATTCTCTGATTCATGGCAAGGACTTTCTATGGAAACACTAGAAGATTATACCTACAGAGGTGATACTATGAACACGTATAATACGATGTTCGGAAAACCTTGTAGGGATTCGCTTCATCCTGGATTGGATAAGTTCAACCCGTCAAAAGAACTTGTCTCAAAGGTTGAGTATTTCCAAAAATGTGTGTGTGGAACCATTGGCAACATGAGTGTGTTGCCGAATGTCGGGTATGAATACAAAGGTGAGTATGAGACCATGAATACTTACCGTGGATGCCACTATATCTGGCATGACTTCTTTGACCAATTCCTTGTTGCTTTGCAAACCGTGTTGGAGAATAAAAAGAATGTGGATTTTCCTCTTCAAAAACATATAATGCTTAATGAGCAGGCATTCCGTCCTTATATGGATGATGAGGGTGTTACTCGCCTTTCCCAAGCGTTGTTGTGGGAAGACTACCTTAATTGTGATGGGAAGCCTTTCATTTCTTCTAAAGGATTCTACTATTGGAGGAAATCCGACATGACTGCTGAGGATTACCTGCTAGAAGCGGAACGTTATGTAGATTTTGCCACAGAAGTTATCCGGCATAGAGCAGATATAATGGTTAAGAAATTAAAGATGAAACTAAATATGAAGCATAGGACTATTGACCCTGTGGCAATCAAAGAACTGACTTGCTTAGATTTCCACATTCCTTCATACCAACGTGGTTATAGATGGACTACGCAACAGGTTAACGAACTGCTTGAAGACATTGAAGATTTTTGTGAAAAGGGAGCTAAAGGCATTTACTGCATACAACCGCTTGTGGTGAAAGAACTTGGCACTTCCTGGGACGTGATAGATGGGCAGCAACGACTCACCACCATCAATATCATTCTTTCCTGTCTGAACCAAGAGAAGTATAAACTGCGATATCAAACACGCCCCCAAAGTCAGATATTCCTCAGCGATATTCTCAATCGCACGGAAGTTGAGGCCAAAGAGAATATAGACTTCTATCACATGTTCGAGGCACGTAATTTTATTCTTCGCTGGAAACAAGGTAAGAATGAGGATTTTATCAGAAATTTCACAGAGGTCTTGCTAAATAAAGTTAAGTTCATCTGGTATGATACAGACACGCAGGACCCAATTGAGGTGTTCACTCGCTTGAACATTGATAAAATACCGCTCACCTCTGCAGAATTGATCAAAGCGATTTTTCTCAATCGTTCTAACTTCCCGTCGGATGAAAATTATGAGAGGATTCGGCTCTTACAACAGGATATCGCTTCACAATGGAACGAGATGGAGTCCATGTTGCAAAACGATGAGTTTTGGCTCTTCTTCCATGACGTTGCCGACACGCATGAAACGCGCATCGATTTCATCTTTGAGTTGATGTGTAGCCAACGTGTGTTGGGTGAGCCGTCTGAGGATATTGGTACCGACCAATCTCGTGTGTTCCGCTATTTTTATGGTTACTTCCATGATGAAAAATACAGCGAAGCGACGCTGAAAATCGTTTGGGATGAGGTCAAGAAGATATGTGGCACACTGTACGAATGGTTTACTCATCTTGAACTTTACCACTATATTGGTTACTTGATGGCTCGCCCTAAAGAATCCACACGACAGAAAGGGAATCCTGCTGCACAGCAAACTCTCCTTTTCAAATATCTCACTGAATGGAACAAGCCTGGCATGACCATCGGAAAGTTCAAGGAATATCTCATTGGCGAAATCAACAATACTCTGAATGATTGCGCAGACCTTGGAAAAATTTATGAGCAGAAAGGTTGCCCAAAGACGCAATGCCGCCCGCTGTTGCTCCTACATAATGTTGAATCGGTCATACAACAGGGTCTGATTGTGCAGAAAGAGTATGGACAGAGTATCTTTTCAAAATTCCCATTTAATCTTTATAAAAAAGAAAAATGGGACGTGGAACACATCGACTCTAACACAACAAATGATCTCACAGATTTCAATGAGCAGAAGGAATGGCTGTTGACAACCTATGTTATATCGACTGAAGAACAGCGGGAACAGATAAAAAACTTCTGTCTTGACATGCAGGATAACGATAATGAGGCGGAGCGAAAGTCCGTTTTTGACAAACTGGCGCATGAGATTCTTCCGGAGGGAAATGCTGAAGAGTATCTCAACGGAGATGAAAAAAACATGGTGTGGAACTTCACACTCCTAGACGAAAGTACGAATCGAGGTTACGGCAACGCTATTTTCCCTGCCAAACGTCGAACCATCATAGGTAAGGAACAGGGGGTATATTATCCAACTCCAACATTCAATAAGGAAAAGGGCTTTGAGATTCCAATGGAGCGGAAGTCCAAGTCTGCCTTCATTCCACCATGCACAAAACAGGCTTTCATGAAATACTACAGTCCCACCTCTGGAAGCATGGTGGCGTGGACAAAAAATGATGCGGAAGCCTATTTGAAGAATATATATCGCACCTTATCCCCAAAATTCAACGTTAAAGACTATGTTTCAAACTCTATATAATATACTGCGTCAGCAACGCATCGAAATTCCCATTATACAGCGTGACTATGCGCAGGGACGTGAAAACAAGGTATATCTTCGTGAACGTTTGCTCGGGAAGATGATAAAGGCTCTGCAAGATGAGTCTGGCAAAGAAGGATTAAGCCTTGATTTCGTTTATGGTACAAATGAACATGGCGCCATGTGGCCTTTGGATGGTCAGCAACGTCTAACCACATTGTGGCTTCTTCACTGGTATCTTGCTGTGAGGACGAACAACCTTGTTTCCGCAAAAAGTTGGCTCAGCCATTTTACTTATGAAACCCGTATAACCTCACGCGATTTCTGCAGAAGTCTGTGCGATATGGACACGGAAGCCTTCTGCCAAAGTGGTATGAAAATAGTGGATTTCATAAAGGATCAGACATGGTTCTATTCCAAATACAAGCTAGACCCTACTATCCAAGGAATGCTCCGGACGTTGGGTGGAACGAATATCACAAATATAGAAAACGTGGATATTCAAGATGGCATAGAGGAATTTCTTGCTGACGACAACAACTGCTCTGTTTATTGGGAGCGGTTGCTGGCTGATGATTGTCCCATTCACTTCCTCTTCAAGGATATGAAGGACGAAAACCTGCCGCTATCGGATGATCTTTATATAAAGATGAATGCCAGAGGTAAACAACTGACGGACTTTGAAAACTTTAAGGCTGATCTTATCGGCTATGTTCCAAACGGGAACAATCCCGATGAAAAACTTTTCAATCATGAAACCGCATCTCTCGTTGACAATGAGTGGACAGATGTTTTTTGGAAGAATGCGAGTTCAAAGGGTGTCTTTAAGGTGGATGATATATACTTTAACTTCCTGCAACGTTATTTCCTTGATAGACTGATTGCCACAACTCCCCGAGATGTGCAAGAAACGCAACAGATTATGCTATATCAAGACCTCTATAAGGGCAAGGAAAACTACGATGGACTGAAAGGATATGACGAGGTGCTAACACCGGAAACAATTAAGTCTTTGGAAAAACTGTTTGCTCGATGGAATGGGGTGAAGATCGCTCCGTGTTGGGATGAAAACGACGTTTTTGCATTTATTCCCGAATATATTGTTAAAGAAACAGACAAAGATGGCAGACCTACAGTTGTGGAGGTGACAACTATTAGCCAAAAACAACGGGCTATATTCCATGCTGTTTGTTGCTATTTTGAAAACAATGAGTTATTCAACAATGAACGATTTGAACAATGGATGTGTTTCGTCTGGAATATTGTGGAAAATAGCTACTTGAATAACGAAGAAGCAATGATTAGTGCTGTGCGTTTGTTTGAAGAACTGCGCACAAGAAGTGAAAATATCTTGCAGTTCCTTGCTTCTGACGAGAAAATACGATCTAACTTTGCGGTCAAACAAGTGGAAGAGGAACGCTTCAAGGCAAAACTGCTATGCGGAGAACATAAAACCGAATGGTTGCCGCTCATTAGAGAAGCCGAGAAAATGTCGCTCTTTAAAGGAAACATAGCTTGTTTGCTTTGTCATGATAGCAAGGAGTTCGTAGAGGATATTGAGTGCTTCAAAATAAAACTCTCCCATGTGCAAACTTACTTCGATGATAGAGAAGTGCGGGAGGAATATGCCCTGCCGCTCACCAAAGCCTTAATCCGTATTGCCCATCACTGGAATCAGCTTGTCGAGCAACTCATCTATAACACCAACGCAGATGCCTGGAAGGAGAATATTCTTCATGGCTCAAAGCCAAATTACTATAGAGAAGTACATTGCCTTTTGACGGCGGATGACCTTGATGCTCTCCCTTTTATTAACTTTGAGGACGGAGAAAAGGAATGGGTTAAATCAGCCAATCATATTAAGAAACTGTTTGCCGAGACAAAATTCTTAGAGGAAGAACCCTATGATCGTTACGGCAAAATCGTAAGTGCCGGATCAGGATGGAGACTCCATTGGGTTGGCGGTGTAATGTCTTTTTTCCCAAAAAGTAAGAATTTCGGCTACTGTTTTGATTGGATTGATCCAGACATCAAATATTCTTTCCGACGAAATATGATGTTGTCTCATCCATCCATAGAAATTAATCCTGATGAAAATTCATGTAACCAAGGCGTGTATTGGAAATTTAATGTGTGTTTCAAATACAATGGGAACTCGTTCGTGTGGGTATATGGAAATAAAGTGTATCTCCTAGATCAAGTAAATGAACGCAAGAAGAGAGACGCAAATCATAAGAATGAAAGAAATGACGAATATTTCTGCGTTTATATGAATGAGTTGCCTGATGTTTCGCAACAAGATTTTCTAAACCTGCTTACATGTTTGGTAGAGGAGGCGTCAAGATGATTTCGTTTTTCTAAAAAACGTCCGATGATCTTACGATAAATTTAGGATTGCTTTCCTTGCCCATGCCAGCAATTCAGTCGTTTGTGTGGCGCGACAGCCGTACAGACGCAAAATCTTGCGTCTCTACAATGGGACGTAATTGCAAAACGTTGCGGTAGCCTGGCTGTGAATTGTTTGTGATGTGCGAAAAATTGGTTACGTAGGTGCTGTGCATCGTAGAGACGCAAAATCTTGCGTCTCTACAAGGAACCATTGTCGCAATACATCTAAAGAATTTTTGTATATTTGACAAACAGATTTATAGCCCATGAAACGTAAAATTATAACCGCAATAATTGGTATAGTCATCCTGATACCCTTAGGCCTTCTTTCACGGCGTATCGCTTGGCTCCCGGCGGAAACGGGCGATGCGCTTTGGGCGATGATGGTCTTTTGCTTCTGGCGCATCATCTTGTGCAGGAAACCCTTGCTTACCGTTGCGGTCGTAAGCTTAGCCACCGCCTACCTCGTGGAGTTCTCGCAGCTGATCACCTGGCCGTGGCTCGTCGTCCTTCGCAGCACCACCCTCGGTCACTTGGTGCTCGGACAAGGCTTCCTCTGGGTCGATTTGCTGGCCTATACGATCGGGGTCGGGTGCATCTATTGGGTGTTTAGTAGGATGCGAAACGAAAGAATGTGTTGAACGTGAGATGTTTACAATATGATTGCCAAAAAGTTAATACTAGTTCTGCTTCTGCTCATTCCCTCTTTAATGTCCTATTCGAAACAAGGATCGGACAGGATCTTGAGATTGCAGGTTAACGTGTTTGGGCGTGATTGGACATTTCCGCAAGATACGGTCACACAAAAAATCATCCTTGAGTTTATCGAGGATGCGCAACTGGCAGAAGACGAGTTTTTGGAAGTCAGAGCAAGAGGGGAAAAAGAGTATAAAGAGTATAGTATACGATTGTCTCAAGAGAAGGCCAACTGGTTAAGAAAATGGATACTTGAAAATGTTTCTGTCCCAATTAAAATCGTGGCTGTTGGCATAGCCGATCATGAACCACTGGTGGAGAATCCCCAAACGGACTATGAACGGGAGATGAACATGTTTGTGGATATTAGGGTGGTGCGGAAATAGATTTTTTATGCAATAAATACTTTGTACTGCATAAAATTGTATGTTTTTTATGCAATAGGCTTTATACCCCCCCCCAAAAAAAAAGTATTTGGAAGACGTTGACTCCGTAACTCCGTACATGCGTAGCGAAATGGAGGATGTGCGAAGGAGGTTGCTGAAAAAACCACGAAAAGGTTGTGACGTTACAACCTTTTTCGTGGTTTATGAGTATGCTTGCCGCTCAGTTTTTAGCGTTGATGAGATCCCTAAAATCATCGTAAATGACCTCTACGAAATCGGTGTCTGACAGGTTGATTTGTCCCTGAAACACTGATGAGAACATAATGTGTTTCGCTTCCTTCTTCCATTCTTCGACTTCGTGGGAGTCCCAACCGTCGTATCCATTGAGGTATTCATAGGTCCGTGCATATTCCCTTAGACGATCTGCGGTGTAATTGAGATTGTCGACGATTGATCCTGTCGGACCTTGGTCGGCACAGATGATCACATCCTTGCAGCCAAACAACTTTGCCCGATTGTATATCTGCATCCGGTAATCGTGCAGCCGTTCTCTGTTTTCGTCCAGTTGATGGAATGTTCTTTCCAAGTGGTTCCATCTTCCTTGACTGTGTATGTTGAGATCTACGTTTTCTTTGAAGATCCATATGTCTAAGTCCCCCTCGTCATCCTCTATCTCATATAGCTCGAAGGGCTCTTCCGGCTCATATAGTATGTCTGATGCCCAATCATTCGCGAAAGTCGCCTTGCGCAATTTTTCTATGCCTACTAAATCCAGTATCTGCTTCACTTGGTAGTCCACGACAGTCATCAGTAGGGGACTCTTGGAATCGTCCACTTCGTATCTTCCCAGCTCAATTAATTCCTGCTTGTTTTTGTAATGTATGACATTACTTGCAATATCATACTCGTATTTTTTGTAGTAAGCGAGTGTGACATTCCGCTCCATCCTTTTGGCTATCTCTTGTGCGGTTTTATGTGGATCGTCAACGGGCAGGTCATGCCCAAGTCCTATTTGCACTACATCCCATCCCATGGCTTTCCCTTTTTTTTCTGTGAAGAATCTATTTGTCGAGGCAGTGAATAATATTTGTAAATATAAGCAATTGCTTGGATTGTTGGATATAATGATGGAATGAAAATGGGAAAACAGCCAAAAGGTTGTAACGCTACAACCTTTTTCGAAACTTTTTTGTGCCTTATCGGTTGAAATTTATGCGTTTCCCTATAGCATTGCTTTATATTGGTGAGAAAATAACGGTTCGTTTGATGTTGGAAATTTCATTGTCATGTTTTGGATAAAAGAGCGTGAAATGCTCCGTGATTAAAAAGATCTCTTCGGAAGGTGAATGTTTGTCATATTTAATTTGTACCTTTACCATGTATGTTGTTTTTTCTCTAAAATCTATGAAACAGATTAGTCTTTTATTTATCATATTTTTTGTATCAATAGCACAACTCAATGCCCAAACTTTGGTAGGAGACTGGGATGTGGAGGCTTTATCGCTAAGAGAATGGGTCGGTGAATCTGTAGGCATCTTAGAAGACGAAGATTTTGAATCTGGAGTACAATTCTCTTCTGACGGAAAGTTTTACTGCCAAAAGATAGAGAAAGGATCATACCGACAAATCGGAGACACCCTCATCCTCACACGCATACAAAAAGATGTCCGCAAACAGGAAGAGATTATTCGCCAAAGGGAAGAGGAGTTGAAACGTGCGATGGATGATTATAACATCAATTATGATGACATCAACGAACGCCTAAGAATTTATACAACTGACACACTCCTCTTAGAAAAAAACAAATCAGGCAACACCCTTTTACTGCTACGAATAAGTTCAAAAACTGAGGTTAAACCTCCATTTGAATTAGCCTTTTATCTCCATAAAAAAGGCACCAATGAAAGCATCAACAAAGGCAAAAGCATCATTGGAGAATGGTTTTTCCAAAATGAAAGAGAACCATTTACGCTGATTTTTAAAGGAAACGGACAACTTCAGTTTATTTACTCAGATGGAAATAAACATTCAAACGACATTTCATATACGTTAGACGGCGAATATATCTCTACAGAGATGCCCAACAGATTACGCTTTTTATTTGGAGATAAGTTTGCTGTTTGGCAAATGGAGCCTAATGCGAAAACGGTCATAAAGTTATTACGTCAAACAAAGAAATAAATTTGATTGTGAATTGTTCATTTGGGAACGGGTGTCCTCAATAATTCAGCATCTTGAAGCTGTCTGCCAAGTGCATCGTCAGCAGCTAGTAGGGTGATGCCTTTTTCTAGATTAAGCGCATAAAGTACTCGCGCATAAATACCCATGGAAACCGTAGGGTCACCATGTTCTACTTTAGAGACTGTCAGACGTGTCACCGTCGCCCTGTCTGCTATGTCCTGCATAGACAAATGCCTGCGCTTGCGGGCCAACATGATTTGTTCGCCCATGATTTTCAGGTTCTGAGTCAAAGCCCTTGGCATCATTTTTCCAAATGTATCCTTTCCCATGATTGTATGTTATTGAGTGCAAGAATATGTAAAAATGTTTAATATAACAAACATTATTGTAAGAATTTTACATTCGTTTACTCGTTTTTGATCTCTTGACTTCTACATATTTGAAGAGATATGATGCGCTAAATATTGGAGCCTCTTGTATTGTGGAAATGGCTTGTAGGCAAATACAATTGAATATTGTTTCGTGTAAGAATTGGCCACGCAGAATCTACTTTCCGACGCAGAATGTAAAATCTGCAAATATAAGTGACTGGTAATCAGTGCATATTCCTCAAATTAAGGGGAACAGATACTATGCCTATGGACGGAGGAGGGACGTTTTCTTTTCTTTGACATGAAGTTCAATCCTATAACGTGAATCTTCTAATTCAAACAGTTCCTGTATTCTATCTGCGAACATGAATATTTGTCCGCAAATGGATTCGTATTTCGTAATCAGTTCAAGGGTTGCGCTCCAAAATTCCTTTTTGTTCCTAACTGCCTCGTCAATACTTTGATCAAAGAAATCTCTTGCGACTTCTTCGAGTTCTCCAGTATCTGGATTGTTGAGAATATATGAGTTCTTTACTTTTGCCCACTTATCCCATTGTTTACTGTACTCTGCTATCTTTTCTTTTGTACAAGGCTTAGCATATTGAAATAGATCTTCGCCTTCATATTCAGAACGAGGAATACAACCCGTTTGTACAAATTTGCGTCCACAACGGTATTCTTGCAATTCCTTTGCGTCACAAAAATTCTCCATATCAAATTCGTAAACATCGCATTTTTGCAGGTTGAGAAACTTGCAAACAAAATATAAATCAAGAAGTTCTATTACCCAATTTGAATGATATATTATCACTTTGTCGTATTTGCTATATTCAAGCGACATAATCTTTGTCAGATAATCACTTTGTTTGTAGGATTTGATATGACACAATGCTCTATACATCTCTTTCATAGATGCATTTTTAGGACGATACCCCCATGAAAATTGAAGCGGTATGTAAATGTAGTCGGATGTTTCTGAGATTTCTTTTCCAAATACATCCTTTAGCCATCTATTCGATTCTAATGGTGCAATGTGCAATATCTTTTCCATATGGTCAAGTTTTATATGCTTGTATAGGGTTAATTGTAAATTCTGGGTGCAAAATTAAAATATGGCTGTGCATTTTGCGTGCACAACCCTGTTAAATGTTTGCAATAATGTGATTATTTAAGGAAATAGTTGCATAGAGTAACCATTTCGTCTGGTGTCAGAAGTTGTAACCTTGTATTAGCTTTCATTCCGTAGTTTTCCATCATATAGGTAAGAAAGTAACATGGTTCGATTCCATTACCAGACATTCTGAACAGATGGACGTTCCTTTTTTCTATACCAGAAACTCTTTGCTCGTATGCTCTCATCCCGGGAATAGTATTAAAAGAGATTCTTTCAAAATGATACCCAAGCCAAGGGTTTGTTCTATCATCCTGAAGATTGTCAAAATTCAGCCCCCAGTAGTAAAGAGAACTTTTATTCGCATGAATAATGAGTTTGGGACTCAATTCATGTATTGCCTTTTGAGTTACTGACAAAATATCATAGCGGAAATCGTTAAACTCATGAAAAACTTTCTCAAACAATGGTTGTTTGGTTTCTCTAAATGGGAAGAGGTCGAGATATGCAATATGGTCTGTCAGCAAATCACCATCGGATTCTTTTGTCGCACCAAACTGTTTGTGTTTTTTGTACCAATACCGACTCTTGCCTTCATCTTTTGCAGATGAAAAGCAGAAGGAATTACTTTCGGGCTTATCGTTTTCTTTGTATGAAGGATTGATTCCTGTAAGAAGAACTACTTTATCGTCTTTTATGTTCTGATTATCTGATATTACTAATCCACGGTCAATTATTGTGCTCGCATCCTTGGACAGACGATCCTGGTACTGTGCTATAACCGTTTGATAAGATTTTAGAAGCTCTGAGTGTACCATATCATTTACAATAACCTGTTGGTTGAATTAAATTTATAAAAAAAACATATAAAAAGTTGCATACTTCCTTGATTTTTAGTGTTTTAGTAATGCAAAAATAAAACAAATACCATTGTCTTAGATATGCGCAACTTCATTATAAATTTTAGAAAAATTCTTGGAATTTGCAAACAATTCGCAGGAAATCGAGTAAATGAGAAGGGAAATGTGGCGAGATGCGGTGTTGTGCCGACCTTCTCTGATTTAGAGGTGATTGCACTCTCCATCACCGCAGAGGCATTCAGCATCGATAGTGAGAATTATCTTTTTAAAAGGCTGAATGCGGAGTGTCCCGAAGCCATTCCCAATCTGATCACTCGTCGTCAGTATAATCAACGACGCAAGAAAATCATGCAACTTGGGGAATACATTCGTCAATCCATGGCAAAAGCAATAGATGGCGGAGAGTTCGTGTTCAGCATTGATTCCAAACCTGTTAAAGTCTGTCAAAACGCCCGCGCCGGCAGATGCCAGATAGGGAAAGATGATATCGAACATGCTCCTTCGTGGGGCTATTGCGCCTCTCAAAATATGTACTATTACGGCTACAAACTCCATGCTCTGTGTGGCATCAGCGGTGTCATCCACTCTTGTGACATGACTGCGGCCAACGTACATGACCTACAATATCTTAAAGACGTGCACTGGGAATACCACGACTGCATGATTCTCGGCGACAAGGGCTATTTAAGCGCCCCTGTCCAGCTGAACTTGTTCGAAACCGCAAACATCACCCTTGATGTTCCTTACCGTCTGAACCAAAAGAACTGGACCGCTCCTTCTTGGGCTTACAACCGTTTCAGGAAGAGAATCGAAACTATCTTTTCTCAACTGAACGACCACCTTATGATGATTCGAAACTATGCGAAGAAAACTTCGGGCATCTTCACAAGAATGGCGGCTAAGGTGGCGGCCTTTACATTACTGCAATATTTTAACTTTTTAAACAATAAACCCATAGGGCAAGTTAAATATGCGTTATTCTAATTCATCCAACGGATATGCATAACTACTTAGCATTAATGAGTGTATAATCACAATTTTTCTTTAATGAAGCGATACAACAACACTGCACTGCTATAAGAACAGGTTCTATGATAACCATCTGCCTTGTTAGGATCTGCGAAATCACCAACTCCTTTCATCCAAAGAGCAGTTTTTTGAGTTTTGCCCGATAATAATTTTGAAGAAAGGTATAATCCAAATCCTTCCATATCCAAGCCTTCTAACTTACGATTATTTTCTTGCAGTTCCTCTACGACCTCTTTTGAAGTTACGACATAAGGGCCACAACATGTTGCAGACCATTGGACTTGATATGAATCTCTACTATCAACAAGTAAATTGGCTTTTCTAATCTTTGACATAATAATCGACTGAGTATCATCATCTTCTATCAATTCTTGCATTGCAAGAGAAAAACTTGTTGATGTTTCAACCTGATGAATCTCTTTTAATAATTTAACACTGCCATCTACATCTTTCAATTTTCCTGACGCATAGTCCTGAATAGAAGAGGCAACAAGTATATCTCCAAGTTTCAAATTGTTGGACGGGAAACCCGCAGAAAATCCTGTCATAAATACAGACTCAACATGAAATAGTGTGTACATAAGAGTTGTCAATACTGAAGTAGGAATAACCCCAGGACGTCCTGCCATAGCAGCAACAACACGTACATCATGGTTGTTGGCGGTAGTGATTACTGTACTTCTGAATTGAAAAGGTATATCTTCTTCAATTTGTATGGTTTGCCATTTGTCTTCACCACCAAAAGCCTGAATCATTTGCTTAAACTCTTCAGAAAGAGCACATATTACAGCGATATCATAATTATTCCTGCTTCGGAGTCTACTTTCTACAGTTTCTTTACACCTCATGGAATAATTTACTGCTTGTTTCACTTGACTAATCCATTCTACGTCACTTTGCTTGCAATGAATGACATTAAAGAGAAGAGACTGAAATTCTTCTTTCTCTTTATTATATGCATTTTCTTTTTCTGTCAATCCAATGATCTGAGTAGGAATCTTTATCCTACCATCGGCCGAAATTATATCACGAATAAAACTCAGCCCTCCATCTTCTTGCGGTTCTTCGTTTTCAAATAGAGGAAGAACAAGATCAAGCAGAACCAGGTCGAAATAATCTTTTGTTATTGCCATCCTTCCTGTTGCAACACTATTGGCGACCTCAATATCATTTTCATGAAGTCCACATCCCTCAAGTAGTACTTGTTTAATTTTGTCGATTTTTCTATCAGAATCGTCAAGAATCAATATCTTAATCATATGATTGAATGAATATAATTTGTTAATTGTTTTTTCCAATCGCTTTTTTTAAAAGAGAAAAATATAAACCCATCATAACTATCTGGATTATCCTCCTTCAGTTCTTTATCAAGCTGGTTAATACTTTTACCATCAAAATTTTCAAACATAGTAACAACTTTTACTTTCGTGGGAATATCACGCAGGTACATACCTTCTAATATTCTCTTTCCTGCCAAAGTTTCTGGTACGCCTCCATTTTCTTCGATGTTAACATCGAATGTTGACATCGTTATATCCAATAGAATGAGAAAATAATCATTATGATGCTTATAAATTTCTTCTATAGCAGAATGGTATGACGATTTCTCAACAATCACCATATCAGGAAATTCCTTTATTATTTCCTTCTTTATATCATCTGCTTTTTCTGGCAAATCTTCTACTAATAATAATTTCTTCATATACATATTTCCTTTAAATTTATCACTACAGACGCTATGCATTTACCATTCTCGGCTTTAATCTCTAACTGATTACTATCACAGCCGAGTTCTGCTTTGATAATCTTCTTGACTTTCACTAATCCACTTCTTCCCTCCATTTGGAGACGACTTTCAAGTTGCAACATCTCTTTGAATCGGGAATTTAGGGTGTCCTCATGCTCGCTTATATTATTTTCAAAAGATAATATAACATTGTCTCCATCTCTCAATAGAGAAATATGGAATGGCCTCGGATTCTCTACTTTACTGTAACTAAACATATTGTTATAGAAAATTGTAAGCATATCTGAAATATGAATCACATACTCAGATTTGATAATGATATTATTATCAAAACCATCAAGTGATAAATCCACTATAATATTAGGATACATTTTGGAGGTTATTTGCCAAACGGCCTGCATTTGCTTTATAAGAGAGAAATCTTCAAACTTTGCATCTTGTAGATAAAACCATTTTTCTATATGAGCTATTTTCTGAACTGTTTCCGTCCTAGCATTTGTTACAGCACTATTGAGTTCATCATAGAAATGACGCTCTGAAAACAACTGAATATCTTGGGACAAATTGTCTACAAGCCGATTAAAAGTACTTTTTAGATTGTTATTTATCTCTTTTCGTATATTCACAAGACTGCTATTAGCCATTTTTAGCATATATTCCGTGAGCAACAAACAAAAATGGTTATAGTCCTCTGATTTAGTATTTGAATAAACAGTTGCATAGCACATATCATCAGGAGTAAGCCTATAGTCAAACATACCTTTATCTTCATCTTCGATTTTTATCTGAAGAGCATTCTCTTTGAATGAATCTATAGCATTGTTAACTCCCACAGAGAATTTCTCAAGCATCTTCATTAGGTCATTATGCTCTGTTTGAGATAGCCCATATTTTTTCACCCAATAGTTTGTGGGTATGTATTTGTTGTTTACTGTAGTTAAAAGTAGATGTAATCCATCATATCCAGATCTCAACACGCCCTCCAAGACTCCATGACGGATACGGGTACTCAAATATGTTTTCAGACCAAATTTACTAAATAGGAACTTATCACGAATAACAGTAAATACTTGGCATGCAGAGTCGATAAAAGCTTTACTTGTAAACTTCACTTTTGTTCTGATAAGAGCACTATCTTTATTTATATCAGTCCAATCAGAAATAGTGTTTACAATATAATATGAATTGGTTTGACCAGAACTGGCGAACTGGTTCTTAAATTGATTATACAATCCTTCATGCTCTGCAAACTCATATTTCATAAGAGCCGCTTGATTCACATATATTTTACTCTCATCTATCTTTCTGATATTCTGATAAACTATCATTGTATCCACTATTTCCTGATTAAGAGCTTTGTAATCATCAATTCGAGTAGAGTTGTTTAATGTTGTTAGATATTGAGATATCTTCTGCTGTTCCTCCAGCATCTTCTTTGTACTGGTAATATAGAGCATATGCCTCAAAATATCTTCAGATGCAAGAAGGAAAAGGTATAGCTCAACCTTTTCCGGACACTTTTGCATTTCTGTTTCTAATTCTGGAATCAAATCGGAAACTTGCTCAACATCTTTATAATTACAGAATCTCTCAAGTAGAGCACTTTTCTTTTCATCCTCAGCAGCATTTAAGAAAACAAATAGTTGAAGGTCCAATCCGTTTTTTACCCCTTTTCTATACTTTTCATGATACATCAAATCAATTAGTTCTGATGTCATTATCTGACTGATATATGCTTTGCCTTTTAGATAATAGTCTACATAAAATGTAATAGCATCCTGTTTCCTGTCCAGCTTAATAAAACACCTAAAGATATAATCTATAGCACACTGTACAATCGGAAGGACTTTATTATTCTCAATTAGTACAATTTGCCATAGTTTCAATGCCGATTCATAATCTTCATTTTTAAATGCAATTTTAGCAGAATCGATATCTACTATATATTTTGCAATAACATGTGTATTTGATACATCATCAGCATTTCTTCTCTTTTGGTAATCAAGTGCAGAATAGGACCCGACTTTGGACATTCCAAGATCCAAATAGTCATCTTTTTCCTTTACATTATCATATAGACAGCAGTACATTGGATCAAAGTTGGTCAGTGATAGAATTTTCAAATCTTTGCTCGCTGTTTGATTCTCGCCTGAAAGATAATAATCTAATCCACACGCTATTCCCAGTCCATATATATTTTTGTTTATCTGATACAAATAACTTAGAATATCTTCATTCTCAGTATTTGTCATTGCATCATATAATAAATGCGAAATCTGATTCAGGATAGAATCTTCATTCGAACAAATTGGTGTATATCCTTTTCCTTGGGAAATAATAGACCTGCAATAGATTTTAAGAATATCAAAATGCGAATTGTCTTTCTTAACAAATGACTTACATTTCTCGCTGCAAGCATAATAATCTCCTCTATAGTAAAGATCTAATATTTCAATATAATCACAATTAAAATAATCATCAGACAAATATTTTGCATTGGTATATGCCACTAAAGAGGACAACAACCGATCGTTTGTTTTTCTATAAAATTTAACGGCCAACGCTGATGCTACATGCTTACCAAGCATATCTTTACTATTAACAAAGTATGCCTTTATCAAATAGATAAAGATATTGTACCGGTCTATTAAAGAGTTTGTTGCCTCCATTATTAACACTGGTGACAAGTCTTGCGAATTAAACGTCTTATAAAAATTCAGTCTGAAAAGATAATAACTAAAACGATCCTTTTGGAATACAGTCCTATTAAATTTAAATTTGTTCTCAAGTTCGGTATCATATGCATAAGCTGAATATGATTTAGAGCATCTTTTATAAAGGTATGACAATAAAAATGCTACAAAGCCATGCTTTGCGTCTTTTTTCGCTTTATTTATTTCAGTTAGAAGTTCAAGACTTTTCTTTTCGTTTCCTGAATAACTATAAATGAGTAGCTTAGTTTCATAATACCAAATACTTACACCAAACCTACGTTTTGCTTTATCAAGCAAGAATAGAGCATCATCGTAATATCCACCAATCACTGATTTTTCAATTTGATCTCTAAACAAAACATATTCAGATAAGTCCTTGTTATGTTTGCTAACAAGAATATATAGCCAATTAAAATCACCAAGTATATTTTCTGAACGAAAGAAATAGCTGTTACCTTCTCCTAATTCATCAATATTCTTTGGAAACAAATTACCCCAAAGTAGATTTTTGTAATGAGATGATACTTTAAATATTGACTCCAAAGATTGTAAAAGAACAGAATTTGCAACCCTGTATTTCATCAATGCTGCTGTTCTCGCACATTCTTTCTGATCCTGACGTGCATTCAAGAATTGTTGTACCACATGATAAACAGGGACTTCCTTTTGTTTAACTATCTTTCGTTTCATTGATTCTTTGATTTATTATATTCTTTTTTTGCAAAAAAAAATGCTTTCCCACGCAGAATCTACTTTCCCACGCAGAATTTCGCAAATATATTCCCCAAGACCTCGTCGTTGGTGATTTCTCCTCCCGTGATTTCGGCGAGGAAGAAGAGGCAGTCGCGGATGTCGCGGCTGAGGAGGTCGCCTGAGAGGTTCTCCTGCAGCCCGTCACGGACTCGGTCGATGGCGCTGAGGGCGTTGCGGAGGGCTTCGTAGTGGCGGAGGTTCGTCACGACCACGCCTTCGGTCTCCGCCTCGTGGATGCCGGAGCGCTGGATGAGCTCGTCCAGCACGGCTTGCTTGTTGAGGTTGTTCTTGGCGGAGATGTGTATGCTGGATAGCCCGTGGGATGCCACGAGTTGCTGTAGCTCCGCTTGCTGCGCCTCGTTTGATAGGTCTACCTTGTTCAGCAACGCCACCGCCTCTTTTCCTTCCCAGTGCGGGGCGTTCTGGCGCAGGAAGTCGCTGTTGCGCTCGAGCGTCTCTGTCGTGTCGAGCACCACCAGGACGATCCTTGCCTCGTCCATCTTCTTGAAGGTGCGCTCGATGCCCATCGCCTCCACCTTGTCGGAGGTCTTGCGGATGCCCGCCGTGTCGATGAAGCGGAAGAGCGTGCCGTTGATCTGCATGGTGTCCTCGATGATGTCCCTTGTGGTGCCGTGCACGTCGCTCACGATGGCGCGGTCCTCGTTCAGCAACCAGTTGAGCAGGGTGGACTTGCCTACGTTCGTCTCGCCGATGATGGCCACCGGTATGCCGTTCTTGATGGCGTTGCCGTATTGGAATGTGTCCGCCAAGGAGCCGATCCTCGTGTGGATCTCCTCCACCAACTGTGTCAGGTGGCTTCTGTCCGCAAACTCCACGTCCTCTTCGCTGAAGTCCAGCTCCAGTTCGATGAGGGAGACGAACTGCAGCAGCTTGTCGCGCAGTTGGCCCAGTTCCCTCGAGAAGCCGCCACGCATCTGCTTGATCGCCAGGCGATGGGCGGCGGATGAGTTGGAGGCGATGACGTCCGCCACGGCCTCCGCTTGCGAGAGGTCCATCTTACCGTTCAGGAAGGCCCGTTGCGTGAATTCCCCTGGTTGGGCCATGCGGCAACCCTTCTCCAAAAGCAGCTGTATGATGCGTTGCTGGATGAACGTGGAGCCGTGGCAGGCTATCTCCACCGAGTTCTCTCCCGTGAAGGAGTGCGGTGCGATGTAGAGGGTTGCGACCACCTCGTCGATGATCTCCCCTTCGTCGTTCCGTATGGTGCCGAAATGGGCGGTGTGGCTTGGGGCGTCGGCCAGTCTTTTCTCCTTCTTCACGGAGACGAAAAGCTTGTCCGCGATGCGGATCGCGTCATTGCCCGAAAGGCGTATGATGGCGATGGCTCCCATGCCGGGGGCGGTTGAGATGGCACATATCGTGTCGGCTGTCGTATTGAATCTTTCCATGTCGTCAATCATTTTCTGTGCATTGAAATGCTCCTCTCCGAAGAGGGAACGAAGTGCTCTTTTACTCTCCCCAAGATGTTAAATAATCCCTAAATATGAAAAAAAAAACCTCCTTTTCATTGAAATTTTCTGTTTTTTGGAATAACGGATTGTTTTATTTTGTATATTTGGGAAGTACGTAATTGGGGTGAGCATACTACGCGAAGTTAGCAATAATTTCATTAAGGGTAGTTAATGTGTAAGAACAATTGGGCTGTGAACAAAAAAGGTTTTGTTTTTAACACTTCTTTGGGTGTTTTTAATAAAAAAAAACGAGCTTGGTTGTTGCAAATCATTAATATTTCGTACTTTTGTAGAGATGTGAATAAATTCTAACATATTTTAAACATTTTATTAACCATGCTACAGAACGTAATTGGAGAAAATTCCGGTAAGGTTTGGCGTTTGCTGAATGAAAAGGGTGAATTGACCTTTAACCAAATTAAGAAAGATCTGAAACTGAAAAACGAAGAGATTTATCTCGCTTTGGGATGGTTGTTCCGCGAGGACGTCATCTATTCTAGCGAAAAGGATGAAACTCTCTACTTCGGTTGTCGTTAATCTTACCTTTTAGATCTTATTGTATTATGTGATGCCCTTCGGGGTATGTATGAAAAAATTAGAGGAAGGTGGCCGTGAAAAGCTCCCTTCCTTTTTTATGCCTTGGCGTGATGGTTTGCTTTGAGTTCCATGATATGGCTGATGCATGGTGGCGTCTCCTCTTTGATGTGAGTGACGTAGATGAGCGTCTTCCCCGTTTGTTCGCAAAACCGTTCGATGATATTGAGGGCGTGTCGCTTGTTCTGCTCGTCGAGTCCGTGCAGGGGTTCGTCGAGGATCAGCAGGTCCGGGTTCTTCACCATGGTGCGGGCGAGGAGCGTCAGGCGTTGTTCTCCACCGGATAGTTTCGCGTAGTATCGGTCTTTGAGGTGGGCAATGCCGAAAATCTCCATCCATTCATGTGCGATCTCATACTCCTTTTCTGAGCATTGGCGGAAGAGCCCGATGGTGTCGAACAATCCGGAAGCCACAATTTTGCTACATGTTTGTTCTCCTTGGAAGTAGAGGTGCATCTCAGAGGATATGTACCCGATGTGGCGTTTGATGTCCCAAATGCTTTCCCCTGTGCCTCTTTTGCGGTCGAACAGGGTAATGTCCAGCGAGTAGGCGTGCGGATTGTCCGCCGCGAGTAGGCTCAGGAGCGTGGACTTGCCGGAACCATTGGGGCCTGATAACGCCCATTTTTCTCCCTTCCTGATGGTCCAGTTGAGTCCGTCGAAAATCTTTCGATCCGCATAGCCTAAATGAATGTCTTTCATCTTCAGCACGTATTCGTATGAGGCGTCCGTTGTGAGTAGGGGTGCGGGCAGTCCTTTTGAGATTGCAGGCGCGGTGGTGGGGAAAGCCTCTTTCAACTTCTGTAGGCTCTCTTTTGTGAGGGCGCCCCAAGCACTGTATTGGAAGTGCTCAGCCTTGAGTATATGGGTGGTGGCTTGCGGTATTTCGTTCGGGGATGGAACGATGAAGATCATGGGTTGTTGCTGGGCCAGTAGCATGAGGAATTCGTCCAACTCCTTTCTGTTCTGTACATCCAATCCCGAGAATGGGTTGTCGAATATGATTAGCTCCGGTTTCTTCGCGAGGAAAAGAGCGATCAGCACCTTGCGTAGCTCGCCGGAGGAGAGCATGATGAGTCGCTTCTCCATGAGCGGTTGGATCTTCAGTCTGTTGCAGAGTTGTTCGGTGTATTTTGGGTCTTCTCCCTCTCGGAGGAGCAGTTCCCGTATGGTGGGTGTTTCTTCGTTCTCTGTGGCGTGGAACCGTTGCTGGTAGTACATGTTTCTGTAGTCGGCGAGGCTATAGGTCGATTCGAAACACACTTTTCGGATACGGTCGGTAGGGTACCTGTCTCCGCGGATTCCGTATTGGATGGTGCCTGAGCGGATGGCGTGTTTGCCAGCGATGAAATCGGCCAAGAGTGTCTTCCCTGAGCCGTTCGGTCCGATGATGCACCATTGCTCGCCCCGGTGGACGCTCCATTCGATGGGTGGTATGGGGTCCATCCCGTAGATGCGGGGTGTGGCTTGTCGGAGGGAAAAAAGTATCTCTTTTTCCATCTTCGCCTATCGTTTCATGGCCCTGTCCATCTGCCTTTTGTCGTCCTTCTCTTTCAGGGATTCACGCTTGTCGTACTCTTTCTTACCCTTCGCCACGGCGATCTCCAGTTTGGCGAGTCCCTTCTCGTTGAGGAAGAGCTTGGTCGGCACGATGGTGAAACCGGTCTCCTTCGTCTGCCTGCGCAGTTTGGCCAACTCCCTCTTGTTCAGCAATAGCTTGCGGTCCCTGCGTGGCAGGTGGTTGTTGTAGGTGCCGTAGAAGTATTCGGATATGTTCATGCCCTTCACCCAAAGCTCCCCGTCGTTGAAGTAGCAGAAGGTGTCCACCAGGCTCGCTTTGCCTAGGCGGATGGACTTGATCTCCGTGCCCACGAGCACGATTCCCGCCTGGTATTTGTCTATCAGTTCGTAGTCGAAGGTAGCCCTTTTGTTTTTTATGACGATATCGTTTTTAAGTTTTTCCATAAAGTAGAGTCATTAATTTTTCATGATGAACTTCATCAGATTCTCCATCGCCACCGGTGTGATGCAGATGATGAAGGCGGAGTAGAAGGAGAACTTGGTATATTTTTCTTTCTCTAATGCGGGGAACATATACGGGATGCCGAACCAGATGATGTACAGTAGGTAGAAGAGCGCCACGTATAGGAAGGCGAAGAGAGAGAAGAGGGTCGCTAATATCTTGATGACGATATAGAAGGATAGGGTATGTGTGGTGAGTGTCGCGCAGGCCGTATAGCTGGGACGGTCGTGGAACAGCTTCGTGGTGAGCTTGCTGCTTAGGATCAGTACGGCGAGGTGGAACCCTATGAATATGGCGGAGATGCAGGTCACCAGTTCCTTCGAACAGACTTTCAGGATATGTTCCCACGTGAGTGTGTCGGAGGCGTCTTTCGTGAATCCGATGATGTTGCTTATGAGCGTGGCGATGATGACCATCTCCATGAGCGGAAGGATATAGGTGTTGCGCAAATCGCTGATTGAGGTCTCCTCTCCTGCGATTCGGTTCCATTCCCTTTGCGGGAAACGGACCAAGCGGTATAGCCGTTGAAATACTTGTTTCATATTCTATCTTCCTTCCTTACCGCGAATTTAACTATTTTCCTGCACTATTTCTTCCCTGTCTGTCAAAAATGGAGGCCTCTTCTTCTCATTTTACGCTTTAATGCTTACTTTTGTGTGGTTTTCGGGCGGAAGAGTATCCGTTGCGAGCCTTCTCTTTTCACGTTTTTTATTTTGGCGTTATGGCTTTGATTCATATACAAAATGCGGGCATTGAGGCATCTGTCCTCTTGGATGTCGGTGGACGTATCGTCTCTTTTCATCGTGTGGGTAAACCGAATGTGTTGGAGTCTGATCCTTCGTTGTGGGAGGAGTCCGAACGGCTTCATCCTGCGCCTGACATGTTGGATTTCAGGGCGTACAATGGCCACGAGGTGTGGGTGGGGCCGCAGAGCCAATGGTGGCGGCAACAGGACCTCAATCCAGAGAAGTACGACTCGGACCTCTTCTGGCCGCCGGATCCATACATTAGTTTCGGCGCATACGAGGTGGTGGAGCAATCCGCACACTCCGTCACGATCGAGGGCGAGCCTTCCCCTCTCAGTGGGGTGCGACTGACGAAGCGGGTGACGATAGAGGCGGACGGTTCCCTCTTCTTCGAGGTCACGGCGCAGAATATTCGCCAAACACCTGTTTCGTGGGATCTGTGGCTGATCACGAGGGTCAACGGCCATAACCCTAATTTCGTGCCGGTCTCTTCCGAGAAGGATGTTTTCTTGGGCGAGCCTTCCCATCCGTACCAGGGGCGGCCGACCTATAAGGTGGAGAACGGTTTCTTCTCCTTCACGCCTTTGGTCAATGATGGAAGGTTTGAGGAGTGCACCGGGAAGGCTTACATCAAGGCCTCCAAGCCTGTGATCATCACGCATTGCGGCGACGAGTGCCTGACGTTGGAGTTCGAACACCATGACCCTGCCACGATACATCCTGAGCAGGCTGAGATCGAGCTCTATAACTTTGTGCACAAGGAGGCGGCTAAGTCGTTGCTGGAGTTGGAGTACCACTCTCCGTACGTGACGCTTCAGCCGGGCGAGCGTATGAGTACGTGGTCGCGGTGGCGGCTTTCGGTTTTGTGAGCAACGGGGCGTGGGGAATAATTTACTATTTAGCTGTTTACAATTTACTATTTAGCGATTTGGGATTTGCTGTTTAGTAATTTACTATTTAGCTATTTACGATTTACTATTTGGTGATTTTGGGTATAACAAAAGCGTCCGATAATATGTCGGGCGCTTTTGTTTTATAGGGAGAGCAACAATTATTTTGATTGCTCTTCTGTCGCTAATTCAGGGTCGATCAAGATACGGCCGCAATATTCGCACACGATGATTTTCTTCCTGATGCGGATATCCAATTGTCTTTGAGGCGGGATCTTATTGAAGCAGCCACCGCAAGCGTCACGCTCAACAGGAACGACAGCCAAACCATTTCTCGCGTTCTTTCTGATTCTCTTGAAAGCTGTGAGCAATCTCTCTTCGATCTTGCCTTCGATCTCCTTCGCCTTGTCGCGGAGGTTCTCCTCCTCTTGCTTGGTCTCAGAGATCACCTCGTCCAACTCTTTCTTTTTCAATACGAGGTCCTCGTTTCTCTCCACGATGAGGTTCTTAGCTTTCTCCAGCTCCTCTTTGCGGATAGCGGACAAGTTGATAGCCTCGTTGATTCTCTTCTCGCTCAACTCGATCTCCAACGTTTGGAACTCTATCTCTTTGGCGAGATTCTCATATTCTCTGTTGTTGCGGACATTGTCCTGTTGCTCTTTGTACTTGGTGATCAGGGATTTGGAAACCTCGATGTCACTTTTCCTGCCTGTGATGGAAGAGTCGATTTGGCGGATTTCTTCGCTCAAGTTAGCGACACGGGTGTTCAAACCTGCGATTTCATCCTCTAAGTCTTGAACTTCCAATGGAAGGTCACCCCTTAATGTCTTGATTTTGTCAATTCCGGAACTGACTAATTGGAGGTCGTAGAGAGCCTTTAGTTTCTCCTCTACTGTAATCTCTTTCGAATCTTTCTCTGACATACTTTACAAGTAATTTATCGGATTTGTTTTACTTTCTGATATATGGACTGCAAATTTAGGATTTATTTTTGAAATTATTTCATAAAAAATCTCTTTTGTGAATTGCTCTGATTCAAAATGTCCTATATCTGCGAGAATTATATGGTCTTCCACTTCAAAAAACTGGTGGTATTTGACGTCTGCCGTTATGTAGATGTCCGCTTGTTCGGCGATGGCTTTGCCGAGGAACTCGGAGGCGGAACCACCACAGAGGGCCACACGTCTCACTTTTTTGCCCTTTCCGATGCTCGTGTGACGGATGCTATCGGCTTGGAAGGTCTTTTTTACCCTTCGGAGGAAGTCCATGGCATCATCCGCCTGCGGTAGCATACCGATGACTCCTAGGCCTACGATCTGTTCTCCGTATTTCTCCTCTTCGAGTGGGCGTATCTCCGTCATTCCGAGCTTCTCCGCCATCTTCGCGCTGACTCCGCCGATGGTTTTGTCCATGCAAGTGTGGCTGGCGTAGATGGCGATGTCATGCTTAATCGCCTTGATGATGCACCGCTCGATGTAGTTGTATCCGCAGATTTTCTTCTGCCCTCTGAAGATGAGTGGGTGGTGGGCAATGATTAGGTTGCACCCCTTTTGAATGGCCTCGTCGATGACCTCTTCCGTAACGTCGAGGGTGATGAGTGCCCCTGAAATCTCTTGGTCAGGGTTGCCCACCTGCATGCCGCTGTTGTCGTAGCTCTCCTGATAGGCGAGGGGAGCGTATGCCTCAATGGCTGACGTTATCTCCTTGACTTTCATGCTCTTTCTTCTTTTTCTTTAGGGTGATGATGGTGAACCTCGGAGAGATACCCAGTCGGGCTGGTATGCCTACGCAGCCCATTCCGCGGGAGACGAAGATATATTTGCCGTATTCTTTGTAGAGCCCGTCCCAATATTTGATCATGAACATGGCAGGGGACATTCTGAACCATTTCGTTTCAATACCGATTTGTCCTCCGTGGGTATGTCCGCTGAGTGTTAACACGATGTCTGTTGTGTCCCTGACGCCTCTAGGCCATGTGGTGGGGTCGTGCGAGAGTAGTATCTTGGTCTTGATCCTTTCTGTCCCCTTGTAGGCCTTCGGAAAGTCTGCCTTGTTTTCCAATCGTTTGGATGTGCCCCAGTTCTCCACGCCGATGAAGGCGATGGTGTCGTTCCCGCGGGTGACGAAGTGGTGGCTGTTCAGCAATAACTTGAACCCAAAGTCCCTGATTTCCTGACGAATAGCTATCTCATTCATCGACCGCAGGTCTTCGTTGTCCCAATCATAGTAGGCGCCGTAGTCATGGTTGCCTAAGATGGCTAGCTTGGTGTCGGGACAGTGTAATTTGTCGAACAGATATTTCCATCCGTTACATTCCGTGGCGAAGTTGTTGACCATGTCACCTGTGAAGACGATGATGTCCGGGTGTTGTGCCTCCATGGAGTCGAAGACATACTCCAAACGTTTTTGCGAGTGCCCGAAACTGCCTAAGTGAAAGTCACTTGTGTGGAGGATGCGGTAGCCGTCGAACGAGTCGGGCAGGTCTTCTATCTCCACCGTTTCCTCTGTTTTGATGAAATGGAACCGCCCAATGTGTATGGCGTATAGGATAGTGCAGAAGGTGAGACCCGCCGCGATATACCCTAGGTATTGTATTTTTCTCCAGCGTTTTTTTGTTAGAAAGAAGACCAAGTCGAAGGTGCAGAAGACAACCTTGGTGGCATATACCAAACCGAGGATGCAGACGAACATGGTCATCTTGAAGTGTGTCGTCGGCGAGAAGATATGGTTGATGTTGAAGAGTATGCCACACGATGTGATGAGGAAATAGGCGGATATGATCCAGTGCAGAACGGCAGTGGATTTGTTGACTCTGTTCCTCATGAACCGGCAGTAAAGGTAAATGTCCGGTATGAGCACCATCGTGATGATTAATATGAGTGTGATAGGGTATACTTGCATGACTCTGACATCTACTGATTTATTCGGTTCTTAATTCTAGTGCCACCACGTTTTCGACATGGTGGGTGTGAGGGAACATATCCACGGGTTGCACCGCTGTCACTTTGTACTTGGCGTCCAATAGGTTGAGGTCCCTTGCCTGGGTGGCTGGGTTGCAGCTGACGTAGACGATCCTTTTAGGCTCTGCGGCGAGGATGGTCTCCACCACGTCCGGGTGCATGCCGTCGCGTGGCGGGTCTGTGATGATCACGTCCGGGCGACCGTGCTCCGCGATGAACTCATTGGTCAATATCGCCTTCATGTCGCCTGCGAAGAAGAGCGTGTTGTCGATGTTGTTGTTGGCAGCATTGACCTTGGCGTCTTCTATCGCCTCCGGAACATATTCTATGCCGACCACCTTCTTGGCGTGCTTCGCCACGAAGCAGGCGATGGTGCCTGTGCCGGTGTAGAGGTCGTATACCAGTTCGTCTCCCTTGAGCTGGGCGAACTCCCTCGCCACTTTGTAGAGCTCGTAGGCCTGTTGGCTGTTGGTCTGGTAGAATGACTTCGGACCGATCTTGAACTTCAGTCCTTCCATCTCCTCGTAGATACAGTCGCGACCCTTGTAGACGATGGTCTCCTGGTCTGTGATCGTGTCGTTGCACTTGCCGTTGATCACGTAGATGAGGGAGGTGATTTGAGGGAATTGCTCCACCAAATGGTTCAGCAGTCCTTCCCTGAGCTCCTTGTCTTCGTGGTAGAAGACGACGATCAGCATGATCTCACCCGTGCTGGCGGTGCGTACGACGATGGTGCGCAGGAAACCCTCCTTGTTCCTCAGATCGAAGAAAGGCAGGTTGTGCGCATGGGCGTATGCCTTGATGCAGTCACGTATCTGGTCACACACCTCGTCCTGCAGGTGACACTTGTCGATGTCCAACACTTTGTCGAACATCCCTGGGATGTGGAATCCGAGGGCGTCCATGTTGTCAAACTTCTCGCCGGCGGCCACTTGTTCGTAGGTGAGCCACTTCTTGTTGGAGAAGGTGAATTCCAGTTTGTTGCGGTAGCGCTGTGTCTTAGCGGAACCTAATATGGGTTTGAGCGGCGGCAACTCGACCTTGCCTATCCTGGTGAGGTTGTTGAACACCTGGTCTTGCTTCGCCTTCAACTGGTCTTCGTAGGGTAGGATCTGCCATTTGCAGCCTCCGCAAACTCCGTAGTGGGAGCAGAATGCCTCCTCGCGCCTGTCGGAGTACTTGTGTATTTTCGTGACGCGACCCTCCATGTAACTGTTTTTCTTGCGGGTCACTTGCAGGTCCACGATGTCACCTGGGACGACAAACTGCGTGAAAACGACCATGTCATTCACCCGCGCGATTGCTTTTCCTTCGTTGGCGACGCCCGTTATCTCAATGTTTTCCAGCAGAGGAAGCTCCTTTTTCCGTCCCATAATGATCTTTTGATTCGTATATTCAATGATTTTGCAAAGTTACGTATTTTTTGGGTAAAAACACTTGCCGTTTGCCCATTTTTATTATTGTGCCGAACGATGGTTTTGTTTATTATGTTGAACATTCGGAAACATTTACTATTTAACTATTTACAATTTACTATTTAGTCATTTACGATTTGCTATTTATGGATGGATCTATGTTTACCTCTGTGTGGGGTGAATGGTGGCCGGATGATCGTCGATGTGTGGGACTATTATCTAAAAAAGCCGGATGGGTTTCCCCCTCCGGCTTGATGGTTGTATGGATATCTTTTTACTTACAAATCTCATCCATGTACGCCGTGATGGTCTTCACGTAGTTGGCGTACTCTTCCGTGTTGAATACCCACTCCCCGCGCGGCTTGGTCTCCTCACCCGTGTAGTGGATGTCGATCTCCTTGAAGATGCGGCATGGATTGGCCTGCAGGATGAAGACTTTGTTACTGAGGTAGCAAACCTCTTCGATGCTGTGGGAGACATTGATGATGGTCGGGTCCATCTTCATCTCGTAGAATATCTTGAGGATGATGTTCTGTACTTCACGCTTCATCTTGATGTCCAATGCGCCCGTCGCCTCGTCGAAGAGGATGATCTGGGACTCGCAGGCGAGGCATCTGGCGATGGCTACCCTTTGTTGCTGGCCACCACTCAGTTTGGCTGGATACTTGTCCATGTGATCCTCCAGACCCACCCGTTTCAAGAGATCCTTGGCCTTCGCCTCCGCGGTTGCTTTGTCCACGCCCTTGACGAGCATAGGCAACATCACGTTTTGCAGGACGGTGTACCATTCGAAGTTACTGTATGTTTGGAACACCATAGGGAAGTTGTGGTTCTCCGACAATTTCTCGCCGTAGATTTCCACCGTTCCTTCGTTGAACTTGTTGAGACCTGCTATTACTTTGAGCATCTGTGATTTGCCGCAGCCTGACGCACCCATGATGGAGACGAGCTGTCCCCTGCCGGGAAGGTCAGGTATGGTGAGGTTGAAGTTCTCGAACAAACGGTATTCGTTCTTCTCTCCTTTGTTGAAGATGTGGGTGATGTTCCTGAGTCGGATGACATCCACCTCACCGTCGCCTCTCGGGCTTTTGCTTTTCTTCGGGCTCTCCGTTGGGCGAGGCTCTTCCGTTTCGATAGGTTCCTCTTTGGGGTGATTATCCCTCATGAGGGCGTCGATGTTGATATCCGTATTGGTCTCGGTTTCGGTCTGCTCCTCCCTGATGTCGTTTGCCGGGTTCTCTTCGTCCCTGCTGTGCTTCATTAAGCTGTCAATGTCTATATTTCTGTCCATAACGTTATCTGTTTTAGAGCACACCTTTAGGCGCGGCGGTGTTTGAAAATAATTGGTTCACACTTCTTGAAGATAAAGTCTTGTATGATGCCTATCGCGATGATGATCAGCAGCAGGGCGTATACGCAGTCCATGGAGCTCTGGCGTGTCATCGTGGTGATGCAGGCGCCGATACCGCCCTCGCGGTTGATGTTCTCCGCTATGGTCACGTAGGTGTATGAGATGGCCACGAGTCCGCGGATGTCGCTGTAGACGCTGGACATCACGTAAGGGAAGTATACATGGCGGAACATCTGCCAATTGGTCATGCCGATCGTCTTGGCGGTCTGTAGATAGACGTTATCTTTTGGATTGTTCGGGTTCTGCAGGTCCAGCACCTTCTGTGTCACGACGGGTAGGATGTAGATCAAGATACCCAAGGCGAGGAAGCTGGCCTTCATGTTGAATCCGAGACCGAAGATGGCCACCATGATACCGCTGACCGCCGGCAAAGGCAGGAAGCGGATGGCCTCGAACGGTTTCTGGAACATGGAGCGTAGGATAGGGTAGATGCCTATCAGGAAGCCCATCGGGATGGCGATCACCAAGGCGATGACGTAGCCGGCGAGGTTGAGCCCCACGGTGTAGCCTATGTTGCCGAAGAGGTTGCGCTCCGAAATCAGCTTAGGAATGGCGCGGAGGACATCTATGGGGTTGGGAAGGATTTTTGGGGAGATCCATCCCGTGATGGTGACGATGTACCAAATGACAAGTAGCACGATTCCTCCCACAATGCCAGTTATCATCGAGTCTCTGGTGGATAAATTCCCTCCGAATTTAAATAGTTCTTTCATTTGTCATTGGAAATAAAAAAAGTATAGGCGGACACACTGCCACCTATACTTTTATGGTTATTGTAATCTTATTGAGCGATCAATTGCAGGTCGGTCGTACGGTAGCTCTCGTTGGACTCCTTGACACCATCCTCGATGGCGTGTTTAGGACCATTGCCGACCACAACGAACCTGTTACGGTTGATCTTGTACTCGTTGGTGAGGTAGTCAACCACGGCCTGCGCTCTCTTCTTGGAAAGGGAGACGTTGGAGTTGTAGTTACCCGTGGCGTCCGTGTTACCCTCGATACGGATACGAGTGTTGGCGTAGCTCTGTACGATATCCACGAACTCGCGGTCGATTGTGGCGCGCGCCTCGTTGTCGAGGGTGAATCCATTGACAGGGAAGTTGATGGTCACCTTCTTGTTGGAGAAGGCCTTCACCGTATCCTCTTTCACGGTAGGAGCCGTGAATGTTTTCTCTGCTGTACCCACGGATTTCTTCTGCTCAGGCGTCAGAGAGTTCTTCTCGTTCACCAGCTCCACGATGTCCGTGTAGGCCGCCTTAGACCAAGGCAGTACGGACTTGCAGAGGCCTAAGCCAGAGTATATGCGTGACATCTTGGAGTAGATGCGCTCGCCTGTCATGCCAGTGTAGTCTGAGTTGAGACCCATCCAGTTGATTTGGTCTTCCATGGAAGCGTAGTTGATGGTGGAGCTGGATGCGAGGGCGAAGTCCACGTCCGTCTCAAACTCTTTTGCGAATACTTGCGCAGCCTCGTTGAAGGCGGTCTTGTTGTTGGTGACCTCCGCATTGGCGGCGAGGATGGCCTCTACGATCTTAGCGGCGAGGTCTTTGTTCTTCTCCAACCACTCTTTCTTGGCGATGAGACCGTCAGAGACGAGCATGTTGGATTGTGCGGTAGAGGTGAGCAAGTGCGCACCCTTGAATGCGTTGATGCAGTCTACATCATCCGGGCTCCAAACTGCGGCGCAATCCACTTGTTTAGCCTTGAAGGCTTGGGCGGCGTCCACACCGGAGGATACCTTGACTGGGATGATGTCGTCCATTGTCAGACTAGAGGTCTCGAGGGCGTTGATGAGCAATGTGTGGGAGGCAGTACCCTCCGCGTATGCTACACGTTTGCCTTTCAAATCGCTGATTTGGTTGATGGTGGCGTTGGCTACCAAGGCGTCCGCACCGGCGCTGAAGTTCAGAAGCATGAAGTACTTCATGTCGGTCATGGTACCGCTTGAACTCATCTCCACAGGGAGTGCGTCCAAGGTGCAGTATTCGATCTGTGCGTCATCGTTCTTCAAAGCGGAACGAGCGGCGTCGAAGTCATCCATCACGATAACCTTCAGTTTGAGTCCGTACTTCTTGGCGAAGTAGGAGTCGTCCTTTGGTTCCAGTCCGCCGTTACCCCAAACGATCGGAGCGAAGCCCGTGTAAGGGTTCACCACCAAGGTGGCATCATATTTGTTCTTCTTTGTCAATGAACTCAGAGAAGGAAGAGATTGCCCCTCTTTGTTCTTGCTGTTCTCCGTGCAACCGCTCATGATGCCGGTGAAGTATAGGATGGCGCATACGATAGCGGTTATGATACCGATGATGGTAAACCTTCCTAAGAATGTAAGTCTGCTAAAAAAACTCATAGTCGTTATTGTTTAAATTATTTCTAGTTTAGTCGTTTGTTAACACCATTTGTTTACCTCAACCTTTTCCTTCTCCTTCACAGTGCCGAAGCTACTGTTGTCGATTTTAGATTCCTCGCTGAAGGAAGAGAACGAATCCTTCTGACCGTACTTCTTGAGGATCTCCTCCACACGGTCTTCGTTAACGGCTGATTCGAGGTTGTAGTTCTCGAGCACGCCGTCGGAGTCGTTGATGAAGCCTTCCATCTCAGCCACGCTGGAGTTGATGGTGTTGGTGATGTGTTCGATGGCCATCTCCTCCTCGAGGCTTTGGGAGTCTCCGCGCATGATGCTGGAGATGGTCTTCAGGGCGCTGCGTTGCTCCTTGGCTGATTCGTAGGCGTCCTTTGTCCTCTTCAGTTCGAGGGAAGAGCGCTCCACCTTCGCCTCCGCGATGGTTTCGAGGCGTTCCATCACCTCCTGGTATTTCTTAGAGGTCTCGATACGTTTCTTTTGGCTCTCGATTATGCTGTCCAGTTGGGCGATGTCGTTGCTCAGGTTGCTGATGCTCATCTGGATCTTCAGCTTCTCGTTGGATGTCAGGTTGCTGGCGCCCGCCAACTGCTCTTTCCGCTTTTTCAGTTTGCGGATGTTATCATCCTGTTGTGATTTGTAGGAGTCCAGTTTGCTGTTCATGCTGACGAGTATCGTGCGCAGTTTGGTGACGTTCTCGTGCACGGTGTTCAGCTTGTCCTTCATCTTGCGGATGGAGTTTTCCAAGATGGAGATAGGGTCTATCTTCACGAACATGCCGACGATCTTACGGTTGATGTGGAGCCAGAAGAGGGAGATCCACTTCCATGTGTTCTTGTTGAACAATACCGCCAAGATGCCCACGATGGCCACGATCTCCAGAATGAGGACGAGCGTGTTGGCCGCTGCCGCCACCAGGAACGGAAGCGCTTTCGTGAAGAGGTATCCCAAGCCTAACACTGCGCCTACCGCTGTGATTTTAGCGAACGTTCCGCCCGGGCGTTTGAACATCTCCTTGAGTGACACAGGAGTGCTGTTCTGATCACCTGTGTTGTTTGAACCGAATAAATTGCTATCCATTTTCTATTTTGTAATTATTTGTTATTGTTTCTATTATTGATCCACATTGATGTTGGACATCTCCTCCCGGTCGGTCATGAGGTCGCAGATGACGCTGTTGGCGGAGTTGATGAAGACCTGCTCGTCGTGGGCGATCTCCTTGGTGGCCGCCGTGATCTCCGCTTTCAACTTCTCGATTTCATTGGTCAATTCCTTGTTCTTTTTCTGCAACTCAATGAGCTGTTGCTCGATATGGTTGTTCTCCTTGACCATGTTGTCGAGGTTCTTTTGCTGCGTGCCGATGGTCTGCTTGCGCTTGGCGGCGTATTGGTTCCTGCCGCTCTCGATCTCCTCGTTGACAAAGTTGATGTAGGTGTCGATCGATTTCAGCAACTTCTCCTTCGTGAAGTCCGGGTATTGCGCCTTCAGCATCTTGAATGCAGCCTCGTAGCGCTTCTCCTGGGAGAGGCCCATGGACTCCAGGGAGGCTGAATAGCTCTTCAGCTCCAGCATGTCCGGTCCGGGAAGGTTCCTCTTGATCAGGGTTTCCCAAAGCCTTTTCTTCTTCACGTTGTTCACCTCGGTGATGGGCGTCTCATTCTCTTGCGCCTCAGGAGTGGGTTGAGGAATGATGTTGTCCATGTTTATTTGCCCGATGGGGCTTTCCGGTTCAGGTGCCGGCGCTGGCTCTTGCTTCTGAACAACGGGCTCTTCCCTCCGGGAATTCTCCGTGGACTTGTTATTGCCAGTTTGGTTGTTCCCCTTTTTGGGGGCATTGTTCTCCGGCCTGATGAATAGGTCTTTCAGACTCATAATCTATCTATTTTTTTACTTTTATTATATTCTCTAATATAGCAATTTTTATTAAGATTTTCAATTATTCGACACTTAAAAAATCTTAATTTCAACACCCATGGCGCTTGTATGGGCAAAGATAATCAATATTTGTGTTTTATGTGGAGATAATAAGCAAAAATATGTGCGTGGATTTGTCGTGAAATGCAATTATGTGCATTTTTTTGTTCGTGTTCCCCTAAAAACGCAAGTCAGTCCCCCTAAAAAAAGGAATGTTTCAGCCTATTTGTGATTCCTCACAAACCGAGATGGTGTGCTTTCGTGTGATAAATTCATGGTTTTCCCTTTTTTTCTGTGGAGAAAAGGACTCAGATTGCCTGATGTTGAAAAAAATATTTAGGTTGATTCGTTTTTTTTGATTTCTTTTGCAATAAAAATGGAAAAGAGTTGTTATGTCTTTGGAGGCACGTCGTAAGAGTGGCGAGCTTTAGAGAAAAAAAACATAAATTAGATAAGATATTTATATCAAATGGGAAAATTAAATGTACGTGCGGTTCTTTTATCCGCTGCTTTGAGTTCATCTCTTGTCGCCAATGCTTACGTGGATGATAATGGAGCTTTTTATAATCCTTTGCAGACGGCCATCCCGTCGCTTTCCATTGCCCCTGACGCAGTAGGCGGTGCTATGGGTGATGTTGGTGCGGCGACCAGACCGGACAATATGTCCCAGTATTGGAATCCCGCTAAATATGCACAGTCTGAGAGCAACGGAGGTTTCTCCATCTCCTATACACCATGGTTGCGTAAGATCGTCAACGATATCGATTTGGTATATCTTTCTGGTTTTTACCGCCCTACGGATAAGACGGCTATCGGTGCTTCTTTCCGCTATTTCACCATGGGTGAGATCCAATTGACGGGTCAGCCAGGCTGGGGAGGTGAACCGATCGACCAAGGTACGGCCAAACCGTATGAGCTCGCCTTGGACGCCAGCTTCTCGATGCTGCTCTCCGAGTATTGGTCAGGTGGTGTCGCCTTGCGTTTCATCTATTCTGACTTGTTCAATGGCGCGTTCGACGAGGACGAGTACACTTCCGCAAAGGCTATCGGTGCGGACATCGCGTTCTCCTATCGCCGCCCTGTACAGACCGGCGCCACCACTTCTTACGTGGGCTTGGGTATGTCCATCTCCAATATCGGTAACAAAGTGTCGTATGACAATGACAGAACTCAACAGTTCATCCCTACTAATTTTAGGTTCGGAGGCTCGTTCGAGTATGCGTTTGACGATTATAACAGAGTCCAGTTCGCCGCTGATATAAACAAACTCTTGGTGCCTACTCCTTATGGACACTCTGGTCAGTATGACAATGATGATGATTTCAAAGACGCTAAGAGGGAGTATGAGGAGACTACCGCTATTGGTGGTATCTTCAAATCTTTGGGTGATGCGCCTGATGGCTTCAAGGAGGAAATGAGGGAGATAAACTTCTCCGTGGGTTTGGAGTATTCTTACAACAGAAAATTCATGGTGAGAGGTGGTTACTTCAATGAAAACAAATACAAGGGTAACCGTAAGTTCTTCAATGTGGGTGCTGGTTTTAACCTGAGCATCTTCCAATTGAGTGCGGCTTACGTGATCGCTATCGCCCAGACTAGCCCGTTGAACAATACTTTGCGTTTCTCCCTTGGCTTCGACATGGGTGGCTTGAAGGATATCTTCGGTGTGAATGCGGATAGCGGCGCCTCCAACGATGATTGATGAGTTTAGAGCTTTTTAGTATACAACGGAAAGTGCGGTCTTCTGGCCGCACTTTTTTTGTGTCTGCCTTCCTGTTTTCTTGGATGATGTGGTGCCAACTCTTCGGATTCTTTTGTAATTTCGCGGTCTAATTTGTATGGTTGAATGGATTGCCCGAAAGATAGATTGTTCACGATGAGTTTCGTCTGCTCCTGCAGTGCGAATTTCCTCCTCTTCTTCTCCTTCTACCTGATCATGCCTATCTTAGCCATGTATCTGATAGAGGTCTTCACTGTGCCTGAGTCCACGGTGGGGGCGGTCCTTTCCTGCTATACGTTGGCTTGCCTGTTCGTCCGCCCCTTCTCGGGTTATCTGGTGGACACTTTCCAGCGCAAGCCGCTCTATCTGATGGCCCTCTCGGTCTTTGTCCTCCTCTTTGCGGGGTACCCTTGCGTGAAGACGGTCTTCCTCTTCGCCTTGCTCCGCGTGATGCACGGACTGGCCTTTGGTATGGTCTCCATATCGAGCAATACGATCGTGATCGACATCATGCCTTCCAGCCGTAGGGGCGAGGGCTTGGGCTACTTCGGTCTCTCCAACAACTTCGCCATGGCGACGGGCCCGATGGTGGGCATGTGGCTCTTGGACCATTATAGCTACGAGACGATCTTCTACTCCTCCTTCTGCGTGAGCCTCTGCTCCTTCCTGATCGGTAGTCTGATCAAGACGAAGTACCGCCCGAAGACGGACGTGAAGGAGAAACTCTCTTTGGACCGTTTCTTCCTGAAGAAGGGAGTGCCTGCGGGCATCAATCTTTTCTTCCTCGCCATTCCGTATGGGGTCATGACCTCCTTCATCGCCTTGTATGCGAAGGAACTTTCCGTCGAGGGGAATCCATCCTTCTTCTACCTCTTCCTGGCCTCTGGCATCGCCTTGTCGCGTATCTTCTCGGGCAAATTGGTGGATAGGGGTAAGATGTTACTCATGATCAAGGTGGGGATCGCCGCCGGCGGATTCGCCTACATCCTGCTCGGTGCCTTGCCTTATCTCGGCATCCCGGCGGACTATATGCGTGCGACCTTCTTCTTTGTCGCGCTCTTGATCGGTATGGGTTACGGGACGATTTTCCCTGCCATGAACTCACTGTTCGTCGCGCTCGCACCGAACAACAAACGTGGTACGGCCACCTCCACCTACCTCACTTCGTGGGACATAGGAATCGGTGTGGGACTGTTTGGGGGCGGTTGCCTGAGCGAATGGACCTCTTTCTCCACCACCTTCTGCGTCGGCGGATTGCTGGACATGGTCGCCCTGACGCTCTTTGCCTCCTTCACGGCCGCACATTTCCTGCGTAACCGTGTGCGTGAGGCTTGATGGCTTCCCTCGTTTTGATTATCTTTGGACGTTGATATGAACTTAAGAATAGCTCGTTATGGCTTATGATATGCTGACGATACTGGGACCAACCGCAAGTGGGAAGACCTCCTTGGCGGCTCACTTAGCCCGCCGCTTGGGGGCTGAGATCATCAGTGCGGACTCCCGCCAGATCTACCGTGGCATGGACATCGGTACGGGGAAGGACCTCTCCGACTATGTGGTGGATGGTGTCTCCATCCCTTACCACCTGATCGACATCGCCGATCCGGGGTACAAGTACAATCTTTTCGAGTACCAGCGTGATTTTCTTTCCGCATACCAGGATATCAAGGGGAGGGGAGTATTCCCTATTCTCTGCGGGGGAACCGGTCTCTACATCGAGTCGGTCCTCAAAGCCTATAAGATGATGCCTGTGCCTCAGAACGAGGAGTTGAGGCAGTCGCTGGAGGGTAAATCGTTGGAGGAGCTGACGGCTATTCTATCCACCTACAAGACGTTGCACAACACGACCGACGTGGACACCGCCAAGCGTGCGATACGTGCCATAGAGATCTGCGAGTATTATCGTAGCCATCCGCAGGACTTCGTCGATTTCCCAGACATCAATTGCCTTGTCGTGGGGGTGGATATCGCGCGTGACCTGCGTCGTGAGAAGATCTCCAAACGGTTGCGGGCTAGGCTGGATGAGGGCATGGTGGACGAGGTGCGGCGCATCTTGGATTCAGGTGTCTCCGCGGAGGATATGATTTATTATGGCTTGGAGTATAAGTATCTGACGAACTATGTGATCGGTAACCTCACGTACGAGCAGATGGTCTCCGAGCTGGAGATCGCCATCCATCAGTTTGCGAAACGGCAGATGACCTGGTTCAGGGGAATGGAGCGCCGTGGTTTCACCATCCATTGGGTGGATGCGTGCTTGCCGATGGACGAGAAGGTGGAGGTTATCTGCAACCTGCTGCAGGCTTAGTATAGAAACTCCCTCCCTGCTTATTGCTATATTTTATTGTCTTTTTGTTTCAGAACAGAAATATATTCAAAATCACATACATAACCTTTTGTCAGGGAGTGATCTTCTTGAGAAAGCCCCCATGTCCCTGCGTCTTGAATGTTTTTTGCTTGTTGCCCCGTTTTTTTTGCTCTTTTGTCTGTGAATTTTATATTTTTCTAAAAATACCCCATAAAAATTGGGGGTACAATCCGAAAATTATGTATTTTTGCGCATCGAACCTCGAAAAATGTAGGGGTATTGTTTACAGACGAATGTTATTTTAAATTATATCTGTTATGGCGATAATGAGATTCAACGCATTGAAGGAGCTGCAAAGCAGGCGTCCATTGCCGGTGCATATACCATCGGACAAGTTGTCTGACTATTTCGCGATCAATGTGTTTACGAAGGAGAAGATGCGCGAGTATCTTTCCAAGGATGCATTTAATGCTTTTATTGCGGCGGTAGACCGTGGCGTGTTGTTCGACAGAAACGTGGCGGACCAGATTGCGACGGGCATGCGCAAGTGGGCGAGTGAACGTGGGGCGACCCATTACACGCACTGGTTCCAGCCCCTGACGGACGGTACGGCTGAGAAGCATGACGGGTTCATCGATTTCGACGAGAACGGTGACATCATCGAACGCTTCTCCGGCAAGCTGCTGATCCAGCAGGAGCCTGACGCCTCTTCCTTCCCTAACGGAGGTATACGCAACACGTTCGAGGCGCGCGGTTATACGGCTTGGGATCTCTCTTCGCCCGCTTTTGTGGTGGGCTCCACCCTTTGTATACCGACCATCTTCATCTCCTACACGGGTGAGGCGCTGGACTACAAAACGCCTTTGCTGAAGGCTATTTCGGCGGTGGATAAGGCTGCCGTGGCGGTCTGCCAGTATTTCGACAAGAATGTGACAAAGGTGAATACGAACTTGGGCTGGGAGCAGGAGTATTTTTTGGTGGACTCCGCCCTCTACAACGCACGCCCTGACTTGTGCATGACGGGTAGAACCCTGATGGGTCATGCCTCTGCCAAGGACCAACAACTGGACGACCACTATTTCGGCTCCATCCCGGAGCGTGTCACTTCCTTCATGCGTGAAGTGGAGGTGGAGGCGCATAAGTTGGGTATTCCTTTGAAAACCAGACATAATGAGGTGGCTCCTAACCAATTTGAGTTCGCCCCGATCTACGAGGAGGCGAACCTGGCAAACGACCACAACCAGCTCATCATGGACGTGATGAAGCGTATCGCCCGCAAGCACCATTTCCAGGTCTTGCTGCATGAGAAGCCTTTCGCGAGTGTGAATGGTTCCGGCAAGCACAATAACTGGTCGCTGACGACCGACACGGGCATCAACCTGCTCTCTCCTGCCAAGAACCCTAAGGGGAACATGTTGTTCCTCACCTTCCTCGTGAATGTGATGACGGCTGTCTACAAGCATCAGGATCTGCTACGCGCCTCTATCATGAGCGCTGGCAACACCTATAGATTGGGCGCCAACGAGGCACCTCCTGCCATCCTCTCCGTCTTCTTGGGACGTACGCTCTCTAAGATGTTGGACGACCTGGCCACTCAGGTGGGTGACAACAAGATGACGCCAGAGGAGAAGACTGCCCTGAAGTTGGGTATCGCACGTATCCCGGACATCATGCTGGATACCACCGACCGTAACAGAACCTCTCCGTTCGCCTTCACGGGTAACCGTTTCGAGTTCCGTGCTGTTGGTTCGTCCGCTAACTGTGCAGCCTCCATCATCGCTTTGGATGCGGCCGTCGCCCACCAGCTGAACGAGTTCCGCGCGGAGGTGGATGACTTGATCAATGCGGGGAAAGGAAAGGATGAGGCGATCTTCCAAGTGCTGAAGAAACTGATCATAGAGTCCAAACCGGTACGTTTCGAGGGAGACGGCTATTCCGAAGAGTGGAAGGCGGAGGCCAAGAAGCGCGGACTCACCAATATCACCAGCGCCCCTGAGGCCATCAGCAAGTATTTGGACAAGTCTTCCATGGATGTGCTGATCGGTGAGAATGTCTTCAACGAGGTGGAACTGAAGGGACGTGTCGAAGTGGAGTACGAGAAGTTCTCGAAGAAGGTGCAGATCGAGTCGCGCATCTTGGGCGACATCGCCATCAACCATATCGTGCCTACCGCGGTGGCTTACCAGAACCGTCTGATCGAAAACCTCTGCGGCTTGAAGCAGTTGTTCGATGCAAAGGAGTACGATGTGCTTTCGGAGGATAGGAAGGACCTGATCCGTGAGATCTCCAGCCATGTCACCGCCATCAAGAAGTTGGTGAAGCGCATGACGGAGGAGCGCCACACCGCCAACACGGCGAAGAGCGAGCATGAGACAGCCGTGGTGTACGACAGTGTGGTACGCCCTACGATGGAGGAGATCCGCTCCCACATCGATGACCTCGAATTGGTGATCGACGATGACTTCTGGCCGATGCCGAAGTACCGTGAGCTGTTGTTCTCTTGATAACTCCTTAGGGGTAAAATAGAAGACGGGGAAGCAGTCGTGTTTGATCGCTTCCCCGTCTTTCTTTTCTCGGGAGGAGGCACTAGGCGCCGTCACCCGAAATGTTATCTTAAGGAGTCTATCGGACCTTCGTTTTGTTTGCTAGTCCATGATGTGCGTGATGGTTTTAGTCCCACCAAAAATACCAGAATCTGGAGTCCTTTAATGAGTTGGCAAGGTTCTGTACCGTCTCGCAGCCTTGGGTGACGATGTCTGAGCAAAAACCGAACTGCTGGAGTGCGAGGGCTTTCACCTCTCCTTCCTCCTTCACGGGTTGTTTCACGTAGAATTGCAGGACGTCGCCAGACATGAAGCAAGGAACCGCTCCGTATTTTTCAAACCAATATTTCGCGATGCTTCGGTGTTCCAGCGGTTCAGGGCTTTCCGCACCGCCGAATGGTAGGTAGCAGAATACGTCGTAGACTGATTGCACCGGCACATCGACGAAGCATAGGATGTTGTCGCTTTGGCTTAGTATGATAGAGCTTAACGCATCACATTCAGCCGATTCCTTCCCCCAGGCGATCATATCGTTATCCCAATCTATGTCACCATCCGATGTGTAGATCTCCTTCGTCTCATCGAAACGGTTCTTGAGAATGCCCTCCGCATTTTCATAAGGCGTGCTCAACTTGCTTTGAATGAAGGCATCCATGTCAGACAGATGCTCTTCGTATTCAATCAACAGATTATCGATCAGTATACTATCCAACTCCACCATGACACGGACGAACCCTGGATTCGGTTGCTCAGCCATGCGCAGGTATAAATCGGTCAGTTGATCTTCCGTGATGTTGTTGCAGCTGACGATGTGGGCGATTTTGCATCCAGTCTTTTCGATGATGTTGATGGCTTTTCCCGCCTCGTCGCTCACCTTGATCTGCGTCTCCGTTTTGGGCGTCTCCACTGGTAGCTCGGATTCCTGCGGTTTTTCGGATTCCTGCGTCTTCCCCGATTCTTGTGGCTTTTCAGCGTATTCAGGGCTTTCGGTATTCTTAGGGGTGGTCTCCTGACTCTTCTCCTTTCCCTCCTCGGCAGTCTGTTTCAGCTTAGCCTTGAGGTATGCGGCTGCGATGGGAGCTAAGGCGGCGACAGATAATTTTATTAAGTTTTTAATTGTTTGTCGATCCATTTCGCTTGTCTTTTATTGGTTTAATATTGTTTACTCCTCTTCTTCTCACTCATTGACGAAGACGGTGCACTTCGCTGTCACATTTCCCACGGAGGCAGATACGGTGGTTTCACCTTCAGCCATAGCGGTGATTGTGCCGTCCGTTTCGACGGTTGCCACTGCATTGTTGTCGGAACTCCAGACGATGGATTTTTGGGTTGATCCCTCAGGATATATCGCTGCGTTGAGTCTTTTCTTCTCTCCGATGTTCAAGTGTAACTCGTTTTTGTTCAGCAATATATCGTTGGCTTTGATAGTCTCTTCCGATTTGACGATGAAACTATCCACCACATAGACGGTGTTGCCCCTCCAAGGTAGGGCGTGGAAGTACTCCTTGTAGTAGAGGTCCACGGTGCGGTCGCCCATTTTCATAAGTTCCAGCGCCACGTTTTCGTCCTCGATGGAGAATATGAACTCGTTGGATTGTATGGTGCCGCCGTTGGCAGGTGCGCTTTTCAGTCCGTTCTGGATGATTTTGCCCTCATAGGTTTTGAAGACATAACCCTTTTTCATCACGTAGTTCAGTTCACCGCTCTTAACGCCCTCGCCGAAGACATAGTAGTATCGGAAGTAGAAGAAGGCTGCCAAGCCTAAAAGCACAAATAGGAATGTGAAGATGACAATTTTAAGTTTCATTTTTTTTTCTAAATTATACTAGAAATGATAGTTGTTATTCTTTTTGAATCCGATGATTACGCCCATGCCTAAAGTCACCCTTGTGTCTCGCACGTAGCAAGGGATCTTGTGTCCCGACATGGATGCGTAACGCAGAGGGATGTGGTCGATGGCTGCGAAAAGGTTGATCGGCCCAGCGTTGGCGTTTAGGCCGATGCCGATGTTGTTCCATCCGTCGAACAGGTTGTAGGTGAATGTGCCCGAGAAGTATTCGATAGGGCGGAAGTTGGCGGAGAGGATAAATTCTTCCCTTGTCGCCTTGCGTTGGAAGAACGTTTTGGAGAGAGCTCCGATGCTTATTTTATCGTCCATGAAGGAGTATTCTCCACCCACAAGCACTTTGGCGGATAGCCATGCGGTGTAGTGGTTGGGCTTCTCGTTTTTCTTCAGCATTCTTTTGAAGCGGGTTTTGTAGGGGCTCCACCAACCGCTAAGGGAGTTGTTTTCGTCTAAGTCGTACTCGATACCTTTGTAGCTGAAGGTCTCGCGAGGGTTCAGTTCCTGTACGTTTCCTGTCCAGGCGAGGAATCCGAGATCCAGGACGCTGGCGGAAATCTTAAACTCCGGGCTGATCTCGTAGCTTGCGCCTGCGTCGATGGAGAATCCGTGGCCTTGCGCTTTGGTGATTCTACCTCCGTTCGACTCGATGCCGCTGACCCTGTCTGTCTCGGTGGTTGTGATCTCTAGGGTAGGGGTTGTGATGCGGATGTTGCCGCTGCCGGACACTATCCACTCATCCTCGCATGCGGTGAAGTGTAGGTTTCTTGTGTTGGAGCTCACGTTGGCGTTACCGACCAGGAGTTTCATCTTGGCGCCCAACGACAGGTTCTCGTCGATCTTGGCGGAGAGTCCACCCGCATATTCCGTGTAGATGGAGGCGGCGATGGACATGTTGTCGAGATGGAAGTCGAATTTCTCTCCGTTCTTCATGCCCTCGAATGCGAATTGGAACAATTCCTTAGGGATGGAAATGGATGCCTCCATCTTGTTGCTTACAGAGAAGGTGACGAACAGGTTCTTGTTGATGCGGTATCCTGCGTCGAACAGGTCTATCTCATAGGCTGCGTGGACCTGCTCACGTCCGTGTAGGGCGTTCATGAACTCGTCTATCGCCATGACGTTCTTGTCACAGAAGAGGTATGTCTTATACTTGCCGTCCACTTTTTTAGTCTTGAAGACATCCGTCAGCGTCAGGTCTGTGTTGCCTCCGCCGGCTGCGATCGTGGAGAAGAAAGGCACACCCACGTATAGTTTCCCGTCCGGTTGGAAGGCTGGGTTGAGGTGGTGCTGACGGTAGTTCTGCTTGTCAAAATAGAGCGTGTTGGATATTTGTGCAGACAATGTGCAGCAAATCATACCAAATAGAACGAGTAGTAATGTCTTTTTCATTGTGCACATTGTTTTAGAAATCATATTCGTTTGCTAAAATACCTCCTTTGAAGAAACATGCGATTTTCATCTTCATCGTGTTCTTTTCCGTCAGGATGGTCTGTTCGAAATTCTCCATGACGAACTTATATTCCACATTGATCTGGTCCAACTGGCTCAGTGGTCCCATGTGGGATTTGTTGTAGGTTATAGTGTGTTTCGTGATCGTACTTCCAGAGATGGTCTTGTTCGTCTCGTTGAATGTCCCTGGTGCGGCGGAGAAGGAGTCCTCTTGGCTGAGTTCTGAGATCTCGACCAGCGTGTTGGTCGTGGTGTCCCTGTGGAGGAACGTTAATTTGTAGTCGATCCTCATCGGCAGGCTGTTGTCCACTTCTACCTTTAAGATGCAGGTCTCCACCTTGTCTATCGCGTGTCCATCGCCCACTTTGTTGTTGAAGAAAAGGTTCGTGAATGAGTCCCTCTCCTCGATATAGGTGCCTTCTTTTACGGCGATTGGAAATTTGATCTTTGTGTTTATGTCTCCTCGGACAATCAGTGTCGTGTCCGGCGTGTAGATAATTCCTTTGCTTTTGTTGTGTTTCACAATCTCTTTGAGCGATGCGTTTACTTGTGCGACGGGAACATCTAATGCAGTTTGTAGGTATAAACTGTCTGTGTTCACATCACTCAAATCCAGTCCCTCTTCGGTGCAGGAATTCTGTCCACAGAACCAAACGAGAACACCTAATATAAGGGTTAAAAATTTGATTTTTCTCATACCTGTGCGTTTTTTATTTTAACAAAGATAATTCTTTTTCTGAATAAATAACCAATTTAGTTCATGTAATTTATGTGGATAAAAATTCTTTTCGTCCGTAAAGTTTTTGTAATTTTGTCGAAAATATGTTTCGGGGAACGGTTGCTCCCCCTTTTTAAAAGATAATACAAATGGATTTTACTGGTAGAATTATCGCTGTTTTGCCTGAAAGAAGAGGAGAGGGCAAAAATGGACCTTGGATGAGTCAAGAGTATGTGATGGAGCATGACACGTCTAATGCTCAATATCCCCGTCGCCTGTGCTTCAATGTTTGGGGAGAGCAAAAGATTCATGAGTTCAATATTCAGGAGGGTCAGTTTTATACGGTTAGCGTGGACATCGATTGCCGCGAGTGGCAGGGTCGTTGGTTCAATGATATCCGTGCGTGGAGGGTGGCTCCGGCAGGATCTCAGGCTTCTCAACCTGTACCGCCTGCACAACCTGCCATGCCTGCGGGTATGCCGAATGTGCCTACATTCGATGCGCAGTCTAATAACTCCCAGGAGAACGAGGCGGATCAGCTTCCTTTCTGATCGGGGAATGACGCGATGAATTAGATTCTCTTTTTAATTCAATCATAGAGGGTGTGCCGAGTGGCGCACCCTTTTTTTGTCGCATGTCAGTCTGAAAGAAAATTCTAAAAAAAAAACGTGGCTACACCTGATGTGCGCCACGTTTTCCTGTTGCTTAACTAATATTATTTCCCGATGATGATAGCTGGCAATTCATTGCGAGTGCCGTCCAAGTTCACGATAGGGAAGTCTCCCTTGTAGCACCAGTGGCAATTAGCGATGTTGTGCTCCTTGAAGATGCTGCAAATGTCCTTGTACCAACGCAAACGAACATCTTTGTCTACGAAGAATGGGTATGCGCCGAACTCTCCGCAGTAGAGCTGTAGTCCGAGCGAGTCCGCCTTGTCGATGGCGAGCTTCATGTGCTCGTACATGATCTCTTTGTTGTATTCTCCGTTCATTGAGGCGATCTTTTCCTGCTGTTCCTTCGTGAGGGAGTCCAATGCGAGGGTATCCGTCACTTGCATGCCTGGGTAGTTGACTTTCCCCGCATAGAAAGCGTAGTCGGTCCAAGGTGCTTGGTGGTGCGTTACCAAGCTAGGCTCGTAGAAGTGATAGCTCAACATGATGTACTTGTCGTTTTCAGGCACGCGGAGCGAGTCGAACGTTTGAGGAATTTGCCAACGGTTTGAGCCGAATATGATGGTTCTCTCTTTCTCCGTCTCTCTGATACCGTTCACCATCTTCTCCACCAATTGGTTCCAAGCCTCGCAAGTAGGTGCTACTGGCTCGTTCATCAACTCGTAGGCTAGGCGGTCGTTTGGATATTGGCTCAGATCTTTTTGGAGATCTTTCCAGATGTTGACGATCTTCTCCTGCTCCTTAGGGTCTTGGAAGAGGGTGTTCGGATGTCCGTTCTCGTTGTTGAAGTGGTGGGAACGTACGATGTGGAGGTCTACGACGACGTTCAGGCAGTTGCCCAACGCCCAATTGATGGCATTGTGCATCAAGGCGAATGCGCTGGAGTCTCTGTTCATGGCCTCATCGTACAATTGCTCCTCGTCTACGGCAAGGCGTATGAAGTCGAAGCCCATGGCGGCGATGGAGTCGAAGTCCGCCTTCGTGATTTTGTTGGCTCTCACTTCCCCTCTGTCGCCCGACTGGGATAGCCAATGGCTGATGTTCACTCCGTTTTGGAGGTACAGGGTCGCATACGAGCTTTTTTTAGCCTCGCATATCTTCTCTTCGTTCAAATTTTGTTTTTGCTCTGCTGGTTTGTTGCATGACATGAATGCTAACATTAGTGCAGCGATGCTAAGGATACGTGTTTTCATAAATTATATTGTTTTTCAGTAAAAACGTTTATACTTCTTGCGGGGATGTCGTATGGTGACACTCCGGCACGGAGGCTTGGGGGGCGCTTTATGGGCTAATCCCCTTCCCGCCTCATTTCGGGGTGATGATCAATGTCTCTGACTTGGACCCCTCCGTAGAGAGGAAATTCTCCGTGATTTGGTAGGAGATTAACCAACCCGTTTTGGCGTCGAATGTGGCGGACTCCTGCGAATTAGCCGATATCACCACTTTCTTGTAAGTCTTCATGGACTCTTTGATCTGTTTCTTCATTTCAGGGCTGTTGGCGTCAAGACCAGTCTCCTTCGCTATGTTTGCCATGTATTTTTCCATCCATTGCTTAATGGAGGCGAGACACTCTTTTTTCGCGAGTTCCGCATTGGTTTTGATGGTTATTTTATCGCCCGACTTCTCCACTTTTGTGGTGTATTTCGCATTCTTCAGTTGCATCGTCGTGAAGACGATTTCGGTCGTGCCCTTGGTCTCCTTTTCGGTGTCGTATTCTTTTCCGAAGAATTTGTGTTGGGCTAATACCTCCTTCAGGTTGATCTCCATGAAACTCTTCTCGTCAGCTGCGAGCATGGTTTTCATGATGCTTGAAATCAATCCGTTAATAGAGGATGCGGCTCCTGCCGTGTCTTTGGTTGTCTCATAGATCTTAAGGTATTCGTCGAAGTTGTCGACCTTAAGGATCTCTCCGGTTTTGGATACTGTATATGTGGGAACAAATTCCTTTATCTTCTCGAATATCTCTTTCCCTATGATTGAGGCTGCCATCTCCTCCATTCCTGAGTGGTCAACATAGTTGAGATAGGTGCAGGACATTTTGTAGTCGTTGCTGTCGTCTAATACTTTTATGAGCATGTCGGTGCTCCCTATGAGCGTCGTGTCCTCGTATTGTGTGACAGCGTATGATCTTGTTTCGCCCGTTTTCCAGTTTGGCTTTAGTATGACTGATTCCGCGAATGAGGCGGTTGATACTGCTAATAAGCAGAGAGTAGCTAGTAATCCTTTTTTCTTCATGTGAATTTGTTTTTGACAAACGTTTATTTGCGCAAACTTACGAAATGGGGCTGTTATTGTCAAATATTTGTCTCTTTTTTTCTTCTGTTTCTGCCGGTTACGATTGCGTAATCCTTGGAGCGATGTTTTTTGCGGTCGATGCTCTGTTTTTGCCCCGATTTTCGCCTGTTTCGATCTGTTGGAGCGATGTTCGGATGATGGTCTCTTCTCGTGTGTGCTAAGGATTTGATGATTTCCGTATTTGCTCTTTTTGATGAAAAATAATGATTTTTCCCTGAAATGAGCGGGTTGGGGGAATGTCCCTATGAAAAAAATATGTAAATTCGCGGTGATCTTTTCGATGACGTGTATTAGGTTTTCAAGCGTGTCGGTCGAAACTGTCATTTGAAGAAATAGTGTTTCTTATTACATACTTATGGATTACTTGCCATTATTAGTTCTTGCGGGTTCTGTGGCTTTGCTCATGTACGGTATGAAAGTGATGAGCGAGGGGTTGCAGAAGATGGCCGGCAGCAAATTGCGCCAAGTCCTCGGCAAGATGACAACCAATCGTTTCACTGGTCTTTTGACCGGTGCGTTCATAACGACATCTATCCAGTCTTCCACCGCCACGACTGTCATGACGGTCAGTTTCGTGAGTGCAGGTTTGCTCACGCTGTCGCAGGCGATCTCGGTCATCATGGGTGCCAACATCGGTACGACCGCCACCGCTTGGATCATGGTTTTGGGAGGTAGCGGTAATTACATGCAGTATGTGGTCTATGCGGCCATCGTGGTGGGTATCGCCTGCATCTACTCCAATAAACGGAGGAACATGGGCGAGTTCATCATGGGTCTCGCGTTGTTGCTCCTCGGACTGACGACGCTGAGTGCGAACGCTAAGGGCATGCACCTCGACCAGAATGTGGCGGTGCAGGAGTTTTTCGGAAAATTAAGCAGCTGGGGGTACGGTTCGTATCTCCTTTTTTTATTCATCGGAGGCGTGTTGACCTGCTCCGTGCAGAGCTCCGCGGCCATCATGGCCATCACCATGACGCTTTGTTCGGCGGGTGTGCTGGACATCTACATGGGTATCGCCTTGGTGATGGGTGAGAACATCGGTACGACGGTCACCTCTAATGTGGTGGCGCTCTCGGCTTCCACGCAGGCCAGACGTGCCGCCATGGCGCACATGGTCTTCAACGTGTTCGGTGTGATCTGGATCTTCTCCATCTTCCCTCATTTCGTGGATTTCGTCTGCTGGATGGTGGGTTGCGACCCTCATTCGCAAATGCAGGACAAGTCTATCCTGACGGTCGTGCTGGCTGCCTTCCATACCTCCTTTAACGTATGTAACGTATTGATCCTGATATGGTTCATCAAGCCGTTGGAGCGTTTGGTGTGCAAGATCATCTCTCCGAAGGCGAACACGGAGGAGGACGAGTCCCGCCTCACCTACATCGGTGGCGGTTTGCTCTCCACTGCCGAGCTCTCCATCCTGGAGGCTAAGAAGGAGGTGAATGTCTTCGCCACCCGTTGCCATAAGATGTTCCGCTTCGTGCCGGAGCTGTTGCACACGGAGAAGGGCGAGGATTTCAATAAGCTCTTCACCCGCATCGAGAAGTACGAGAACATCACGGACAATATGGAGGTGCAGATCGCGGATTACCTGAACAAGGTCTCCGAGGGTCGATTGAGCGCGGAGAGTAAGACGGAGATCCAGCACATGATGAAGCAGGTGTCGGAGTTGGAGAGCATCGGCGACAGCTGCTACAACTTGGCGCGCACCATCCGCCGCAGGAGGCAGAACTCGCCGAATGAGGATTTCACAGAGAAGCAGTATGAGCATGTGCATAACATGTTCGAGTTGGTGGACCAATCCCTGACGCAGATGGAGTACATCGTGAAGTCGCCTGACGTCAGTGTGGCGGATGTGAACAAGTCCATGAATGTGGAGAATGAAATCAACAACTACCGCAAGCAACTGAAGAACCAGAACGTGGATGACATCAATAACCGCTTGTACAATTACCAACTGGGTGTCTACTATATGGACTTGATCTCCGAGTGTGAGAAGTTGGGCGATTATGTGGTGAATGTGATCGAGTGCACCGGTTTGCTTAAAAAGTAGTGCGTAGATGACGGTCTCCGAACGGTATGCGAAGGTGCTCGCATGGTTCCAAACGAACATGCGGGATGCGGAGAGCGAACTGAACTTCCGGAATCCCTATGAATTACTGGTGGCGGTGATGCTTTCCGCCCAGTGCACGGACAAGCGGGTGAACATGGTCACCCCCGCCTTCTTTGAACGTTTCCCGGATGCTTTCGCCTTGTCGGAAGGCACGTTCGACGAGGTGTTGTCGTTGGTGAAGAGCATATCGTACCCTAATTCCAAGGCTGAACATATTTTGTCGATGGCAAAGATGGTCGTTTCCGACTTCAATGGGGAGATCCCCTGCACGATGGAGGAGCTGACCCGTCTGCCGGGTGTTGGGCGGAAGACGGCCAATGTGATGTTGACCGTGGCCTTCGGTCAGCCAGCCATGCCTGTCGATACGCACGTCTTCCGTGTCTCCAACCGTATCGGGTTGACGAACCAATCCAAGACGCCGGAGCAGACCGAGAAGATCCTTGTGAAGCATATCCCTCATGACATATTAGGCAACGCTCATCATTGGCTGCTGTTGCACGGACGGTATGTCTGCACGGCCAAGAACCCGAAGTGCGGTGAGTGTGGAATCCGTGAGTGGTGTAAGAGCAAGAATTAAACTATATAATTTAACTACATATGAAATCTTTTCTTTGGGTCTTATTTACATTGCTTTCTATAGTTGCAGTGGGACAAAATAAGCCTTCAAATGTTCCTCCTAAAACACCTAAAAAGAGTGTGGTTGCAATAGATGAGCCATCCTATGAGATGTATCCAACGAAAAACATGTGGAATTTTTTGAAGTTAAATACAATTACAGGCCAAGTCTGGGTTGTCCAATATGGATTAACGGACGAAAATAGAATACAAATTCCAGTGAATTCTTCTGGTTTATTGTGGAATGATGAACAACGGATAAAAGGTCGTTTTAAATTAATTCCAACGGAGAATATGTGGAACTTTATTTTAATAGATCAGGTTGATGGTCGGGTTTGGCAGGTGCAATGGAGTACTTCTCCTAGTAACATGGGTGTGATGAAGATATCCGATTAGTTACCGCTTTTATATTGATTATACTGGAATGTGAAAAAATAAACCCAGCAACCGAGAAGGTGCTGGGTTTTTATTTGTCGTGAAATCCCTATTATCCCAAATAAGACTTCAGCAATTTGCTTCTTGAATTTTGTCTGAGGCGGCGGATAGCCTTCTCCTTGATTTGGCGGACACGCTCACGGGTCAGACCGAAGTTCTCGCCGATCTCTTCGAGGGTCATCTCCTGGTAACCGATACCGAAGAACATCTTGATGATTTCGCTCTCCCTTTCGGTAAGGGTGGAGAGGGCTCTGTCGATCTCTCTGGACAAAGACTCGTTGATGAGGGATTTGTCCGCAATTGGAGAATCATCGTTCACCAGCACGTCCAAGAGGCTGTTGTCCTCGCCCTCCACGAATGGAGCGTCCACGGAGATATGACGGCCGGAGATCTTCATGGCGTCGGAGATCTTGTCCACAGGCATGTCCAAAATGCCGGCCACCTCTTCGGTGGAAGGACGTCTCTCGTTCTCTTGCTCGAATTGTGAGAGCGCCTTGTTGATTTTATTGAGTGAGCCCACCTGGTTGAGGGGCAGGCGGACGATTCTAGACTGTTCAGCCAATGCCTGAAGGATGGATTGGCGGATCCACCACACGGCGTAAGAGATGAACTTGAAACCCCTTGTCTCGTCGAATTTCTCGGCGGCTTTGATCAAACCCAGGTTACCCTCGTTGATGAGGTCAGGCAAACTCAATCCTTGGTTTTGGTACTGCTTAGCAACAGAAACCACGAAACGGAGGTTGGCGCGTGTCAGTTTCTCCAATGCGCGGCGGTCACCTTTCTTGATCCTTTGCGCTAACTCGACTTCCTCCTCGACGGTGATCAGGTCTTCACGTCCGATTTCCTGAAGGTACTTGTCCAGGGAGGCACTCTCTCTGTTCGTGATTGATTTTGTAATCTTTAACTGTCTCATTTAGCTTTTCTCCTCACTTAAATGAAAATTTCGGAACGCAAAGATACGAAAAAAAATGGATTGTTCATCTTTTAGGGGAGAAAAAATGGACGGATTGTGTGTGGTCGTCTCGCTTATCGCATTAGGTGCTGTGCGTCTTTCCTATTTATAGAAAGCCCCTATGGGGCAAGGTGTGGAATGCGTTTCTGTTAAATCTCGCACTCCATACCCCAGTGGGGTTTCCTTTCGCATCGTCCCCATGTGATGCATGTGTCTTGAAAATGTTTTTCTTCTGTCATGTCACAACCTTATGCCCAACGATACAATTGCTTCTGGAACTCGAAATATTGCTGGCGTATTTGGCTTACGTCCATGTTCAGATTAGACTTCGCATCGTTTATGGTGCCGTATTTCATGTTGATTAATGTTGCTAAATTATTGGTTGTGAGCTCTCTGTAACTATTCCGTAAATATTGTTCCAAGAGAAAATCGACGAATACTTTCTGGGCGGCGTTTTGCTTCTTGTAATAATCGTTACGCACCATTTCGACTCGTTTTTCACGCTCCATCGGGGTGGTCTCGTAGGCGATATACTCCAGTACGTCAAGCAGGTCGCAATCCTCACGTCCCATCACACGCTGTATGGCCTGTAATTTATCTTCATGGAAACCTTCTTGCTCAAGGTGTTCGAGCAATGCCTGACGTGTGTCAGGGTGTTCCCACTGCTTACGCAAATCCTCTGGCCCGCTGAAAAATGATGGAAGGCGACCAAAAAGTTCTTGTATCAGTTCTTCTATCGAAATAAGTTTGTCTCCGTACTGGAACTTCTCTGTCCACTTCGTTCGCAGTTCAATTGTCCGCTTGTTTGAAAGACGAACTGTTATCTTCTTTTTCTGCTTGCCTCCACCATCGCATGTGCAGGGCATGTGTCCGCAGACGGGACATGGGATGGGAAAGTCGATCAGTGAATCGTCTTTGACAGGCGACACGGATCCCTCGTCTGGTACTGCGTAGGGCTTATGTCTGCCGCATGTGCATGGATAGTTGCCACATACAGGGCAGAACGGGTCACCGTCCCACTCGGCATCTTGGAAGTTCTTGCTTGCGCCCACAAAGTCGTAGATGGTGAAGTAGTATTTGTCGTCGAAAAGGCGGGTGCCTCGACCGATGATTTGCTTGAATTCCACCATGTTGTTCACGGGACGCATCAGCACGATGTTGCGCACATTGCGGGCATCCACGCCTGTGGAGAGCTTCTGCGACGTAGTAAGGATGGTGGGTAACTTCCGCTCGTTGTCTTGGAAGAGTTTCAGGGTCTCTTCACCCTCCGATCCATCATCGGCGGTGACACGCTCGCAATAATTGGACGCAGGACTCTTCTTATACTGATTGATCATATCACGGATGATGTGTGCATGCAATTGTGTGGCACAGAAGACAATCGTCTTTTCATCTGGATTTATTTGTGACAACAGCTCCTTTACACGATGTTCGTCTCGTTGGCGAATCTCTATCTTGCCATTATAGAAATCACTTTCCGTGTAGGTTTTTTCGGTGTCTATTTCGCCTTCTACCTCATCATCAGAATCGTAAACATACTCATCGATGTTACTTTCCGAAATTCGCACACGGAATGGCGTCAGGTAACCGTCTGCAATGCCTTGCTTGAGCGAATAGGAATAGACGGGGTTGCCGAAATACTTATATGTATTGGCGTTGTCTTGACGGCGCGGCGTGGCGGTCATACCGAGTTGATATGCAAACGAGAAGTAATCCATCAGTTCGCGCCATTGGCTCTCGTCGTTCGCACCGCCGCGATGACATTCGTCTATTATGATGAAATCGAAGAAATCTGCCGGATATTGCTTGTAGTACGGCTCACCGCTCTCATCGGCACACATGAAGGTCTGGAAGATGGTAAAATAGAGATGTCTTGCCGTTGGCACCTTATCATGGTTTTTATGCAGTTCATCGGGTGTGATGCGCACCATGGCATCTTCTGGGAACTGTTCAAAATCGTTGACAGCCTGGTTGGCGAGTATGTTTCGGTCGGCGATGAAGAGGATACGTGGACGTTGGTCGGTTCCATGCAGGTTCCATTTGGTCTGAAACAGTTTCCAACAGATCTGAAAAGCCGTGTATGTCTTGCCCGTACCAGTTGCCATGGTGAGTAAAATATGCTTTTGACCGCGAGCAACGGCATTCAGCACGTTGTTAATGGCATTCACCTGATAGTATCGTGGCTCACGACCGCTATCACGGTTCATCGGTTGCAAATTGAACTTATCGCGCCATTCGTTATCCTCAGGGAAGGTCATCTGCCACAACTCCTGCGGGGATGGAAATTTATCTATAAAACCTTCGGTGGAAGGGACAATATATTCACCCTTAGCATCTCTCACACCCATATCTATGAAATAGATGCTATCGCCGTTGGTGGAATAGGCGTAGCGAATCTGCAACATCTCGGCGTACTGCTTGGCTTGCGGCACACCCACCGACACATCCGTCTCGTCCGACTTAGCTTCCACAACGGCCAGTTTTATGCCTTTGTATTCAAGGATGTAATCCACTTTTTTAGGATGGCGGGCTTTTAGCTTCTCCACTCGTCCCGGAGCAATGACATAAGCACGTTGCTCATTGAGGATTTGGCTGTCGGGCACCTGTTCCCAGCCCACGGAATAAAGGGCTGGATCGATCTTTTTGCGGCGTGTTGTTGATTCGTCCATGGTAATTATTTTAATCTATTGATTTACAGAATAATACATTCTTTTTATATAGCTTCCACTACATTTTTATGAGGGAATAATTTCAAAAATCTACACTTTTATGAGGGAATAAATCGAAAAATCTACACTTTTATGAGGGAATAATTTCAAAAAAACACACTTTTATGAGGGAATAAATCATCCATCCTCCTCAAACACCTTTTTCAGCAACGCCTGTTTCAGGTCGTTGCAGAGGGTTATGGTTTCGGTGTAGTTAGTTTGCAATGCTTTCACATTGGCAGAGAGGGCGTCGAGGCGGTCGGCGATGCGTTGCTGCTCGGGAAGTGTCGGAATTGGTAATACTATTGCTTTCAATGATGGTGCATTTGTGTGTACAACTTTCAATTTTGTTTTGCCAAATCCTTTTTGTGCAATAGCATCGGGGGTTGATAGAGCATAAGCAAGATATTTAGGATTTTGATTGTGTTTCATAACAATAATATCTCCGCCTGCCAAACACTTATTATGTCCCAAATATGCAATACTTTTGCCTATATCTTCAACGCTTTCTCCTGTTATAGCAAACAAAATATCTCCGTGTTCAAAGTATTTTTTTGAATTAATAATTTGCTCATCTGTATGAGAAACACATTCTTCAAACCAATAATTATATGTAGTGTAAATTTCGCCATAACGAACACAAGGAACACCCTCTAACCTTATTTGTTCCCGAGTTATTCCCGAACCTCGATACATATCAGTTTGCAAAGAATCAATTGTTTTCATTTTCCATCCTTCTTTCGGTGTCAACAACTCTTTTAGAGCGGCTTGAAACAAATCTTTGGCGGCTTGCAGTTGCTTTTCGGCATTGGCTTTAAGGGCTTCTATCTTCGCAAACTCGGCATCAAGATAGGAAACAATGCGCTGCTGGTCGGAAATAGGAGGAACGGGAATTTGAACATTGGAAAGCCAAACTGTACTCAAGTTCAATTGTGCAGCCCCTGAAGCATTTTCTATACACAATTGCTCAAATGAATTAGAATTTAAATAATGGAACAGAAAAGTTTTTGATAAATTATCGTTCTTCATTCTAATACAAGCAACTCGCTGGTTTAGTGCTGCTGGCGTAAGTCCTGTTGGCAAAAGTCCCACTCTACCTACATTTCCAGTCAAAGACATTAATAAATCATTCTTTTTAAGAATGTATTTATTCAAATTGCTTTCCTCAGACAATGGATAGTATTTAGGTGAATTGTCGACTATAATACCTTTTTGTACGTTTGTTATTCTTATAATTCTTATGCCACAATCTACATAGTTGGAACTTTTGAATGCAAATCCGTTCAATATCTCGCAAACCTCACCCAACTTCATATATTTCCATCCTTCTTTCATAGCATCTCCTTTATTTCGTTAATCAATCTTGCGGAATCGCTGTTGAGGTCGGCGATGGTGCCGAGAATGTCGGCGGCGGTGCGGTTGTCAACAATTTCGGGTTTGTTGGGATTTTTGACAGAAAGGTCGCAGTCGTCGCCAAGGTCGGCAACATTGAGCGTCCAAGAGTTTTCGCTTTCGGATTTGGTTTTCTGTAATGTTACAAAATCTTCAAGGTCGGCTTCGGTGAGCGGATTTGTTTTGCCAAGGGTGCGGCTGAGGTTGAGTTGGTAATACCAAATTTTTTGTGTCGGCTCGCCTTTGGAGAAAAACAGCACCACGGTTTTTACGCCCGCGCCTTGGAAAACTCCTTGCGGAAGGTCGAGAATGGTGTGCAAATTACATTCTTCGAGTAGTTTGCGACGCAGGGATGCGGCATCGCCATTGCTCAAAAACGTGTTTTTGATTACAATGCCAGCGCGTCCGTTTACTTTGAGCATCTTGATAAAATGCTGCATAAACATATACGCCGTTTCGCTGGTGCGGATGTCAAAATTTTGAAGCACTTCGGCGCGTTCGCTGCCTCCAAATGGCGGATTGGCAAGGATGATGTCTTTGCGGTCGCGTTGCTGAATGGCGGCGAGGTTTTCGGTAAGTGTGTTGCCGCGAACGATGTTGGGCGCAGCCACGCCGTGAAAAATCATATTCATTGTGGCAATGATGTAGGGCAATCCCTTTTTCTCCTTGCCAAAGAATGTTGACTTTTGCAAGGTGTCGGAATCGCTCACCGAATGTACCTGTTCTTGCATATAATTGAACGCCTCGCAGAGGAAGCCCGCCGAGCCGCAAGCCGGGTCGTAAACGGTTTCGCCAATGCGCGGGTTCACCACTTTGACGATGGTACGGATGAGCGGACGAGGCGTGTAGTATTCGCCACCGTTGCGTCCGGCATTGCCCATACGTTTTATTTTGTCTTCATACAGTACGGTCATTTCGTGCTTGTCGTCGGCAGACTGAAAATGCAGCGAATCTATCTTGTTGATAATCTCGCGCATATTGTATCCGCTGCTCACCTTGTTGCGGAGTTCGCTGAATATCTCGCCAATCTTGTATTCAAGCGTGTCGGGCGACACGGCGGTATCTTTGAAGTGTTTGAGCGAAGGAAAGAGTTTTTGGTTAACAAATTCCACAAGGTCGTCGCCGGTCATTGCGTTGATAACGTCGAGTTCACCCTTTGCGGTTTTTGGGGCAGCCCAAGCGTTCCAACGGTTGAAGCCGGTGATAATGCGGCGGTATTCCTTGCCGTTGAGTGCGGCTTCGTCTTCGCGCTCCGTTTCAAGGTCGTCGAGGTATTTCAAAAAGAGCAACCACGAAGTCTGCTCTATATAATCGAGTTCGTTGCTGCATCCCGCCTCGTTGCGCAGAATGGCATCGATTGCATTAAAAGTTGATTCGTATTTCATCTCCATCGAGTTGTGAATACGAATGCTATTTGTCTAAAAAACGAAAGCCATGCCAGATACCTCTATATACAAAAAGAACGTGGGACAATTCCTTATCCAACGTTCGAGGTACCTGGCATGACCTACAGATTTGAGATAAGAAATGCCCACGTATGCACGCAGGCATTTGCTTATTTATCCTCAAATCTGTTCTTCTACTGCCAGGTTTCCGAACGTTTCAGATTAAATAGCAAACGCTATGTTTTACAATATGTTAACTAAAATATTTATTATCTGTTTTTTGTTGTAATGTTTTTTGTTTGTTAATGAAATTATTATCTGGATAAAATTATCTGTTTTGTTTGGTGGAGACAATGTACACATCGTCTCTACGTGACCGTCGGTTCCTCCAGACGGGACAACCTCTATTTATCTCTTCTTCCGAGATGAAATTTGTTTTGCGATTATGCACGTACAAATATAGGGAATTAAGAATTAAGAGTTAAAAATTTAGAATCAAAAATTTCGGGGATGGCGATTTAGGGATTTACGATTTACTATTTTGGAATCTAGATTTTTGGGGGAATGAATTATCTTAGGTTTATCATTTTTATCTGGTGCTGTGCGTCTTTCCTATTCATAGAAAGCCCCTATGGGGCAAGGTGTGGAATGCGTTTTCTATCGTCTCTACGTGACCGTCGGTTCCCATAGACAGGTGAAAATAGAGGGCCGGCCAAGCAGACCAATTGCATCTTTATGCGAAAATGATTGGATTTTATAAAAAAACGATTTATTTTTGTGTGATGTTCATAAACTCGATTGGACATGATTGCTGGTGATTCGTGTTTACATGATAGGGAATGAATTGAGAGAATAGGGTAGAATGGCACAATCCGGTAGAGTCACCATGGGGTAATTAATGCGCAATTTGTGTTTTGACTTCGGTTGAAATTAACTTATGTGTTAAAAAAATGTTGTTATGAAGAAAATTTCACTACAAGCAAGATCAATCATCAGAAGAGCCATCGTCTCTTTGTTGTCGTCTATGGGTTTTATCACCGTGCATGGACAAGCGACGGGGAAAGAGGTGGATAGGAGTAGCCGTATAAATGACTTTGAAACTGTGGAGGAGTATAATCCTGAAAGAGATTTAATTGCGCTTTACGGATGTCCTTCCGCGGATTTCAGGTTCAGAGGTAATGTCACGGACAAGTACGGCAACCCGATAAAGAATGTGAGTGTGCAAGTCACTCATTGCCAGAACGGCGCATTCCCGCCTGTGATGACGGACGAGGATGGAAAGTTTGTGTTTGAATATAAGACAGCTCCATGGTGCGATATTAGGATATCGGCTACGAATGACATCTCATCCGCTTGTGACACTATCATGGAAGAGGAGTACAAGGACGAGTTCGTTATGCCTGATTCTCCAAGCGGTGACCCGTTTTACCGTGGCGTATATGATAAAGAAATGACCATCGTCCTTGGGGATGAGGGAGAGACTGGGCAAATCATATTCGGTCGCCCGAATACGACGGGTGTGAATGATGAAGCCGCGGAGAAAATCCTTTTGATCTCTAACCCGGTGGAGAATTATTTGTGGTTCAACTTGACAGGGGAGGAAAGCACCAATGTCGCCATCTATACTTTGAGCGGCGAACAGATGTTGAGCGCCTCTGTTCCGAGCGGAGAGAGCCTTTACGTGGGCAATCTGAAGAGCGGAAATTACTTGTTGACCGTCGTTTCCGGAGATAAGAAACTGGCTGCCCGTTTCTTGAAGAAATAGTGCGGGCGCATTCTCCTTAGATAGCTTATTTTGCATGTTTAATAAATCGTAGAATTATTAGCACGTACCATCGCATCAGTCACCCGAACCTTTGGATGACTGATGTTTTTTTGCCATGAAGGCAGTCGGGTGGGTGATTGATTAAATAAAAAAGAGAGGATATGGATAATCCGAAAAAGATTCCGTTGAAGAAGAGGCTCGCTCTCAGGTTGTTCGATATGTATCGGCACAGTGTGGCGAAGGATCATAAACTGACCTATATTTTCTGGGAATGCACGCTGCGTTGCACGTTGAACTGTCTGCATTGTGGCAGTGATTGCCGGCAGATGTCCGACGTCAAAGATATGCCGGTGGAGGATTTCCTCAAGGCCATCAAGCAGATCGTCCCTATTGTTGAGCCGAACCATACCCAGATCGTCTTCACGGGCGGAGAGGCTCTCGTCCGCAAGGACCTGGAACAGGCCGGAATTGAGTTGTACAAGCTCGGTTTCCCTTGGGGCATCGTCACCAACGGCTATCTGCTGACGGAAGAGCGGCTGGAATCCCTGCTCCGTGCGGGCATGCGCTCGTGCACGGTCAGCCTTGACGGACTGAAGGATTCGCACAATTGGTTGCGGCAAAACGACCTCTCCTATGACCGTGCCGTCAACGCCATCAGGATGCTCCCGCGGACGGACCTCAAGTTTGATGTGCTGACGTGCGTCAACAATCGGAACTTCGATGAACTCCCACAAATCAAGCAGTTGCTGATCGGTTGTGGCGTGAGGAATTGGAGGGTCGCGACGATCTTCCCTATCGGGCGGGCCGCGGATAATCCGGGACTGCAGTTGCCTGACGATAAATTCAAGGCGGTCTTCGATTTTATCGAGGAGACGAGGAAGGAGGGGAAGATAAGGGCTAACTACGGTTGCGAAGGTTTCCTGGGCGATTATGAAAGCCGTGTCAGGGACAATCCGTTCTTCTGCCGGGCTGGAATCAATATAGGCTCCATCCTTGTGGATGGAAGCATATCCGCCTGCCCTGACCTGAGGGATCGTTTCATCCAAGGTAACATCTATACGGACAATTTCGCGGAGGTGTGGCAAAACCGATACCAGATCATGAGAGACCGCTCCTGGGCCAAGACGGGTATCTGCAAGGATTGTGAATTCTTCAGCCATTGCGAAGGAAACGGACTGCATCTTCGGAACACGGAGACCAACGAGGTCGCATTTTGCCACCTGAAAAGGATGACGGGAGGAATGTGACCAACAAATAAATAGCCCAAGGCATGACGCCCTGGGCTATTCACATCACGTTGTTTTGATATGTAGTTTATAAAAAGCTATTTCTACCGCTTAGTTCATATCCACCGCATAATAGACCACCTTTCCGTTCGGGAGGATACCTGAGATGAAGAGCGCTTTCTCCTCTTGCTTGGAGATGCTGCTGACGATCCTGTCCACGTCTGCCTGGCTGTTCACTACGAGGTTGTTCATCCTGACGATGATGTAGCCGTTCGGGATGCCCGCGCGGTTGAATTTACCGCCTCTCATCACCTTGGAGACCTCCAGTCCGTTGTTGAGTCCGTACTGCTGCAGCTTCTGTTTGCTCAGAGGGGTAAGCGTAGCGCCCAATTCGTTGGCGGATACCTGTTTGATCATCTCGGTGTCACCGTTCACGTTCTTGAGGGTCACTGTAGCTTTCTTGGACTTGTTATCCCTGAGGTAGATGATCTCCACCTTGTCTCCCGGTCTGAATCGGCTGATCTGGTCTTGCGTTTCCGAAACGCTCTTCACCTTGTTGCCATTGATGTGGGTGATGATATCTCCCTTCTTGATGCCCGCCTCTTCTGCCGCGCTGTTCTCGCTGACGGCGGCCACGTAGGCGCCTTCGAGCACCTCCAAGCCCTTCTCCTTGGCGAATTCAGCGTTGATGTCTTGGATCTGCACGCCGAGGAGCGCCCTCTGCACGGTGCCGAACTCCTTCAGGTCGGCCACCACCTTGCTCATGATGCTGGTAGGGATGGCGAAGGAGTAGCCCGAGTAGGAGCCGGTCTGGGAGGCGATGGCCGCATTGATGCCGACCAGTTCGCCACGTGTGTTCACCAAGGCGCCGCCACTGTTGCCAGGGTTGACCGCCGCATCCGTCTGTATGAACGACTCGATCTTCATGTCGGAGGTGAGGATGTTGATGTTACGCGCCTTGGCGCTGACGATGCCGGCTGTGACGGTGGAGGTCAGGTTGAACGGGTTGCCCACCGCCAAGACCCATTCGCCCACCTTCAGGTCGTCCGAGTTGCCCACGGTGAGGGTAGGGAGGTCCTTCGCGTCTATCTTCAGCAAGGCGAGGTCCGTGTTCGGGTCCGTGCCCACGATGGTAGCCTTGAACTCACGCTTGTCGTTGAGGACGACCGTCACGTTGTCCGAACCGTCCACCACGTGGTTGTTGGTCACGATGTAGCCATCCTGCGAGAGGATGACGCCCGAGCCCGAGCCCATCTGTTGTTGCCGAGGCTGTTGGCGTTGGTTGCCGCGTTCGCCGAAGAAGAACTCCAGGAACGGGTCGTAGTTGTAGCTGGTCTGTTTGGTCTCGATGACGGTCATCACGTGGACCACAGCGTTGACGGAAGTCTCGGCCGCCTCGGTGAAGTCCACCATGCCCCCCTTGTTGTAGGAAGCGTGTTGCGCGGGTGTCGTTTTTTCCACGATGATGGTCTCTTGTGGACCGAACTTCTTGTAGCAGAAGCAAGAGACCCCTGCGCTTAGAGCGGTCACCGCCAATACGGTGCCAATTGTTTTCAAGTGTTTCATATCCTTAAGTTTTTATTACGTTTTATAATCCATTTGGAGGGAAGAAAATCAACTCCCGCTCCGTTGAAATAACGTACAAATATTATGCAAATTTGTGCGAGTCGGTAGGTATTTAAACTGATTTAACATCAACCGTTCGTTTTTAACGTTTGATGATGAATTAATCTGTGCAAAATGTGAAAAATTGTCAGTGTCATAAGGAAAAAATGCTTATTTTTGCGGAGTAGAGTAGGAGGGTTTGTCGCTGGCGGCAACGTCAGAGGAAAGTCCGGGCAACAGAGGGCGCCGCGCTTCCTAACAGAAAGTCGTCCGTGAGGGTGAACTATCGCAGAAGAGAATGACCGCCTGCTTGCAGGTAAGGGTGAGAAGGTGGGGTAAGAGCCCACCAGTCCCGCTGGTGACAGTGGGAGCTGTGCGAGTCGCGGGTTGTAAGATCGAATATACCGACGCATGTAGGGCTGCCCGTCCGATGTCGGGGGGTAGATTGCTTGAGGCTTATGGTGACATAAGTCCTAGATTAATGACAAACGCCCGTCCGCGGGTACAGAACTCGGCTTATACGCCTACTCTCTTTTTTGTGTAACACCATGGTGTGACGATTTGTCAGTCTCTGTGACAGATCTCCATCGTGCATAGATATGCTAATTGCGTATGAAAAAAATCATACGGTTTATTGTGGATCAGGTGAAGTTCGTCACCATTGATATTTGGCGGACCACCATACACGACGAGCAAGGCAAGCGAGGATACCTTATGCTCTTCGCGAAGACGCTCGTCCTCTCCATCCAGAACTTCGTCAAGGGGAAGATGCCGGTCCGCGCCTCCGCATTGACCTACTACTCCGTCTTCGCCCTGGTGCCGTTGCTCGCCTTCGTGTTCGGCATGGCGAGGGGCTTCGGGCTCGACACCTACATCGTCGACATGTTGCACAACCGCTACGCCTCCCACCAGGAGCTGGTGCAGGTGGTGCTGAATTTTGTGGAGAACTATCTGAACAACGCCACGGGCGGCGCCTTCGTCGGCATCGGTATCTGCGTGTTGCTATGGTCCGTCATGAAGGTCTTCTCGCAGATTGAGATGTCGTTCAACGAGATATGGTACATCACCAAGAACAGGAACTACATCCGTCGTTTCACCGACTACATCTCCCTGCTGTTGGTCATTCCGATCTTCGTGCTGGTCTCCAATGGTATCTCGTTCTACTTCAACCATGCGCTGGGTGTCTTTGATGGTTCGTATATCATCTCGCCGACGCTGAAGATCGTGTTGGCCGTGATGCCTTACTTGGTGTCGTGGGTGGTCTTCACGATGATCTACGTGGTGATGCCTAACACGAAGGTGAGGTTCACCGCGGCCATGGTGGCGGGTGCCTTTTCCTGCATCACCTTCTTCGCGTTCAAGTGGGTCTACGTCTATTTGCAGACGATGATGACCTCCTACAACGCCGTGTATGGTGGTTTGGCGGCCATACCGTTCGCCCTGTTGTTCATCCAGACGACGTGGATGATCGTGCTGTTCGGTGCGGAGATCTCCTTCGCCTTGCAGAACGTCCGTAACTTCGAGTTCGAGAAGGATGTGAAATCCATCAGCCACCGCTATTTCGAGTTCGTGCTTTTGTCCGTCACCAAGATTGTGGCGAAGCGGTTCCGGGAAGGCGAGTCGCCTATGACACTGAATGAGATGTCCGATAAATACCGTATTCCTTTGCGCTTGGCCTCCGTCATCGTGCGTCGGTTGTGCAAGGCGGGAATCCTCACGGAGGTGCGGATAGACGAGCGGGACGCGTACATGCCGGCCATGGATGTCAATCGTATCACGGTCGCCACGTTCTTCGACATGGTGGACCGAGCAGGGCAGGAGACGTTCAAGCTGGAGCAGCTCGATGAGTTCGCTTCCGTGTGGGAATATACCCTGAACATACGTGAGTCGTTGATGAGCGTGTCGGGCGATAAATTGGTGATGGATCTATGATGGGACACTTAATGATTACAAGGATCGGTGAAGTGGGGAAGAGGTTGGTCATAGCCTCCGCCGTATGTGCGTTGCCCCTCCTCTCATCGTGTGATGTGAAAGAAAATAAAACTGAAATGATAGATAATATTTTTTTGAAGGCGGAGTATGGTACTCCGCATGAGACCTTCCCTTTCGACAAGGTCAAGTTGGATGATTATTTACCTGCGGTGAAAGAGGCGATTCGTCTTCATGACGAGGAGATCGACGCTATTGTGAAGAACCCCGAAGCGCCCACGTTCGAGAACACGATCGTGGCGTTGGAGCGCTCCGGTGCGTTCCTTAACCGTATCCAATATGTTTTCTACAATCTGTTGGAGGCCGAGACCTGCGCCAAAATGGACAGTCTCTCCGAGGAGATCTCTCCGTTGGAGACGGAGCACTCCAACAACGTGACGTTGAACGCTGCCCTGTTCGAGCGGGTCAAGGCGGTTTACCAGCAAAAGGATTCGTTGGGGCTGACGGCGGAGCAGCAGATGTTGCTGACGAAGACCTACGAATCGTTCGAGAAGAACGGTGCGACGCTCTCGGAAGAGGGCAAGGAGAAGTTCCGCGAGCTCAGCAAGCGCTTGTCCCTCCTGACGCTGAAGTATGGACAGAATGTCTTGAACGCCACGAACGCCTATAAACTGACCATCACCGATTCTGCGGATCTGGCCGGCTTGCCTCCTGCCATCGTTGAGGCTGCGGCGAAGAAGGCGAAGGACAACAACGTGACGGGTTGGATCTTCGACCTGACCTACCCAAGCTATGCCCCATTCATGAAGTACGCTGAGAACCGTGCGTTGCGTAAGCAGCTCTATATGGCCTACAACACCAAAGCCACGGAGGGTGATTTGGACAACCGTCAGGTGGTGAAGGATATCGTGAACGCCCGCCTGGAGTTGGCGAACCTGATGGGTTACGAGGACTATGCGGCCCGTGTGTTGCGCTACCGCATGGCGGAGAACAAGGAGAACGTCTACAAACTGCTGAATGACCTTTTGGAGGCCTATAAGCCTACGGCGAAGGCGGAGATCGCGGAGGTGCAGGCCTATGCCAAAGCGCATGGCGCCGACTTCGAGATCATGCCTTGGGACTGGTCCTTCTACTCAGAGAAACTACGTGACGAGAAATATAGCATCAATGACGAACTGCTCCGTCCATACTTCGAACTGGAGCATGTGAAGAAGGGTGTGTTCGGCTTGGCCACCAAGCTCTACGGCTTGACCTTCAAGAAGAACGAGAGCATCCCTGTCTACCACAAGGAGGTGGAGGCTTTCGATGTCTATGACAAGGACGGATCCTTCCTGGCGGTGCTCTATACCGACTTCCATCCGCGTGACGGAAAGCGGGGAGGCGCATGGATGACAGAGTACCTCTGCCAGCATGTGGACGAGAAGGGTGTGGATGTGCGTCCGCATATCTCCATCGTCATGAACTTCACCCGTCCGACCGATTCGTTGCCGTCCCTGCTCACGTTCGACGAGCTGACCACCTTCATCCATGAGTTCGGGCACTCCATCCATGGCATGGTCTCCAAGTGCCACTACGAGAGCCTGGCGGGCACGAACGTCTACCGTGACTTCGTGGAGTTGCCATCCCAGATGATGGAGAACTGGGCGTTCGAGAAAGAGTATCTGGATGGATTCGCCGTGCATTACAAGACCGGTGAGCCTATCCCTGCCGAGCTGATCGAGCGGATCAGGAAGGCCGCCAACTTCAACATCGGCTACGCCACGTTGCGCCAGCTGAGCTTCGGCCTGTTGGACATGGGTTGGCATACGATCCAGAAGCCTTTCGACGGAGATGTGAAGGCCTTCGAGAACGAGGCGTGGAGCGCTGCGCAGACGCTTCCTCAGGTGGAAGGCACGCTGATGAGCACGCAGTTCAACCATATCTTCTCGGGAGGATATTCCGCCGGCTATTACAGCTACAAATGGGCGGAGGTGTTGGATGCGGACGCCTTCTCGGTGTTCCAGGAGCATGGCATATTCGACCAAGAGACGGCGGGACGCTTCCGTCATGAGGTGTTGGAGAAGGGAGGCAGCGAGCATCCGATGACCCTCTACAAACGATTCAGGGGGCAAGAGCCTACGATATTACCATTGTTGAAGAGACATGGGGTACGTTAAAAAAGTAAATAATTAATTATTAATGATATAAAAATGGGACTGTCTGAAGTACTAAAAGCGAGAAAACAGAAAAAAGAGGAGTTCGTCAAAGAGAAGGTGCAGAACTTCATCACGTTGCTCAACGTCTATATACAAGCATCTTCCGCCGCCACATTGGGCATCATGAACCTGCAGCAATTGCCACAGTTGAAGGTGATGAAGCAGAAGTTCAAGATCCCTACGGAGGGACGTCTTGGCATCGCGGAGAAGAAATTCGTGGCGTCTAAGATGAAGGAGGAGTACAAATTGTCGGACGCATTCTTCTCGGAGATTGATAACTCAATCAAGAGATGTTGCAAGAAAGTGATGGATTTGCAGCCATACGGTGTATGGTTCCAGAGCCTCATGCAGGATGTCATGATGGCGGTTTCGTTGGACGTGCAGGTAGGTCTTCGTCTCCCTTTGGTTTTCCGCAAGTGGATGAAGTCCATGATTCAGGAGTCCGTGCATAAGATTGTCACATCGGCTGATTTCAAGAACCCAGACCTGATCAAGTCCGCCATTAACGTGCGCACTTACAAAGAGAAGTTGCACTTCTCGGAAGATTGGTTGACGGACGTATGTTTCGTGTACATCATCTTGGCGAGGGGCTCAAAGATGAAATGATGATTGATACCTATGGCGGGTAATTTGGAGGAAATATTGGATACGTACGACCTGCTTCCGCAGGAGCGGGAGGAGTTGTCACGTCTGTTCGCCACCAATCATCCATTGATTGGTAGGGGGGCGGATATTGTCCGTATCATCAAGGTGGAGGTGGATTTGGGCAAGGTGCCGGTGGTCGGTGTCCTGCTCTACGAGGCTGTGCTTGCCGAGCTGACCACCCCCGAGGCTGTCCAGACCCTATTCGGTGAGCAGGTTGCCACGTTTGTCAACTCCTTGCTCAAGGTGGGCGAGTTGTACAGGAACCATCCCCCGGTGGAGTCGGATGCCTTCAGGCGTCTGTTGCTCTCCATGGCGGAGGATATCCGTGTGGTAATCGTGCTGATCTGTAACCAACTCTACCAAATCCGCAATTTGAGTCAGTACGACGAGGAGAGCCGCAACCGCATCGCCAAGGAGGCATCCTTCCTCTATTCGCCTTTGGCCCATCGTCTGGGACTCTACAAGGTGAAGTCGGAACTCGAAGATCTCTCCCTGAGGCAGACCAATCCCGCCATCTACGAGGATATCGTCAACAAACTACATGATACGAAGCAACAGCGCGACGCCTACATCAAGGCCTTTATCGAACCTGTGAAGAAACGGTTGGAGGAGGCTGGCTTCACCTTCACGATGAAAGGGCGCACGAAGTCGGTCTATTCGATATGGAACAAGATGAAGAAGCAGAACACTGTCTTCGAGAACATCTATGACATCTTTGCCATCCGTATCATTTTAGATACTCCGTTGGAGAAGGAGAAGGCGGCTTGTTGGCAAGCCTATTCCATCGTCACGGACATGTACCAACCCAACCCGAAACGTCTGCGGGATTGGTTATCTATACCAAAGTCAAATGGTTACGAATCACTCCACACCACCGTGATGGGTCCGGAGGGCAAGTGGGTGGAGGTGCAGATACGCACGCAACGCATGGACGAAATCGCCGAGAAGGGATTCGCCGCCCACTTCAAGTACAAGGGTGTGAAGGGGGAAGCCCTCTTTGACGATTGGCTCGCCAATGTGCGTGACCTGTTGCAACACCCTAACGTGGACGGTTTGGAATACATGGATGATTTCAAGCTGGATCTCTACGACAAGGAGGTGTTCGTCTTCACCCCTTCCGGCGAGTTGAAGCAGTTGCCGAAGGGCGCCACGTTGTTGGACTTCGCCTTCATGATCCATTCAGGCTTGGGCTCCAAGTGCATAGGCGGTAAGGTGAACGGTAAGAACGTGCCGATCCGTTACCAGCTGAGTAGCGGAGACCAGGTGGAGATCATGACCGCTTCGAACCAGACGGTTCACAAGGAGTGGTTGGAGTTCGTGCAGACGACCAAGGCGCGGACGCACATCAAACGCATACTCAAGGAACAAGAGTCTGCCAACGTCGAGTTGGGCAAAGAACTGTTCAAACGTAGGCTGAAGAACTGGAAGCTCGAGTACGACGAGCGGGTCGCCGCTAAGTTGGCGAAGAAGATAGGCTGTGCCACGATACAGATCTTCTACCAACGTCTGGCGGAGGATAGTATAGACTTCTCAAAGATAAAAGACCTCTATGTGGAGTGCTCCACGGACGCCAAGCCCGACGAGGTGCGTACCGCGGATGGTTTCGAGCATATCTCGTCATCCTCCACGGATCCGAACAAGGAGGATGTCTTGGTGATAGACGATCATCTGCAGGGCATACTCTACACGCTCTCGAAGTGTTGCAACCCGATCTATGGCGACGACATCTTCGGGTTCGTCTCCGTGAGGGGAACCATCAAGATACACAAGAAGGATTGCCCGAATGCGCCGCAGATGCTCTCCCGCTTCGGCTATCGTTTCATCAAGGCGAGGTGGGCCGGCAAGTCAGGCACGCAGTACAACTGCACCCTGCATGTCACCGGTACGGACGATATAGGCATTGTCACGAACATCTCCTCGTTGATACAAAAGGAGACGAACGTGTCGTTACGGGCCATGTCCGTGGATTCGTCCGACGGCCTCTTCCGTGGCACCCTCACCGTCACTGTTTCGGACACGCATGTGTTGGAGGATGTGATCAAGAAGATCAAGGCAATCAGAGGCGTGAAGAGCGTGGAGCGTTAGTCTAATTGTTTGAATATAAAATAAATAGATATATAATTATGTTTTCAGGAATAGTAGAGACGGCGGCCAAGGTGGTCGCGTTACGAAAAGATCAGGAGAATCTGCACATCACGATGACCTGTCCTTTCGTGTCAGAATTGAAGATAGACCAGAGTGTGGCGCATAACGGTGTGTGCCTGACGGTGGTGGAGAAGACGGCCGACACCTATACGGTGACCGCCATCCAAGAGACGCTTCGTCGCTCGAACCTCGGGCTCCTCAAGGAGGGTAGCCTCGTCAATCTGGAGCGCAGCATGGTGATGAACGGACGGTTGGACGGGCACATCGTGCAGGGACATGTGGACCAGGTGGCGAAGTGCGTTGGCAAGAAATCCGAGGAGGGCAGTTGGTATTTCACCTTCCAATACGACATGGACGCTGAGATGGCCAAGAAGGGCTATGTGACGGTCGAGAAGGGATCCGTGACGGTGAACGGAGTCAGCCTGACGGTCTGTGACTCCAAGAAGGATGGGTTCTCTGTGGCCATCATCCCCTACACCTACGAGCACACGAACTTCTGCCAGATCGAGGTGGGAAGCGTCGTGAACATCGAGTTCGACATTGTCGGCAAGTACATCAGCCGCATGTTGGAGTTCCGCGGATGACTCTTTCTTGCGGGGTTCGTTTGTCTTTCAGCCTAAAAAAGACTAATTTTGTAGGTGTGATTCGTTTACAGAAAAGAATATAAAAAGATACGATAGTAATGAAACAATTGTTATTGGCTGACGAAGCCATTGCCCAAGGGGCGATTGATGGTGGACTTTCAGGTGTTTACGCATATCCTGGAACACCTTCCACCGAGATCACAGAGTATATCCAGAACTCCAAGCAAGCGAAGGAACGTAATATCCACAGTCATTGGTCATCCAATGAGAAGACGGCCATGGAGGCTGCGTTAGGCATGTCGTATGGTGGCAAGCGTTCGCTGGTTTGCATGAAGCATGTGGGTATGAACGTGGCGGCGGACTGTTTCGTGAACACCGCCATCACGGGTGTGAATGGAGGTATGATGGTGCTGGCGGCGGACGATCCGTCGATGCACTCCTCTCAGAACGAGCAGGACTCCCGCTTCTATGGTAACTTCGCCATGATCCCTATGTTGGAGCCATCCAATCAGCATGAGGCGTACGATATGGCCTACAACGGTTTTGACCTCTCCGAGAAGTTGGGTTACCCTGTCCTGATGCGCATCGTCACCCGTTTGGCGCACTCCCGCTCAGGCGTGGAGCGCAAGGAGGTGCGGCCGGAGAACGGTAACAGCGTACCTGCGGACCCACGTCAGTTCGTCTTGTTGCCAGCCATCGCACGCCGCCGTTACCAACATCTGTTGGACATGCAGGGCGAGATATTGTCCGCTTCCGAGAATTCACCATACAACCGTTACATCGACGGAAACAACAAGAAGATCGGTGTGGTGGCTTGCGGAATCGGTATCAACTACTTGAACGAGGTTTACCCGGAGGGTTGTGAATACCCTGTTGTCAAGGTTTCCCAATACCCGTTGCCTAAGAAGATGATCGACAAACTGGCCTCCGAGTGTGAGTCCCTCTTGGTGATCGAGGACGGTTATCCGTTCGTGGAGAACCAGCTGAAGGGCTTCTTCGAGACGAAGAAGGTGATGGGCCGCTTGGACGGCACGTTGCCACGCACGGGTGAGTTGGATCCAGACAGCGTGGGCAAGGCCTTCGGAAGAGAGCATAAGTCTGTTTACAGCATACCATCCGTCGTGAAGATGCGTCCACCGCAGATGTGCCAAGGATGTGGCCACCGTGACATGTACGAGGCCCTGAACGAGGTGCTCCGCGGCTACGAGCACAGCAAGGTGTTCGGCGACATCGGTTGCTACACGTTGGGTGCGTTGCCTCCATATCAGGCGATCAACTCATGCGTGGACATGGGGGCCTCCATCACCATGGCGAAGGGTGCGGCGGATGCAGGCATCTACCCGGCTGTGGCAGTGATCGGAGACTCCACCTTCACGCACTCCGGTATGACCGGTCTTTTGGATGCTGTGGATGAGAACGCTAACATCACGGTTGTGATTTCAGACAATGAGACGACCGCCATGACGGGTGGTCAGGACTCCCAAGGTACGGGTAAGATCGAGAGTATCTGCTTGGGCTTGGGTGTGGATCCGGCACACCTCCGCGTGTTCGTTCCGTTGAAGAAGAACTATGACGAGATGATAAAGATCATCAAGGAGGAGATCGATTACAAGGGACTCTCCGTCATCATCCCACGTCGTGAGTGCATTCAGACGCTCACGCGCAAGATGAAGGCCAAGAAGAAATAGTATCATAGCGAGGGGGGATGCAAGTTTGCGTGCATTCCCCCTTTCCTTTCAATCATACCTGTTTATTAAATATTTAAAACTGAGAAATTATGCCTGATTTGAAAAACATTCTGTTTTTGGACATCGAGACGGCCCCTATGACGGCCACGTTGAGTGAATTGGACCCCGCTTTGGCGCATCTGTGGGAAGAGAAGGTGGAGCAGATGAGGCGACGTGTGCCCGAACGTTACACGGACGATTGTACGGCCGAGAGCATGTACCATGAGGCGGGTATCTTCGCTGAATTCGGACGGGTGGTATGCATCTCCGTAGGGTTTGCCTACGAGGAGGAGGGAGCGCTCCTTTTCAGGGAGAAATCCTTCTACGGGGAGGATGAACGGCAGTTGTTGCTCGACTTCGCCGACCTGCTGAACCACTCCTACCAGACACCGAACCATTACCTCTGCGGACACAATGCGAAGGAGTTCGATTTCCCCTTCATCGCCCGTCGTATGTTGATCTATGGTATTCAATTGCCTGAGATATTGAACGTTGCGGGAAGGAAGCCGTGGGAGGTCCGCCTATTGGACACGATGGATATGTGGAAGTTCGGGGACTACAAGCATTACACCTCGCTGAAGCTCCTATGCGCCGTGTTGGGCATCCCCACACCGAAGGATGATATCGACGGTAGCCAGGTGGCGGGTGTTTTCTACGAGGAGCGAGATCTGAAGCGCATCGCGGTCTATTGCGAGAAGGATGTGTTGGCCACGGCGAGGGTATATCTGCGGATGAGAGGGGAGAGGTCAATTATTAACGACGAGCGGTGTGCAATTTAGTCGCACACCGCCCGGCAATGATTCTATATTTATTATTCTATTTCACTACAACCTTCGCCGCTTTTTTGCCACACTTGACGATGTAGACGCCTTTGCGGAGCTTGTCGGAGACTATTTCGTTGCCGCTTGGTTGGGCGTGGTAAACGATATTGCCCAAGATATCATATATCACGACATCGGCAGGTTCGGAGGTTTGGACCACAATCCTTCCCTCACGCGTGAAGACCCTCAACTTCTCGTTGGCGGTGTTCTCGACCCATACAGGAGCCGATTTCACCATTGTCTCACCCTTCGCTGTCGTGAAGACTATATCCTCGTATAGTGCGTTCAGTTGGTAATAATACAATCCGTCATGCAGGTGCGACAGGTCATATTCGATCTGGGAAGATAGGTCACGCAGGTGGCTCTCCGTTATTTCGCCCTCCTTGTTGTACGTGACGTACGATGCGGTGTCCGTCATGGCGGAGTCTCTGTAGACAACCAATTTGTAACCGGTGGCATCCTCCAGTTTGTTCCACAGCATCTTTGTGCCATCCGATAGGTTCGTCACCTTTAATCCCAGGGCATCCGGGTCATCTTTCAGCACAGCCCATCCAATAGGTATTCTGCTTATTCCGTAATCTTTCAGCAGTTCTTTCGGGCAAAAGAAGACGCCGCTATCACCGACATATCCTACCCATCCAAGCGTAGAAATGAGGCTAGTGGAATCGAACCATTGTGTGAAGTTGACATGTATTTCATTTAGTCTACTGCACCCATCGAATAGTTCCCTATAGCAGTCTGCGACCATTTCCGAAGCCGGTAAGTAAGGCGCTTTTTCCAGATTGGAGCATGCCGTGAACATGCCATAGTAACAACCAGGGGCCAACGTTGTGGCAGGCAGTTCTGGCGCTTGTGTGAGGTTTATACACTCTATAAACATATAGTAGTAGCAATATTCAGCCAATGTGGTCGCAGGCAATTCAGGCGCTTCCGTGAGTCTACCGCATGATTCAAACATATAGTTGTAGCAATAGTCTGTCAGGATAGTTGCTGTCAATTCAGGCGCTTTCGTGAGGCAGAGACATCCTGAGAACAAAGATTTGAAACAGTAGTCGCTTGGAATCATATCACAAGTACCCTTGTTGTCTATTAGGCTCATGACGCTACCGCTTGCGGCGATCTTACCTGTCATTGTGAATGTTGTCTGTCTCTCTCTGTTAGATAACCTTTTCGGATTATATCCCCTAAACAAGACCTTGTCGCCTTTCTTCTCCAGTGTGACCTTCTCGTTGTTGTTCAGGACTGTCCAAGTCACTCCGTTGTCTAGTGAGTATTGGATGTCAGGATCATTGTTTATGTTAAAGATTCCGATGGTGGAGCTGTCCTCTTCCGCCGTGAAAGTCAGGTAGTTGGCTGGCTCGTCAGGAAGCGTGTCCACCTTGTGGACTACCGTCCATCCCTCAGGAATCCTGTCGTAGTTGAACACCTCTTCCAGACCTTCCGGGCAGATGAAGGTGCCCGATGTGCCGACATTGCCCACCCAATCACCGGTGGCATAGAGTCCATACTCTCCCCAATCTGTGAAATCGACCTCTATTTCAGACAGGTTTAGGCATCCTGCGAACATATCCAAGGCGCAACGGTAAGCTAGATCCTTAGCTTTGATGTTCGCCTTTTTCAGACCCGTACAATCCATGAACATTGAGAAGTAGCAGCAATCCGCTATGGTGGTGGCCGGCAGTTCCGGCGCCTCTTCCAGGTTTGCGCACATGTTGAACATATAGGCATAGCAAGCTTTCGCCAAGTATTTAGCGTTCAGTTCCGGCGCCTTTTTCAGTCCCTTGCAGTAGGCGAACATCTCCTTATAGCAGCTGTCGGCCAGTTGGTTGGCGGGCAGTTCCGGCGCTTCGACCAGGTTGTCGCATCCGTAGAACATGCCGTCATAGCATTGCTTAGCCAGTTTTCTGGAGTGCAGTATCGGTCCGTGGGTTATTTTCTTGCAGGCGACGAACATGGATTTGTAGCATCTGCGGGCCATTTGGGTGGCAGGCAGTTCCGGTGTCTCAGCCAATTGGGTGCAACCAGCGAACATGCCAGAGTAGCAGCTGGCCGCCAATTCCGTGGCGGGGAGTTCCGGCGCTTCCCTCAGATTAGAGCAGTAGCAGAACATATCGCAGTAGCAGCTGTCCGTCAGTTGGGTGGCAGGGAGTTCCGGCGCTTGGGTCAGTGCATCGCAACTGATGAACATGGTGGAGAAGCAAGCGTTGTTCGGGATGGTTAAACTTTTGCCCACCCCGTCGATTAGGCTCATGATGCTACCGCTTGCGGCGATGGCGCCCTTCATTTCGAAACGCAAGAATTTCCTGTTCCCTTGTTCGAAACCATTGGGGTTGTTTCCTCTCAGCAGGGCCTTGTCTCCCGCTTTCAGCAGGATGACAGGATCCGTCTTGGTGAGTCTTTCCCATGAGGCCCCATCGTTGGTGGAATATTCTATGATAGCGTTTTCGTTCGCCACGATGGACAGGTTGAATTGGGAGCTATCCTTCTCCGCCGTGAAGGTGAGGTAGTTAGGAAGGTTCGCTGTCGTGTCGTCTTCAACATATTTCACTGTCCAGCCTTCCGGTATGTAGCCTGTTCCGTATTCAAGCGCTAACGCTTTGGGGCAGATGAATGTGCCAGAAGGAGCAACCCCTTCGACCCACTCGCCTGTTGCATAATTGGCATCATCCCATGCATTGAAATTGACTTTGATCTTGGATAATTTCGTACAGTTATGGAACATTAGGTCATAACATAACCTGACCAGTGTGGTGGCGGGCAATTCCGGCGCTTCGACCAAGTTGTCGCAGTCGTAGAACATGTCTAAATAGCATGAGTTGGCTAGTGTGGTGGCAGGTAATTTAGGAGCTTTCGTGAGGCCTGTGCATCTCCCGAACATTCCTGTATAACAGGACTCGGCCAATGTGGTGGCGGGCAATTCCGGTGCCCGCGTGAGGCTCGTGCATTTAAAGAACATGCTATAATAACACTCCTTGGCCAGTGTGGTGGCGGGCAGCTCCGGTGCCTGGGTTAGGCTGGTGCAGCCAGCGAACATTTCCTCATAACAGCTCTCTGACAAGAGAGTGGCAGGTAATTCAGGTGCGACAGTCAGGCTGGTACATTCTTGAAATAGTGTCATGAACGAATATTTTTCAGGGAAGGCAGTGGCATTGCCCACATTGTCCATTAGACTCATGACGCTACCGCTTGCGGCTATTTTACCGGTCATTTTGAATCGTACTCTGTTCCTTGAAGAGGAGAATGATTTAGGGTTATTTCCCCGAAGTAGGACCCTGTCTCCTTTTCTTTCCAAAGTGACTAAGTCTCCGTGCTCTAATTTTTCCCACGTCTTCCCCTCGTCTAAGGAATATTGTATGTCGGGGATGGTGGTTTCGTAGGATGTTACACCAAACCTTGAATTGTCCATTTCGGCCGTGAAGGTCAGGTAGTTGGCTGCGAATGTGGCGCAAAAGGCACAGAGCAGCAGGATAGTTAGCGTGAATTTTTTTACCATAAGCCTCTTCGTATTTATTAATAATACTACAAAAATATAAAAAATTATGAAGTGTGAGGTGCGAAGTGTTTGATGAGACTATTTCACGGTGCGGATTTCTATCACCTCCCAGATCATTGGGCAGTTATCGATCATTCCCTTGAAATAATCAAGTGGATCTTTCCCCTCAGGTATTCGGGGTAGTACAGGCGTTTGGATCAGCTGTGTGCAGCCTGCGAACATGAAGTGATAACATCTGTAAGCCAATTCCGTGGCGGGTAGTTGCGGGAGTCGTTTCAGGCTGGTGCAGTCCTCGAACATACCTTCGTAGCATGACTCTTCCAACTTTTTGGCGGGTAATTCCGGGGCCTGTGTTAGGTTGGTACATCCGTTGAACATTCCTGCGTAGCATCCCTTAGCCAGTGTTTGGGCGGGTAGTTTAGGAGCTTGTTTGAGGTTGGTACATCCGCTGAACATTCCTGCGTAACAATTGTCGGTTAATGTGGTGGCGGGTAGTTGTGGGGCATCTGTTAGGCTGGTGCAGCCCTCGAACATGTGGATGTAACAATACTTTCCCAGTTGCGTGGCGGGTAATTGTGGGGCCTTCTTCAGCTTGGTGCAATTCGCGAACATGGATTGATAGCAACTATGCGCTAGGGTTTTGGCGGGTAGTTGCGGGGCCTTTGCCAATTGGGTGCAATTCATGAACATGGATCCGTAACAGAAATCGGCCAATTCTGTGGCGGGTAGTTGCGGGGCTTGGGTCAGGTTGGTGCAGTCTATGAACATGCACGAATAACAATTTTGGGATAGTCCGGTGGCAGGCAACTCGGGCGCTTGGGTGAGGCTGGCGCAATCCCTGAACAGGTATATGAAACATAATCTTCCCACATTTGTCTCTTTGTCCCCTGTGCCGTCGAGCAGGCTCATCACGCTACCGCTGGCGGCGATTTTGCCGGTCATGACAAAGTAGGTGTAGCCTTCTTGGGCTAATTGATCGATGTTTTCCCCTTTCAATAGCGCTTTGTCCCCCTTCTTGGGCAACTTGACGAGGATGTCGTTCTTGAGGTTTGTCCATGTCATCCCTTTGTCCAGGGAGTATTGTATGTTGGATTGATACCCTGATTGGTTCTTGATGCCGAACGACGAATTCTTTGCCTCCGCCGTGAAGGTGAGGTAGTTGGCGGCGTGGAGGACGCAGGTGACGCATAGCAGAAACAGAAAGGTGGTGAATCTTTTTAGCATATGTTTAATTGTTGGTTATGCAAATATAATTTTTTTTGCGATAAAAAATAATGGGTGTGTGATCGTCTGTTTTGGGTACCGTTCTGTTGTAGAGACGTGGCGCGCTGCGTCTCTACAAAACACACATCGTCTCTACCGTGTCTGCCAGGCTCCTGCGAACATGGATTTATTTGTGGAACCGCAAAGTTAAATCCTTGCCCAAGCGTGTCGGAAAGCGCATTAGAGCTCCACCGTGTAGTTCCGGTTGCCCGTCTTGACGATAAAGATTCCATGGACAGGCATTGTGAACGTGTGCGATTTAGGACTTTTCCCCCGGGCGCTGTGGATCAACTGTCCGTTGATGTTATAGACCTCGACGCTGTCCTGTTTGCCGCTCACGAAGAGGGTGAGGTCCTGCGTCCAGATGATGAGGTTTTCGGGCTCGGCAAACGAGGAATCTGGGACTTCGCCTCGGTTCGTGGTCCACGTTGTCGGTATGCGGTTGTCGGCGTACTCTTCCTCGAGTTGGTTCGGACATATGAATGTGCCGGTTGGAGCGACGTTGACCACCCAGTCAGTCGTGCTGTTATCGTCCCAGGAGGAGAACGCCACCGTGATTTCGGAGAGTTTGGAGCAGTTGGCGAACATTCCTTTGTAGCATCCGGGCTTCAGTTCAGTCGCGGGCAGGTTCGGCGCCTTGGTCAGGCTGGTGCAGCCCGAGAACATCTCCTTGTAACAATCCTCGTCCAGGGTTGTGGCGGGAAGTTCGCTGAGAGCCGTCAGACCAGTACAGTTGGCAAACATCTTGTTGTAGCAAGATCGTTTCATGTGCGGGGAGGGGAGTGCCGGTGTCTTGGTTAGGCGATAGCACCCGTTGAACATGCTGTGGTAACATTCGTCGGCCAGTGAGTCGGCCGGCAATTCGGGTGTATCCGTCAGTTGTTCACAATCCGAGAACATCGCGTAATAGCAATAGTCGGTCAGTGAGGTGGCGGGCAGTTCGGGCGCTTGTGTCAGATTCGCGCATTGGGAGAACATGTCCATGTAGCAATGGTTGGCCAGGGTGGTGGCGGGCAGTTCGGGCGCATGTGCCAGATTCGTGCACAGGGAGAACATGTCCGTGTAGCAATAGTCGGCCAGTGTGGTGGCGGGCAGTTCGGGCGCATGCGTCAGGTTGGTGCAAGCGTGGAACATGCTGTTGTAGCAACGTTCAGCCATTTCCGTGGCGGGAAGTGCGGAAACATCCTTCAGGTTGGCGCAGTAGCTAAACATATCCATGTAGCACATCTCGGCCAATTCTGTGGCGGGTAGCTTAGGCGTCTTCTTTAGGTTGGTACAGCTTGTGAACATGCTCTTGTAGCACTCCTTCTCCAAAGATGTAGCCGGTAGGACCTCAGGGACATCCGTCATGTTCTTGCAATTTTTGAACATGTTATTGTAGCATCTTTCGGCCAATTTTGTGGCGGGCAGTTCGGGCGCCGTTACCAGTCCGCTCTGTGCGAACATGTTTTCGTAGCAGCTCGTGTCCAACGTGATGGCGGGCAGTTCGGGCGCTTTCGTCAGGTTGGCGCATTGTTCGAACATGTGACTGTAGCATCCTTGAGTCAGTTCGGTGGCGGGTAGTTCCGGCGCTTGGGTCAGTGCCTTGCATTTGCTGAACAAATAGACGAAGCACATTTTGTTCGGGATTGATGTGCTCGCCCCCACACCATCTGTCAGGCTCATGACGCTACCGCTTGCGGCGATGGCGCCGGTCATTTTGAACTGTGAGTATATGTCGTCTTCCTGGGAAAAACCACTTGTGTTTTTACCTTTTAGCAAGACTTTGTCTCCCGTATGTTCCAAAACGATGGTCATGCCGCCATTCAGATCTATCCAGGACATGCCTTCGTCCAAGGAATATTTCAGGTTTGGATTGTTCTGCCCGAAGTGCTCTACGCTGAATGAGGAGGAATCCTCTTCGGCGGTGAAGGTGAGGAAGTTGCAATCCCCTTCTAAGTATTTTACGGTCCAGCCTACGGGTATGCGGTTGTCGGCATACTCTTTGTCGAGTTCGCTCGTGCAAATGAAAGTGCCGGTCGGGGCGACGCCGGCCACCCAATCCATTGTGTTGTTGTGGTTCCAGTCCAATATTCCTGTTGTTATTTCGGAAAGGTTGGAGCATCCGTTGTACATGTTCGCGTAACTGAATGACCCGATTTTTTCCGCAGGCAATATCGGCGCTATTGTGAGGCTGGTGCAATTCCTGAACATTCCATCGTAGCAATTGGTCGTCAACGTGGTGGCGGGCAATTCAGGCGCCTTTGTCAGGTTGGTGCAACCCGAGAACATGTTTTTGTAGCAATTGCTGGCCAATGATGTGGCGGGGAGTTCCGGGGCCTCTCTCAGACTTGAACAGTCTGAGAACATACCCTCGTAGCAATTGTTGGCCAGTATTGTCGCTGGTAATTTAGGCGCCTGCGTCAGACTGATGCAGGCGCTGAACATGCTATGGTAACAGTCGTATTTCATTTCCGTGGCTGGTAATTCAGGTACTTCCGTCAGTGCCTTGCAGCTTGCGAACATGCGTTCGTAGCAATTTTCGTAAAGAGTCTCCGCCGGCAATTCTTTGGGTACTTGTGTGAGGCTTTCGCAGGAATAGAACATATCCATGTAGCAGTATTTAGCCAATTTGGTGGCGGGTAGTTCGGGTGCGCGTTGCAGGCTGGTGCAATATTCGAACATTTGCTCATAGCATTGTTCCTCCAGTTCGGTGGCGGGTAGTTCGGGCGCTTCCGTCAGATTTTCGCAATGGTCAAACATATTCATGTAGCACCTCTCGGCCATCTTTGTGGCGGGCAGTTCAGGCGCCTTTTTCAGTCCACAGTAGGCAAACATGCTTCTGTAGCAATCCTTGAACATTGTCATGGCGGGTAGAACCGCAGGTGATTCGGTTAGCTCTCGGCACTCCTCGAACATCCCTGTGTAGCAATTGACGGCCAGTTGTGTGGCGGGTAGCTCGGGTGCTTTTGTTAGAGCGCAGTTCGTGAACATCTCTTCATAGCAACTGAATTCCATCACGGTGGCGGGTAGCTCGGGCGCTTGTGTCAGGCTTGAACAAAAGTTGAACATGGATTGGTAGCAATTCGCCTCCAGCTTGGTGGCTGGTAGCTTAGGGGCGTTCGTGAGGCGGGTGCAAACCGCGAACATATTGTAGTAACATCCTTTGGAGAGTTTCGTGGCGGGCAGTTCGGGGGCTTGCGTCAGCTCCATGCAGTAATAGAACAAATTGGCGAAGCACCTGTTGTTGGGTATGGTTGTGCTTAGACCCGTGCCGTCGATCAGACTCATCACGCTACCGCTGGCGGCGATGGAGCCTGTCATGTTGAACTGCGTGTATGTCTCGTGATCGGAGGAGAAGCCGTTCGGGTTGACTCCTCGCAGCAGAGCCACGTCTCCGGCATGTTCCAGTACGATGGTCTCACCCTCTTCCAACTCGGTCCAGGTCTCTCCGTTGTCCAGGGAGTACTCCACGTTCGGGGCGCTCATGTTGACGCATTGTATGCCGAAAGAGGAGGCGTCTTCTTCCGCGGTGAAGGTGAGCAGGTTGATGCCGTCCTCTATGTGCGCCGCGGTCCAATTCGCAGGTATGAAGCTCTCTCCGTACTTCTCTTCGAGCGCTTTCGGGCAGATGAACGTGCCGGTCGAATCGATGAGGGACATCCACTCCTCCGTTTCCCCCCAAGAGGTGAAACGCACGATGATTTCGGAGAGCATGCCGCAGCCTGCGAACATTCTTCCGTAGCAGTTCGGGGCCAGTTGTGTGGCGGGCAGTTCGGGCGCTTGGGTTAATTGGGCGCATGATTCAAACATGCCGTAGTAGCAGCCTTCCGTTAGGGTGGTGGCGGGCAGTTCGGGCGCTTTTGTCAGGCTGGAGCATCCGGCGAACAGTTGGGTGAAGCACCACTCTGTCGGGATGACGGTGCTTTGTCCCAGGTTGTCGATGAGGCTCATCACGCTACCGTTGGCTTCGATGGCGCCGGTCATGACGAACCTTGTGTATTTCTCGGGGTAGTTGGAGGAGAATCCGTTCGGGTTTTCGCCCCTCAGCAAGACTTTGTCCCCTGCGTGTTCCAGGAAGATGGTGTCGCCCTCTGCCAGTTGGGTCCAAGACCCGCCGTTGTCCAGGGAATATTGCACGTCAGGATTGTTTCCGCCCGTGCTTTCCAGTGTGAGCGAGGAGCTGTCCGCCGTGGCGGTGAAGGAGAGGTATTGGGCGTTAGGGTCTATCACGGCCTCTCCGAAATGTCTGACCGTCCAATCCGCGGGTATCCCGCTTTCCCCGTACTCTTCCGAAAGCTCTTCCGAGCAGATGAATATACCGGAGGGGGCGACATCCTCCACCCAGGCGTAGTTGAAGCTTGATTCCCATTGTGTGAAATGGACTGTGATCTCGGATAGTTTCTCACACTTCGAGAACATGTTATAATAACAATTATATTTCAATGTGGTGGCGGGTAGTTCGGGCGCTTTTGTCAAACTGCTACATCCTTTGAACATGTTGGAGTAGCAAGAGTACCCCAGTTCGGTGGCAGGCAGTTCGGGCGCTTGTGTCAGGCTGGTGCAGCCTAGGAACATGCTATTGTAGCAGGTTTCCGCAAGGATCGTGGCGGGTAGCACGGGCGCTTGCGTTAGGCTGGTGCATCCATCGAACATGCCGGAGTAGCAGCTTTTCTCCAGGGTTGTGGCGGGTAGCACGGGTGCTTGCGCCAGACTGGTACATCCCTCGAACATATGAGAGTAGCACTCCTCTTGGAGACGGGTTGCGGGCAGTTCGGGGGCTTGTGTCAGGTTGGTACATCCCTCGAACATGTTTGCGTAACAGCTAATGCTTAGTCCTGTGGCGGGTAGTACGGGCGCTTGTGTCAGGCTGGTGCATCTTTTGAACATGCTCGTATAGCAGCCTTGGGGTAGTTTCGTGGCGGGCAGTTCGGGCGCTTGTGTCAGGCTGGTGCAATTTAGGAACATGCCGGAGTAGCAGTTGCTATCCAATGTGGTGGCGGGTAGATCAGGCGCTTGCGTCAGGCTGGTGCATCCCATGAACATGCAGAGATAGCATTTCATGTACAATGAGGTGGCGGGTAGTACGGGTGCTTGCGTCAGGCTGGTGCAATACTCGAACATGTTCGCATAGCAGTTTAGCTGTAGTTGTGTGGCGGGCAGTTCGGGCGCTTGCGTCAGGCTGGTGCATCCGCTGAACATCGCCTCATAGCAGAAGTAGCCTAGGCTCGTGGCGGGCAGTTCGGGCGCATGGGTGAGGCTGGCGCAATTTTTGAACATCTCGTTGTAGCATTTATTCTTCAGCGCTGTTGCAGGCAATTCTGGCGCCGTGACGAGGCTTTCGCAGTCGGTGAACATCTTCGCGTAACAACTGATGCTTAGTTGTGTGGCGGGCAGTTCGGGCGCATGGGTGAGGTTGGTGCACTCCCTGAACATGGCGAAGTAGCAACTCTCCGTTAGACTCTCCGCAGGTAATGCGGGTGCTTCCGTCAGTTGGGTGCATCTTTCAAACATGGAATTGTAGCAGTTGCTTTTTAGTGTCAAGGCGGGCAGTTCCGGCGCATGGGTGAGGCTGGCGCAGTCGGCGAACAATTGCAGGAAACAGTAATCGTTCGGGATGACTTCGCTTTCGCCCACGCCGTCGAGTAGGCTCATCACGCTACCGCTGGCGGCTATGGAGCCGGTCATTGAGAAACTGGCTTTGTTGTAATATCCTGAGTTGAAGCCGTTTGGATTGTCTCCTTTCAGCAAGCATTTGTCGCCTCTCATGTCCAACGTGACTACATATCCCGTGTCGAGCGTCTGCCACGTCTCGCCACTGTCCAAGGAGTATTGAAGGTCCGGAACGCTTCCGCTCTCTGTTTTCAGGCTGAACGAGGAGCTGTCCTCCTCTGCCGTGAAAGTTAGGTAATTGGCGGCGAGGCTGGTGCGGAAGGCGCACAGTAGCATGATAAGCAATGTAATCCTTTTTAGCATAAACATCCTTTTAATTCGTTTTAGCGTTAATAAGTTGTTGCCCTATATACCCTTTGTTCGACATTTTCGTTTGATTGAAAAACCATCTGTCATGTAAATTCATGAGCCATGTCAAATTTAATAATAAAATACATTCGACCCTATTAAATTGACAATAAAAAACATTCAAATTTTTTTGCGATAAAAATTGATAGGGGATTTGATCACCCGTTTTTTTGGGGCGGTGTTCTATCGAAGAGACGATGTGCATATTGTCTCCACCGCCAACGAATATGCATCCATTGTCCGTGCGGATATTGAGGCGGGGTGTTAATTGTCCGCCCTGGAAGGGCATATCATTACCTAGCCCAGGGCAACGCCCTGGGAAAAATGTGAGGAGGTTAAATACGCCCTGAAGGGGCAAAAGGATGTGGATGGTTGGTTGTTTGTTGCATTCCACCGTAAAGACGATGTGCACATCGTCTCCACCACCAACCCGCATGTGTTGTCCAATTGACTACGTCGAACTAACGTTTCAAAATTCTTAATTCAAAATTCTTAATTCTTAATTGACTACGTCGAACTAACGTTTCTTAATTATCTTCCATCCCTGGGGTATTTATTAATTGGGTTATGTTGCAAATTAGGTCATTAATAAATTATTCCCCCCGAAAGAACGGTATCCCTTTTTTCCAGGATTTCCCTTCCTCATTCTTGTACATAATGTAGATTTCAAGAGGAATTTGTGAAGATCTAAGTAACAATTGTTTTTCGGGAATTTTGAGTTCTCTCCATGTTGGAATGAGTTTACTACCGATGTCCGTCCCGCCTTCTCTCGTTATGTCGTGATGGGTCACGTGCTGTCATTCATGATTTTTCACTTGGTCAGAATTGATGACAACGGAATCCGACCCTATATATTTAAGCAGACTTTCCTTCCCCAACTCTGCGTACATGAAATCTCTGTCAACAATGGAACCCTTATGCATGGCTTCCCAAAGAGAGCCTGTGCTAATTATCCCATAGTAGATGCTGCCTACATTATAGAACGCATAACTCCCTATGAATGTGACAGAATTCAGAATGGTGACGGTTGTCAGTTCGCTACAATCGTGATATTTACAACTTGTTGTGTATCAGTTAATCTTAATTAAAGCAGCAAAAAACTGATAATGCTCTGTTGAGCGAATATGGGAAACGTGCAGATATAACGTTTTTAACTATATTTTAATACGGTTTGTTATGTGAATATTGCAAAAAAATGCTGTTTATAAGGGTATTCTTTGACGGCAGTCCATACACAACATTAGGTTATCTTCACAATTGGTTGTTATCCCATCCTTTTGTGAAATCCTTACCATGGTAAATCATTTTCAGTCTCATCTTCCGAACCTCCATTTTTTCTAATAAATTTGTATGGTATAGCATTCATGCCAGCAAACGAATCAATGGATTCAACAGATGGGGTTCGTATATACCTATTATTCAAATCTCGATTAAGATCTAAGGTGTCAATAGCATGAAGTATAACTTCATTGTCTTTTGTAACCGAAAGCACATCTTGATACTTGTTAGAGCTCATAAAATTGCGCACTTTTATTGCAATACCATCTTCTATCACCTGAACATGTCTATCTCTCAAAAGTATAACCTTGTCAAAATATTCTATTACACATCCTTTTGGAATGGTGAACCCCGATATTATTCGTCCAAAGCCATTTATTGTACTATCATTCGTAGCTTGCTTAGTATATTGGGATAAGGTGAATTCGCCAATTTCGCCTTGCCTATTCCCTTTCAATGTTACCATTACAAGTTTCCCATTCTTCAAATGTACAAATGCGTTAGTTGCACCATTGAAACAATATAGTATATCCTCTTTTTTGATACGTGACATTTCAAGCATACTATCCATGCTATGCTGTCTGACGCCAAAGTTACTTATTCTCTTGCCGTCAGCTCTTTCCCAATACCTTCCGTTTTCATTTTTTACTGTCTCGTACTCATTAGCATAGAAGGAAAAATCTGCCGTATCAGAGTAATTGAAGATATCAACTTCTGACCATCCTGTACGTAAAGACCTTTGCTGAATAACATCTCTATCATGAATGAATGTTGGCTTATTGCCATCCATGTCGATAGATTTTGCTATCAAACCATCACTATCAGCGGATGCAACAAGTTCTCCGAATTTAGGATTAACGCAGATTATCTTGGACGAGTCAAAACACTTTTCAATTTTTGCGGGATTAAGGTTATGCCTTGCTGGTCTTAGATTTACTTCATATAAACCTTTACGGCATCCGATAAACATCCTCATGCCATAGATTCTAAAATCTATAGGGAATGATTCGTATTCACAAACTGTTGTCATCAAGTCTTCAAAATCTTCCCATTCAAGACGGAACTCTTCATTTGTCAACTGATTCCAATTGCTATATATAGCCTCCTTGACTCCCGGTATTTTCAGAAATGGTTTTATTTGTTTGCTATAATAGTTTTCATTTCTAAGAAATGCCACTTTTAGCAAGGAAGTTTCACCTTCTATCTTCTTTATGGCTTTATTTATAAGCCGTTCATAGGAACCATATACAATTCTTCCATCTTGCAAAACAAAGAAAATATACCCTCCATAAATATAGCAATCAAGGGCTTTGACTGATATCTTTAGTTGAATAGTTTTCATATCTTACGAGCTAATAATCTTGTATAGTTAGCAATGCTAATCTTTTCTTTTTCCAAAAACTTATCAACCATTTCATCAGTAAGTTTGTATTCATCCTTACTAAAAAATGGATAACCATGCCATGCATCATTGACATTCATTGGTGTTTCAAAAATTGCCAATCGTTCTCCATCTTGACCTAATATTTCATTGCAATCGTCCAGAAGAGAGAAGATGCCACTTTGATCAATAAACTCATTTGATTCACCTTCAAGAAAGACATCATATTGTTGAGACTTGTTGAGTGTCCAATGTGTCTTATCCTCATGCTCAGCCTTTTTAGCTTTACGTCCTTTATTATGTGCTTTCTTCACAGGATTATGATATCCCGCAGGTTGGTAATATTTGTTTCCTGGCGATGGACCATATTTTTTGCCATCAGCCATCGCATGTTTCTTGTATTCGTATGCCATAGTTTAAAACATTTATTCGGTCAAATTCTCTCTACCTGCAAAAATTCCTATTGAACCATGTAATCGTGAAAAGATGTTTCATACCATTCGTTTTTTGACAGGCCCTGAGTTTTTTATCCTTCCCGGCAATCGCAGGAACCCACATGCCCATTGCCGAAATTCGTCCATATATTGAACCGATTCGGCAAATGTATCATTATTTCAATATGATTGCAAAAATATGCTGTATAAATTTCACCTTACGGGGTAATTGTTGATTGTTGATAATTGTATTTTGGGGTGAAAAGGTTGTCGATTGTGTCGCCCCGATTAAAAGAAAACTCCTACGGGGTAGGGGATGTGCGTGTTTGGGGCGGATGTTCGTTTCACTATAGAGATGATGTACACAAGAGACGATGTACACATTGTCTCCACCGCCAACGAATTTGCATCCATTGTCCGTGCGGATATTGAGGCGGGGTGTTAATTGTCCGCCCTGAAAGGGCAACACATTATCTAGCCCAGGGCAACGCCCTGGGGAAATGTCCGGGGTGTTGATATGCGCCCTGAAGGGGCATGATAATTATGAATTATGAAACGCTAGTTCGACGTAGTCAATTATAAATTTTGAATGGCCATCCGGTTCAACGTAGAGACGCATGATTATGCGTCTCTACAACGGCCGTGCGTCTATGGAATTTATGAATGGCCATTCGGTTCATTTGCCCCTACGTACGATCACCTTAACCCCGCACACGATGTACACGCCTTCCCGTAGGCCATCCACCGTGGTGAGCCCCTCCGTGTAGGCGACGCTTGCGACCGCCTTGCCGTGTAGGTCGTAGAGGGTGGCTTTCCTTGCGTGTGCCGAGCGGATGTAAATGGTTCCGTCTACCGCATAGACGGAGATCCCGTCTGGTGTGGCGCGGCGCACGTCTGGAAGGCTGACCGACGTGTGGGTAGGTTGTAGCTTAGGGTATCCGTCCACCTCGTCGCGCACCCAACGGGCGAAGACGATCTCAGACTGTGCGGCGTTCATGGAGTCCACCCAAGCGTTCATGTCCGCCAGGAAGGCATCCGACTTGATGTAGTCCGTCGAGGTTTTGGTCACGCCTTCCCTCTCATTATCATAATTGCATATCACAGAATCTGTGAAACAACGGACACATCGTTCGACTTGGCAGAAAGGACCGGTTTCTTTTTCTTGAGGATATTCATATCTTTTATCCCACGTTATGAGGGCGGAGGAATAACAGTTCTCTAATTCCGAAGTTCCATGATTATAAGAAGCAATAGCGGCAGCTTGCCATTCGCTTCCCACCACTCCGAGGTTGTAGCAATTCATGACTTTTAAGGTCCCTTTCCCATATGCGAGCATTGATGCCGCCCCATAATCGGAATAGCCATACAGTTCCGCTTCACTTCCGCAGTTCAGGATGGTTGTATTCTCGGCCGAGGCCACAATGGCGGAAACGCAATAACCAGTGATACGGGAATTCTTCACCACGACATTCTGTATGGTGGCATTTTTTGTATTCCCGAACAATCCTCTATCCCAATGGATGCCTTCTTTATCTGGTGAATCTATGTCATATAAATGCTCGATCGCATGCCCGGCACCATCAAAAACTCCTTCGAAAGCTATATAATCTTTCCCGTTTTTATTGACTCCGATAGGAATCCAAACGCTATCCTTACACTCTTCGCTGAGGTCGATATCGTTCGCGAGACGTCCGTTGATGGCTACTGCTCCTTCGTTCACCACATCGCGGAATTTCGCCAGTTCCGCCCCGTTGTGGATGAGGTAGAAACCATCATCGTCCCGCTCCAGGAAGTTCGGATCTGTTATTTGCGAAACGGCGACGGTGGTGTCGCTCACGATGTTCTTTCCGTCGAAGTCATTTGAGAAGACATAGGTGCATCCATCGACTGGACAAACCGGCAAGTTGATGGTACCATCCAATGAAACCTCTATATTGTTCACTTTCCCCGTAAATCGTACGATATAGCCTTGCGTCGGTTGCAAGTCCACCCCTTCGAAGCGAGGGAATCCGTCCTCACCCTGCACCCATGGAAGCAATGGAATTGAATCTTTTATTGTCCACCCGTCATATGTCTTCGGATTTTGTGCAACATACTTGTTCAGCGAATCGGTCACTGATCCGGATAGGAATGCGCTGGAATCCATCTCCTGAACGTTTTCCTCATCATGAAGGTTGATGCCCTCAATCTTTAGGTTGAAGCAGCTTTTGTATGCCTCATAGATGGAATAGGCTTCCGTAGATATAATAGCTCCTGCATTATAGCAATTCGTTGGATTGCAACAACAATACATTCCGACTCCTTTCGCTGTACTTTCGTTGCTGACAATTCTTCCTCTATTGTAACAATTGATAGGTTTTTGAGCATATATTCCATCTGCTGCGTTTTTACCTCCAACTACTAATCCATAATTGCTGCAATTAACCAAGGTACTGGCTTTCCCATATAAGTTTAATCCACCTGCGAAATCGGTGCCGATAACAACCCCCTCAAAGTGACAATTCACAAGAAGAAGAGGGGAAGTACAGGATGTTATTCCTGCAGCATCAGTTCCTTTCACATAAGCATTCTTTACGGTTAAATTCTCTATATGTCTGCCGTTTAATAGAGCTATGTAATAGTTTGACCTATTGATGTATAGATTGGTGATGGTATGATTTCCTCCATCGAACATGGCATCACCGAGATTGATAGTTTCCCAGCTGACAATTTCGCCATTGATGATGCCGCAGACTGGGCTGAGGTCGATGTCGGCGTCAAGTCTTCCGTTCAGGTGGTATCCATTGTGGTTTATATCCCTATATGTCAAGAGTTCTTGGAGGTTGTGGATGATATAGAAATCTTTGATGATGAGGATGGTGTCAGTTCCCATCAGATAACATACAGTGTCAATACCACTAAATGCATCTGTTCCGATTTTGGTAACTGAATTTGGAACAATCAACGATGATAGGCTTGTGCAATTCTTGAATGTTGCAACTCCGATGACGGAGACAGAGTCCGAGAAGGTAACGGCGGTTATTTTTGTGTTTCCGTAGAATGCGCTGTCACCGATGGTTTTCACTTGCTTAGGAATAACAACAACAGAGTCCATCCCCGCATATGCGATTAATTTCGTTTTCCCTTCATCCGCGTAGATGAAGTCTCCATCGACAAAACTCCTTTTATGCCGTTTTGCGCCCCATGGACTACCCGTGGCCGTTCCTGCGTAATAGATCGTCTCAATTCCTGAGAATGTGTTCGCATCAATGGAGGTGACGGAGTTAGGAATGACGACAACAGAAGCAGTGCCTATATAAGCGACTAATCTTGTTTTCGCTTCATCCGCATAGACGAAGTCGCCATCGAAAATATCACCTTCGATATGACTTTTTGCGCCCCAAGGACTACCCGTGGCCGTTCCTGCGTAATAGACAGTCTCAAATCCATTGAAAGTTTTTGTGTCAATGGAGGTGACGGATTTAGAAATGGTAACAGCAGAGTCTGTGCCTATATAAGCGACTAATTTCGTTTTCGCTTCGTCCGCAAAGACGAAGTCGCCATCGAAAATGTCACCTTTAATGTGCCGTTTTGCGCCCCAAGGACTACCCGTGGCTGTTCCTGCGTAATAGACAGTCTCAAATCCATTGAAAGTTTTTGTGTCAATGGAGGTGACTGAGTTGGGAATGATGGCAACAGAATCAGTACCTATATAAGCGACTAATTTCGTTTTCCCTTCATCCGCATAGACGAGGTCGCCATCGAAAATGTCACCTTTAATGTGCCGTTTTGCGCCCCATGGACTACCCGTGGCCGTTCCTGTGTAATAGACAGTCTCAAATCCATTGAAAGTGTTCTTGCCGATGTTGTAGATAGAGTCTGGAATGGTGACGACAGAATCGGTGCCTATGTATGCGACTAATTTTTTTTGGCCCCGATCCTCATATATGAGGTCACCGTCTCTACTGATCCCTCTATGGTTTGCGCCCCAAGGACTACCTGTGGCGTTTCCTTTGTAAACGGCGACATTTATGCCATAGAATGCATCTTCGCCGATTTCTGTGACGGAATCTGGGATGAAAATAATAGAGAGTGAACATTCGGAAAATGCGTATCTTCCTATAGAGGTGACTGAGTCCGGAATTTGCACGGAAGCTATATTCTTGTTGTATCTGAATGCATTTTCGTTGATGGTTTTCACTTGTTTAGGAATGGATACGACCTTGTCCTCCCCAATGTAGGCAGCTAAATTTTCTTTATGTTCATCGGAATAGATGAAATCTCCATCGAAATAAGCCTCACGGATGTGTCTTGCCGCTCCCCATGAGCTTCCTTGGGCAGTTCCATCATATATTATGGTGCTCGCATTACTGAATGCACCTTCTCCTATTGTTGTGACTGAGCTTGGAATTTTAATATAAGTCAACCCGGAGCATCCTCTGAATGCGGAGTTGCCAATTGTTGTGACAGAGTTGGGTATAGAGATAGTCTTTAGATTGTAATGCCATGCAAATGCGCTGAATTGAATATTTTCGACATAGTCAGGAATAATGACAGATGAGTCTGAACCTAAGTAATAAGCCAATATGGTTTTTTCTTTGTTCGCAAAGACAAAATCACCATCGAATATACTACCATAGATACGTCTATGTTCTCCCCATTCATGTACATTAGCTGGTCCGTTATAAAAAAGAGTATCTATGCCAGTTAATGCATGGAATCCAATACTTGTGACACTGCTTGGAATAACGATGGATGACAATCCTCTACATCCATCGAATGCATGGTCCCCGATGGATGTGACAGATTCTGGTATTTCAACTGATTTTAGTCCAGTACACCCTTCGAATGCGTTGTCGTTGATGTATTTGACAGAATTAGGAATGGTAATGCTCGTTAATCCGACACAACTTCTAAAGGTGTAATTGTTTATTGTTGTGATGGAGTTGGAAATGGTAACTTCTGTCAGTCCGCTGCAGTTACTGAAAGCATATTCCTCTAATGAGGTGACGGAGTTTGGTATGTTAATGGATGTCAACCTTTCACAATTAGCGAATGCGTTTTTCCTGATGGTCTTAACGGAGTTGGGAATATTGATGGATGATAATTTTTTACAATTAGAGAATGCGTATTCTCCTATGATAGTGACTGAGTTCGGAATGGTGACCGATTTCAGTGTTTCGTTTCCTTGAAATGCGCGGTCTCCAATGATTTTTACGTTATTAGGAATGGTTACGGCTGTGTCTGTGCCTAAGTATTTGAGTAAGTTCTCTTTCTCTTCATCAGCATAGGAGAAGTCTCCATACTCGTATGACTTCCTGATTTTTGCTCCCCATGGACTTCCTGAGGATATTCCTCCGTAATAGATGGTATCTGTACCATAAAAGGCACTACCCCCAATATAGGTGACGGTTTTGGGAACTACGACAGAGGATAGTTGGCAACCATTGAATGCGGACGTTTCGATGCGAGTAACGGAGTCTGGAATGGTAACTGACGATAATTTGCAGTTGTGAAACGCATTACTCTTGATTTCTGTGACAGACTTGGGAATGCTGGCGTCAACCAGTCTTATACAATCTTTAAATGTGTATTCATAAATGATCTTGAGAGAATCGGGGATGTCGAAGGATGTCAGCAATGAACACTTGGCGAATGCGGTTGGTCCGATGAAGTTGACCGTTTTCGGAATCGTAACGGAAGTCAGATTCGTGCAACCTTGAAATGCTTGATAGTTTATGGATTTAACGGAACTTGGAATCACAACGGATTTTATTTCTGTATGATCCATGTATGCCTGGGGATAGATGCTTGTGACGTTGTATTCAATTCCTTCATATTCTACTTTTTCGGGTATGACAATCTCTTCCAAATCAATAGAGTTTGAAAATACGGATACGTTTTTTTGAATGGAGTCTGTCTCGAAATAACGATAGTCTCCAATCGTAAAATACTTATCCGCCATTGTAGGCATAGCCATGAAGCATAGGCATGCCAGCCAGCAGAATAGGTGGCGCATTGCCCTCTTTGTAACTGTATCCTTCCTATCGAACCATGTGATCGTGAAAAAATGTCTCATACCATTCGTTTTTTGACAGGCCCTGAATTTTTATCCTTCTCGGCAACCGCTGGAACCTACATGCCCATTGCCGAAATCCGTCCATATATTGAACCGATTCGGCAAATATATCATTATTCCAATATGATTGCAAAATATTGGTGTATAAATTTTATTTTACGGCTTGGTTGTTGATAAATGTGATGGCGTGGGAATTTTGAATGCCCATCCGGTTCAATGTCCGCCTCGTAGGGGCAACACATTATCTAGCCCAACGGTTCGGCGTCCATCCAGCCATAGAGGCAGAAACCCAGCATCAAGGCCCCTAAGAAGGGGTATCCCTTGGAGGTGAAGTAGATGGCCAGTAGTTGGATGACAGCGGTCAGTATCAGTTTCCAGAAGATGGCGCTGTTCTCAGGGTTGCCCGGATTCACGTCCTCCTCCAGCGGGAGGTAGTTTTGGCTTGTCACCCAAGCTACGGCGATCAAGCCTACCGAGCAGAAGAACGATAGCCATGGGTTGTCGATCCTATGTCCAACCACGAACAGGCTGACGGCGACAACCAACAGTAGGATGCTGTTTAGCATGCTTTTTCTTTTTAGGTCCATTACTATAGAGGATTGGATGGTGGGGTTATAACTTCGTCCAGATGAGCCGTTTGGCGAAGTAGAGGATGAGCAGGATCATGGTGACCCGCAAAACAGCGTCGGGCTCGTTGTTCCTCATGCAGATGTAGAAGACGATCGTCAGCACAATCGCCTTGACGATGCTGAAGATCGCATCGAAACCAGCCGCCATGCCGTCGCCCGCCGGGTCGCTATTAAAATCCCGAGGGGTTATTGTCAGCCAGACAAATACGCTTACGCCGAGCACCAATGCGCCTGCGAGGGGACTCCACCTCGACGCGAAATAGACGGCGGTCAACAGTAGGAGGCCGATGACTATTAATATCAGATATACTATTATGTTTTCTTTTGTGCTTTTTGAACTCATTATAAATCGTAAATTGTAAATCGTCAAATCGTAAATCTGTTTCGGCCTTTCAGGCCTATAATGCACCGCTTCCGATTAATTTCCTAACCCAGGGCGTTGCCTTGGGCTATATTTGTTTTGGCCTTTCAGGCCTATGCACAACCTCCCTCAATCATGAATCGCCTGCATTTAAATCGTAAATTGTAAATAGTTAAATCGTAAATCAAAAATGGTTCCATCGAACCGCTATTCCCTAATTCAAAATTCAAAATTCAAAATTCTTAATTCTCAATTACCGTCCATCCCTCCGGTATCCTGCTCTCCCCGGACTTCTTCGGCAACTCTTTCGGGCAGATGAAGGTGCCGTTAGGGGCGACGCCGGAGAGCCAGTTGCGGGTGCTCGAACTGGATTCCCCATCTATTCTATGCTCCTCTTCCCTTTCTATGACTTCAAATCTATACTCCTCGTTCCACTTTGTGAACCCCACATTGATTTCGACGAGGTTAGTGCACCCACTGAACATTTCTGTGTAGCACTCAGTTGCCAGTTTTTCTGCGGGTAGTTGCGGCGCCTGTGTGAGGTTGGTGCATCCTTTGAACATTTCTGTGTAGCACTTAGTTGCCAGTTTTTCTGCGGGTAGTTGCGGCGCCTGTGTGAGGTTGGTGCACCCGCTGAACATTCCGTTGTAGCAGTTCTTAGCCAATGCTTTGGCGGGTAATTCAGGGGCTTTTGTTAAGTTGGTACACTCTGTGAACATGTATGCGTAGCAATGGTCTGCCAGTTTTGTGGCGGGTAGTTTAGGGGCTTGTGCGAGGCTGGTGCATCCCCAGAACATTCCGAAGTAGCACCCCTTTGTCAGTTGTGTGGCAGGTAATTCAGGGGCTTTTGTTAAGTTGGTACACTCTGTGAACATTCCTGAGTAGCAATAGTCTGCCAGTTTTGTGGCGGGTAGCTTAGGCGCTTGTGTGAGGCTTGTACATCCGACGAACATTCCTCCATAGCAATCCTTTGCCAATGTTGTGGCGGGTAGTTGTGGCGTTTGTGTGAGGCTTTCGCACCTGCTGAATAAATGATAGAAACAATAATCGTTCGGTATGACCGTTGTTTCTCCCTTCCCGTCGATGAGGCTCATCACGCTACCGCTGGCGGCGATGCGTCCCGTTATGACGAAACAAGTGTTCTCCCCGTAAGTTTTTGATATTCCTTGCGGGTTGTATCCTCTGAGCAGGGCTTTCTTCTTGTTGGGTAAGTCGATGAGCGTATTGTTTTTGAGTCTTTCCCACGTTTTCCCGCCATCCAAGGAGTATTGCACGTCGGGGTCGTTTCCCCCTACATTATAGATGCCGAATGATGAACTGTCCGCCTTCGCCGTGAAGGTGAGGTAGTTGGCGGCATGGAGGGCGCTGGTGGCGCACAAGAAGAGGAGCAATAGGATTTTCTTTATCATATATTCAATTGTTGATTATACAAATATAATTTTTTTTGCGATAAAAATTAATGGGGGGCATGTGAATTAAGAATTAAGAATTAAGAATTTTGAATTTTGAATGGCCATCCGGTTTATTGTTCGTTCGGTTCAATGTCCGCCCTGAAAGGGCACAACATTATCTAGCCCAGGGCAACGCCCTGGGGAAATGGCCCGGGGGTTAATATGCGCCCTGAAAGGGCAAAACAATTATGTTAGAGACGCATGGTCGTCCCATTGTAGAGACGCACGGCCGTGCGTCTCTACATCGGCCGTGCATCTCTACACACAACCCTCCTCAATCATGAATTGTGTGCATTTAAATCGTAAATCGTAAATTGTCAAATCGTAAATTTGTTAAGGCCTTTCAGGCCTATAATGCACCGTATCCGATGAATTTCCTAACCCAGGGCGATGCCCCGGGCTATATCTGTTAAGGCCTTTCAGGCCTATGCGAACAATCCTCCTCAATCATGAATCGCGTGCATCTAAATAGTAAATTGTAAATCGTCAAATCGTAAATCAAAATTGGTTCCATCGAACCGCTATTCCTAATCCTTAATTCTTAACTCATAATTCTTAATTCTTAATTCTCAATTACCTTCCATCCTTCCGGTATTCTGTTTTGTCCGAATTCTTCTGGTAGCTTTATCGGGCCGATGAATGTGCCGTTGGGTGCGACGCCGGAGAGCCAGTTGTAGTTGTTCGAGCGTTTTTCTCCATACCAGTCATACTCCGTCCATTGGGTGAACCCCACCTTGATTTCGGCGAGTTTGGAGCACCCGCTGAACATCTCTGCGTAGCAATCTTTTCCCAATGTTGTGGCGGGGAGTTCAGGGGCCTGTGTGAGGCTGGTGCATCCCTTGAACATTTCTGCATAGCACCCCTCTGCCAGTTGGGTGGCAGGTAATTTAGGTGCTTGTGTGAGACTGGAACACTCGTTGAACATTCCTGTGTAGCAGCACCATGCCAATTGGGTAGCAGGTAGTTCAGGGGCTTGCGCTAGATTGTAACAACCTTTGAACATGTATAAGTAACAAGACGTATCCAATGTCGTGGCGGGTAGTTGCGGGGCTTGCTTGAGGTTTTCGCACTTGCTGAACATTCCTGCGTAGCAACTGTCTGCTAATTGGGTGGCGGGTAGTTGCGGGGCCTGTACGAGACTGGTGCACTCCCAAAACATTCCTTCGTAGCACTCCTTCTCTAATGTCGTGGCGGGTAATTCAGGGGCTTGCTTGAGATTGGTGCATCCGCTGAACATTCCTCCATAGCAATCCTTTGCCAATGTTGTGGCGGGTAGTTGTGGGGCTTGTGTCAGACCGTCGCATCTCATAAATAGCTGGTAGAAACAGTATTCTCCCGGGATGTCCAAACTTTCCCCCTTCCCGTCGATGAGGCTCATCACGCTACCGCTGGCGGCGATGCGTCCCGTCATGACGAAACAAGTGTTCTCCCTGTAGGTTTTTGATATTCCTTCTGGGTTATATCCTTTTATCAGGGCTTTCTTCTTGTTGGGTAAATCGATGAGCGTATTGTTTTTGAGCTTTGTCCATGTTTCCCCGTTATTTAGGGAGTATTGCACGTCGGGGTCGTTCCCTCCTTTGTTACGGATGCCGAACGATGATCTGTCCGCCTCCGCCGTGAAGGTGAGGTAGTTGGCGGCATGGAGGGCGCTGGTGGCGCACAAGAAGAGGAGCAATAGGATTTTCTTTATCATATATTCAATTGTTGATTATACAAATATAATTTTTTTTGCGATAAAAATTAATGGGGGGCATGTGAATTAAGAATTAAGAATTAAGAATTTTGAATTTTGAATGGCCATCCGGTTTATTGTTCGTCCGGTTCAATGTCCGCCCTGAAAGGGCACAACATTATCTAGCCCAGGGCAACGCCCTGGGGAAATGGTTGGGGTGTTCATTTGCGCCCTGAAAGGGCATGATAATTATGAATTAAGAATTAAGAATTTTGAATGCCCATCCAGTTCATTGTAGAGACGCACGGCCGTGCGTCTCTACAACGGCCGTGCATCTCTACACACAACCCTCCTGAATCATGAATTGCGTGCATCTAAATAGTAAATTGTAAATTGTCAAATCGTAAATCTGTTAAGGCCTTTCAGGCCTATAATGCACCGCTTCCGATTAATTTCCTAACCCAGGGCGATGCCCCGGGCTATATCTGTTAAGGCCTTTCAGGCCTATGCGAACAATCCTCCTCAATCATGAATCGCGTGCATCTAAATAGTAAATTGTAAATCGTCAAATCGTAAATCAAAATTGGTTCCATCGAACCGCCATTCCTAATCCTTAATTCTTAACTCATAATTCTTAATTCTTAATTCCTAATTACCTTCCATCCTTCCGGTATCCTGTTTTGTCCGAACTCCTTCGGCAAGGCTTTCGGGCAGATGAAGGTGCCGTCAGGAGCGACGTTGTCGAGCCATAGGTCGTTGTCCCAGTATTCATGTCCCTCCGATCCTCGTTTCTCGCCCCATTTGGTCAGTCCGACCTTGATTGTGTCGATGTGGTGGCAGTCGGCGAACATCTCTTTATAGCAGTTGTAGTACATGGTCGAGGCGGGTAGCTCGGGCGCTTTCTCCAACAGGGTGCAGCCGGCGAACATCCTCGAGTAACAATAGTCCTTTAGCTTTGGGGCGGGCAGTTCAGGGGCTTTCCTGAGCGAGTCGCAATCCTTGAACATCTCCTCGTAGCAACCGTTGGAGAGGTGTATGGAGGACAACTCGGGCGCCTCTTCCAGGGCAATGCAACTCATGAACATGGCGCGGTAGCACTCGTTGCTCAACTTGGTGGCGGGTAGGCGAGGCGCTTTTTTCAGACTGGAGCAGCCTTGGAACATGCTTCTGTAGCACTCCTCCGCCAACTTGCTGGCGGGTAGCTGTTCGGGCGCTTGCGTGAGTAGGGCGCAGTCTGTGAACATCGACATATAGCAATAATCCGCTAGGATGGTGGCGGGTAGTTCGGGCGCTTGTGCCAGTTTGGCGCACTCCAAGAACATCTCCTTGTAACAGCTCGACTTCAGGTCTGTGGCGGGTAGCTGCGGCGCTTTCCTCAGGTTGGCGCACTTCAAGAACATCTCCGAGTAGCATTCCTGTGCTAATTGTGTGGCGGGTAGCTCGGGCGCTTCCTTCAGATGGATGCAGTTCTTGAACATGCCCGAGTAACATCTGTCTTTCAGCTCTGTGGCGGGTAACTGTGGCGCCTGTGTCAGACTGGCGCAGTCGACGAACAACTCCTCGAAGCAATTGTTGCAAGGAATGGCCTTCGTCTTCCCTAATCCGTCGATCAGGCTCATCACGCTACCGCTGGCGGCGATGCGGCCTGTCATGGAAAAGTAGGTTGTGTTGTAGGCGCGTGAGAATCCGTTTGGATTTTCACCTCTCAGCAAGACGCTGTCGCCTATGTGCTCCAGGGTGACCGTCTCGTTGTCTTTGAGGGGTCTCCATGTCTTTCCTCCGTTTATTGAGTATTGGACGTGAGGGGTGGCCTCCACTACATTTTTCTTGAGATGTTTCTTGAGCTTGTCCCGCTTCCTGTATTCGTGGGATGAGGGTCTGTTGATTTGGAACGTGGAGTTGTCTTCTTCCGCTTTGAAGGATAGGTAGTTGGCGTCCTTCGGAACCTCGGTGGTGCATTGTGACGTCAGGATAACTAGAAGGCATTGAAACACCAGAAAGGTTACTAGGTGTATGAATCTCTTTTTTCTCATATTTGCATATCTGTTACGTTATAATGCGAATATAAATTTTTTTTGCGATTGATTGTTATGTCTACGGAGAGTTTAGGGTAAGTTTATTACCCTATCTGTTTTTTTGCGCATTTAGGACAGATGCCCTTGATCATGTAGTTGATGGATTGGCTCTCATATCCTTCTGGTAATTGGACAATCGGTATCTTTACGTCGTGCAGACAGGTGGTCTCTTGGCATATCTCGCAGTGAAAATGGGTGTGCATGTCTGATATGTTGCACCTCTTTTCGCCATGGCACGCCTCGTATCGGATGGTGGCGCCATCGTCTATCTCGTGCGTGACATGGTGTTCCTTGAATAGGTTGAGGGTGCGGAATATGCTCGATTTGTCCATGTAGGGCAATTCGCTTTCCAACTCTGTGAGAGACATGGGGCGGTCGATGCTCATGAGCGTACGCAACACGAGCAATCGGTTGGCTGTCGGCCGCACTCCTTTGTTGACAAGCGTCTCTTCCTCTCTTTTCATCGTTATCGTTTGATGATCTTCCCTACAGCATGCTGTGAGTCGGATGTCACGGTGATGATGTATGTGCCGTTGGCCATCCTGCTGAGGTCGATCGGATCCTCTTCCCCTTTGACGTATTGCATGAGAAGCATGCCGCCGAGCTGGTTGCTTACGGTTACCAATGATTTCTCCTTGCATCCGTGTAGGTATACAATGTTCTCCGTCGGGTTAGGATAGATGGTGATCTCGGACTTCTGCTCCTCGCCGCTCGCATCCTTTATGTCTGTGTGTCCGCTGACGATAAGTCTTGCGGAGAAGGCCTCTTTCGGTGTGATGGTGAAGGTCTCTTCCTTACAGATGTGGGAACGATACTTGGCCTTTACGGTCATGGCGAATGTCATGTCTGATGTCGCGCTGTTGATCTGGTGTACCTCCGCCGCGATGATGTTCTTCCCCTTTACTAAATTAGAGGTGTTGATCGAGATCTCTTCTCGTTGATCATCGTAATATTTCAGTGTGGTGTCTGAATAGGACAATGTCTCGATTGAGTCTTTGCTCGGCAGGTTGAATCGGTCGAGCTCCTTCCCGTTGACGTAGATGGCCACACCATCGTCGTATGTCACGTTGGCGATGACGGTTTTCAAACCTGTCGTGTCATCGATTATGAACTCATTTCTGAAATAGGCGGTTATATATTTAGCGCTATCGCCCTTTTCGTAGCTGATCTTTGTGTCATACTCGTAGCCACGGTCTTTGTTCGACGAATCGTATCCCATCATGCCATGTCCTGTTTTCCAACCGGTCGTGTCGTATTCGAGTTCCTTCCAGTTCCCTTTCGGCGCAGTGTTTTTGTGGAAGTAACGCCACTCGGAATCATTGGAAACGAATTCTTCCGTCGATTCCACGTATGTGGAGAGTTCCCATGCGACGAATCCACACCACCTAGGCAGGATAGGGCTGATGGTGGCTGACTTGCCTTTCAATATCCGATAGGTCGTTGGATTTTCTCTCTGTCTTTCTCCGTTTATCCTATATTGCATGGACTCGAAATCGCAGGTGAGCTCTATCGGATAGGTCTTCATCTCGATGACGTTCTTGCAATTGTAGATACCGTTTGCTTCACCCGGTGTGGCCTCGGAGAATTGCTTGTTCTCTGAGCATACGGAGAAGGTCGTGAAGGTGGATGAACCATCCGTCTTGCGCCCGTAGCTGCAATCCGCTTCCAATGATTTGAACTCTACACGGTCAATGATGATGATGGAGTCTCTCACGTTCTTGTATAGCTTGATCCTTTCTCCTTGAGTGGAGAGCTTGAAGCCGAGATGCTGCGCACCGCTCTTGCTTCTGCCGTCGGCCCAAAGCAGGAGATGCCCTTTCGGTGGAATGTTGGTCAACTCATATCCTCTCGCGATCTGTATGGTGGTGTCTCTGTCTTGCAGGTAGAAACCTGCCACGTCCACATATTCGTCGCCTGTGTTGTAGAGCTCGATCCAGTCTTCTCCTTCGTTGGACTCCGGGTCTATGAAGATGTTCGATTTGGCGCATATTTCGTTGATCACAATGCTTGGCTTGTCGTAGCTCTCTTCTTGTATGGTGAACTCTACGTCGACGGTGTCTTTGTTGAGTTTAAAGTCGATGCTGTACTTGGTTGACTCCAACGTGTCCACTTTCCATTTCTTCACGATGTATCCGTCCGGCAATATTGGCTTTATGTTGATGTCCATCGTCTTGAGTAGCTTGATCTCCTTGGCGTCGCTCTTCGTTATGGAGGCGTCGTTGACAAGGAAACCGATCACTTTGTCCTTCAGATCGCCCTTGCAGGTGATGCGCAATGTGGATTTCTTAATGTCTTTGATGCCACAGTAGTTGGCCACCTGTGTTTTGTATTTGTCTCGCCGCTGTATGGCGAATTCTGCCATGCTTTCGATGGTTGAAGTGGAACTCTCATTGCCTGGCATGTTCGCCTTCTTGGTCATGCAGTGCTCTTTCCTTACGAGTTTCGTGAATGCCTCCTTCTTTGCGTTGATGTTATCTTCTGAGAAGGTCGTGTATAGGTGTAGTAACGTCTTCGTTAGGAATAGGTTCCTAAAGCCTGGGTTCTTCATCAAGCTCTTGAAGAGAATGACCTTCCATTTACTCTCTTCTGTCACCGCATATCCATTGTTTGAACTTGCGTTCGCCCAGTTGTGCTCGTTCCCTTCTCCAGTACACCACGTTACGGTGTTGAGGTCTACATTGGTGTAGTTGGGATCCCAACCTCCATAGAGGCCTAAGGCGAAGTCGGTGTCGTATAGGATCCATCTGAATTTGCCTCCGATGTGCTTCCTCCAACATTTCTGGTTGTTGCCTGGCCAGTCGGTGTTGACGACGAATTGCTCAAATATCATGTAGTTGGTGTATTCGTCTACGTCCATGTAGTTGCTGAGCAGTGCCACAAAGTTGGATTTCTTGTAGTTGGCGCTGTCGCTGACGAACTCGATCATCTCGTTGTAGGCGTTCAAGTCTCCTTCGGATGCCTCGATTTTGTTCTCTGACATCTCGACGATGTCTAACTTGTCTTCCTCTATTCCGTAGTTGGCCTCAATGTATGATCCGTTGGTCCTCTCCCTGAGTCCCATGAGTCCTTTGTATTTTCCGTTTAGATAGTAGCTGACAGGCTGATAGGCTTGGTAGTCGATGTTGCCCATGTCCTTGGCGAGGTATTGGATGAATCCGTCACGACACCTGAGCGTCTCGAATCCATTGCCTCCATTCCTGAGTTGCAGACTGGAGTATTGATTGTCTTTTTTGCCTTCATCCTCGAAGAATTTATAGCTGAACAGCTCGGCTCCCGTCCTTTTGCTGGTGGTGATCTTCAATGATTTGACCTCGTATTGGCGTGAACATCCTCCCATGATGCCGATCATGGCTTCTTGAGACATCTTTTGCTGTCCCCCTTTGAAGTACTCGAAGTTCGCCGCTCTCTGCCATGCTTGGTTGTAATTGGCGCTGTTGGCGATACATCCCTTCGTGCCTGGTATTCCTGCTTCTCCGGTGCAGTGTATGCCGTATTCCTTGTTGTATAGGAACTCTCTGTCTGTCACGATGGAGACCACGGGCGGGTTTACGCCTTCACAATCATTCCTCTCGGATGGATAGATGATGAATGATCCGGTGAGGATGTCGCTCGGAAGATAGTCGTCCTTGTAGGCGCGCGCACGGACAATGCAGGTGGTGTCGAAATTTATTTTTGTCGTGTCTTTGATATATCTGTGGCTCGATTTTGTCGGTATGGATCCGTCCAATGTGTAGTATATGGTGGCTCCTGACGTTTCACAGCCTAGCCTTACCTTCCTGCTCGACCAGTTGTCTTTGAAGTCTACTCCTGGTTGTGTCTCGGTGAAGGTCGGTCGCGCGCATTGCTTCAAATCTTCATATGCTTTGTTGTTCTTTTCCCCTTTGCTTGGAATCATGTACCCATCGGTTGACTCGTCTTCTCCATCATATCCATAGGAAATGTGTGGCTTCTGTGCTGTGTAGTTCAGGATATTACCTTCCATGCTGTTATTATTGTCGCTCGAAGGCGGCACCAACTCCAGGGATCCTCCGTCTACATCTAGTTTGTATGGTATATGCTTCTCCTTGGCTGAGGTGTGGGGTAGTGGCACGTAGTTGTCGATCGGGACTACCTTGTATTCCCCTGCTGGTATGACGATGTCGAAGTCAATGACCCACGTCCATTTGGGTTCCGGCGGAATCGTTGACTTCTTTGATTTCTTGCAATGGTGGATGAGGGTCCATCCTTTTATGTTCACTTTCTCTTTCCCGTCGTTGTAGAATTCAACCCATCCGCTGTATTCTTTTTCGCTGTTTCTGTAGGTGCTAATGTTACATGGCATTATCTCTGATATGATAACGCTTGTATTGGGGTATAAGCTGATGCTCGTGGTTAGCATGATGGCTACCACAAATGCCCTTATTAATACTGTTTTCATCTTTTCCCGATATCTAATACTTTATTTGGACGTTTTTATCCACACGCCACATCTGAAAATTATGCTAATATATGTGAAGTTTTGTTATAATCCAAAAAATGTGTTTTAAAATGAATCGATAATATGCCTTATGTCTATATTTTTTCGGATTGTTTTTACTTGTCTTACCGAAAATTCCGGATGGATTTTCTCTTCTTTATATGCTGTTGCTTCTGTGAAAAGAGATGTTCTTCTCTCTATGGATGGATCGCTCTGCTGGCTTTTCTCTCTCCGCTCGTTAAGGTGTCTCATCCCCCAACTCTTTGTAGAATTCCGCTAGGAATTGGTGCAGGAACTCGGTGCGTTCTTTCGCCATCTCCTTGGCGGTGGGGGTGTGCATCAATGATTCCAATTTGAGTAGTTTTTCATAGAAATGGGAGAGGGAGGTGTCGGTCGGATGATTCCAACCGACTTCCCCTCCCTCTCTCTTGATGTTGTCGTTGTCGTAGAACAGCCTGCCTTTCGCCGCTCCATACTCGATGGTGCGGATGATGCCCATCGCTCCGATGGCGTCGAGCCTGTCCGCGTCACGGACTATCATGGCGTTAAGACTGGTTAGCGGACGGTTCTCTCCTTTGTTGTAGGAGATGTTCTGGATGATGTACATCACCTCCGCCACCTCGTCCGAACGGTACCCCTGCGCTTCAAGGAATTGCTCGACTTTGCTGATTTGCCCCGCTACATCCGGATATAGTTTCTTGTCGATGCAGTCGTGCAACCAAGCTGCGGTGAGGATGATCTTTTCGTCGCCTCCCTCTCTCCGAAGAATCTGTTTGGCGTTGCTGACGACTCTCTCCGCATGCTGGTGGTTGTGGCCGCTATGGTCTTTCGACAACTCGGCCACGACAAACCGCTCTATGGCTGTGTACTCCACTCTGATTACCTGCCTCTGTTGCTACTTCTTTGGTTGCTTGAGCTCCTTGAGCTTCTTGAACTGGATGAAGTGGAATTGCTAGGTTGTGCACTCTGCTGTTGAGAGGATCCGCTTCTTACGCTCGACGATCTTTCCTGCCTTTGTTGTGCGGGACGGGTCGTGCCGCTGTTGCGCATGTTGTTGTTCTCCACGTCTCGTACACTTGGCTTTTGTTTAGGCGGTGGCGGCGCTTGTGGACCTTTGTGGTGTGGCGCCTGCGGACCTTTCCTGAATTGGTCTATCGGATAACGTTTCGGCCCGTGCCCTGGACTTGGATGCCCATAGTGCGGATGCCTGTAGTGTGGTGGCGGCGGTGGTGGCGTCGGACGAGACGTCGTGTGTGTCGTAACCGTACATGAAGCCATCATGATCGCGATGATACACGATGTGATGATCGCTGAAATCTTATGTTTCATTTCCTTCTAATTTGTTTGTTAATTATATTGCATAGGTAAATATAGGCGAAATCTCTCTTCGCTCCAAATTTTTTTCTCTCGTATTTCTAAAAATCCCATCCGAGTGTGACGCCAATGTAATTCCTTTGACAGTCTTTCGAGAAGTCGTTTAAGATTGTTTTCGATAGGGCCTCGACGCCAACGTGTACTTGGTAATATTTCCTGTATCGCCACCCGAATCGTACACCTCCTCGTAACTCTGCATAGAAATCTCTTGTGACATTTAATCCAATGCCCGGAAGAATGTATGGTGTCACTGTGAATACTTTGCCGAATCCAATCGGAAGGCCGGCTCCCATGTTATATCCTATGTATATCATCGTCTCCAAATCGCTTGGCATAGTGTATTCTTCGTAATCTTCTGTGTAATAATACTCTGGATATCTGTCTTTCCCTCCGCCGATACAAAATCCTAACATGGCGTAATCGGCGAAATAGTTAATGAACATTAATTCTATGATGTGCCCCGCATACTCGTTGGTGCCGATCTGTGCGCTGAAACGTATGCATCTATCGTCTAAATCGAGGATATGTACATTGCCCGTTGACTCTTTGAGGCTCGTGCTGCCGCTTTTCAGTGCTTTGAAATCGGAGAGCGTGCTTGAAATGATTTTCCATTTGCCGTCCTCTTTCTTCCAGTTGAAGGCCATCTTCTCGTTCTTTTTCCTGTATGTCGTTGTCGCGTGCACTCCATCCTCTTCTATGTTGCTGCTTTCCAGCTTCAGTGGTTCATCGTTTTTCCGCATCCTCTTGAGGAAGTATTCTGTCAGAAGGGCTTTTATCGCTTTCTCTCCTTCCGCGTCTTGCAGGAATCCTTTCGCTTTCATGCGGGTCACTGAACTCGCGTTGTCTAGCAGTTGTTCTAAACTGCTTTTGTTTATGTCATACAGATATTCGTCTGCGATATAGGGAGTGATCTTCTCTTCTTCTGCCGAATTGAGCGCCTTGATGAACTCTATGGCTGCCTGCTCGATCTCTTCGTCTTGCTTGCTGCTCCCTGCTTGCTCATTTTTATTGCTGGTCGCTTGCTCGATGAATTCCAGGATAAACTTCGATGGTATTGCGAAGTTCGTGTTTTCCCTTCCTCCTGCTTTCCAGGTGTTGATGCCTATGACGGTGTAGTTCGGTTGCCCATCTTTTTCTCCTTTTCTGAGCATTAGCGGTCCCCCTGAGTTGCCTGCGTCTACCTGCGCTGTGTGCTGGATGACGTATATCTTCTCCTCATCGCCGAACGTCTCGTTCTTCACCTTCATGTTCGAAATGATTCCTTTGCCTAGCTGCCATGTGGGGTTGTCGCTTAACCCCGGGTATCCTGCCGTCCATACGTCGTTGCCTTCGATGATCGCTTCCTGTGATATTTCAAGGGCGTTCTCTACCGGATGCTCCTGGGGTATCTCGATGATCGCCAAATCGATATCTTCACACTCTTTTATGACGGGACATGCGTTGTAGGTGACGGGCTTGCTGGCCTCCATGAATTCGACCTTGACTTTCCCCGTTCCTCTCGTCACGTGTTTGTTGGTCAGGATGTAGTTCTTCCCATCCTTCCCTTTGATAATGAATCCTGAGCCAAACCAACCTAACTCAAGCCTTTTGTATGTGTCTCCTGCGTCATAGTACTTCATGTCGTAGAGGATGCTGGACATCTCCTTGACGTACTTTTTCTGCGCTTCCGGTATGTCTGGCCTGACGACGACTATCTGTTCCTTGATATTTGTGGCTGCGGAGGCGTGTGTGGGAATGAGCGCCCCTACGAGTAGTATGAATATTCCTGTAGCTATTTTCTTCATTCTAATTGGTTTTTTTTGGTATTTGTTCTTTATTATTCTTCAAAGATAGTATTCTTTTTGATAATGACAAATTTTATATGGCTTTATTGCTCTTCTTTTTGGATATTCCTGTGGAATGTAAAAAAAAGAAGAAGCCCCCTTTTTTAGTTATAGAGGTCTATAATGTTTTAGATTGGAATTTGGTTTTTCCACATGGCTATTCTTTCGTCAATGATTCTGCTTTCTTTTCATCCGTCGCGGCTAAGATTTCTAATTTTGTTTTTTTCTCCACATCTTTTTCTCCATTGGCCATGAGTTTATAACATTTAGCTCGAGTAATGTATCTGTTGGCATTATTAGGCTCTAATTCAATGGCTTTGTTGTAGTCTTCCATGGCTTCATCAAGTTTACCCAATTCTATTTTCAAGTTGCCACGGTTGTTGTATGCTTCAGCATAGTCTGGCTTGATTTCAATAGCTTTGTTGTAGTCCTTCATGGCACCTTCAAAATCTTCCAATTTTTTTTTCAGGATGCCACGGTTGTTGTATGCTTCAGCATAGTCTGGCTTGATTTCAATAGCTTTGTTGTAGTCCTTCATGGCACCTTCAAAATCTTCCAATTTCTTTTTCAGGTTGCCGCGGTTGTTGTATGCATCAGCAAAGTCAGGCATTAGTTCAATGGCTTTGTTGTAGTCTTCCATGGCTTCATCAAGTTTACCCAATCTTTTTTTCAAGATACCACGGTTGTTGTATGTGTCAGCAAAGTCAGGCATTAGCTCAATGACTTTGTTGTAGTCTCCCATGGCTTCATCAAGTTTACCTAATTCTATATTCAAAATGCCACGGTTGTTGTATGTTCTAGCTATGTTTGGATTAATCTCAATGGCTTTGTTGTAGTCTTTCATGGCTTCATCAAGTTTACCCAATTTTTTTTTCAAGATGCCACGATTAATGTATGTTTTTTCACTGTCTGGTTTAATTTCAATAGCCCTGTTGTAGTCGTTCATGGCACCCTCAAAATCTTCCAAACTTTCTTTCAGAATGCCACGGTTTTTGTATGCATCAGCAGAGTTAGGCATTATCTCAATGGCTTTGTTGTAGTCTTTCATGGCTTCATCAAGTTTACCCAATCTTTTTTTCAAGATGCCACGATTAATGTATGTTATTTCACTGTCTGGTTTAATCTCAATAGCCTTGTTGTAGTCATTCATGGCACCCTCAAAATCTTCCAAACTTTCTTTCAGAATGCCACGGTTGTTGTATGCATCAGCATAGTCAGGCATTAGCTCAATGGCTTTGTTGTAGTCTTTCATGGCTTCATTAAGTTTACCTAGCCTTTTTTTCAGGATGCCACGGTTTTGGTATGCCCTTGCATAGTCTGGTTTAATTTCAATAGCCTTGTTGTAGTCTTCCATGGCTTCATCAAGTTTACCCAATTTCATTTTCAAGTTGCCGCGGTTGTTATATGCGCTTCTATTGTGTGGAGATAGTTCGATTACTTGGTTATACAACTTTATAGCTTCTGTGGGTTCCTTTTCGTTTAAAGCCTGGGCAAATAGCTCACTTTCTTTCGCTTTTTTTGCTGCCTTTTTAGCTTCTTGTTTTTCCTTGGTTATTTCATCTTTGATTCTGTTGATTTCGTCCTTGATTTTTTCTATTTCGTCTTTGAAATTTTCTATAATGGATACTGATTCTTTTGCCGAGTTGGCATCTTTCTGTGCGGACTCAATTTGTTTTTTCAGTTCTTCTTTTGCTTTGTCAAGGTCTTTTTCAAATCCTTTTTCTTTTATATGCATTATAAGGAACGGAGCCCCAATACCAATTAGGGCCACAAGAATACCAATGATGCCTACGAAAAGATCCATAGAGTTAATCCATCGCCCTGCTTTTTCATCCATTTCTACGACCTTTGCCCTCACATCCTCACGATACAACTCGATCTCCTTCTCCATTTGGTCTAATTGTTTTTTCAATGTCTCGTTTTCTATTTGCAATTGTTTCAATGTCTGTTGATAATCATTGGTAATTGTGTTTGCTGTTGTGAGGGATCTTTCTTGAACTGGAAGACTTTGGATTGTTTGCCCGAGTATGTTTAGGCATGCTAATAGCATCAAAAGGGTTGTTATGTTCCGTGCTTTCATTCTATGTTTTATCTTTATTAATATCTCTTGTTTGGGTTCCCTTAATTCTTAGAGTTAACCTATTTGACAAAGATACATCTTTTTATGAAGTTGGTGTGCTGATGATTGTAAATATATGGTTTCTCCAATGGTTTTGTAGAATAACCATGTATGTGCTGTTTCCTCCGTTTCCTAAGCTTCGTCTTGTCTCATGATACTATCCGTGTGTAGTATCGCCCAATATGAAAAGGGCGTATCAGAAAAAGATTTGATACGCCCTTTGGATGATATTGCTCTGAAGGGTCTTCCCTTCCTGAGCCTGTTGGTTTAGAATCCGAAGCTCCTCTCTGAAATGTACGTGTAGAGCGGACTGATGAATCCTAATGCCAAGATGCAGATCGTACAGATGATGAGTCCGACCTTGGACATGCTGTCGATCTTGATGGTCGGAATCGGATTGTCTGACTTCTTGATGAACATGGCCTTCACCACCAACAAATAGTAGTAGAGTGAGATGATGGTGTTCAACAAGGCAAGGAAGACGAGCAGGTATTGACCTTGTTCGGCCGCTGCCATGAAGATGAAGAACTTGCTGAAGAATCCTGCGAACGGAGGAATTCCTCCCAAGGAGAACATGGCGAGCATCATGACTACGGCCAACTTAGGGTTGGTGTCGTAGAGTCCGTCGTAGTCGTCCATCGAAACCTTGCCTGTCTGGTCCTCGATGCTGGAGATGATTCCGAAGGCGGCGAGGTTGGTGAACATGTAGATCAACGTGTAGAATACGAGCGATGCCATACCTTGGTCGCTTCCCGCAATCACACCGAGCATGATGTAGCCGGCTTGTGAGATGGAGGAGAAGGCCAAGAATCTCTTCAGGTTCTTCTGACGGATGGCGAACAAGTTACCCACGGTGATGGTGACAACGATGATCCACCAAAGGATCTCCTTCCATACGTCTGGGTAGTTGCTGAATGCCTTCATCAAGATGCACATGAACGCGAAGGCTGCGGCTCCCTTGGAGATGACGGAGAGGTAAGCGGTCACCGAAGTTGGCGCTCCCTGGTAGGTGTCTGCTGTCCACAAGTGGAATGGCACCAAGGAAATCTTGAAGCCGATGCCGGCGATGAAGAATATCAAGCCCATGATCGTGAGCGGTGTCTCGGAGAATGACTCTGACACGCCGTCGAAATAGAGCGTTCCGCAGGTTGCGTAGAGCATGGAGATACCGAAGATCATAACGCCTGAAGAGAAGGCTGCGGTCAAGATGTACTTAGCTGCCGCCTCGGCTGATTCCTCTCTCTTCTTGTTGAGCGCCACCAATGTGGCCATTGGGATGGAGGCGGTCTCCAAACCGATGTAGAATAGGAGGAAGTTGCCCGACGAGATCATCAGGTACATACCCAATAGGGTGGAGAGTGTCAGGAAGTAGAACTCCCCGGCGTGGCTCTCATTCTCGTGCGTGTTCCAATAGTAGGCGTACAAGAAGACGAGCACGGTGCCTATGTTCAGCATGTTCTTGACGAACATGTGAATCTCTGACGTGAGGTACATTCCTGAGAATGCCTCTGTCGGACTATAGCTGTTTGACCATTGGAAACATACGATGGTGTGAGCCAAGAATAGTCCTATTGACGCGATTTGGCAAATCTTTTTGTTCTTGTCGCCGATGATCAAGTCGGCCAACAAAACCAATGTCATAACCACTACTAATGATATTTCGTGGTTCATCGATAAAAAATTACTATAGTCCATAAGTGAATAATTTTGCGATGTTTTCAATTCCGCCGCCGATCATGTTAGACAGCCATAGCGGAGCCATACCTATTGCTGCGATTGCTGCGATGAGCCCGAATGCCGCCACCTTCTCGTACCATACTGCGTCGGTGAGCGTCTCGTGGTGCTTGTCTTGTACAGGTCCCATGAGGATCTTGCCGACCACTCTCAAAATGTAAACGGCTGTGATCACGATGGAGCTGCATCCGAGGATCACGAATGTTCTGTGGAAGAAGTCGGTGTGCTCGAACGCTCCGACGAAGATGGTCATCTCCGCAACGAATCCGCTCAAGCCAGGCAATCCTAATGAGGCTAGACCTGCAATGACGTAGCATACGCAGAGGATAGGCATTATCTTCATCAAACCGCCCATCTCACGGATGTCACGCGTGTGCGTCCTTCCGTAGATCATACCGATCAGGGCGAAGAAGAGTGCCGTCATGAGTCCGTGTGATACCATCTGTAGGATGGCTCCCGTCATGGCGGTCTTGTTCATCATCAAAAGGGCGAAGAGAACCAAGCCGCAGTGGCTCACGGATGAATAGGCGTTGATGTACTTCAAATCGTTCTGTACACAGGCGCTGAAGGCTCCGTACACGACGCTGATACCTGTCAGGATGATGAAGATCCATGCTTGCTCCTGCGCCGCATCTGGCATCAGATACATGGCGATTCGGAAACATCCGTATCCTCCCAACTTCATCAACACGCCTGCGTGGAGCATTGAAACGGCTGTCGGCGCGGAGGCGTGACCGTCAGGCGACCACGTGTGGAATGGGAACATGGCTCCCAACACGCCGAATCCCACGAAAGTGAGCGGGAAGAAGATGTATTCCCAACTGATGTCTCCTCCCTCCGCTTTCAACGCTTGCACGTTCGCCGCGATCTCTTGGATGTTGAAGGTGCCTTCGCCTCCCGCTGGGATGGAGTTGTAGTAGATGCCGAAGATGCCGACCATCAGGAAGGCCGATCCTCCCATCAACATCAGCGTCAACTTCATGGCTGAGTATTCTTTCTTGCCGCTTCCCCACAATCCGATGAGTAGGTACATTGGAATCAAGGCTACCTCGTAGAAGAGGAACATCGTGAAGAGGTCCAACGAGATGAAGAACCCGTATACTCCGATGCTCAACATCAGGAACCAGAGGAAATACTCTTTCACCTTCTCTTCCATGGCGTAGGATACGAAGACGCCGGTGATCACTACGATGGAGGAGAGCAGTAGCATGGCTACGGATATGCCGTCCACACCGACTGAGTAGTGGATGTTGAATCGCTCATACCACATGGCGGATTCCGTGAAGAGGAACTCCGACGTGGTGTCGATTTGCCTTAACTCCAAGAATTGAATCGTCAAGTAGGCGGAGGTGCAGAGCAATGCGAATCCGCCGATGGACATGATCGTCCTGATCAGACTCTTTTTTTCGCCATTGACGCAGAATATGACTGCCATCATGACGAGCGGAATGATTACAAATAATGATAATATATTCATTGTCGTACTGTTTTTCGATTAGAGATATATTGAGAGTAATGTGATGGTGATAACTCCCATAATGAATACCCAAGCGTACTGTTGTACGTATCCACTCTGAACTTCCTTCGTCTCTTGCGAAGCTTTGTTCGTAACCCATGACAACAGGTTCATGAATCCGTCGATGATGTGGCGGTCGAACCATGCGATAGGTTGACAGATGCGTTGGAAGATGATATTGTTGGTCACAAAGAGATATATCTCATCGATATAGAATTTGTTGTAGGCCCAAAGATACGGTTTCTTGATGTAGGATACCGCCTTGTTCGGCCTGCCTGTCTTCTCCAAGTAGAGGAATGTGGCGATGAGGATACCGATCACGCCCGCTCCGATGCTTGGCAATGCGATGTTCCAGTGTGTGTGGATCTCGTAGCTTGTGAAGTCGCTTGAGATCAACTCGGTGAAGGATACCTTGCCGAACGCCCAACTGATACCGGTGATGACCGTTACTGCAGCTAAGAACATCAACGGGAAGGTCATGTTCAACGGTGCCTCGTGTGGCTCGTGCTCATATCCCTCCTCAGGCTCGCCGAACCAGAAGATTCTGTAGTAGAGACGGAACATGTAGAAGGCGGTCAGACCTGCCACGAAGTACTCTACGGCGAATACCCATTTGTTGGTCTCGAACGCTGCCACCAGGATCTCATCCTTCGAGAAGAAGCCTGAGAACGGAGGTATGCCGGCGATGGCCAAGCAGGCGATGAGGAACGTGATGTGGGTGATAGGCAATTTCTTTCTGAGGTTGCCCATCGCATCCATCTCGTTGCTGTGCACGGCGTGGATGATGGCTCCTGCCGCCATGAAGAGCAATGCCTTGAACATGGCGTGCGTGAAGAGGTGCCACATGGAGGCCGTGTAACCGAGTCCGTTGACGCCTCCGTAGCCGGAAACACCCAACGCTACCATCATGTAGGCGATTTGTGAAATCGTGGAGAAGGCGAGCACTCGCTTGATGTCGGTCTGCGCACAGGCGATGATCGCGGCGAAGATGCTGGTGAACGCTCCGATGTAGGAGATCATCTGCAACACATGCGGTGTCTCGAACGAATAGATCGGGAAGAGCCTTGCCACCAAATAGACACCCGCTACGACCATCGTGGCCGCATGGATCAACGCTGAAGCTGGTGTCGGACCTTCCATAGCGTCCGGCAACCAAATGTGCAATGGGAACATGGCTGACTTACCCGCACCTCCTAAGAAGATGAGGAACATGGCGATCGAAATCACAGGGAACCCGAGAAAGGTCATCGTCCTCAAGTCTGAGTTGAACACCGCGTCAACATGTCCTTCGTTGATGAAGGTGAGTTTGTCGAAATCGAAGGTCCTCGTGTAGTAGGAGAGGATCAGGATACCGATCAGGAAGAACATATCCGCGAATCTCGTCACGATGAAGGCTTTCTTCGCCGCGCGCACTGCGGAATGTTTGAAGTAGTAGAAACTGATCAGGAGGAAGGAGGATACGCCCACCAACTCCCAGAAGATGTACATCTGGAAGATGTTGGTTGCCACCACCAATCCTAACATGGCGAAGGAGAAGAGCGAGAGGATGGCGTAGAAACGCTGGAATCCGCCCTCTCCGTGCATGTAACCCATGCTGTAGATGTGGACCATCAGGGAGACGGTCGAGATGACGATCAACATGATGGCGGACAACGGATCCAAAAGGAATCCGATGCTGATCACCAAGTCTTGGTTCATCCGCAACCACTCCATGTTGAAGAGCGTCACCTGCTGGTAGGTGTCCCCCACTTGAAATTCTCCGCTGAAGAAGTATTGGAGCGCTATGTAATAGCTGATGACGGATACGACTCCGAAAACAGTCGTTCCCACGATGCCCGAAACCTTCGGACACATCTTTTTACCGAATAGTCCTAGGATAAGGAACATGCAGAGCGGTAAAATTAAAACATAAGGAGCTAAATTCGCTAACTGTTCCATATCATTAGTACTTTAATTCGTTAATACTCTTGGCATCGATGTTTCTCTTCTGACGATAAACATTGATGATGATTGAAATGGCTACCGCAGTCTCCGCCGCCGCTATCGCGATGACGAAGAGGCTGTAGATGTGTCCCTCCATGAACTCCGGGTAGAGGAACCTGTTGGCCACTACGAAATTGATGTTTGCGGCGTTGAGGACGAGCTCTACCGACATCAGTATGCTGATGAGGTTCTTGCGTGCCACGAACCCATACACGCCTATGAAGAATAGGAGTGTGCTCAGAATAAAATATGCTTCTACTGGTATGTTCATTTGTTGACCTCCTTACTCTTTGTTGCTATTGCAATACTTCCGACGATGCATGCGAGCAAAAGGATACTCGCCGCCTCGAATGGTAACAGATATTCGAACTTCTCCGTGCCCATCAGCGTGGTTCCGATAAGTTTCATGTCCACTGACTTCGCCATTTCTGTCGCTATCTCATACTCTGGCATGAAACCGAACTTGATGATCGTGATGGCACAGGTGAACGAACCGACGATGGCTGCCACAAGTCCCATGATTCGGCGTTGCCCTAGGTTGATTTCCTTGTCTTCTCCCAATCCCTTGATCAGCAGGATGGCGAAGACGATGAGAATCACAATGCCTCCCGCATATACGGAGAGCTGGACTGCCGCCAAGAACTCATAGCTGAGCTGCAGATAGAGCCCCGCTATGCTGAACAGCGTGAAGAACAAGTAGGTGGCCGCCCGTAGAATCTTGGTGGATGTCACCGTCAAGATGCCAAAGAGCAATATGGCCGCCGCAAGTATGAAAAATATGATGTTGCTTGCTGTTAAATATTCCATGGTCATTATTGTTGTGGGGTTGATATTGCTTTTTTCTCTTCTACCTTGGAACCCTCTTTGTTCAGTTGCTTGACTAATGTCTCTCTCCTGAATACCGAGTGCTCGAAGTTATTGCTCCAAACGATCGCCTTTTGTGGGCACCCCATCGTGCATAATCCGCAGAAGGTGCAGCTTCCCAAGTCGTATAGGTATTTGTCCAATGCCTTCTTGGTCTTGCCATCTTCTGTGGTGATTTGCTTGGAGACCACCTTGATGGTTCCGTTCGGACAGTTCATCTGGCAGATTCCGCACGCTGTGCACTTGTGCTCGTTGTTAGCGTTGTGCGGCATCGTCAGCTCTCCCCTGAACCGTTCAGCGTATTCCTTCACCCCGCGGTTCTCCGGGTATTGTTCCGTGATAGGCTTCCTGATGAAGTTGATCATCGTGATGCGCATACCCTGTAGCAGGTTCCATATCCCGGAAAATAGATCTTTGATATACTGTATCATCTTTCTTTCCCTTTAGATTTAAATTATAACCCACACTGCCATGATGAGCAGGTTCAATATACTGATTGGCATCAGGATCTTCCACTCCAACTTGAGCAGTTGGTCGATCCTGAGCCTTGGGAATGTCCATCTCACCCATAGGCTGAGAAGCACGAGTGCGAAGGTCTTGCCCATGAACCATATCCATGAAGGAATCTGTCCCATAAGCTCGTTGAACCCGGATGCCCATCCTGCGTTGATCTGCAAAGGTTGCCATCCTCCGAGGAAGACTGTCGCCGCGATACCTGCGATGATGAACATGTTCAAATATTCCGCCAAGTAGAAGAATCCGAACTGGATACCGGAGTATTCCGTGTGGTATCCTGCCGTCAACTCTGACTCGGCTTCCGGAAGGTCGAATGGGCCACGGTTGGTCTCCGCATGTCCTGCGATCAAATAGATGATGAAGGCGATGATGGCGGTCGGCGCCTGGAAGATGTACCAAGTGTTGTATCCGCCTTCAGCGTTCATGCCGCCTTGTCCGGCGATGATGTCCGAGATGCTCAATGATCCTGCGAGAATGACCATCGTCATGATGGAGAGTCCCGCAGACAGCTCGTAACTGATGAGCTGGGCACCGCTACGCATCGCACCGATCAGGGTGTACTTGTTGTTGCTGGACCATCCCGCCAAGAGGATGCCGACCACGCCTAACGAGGAGATCGCCAGGATGTAGAAGACTCCGACGTTGAAGTCGATGCAGGCTAATCCGTCACCGAACTGTAATGCGCCGAATGTGCAGAAGGAACCTGCAATGGCGAGGAACAACGCTGTCTTGAATAGGATGTTGTCCGTGTTCTTGATTGAGATGATTTCCTTCAAAAGGATCTTGACCATGTCGGCCACGCTCTGCAACAATCCCCAAGGACCTACTCGGTTAGGACCGATTCGGCATTGGAACCGGGCGCAAATCTTTCTCTCCAAAAGGATGAGGATCAATGCAAGTACACAATAGAGACCCAGCAGGGCGGCGCCTATGATGACATATTCGATTGTCGTCGCCAGCCATCCGGGTAGGGCGTCCGTGAGTCCCTCGTGTATTGTACTTATTATTTCACTAAATGTTAACATATCCTTTATTCTTTATTTTGTCTGTGAAAAGAATTATCTGTCCGCACATGGGATTACGTAGTCCAAAGAGGCTCCGATCATGATGAGGTCGGCGATCTTCTCGTTCCTGCACAACGGATCCAATGCGGAGATTAGCGTCATGCATGGTGAGCGGAACTTCACGCGGTAAGGGTTCTTGTCTCCCTTGCTGTTGATGTAGACGCCGAAGTCTCCCCTCGCGTTCTCCACCCGCTGGTAGTACTCTCCCTCCGGCAACTTGATGATCGCCGGTGTCTTCGCCTTGAAGTCTCCCTCCGGCAGGTTGTCGATGAGTTGCTCGATGATGCGGAGTGACTGCTCGATCTCGTCCAAACGGATGAGGTATCGGTCGAACGTGCCACCCTCTGAGCGAAGCATCTCTTGGAAGTCTACCTGGTCGTACACCGCATATGGCTCGATCTTACGTACGTCGCATGACCATCCGGATGCTCTTCCCGCAGGTCCTGTCACGCCCAATGAAGCGGCGGTCTCCTTGGTGAGGAATCCGATGTTCTCCATACGTCCCTTCGCGATTGGGTTGTTGGTGAAGAGGATATGGTACTCTTTGATCATCTTACGCATATAAGGTATAAACTCCTTGACCTGGTCCACGAATTTAGGACTCACCTCGTTGGCCAATCCTCCGATGACGTTGTAGCCCACCATGAGGCGGCCACCACCGGTCTCTTCGAATATGTCCATGATCTTTTCACGGTCGCGCATTCCGTAGATGAAGGCGGTGATGGAACCCATATCCATGCACATACATCCCCATCCCAACAAGTGGGAAGCGATACGGGTCAACTCGTCGAAGATGACGCGGACCACTTGCGCCCTTTTCGGCACCTCGATGCCAAGGGCTTTCTCTACGCAGAGGCAGAAGGCGTGGCGGTTCATCGTTCCTGACAGATAGTCGAGACGCTCTGTCAGTTGGAGGATCTGCGGGTAGGTCTTGCTCTCGCACATCTTCTCGATGCCTCGGTGGATATAGCCGAAGTTCGGGTCCACCTTCTTGATGATCTCTCCATCCAACGATACCCTCAGGTGAAGCACACCGTGGGTGGCTGGGTGCTGAGGACCTATGTTCACCACGTATTCGTTTTTGTCGAACAGCGCTTTGTGTTCAGTAATCAGTTTGCCCTCCTTGTCGAATCGGATGGAAGGAAGGTCCTCCATCGCGTCCGCTGTTTGGTTGACAAGCGGAACAGGGTTCAGCTTCGGATCCGCATCATAGTCCTTCCTGAATGGGAAGCCGTTCCAGTCTGCCCGTAAGAAGAGGCGGCGCAGGTCTGGGTGGTTGACGAATTGCAGGCCGAAGAAGTCGTAAGCCTCACGCTCGTACAGGTTGGCGGATGCCCAGAGGTCGCTCACCGTCGGAATGGCGAGGTTCTCCCTGTCTGGCGTGTTCACTTTCACGACGACCATCGCTTTCTTGTCTTGGGTGGAGGTGAAGTGGTAAATCACTCCGAAATACTCCTTGTAGTCCATTCCTGTTAGGTTCAACAGGACATCGAACCCGTTCTCTTTCAGTTTCTCCGCCAATTTCCTCAATTGGTTAGGGGAAACGCAGATGGTAGGGTATTGTTGCTCTTCGATAGTGAGACTGGAGTCCACTGACGAAATTATCTCTTTTATCTTTTTCATATCCTACTCGTTTTCTGCTGTATTGTTTTCTTGTTTGATGGCTTCTTCCTTCTCCTCTTTCTTGTTGTTAGGCAATTTGAAGAAGTTCTCCAACTTGATTTTCCTTTGTAGTTGCATCATGCCGTAGAGCATGGCGTCTGGTCTTGGCGGACATCCCGGTACGTATACGTCCACTGGAATGATTTCGTTCACACCGTTTACGACGTGGTAGGTGTCCTTGAACGGTCCGCCGCTGATGGCGCATCCGCCAACGGCGATGACGTATTTCGGCTCAGCCATCTGATCGTACAGACGTTTGAGCACCGGAGCCATCTTGTGCACGATTGTTCCTGCCACGAAGATGACGTCGGCCTGACGTGGTGAGTTACGTGTGACCTCCCATCCGAAACGGGCGAAGTCGGTACGAGCGGCACCGACGCACATGAACTCGATACCGCAACAGCTGGTGGCGAAGGTCAACGGCCATACGGAGTTGGACCGTCCCCAGTTGATGATGTCGTCTAATACGCCGACCACCACATTCACACCACCCGCGCGAAGTTCTTCAACATACTGCTCTAAGTATTCGTTGTCGTTGAAGTCCTCCGTCTTCATGTTTTTTATTTTGATGTTCTTTACTTCCATTCCAATGCTCCTTTCTTCCATGCGTAGGCTAATCCAAGAACAAGAACGAAGAGAAAGAACGATACGCTAACCAACCCCATCGCACCCAATGACTTCATGATGGTCGCCCATGGGAACAGCAGAACTGTCTCCACATCGAACATCAGGAAGAGGATGGCGAAGAGGTAGTAGCCTATCTTGAACTGCATCCACGACGTGCCTCTCGTAGGGATACCACATTCGTACGGCTCTCCTTTTTGCGCATTGGTCGACTTAGGTGCCAGCAGCTTGCCGATGATCAGCGCGGCTACCACCATGATGACGGCTGTCACCAATACGACGATAAAAATTTCACCTGAACTCATTGTTATAAACTGTTTTTGTTATTGATATTCTATGACAAAAAAAAACTATACCTTTTGGGGGTATAGTTTCGCATGGTAGTGTGACCTTCCACAAACCATTGTTTCCAACGATTTGTTTTTCAAGCATTTCCTTAGGGTGACTTGTTTTTTCATCACACTGAATTTTCTTGTTATGTATCTCTTTTATACAATCGTAATTTTACGTACGCAAAATTGGAAAAGTTATTTGATTTGGACAAATAATTCCCCACGTTTTTTTTCTTCAATTTTGACAATTTGAAAGTCTTTTCTCATAAATGGGTTTAAAATGGCTTTTGTTTTTGCCTTTTTGTATGTTTGAAATGCCTGTTTGTGTCAAAATGTAAGTTTTGCTCCTCTCTTTGTTCGCAATTAGAAAGTTTTCCACAGGTGGATTTTTTTACCTTAATACTAAATGTTCATATTGATATTTCGTTATCTTTGCAAAAAAACAATTAAAGGATGATAATATGTTGACTGTAGAAAAAATTGGCGGAACGTCCATGTCTGAGTTCAAGGATGTCTTGAACAACATTATTATAGGGAAAAGATCGGGGTCGGATTTTTATAACCGTATCTTCGTCGTGTCCGCTTACAACAATGTCACAAACTGGTTGCTGGAACATAAGAAAACGGGCGAGCCAGGTATTTATGTGAAATTCTTGAGGGATGAGAATTATAATGAGGCGCTCGACGAACTCTGTGGAAAGCTGATCGCTCTGAACCGCAAGTATGAGGAGATCAAGCTGGACCAAAAGGTCGCGGACGAATTCATCATCAACAGAATCGCTAAGGCGAAGTCTTATTTGGCCGCTATGCACAGTGTGGTGGCTTCGGGCTATGTGAATAAGCGTGATTTGTTCCTCGCTGCCCGTGAGATCTTGTCTTCTATCGGCGAGGCTCACTCTGCCTTCAATTCGGTCAATATCATCAGGAACCATGGCATTGACGCTACTTTCATCGACCTCTGCGGATTCGACGACTCTGAGGCGCTTACGATCGATGAACGTATCCACAAGGCTTTCGTTGGCGTCGATTTCTCTAAAACGCTTTGCGTCGCCACTGGCTACACGAAGGGCGTCGAGGGGATCATGCGCGCTTTCGACCGTGGCTACTCTGAGGTGACCTTCTCTAAAATAGCTGTCGAGGTGAAGGCCGACGAGGCGGTTATCCATAAGGAGTTCCACTTGTCTTCGGCTGATCCTAAACTGGTCGGTAAGGATAAGTCCATCCCTGTCGGTCATACGAACTTCATGGTGGCGGACCAATTGGCGGATGTCGGCATGGAGGCTATCCATCCGAAGGCTTCTAAGCCATTGGAGTTGGCTGGTATCAACATCCGTATAAAAAATACATTTGAACCGGAACACCCGGGCACCCTGATCTCTAAGGATTATGTGGCGCAACAATCCCGCATCGAAATTGTCTCTGGTACGGATAAGGTGCTGGCGGTGGAGATCCATGACCCGATGATGGTGGGTGAGGTTGGTTTCGACCTCCGTATCATGCAGGTCTTCGAGAAACACCACGTTAGTTATATCCTGAAGTCTACAAATGCTAATAGCATCACGATGGTGATCTGGGATAAGCCAAGCTCCATGCCTTTGGTGGATGAACTGCAACGTCTCTTCTATCAAGTGACGGTCAAGGAGGTCTCCTTGGTTTGCTGCATGGGTACGAACATCGCTCATCCGGGCTTCCTCTATAGAGCGGCCAAGGCTTTGTGCGATAATAATATTAATATCGAATGCTTCGCCCAGTCTTTGCGACAGGTGAATATGCAGTTCGTGCTGAAACGTGAGGATTATGCTGCCGCTATCTGCGCATTGAACGATGCGTTGTGCGTGCAGAAGATCGGATGATTCCATCTTGTGTGATGGGGCTCCTGTAATTATATGGCGGCAAATCGTTGGATTTGCCGTCTCTTTTTTTTAACATCGAAATGCTCTTTTGAATGCGTATGGCTTCTTTGTCGGGTGACGGTCGCGGAATCATGTGCGGACATGCCGCCGCTTTCACTTCTTATTTGATCTTTGGATTTAATATATTGGCCTGCAAACTGATTGCCCAGTCTGGCCTTGTCCCTCCGATTTGCCTCTTCACCTTCCGGGCATTGGGCGCAGTGATACTCTTCTCCTTGCTCTCCTTGTTCCTGCCTAAAGAACCGGTGGAGCGGAAGGACCTTCTGCGCATATTCATCGCCTCGATGCTGGGACTCTTCCTCACGCAGATCACTTTCCTTGTCGCGATTAAGGTCACCACTCCTTTCGACGTCTCCGTGGTGGCTTCGTTGACGCCTATCTTTACGATGTTTGTGGCGGCTATCTATCTGAAGGAACCTATCACGTGGAAGAAGGCTCTTGGTGTGGCCCTGAGTTTCACGGGGGTGCTTTGGCTGATCTTCAACTCTGTCGGCGTCTCTTCTGGAGTCGAGACTTCCTCCCCTTGGGGGATCTTCCTGGTGGTGCTGAATGGCCTCTTCTTCTCCATTTATCTGAGCATTTCGAAGCCTATCGTTACGAAATATAGCGTGGTGACTTACATGAAGTGGATGTTCCTCTTCTCTCTTCTGATCTCTTTGCCTTTTGATGTGGGGGATTTGTTGTCGCTGGAATATGGCAGCTTCTCGACCAGCTTGGTGCTTTCGATCCTTTTTGTCGTTTTTTTTGCTACGTTCGTGGCATATCTTTCCATCTCATTCGCCCAACGTTTGATTCGTCCGACGCTCGTGAGCCTCTATTCGTACGTGCAGCCCATCGTGGCGGCTTGCCTTGGGGTTTATTGGGGTATGGATGTGATGACTTGGCAGAAGGTTTGCGCCGCTTTGCTGGTCTTCGTGGGTGTGGCGATCGTGAACGCTAGTAGAAAGAAGGCGTGAGCCTCTTCTCTCCTTATAACAATGGAAACGGGCGATTCCTGTGAGGGGTCGCCCGTTTCCATTGCATGATTCCGAGGAATCAATATGCACGTTGTTTAATTTTTTGTCTCTTCTACTTGATGGATATGGTTGGCAGGATGTCCAGACACTTCTGGAAACTGGACTCAATCCGCTCGTCGTCTATCTTAATGAGTACACCATATAATCTTGGTTTCTTGTACATGAAGTATAAGTCCTCGATGCCATCAGTTACGTTTAATCCTCTCTTGGCGACGAAGTGGGTGGCCTTGTAGTTGCCTTTCCCTATTGTCGTGTCCGCTTTCTGGGTAATGCCGGTGTAGTAGGCTCCCATGAGATTGTCGTAACAGAGCTCTTTGTATTTCTTTATGAACTCGTCGCATGATGCTTGATCCTCAAACGTGTTGTGGAATCGCATGAAATATATGGTCGTTAGATATTTCGGTTCGCCACCTTCCTCTGTTTGCGCATTGTCGTTGAGATAGGATGCGAGGATGGCGTTGTAGCGAATTTCATCGAAGTATTTGTCCGGATTGGTTGGCATGGTGTCCGTATAGGTGTTGGTCCATTGGTCTACAGGGAATATGGCAGTGATGCCATACTTGTCGTTCAGGGCCACATGCTCTTTATCTACTAAGTTCTCGGGCTTCCCGTTTAGTGTCTCGTCGTCGTCATCTTTTTTGCAAGAAAAAAGAAGGACGCTTGTTAGGGCGAGAAATAAGATGTTCTTCTTTGAAAATAATGTTTTCATGAGTTTCCCTTATTTATATTTAAATATAACTATTTGACGTAGATTTCGACAACCGATTTTTACTGAAGTCTATTGGTTTTGAAAGGTGCCCAAGATGAGATTCGAACTCACACGCCGAAACCGGCACTACCCCCTCAAAGTAGCGTGTCTACCAATTCCACCACCTGGGCAAAAAAATCGACAGAACCATTAGCTCTGCCTTTTTCGATTTGAGCGAAAAACGGGACTCGAACCCGCGACCCCGACCTTGGCAAGGTCGTGCTCTACCAACTGAGCTATTTTCGCAAATATGTTAGTCTCAAATCTAATAGAATCACGTTTTTCCTTGCCAAGGTCGGAACCCGTTTTTGATTTCAAGGGCAAGGTCGTGCTCTACCAACTGAGCTATTTTCGCAATTTGCATCCCCTCTTTCGGTTTTTGCGTTGCAAAGGTAAGTTTATTTTTCATACCAAACAATAGAGTTTGCTCTTTTTTTTGCTTTTCTTGCATTGTATTTTCCCTTTTTGTTGGTAACTCTCTTTCTTGCAGATGGTTGGATTCCTTTGGATTTATGGAATCTCCTTTCTGGACTATCTTATTTCGTCAATATCTGCGCTTATGATCTTGTTGTAATAGAAATATAGCGGCAAATAGAAGGGTATGCCCAATGTGAGGAATTGGCTTATGTTGAATGGACATTCTTTCCCTTGTATGTGTATGTAGCAGTTCTCAATGGCTTTGCATGCGGCGATGACCTCTACGATAAAGGCTATGATCAGGATGATCATTGCGATGTATAATTCGCTTATATTCGTGATGGTGGCGATTATTGGACATAGTATATATGCGGTGTATAGCCCGCCGGCGATCATGCTGTGCCGCTTGTATTGGGAGAAGTGGAGTAGGGCGTTCTCTCGATCGACGTTGTTTAGATATCCGTTGTTCTGAAGATAGTCCATGCTATAGCCTCTTTCCTTCAGTAGATCGATCGCCTTGTTTCTCAACTCTTCCGGATAGTTGTATGCCTTGTAGTTCTTTACAATGTCGCATAGCTTTTGATCGCTTAATTTATCAATGTTCTCTCCTATACGTATTTTGCTTTTTTATTGTATCATTGTCTTGCTTCAACTCAACCTTCCCTCTCGTTGATAAAGTCCGCTTGGCGGAGGTCGTTCGGGAAGTTTATGTTGCTTCTTTTACGAAGATAATATTCTCATTGACAATATACAAATCGTGCGTGTTGAAATGTGAAGCGGGTAATTGCCGGATGCCTCCTGAGGTGTTGCGCTAGGGTTGGGCGGTCGCTTCTCTTTTGTGTATAACCGCAAGAATTTGGAAGAATCTTTCCCTTGTTCATGGAATTTTTGGCTAATCATTGCACGGAAACAAAAGAAATGGAGTATATTTGTAGTGCTCAATTTATACGCAGCATGATGTCGCTGGCGAAAGTCGGCTTTTTTTTTGCTCATACATGGCCTATGAATAATAGGTGTGTCGAGCGTGATTTCTAATGTGTGCGTCTCTCCGTTATATGGGAAGGGGCGAAAATGTGTATTGAATAATAATAGAGGTTTCGCATGAAACAGCCATTGGTTAGTATCATACTTCCCACCTACAACGTGGAGAGGTTCTTGAAAAAATGTTTGGATAGTTTAGCTGATCAAACATATAAGAATACAGAGGTGATTATCGTCATTGACGGTGCGACGGATAACTCTTACGATATCGCGAAGGAGTATTGTCAGACTCATCCTCATTTTTCTGTTTATTGGCAGGAGAATCAAGGAAGTGGACCTGCGAGAAACAATGGACTGTCAAGGGCAAAAGGTGAACTGATCATGTTTGTCGATCCTGATGATTGGTGTGAACCGGACTATGTGGAAACCTTGGTGCGGTATCAGGTGGAGCACGATTGTGATCTGGTTATCTCCAGGGATATTATCGCTGAATGTTCAAGCTCGGGTGAGATCTTGCAATATACCAACAAGGAAGGCAAATTCGAGATGTGCGAATCCCAAACCCAGGCGAGAAAAGATTATGCTCGTCTGCTGACCTCCGACTTGATCAGCTCGCCTCATGCGAAGCTTTACAAGAAGTCTGTCATAGACGAGAATTCTGTCTCCTTCCCGGCTTTAAGACGTTCTCAAGACATTGCCTTTAACTATCGTTTCTTTTCTTGTATCAACAATTATTGCATGTGCCCTAAAAACGGATATGTCTATCGTATAATACCATCCGAAAGAAGCACTAAGATTAGAAAAGATTATTATCAGATTATATCTGTATTGTATGGTGACTTACAATTAATGTATAGGAATTGGGGGATGGATTTTGATTCCGCACTCATTCCTAATCATTTTTTCACAAGACTTTGCGGCCATTTCTATTTGACGAAGCCGTCGTCGCAAACTATTCGAGAAATCATGTCGGATCCTGTCTTGCAAGATCTCGTGAAGGATGCGCACCCTATAAGAACGGATAGGAAAATATGTCACTCCTTGCTGAAGAGCAAGAGTTATCGCATGGCATCGCTCTCCTTCTCGTTCTTTTCGTTGGTGAAGCGGTTCGCATGATTGTTGTAGACCGCATAGGGCGTCTCCGGACTGGATGCAACCCATGCAATCCTAAAAGCCGACGATGTTGCTGAATTTTCCCCAGACAGGATGTCCCTTGTGGGCTTTTAAAGAATTATTAGGCACATATAAGACGCACTTCTGTTTGCTCACCATCGCAAATGACGATTCATGGACAGTGGGTGGAATGTCAGCGGAAATTCTAATGGTTCCCAAATCCTTGCAGTTCGAAAATGTGGCTCGCTCAATCACTTTCAGTTGAGAAGACAACTGGATACTCTTTAGATTTACGCAGTCATAGAATGAACAACTGCCTATTTTTTCGACCGACACGGGTATTTCATAGTCGCTTCCCTTTGCGTTTGGATATGCCACCAACACCATCCCTGCCTTGTCAAATTTTGGGTGCAATAGAATTTATTGCTTGGGCTTATGCTCACATTCCGAAGCGTGGGGCAGTTGACAAAAGCCATGGGCCGTGTCTCCTTTAACGAATCCGGCAAAACAATCGTATGAAGGTTCGGACACTCTTCAAACAGATGGGAACCTGTCGTCGTCAGGTTTTTCGGGAAAACGATGTGTTTTAGCGTCTTGCAACCTTTTAGGGCATAATTGTCGATGACGTATCCTCCCTCGTCATAGTTCTCGTTAATGATCACGGATTTAGATAGTTACGAGTCTGCTTACTTGAATTCTTTCCACTCTTATCTTATATATTTTACCATCGGGTCATCCTCATGGTCGCATTGGTAATATCTTCGGTGTTTCAACGAATGGGTCTTTGTGTCACCGATCTGTTTGAATTTTCCTTCCTTTGTTATTTCATATGCTTTTTCATGTGCCCATTCGGTTGGCTCATCATTGTTTTTCTGTTTATCTTTTCCCTCGTCATATTTGTTTTTGTTGTATTCATATTCAAAGGTTCTTATTTTGTTTTTATCCGTAAGAACATATTGTTTGTTTATATAATGGCTTGGTTCTGTGTGGCAGATTAGAAGTCTGTCTGTGAAAAAACCTTCGTCAGAAAATGTGCAGATATATGTTTTGCCATCTAATATGGGAGATGAATCTTCGAATGTGCTGACTATAATGCATCTGAACCCCAAGTATCTATATTTTCCAATGACGTCAACATCAACTGGTTCTTTTCGGCAATTTGTTTTGATGTCATTGTCCATGTCATAATCGCAGGTCTCAAACCCAACTTCTTCCGACCGGAATCTAAAAACCTTCTTTAATGTCGTGGTATCAATTGTATATGGCTGCCCGTATGCTTCTCTCCCGCACTTTGATTGGTACGGGAACTCTATTTGTTCCGCCTTGTTGTATATCTCGTCCAGACTCTCCTGTGCGTGAGCGTTCGTCGCGATCAGCGCAACAAATAAGCATGCGGTCAATACGATTCTTGCCATGGTGGTGGTTTTTAGTGGTTATGTGGATAGCTATTGGCGTTTTATACTAAATGTTCCTATCACCAATTAGGCGAATATAGATTTTTTTTGTGCGAATAGACAAGAATAGCGTCTCGGAAAAGATTATTTATTCATTGGTATTGTTTAAATATGCATACATTATTCATTATTCATTCGGTTGTCTGACAAAGTGTATGTTTATTGTGTGTCTATTTGCGCTTTAATGTGCTAAAATAGTGTCATTTTGCTACCGAAAATAAAAATTTTACACTCTGTGATAAAATTTTTGTCGTTTTTGTTTGTCATATTGAAAATAATGCATATATTTGTATTGTTGTTAAACGAAAGATGTTTCACTTATTAAAATTTACGACTATGGTACTAGGATTATTTTTTTCGGTAGTGTTGGCTTTTTCTGTTGCAAGAATTTGTGTAGAGGCAAAGGATTTGAAAAACAACTATTAATTTAAATGTTATGGATCAGACAGAAAATGACAACTAAAAAGCCTCAGTGTTCGGGAGTAAACATTGAGGCTTTTTTGTATCCTTGAATATCGTTTTTTGTATGTTTCCGTAAAAATCTATTCTGCTTGTATTTAACGTTTTGCGTTTGTTTCCCTTGGTTGGGTATCTCTCTCAATCCATCCTGCTCTTGTAATCTTCGTAGCCGAATTTCCGTAGCATCTCCATTTTGTCGTCCTGGGTCCACAGTACGATGGAAGGGTGGGAGACTCCGTTGAATAGGGTGGTCTTGACGGTCGTGTAGTGGATCATGTCCATGAAGACGATCTTCTCCCCGACCTGCAGCTCGTGGTCGAAGGACCATGATCCCACGAAGTCGCCGGAAAGGCAGCTGTTGCCTCCCATGCGGTAGGTGGGTTTCCCCTCCACTTCGTCCGTTGCTCCTAAGATGGCTGGCTTGTAAGGCATTTCAAGGCAGTCGGGCATGTGGCAGGCGAAGGAGACGTTGAGAATGGCCGTCTTGATGCCATGGTTCTCCACGATGTCCACGACGGTGGAGACGAGTTCTCCCGTCTGCCAGGCGAATGCGCTTCCGGGCTCGAGGATCACCTTCAGCCAAGGGTAGCGGCTCCTGAACCCTTTGACGATCTTGATGAGGTGCTCCACATCGTAGTCCTTCCGTGTCATCAGGTGTCCGCCTCCGAAGTTCACCCATTTCAGTTGCGGTAGGAATTGGGTGAATTTCTCCTCGAAAGCTTGCATGAGCTTCTCGAACTCGTAGGAGGAGGATTCGCAGAGCGCATGGCAGTGGAATCCTTCGATGCCTTCGGGTAGCTTGCCGCCGAACTGGTCGACCGTGACTCCTAGCCTGGAGCCTGGTGCGCAAGGGTTGTAGAGGTCGGTCTCCACCTGCGAGATCTCCGGGTTGACTCTTATGCCGCAGGATATGTGCCGGTCGAATCCTTCGATCTCAGCCTTCCTCCGCTCGTATTGTTGGATGGAGTTGAAGGTGATATGGCTGCTCAGCGAGGCGATCTCAGCGAACTCCTCGTTCGTGTAGGCGGGGGAGTAGGTGTGGGCGTAGTTTCCCATCTCCTCGTATGCGAGTCGGGCCTCCGAGAGGGAGCTGGCGGTGGAGTAGGGTATGTACTCCCTCACGATGGGGAATAACTTCCACAACGCGAAAGCCTTGAAGGCGAGGATGATGTCCGCTCCGGATCGCTCTTTTACCGATTTTATCAGCGATAAGTTTTTTCGTAGTCTGACTTCGTCCACCACGTATGCGGGGGATGGTATTTGTCTATAGTTTATCATGATTTTCATCGTTTAAATTGTTCAAAGGTACATAATTTTGGGCATACATGACCATATATCCCATACAATTTTGTAATTTTGCACCCCGAATCAATAACATTAATATGGCAGAAAGAAAAGTTCGTGTGCGTTTCGCACCAAGTCCGACTGGACCATTGCATATTGGAGGTGTAAGGACATGCTTGTACAACTATTTGTTCGCTAAGAAAAACGGGGGCGACTTGTTGCTTAGAATTGAAGATACTGATTCTCAGCGTTTTGTCCCTGGAGCGGAAGAGTATATCATCGAAGCCTTCAAATGGTTGGGTATCACTTTCGACGAAGGTGTGGGCGTGGGTGGCCCTAACGGACCGTACCGCCAAAGCGAGCGCCGCGACATTTACAAGATATATGTGAAGCAGTTGATCGAGAGCGGTCATGCATATTATGCATTCGACACGCCGGAGGAGTTGGATGCGAAACGTAACGCTATCCCTAATTTCCAATATGATTCACATACCCGTATGCAAGGGGTTAACTCCTTGACGTTGAGCGAGGATGAAGTGAACCGACGCATTGCGGCCGGTGAGAAGTATGTGGTTCGTATCAAGGTGGAGCCGGATGAGGACATCGAGGTGGACGACTTGGTGCGTGGCAAGGTGGTCATCAATTCCAACATCTTGGACGACAAGGTTTTATACAAGGCGGCGGATGAGTTGCCTACCTATCACTTGGCGAATATTGTGGACGACCACTTGATGGAGATCACCCATGTGATCCGTGGTGAGGAGTGGTTGCCTTCCGCACCGCTCCACGTGTTGCTCTACCGTTACTTGGGTTGGGCGGACACGATGCCTCGATTCGCGCACTTGCCGTTGTTGCTCAAGCCTGAGGGCAATGGTAAGCTGAGCAAACGTGATGGTGACAAGTTAGGTTTCCCTGTCTTTCCGTTGCAATGGAAGGATCCTAAGAGCGGTGATATCTCCTCAGGCTACCGCGAGTCTGGCTATCTGCCTGAGGCGGTTGTCAACTTCCTCGCATTGTTGGGCTGGAACCCTGGCAACGATCAGGAGATGCTCTCGATGGACGAGCTGATCGATCTCTTCTCCATCGACCGTATCAGCAAGTCTGGCGCCCGCTTCAACTATGAGAAGGGCAAATGGTTCAACCATGAGTACTTGATTAGAAAATCTGACGAGGAGGTGGCGCATATGTTCGAGCCTATCCTGAAGGAGAAGGGCATCACTTGCGCATTCGATAAGCTGAAATATATCGTCTCTTTGGTGAAGGAGCGCATCACGTTCCCGGCCGACTTGTGGGAGCAGGCAAGCTTCTTCTTTGAGGCGCCGACCGCATATGATGAGAAATCGTTGAAGAAACGTTGGAAAGAGGAGAGCCCTCAGTGCCTGCGTGAGTTGGTGGAGGTGTTGAAAGGCATTGATGATTATTCTAAGGTTAATGAAAACGAACAATTGGTGCTCGATTGGGTCGCTTCGAAAGGCTACAATTTGGGTACGGTGATGAACTCTTTCCGTATCACCTTGGTGGGTGCGGCGAAGGGTCCACATATTTTCAACATTATAGATATTCTTGGTAAAGAAGAAACAATAGCCCGTGTGAACAGGGCGTTGGAAGTAATTAAATGACATGGTTAAGTTGTTGTACAATTTAGGTATGCTCATATACCATTTCGGTGTGTGGGTGGCCTCTTTTTGGAACGAAAAGGCTTCCAAATTCTGCAAGGGTAGGCAAGGAGTACTTGAATACATTGCGGAGAAGGTGGATAAGAACAGCAAGTATGTTTGGGTCCATGCCGCCTCTTTGGGAGAGTTTGAGCAGGGACGTCCTATTATTGAGAAACTTAGGCAGATGAAGCCTGAGTACAAGATTGTTCTGACGTTCTTCTCCCCTTCTGGTTATGAGGTCAGAAAAAATTACGAGGGGGCGGACGTGGTCTGTTACCTTCCCATCGACACGTCATGGAGCGCTAATCGTTTCTTGGACGTAGTGAATCCGACATATGCGATCTTCATCAAGTATGAGTTTTGGATGAATTATATCGTCGGACTGAAACGGAGAAAAATACCGACTTACATAGTCTCAGCCATTTTCCGTCCGAACCAGGTTTTCTTCAAGTGGTATGGTTCTTGGTACCGGAAGGTGCTTCATTGCTTCACCCATTTGTTTGTCCAAAACCAGGTATCGCTGGATTTGCTCTCTTCTATAGGCGTGAAGAACGTTTCATTGACGGGTGATACCCGTTTCGACCGTGTCGCTGACATCGCCGCCAAGTCCAAGGAGTTGCCTATTGTCTCTGCATTCGCGCAGGGTTCCAAGGTGATCGTGGCGGGTAGTTCATGGCCGAAGGATGAGGATATCCTTTGTGACTATTTCAACCGCCATCCTGGCGTGAAACTGATCTTGGCGCCACATGAGATCCACCAGTCTCATTTGGACGATATCCTCTCAAAACTGAAGCGTCCGTATGTCTTCTACAACCAGACGAACGAGGCGGAGGCTGCTAAGGCGGATTGCTTGATTATCAATTGCTTCGGATTGCTCTCTTCCGTCTATCGCTATGGTGATTTTGCCTATATCGGAGGCGGCTTTGGTGTGGGCATCCACAATACGTTGGAGGCTGCTGTATATGGCATGCCGATACTCTTCGGCCCTAATTTTGGTCGATTCCAGGAGGCGGTGGACATGGTGAACCGTCGTGCCGCATTCCCTGTCCATAACTTATCTGAGTTTGAGGCTTTGGCTGATGACTTATTGACTGATGGATCAGAGACTTTACGCTCAGCTTCCGCAAATGCGTCAGACTATGTTAGGGAGAATCGAGGCGCCACAGGGAAAATCATCGATGAAATTTTTCAATGATTGGGTGAAAAAATGTCGCGTTCTATTTGCTGGATTCAGTAATTAATGCTACATTTGCACTGCAAATCCGAAAGGGGTTTGGTGAGATGGGTGAGTGGCTGAAACCACCAGTTTGCTAAACTGACGTACGGGTTACCGTACCGGGGGTTCGAATCCCCCTCTCACCGCTTTTGCATTAAATATGTTAGTTCGTTTTCGAGCTAACTTTTTTTTTATAATGATGTGGTGCCATGAAAAAGAAATCATCAAAGAAAAAGCATAAGGGAACAAAACGTATTGTCTGTTTAGCGATAGGATTCGTGGCTTTGTTGGTTGGTGCATTCTCTCTCTACGCTTTGTTTTCTCCTAACGTTCGGGTGAGCGATAAGTCGAAGTGCCTATTGGTGTATGAAGAGGCGAATTATGATGACGTTCTCGATTCCTTGAAGAGCATGAATGCGTTGCGTTCGGAGTGGTCTTTCCGCTTCGTCTCTAGGTTGTTGAATTATCAGAACAATGTGATATCGGGCCGTTACGAGTTGGTGGAAGGGGAGAGCTCCCTTAAGTTCGTCCATAAGCTGATGTATGGACAGCAGTCGCCCGTCCGCCTGACATTCAATAACATACGTACGAAGAAGGATTTGGCGGAGAAGGTCACTAAGAATCTGCGGATGTCGCAGAGTGATATGCTTACCGCTCTATGTGACCAGAATATCTGCGCTAAATATGGTACGAACCCGGAGAATATCGTTTCGTTGTTCATCCCGAACACGTATGAGGTCTATTGGGACATCTCTCCGGAGGATCTTATCCATCGCATGAAGAAGGAGTATGATAAGTTTTGGACGAATGAGCGTATGGACAAGCTGGCGGAGGTCGGATTGACCCAGCAGCAGGTCAGCACATTGGCCTCTATCGTTGATGAGGAGACGCGTAAACCGGACGAGAAGCCTCGCGTGGCGGGCCTATATCTGAATCGTTACCATAAGGGTATTCCTCTGCAGGCGGACCCTACGGTGAAGTTCGCTTTGCAGAATTTCTCCTTGAAACGTATCTATAAGGGTCATCTTGAGTATGACTCTCCGTATAACACATACAAGTATGAGGGTTTGCCTCCAGGACCGATTCGTATCCCTTCCGTGGAGGGCATCGATGCGGTGCTCAATTTCGAGAACCATGATTATCTCTATATGTGCGCTAGGGAGGATTTCTCTGGCTACCATAACTTCGCCGCTACCTATGAGGCGCACCAAGCGAATGCTAATAAGTATCGGAAGGCTTTGAATAGGAGGGGGATTAGGTAATTTTGAATTAAGAATTAAGAATTAAGAATTTTGAAATGAGGGTTCGTTGATTGAGCTTGTTTAAATAAAGAGGACGATGTACATCTTGGATGGTGTGTACATCGTCCTTTTTTTTGTGCATTGCCTATTGACAATCTGCACGTAGTTCCTTCATGTCTTGCGATGGTTTATTTCACAGCTATCTTAGCGACCCTGCGCTCGTGTCTGCCTCCTTCGAAATCGGTGGTGAGGAATGCCTTCACGATCTCCAACGCCTTCTCTTTGGAGATGAAGCGGGCAGGAATACCTACCACGTTGGCGTTGTTGTGTTGGCGGCCCAATTTGGCGATTTCCACTTCCCATGAGAGGGCGGCGCGTATGCCTTGGTGCTTGTTGCAGGTCATGGAGATACCGTTGCCTGTTCCACAGATGGCGATGCCCATGTCGCATTGTCCGTTTTCTATCGCTTCAGCCATGGGATGCGCATAGTCAGGGTAGTCGCAACTGTCGGTCGTGTTGGTTCCGAAGTTCATGAACGCTTGTACTTGGTCGCCTAATTGCTCGATGATGTAGTTCTTCACTTCCACGCCTGCGTGGTCGTTACAGATGCCTATCACCATGTCTTTTAATTCTTTCATTGTAATAATTGATGTTATATTTCTCAGTGTTATTCGTTAGGTGCGTCTTCCTCGATCACTAGGTTCTCGATGATGAAGTCCTGACGTTGCTGGGTGTTGTTGCCCATGTAGAACTCCAGCATGTTGCTGAGGTCATCGTCTTTCCTCATGGAGACTTGGTCGAGCCTGATATTGTCGCCGATGAATCCCTTGAACTCGTCTGGCGATATCTCTCCCAAACCTTTGAATCGGGTGATCTCCACTTTCGAACCAGACTTCTCGAGCGTCTTGATAGCGTCGATTCTCTCCTCGTCCGAGTAGCAGTAGAAGGTTTGTTTCTTGTCCCTCACGCGGAACAGAGGGGTCTCTAGGATGTAGACGTGTCCGTTGCGCACGAGGTCGGGGAAGAATTGCAGGAAGAAGGTGAGCAAGAGCAGACGGATGTGCATTCCGTCGACATCGGCATCGGTGGCGATGATCACCTTGTTGTAGCGGAGTCCTTCCATGCCGTCTTCGATGTTCAGTGCGGCTTGTAGAAGGTTCAGCTCCTCGTTCTCGTAGACGATGGTACGTTTCTTCCCGTAACTGTTTTCTGGCTTTCCTCGCAGGGAGAATACGGCCTGTAGGTTGGCGTCTCGGCTCTTCGTGATGGAACCGCTCGCGGAGTCTCCCTCGGTGATGAAGATGCAGGTCTTCTCCTGATTCTCTCCTTTGGTGTCGTTGTAGTGGATCCTGCAGTCGCGTAGTTTACGGTTGCAGAGGCTCACTTTCTTCACGCGCTCGCGGGCGGCTTTGGTGATGCCGGCGATCGCTTTGCGCTCTTTTTCAGCGTCCTGTATCTTTTTCAGCAGGATATCTGCCGTGTCTTGGTTCTTGTGTAGATAGTTGTCGAGTTGCTCCTTGACGAAGTCGTTGACGAACTTGTTGATGGACACACCATCCGTCGGGTTCATGTCGCGTGAGCCCAGTTTTGTTTTTGTTTGGCTCTCGAAGACCGGCTCCTCCACGCTGATGGAGATTGCGGCCACTAGACCTGCGCGGATGTCAGGCAACTCCATGTTCTTGTTGTAGAACTCCTTGATGGTCTTACCGATCGCCTCACGGAAAGCGGATTGGTGCGTACCGCCTTGGGTGGTATGCTGACCGTTGACGAAGGAGTAGTAATCCTCTCCGTACTGCATGCAGTGGGTGAAGGCTATTTCGATGTCCTCACCCTTGAAGTGTATGATAGGGTAGAGGGGGTTCTCCACCAGATTGGCGTTGAGCAAGTCCAGCAATCCATGTCTTGAAGTGAACTTTTGACCGTTGAAGATCATGGTCAGACCCGTGTTCAGGTAACTGTAGTTGCGGAGCATGGTCTCCACGAACTCCTCCTTGTATTTGTAGTTCCCGAAAATCTTCGGGTCATTGTCTGGTTTGAAGTAGGTGATGGTACCGTTCTCGCCTTCACCGTCGATGATTCCGGTGTCGCTGACGAGTTCGCCACGGCAGAATTCAGCGATTCTTGTTTTCCCTTCACGGAAACTCTGTACCCTGAAACTCTCGGAGAGGGCGTTGACCGCCTTGGTACCCACACCGTTCAGTCCGACGGATTTCTTGAATGATTTATTGTCGTATTTGGCACCCGTGTTCATGATGGAGACCGCTTCCACGATCTTGCCTAACGGAATGCCTCGACCATAGTCACGAACGGTTATCGCACCGTCCTGCAGGGTGATTTCGATCTGTTTGCCGACGCCCATTCTGAACTCGTCGATACTGTTGTCTATCACCTCTTTCAGCAGCACATAGATTCCGTCGTCGTAGTGGGAACCGTCACCCAGTTTTCCGATGTACATACCTGGGCGGAGCCTGACGTGCTCAAGACCTTCCAAGTGCTTGATGTCGTCGTCGGTGTAATTCTTGATAGCCGCTTGCGTCTCGTTGAAATCCAATTCTGCCATGTTGTTTATGCTATATGATTTCCACTTTCTTGGAAGAAACCCAGCCTGTGTTTCCGTCTTCCATTTGTATCTCGACCCAATCACCGATTTTACTCTTGATACGCACCTTTGTGCCTTCGTGCAATACGAAGAGGTCCTTCCCTGATTCGTCAGGCGTGCTTTTCCCTGTGATGGTTGGGGATATGATGATGGCGCTCTCGTCCTTTGTCATGGCGTTGTTCTGCGCTTTGGCGTAGCCGAATGCGATGATGGAAAACACCAAGGTCACGATGGCGGAGAAGAAGGCGATCTTCTTCATCAATATTTTGGTCGAGAAAATGTATAGTCCGATGAGTATCAACGTGAGGATGAAGGCGAAGATGCTCCATTTCGCCCAACCGTTGGAGGAGGTGCCGTTTTGGATGGACTGGTTCCATTCCGAGAGGACGAACTTCTCCATGGTCTCGATTTTGTCCACCGTCTGGCTCTTCGCCAATTCGAGGTTGTATTTGGCGTCCTCATTGTCCGGGCTGACTTTGAGCGCCTTCTCGTAGTAGAGTATGGCGTACGCTATTTCCCCCCGTTTATACTTTGCATTTCCCAAGTTGTAGTACAGTGCGGACGAAACACCCTCTTTGTTCATCACTTCGGTGTAAAGACTGTCCGCCAACTCATATTTACCCTCTTTATAGGCTTCGTTGGCTTGCTTCATCTTGCTTGATTCCGCCGCGAATGTGCTAACCGACAGCAGTGTCAATGCGAGCAATATAATTATCTTCTTCATAATCTTACTTCCTTACTTGTTCTTCCAATTTTCCTATTACGTCAACGGTCTGGTTGTAGAGATCGTCCATCGAGTTCTGACTGTCTGATTTGGCGAATCGTGCGAACTCGCATGTGCGGAGGATATCCATGAACGATTGGATGGTGTCGTCCTCCACTTTCCGATTCGTCAGTTCCTCTTCGATGGTCTCTTTGTTGAGTTGAGACAGAGGTATGCTTAGCTTGTCGCTTACGTATCCCCATAGAGCTTTCAGCACTTCTTCGTAGAACAACTCGCTTTCTCCGCTCTGCAGGTATGTGTCAGCCTTCTTCAGACGTTTCTTCGCTTGCTTGTTCGCCCTCTTGTTTTTCACCAATGCGACGTTAGCGTTCTCCTTGATTTGCTTTCTGTACAATATCACTAGAACGATGAACAATAGGAGCGGGATGATGTACCAGAGCCAGAATCCGAGCGAACCATAGATATTCTTTTCGCTTTTCTCCACTGACGTGTTGTTTGCGTTGATGTATCGTATCTCCTTGCCGAGGAACTTAACGTTCTCTTTGTTTGTGTAGTTGGAGATGACTTGGCTATTATCCGTGTTGTTGTCTCCCTTTTCCACGTTCAATGTGAACGCTTTTGTCTTGAGGGTGTTATATTTCCTTGTGTTCAGATCAAAGTAGGAGAAGGTTGCGGCTGGGATCTCGAATGTGCCGGCGTGGCGAGGGATGACCAGATAGTCGATTTCCCTTGTTCCCGAGTTGCCATTGACCTTCTGGTTCTCCTTCGGAGGATAGGTGTCGAAGTCTGAAGGGAATTCAAATGTAGGGCTTTTTACGTACTTGATATTACCCGTTCCAGATATCTTCACCTTGATAGTGATTGGCTCGTAGGCTTTCGTCTCAGTCTTACTGATATCGCTTTCCATCTTGAAGGAGCCCACCGCATTGTTGAAGTCGGCCGGTTTGCCTTCCGATGGCAGCGCTTTAACCTCTATTTTGGTTCCCTCTATAGGGATGATCTTACGAACCCTCTTCATGGTGTTGAAGATGTCGTCGAATCCCCAGAAGCCTCTTCTTTGGCCACCCGTAGGCACTTGGATGATGGCGGTGAGTTGTCCTTTCTCGATTTCTATCGGACCGCTCTTCTGAGGATAGAGGATTGTCTGTTTCAGTTTGAATGTTTGGTATTTGACACCGTTCACGACATCAGTTCCAGGTTGCTCCTCTCTCTTTAATTGAATGTCTTTGCTGATGAAGCCCTTGTATTCAGGCATCTTGGCATCTTCTATTTCAAGGACATTGCCCCTGTGGTAGAGCGTGATGGTTGCCACGAGTTCTTCTTGCTCGTAGACGGTTTTCTTCGAGAAGGTGGTTCGGATGAACACGTCGTTTCCTGCGGTTGTCGCAGCGGACTGCCCGTTAGCGTTGCTTTGTCCCTGTGCGTGTTGAGCCGAGTTTTGTCCTGCAGGGACCACCTTGATCGTGGTTGCGTTGGACATGATGGTTTCGCCGTTCAGTTTAAAGCTGGATGGCGATATGGTGAAGGTTCCCTCCTTTTTTGGGGTGAGTATGTACGTGATGGATAGGGAAGATTGTCTTGTGTAGCTTCCGTTCGTCATGTAGACGGAACTGGATTGCGATTGTGACGGTCCAGCCAATACGACGAAGTCCTTTAAGTCTGGTGCTGAGATCTGAGGAGAGGCATTGGTGATGGTGTATTCAATCTTGAATTGTTGGTTCATTTCCACTACCGACGGCGCACTGAGCTTGAATGACACGTTGTCGTTGTTGGCCCTCAGCATGTTGATGCCTCCCATCAGGAGAAGCAGTGTTATCAATATCCTATTTTTCATATTCTATTTTGTTTGCACCTACAAAGGTACTAAATTACCTCTTATTCTCAATCATTTTTACAGCCAATCATTCTCTCGGAATGATCAGTTTGGACCCATTGGCATTGAGCGTCGGCCCTCCTTGCGTGAGCCTAGACCGATCGATTACCAGTTCTTCTCGATGCGACGTCTCTGATGCTCTTTGTTCCTTTGCAGACGAATTTTTTTCAAGGTGTTCTCTTCGTCCTTTTCCATTGCCTTCAGGATCTGCTCTGCGTTCTCTTTGGACAATTCAGCGTTTAGATCCTTCTCTCCGTTCTTCTCTTCGGTATTTCTCCGTTCATCCTCTTTGCTGTTTTGATCCTGGTTCTGCTGATCCTGCTGGTCTTGGTTCTGCTGGTTTTGTTGATTCTGGTTTTGCTTGTCTTGGTTCTGTTGCTGCTGGTTGTCTGGAGGAGTCATATCCTTCAAGATATCCAACAATCTCTTTTCGTACTCCTGTGCGTAAGCGAGGTTGTACCTTGTGCTATCGTTTTTCGAGTCCTTTCGTAAGGAATTCTTATAATCCTCAACTGCGTTGTGTACGTTTTTCAGATCATCGGTCAACTTTTTATAAGCCTCCTGCATAAGAGATTGCATGAATGAATTCTGTCCAGACATCTGTTGTGCGTTCATCTGTACATTAGCCTGTGCGAAGACTTTATTCAATGAGTCCATATTCCCGTTCATCTGTTTGTATTCTTCTTCCATCATGATGAGGGAGTCCATCGGTGGAACTTTACGCATGTTCGAGTTCCCTTTGTTGTGATAGGTTTTTGCCAAGAATTCGTCCTCCAGGCTCTCCGCACTTTGGGGATAGTTCATCATGTATTTGCGGGCCGCATTTTTGTATGTGGAGTCCGCCAAGTCATAGCGTTTCTTTTGGCAGTAGGTGTTAGCCTTGTTGTATTCTGCCGCTTGGTATAGGGAGTCTGCGGCCAATAATAAGTTGTATCGGGCTAAAGCGTTTTCGTACTGCGACTTGTCGTAGAATTTATTTCCCTCCTTGAGTGTGTCCTCTTTTTGCTCGAATGAGAAGTTGGAAATATTCAGTATGTTGAAAATAATCAGTGCCAGCAATATTGCGATAGTGCTTCCGACGATTATTATATATTTCTTCTTATCCATAATATGTCACAATTATTTGTTGAATAATTTGAGGTTCCTGAACAGTCTGTTTTTCTTTTCCATGATGAACAATTCCAATGCGAGGATCATGAGGGCGATCCATGCGAATGTGGGGTATTGTTCTTCATATTCCGAGTAAACTTTGACGTCCACTTCATTTTTGGATATCTTGTTGATCTCTTCTTGAATGATCTTCAGGGCATTGTTTGAATTGTCCGCGCGAACATAGATGCCGTTGCCCGCTTGGGCGATTTTCATACACATGTTCTCGTTGAGGGCGGAACTGATGTAGTTGCCCGCTTGGTCTCTGATGTAGTCGTTTGTTCCCTCGATCGGAACAGGAGCTCCGTTGACGGATCCGATTCCCACCACGTTCACTTGTATGCCCTTTTCGGCGGCTTTCTTTGCGGCTGATTCCGCATCGTCTTCGTGGTTTTCTCCATCCGTGATGACGATGATCGCCTTCCCGTTTTCGGTCTCCTCCGAGAATGCGCTGCAGGCCTTCTCCAACGCTCCGCCTATTGCCGTTCCTTGCAGGTCAATCAGTTTTGGGGAGATGGAGGAGATGAACATCCTCGATGATTGATAATCGGTCGTGATGGGTAGTTGCGTGAAGGCTGTTCCCGCGAACACGACGACACCGATCTTGTCGTTCTCTAATCCGTCCAGGATCTGGTATAGCATGTTTTTTGAGCGTTCCAATCGGTTCGGTTTGATGTCTTCCGCCAACATGGAGTTGGAGATGTCCAGCGCCACCATCACCTCGACGCCTTTCTTCTTGACGGTATCCAGTTTGGAACCGAATTGAGGGCGTGCCGCACAGATGATGATAGCTACTAAAGCGAGCATCAGCAGGGAGAATTTCGTGATCTCTCTTACGCTGGACACGCCAGGCATTAGTGATTGCATCAGATTGGAGTCTCCGAATTTTTTTATGTTTCTTGTCCTCAATATTCTTGTGACGATAAAGCCTATGATGAAGGCTGGCACGATGAACAGCAGAAATAGAAGATCTGGATTTGCGAATTTGAATAACATCTCTCTTCCTCCTCTTTTATGGTATGTGACGTAATAATGTTTTGCGGAGCACTATTTCAAGTATGAGCATTGAGAGTGCGAAGAGGGCCCATGGCAGGTACTCTTCGTTCTTTTTGCAATACTCCGTCACCTGTATTTTCGTTTTCTCTAATTGGTCTATCTCTTGGTAAATGGACTTCAACGACTCGTTGTTTGTCGCCCTATAGTACCTTCCGCCTGTCTTCTTCGCAATTTCCTGCAACGTGCCTTCGTCGATGTCGACTGGCATCATCATCCTTTGTCCGTTGATTCGGATAGGCGCTTGGGGAGCGTTCGTGCCGACGCCGATGGTGTAGACTCTGACTTTATAGGTCGCTGCAAGGTCTGCCGCCGTTAGCGGGTCGATCTCTCCTCTGTTGTTGGATCCGTCCGTCAGTAGGATGATGACTTTGGACGGGGCGTCCACGTCTTTGATTCTATTGACTGCGTTGGCGATACCGAGGCCGATGGCGGTTCCTTTGTCCTCCATCATGTCGTCGCTCACGTTGTTGAGTAGGCTGACCAAGGCTGTCTTGTCGGTGGTGAGTGGGCTTTGTGTGAAGCTCTCGCCTGCGAAAACGACCAAGCCGATGTTATCGTTTGGCCTGTTCATGATGAACTCCGCGCCGATTTTCTTTGCGGCGTCCAATCTCGTCGGTTTCAGGTCTTCGGCCCGCATACTCTCAGAGATATCCAAGGACATTACGATGTTGATACCCTCTACGTTCTTGTTGGAGAGGTTGTCTGACGATTGAGGTCTTGCCAATGCGAAGACGAGCGCTGTCAGGGCCAATATTCTGAAGATGAAAGGGAGGTGCAAGAGATATACCTTGTAGCTCTTTTTTATTCCCTTTATGGTCTCTGTCGTGGACATTCGCAGACTAGGCGATGTCTTCCCGTTCTTCCAGATATACCAAGCTATGATTGGTATTAGAAGTAGCAGTAGGTAAAAATAAGACGGGTGTACGTATGTGACTGTCATAATACTAATGCTTATTTGGATAACGTAAACGGTTTTCCTTCCTCCTCATTTGAGCCATCCTGCGGTGTGCCGCTTTCTGGCTCCTGATTTTGGACTTGGGTCGTCTGTTGTACGATGAACATTGCGTTGACGATGCTTAATTCGTTCTCTTCCTCGGATGGTTTGTATTTAGCGAACTTGACCATGTCGGATATCTGGAATACTTGAGCGATCTTATCCTCGACACGTTTAGCGTCTTCGTCTTCCTTCAGTTCCTCGATGATCTGTCGAGAGGTCATTTCCCACGCACCGATGTGGAATCGTTCCATGAAATAGTTACGCAGTGTATCCGTAATCTGGGTGTAGTAGGTCTTTTGCTGCCCCTGTTCCCAGATCTTCTCCTCCTTGATGCTCATGAGGGATGACAAGGCCACCTCTTCTGGGGTTCTCTTGTCTTTCGTGTCGAAAGAGAGGATATCCTGTTCTTTCTTCTTGGAGAAGAACATGATGGAGACGATGCCGATGAAAACCAATCCTGCCAGGATGAGTAGAAGTGTGAAGTATTGGAATATCCGTTTGAAGTTGAATCCGGGGCGAATGAGGTCGTGGCTGCCTTTGATGCTTGCCTTGGAAAAATCTTCCTCGATGGTGACTACATTGACGATGATCTTTTCGGTAGGGTACACGGAGGAGTATCCAGGCTCGTGTGTCTCGAACTTGAAAGGAGGTATTTCATAGCGTCCTGTGTCGAAGGCGGTGACGATTAGGTCCTCTCGAACCCGGATGCTTCCGTTTTTGATCACGGTCGTGTCTTTCCCCATAGAACGGAGCACCTCGATGCCTCCCCCCAATAGATTGTCTTTTTTTATGTCGGGGAATTGTACTGCGATGATTTTCGGTTGTTCCACCTCCAAATGGATGATCCTCTGCTCTCCGATGAGTATGGTGGTTGAGTCCATCGTAGCCCTAGCGGTTATTGGGCCTGCCGAGGCGGAGGTTGTCGCCGCAAGTAGTATCCCGATGAGATATTTCAGTCTTTTCATTTCTGATGTCCTTTTACATGCGTTGTTGGAAGAGTTTCATTAACGCCTTCACGTAGTCTTCGCCGGTGGAGATGGCGATGGAGTTCACTCCGCATTGGGAGAAGGTTTGTTTGATCTGCTCCTGTCGTTCTTTCCAGTTGCTGTGGTAGATGCTCCTGGCCTTTGCGTTGGAGGTGTCTATCCACATGTCTTTGCCGGTCTCCGCGTCCTTCATTTTGATCAAGCCCACAGAAGGCAGTTCGGTTTCCCTTTTGTCGTAGATGTGCAGTGCCACGACGTCATGTTTCCTGTTGGCGATGGTCAGTGACTGGCGGAAGTCTTTGCAGATGAAGTCAGATATGATGAAAGTTGTACATTTCTTCTTGATGGCGTTGGTCAGGTAGACCAATGCGCATTCTAGGTCGGTCTTGTTGCTTTCCGGCTCGAAACCGAGCAACTCGCGGATGATGTACAGCACGTGCTTCTTGCCTTTTTGGGGCGGAATGAATTTCTCTATTTTGTCGGAGAAGAAGATGACGCCGATCTTATCGTTGTTTTGGATGGCGGAGAAAGCTATGGTGGCGGCTAGTTCCGTCATCATCTCCCTCTTCTTCTGGACTTGTGTTCCGAAGTCTCCGCTGGCTGACACGTCGACGAGGAGCATCATGGTCATTTCACGCTCTTCCTCAAATACTTTGATGAAGGGTTTGTTGAAACGAGCGGTCACGTTCCAGTCGATGTTTCGGATGTCGTCGCCATATTGGTATTCGCGGACTTCCGAGAAGGTCATACCCCGACCCTTGAAGGCCGAGTGGTACTCTCCTGCGAAGATGTTCCGAGAAAGGCCTTTGGTCTTGATCTCTATCTTCCGAACCTTTTTTAGTATTTCGTTTGTGTCTTGCATCTTGGTCTGATTCAGCTATTCCCTTCTTTGATCATGGTACCTCTACCGCATTGATGATCTCGCTGACGATGTCCTCGCTGGTCACGTTGTTCGCTTCCGCCTCGTAGCTCAATCCGATACGGTGTCTCAGCACGTCGTGTGCGATGGCTCTCACATCTTCTGGGATAACGTAGCCTCTTCTCATCAGGAATGCGTATGTGCGGGCTGCCAACGCCAAGTTGATGGATGCACGTGGAGAACCTCCGAAGGAGATCATGTCCTGCAAGTGTCCCAAGTTCTTCTCCTTCGGGAATCGGGTGGCGTGTACGATGTCTACGATGTAGCGCTCGATCTTTTCGTCCACATAGACTTCTTGAACGACTTTCCTTGCTTTGATGATGTCCTCTGGCTTGAGGATCGGCTCAATCTTCACCTCCTCACGTTGGATGTTCTGCTTGATGATCTCCATCTCCTCTTTTGGCTTTGGATAGGTGATGTGCACCTTCAGCATGAAACGGTCCAACTGCGCCTCTGGCAATGGGTAGGTTCCCTCTTGCTCGATTGGGTTCTGGGTGGCTAACACGAGGAATGGGGACGGCAACTTGAAGGTCTCTTCTCCGATGGTTACCTGTCTCTCCTGCATGGCCTCCAATAGGGCACTCTGCACTTTCGCAGGCGCACGGTTGATCTCATCGGCCAATACCAGGTTGGCGAAGACAGGTCCCTTCTTGATGCTGAATTCCTCTGTTTTCTGGCTATAGATCATGGTTCCGATCACGTCGGCTGGCAAAAGGTCTGGCGTGAACTGGATTCTGTTGTATTTGGCTTCGATCAGTTGCCCTAATGTCTTAATGGCTAATGTCTTGGCTAGTCCTGGTACGCCTTCCAAGAGGACGTGTCCATCTGCCAACAATCCGATCAATAATGATTCCACTAGGTGTTTTTGCCCGACGATGGATTTGTTCATGCCCATCATCAAGAGATCTACGAACTCACTGTGCTTCTTGATTTTCTCATCTAGAGCCTTGAAGTCTACTGACTGATTCATATTGTTTTGTATTTTAATATTTATATTTTCTTATTATTTGTTTTTTTCTTGCCTGCATTTACTGATACGCAAATGTACAAAATTATAGCCTATCTTTTTCTCCGTTTAATAACAATTATAATTTTTTTAAATTGCTTTAACTTTTCATTTGTTTTCATGAAAAAGAGCCACCTGAAATATGTTCCAAGTGGCTCTCCCTCTAATTCGTTTTTTTAATTGAATAGTCTCAAATAACTCTCTTTGACGTCTTTGGCGGCATTGATGCACTCGTAGGAGTCTGGGTTGATGACAGATTCGTCCAGTTGCGGTATCTTCACGACCGTTCCGGCGGATACGTTGTCTGGCCTACGGATCACATCTTTGTTGTAGAGATAGATGTAAACCCAAAAGTCTTTTACTCCGTCGTAGTGCTTACGCGACAGGGATGCGAGCGTCTGACCGTTTCTGATGGTGTCTATCGCTGGTTCTCCCGTGACCTCAAAATTGATTTTCGGATATTCTTTCTTGATGAATTTCTTCAAGCCCTCTTCGAACCAATCCCAGTTCTGCTCTATCTCGACAACTTCAGGGAATGCTTGGTCTGCTTGAGCCGCTTCGTACATGTCCTCTATTTTCTCGTCGAAGTATTCATCCTCTGGCTTAACCACAGGTGTGGTGTCCTTCGGAATGAGGGTGTCTGTGTTTTGTTTCACAGGCGTGTTGACGAATAGATGCGTGATCTTTGACTTGATCTCGTCGAGGCTGGTGGAGACTCCTTTGCTTCCCTTGAATGCGTAGAAGAGGCAGGCAAGGATGAGAAGGACTAATATGATGATGACGATCAATAGATTTTTGTTCTTCTCCTTTTTCCTTTTCTTTGGACGACCTTTCTGCTTGATGTCGTTCACATTGGCAGTGTTGAGGGGCTCCGTTTTCTCCGTGGATTCTTTTCCTTGTGGCTCGCTTGCTCCCCCTGTTTCTGTGGTCGCCTCACTGTTGCCGGTTGGTGCCGTGTTTGGTGCCTCTGTTTGCTCTCCTGCAGAGGTGGTGGATGCTTCTACCTTCTCTGTCTGCTCTTTGCTCGGAACCTCTTGCTCTGTGGTCTGTTGGATCTCCTCGGTTGGGGTAGGACCAACTGGAGCGCACTCCTCTGTTGCGGGAGGTGTGATGGTCGTCGCTTCTGGAGCCGCTTGCTCGCTTGTTCCCTGTGGAGTGGTGGCCTCTGGAACTGTAGTGTTCGGAACCTCACTCTTTTCCACGATTGGATCGTTAACGGTCGATGCTTGATCGTTTGCAGGGGCTGTGTACTGCGGTGTTTCCGTCACAGGGGCAGTGTATTGCGGTGTTTCCGTCACAGGGGCAGTGTATTGCGGTGTTTTCGTCACAGGGGCAGTGTACTGCGGTGTCTCCGTCACAGGGGCGGTGTATTGCGGTGTCTCTGCCACAGGCGCGGTGTACTGCGGTGTTTCCGTCACAGGGGCTGTGTACTGCGGTGCCTCTGTTGCTGGGGCTGTGTACTGCGGTGTCTCCGTCACAGGGGCAGTGTATTGCGGTGTTTCTGTCACAGGGGCGGTGTGCTGCGGTGTTTCCGTCACAGGGGCGGTGTACTGCGGTGTCTCCGTCACAGGGGCGGTGTATTGCGGTGTCTCTGCCACAGGTGCGGTGTACTGCAGTGTTTCCGTCACAGGGGCGGTGTACTGCGGTGTTTCCGTCACAGGGGCAGTGTACTGCGGTGTCTCCGTCACAGGGGCGGTGTACTGCGGTGTTTCCACAACCGGTGTGCTGTAGGGTTGCACAGGAGTGGATGCTATGTCATCGGTTGAGTTGGCGATCTCATCAGCCTCCTCTTCATCCTCATCGTCCACAAAGGGCCCGTCTACAGGTCCGTCGCTTGGGAGAATATAGGTTTCGAGGTCTTCGAACGGCTTGTTGACCGCCTCTTTGAGTTCTTTTTCGGGTGTGAATGTAATTTTTTTATGGGCAGGAATAATAACTGCGCTACCATCTGTCACGCTAACACTTTTTCTTTCTTCGATGGCGACAATCTTGAATGTGCCGATTCCTTTTACTTTTGCGATACCGTCTTTGGCGAGTGCCTCTTCCACTATTTCGGTGAGCGCTCGCAGGAACCCTTCGGAGAGTTTTTTAGATTGCCCGGAAATTGCGGATAGTTGTTCCGCCAAATCTTGTAGTGTGACTTTGTTATTCATGATATGTTTAGGAACTACTGATTAAATTTCTCTTTTATTGTGCTGCTTGGTTTGAATGCGATGGATTGTTTCGGAGGAATCAGCATCCTCTTTTTGGTTGCGGGGTTGACGGATATACGTTCCGCTTTTCGTCTTGCCTCAAATGAACCGAATCCTTGTAGCGATACTACATTGTTGGCAAGTAGTTCTTTCTTTAATGCTTCGGCAAAGCCTCTGAATAGCGAGTCCGAAGTCGCAGCGTCGATTTGTAGCCGTGCTTTTATTTCTGCTATGATTTCTTTTGTATTCACAGTCCCTGTATTTTAGTATAAATTTCGGTCACGATATTACAAAAAAAAATTTACAAGAAAAAATTTTTGCGTAAAAAGCCTTGATTTATTTCCCTAATTCATAATTCAAAATTCATAATTCAAAATTATCTAAATCCTTGCGCTTGAATGAACTCTTTCAACTTTTGGGAGAAGAACTCCATGTCTTTCTTCGTGTATCGGATATCTGTGAAGATTTGCGCAAGGTTTTCCTTGCCGTTTACCTCCACGAAGTTTTTGTTCTCCTGCAAGGCTTCTTTCCCTTGGAATAGTTTGTCGATGCGTTCTGGGGTGTAGTCTTCGTATGTTTCGTAGTGTACGATTCCTTCGAGAGGCAGGCGGTCTGACACGGGCGGGTTCTCGTCCGGGTAGCCTACGGAGAGTGTTACGATCGGTACGACCAGTTTGGGGAGGTTCAATGCCTTGGCGATCTGGTCTGGATTGTATGTCGTCGTGCCCAAGTAGCAGATGCCTAATCCTTTCCTTTCCGCCGCCACGCAGAAGGTCTGTGCCACTATGGTGGTGTCGAGGATGGCGCAGATGAGCGACTCCGCATTGTCATATCCTGGGGTTGCGTTCCTTTGCTCGCACCACTTGGTGAATCGGTTGAAGTCCGCACAGAAGGTCAGAACCATTGGCGCGTTCGCGTAGGCGGGTTGGTTGAAGTGGGCGGGTGCCAGTTCCTCCCTTTTCTTCTTGTCCTTGGTTACGACGACGCTGTACAGCTGCATGTTGCCCGTCGTCGAGGCTTGGAATGCAGCGGTGAACAATTCGTTGAGTAGCTCGTCCGGCACTTCGGTCGCCTTGAACTTGCGGATGGATCGTCTCTTTAAAAGGTCTTCTATCATTCTATTGGCTTGATTCGTGTTTGATTATTCTCCAACTGTTTTCATTGTGAAGGGTAGGGTGTGTGCAGCCTCTTTGTGCTTTTTCACCCCTTCTTGAAGGAATTGTGCGAATGCGTCCGCGTCTTCGGAGAACCCGTATGGTTTGCTTAGTGCGTTGCCCTCCTTGTCGACGATTACGTAGAAAGGCATTGAATTGGCCCCGAATTTGTATTCCTCAAGGAAACTCCACTTCTCTCCGTAGGTGGTTACGTATGCCTCTTTCTCCCCTTTCTTGATGGTGATAGGCTCCGGCAGACTGCGTTTGTCGTCCACGAAGAGGGATACGAGAATGAACTCATTGTCGATCAGTTCCTTCACTTGAGGCTTGTTCCATACGGCGCTCTCCATTTTCCTGCAGTTCACGCAGCCGTAGCCTGTGAAGTCCACCAAAACGGGTTTCCCTTTCTCTTTGGCGTATGCGATGGCCTCGTCGTAGTCGTAGAATTGCGCCTCTTCCGCATGGTGTAGGTTGAACTCTTGCGTCATCATAGGTGGTGCGAATGCGCTCACGATCTTTAGCGGTGCGCCCCAAAGTCCTGGAACGAGGTAGATGGCGAAAGCCAACGACGCCCCGCCTCCGAATAGTCTCCAGACGGAGATGCCCTCCAATGGCTCTTCGTCCTTGAACCTTATCTTGCCTAAGATGTAGAGACCGACCAAGACGAATATGATGATCCAAATGGAGAGGAACGTTTCTCTGCTGAGGATGCCCCAACCGTAAGCCATGTCGGCCACGGAGAGGAATTTAAGCGAAAAGGCCAATTCGAAGAATCCAAGGAGCACTTTGGTGGTGTTCAGCCAACTTCCGGAGCGTGGCAGTTTCTTCAACAGGTTCGGGAAGAAGGCGAAGATGGTGAATGGCACCGCAAGCGCGATGGAGAATCCCAACATGCCTACCGTCGGTGCGAGGATGTTCCCTCCCGTGGAGACCTCTACCAGCAATGTTCCGACTATCGGTCCGGTGCAGGAGAAGGATACGACCACCAGTGTCAGCGCCATGAGTAGAATGCCTAGGATGCCTGCGGTCTCTTCCGCCTTGCTGTCAATCTTCGTGCTCCATGATGCCGGCAGTGTCAGTTCGAACCCTCCGAAGAAGGAGATGGCGAAGAGGATGAGCAGCAGGAATAGGAACAGATTGAAGATTGCGCTGGTGGAGAGCGCATTGAGTGCGTTGGCGCCGAATAGCAATGTCAGCACGACGCCTAAGCCCACGTATATGAGTATGATGGAGCTTCCATAGAGGATGGCGGACATTCGACCGCTCTTTGCGTCACCGTCTTTCTTCAGGAAGAAACTGACTGTCATAGGGATGATGGGCCATACGCATGGGGTGAGTATGGCTAATATGCCTCCGAGCATTCCTAAGCAGAAGATTAGCCAGAGCGAGCTGTTCGACGATTGTCCGGTAGTGTCGCTCGCACTCATTTGGTCTATGACGGGCTTCCAAGTGTCGGTCTCCTCATTGACGTCAGGAAGCTGTAGTGGAGCGATGGTGGCCGTCGGTTCGGACGTTGCCTCGCCCTCTTGGCTGTTTGCGGGCGTTGCGGCTTTCTCTTCCGTTTTCCCCGTACCGTCCAATTGGAAGGAGAAAGGCTCTTTTGTCGGGGAGAGACAGTTGGTGTTGTCGCAGGCCATGTACTCCACGTATCCGGCTATCTTATATCCTTTCTCCTTGGAGACTTTTGCTTTTTGTTGGAAGGTGACCTCTTTGTTGTATTCGCAGAGCTCCATCCCGAATAGGGCATCCATACCACACTTCGTCTTCTTGTCCGCCTCGACGGTTCCCTCTAAGGAGACACCCTTTTTCTCTGTGAAATGGAAGGAGGTTGGTATCGGTCCCTCTTCAGGCATCTGCATGCCGTAGATATGCCATCCCTCCTCGATGTTGGCTTTGAAGGTTAAGGTGATCGTGCCGTTCTTGTCTATTTCACCACATTGGATGTTCCATTTGACAGGTTTTTGGATCTGTGCGCTTAAAATTGTGGTGAGTAGGCATGCTACAAAGAATGATATTGTTTTTTTCATCTTGGTTTTCATTTATGTTTCTTGCAAAAATAGGTTGATTTTGCAAAAAATGCAAATGGGACCCTCGTCAATATGCTGTTTTTTCTTACTTTTGCAGTGTCGGATTGCGCATGTGGAATGCGATGGTTCTTCCGACATCGGTTATTAACTATGCAGACTGAAAAGAATCGGGGTCTGTCTCAAGAAAAATGTAGGATGAGAATCTTTTGGAATACATTCTCTTTATTTCGGTTGTTCCTTTTTTTCGGATGTTTATCGTTCCTGCTAGTCGATGCCTCTGCTGAAGATAGTTGTGCCGTCTCACAAAAAAACAAACTGCCCATCTCTTTCGGCGCGAAGCTGGATGTGGGGGGTGTCTTTCAAACAAATGATTTCGTGAAGGGTGGCCATTTCGATTTGCAGAAGCAGCAGTGGGAGTATGCGCCGGAGCGTGAAGTCCATGATTTCTCGCAAATATCGGTTCAGTTGAACTGGGGTGTGCGTCCCGACAAATGGCAGGCCCGTACTTACCGCAATCCATACTATGGCGTGGGGGTCTCATTTCCTCGTTTCCATGACGAGCGTTTGGGAAAGCCGGTCTCTTTCTTCGGCACCTATGGGGCAAGGATTGTCCAGCTAACAAATTGGCTGAAACTCAATTATGAGATCAATTTCGGATATTCCACCAATTGGAACCATTACGATCGGTTCAAGAACCCTGACAATGTGGCGGTTGGTTGGAAACACAATGCGCATGTCTCCCTCTTCCCGTATCTAAAGTTCACTCTTCCGGGGGGCATTGACCTGAATACGGGTCTCTCCATTGTCCACTTCTCCAATGGTGCCACCACCATGCCGAATAGGGGATTGAACAATTATGCGTTCTCCGTCGCCTTGATGTATAGCCTGAACGATTCGGAGAACCGTGTGCGGAGAGACTCCTCGTTGCGCACGCCTTCCGTCCCGCTTCGTTTGGAGCATGATTTCATCCTTACGCGTTCCTTCCGTCAGGTGTATTATGATAAGCAGGGAACGAACCTTAGCACGCAGTATGTCCAGTATCGCCATCCGATCTTCGCTTTTAGCTATGCGCCGATGTTGAGGTGCTCCTACCGCTACAAGTGTGGCTTGAGTCTGGATTTCTTGTATGACGAGAGTGTCGGGGCACGTGCCGATTATGTGTTGGACGAGAGTGACGGTAAGTTGTATGAGCGTGTTTGGCTAGGCAATAAGAAAGACCGTATGAATCTCGGCCTTTCAGCGAAGAATGAGTTGGTTATGTATGGTTTCTCCTTCTTCCTGAATATCGGCTTTGATTTTCTGCATGGAGATGAGAGTCTGACAAGGATGTATGAGGTGGTTGGCGTGAAGATCCAGCCAAGGGGACCGGTGTTTGCGAGTGTCGGTGTCCGTGCCGCCTACTTCTCGAAGGCGCAGTTCATCGCATGGAGCCTGGGATACACCCTCAACGGTAAGCCGTTGCGGAAGGAAAACAGGGTGGAGTGAGACCCCTCGAATCCGTGCTTAACGGGCGATTCGTCCATGATTGTGGCCATTTCGTCGATTGCGTATGGATAAGTACGTAATATTCGTAATTTTGTGAGTGTTTTAATAACCCACTAAATGTTAAACGTCATGAAAAGTATATTGTACAAACTCATATTTGCCCTTCCTCTCATCGCAATGTGTTCGTGCATCGGATACTATGACGATGATCGGGACGAGGATCTCCTGGTGGGAGAGCCGTGGCATTGGACCAAAACGGTCTACTATGATGATGTGCCGGGCGCTGTCGCTCAGACGGAATATGCGAAAGAGGAACTGACTTACCATTTCCACTATGATGGTGCGCTTTCGATAAAAAGCACGTTTGTCTCCCACTTCGGACGTGTCTTTTCTGATTGGGAACATGCGGATTGGGATTGCCGTGGCGGCGAATTGCGCATCTCCACGCATGATGGTGATTGGTACTACACTATCGACCGTCTTAGCCGTTGGACACTGGTCCTTGTCTACTACGACTCGTATGTGGATGATTGGGGACGTCGAGTGGATTATAGGGCGGAAGAGTACTACGAGAGATAAATATGGCGGGGGGCTTATGGTCCCCCGTGTTTAATAAATTAGCTAAAAATGGCGAAAGAATTAGAGTTGAAGTATGGGTGTAATCCCAACCAGAAGCCTTCCCGTATCTACATGGAGGAGGGCGAGTTGCCGATTCAGGTCTTGAATGGCCGTCCGGGGTATATTAATTTCCTGGATGCCTTCAATAGCTGGCAGTTAGTGAAGGAATTGAAGGAGGCTACGGGCTTGCCAGCCGCAGCTTCCTTTAAGCATGTTAGCCCTGCGGGTGCCGCTGTGGCGGTGGAGATGTCTGAGACGTTGAAGAAGATCTACTTCGTGAACGATGCGAAGCTCTCTCCGTTAGCTACTGCCTATGCCCGTGCGAGGGGTGCCGACCGCATGTCTTCCTATGGTGATTTCATCGCACTCTCTGATGAGTGTGACGAGGAGACCGCTTTCCTAATCAACAGGGAAGTCTCCGACGGTGTGATCGCACCTGGGTATTCGGACAGGGCTTTGGAGATCCTGAAGAATAAGCGTAAGGGCACTTATAATGTGATTCAAATCGATCCTTCTTACAAGCCTAACCCGATCGAGCGCAAGCAGGTGTTCGGTGTGACCTTCGAGCAGGGACGTAACGAGGTGAAGATCGACGACTCTTTGTTCTCCGAGTTCCCTACTAAGGCGAATTCGTTTTCCGCTGAGGCTAAACGTGATCTGTTGATCGCCCTGATCACCCTGAAATACACGCAGTCTAATTCTGTATGTTACGCGAAGGACGGACAGGCCATCGGTATCGGCGCCGGACAGCAGTCTCGTATCCACTGCACCCGTTTGGCGGGCAACAAGGCGGATATATGGTTCCTCCGTCAACATCCGAAGGTGATGGGCTTGCCTTTCAAGGAGGGTATCCGCCGCGCGGATAGGGACAATACAATCGATGTCTATATCTCCGACGACTACGATGATGTCTTGGCGGATGGCGTATGGGAGCAGTTCTTCACGGAGAAGCCGGAACCAATCTCCCGTGAGGAAAAGAAGTCTTGGCTGACGAAGCTGGACAACGTGGCGTTGGGCTCCGATGCCTTTTTCCCTTTCGGCGACAACATCGAGCGTGCGCATAAGAGCGGTGTGCGTTTCATCGCGCAGCCGGGTGGTTCCGTACGTGATGACAATGTGATCGAGACTTGTGATAAATATGGGATGGCGATGGCCTTCACGCATGTGCGTCTCTTCCACCATTGATTCTCCATAAACGATATGTTTGGGCGGGTGTCTCTTCATGGGACATCCGCTTTTTTTTGCCCTTATTATGCTTCTTCTCTTAAAAATATATAAAAAAGAGTGCCGTTACGGTGGTTTTTCTTGGGCGAGAGGTTGCGGGAGTTTCGTTTGGTTTTATCTTTGTGTCGTGAAAGTTCTTTGTAGACTTCAGTGTATGTAAAGGCTATAAATTAGTAGCAATCGTATTTATGAATAGTTTCGGAATTCTTGTGGTCATCACGGTGGTGATTGTGGGTTTGTCGCTTCTATTGCTAGGTGTCCAAACTTTTTTTTCGAAAAAGAAGAAATTCCCTCATACGCATGTCGGAGGAAATAAGGCTTTGGCGAAGAGAGGGGTCTATTGTGTGCAGACACAGGATGCGATGGCTCGTCGAAACCCAGTCTCAATGAAGAACGATAGTTTGGAAGACGAAGAAGATTCTAGTGAAATCGAAAAATAAATTATTAAGATATGAAGTATTTTAACTCATTATGTGTGGCGATTATTACAATCGCAGTTTTATCTCTATACGGTTGCAAGGACAAATCATCTGCCCAACAACCTGTTAATGCGTCTACGGAGGTCGAGCCTGCCGTGGATAGCGCTGTGGTTGAAAGCCCTTCGGTTTTCCCTGTCGCTTATGTGGACGTGGATTCCTTGTTGCTCGGATATGACTTCGCAAAGAAGTTGAACGAAGTGTTGCTGAAGAAACAGGAGAAGGCCCGTAAGGAAATGACGAATGCTCAAGTGAAGTTCCAAAAGGATTATGAGGCGTTTCAGAAGAAATACCAATCCGGAGGTTTCTTGACGGAGGCGACCTTGCAGAGCGAGCAGACAAATCTTTACAAGCAAAACCAGGAGTTGGAGATGTTGGAGAAGAAGTTGACCCAAGAGTTTTTGGAGGAGCAACAGAAGATGAACATCCAATTGCGCGACACGGTGGCCGCTTTCTTCAAGATTTATAATGCGGACAAGCGTTTCAAACTCATCTTGAGCAATGCGAACTCGGACAATGTGTTGTTCGCTGATGAGGCGTTGAACATCACGAAGGATGTGATTGAGCAGTTGAACCTTCGTTACGCTGAACAACAAAAGACAAAGTAAATTTTGTTAAAATATTTTTGCGGAAGAGGGTGTGCCAAATTGCAAGTTGATTCTCTTCCCACAATATAGCCGTTTCAGAAACTTAACTGTTATTTGTTAAGTCCTGAAACGGCTTTTATTCACATGAAAATAAGGGGGGGACTCTTTGTTCCTTGCCGATTTTTCCTATTTTTGCATTCACGAAAAGAATTATGATATGTTGAAAGCAGAAGAGTTATCAAAAGAGCAGATATATGTGTTCGCCCATCCTGATTATTTTCCGGAGACAGCGCTGAGTTTGGCCAAACGATTGGCGGATGCCCATGATAAGCAGATTTGCTTGTTGGGTGTTCTTGGCAAAAAGGAGAGCGTGGCTTCTTATGAGGAGTCGTTCGAATCGTGGAAGCGTAGTAGGATCGCCTTCCCTGTCAACTATTATGTGCTTGATGATGATTTCACGGACTTTATGGAGTTCGTTGAGGCGGTTATCCTGATCTTCGAAGTGTCGGATGTGCCCCCTTATAATAAGCCGATGAACCACTTGAAACTCTGCCGTGAGTTGCGGATTCCTTACTATTTCGTGAAACCGGGGCAGCAGATCGCCTTCGATCGTGTGCTCGTGCCGATAGGTTTCCTGGTGGAGGAGCGGGAGAAGGGCGTCTTTTGCCGTGGCATGGGACTGCATTTCCACTCCCATATTATGTTGATGGTAGCCCATGATTACGGAACGAGGGCGCAACAGAATGCGGAGTCCATTAAGGCATTGATGGATAAAGGCTCCGTCGAGTATGAAGATGTGGAGGCACATAAGAATAGTTTCAAGATTGAACTGGAAGCGGTTGACCGTGTGATGGAGCTGAATGCGGACCTTTTGATGATCTCCGCCTCCCGCGATTATGGCATGGACGATATTCTTTTTGGTCCGAAGGAATTGAAGGTTATAAAGAAATCTATTGTTCCTTTGATGGTTATTAATCCAAGAAAAGACCTCTACACGCTCTGTAACTAGGAATCTCGTCGAACAAAACATCCTGCTCATCGACGATTTGTGCCATTTGGTATGTAAAATGATGGTAATCAGTCTATTTGGTTTGCTTTGGCACGTTGTTTGTACTATTTTTGATATACAAACAAGAAGTAAAACATTCTAAATATTACGGTCATGAAAACAAATCGATTCATCGCAATTCTCATTACAGTTTTGGTAATGGTTTGCACCTCAGCAGCCGCCCAGAGACAAGGGGGTCGTCAGGGTGGACATCAGAGAATGGAAATGAGAAACAGTGGTTCTCGCAGTAATAACAATGCTAATAACAATGCTAATTATAGACCATCGCAAAGGCAAAATAATCAGTCTTCCTTTAGCAGGCCAGCATCTTCTGGTTCGAATATGAATAGGTCGGCTAATGTGAACCCACAACGTAATAACACAATGCGAGGTGGTGGTAATGCGCCACATAATCGTGTGAGTCATGCACCAGCACCTTCTCATCATCAGATGGCGCAACATCAACGTCCGCCTCAGTCGGCGGCGGCAAATAGGCCAAGCAATACTGGTTCTCGTCCGGCTGCGCCAGCTCCGCGCAAAGCGACTGTGACACCGCACCATAGACCAGCTGCACCGGCACCTCGTCCTTCAGCTGCACCGCATCATGCACCGGCACCGCATCATGCACCTGCACCGCACCATGCGCCTGCACCGCGTCCTCACGGACCAGCTGTGGGTCATCATCACCCAATTCCACGTGGTGTGGTTCGTCCAAGGACAGTGCATCATCACCCAGTGGTGGTTCCGCGTGGACCTTCTCCGATTGTATACCACAATGGTAGACCATATCGTTCAGCTATGCATCCACACGCTCATCACTTCGTTGACTCTCACGGTGTAAGATTCTATGTTCATAACGGACATTTCTATCGCCATCACCCAACCTTCGGATTCGAGTTGGTTCATCGTCCGGTCAATATGGTGTTAACCGCTCTTCCGTTCGCTTGCGTGACAGTCACCTTGGGTGGTGTGGACTACTGGTACGGAAATGGTGTTTGGTTCGCTAAGAGAGTAGGCGGTTACGCAGTGATAGAAAGGCCAGTGGCTGCCGCCAACGAGGTATATGTGCAAGTGCTCCCAGTGGGTGCTGTGGCTGTCGCTCTCAATGGTGTCACCTACTACAATTACAACGAGACTTGGTTCATGCCTACCGCTCAAGGATATGTCATCGTTGGTAGCCCAGAAGATGATGTGATGCTCCCTGACGCAAATATCGTCACGACGTTGCCGGAGGGCAGCAAGCGAGTAGTCGTAAACAACCGTCTTTATTGGTTTGGCGCAGACACATGGTTCCAGCCTGTGACCGGAGGCTATATGATCGTGGATGAGCCATACAAATAATTGCATGTGACTTGATTTGATAGATGGAGGCACCCTCTCGGTTTTTCGGGAGGGTGCCTCTCCTTTTGAACCGATTGTCCATGTTTTTGCTTTTTTTGTCCATGTCTAAATCCCTCATTCATACTATTTTTGTCACGTTCAATGATATTAATACTTTTAGAAAACCATGTGACTTTACTAAACCGGGATAATGTTTGCCTATTGATTGCAATATTTTTGGGTTATTATAGGGGGAGACGGTACAAATCGTCTCCTTTTGTTTTTCCAGCCCTCCCTTATTTCACTATATTTTCGTACATTTGTGTTGTACTAATATTGATTGTATGCAGTTTGACTCAGTTATTGCGCAGACGCTGAATATCCAGCAGAAACAGGTGGCGAACACCTTGAAACTATTGACGGATGGGGCAACCATCCCTTTCATCAGCCGTTATCGTAAGGAGATGACGGGTGGACTCACGGAAGTGGACATCCAGGAGATACAGATTCAATATGAGAAGCTCGTCGAACTTGAGAAACGTAAGGCGAGTGTCTTGAAGAGCATAGAGGAACAGGGCAAACTCACGCCCGAACTGAAGAAGCGTATCGAAGGATGCGTTACCTTGACGGAGGTCGAGGACATCTACCTCCCCTATAAACCGAAACGCCGTACCCGCGCTGAGGTGGCGAGGAACAAGGGATTGGAGCCTTTGGCTAAGATTCTCATGTGTCAGGTGAATAACGATGTGGAGGGCAAGGCGCTTCCTTTCGTGAAGGGTGATGTGCAGGATGTGGAAGACGCATTGCAGGGCGCTCGTGACATTATCGCGGAGTGGGTGAGTGAGCAGGAGAATGCTCGCGGTCGTATCCGCCGCCTCTTCTCTTATGAGGCGATCATTCAATCGAAGGTGGTGAAGGGCAAAGAGAAGGAGGCCGAGAAGTATCGTGACTATTTCGATATGAAGGAGTCGGTGCGTCGCTGTTCTTCCCATCGCCTGCTTGCGATGCGCCGCGGTGAGGCGGAGGGTTTCCTCCGTGTGGATATATCTCCGGATAGCGATGTGGCCTTGGAACGTTTATATCCCCTCTTTGTCAAGGGGAATACGGAGGCTTCCCAACAGGTGAAGATGGCTGTTGCGGATGCCTATAAACGATTGATCAAACCATCCATCGAGACGGAGTTCGCCGCCACGATGAAGGAGAAGGCTGATGACGATGCTATTAAGGTCTTCTCGGAGAACCTGCGACAATTGTTGCTCTCCCCTCCGTTGGGCGAGAAGCGTGTCTTAGCGATCGATCCTGGTTATCGGACAGGTTGTAAGGTGGTCTGCTTGGATGCGCAGGGCAATCTGTTGCATAATGAGACGATCTATCCGCACCCGCCACAGAACGAACGTGCCCAGGCGATGACGAAGATAGCCAAACTGGTGGAGGCGTACAAGATAGAGGCGATATCCATTGGCAATGGCACGGCGGGTCGCGAGACGGAACAGTTCATCCAGAGTATTCGGTTCGATCATAAGGTGCAGGTCTTCGTCGTGAGCGAGAGCGGCGCCTCCATCTATTCCGCTTCGGCGGTGGCGAGGGAGGAGTTCCCGAACTACGACGTGACGGTGCGTGGCGCAGTGTCCATCGGTCGCCGCCTTATGGATCCTTTGGCGGAACTGGTGAAGATTGACGCTAAATCGATCGGTGTGGGGCAATACCAGCATGATGTGGACCAGACGAAACTGAAGCGCTCGTTGGACCAGACGGTGGAGAATAGCGTGAATCTTGTGGGGGTAAACCTCAACACGTCGAGCAAGCATCTCTTGAATTATATTTCCGGCCTGGGGCCGCAATTGGCGCAGAACATAGTGGATTATCGCGCCGCCAATGGGGCTTTCACATCTCGTAAAGAATTGTTGAATGTGCCACGCCTAGGCGCTAAGGCATTTGAACAGTGTGCGGGCTTCCTACGCATTCCTGACGCTGAGAATCCGCTCGACAACACAGCGGTGCATCCGGAGAGTTATGGCATCGTGGAGAAGATGGCTAAGTCGCTGAAATGTACTGTTCCTGAGTTGATTCAAAACAAGGACCTCAAGAAGAGTCTGAACCTGAATGATTATGTGAGCGATACGGTGGGTCTTCCCACCCTGAAGGATATCATGGAGGAACTGGATAAGCCTGGGTTGGATAGACGTAAGGCCATCAAGGTGTTCGAGTTCGACCCTACCATCCACGTGATCGAGGATGTGAAGGTGGGGCAGGTCTATCCGGGCATCGTCACGAATGTCACGAACTTCGGCGCTTTCGTGGATATAGGGGTAAAGGAGAATGGGTTAGTGCACATCTCCCAGATGGCGGACCATTTCGTCAGCAACCCCGCGGATGTGGTTTCCCTTCATCAACATGTGGAGGTGAAGGTCATCAACGTGGATTTGGAGAGAAAAAGAATCCAGCTATCCATGGTTCTGTGATTCATTGCGCAAACCATCATCGCACGCCCGTTGATTCACACCGTAGAGACGCAAAATATTGCGTCTCTACCATGTGTTGCCGTTTGTCCGTTGATTTGCCTTATAGACGCAAAATATTGCGTCTCTACTATGTGTTGCCGTTTGTCCGTTTGATTCACCGAATCCATCATGCGCAAAAAAAAGGATACCCATGAAAACCATGGGTATCCTTTTTTATCGTTTCGTGTCTCGTTATAGGCCAAACAATGGACGGATCACCTCCTCTTGCAGAATGAAGAATCCTGCGCCCGCGAGGTAGCCGACAAGGGCAAGGAGGGAGATGTTCTTCAGGTACCATCCGAAATCAACCTTCTCAAGACCCATTACAACGACGCCAGCCGCGGAACCGATGATTAGGATGGAACCGCCCACACCTGCACAGTATGCGAGGAACATCCAGAACACACCGTCTGTTGCGAACAATCCATCTGGTGCGATGTCATACATACCCATGCATCCTGCAACCAACGGAACGTTGTCTACGATGGAGGAGAGCACTCCGATGATGATATCGATGAGGTAAGGGTTGCTTACGGTTTGGTCGAGGAAGTTTGCCAATTCAGCCAAAATACCTGCGCATTGCAAAGCGTTTACGGCCATCAGGATGCCGAGGAAGAAGAGGATCGTGGAGAAGTCCACTTTCTTCAATACCACGGTGATTCTTGCCTTCGCATTCTCTGGCACATGTTTTTTCTTGTGGTATAGCATTTCAGTGTATACCCAAAGTACGCCTAGTCCGAATAACACACCAATGAATGGTGGCAAATGGGTGATCGTCTTGAAGATAGGGACAAAGATAAGGGCGCCAATGCCAAGGATAAAGATCGTTTTTCTCTCCCTGTCGGTGATGACATCCGTTGTGTTGGCCGTCGTGCTCGCGCTTGTCTTAGGTGATGTCACCTCTCCCTTGACAGACAAACTCTCTATCAGCAGAGGAACGATCATGGCAATTAACGAAGGAACGAACAAGTTCGGAATCACTCCTGCAGTCGTGATATTGCCCTTTACCCAAAGCATGATGGTCGTCACGTCTCCGATAGGGGAGAAGGCACCACCCGCATTGGCGGCTATGACGATCAGACAAGCGAACTTCCATCTCTCCGCTTTGTCTGCGACAAGTTTGCGGAGCAACATGACCATGACGATGGTTGTCGTAAGGTTGTCTAATACGGCTGACATGAAGAAGGTGATGATGGATAGCATCCAAAGGAGTTCTTTCTTCTTCTTAGTTGTGATTCTATCTGTGATAATGGAAAAACCTCTGTGCGCGTCAATGAGTTCGACGATTGTCATCGCACCCATAAGGAAAAATAATGTTGATGCGACATCTCCGAGTCCTTCTATGATCTGTACTTCTGTGACATATTTGATTACCTTTTCGTGTATGTCTGGAAGTGAACCTACGGCTTCTCCTAAATTGCTCAGTTTGAAGTGTTCGATGAATTCTGAACTAGCCAATAGTATAGGCTCTGCGTTAAGCACATAGATCGTCCAAAGTATAGCGCAAAGTAATAATGCGGACGCTGCTTTGTTGACCTTTAATGAATGTTCCATCGCGATACTGGAATATCCGATCAGGAACACTGCGATCATTAAAATTTCCATTGTTTAATTATAGTTGTTTTTTAGTATGTTTCCCTTTTTTTTCTTGCAGTCGCAAAATTAATCTTTTTTTGGAATATTTATACATTACATCTCTACAAAATCCTGCCATGGCAACAAAAAAAAGAGAGGGGAAGAAATTGAACTTCTTCCCCTCCCGAAATGTGTGACCCTTAGAGGGTTATAACTCATGGATTATTTGTTCAACACGAAGTTCACCGGCAAGGTGAAGTAAGATGCGCAAGGCTTATCGTGCTGTTGTGCAGGTGTCCATTTAGGCATCTCAGACACAACACGGACGGCTTCCTTGTCCAAAAGAGGATCGACGCTACGGATTACCTTTACGTCCTTGATGGTACCATCCTTGCCAACGACGAATTTCACGAATACCTTTCCCTCCACACCTTCTTCTCTGGCGATGTCTGGATAGCTAAGATTCTTTTTGAGATATTCTTTCAATTTGTCTTGGCCTCCAGGGAATTCAGCTTTCTTCTGCACCTTAACGAGTGGCACATCATCATCTTTCTCAGCATCGTCACCACCATTGAATACTGTAGGTATATTAATGGCTGTGTTTTGATCGCCCTCATTTGGTTGCATGGTGTTTTGAGTCTCCACGCTGTTATCCACCACATTGAGTTGCTCCGGAACTTCTGGAGTCTCTTGGATTTCAGGTTCCGGCTCTGGTTCTTTGATCTCTTCCTCCTCTTGCGTGGTGTTATCCACTTCCTCTTCTTCATCCACCCTCGCTGTAAGTTCGTCTGGATTTATCTTCTCCACATTGCTTTTCGACCATTCGAAACAAATGTAAGCGAACCCAAGAGTGATGACAAGACCAATCAAGGTGAACATTGAACGTTTATTGTTCAAGTCTGCTTGGGGTGATTTCTTAATTCTCATGATTATGTTATTTTTTATTATTAATTTTTCATTTGTTTACTTCGCTTTGCAAATGTAATATTTCTCGTGGAATTTATTCCTCAAAAAACGCTTTTTTTTAGTTTAGATTTGGAAGATTCGTATATTCCTTCGCATATCGAACCATTTGTTGTACGAACGATTCGTCATATTTAACCTTTATGTCGGTGATATTCCTGTCTTTATCGTATACTGGCTCGTAGCGTGGATTGACAAACCCTTTGTATGGCGCGATGGCGAGGGCGGCGTAGCGTTCGCGGATCTCCTTGTGGATTTCCGGATCGACCTTCACACCATAGGTCTCAACGAGATTCTTGGCCGCATTGAAGTCTCCTTCTGATTTAATGCGTTGTATCTCAGCTAATAATTCTCCGATCAACCCTCTCATCGCCTCGTAGTCGTTGATGATCACGAAGGTCTTTCCTTCTTTTTTCTTCAGCTCCACCACATTGTTCGCCTTGCCGTGTTCATATACCCATTGGGCGATGAGCTGGCGGTTCCTCATGTGTGCCTCTTCGATGTTGTTGCCCAATTCTATTCTTGTGAGCTGGGTGAGCATACCGTTCATCATGTACTTGTAATATTCGGCCTTGTAGGCTTCCATATTAGGCAATAGACCCAATTCGACCATCTTAGGGTCTGCCGCATAGTAGAGCCCGAAGAGGTCGGCGCGCGCCTCCTCGATGGTGGCGCCATAGGCTCTCAAGGCGTCTTGGCTCACGCCTGGAAGCAGTTGGCCCGAACCGTGACCGAGGCATTCGTGGAGGTCAGTGTGCAGGTTGTCTGATTGGTAACCGTACTTCTTGATGCGCTCCCTCTCCTCGTCGTTCCATACGAACTCCTCGTTGAATCCGTTGCCTTGGGCGGCCTTGTCATAGGCTTCGGTGATATTCTCCAACGTGACGGACTTGGAACCGTGCATCTGGCGGATCCAGTTGGCGTTAGGCAGGTTGATGCCTATTGGGGTGGCTGGGTGGCAGTCTCCACCGAGCATGGCGGCCGTGATCACCTTGGCGGTCACTCCGTTCACGCTGTCTTTCTTGAATCTTTTGTCGACTGGCGAGTGGTCCTCAAACCATTGCGCGTTTTGGCTGATGGTGATGGTCCTTTGCGTCGCCTCGAGGTCCTTGAAGTTGACGACGGATTCCCAGCTAGCCTTGATGCCCAACGGATCTCCGTAGGTCTCGATGAATCCGTTGACGAAGTCGATGCGTGACTCCGTGTCCTCCACCCAAAGGATGCTGTATTCGTCGAAGGTCAGCAGGTCGCCGCTTTCGTAGTAGTCTATCAACGAGTTGATCACCTTCTTCTGTGCGTCGTTCTCTGCCACTTCTGCCGCTTTCTCCAGCCATCCCACGATCTTTTCGATGGCTGCGGAGTACATGCCTCCGACCTTCCATTGCTTCTCGACGATCTTGCCGTTCTCCTTCATGAGTTTGCTGTTCAGTCCGTAGGAGAGTGGGGTGGAGTCGTTCGGGTCTCTCATCTTCTCGTAGAAGGCGTCCACCTCCTTCTCCGTCACCCCTTCGTAATAGTTGTTGGCGGATGTTTTGATGAGGTCTTCTCCCTCTTTCTGGTTAACTCTCTTGGCATATATTTTCTTGTCGAACATGACAGGGGTGATGGCCTTCAGCATCTTCTCCACGTCATTGTCATATCCTTCGAGCGGTAATTGGTTGGCTGGGATGGTACGTACCACCATCTCGAAATAGGCTTGGCTGAAGTTCGGCTCGAACTTGTCGGTGGCGTAGTGGTGGTGGATGCCGTTGGAGAACCATACCCTCTTCAGGTAGGTGGTCATCTCCTCGAAGTCTTTGTTCTTCCTGTCGCCCGCATAGTTGAGGAACACCGCCTCCAGCGTCCTGCGTATGGTCAGGTTGTATTTGTTGTTTTGGTCGTATAGGATGTCTCTTCCCTCCAATGCGGCTTGCGATAGGAAGTAGATGAGTTTCTTTTGGTTGAGGGTCAATGATTCGAACCCTGGCACTTTGTAGCGTAGGATTTCTAGATCGGCGAATCTGTCTACCTTGTATTCGAATGTTGCCTCTTCGTTTGTGCTTGTGTTCTTCTCTCCTTCGTTGGAGCAAGCACTGATTAATGTTGTCGTCATAAGAAATAATGCTGTTTTTAATTTCATATACTTATGTGTTAACGTTTATTCCTAGCATCGATGTTTTCCTCCAAGTGCCACGTGCCTTTCTTTAATTGGTAGGCGTCGTAGGTGAAGTCTGGACCGTAATAGACGTGTATGTCTTTGTAGCCTGGCTCGATAGGGGCCAGATGGTCGAATATGATGCGTTTGGAGGATTCGTCGTAAAGCAGGGATATCTTAGCCTCCGCGCTGTACTCGAGGACGATTCTGGAGTCGTTCTTCCCTTTTTTCTCGAAAACCATCTTCCCGAATGAGACATTGCCCTTCCCGTCTATGTTCAGCGTCTCTATGAGTTTGTAGTCGGAGGCTGCGTTGTAGCCTGACCATCCCAATGCGATGTAGTAGTTCCCTCCTCTGTTTTTGACGGGGAACACTTTGTAGTAGAGTGATCCGTACCAGTCGTTCGCGGCTATCTTGCCCTGTTGGGAGGGCAGGTAGGCTTCCCTGGATAGGGTGAGCGGGGTCGTGGTCACCCTATCTTTGCTTTTGGTTTGGATGAAACCTCCGTAGCCATGGGTGCGGTCGGTGTAAGGGAACGACCAAGTGTAGATCCTGACTTTCTTGTCGTCCGAATAGATCTTCCCTAGGTTGGGGATTTTGTCGAACGGATAGGTGAAGGACTCATTTCCTTTCAGCGCTTCGCCTAGTGTGATTTGTATCTCTTTGTTGAGCTGGTCTTTTATACTGTCTGTGTCGCAGCTCTTCAGCGAGTCGAAAAGAACAACCAGCCGCTCTTCTCTGATTTCGCCGTGGGCGGAGAGTGCGGTGAGTAGGCATAATATGGCGAGTAGGCTATGCTTCATGGTCGTCTGCTGTTGAATGGGTTGGTGCATCTTCTTCTCTCGTGTCCATGATCTCCTCGAATGTTTTCCATAGGGTATCGTCGGGGGTTGGGGCCACGATGTTGATCTCTTTTTGCGAGACCGGGTGTATGAACCGTATGTTACGGGCGTGTAGGCTGATGCCTCCGTCCTTGTTGGAGCGTTCGAATCCATATTTGAGGTCTCCCCTGATAGGGCATCCTATGTGCGCCAGCTGCGCCCGGATCTGATGGTGCCGCCCCGTCATCAGGTCGATCTCTAAGAGGTAATACTTCTCAGACTGGGCGATGATCTTGTAGCTCAGTTGGGAGAGCTTCGAACCCTTAACTTGCTTGTCGTATACGAAGGTCTTGTTTATCCGTTCGTTGCGCAGGAGGTAGTTGGTGAGCAGTTGCTCCTCCTGGGGTGGCCTGTTCTTGACGATGGCCCAATAGCGCTTGGTCAGGTTGTGGGTGCGGAACATCTCGTTCAGGCGGCTGAGCGCCTTGGAGGTCTTCGCGTATACGACGACACCGCTGACGGGCCGGTCCAGACGATGGGTCACACCGATGAAGACATTCCCTGGCTTGTTGTATTTCTCTTTGAGATACGCTTGCACCATCTCGGAGAGGGGTACATCTCCCGACTTGTCTCCCTGTACGATTTCCGTGCAGGTCTTGTTCACGATGATGATGTGGTTGTCTTCGTATAGGACGTTCATTTCTTCTCTGATTTATTTAGCCCCTCTTTGTCTTACAGCCTCGTAGATCATCACGCCGGCTGCCACGGAGACGTTGAGGGAGGATATTTTGCCGAGGATGGGTATGCTGACCATCTCGTCACAGATGCGCAACACTTCGGGCGATACGCCTTTGTCCTCCGCTCCCATGACGATGGCGACTGGATCCTTCATGTTGGATTCCGTGTAGGGCAAGGTGCCTTTCTCGCTGGCCGCCACGATCCGCACGCCGCATTTCTTCATGAACTTGAGCGCGGAAGTCAGACTGCTCTCCTTGCAGACGGGCAATGTGTGGAGCGCTCCCGCCGAGGTCTTGATCGCATCCGCATTGACGGAGGCGCCGCCCTTCACTGGGATGATGATCGCATCGACTCCCGCACATTCGCAGGTACGGGCGATGGCTCCGAAGTTGCGCACGTCCGTCACACCGTCCAACACGACGAAGAAGGGTGATTTCCCTTGCTCGTAGAGGAATGGGACGAGGTCGGCCACCAATTGGTAGTCCGTCTGGCTCACAAAGGCGATGGCGCCTTGGTGGTTCTTGTGCGTGTATCGGTTCAGCCTTTCGAGCGGTACCCGCTGGATCTGTATGGCATTGTGCCCTTTCACGGCGTTGAGCAACTCTTTCGCCAACTCGCTCTGCATATCGTTCTTGATGATGATCTTGTCGATCTGCTTGTCTGAATGGATGGCTTCGATGATGGCGCGTATGCCAAATATCATCTCGTTCTCTTTCATGCTTTCTCCGTTTTTTACGTTTTTGTTTCTATAAATCCAATAGGCCTTCCGGCAAAGTCATGCTCATCGTCCTCTTCTCGTCGTTGATCTCGATGATGTACTCGTCGGTGGCGGGGATGTAATATTCTTGGTCTTGTGGACCGATTACGAGGAAGAGCACATTTTCCGACGAGTCGTCCACGCCCTCTATCGTCCCGATCTCCGCACCTTTCGCGTCGAGGAGGCGGAATCCGATGTAGTAGTCTATCCCTTCCACTTCGTTCTGTCCGATCTCCTCCGGCACATATTTTTTCTCTATGAAAAGCGGCGCCTTGATCAGTTCTTTCGCATCCTCGGACGAGTCTATTCCCTCGAATTTCACCAGGAGGGTATCGTCGTTCTTGTAGCGTAGGTCCTCGACGAAGAAGGGCACGTATATGCCGTCCAACTCGCAGATGAGACAGGATGGCTCGATCTCATCGAATAGGTCGGAATGAGTGGTGACCGCCAACTCCCCTTGGAGTCCGTGCGGTTTCACGATCTGCCCGATCTGCATGATGTCATCCCTCGTTATCATATCTTTTCTGTTTTCCCCTACAAAAATAGTGTTTTTAGATGATATTTATTCTTTGTGGCATCGTTTATGGCCCGTTTTTTTATTTGGATGGACTATTTTGTTAATTTTGTGCGTTATTAATGTAGTTGGGTTTATGTCTAATACGAAGGAGGGACTCTTGTTCCATAAGGTTTTCAAGGCCTTTCAGCGCGCCGTTGACTCTTATGGCTTGATCGCCGAGCATGACCATATCCTGGTCGGCCTTTCAGGTGGAAAGGATTCCTTGGCTTTGCTGGAGCTGCTGGGACAGTATAAGCGAACGGGGCGTGTGGATTTTGAGATGACGGCTTTGCATGTCTCCATGAGCAACATCCCGTATCAGTCTGACACGGAGTACTTGCGCTCGTTCGCGGAACGGTGTGGCGCTTCGTTCGTCCATTCGGTCACTTCCTTCGACATGTCCACCGACAAGCGGAAGACGCCTTGCTTCCTTTGCTCATGGAGCCGCCGCAAGCGTTTCTTCGATGTGGCGAAGGAGCTGGGTTGCCGTAAGATCGCCTTGGGGCACCATAAGGATGATATCCTCCGCACGTTGTTGATGAACCTTACCTTCCAAGGCTCGTTTGGCACGATGCCTCCGTTGCTGAAGATGGATAAGTTCGATATGTCCATCATCCGCCCGTTGGCGCTGATCGAGGAACATGAACTGGCGGAGCTGGCGGTGGCGCACCATTACGTGGGACAGAAGGTTGTTTGCCCTTATGAGACGGCCTCCCACCGTGAGAGTATGAAGGAGGTGATGGATCGCTTGGCGGAGATGAACCCGCATGTGAAAAGTAGTATGTGGAACGCGATGGAGCATGTTCAATTGGACTATCTCCCGAAAAAGGTTTTTACAAATGATTAATAGTATATTTGGGACTAAAGCGTTAAGGATCAGAGTGTTTGTTTTGAGGGTTTTATTTCTCCTCGGAATGGGCTTGTGTGTCTGCTCTTCCATGGCGCAGCAGTATATGAACAAGGCTTATACGCCTGATATTAAGACACTTCAGGTCTATCTGAATGCAGGGCAGCTGGATTGGCCGGTGATCCGTATGGGAACGAACGACCATGTGACGGTCTCTTTCGACTGGATGTCGCATAAGTTCCCTCATCTCGCTTATCGGGTCAGGTATTGTAATGCAGACTGGACACTCTCTGATCTGGACGAGATGGATTACATGGAGGGTTTGAACGAGGTTATCCTCGAGGATCCCTATATGTCGATGAATACTACCTTCGACTATTCACATTTTGAGTTCTCTTTGCCGAACGATGAAGTGAAGTTGACGCTCTCGGGTAACTATATCGTGCAGGTTTACGACACGGAAAATCCATCGACTACGCTCCTTGTCGCTTGCTTCTCCCAACAGGACCCTAAGGTGAACATCGTCGGCGAGGTGGATGGACGTTCTATCTATGGAGTCAACAAGGAGTATCAACACCTTTCGTTTGAACTTTTCTTCCAAGGCAATTTCAGCGCTATGCCGGATGAACTGAAGGTGCTGGTCCGTCAGAATGGCAGGCACGACAATGAGGTGTTTGGACTGAAACCTACGTATGTGAAGCCTGAATCGCTCGTTTTCGATGATGAGCGGAGGCTCTCTTTCGAGGGGGGTGTGCAGTATAATGTGGCTGACTTCTCCCATCGCTACCGATACAGTGGCCGCATCGAGCGCATCTCATTCCACCAGCCTTATTACCACGTGGAAATGCAACCTGGCGAAATGTTGGACGGAAAGACTTCCGTCTTCGGGAAGGATGTGAATGGGGGCTATCTGGTGCACCAACAGGATATATGGAATGATTCGGAGATTGATTATTCGGTGGTCCATTTCACCTATCCGATCGAAGAGCCTTGGTTGGATGGCGCCTTGTATGTTTCGGGTGCCTTCAATGACGGCCGTTTGAATGAACTGAACAAGATGACTTATAACTATGAACGTCATCAGTATGAACTGAGCATCGTGCTGAAGAATGGAGGATACAATTTCCAGTATCTTTTTGTGCCGGCAGGAATGAAGTCTGGCCTGAACTCACGCGCCGAAGGCAGCTTTTGGGAGACGGAAAACGAGTATCAGATTTATGTCTATTATAGGCAATTAGGCTCTGACCATGACCGTCTGATCGGGTTCGAACGTATCATCTCCAAATAGCTCCCCTAACTCAAAATTCAAAATTGACTTCGTCGAACTGACGTTTCATAATTCTCTACATGTTCACTTTCGAGAATGGAGGCAGACTGATGTCGCAGAAGTCTCCGTCCAGGTATTTGTAGTACCCGGCGATCGCCACCATGGCTCCATTGTCCGTTGTGTAGGAGAATTTAGGGATATGGATCTTCCATTTGTATCGCTTCGCGTGGTCCTCGAAAGCGGCGCGCAATCCTGAATTGGCCGATACGCCACCTGCTACGGCCACCTCCTTGACGCCATAGTCTTTCACAGCTTTCCTGAGCTTGGCCATGAGGATCTCGATGACGGTGTGTTGGAGTACGGCGCAGAGGTCTTTTTGCCTTTCCTGCACGAAGTTCGGGTTTTTCTGGATCTCGTCCCTCAACAGGTAGAGGAAGGAGGTCTTCAGTCCACTGAAACTATAGTTGTAATCAGGGATCTGTGGTTTGTGAAGTGTGAATGCTTTCGGGTCTCCCTCTTTCGCCAACCGGTCAATGACAGGTCCGCCAGGGTAGGGTAGCCCCATGACCTTTGCGCATTTGTCGAAGGCCTCGCCCGCCGCGTCGTCGATGGTTTGCCCGATGATCTCCATATCCTTGTAGCTCTTCACCAAGACGATCTGTGAGTTTCCACCTGACACGAGGAGGCAGATGAACGGGAAGTTAGGTAGTTCCTTCTCCTCGTCTTTCGTCTGTATGAAGTGCGCGAGGATGTGCGCCTGCAGATGGTTCACGTCGACCAGTGGTATGCCTAGCGCCAAGGAGAATCCTTTTGCGAAGGAGGTCCCGACGAGCAACGAACCCATGAGCCCCGGTCCACGCGTGAAGGCGATGGCGCTGAGCTCTTCTTTCTTGATGCCTGATTGGCGGATGGCTTCCGACACGACCGGTATGATGTTTTGTTGGTGGGCGCGGGAGGCCAACTCCGGCACGACACCGCCGTATGACTCGTGCACCTTCTGGCTGGCTATCACGTTGGACATTAGGTATCCATCACTGATGACGGCAGCAGATGTGTCGTCGCAGGATGACTCTATCGCTAAAATGTTGACCATTTCTTCTCTCTCTATTTATTTGCCCGCAAAGGTACAATTTAATTGAGAAATTCGCATGGTTGTCCACCTCCAATTTCTATTTGTATTGATGGTAATCAAATAAATGGGGAGGCTAAAATAATTGCGTGAAAATTTTTCCCTATCCGAAGCTATTTTGCTAACTTTGAAAGATTATTTCTGTGTGATGTTTATAATTGTGTGACATGAAAAAATACATTTATGCAGTTGTCGCTATAGCTGGTCTATTGTCAGTTTACTCGTGTAAAAAATTTTTCGAAGAGGATGTCTTCGTCATAAATGTGGACAACCGATCCGACGACTATTTATATTCCATCTGTCGCCTTGATGGTGAGTATAAAAAGCAAAGTGCGCTGAAGATTGACTCGTTAAAGTACAATGTCATGGGGGTGAAGGGGAACTCATCCATCCGTTTTATTGGCTTGGAGGCGAATCCGGAGGAGTGTTTGTCCCCTCGAGACACTATCTCCATCTTCTTTGTGCACCAGGCTGATTTCGAAGGGAAAACATGGAAACAGTTGGTCGCTTCTCCTAGGTTCACCCAAGTATATCATTTGTCGGGTGACGATATCCGCAGGCTTAAATCTAATGTCCCTTTCCCTCCGACGGAGGGTATGTGCGAAATGGATATTGTCCCGGCTTGTGGAAATTAATGCGCTTCGTCTTTGTCGATAGAGTTTCTATTTTTCTGTTGAAATTAGTATAATTGATCATATGAGTAATAGCGAAAACATTGAGGCTAATAAGCGGAAACAGAAGGAAAACCCCTTCGTGAGTATCGTTTTTAACATTGTCATCCCTGTCATTGTGTTGTCGAAACTGACCTCCGTCGACAGGTTGGGGCCTATCTATGGTCTTATCGTAGCCTTGGCTTTCCCTACGCTCTATTTCATCTGGGACTTCCTGAAGAACCGCAAGGCGAACTTCATCTCCATTGTCGGTTTCGTGGGTATCTTGCTGACGGGCATCATCGGCGTGTTCAAGTTCCCGAGCGAGTGGATCGCCTACAAGGAGGCTTCGGTCCCTTTCCTCATCGGCTTGGCCATCCTCATCTCGCTCAAGACGCCTTATCCGTTGGTGCGTAAACTGCTGTACAACGAGAACTTGATGGATGTGCAGAAGGTGGATGCTATCTTGGAGGAGAAAAACAAGCGGGAGGAGTTCGATCGGGTGCTGGTGAATGCCACCTATCTCTTGGCGCTCTCCTTCCTCGTCTCCACGGTCACGAACTTTGTCTTGGCTAAGGTGGTGATCCATAGCCCTTCCGGCACGGAGGCTTTCACGCAGGAGTTGGCGCGGATGACGGCTTTGAGCTTCCCTGTGAACGCTTTGCCGGCCACGGCTGTGATGATGGTCGCTTTGTGGTACCTGATCAGCAACCTCAAGAAGACCACAGGATTGACCATGGAGGAGATGCTCGCCCCGGAACTGCGGGAGAAGATGGATGAATCGGGGAAGAAGGAGAAGAGTGAATCTTCTGATAACGAGGAAGATAGTAAAATATAATGGTTGAATGGGACGGTTTCTATCGTCCCTTTTTTATGATTGATGTCTGTTCATGATTGGACTTGAAATGAAAGGAGATAGTTTATGTATAAGATTTCTGAAATTGCGGAGATGGTCGGCGGTCGCCTGGTGGGTGATCCTGACGTGTGTGTGCGCAGGCTGTTGATGGATAGCCGTCTGTTGTTCTTCCCTGAGGAGACGATGTTCGTGGCCATCAAGTCTGTCCGTGATGATGGTCACAATTATATCGAGGATTTGTATCGCCGTAACGTGCGTTGCTTCATGGTCTCGCAGGAGTTGTTGGATTTCAAACAATTCGCAGGGGCTTGCTTCGTCGTCGTGAAGGATACGGTCGCCGCTCTGCAACGTCTGACCGCTGCGCATAGGTCTCGCTTCAACGTCCCTGTGATCGGTATCACGGGCAGCAACGGAAAGACCATCGTGAAGGAGTGGTTGTATCAGCTGCTCCATGAGGATTACCGTATCACACGTTCCCCTCGTAGCTATAACTCGCAGATTGGTGTACCTCTCTCGGTGTGGGAGATGGACGAGGAGACGCAATTGGGTATCTTCGAGGTGGGCATCTCCAAGGTGGGTGAGATGGAGAACCTCGCACCGATTGTGGCGCCTTCCATCGGTGTCTTCATCAACTTGGGTGAGGCGCACCAGCAGAACTTCTCTTCCTTGAAGCAGAAGTGCATCGAGAAGATGAAGCTCTTCGTGGGTTGCGGCACCATCATTTATGGCAAGGATGATAAACTGGTCGATATATGTGCCCAACAGATGCATCCTAACGCCCGGTTCATCACCTACGGCAGACAATCAGGAGCCTCTTTGCAGGTGCTGGACGAGGTGGTGAAGGGTAATGCCACGACCATCACTTATCAGTATGAAAAGAAACGTTACGAGGTGGTCGTTCCTTTTACCGACTATGCGTCCATTGATAATGCGCTGCATTGTATCTGTGTGCTCTTCGCCATGGGTCTTCCTGCGGATAAAATCAATAGCCGCATGGCTGATTTGGAGTCTGTGGCGATGCGCATGGAGGTGAAGGATGGTGAGAAGGATTGCCTTTTGATTAACGACAGTTATAACTCTGATATCAATTCCTTGGGCATCGCCTTGGACTTCTTGTCTCAACAGGCAACGGCTAAGAAGATGCGCAAGACCCTGATCCTCTCCGATATCCTCCAGACGGGTAAGGAACCTGACGAACTCTATTGTGGCGTCGCCGAACTGGTGGAGGAGAAGGGCGTGGATCGATTCATCGGTATTGGTCATGATATATCCGCGCACGAGAAGTGTTTCAACATCCCGGAGAAGTCTTTCTTCCCCGACACGGAGAGCTTCATGCATCATATCGATGCCTTCCCGTTTGAGAACGAGGCTATCCTCCTGAAAGGTTCCCGCAAGTTCCGTTTCGAGACCATCACGGATAAACTGGCTAAGGTGGTGCATGAGACGGTTCTGGAGGTGAATCTGTCCGCTTTGGTGAATAACTTCAACTACTTCCGCTCTTTCCTGAAACCGGGCACGAAGATGATGAGCATGGTGAAGGCGAACGCTTACGGTAGCGGTGACATTGAGGTGGCCCGTACCCTGCAGCAGAATGGTTGCGACTACTTGGCGGTGGCGGTGGCGGACGAGGGCGCCGTCCTGCGTAGCGAAGGAATCCATATCCCTATCGTGGTGATGAACCCAGAACCGAATAGTTTCTACAAAATATTTGAATATAATCTTGAGCCTGAGGTTTATAGCTTTGCCCTCCTGAACCGTATGATCTCGGAGGCTAGCAAGTTGGGCATTACGGATTATCCTATCCACCTGAAACTGGATACGGGTATGCATAGGCTTGGCTTCGAGAAGAAGGATTTGGATGAACTAATCAATGTCCTGAAGTCTCAGAAGTGCGTGAAGCCTCGTTCGGTCTTCTCCCACTTGTTCGGCTCGGACGACGCTGCGTTTGATGATTACACGAAGAAGCAGATCGCACTCTTCACGGAGATGAAGGATAAGATTTTCCAGGCGTTCCCTTATAAGATCATGGCGCATATACTGAACTCGGCGGGTATCGAGCGTTTCAGCGATTATCAGTTCGACATGGTGCGCTTGGGTATCGGACACTATGGCATGAGCGCTGTGGATTCGAACCGTCTGGAGGAGGTTTGCACGTTGAAGACGAATATTCTCCAGATACGCAAGGTGCCTGCTAGCGAGACGGTCGGCTATAGCCGCAAGGGCGTTCTGACGAGGGACTCCATCATCGGTGCGATTCCGATCGGTTATGCGGATGGCTTTAACCGTAAGTTGGGCAACCGTAACGGCAAGGTCTTGGTGAATGGTTGTTTCGCTCCGATCGTGGGTAATATCTGCATGGATGTCTGTATGATTGATTTGACGGATGTCCCTAATGTGAAGGAGGGTGATTCAGTCATATTGTTTGGTAAGGGCCATCCGATCCAAGGCGTGGCGGATACGCTCGGCACTATCTCATACGAGGTCTTGGCGGGTATCTCCAAGCGTGTGAAGAGGGTTTATTACCGCGAGTAGGATGCTAGTGCTAGACGTAATGATAATCCAAGGGCATGTCAGGGTTTCCTGACGTGCCTTTTTTATGGGTTCTTGGCATGCTCCTTGATGTATTGCGAAGGCTTCATGCCATACTTCTCGGCGAAGCAGTTGCTGAAATATTTAGGGTCGGAGAAGCCGACGTTGTAGGCGACGTCGGCGATGTTGTGCTTGCCGTTCGCTAATATGTCCGCTGCGTGTTGTAGTCTGACCGCCTTGATGTATTCGGAAGGCGAGCACCCTGTGATGGCCTTGAACTTCCTGAAGAGTTGTACGCGGCTCAGCGCAGTCTTCTCCGCAAGGAACTCCACGGTGAGGTTGCTGTCGGATATGTTGTCGCTGATCGTCTGGTTGATCTTGCGCAGGAAGATGTCGTCTTGGCTCTCAGGCATCTCAAGCTTTGGCATGTGGAGAATGCTCTTCCTGAAGTGTTCCCTTTGCAACTCTTTGTTCCTGAGCAGGGTGGATACCTTCGCCTTGAGGATGCTCTCGTTGAATGGTTTGGTGATGTAATCGTCCGCACCGTAGTTGATACCGTCCAACTGATTGTCCACACCCGCCTCCGTCGTTAGCAGTATGATTGGGATGTGCTGCGTGAGCGGTTCGTTCTTCAGGTGGTGGCATAGGGTCTTGCCATCCATCTCTGGCATGACGATGTCTGAGATGATGATGTCTGGAATCTCTGCCGTGGCGATCTCAAGCGCGCTCTTTCCGTTGCCTGCGCTCAGCACGTCATAGGTGTCTGAGAAGAGTTCGTTCAAGTAACTGCGTATCTCTTCGTTGTCGTCCACAATGAGCAGTTTGTATTGCTTCGTTGCGATGGAGCTCTCCCTGTCTGGTGCGATGGTCTCTTTCTCAATCACATCCTCTTCCTTGTCGTGTTGGAGTGATCCTTTCGGGAAGTGGATGGTGAAGGTGGTGCCTTCTCCTTTCTGACTGGTGATGTCCCACTGACCATTGTTCTTGAGGATGAATTCGTGGCAGATCATCAGACCCAACCCCGATCCTTTCTCGTTGTTCGTGCCGAAGGTGGAGTTGAGGTGGTTCTCTTGCAATAGCTTTCTGACCTGCTCCTCGTCCATGCCTATTCCGTTGTCTCGGATGGACCAATAGACCATTTCCTCCTTCTCATAGATGTCTATGTTGATCTTTCCTCCTTGGTGGGTGAACTTGATCGCATTGCTCAGCAGGTTGCGGATGATGGAGGAGACCATTCGCTGGTCTATGTGTGCCGATGTGTTTGTTTTGTTTTGTATGGTCACTTCTATCTCCTTCTCTGACAGTAGGTTGTGTAGGAGTGTCACGCACTCCTTGGTGAGTGCGTCTAGGTAGTAGTCAGACGGAGAGAAGAGAATGGTGTTGTTCTGTATTCTTGCCCATTCCAGTAGGTTCTCCATCTGGTCTTGGAGGTTTTTGGCTGATTTGAAAGTCTGTTGCACTTTCTGCGCCTGCTCCTCTTCGTTGTACTGCCTGCTTGGATTGGTCAGGAGGGAAAGGTTCCCGACGATGGCGGTGATAGGGTTGCGTAGGTCATGTGCGATGATGGACATGATGCGGTCCTTGAGGTTGAGCGTCTCGTCCAGTTGTTTGTTTTGTTGCTCGATCTTTTCGTTCTTGGTGCGTAGCTCTTCTGTGCGTTGGGTTACTATCCTCTCCAGCACCTCCTGCCTTTGTCGTAGCCTTTTCTCCCGTAGTTTCATGACTAGGTTGAAGAGGAGTAGGATGAAGAGCAGGGCGAAGGCTCTGAACCACCAGGTTTGCCACCAGGCTGGGGCGATGATGATGGTGAGCGGATGGGACGTGGCGCAGCGGTCTCCGTTTTGCTCGCAAGCCTTCACGGAGAAGGTGTAGGTGCCAGCGTCGAAGTTGGTGAAGAAGGCGCGGCGTTCCTTTCCGACAAACATCCATTGGTCGTTGAGGCCCTCCATGCGGTAGTAGTAGGTGAGGTTCTCCGCCTGCCCGTAGTCTATGCCGAAATATTCTATGCCGAAGTGGTTCTGGTCGTAGCTTAGGCGTATGGTGTCCGTGTAGCATAATGCTTTGTCCAATATGGAACCCTGTCCGTTCTCGATCTTTTCACCGTTGACGTAGAGGTCTTTCAGATATATGTTAGGTTTGTATTGCTCTTTGTCGGTGATCTCTTGCGGATTGAAGACGAAGAAGCCGTTGTTGCTTCCGATATAGATCTCTCCGCTCTTCGCTTTGTGGATGGCTCCGGTGGCGAAGGAGTAGCCGTCCAGGTCGCCGGACATGTCGAAGTGCCGCACGATGTTCGAGTCGGGATTGAAGAGGATGACCTCGTTGGTGGCTGTGATCCATAGATTGCCTTGGTTGTCCTCTGTGATGGCGTTCAAGGTCTTAGGCAAATGATACTCGTCGAATGGAGAGGTGAATGCCTGCTTTTCCTCGTTGAATATGTTCAGGCCGCCCGTCGTGGTGATGAGCCATATCCGTCCCTTGCTATCGCAGAAGCACATCTTCGCTTCGTTTTGTGCCAATGTCTCCTTTTGGTCGTTCAGGGTGTATATGTGCCTCTCATTGTTCTGGTGGCATACGACACCGTCGCTGGTGCACACCCACAATCTTCCCTTGCTATCGCGCATGATGTAGTTTGCCCATTGCGGATTCTCTTCCGAGAAGAGGCTGGATTGGCTGTTCAGCTTGCTGGTCACCTTCCCCGTCACATCGTTGATGAGGCAAATGCCGGCGCCATCGGTGGTTATCCATACGGAGTCCCCTTCGACCAAGATATGGTGTATGTTGTTGGTCGGTAGCGTGTTGTCGCCTTCGCCTTTGGAGTAGGTCTTCCTCTGGTTCGTCTTGATGTTGTACTTGGTGACACCTATGTTGCTGTTTCCCCAGGTGGCGTACCAGAACTCGTCCTCTTTCCCCGGCTTCACGTCTAGGATGATGTTGCCGAACTCCTTTATGCTCTCGAACGAGTTGGAGTTTTTCTCTTTGGTGTTTAACCCGCCACCATCTGTTCCGATCATGATTATTTCGTCACCTTCGCAGAAACTTGTCACCGCATTGTTGGATATGCTGTTCGGGTCTTTTGTGCTGTGCTTGAAGTAATTGAAACTATTGGATGTACTGCTTGAGAAGAAGAGCCAATAGTGGTGGGTGCCTATCCAGATGTTGTGCCGATTGTCTTCCGTGATGCTGTTGATGGTCAATCGGTCCACGGTAGACGGTAGGGTCACCTGGCTCTTCGTGAAGCATTTCGTCTGAGGGTCGTAGACGATTAGCTTGCCATTTACGAAGCCGATCCAAATCCTTTTTTGCGTGTCCTCGTATATCTTAGCGACAAAATTGCTTATGATGTGGGTCGGGGTGTTCTCCCTGTTATAGCTGTGTTGCGTGTTTGTCCGTGGATTGTAGATGATCAATCCTTCGTTGCGTGTCCCTATGTACAGGTTGCCGTCTGAGGCAATCATCAGCGTGTGTATGCGAGGGTTGTGCGCTTGCACGTTAGGGTGGGGCAGCGTGATGCGTTTGATTTCCTTCGTTTTGAGATGGAATGTGTAGAGCCCTTCGTGGTGTGATCCAATCCATAGCGAGTCTCCGTCCATGACGAGGCTGTTGAAGTTGTGAGGCAATTCATATCTCGCCAGGTATTTTCCCTCCTGGTCCAGTTCCACAATGCCGTATTGGCTCAATACCCAAAGGTGTCCATCCTTGTCCTCCTCTATGCCGTTCACGTAGGTGTTGCATACTTGCAGGTCTATGTGGATGTATTTTTTTACCTTTCTGTCGTAGATGGCCAACCCTTTGTCCGTGCAGACCCATAGCCTTTGACGTGAGTCTTCGTATATCTTTCTGAAATCGTTGTAGTGCACTCCGGCTGATGTGTCCTGCTCGCATTTGATATATTCATATCCGTTGTATTGCAACAATCCGTTTTCAGTAGCCAACCAAATGATTCCGTAACTATCCGAATATAAGTCATTTATATTACTATAGGGGGTGTTCGACTGAGTCTTCAGAGCTGAAAAACGCATCGTCTCTCCTTGAACGTTAAAGGGGAGAATTAGACATAGGCATATGATTATTTGTATAGATAAGCGTCTTAGCATCGTTCTGTTTGTTTTATACCTCAGGAAACGTCGCAAAGATACGAATTATATGCGTATTTTACAAGGGGAATTTTTACGAGGTGGTAAATGGTTATATGGTTACGTCTAATGGTGGTGGGCTGTAGAAGAGTAGGCAAATGGTAAAAAAAGAGAGGCTCATGTGTGGCCTCTCTTTTGCGCTTTTGTCATGGATGATTTTAGTTCCCTTTCATCATTGTTTCGTAGTTTTCCTTCGCTTGTACCCACGTTTGAGCCAGCTTGGACATCCGTAAAGCGTCGCCAAAGTCAACTAATGTTTTGTCTGACAGCTTGAAGTAGTCCACTGATGCGGTGAAATCCTTGCAGAGTGCGGAGTATACCGCCATGTTGTAATACATTGCGGCGCATAATTCAGTGCTGATCCTGCTGTTAGGCGTTTTGGACTCTTCGATGGCTTTCTGCCATACCGCCACGGAGGAGGCCGCCTTCTCTTTGAAATCGTCTATCTCCCACTGCCGTTTTTTTAGGTAATCGAATGCTTTTTCGAAGTTGTCGTAAGCAGCATTGATGTCCGAATAGTCCACCGTGCATTTCTTTCTCACCTTCACACCATAGACCTTGAAGTTTAATGACGTCAGCGCTGTCGCTCCTACCACCTTGGACAAGAATGGCTCGTAGGCTTTCATCTGCCCCGACAAATTGAATCCTTTCAACATCTCCACCAATTGGTCCTCGGCCATTTTTTTGTTGGGATAGGCATTGGACTCAAACTCTTGCATGGAGTAGATGGTGTCTGTAAAGACCAACTGGTTCTTGGATTTGACCTCTATGGTGAACCCAACCTCTTTTGTGGCCCGGGCGACGTATTGGTGCTCTACCGGCGGAGGTGTAGGCTTAGGGGCGGAGGAGCCTGTCGAGAGCGTGAAACTGCCGATTTTGATTGTCGTTGATTGCCTGGATTCTTTTCGAGGCGCAGGTCTCTTCTCCTTCGCGTCGTAGTACGTGATTTTTCTTTGGTTCTCGAAGAAATCGTTTACCGCCACGACAATGTCTGCTCCATCTGGACTGTATACGTCTGTTATATAGCTACATGCGATGTTTAATGCGTTTTTGATGTAACTCGTCGAACTGCCATATTGTATCGGAACGATATGGTCCGTGACGATGCAGGAGGTCTGTGAATTACATTCCATCTGACAATATGGATATCCTGCGATGGTGAAAAATCCTAATGAGTTCCTGTCCGCAGACTGTGAAAAACCAAGCGCCGGCAGTGATAGGAAACCGAGAATTAATGGTATTTTCTTCATTCGATAAAAAATCATTTAAATTTATACTTTGTTATATTGTATTGATTAATCTAAGTTATCGATTCTTTGCTAATATGAGCGAATTCGCCTGTTTAATTTTGCGCCCTCCCTCTATTTCTTGACTAATATGGATTGTTTTGTGTGTTTGTCTACGCAAATCGCTTTCCCCTCAATGTGTTCGACAACAATCGCCCTCTCAATGAGTTACGTTTCCATGTTGGGAAATATGTCGTCTCCTGCCAAAAAAAAGTTTATCACGTGGATATTTTCTTCCCAAATCCTTTGGAGTCTAAGGAAAAATAGCGTACCTTTGCACCGCATTTGAAACGATGGCGGGGTAGCTCAGTTGGTTAGAGCGTCGGATTCATAACCCGGAGGTCACGAGTTCAATTCTCGTCCCCGCTACGGAAGAAGGGAGGCTTTGAAAAGAGTCTCCCTTTTTACGTTTTATATCCTTCCCCATTTCCCTTTTTCTTTCTGCTTCGGATGTTGGTGTGTTGGCGAATTTTACTATTTTTGTGGGTGACAATTCTAAGGGCTAATGGATTTTGATTGTTGATCGATCGGATTCATATTATTTGTTTATGGTTGCCATGCGTCTTTTTCGGTCCATTCCATATTTGTTCTTTGTGCTCTTTGTGGCGTCCTCTTGCGATGGCCATAAAGATGAGAAGGTGGTGCGTAATGAGTCGCTCGTGGAACGCATCAACTATGATAGCCTAGTCTCCCGCGCATGTGTGGTGGATCCTAAGTGGGTGAATGAACCGGTTGAGAAGGGCCGACTGATGGAGGATGGTACCTGCCAATTCTGCTACACGTTGTATGAAATGAATTATCTTCCTCCCAAGGATTTCCTTTTTAAGGAGTATATCTATCGTCAGGATGGCTCGTTGTTCATGTCCTATAGTGTGGTGTTTGACGTGCCGGTCGGGGCTATGTGCACTTATGACGAGGAGGGTCGATTGCTGAAGAAGAATTCGTGGGATGGTGATTATATCCATTGTGCGGTGAATCCTTCTGTTTTGGTGGATTTTTTGGAACGGGAGGGGTGGTATGACCGCAAGACGGGTGCCTCTTTTGTCGGACGATGTGATACGTTTCCTTTGGATGGCAACTTCACGCGAGAGGTCTTCGATAATGTGATCGTCGATTTCTTCCCTGCCTCAGAGGCGCAGGAGGCTCCTGTGTGGCTCGTCCTTTTCCATCGCATGGAACAGGTGCCACCACGGTTTATCGACAAATATCTGCCTGTCGCAGCAAAGGGTGCAAGCGAGAAACCGTTGAAATTGGATAATGTGGTTTATGAAATCAATGCGAAAACGGGTCGGTATAGAGTCCGTTGGGAATATGATCGGTCGACGGATGATAAACGTCCGTGAAGATTGGCTCTTCCCTTGACGTGGCAGATTGGTGTTTGTGGTGGGGAATGTGCTATTATCCTTGTTCGGTAGGGATCATGGCTTGTTTGTGCTTGATCTCCTTTAGCACGAAGAGACTATGTAAACTTCCCACGCTCTCAATCACACCTAATTTGTTTTGCACGAATTCTTGGTAGTGTGACATGTTCCTCACGTAGATCTTCAACATGAAGTCGAAGTCTCCCGAAATGTTGTAGCACTCCACGATCTCGTCGACCTTTTGGATTGCGTCAATGAAGTGGAGAATATATTCTTTGCTGTGCTTTTTCAGCCTGATGTTACAGAACACGCAGAATCCGTTGCCCAGCAACTCATTGTCGATGATGGCGGAGTATTGTCTGATGACACCCTCCTTCTCCAATCTTTTGACTCTCTCGAATACTGGGGTGGAGGATAGGTGCACATGTGCCGCCAACTCCTTGGTCGTGAGTTTGCAGTTGTCTTGCAGGACGTTTAGTATCTGGATGTCAATGTCATCCAACTGTGGTTTCGACTGGTCTTTCATTTTCCATCAATTCCTTTTGGTGTAGATGATGTCTACACATGGTTTCAACGAATCTGGTGCGGCGGTTCCGTATAGGGAGGTGCCCGTTATCCATAGTTGCTGGTTGTAGCTGAATTCGCTTCCTTCCAACGTCCGGATGACTGGCACAAGTACCATCTTCGAGGCGTAGTACTTCCCGTCTTGTCTCATCCTGTTCTGCGTCGGTTTTGTCAGGTTGATCGCATAGGAGTCCGTTTTGCTGTCGATGGTGCAGGTGAACGAGGTCAGGCCGTCTGGTGTCTTGTTGTTGTAGAAGAAGTTCTCGACGCTGTCTTTCTCAATGAGCAGTAGTTGCCCGTTGTAGAGATATTTGTCGTTGATCTTTTTCTTGTGGAATACCAAGCGTATCGAGTTGAACAGCACTTTAGAGGTGTCCTTGGCGTTCCGTTTCACCGAATCCATGATGGCGTCGTAAGGGATCTCCACTTCTGTGAATACTCCGACTGGCGTGTACATGTATGTCTGCAGGGAATCGTTCTGTTGTATCTTCTCTACCATCTCCGTCCAATTCGAGTGTTGGATCGCATTCGCCCTCTTCACGGTCTTGTTGGCCGAAAGGAAGAAGGAGGTCACCAATGGTGTTGTCCCGTATTTCTCCTTGAGGCTCTCCGATTTGATGGTCGTGTCCTTTCCTCCGATGGTTGTTTGGATGTCCGCATCGTAGTGGTAGTATATCAGCAGACCGGAAACGTCCACTTTGAGGAGTGTGCCTTCGTTGAAGGTCTGTCTTACGTATACACCTTTGAAGTAGTTGTTGAAGTCTGCTTGGGAAGAACCTTTCTTGTCCGTATAGTAGGATGCTATGCGCTTCCCGAAATCGTTGGAGAGTGGCACTCTGATCTCTCTCTTGTTCTGTATCTGATAGTTGGTCTCTCCCAAAAGGATGCTTTGGTCGCAGTAATCCGCCGGATTGACGTTGGTGTAGTACTTCGGTTGGTCCATCTCCTTGTTCAATTCGTACACCTTGAGTGATTGAAGCGAAGTTGAATCGCCCCAAAATCCTGAGGCGTATTGCATGAGGTATATGGTTGAGTCTATCGTGAAATTCCTTGGATTGCTGACTTTCGTGATCTTCCCGTATTGGCTGTCGAGATCCTGTAGAATCGTGTTCAGAATACCGGTCGTGGCGGAGCTGTAGGAGACGATGGTCGTGTCCGGCAACAATATGCCGCCTGTGCGTGCGTCCATCTGCGTCATGTATTCGGCTGTGATCTCTCCGAAATATTCGTCGGAATACTTTCCGAACAGAAGGAAGTCCGCCTTGCTGATGACGGAATCCGTGACGATGCTCTTCGTCTCTATGTTAATGTGGTTATGGTATGCTTTGAGCAGATCCTCCTCTGGTTGGATGGATGAACCTGTCGCATTGTCATCTTCGCAACTGCTCATCAATATGCCGGTTAGGCACATTGCATATAATGGTAACTTACATAGTCTCATTAATGCATGTATAATTTAGATGGATTATTTAGCCAATATGTTGTCGTAGAACTCGTTGTATGCGTCCACGTAGGTCTCTGGACCTTGGTAGCTCAGGAATGGTTTGCCCGACTCCTTGACGTGTGCCAACACTTGTTCGTTGACGTTCTCACTTCCGAGAATTGTCGCATCCGAATAGTCTACCGCGAACTTTGTCAGATCCGCATAGGAAACATTTTTGTTCAAGATGGATTTGAGGTCCTCGTCGTTGATTCCGTCCAATTTCAGCTTCTTCGCGAATGCTTCCGAGAATGGTCTTTGGAAGTCGTCCGCATAGACGGAATATATGACTTTCGAGTTTTTAAAGAATGGATCTGTGTTGAATGCTTTTTTGATGTAGATAGGTGTCAGCGCCGTCATCCAGCCGTGGCAATGGATGATGTCCGGCGTCCAGCGGAGCTTCTTCACCGTCTCCAATACGCCCCTGACGAAGAAGATGGAACGGTCCTCATTGTCGTCGAACTCCCCGTTCTCGTCCGCGATGGTGTATTTCCTCTGGAAGAAATCATCGTTGTCTATGAAATAGACTTGCATCCTCGCCGCCTGGATGGAGGCGACTTTGATGATCAACGGGTGGTCCGTGTCGTCAATGATTATGTTCATTCCCGAAAGCCGGATTACCTCGTGAAGCTGATTTCTGCGTTCGTTCACATTGCCGAAACGTGGCATGAACGCGCGGATCTCCTTGCCCTTCTCTTGTATTGCTTGCGGTAATTTCCTGCTTATAAGGGATATTTCCGTCTCGGGGAGATAGGGCGTTATCTCTTGCGAGATGTATAAAACTTTTACACTATCCATCTTTTGTTTTTTCAATTCTCGTAATGCAAAGGTATGAATTTTGTGAATAAAAGCCAAATTTTCATTTCTTTCTTTTCATTTCTTCGATTTATTGCTTTCCTTTGTGGTTCAATTTGAAATTGGAATTTTTTATTGGTCATGAAAATTTACAAGACGACAAAAGGACTCGAAAATGCGCTGCGTGTGTTGCGTGCCGAGTCCAAAACGATTGGCCTTGTGCCTACAATGGGTGCTCTCCATGCGGGGCATCTCTCTCTGGTGGAAAGATGTGTTGCGGAAAATGATGTGTGCGTGGTGAGCGTGTTTGTGAACCCAACCCAATTTAATAATCAAACCGATTTGGAGAAATATCCGCGTACGTTGGAGGCGGATGCTGCCTTGTTGGCTGGCGCTAAATGCTCTATTTTGTTCGCTCCGTCCGTGAAGCAGATTTACCCGAAGCCTGACACGAGGGTATTCGACTTCGGTCAGCTGGATAAGGTGATGGAGGGTGTCCATCGTCCGGGCCACTTCAACGGCGTGGGTCAGGTGGTTAGCCGCCTTTTCGATATCGTGAAGCCGGGTAAGGCTTACTTCGGCGAGAAGGATTACCAGCAGTTGGCTATCATCCGTAAGATGGTGAAGGATTATAAATACCCTATCGAGATCGTGGGTTGCCCGATCGTCCGTGAAAAGGATGGCATGGCGCTCAGCAGCCGTAACATGCGCCTCTCCAAAGACGAAAGGAAGCGTGCCGTGCGTATCTCCCAAACTTTGTTCAAAAGCGTCGAGATGGCTGCCACCAAGAGCTTGGAGGAGGTGAAGCAATGGGTCATCGACGAAATCAACAAGGATAGCATCCTGAACGTGGAGTATTATGATATCGTCAATTCCGAGACGATGCAGAGCGTCAAGTCTTGGAAGGACGCTGATAAGATTACGGGTTGCATCACGGTTTATTGTGGTGAGGTTAGGCTAATTGATAATATCCAATACAAGAAGTAAGATATGTTGGTCGAGGTTCTGAAATCTAAAATTCACCGGGTGAAGGTGACGGAAGCTAATCTGGACTACATCGGTAGCATCACGATCGATGAGGATTTGATGGATGCCGCTAATATGATCCAGAACGAGAAGGTCTTCGTCGTTAATAACAATAATGGTGCCCGCTTCGAGACGTATATCATCAAGGGCGAACGCGGCAGTGGCGTGATCTGCCTGAACGGTGCGGCCGCCCGCATGGCGCAGAAGGGTGATGTCGTCATCATCATGACGTTCGCCACGATGGATTTCGAAGAGGCTAAGACGTTCAAGCCTACGGTCGTCTTCCCGGATACGGAGACGAATAAGCTGGTGGATTGATCGGCTTTGTTATACGAGTTCTAATAGCCGCTGGTGGTCTTCCATCAGCGGTTTTTGTTTTCCTTTCCTTCCTCCCTTTCCGCTTGTTTTGTCCCTATTTGTTGTTAGTCATTTTTTATGAATTGAAACGCTTCTTTTCCCATTATATGGGGATTGTCGCCCCCTTCCGCATGCTTGTATCTTTGCGGTGAATTTAAAACATGTGATTTTTGTGATGAAAAAGATTTTTTTAGCAGTTATGATTTCCGCTTCCCTTTTTTCTTGTTGTAAGTCGGAAACAAAAGTGAATGAACAGTGCTCAACAGAGGGTGCTCCAGAGTGTTGTAGAAATAAATCAGCGGAGATTCTTTTCCCTTCGGAGGCTTCCGCTAAGCTTGATTCCCTTGTGGGCAAGGAGGTTGTGGTGCGTGGCTTCGTCAAGAAGGTGTGCCATTGCTCTGGTAAGAAGTGCCAATTGGCGGATAATGATGAGTCGGAAACCGCTTTGACGGTGATGGCTGGTGAGGAGATCGGTAAATTCGACCAGTCATTGACCGGAAAGAACGTTAAGTATACTTGTGTCGTAAAGGAGAATCGTATCACGAAGGAGATGATTGCGGAGTCTGAGGCGAAGATGGCGGAGGAGGCCGCACAAGAGGAACAGAAGTCAGAGAAAAAGTCTTGCTGCAGCTCGGATACCACAGAGAAGTCCAAGGAGAAGGAACACGGACACTGTGGAAAGAAGAAGCAGAACTTCGAGGAGATGAAGGCTTGGATGCAGGATCATGGCACGGATTATTATCCTGTCTTCTTCTTGGAGGCGAAGAGCTTTGAGGTAATGGAATAGTCTTTCTTCTATATAAAGTTAAACATAAATATTCTATTCAGGGATCTCTTTAAAATTCCTTATTATCCATTTCCTGATGTCGCTCCATGGATGAGCGGATATGTTGGATTGTTCTATGCCATTCTGTTATCCATTGCGGGTGAATAGGGATTTGGATGAATAGGGAATTTGAAGAAGTCCTGTGGAATTGGTTTGTCTCTATGCGAACGGACAAATCTCTTGGGCCGGTATGGACCAATGAACAACAATAAAACCATTATACAAATTAAAAAACGAATCAAAATGATAAAGAAATTCTTAGAAATGCTCGCATTTGCGGGTGCGGTGGCTTCAGTTGTCTGTTTATCCGCATGTAAGGATGATGATGACAACAACGTTTCCACCATCAAGTCTACATTGAACATCTCGCCGGATGTGGCCGATGCGATCTCTTCGAAAGACATCAAGGCTTTAGCTGGCGCTAAGATTACATTCACGGAGGTTAGCTCGAAGGATGTCTATACGTTCGATTCCCCTGAAATGAACGCTGATGGAACTGTCTCATTCAATGTGAATGTCCCTGTCGGAACTTATGATATCTCGATGGAAAAGGATGTTGATGGCAAGGTGATATTCCTGAGACAACAGAATGTGACGATAAAGTCTGAAGGTCAGCAAGTTGAGGCGAAACTCATCGCGACTGTCGCAAACTCAAGCGATTATCAATTCATTTTCTCCGAGCTCTTCTTCAACGGAGAGAGAAACGGTGGTAGAATGATGCATCCAGACCAGTTCATGGTGCTTTACAACCCAACGGACAAAGTGCTTTACGCTGATGGTCTCGCTGTGGGTTGTACCATGCAGGGTTCTTCGAGCGAGAAAAAGAGCTGGTATGATGAGTTTTACGGAAAGGGCTTGGTGCCTGTTCATGGTATTATCGTCATCCCTGGTTCCGGATACGACGTGCCGGTTAAGCCTCACGATAAGATTGTCATCGCCTTCACTGCGATTAACCACACGGCTACTTCGGATAAGAACCCTATCGTGAAACGTGACACTACATTCGCGGCGGACGGAAGCGTCTTGAGCGTTAAGGTCGACACTACCGGCTGGGAAGGTTACACCTACGAGAATGCGGTCGATCTGAGTGGCGCGGATTATGAAATCTATGACCCTCAGATGTATACAAGCGACGTGGACAACCCTAACGTTCCGAATGTGAAGGAGATCTATCCTGCTGAAGACGATAACGGTGGATATGGTGGATTCTATCTTCACCCTCGTGGCTTCCAGAACGCTTTCATTTTCAAGATGAAGAACGGTAACCAAGAGACCCTGGACGCTTTCTTCGCTGAACACTCTGGTGTGGCTACGGTGCAGGATAAGGATAATAACAACGTTCAGATCCAAATGTTGAGCGTCCCTGCCTCCATGATCCTGGACGGTATCACTACGGGTCACATCCCTTCTGGTATCGTGACCAATCCGCTTCCTCAGACGGTAGACCGTGGAGAGCAATTGGTGAAGGGTTGCCATAGTGGTTTGCTCGTGAAACGTAAAGGAAACGACAAGGACGGATACGCCGACACGAACGACTCTTCTGTGGACTGCGAGATATTGTCACCTCATAAAGACTTTGTCGGTTATCCTCAAGGATGGAGAAAATAAACAACGAACTTCTGGCGAATTTATAAAATTACTTTTTCACAATTCTAATGAATCCGGGATGAACAATATGTTTCGTCCCGGATTTTTCCCAAAAAAGACTAATGTCATAATGTTAAGACATAAGATTATCAAGATATTGACGCTGGGCATTCTCTTTTCCTGCGTCCTGCTTTGGGGTGCTTCTGCGCAAAGCATGGATAGGGGCAACGCACATGGTAAATACTACAAAATAACAGGAAATGTCACTTCCCGTGAGGGTCCCATCCCTTTTGTCTATGTTTCTATCGAAGATCCAAGCGTGAATGTGATGACTGACGCAAATGGGCATTTCGAATTCACACGCATGCCCGCAGGAACCTATACGATAGAGACCCAGTGCCATGGTTATGTCGATGCGAAAAGGATTGTGACAGTGGAAAATGCGGATGTAAATGTTGATATCAAACTGAGGGAATCCGCATACGAGTTGGAGGAGGTTACCGTGATGGCGAAGCAAGCGCAACGAAACAAGTTGGAGGTGAATGAGACTGCAATCGAATATGTGCAACCGGTTTCGCTTTCCGATGTCATGATTCTGTTGCCGGGCAACCTCTATCAGCAAAACGCGCTTACGGATTTTTCGCTCAACACCAACCGTCAGGCTGGTAGCGACCAGAACACCTCCCTCGGTATCGGTTTGTCCTCCGATGGTGTGCCACAGACTTCTGACGGACTCCGCACGCAAATGGTTGGAATGGTATATGATAGGGGCGATGATTACAAAGAAAGGAACGAAAGCTCTAACTATGATGGCAAGATCAAAGAACGGTCGAGCACCAATTCCGGCTCTGATCTCAGGTATGTCTCAACCGATCATATCCATAGCATCGAATACACCAAGGGTATCAGTTCCCCACGCTATGGCAACTTGTCTAGCGGATTGATTAAAATAAACTCTAAGTCGGGAGTGTCTCCTCTGCGTGTCAGGACAAAAGTGGATCTGAAGAATAAATTGGTTTATGCGGGGAAAGGTTTTAAGCTTGGTGAAAAGGCGGGAACACTATATGCGGGCGTGGATTACCTGCATGCGGTGGATGACATCCGTGATGAGATGGATAAGTTCACTCGCATCACGGCCCAAACGTATTACAATAACAAGTTCAAATTCGGGGACGACTATTCGTTGGACTTGGATGCGAAAGTCGCTCAAACGATTTCCGCCAATAAGATGAAGAAGGATGAATTGACCTACGAATACAATGAAACCTACAAGGCGGACTACGATAAAACCGACCTCATGCTGAAGGGTAAACTGAACCTTGGTAAGGCTTGGATCGACAATGTGGAATGGATCAACTCGCTCAACCGTGTCGACGACCGAATAGACCGCCACTATTGTGTGATCACCGCCAATCCGAAGAGCATGCCTAAATCGTACGAGGAGGGCGAGCATGAGGGTTACTATCTTCCGACCATGTATTACAGCGACTACTATGTGGAGAATACTCCAATCAATTTCTATACGCAGCTCAATCTGAACAGCCGTCTCTCCTTCAGCCAGAAGTGGAACCTGAACCTGGAGTATGGCGCGGATTTCCATTCGAGCAAAAACAAGGGCGACGGTGCGGTCGTGGCCAACCCGGAATATCCGCCATTCCCTTCCGACAACACCTATATGCGTCCGCGTGCCAATTGGAGCATTCCCGCATTGGAGGTGCTCGGCGCTTATCTGCAAGCCATCCTGACATTTAAACCCAGTCCGAACCAATCTGTCAAGTTGGAGGCAGGTGGGCGACTCACGGAAATGTTGAATCTTCCTGATGACTATGTGCTGAACCACAAGATGCTTAGCGAGCCGCGCATTAATTTCAGTTATCTCTTCGGGAAAAAGTTCAAAAGCAATCTCCGCTTCGGATACGGAGAGGAAAACAAACTCCCCACGTTGGACTACCTCTATCCGGAAAAAATGTACAAGGATTTTTGGGTGTTGAACGCCTATACGAATAACCCGGAATATAGGCATCTGATCACTTACACGCAGATTTACGACGCGACCAACAAAAAGTTGCGGGAAAATAAGAACCAAAAAATAGAAGTTGGCTATGACGCTAGCTATAAGAGCTTTGAGGTCTCTGTGACCGCTTTCCATGAGTTCAGCAATACGGGTTTCGAATATTTCCGCTTCTATGCGCCCGTAACCTACCCATACTACAACCAGCTAAGGGAGGATGCCGACATCTCCGGGAAGAAACCGGACAAGGAGGATTATGTGGCCTCTACGTTCAGCGAATTCGCTTTGTACCGGCAGGTGATGAACAGTAAGAAAATTGTGAAGAACGGTGTAGAGTACCGCTTGATCTTCCCTAAGATAAAGGCTATACAGACCAATGTGGAGGTGAACGGCGCATACTACAAAACAACGTATGGCACCAATCAACCGGACTATTTCTATCCGAACAGTAGGGTGGGAGACAGTAAGTACCCTTATGTCGGATTGTATGATCTGGACTGCAAAAACATTAAACAACAGTTCAATACGAATTTCTGGTTTAATACCCATATCCCTAAGTTCAGGCTCATCTTCACGAACTTCTTCCAGCTGGTGTGGTTCCAAACGGAGCAAAAGACGGATAATTACGAGGGGATATACAAGAAAACGCCGTATGCTTATGTCGATTTCGAGGGAAATACGCATGTCGTGACCGAGGCGGAGCGGCGGAAGATCAACTCAAAGGAGGAGACGCAGTGGTTCCAACTACTCAGGCAAAGTGCCACCAGTATGTATGAGACGGAGAAGAAGCCGATTTATCTGCTCTGGAATATTAAGGCGACGAAGGAATTGAACGATGTGGTTAAGCTGTCGTTCTTCGTCAATGGAATCTTGGATGTCCATCCTAAATATATAAACGATCAAAAATCGAAGACAAATCGGGAATGGAGCAATCCATATTTCGGGATGGAAATGGTTATGACTTTGGGTAAAACTAAAAATAGCGAAGCGAAATGATTTCTAAATTATTTAAAATATTAATAATCATGTTGTTGATTATTCCTTCTGCGTACGGGCAGGAGGCGCCAATATACGAATGGCAAACCACCCCTCTTTCTCCTTCGGAAAGGAGATGGTCGGAGGTGTCGACATCCATCGATGCTCGAAAAAGCGCTGCGTTGAGGCTGCATCCTGTCTATCATGCGATGGTCAATGCGGAGAGGGACTCGGTGAAGGTGGACTTGGACTCAACCTTTCTTCCGAAACGTTTTTATGGCAAGCAAAACATTGTACTGACGTCATTGGGCTCTGGAAAAACGAAGGGTGATTTCATCCCATACGAAGGAAAATCCAATGAGGATTGGAGGTTGTACGGACATGGAACCCACGATTTCGGGAAACATGGAACGTTGTATGGAACCGTCCAATACGCAAGGGGAAAACATAAGGAGATCAGTTGGAGCGCAATGCGTTACCCCGAACTCTATTGGCCGTACATGCTGACCGACTCGACGGGTGGAGACAGTAATTTCGAATACTATGCGATAGAGGGTGGTTATGGTGTGAAAATCGATAAAGTCTATTTCGGAGCCATCGCGCAATTCGATGGTGAGTTGGCCCATAGAATGACCGACCCTCGGTTGAAAAACAATACAACTTTCCTTCAGCTTGGCTTCGATGCTGGCTATAGAACGCCTAAAGGTCAATGTCTAATGGTGGAGGCCAAATACCTTCGCAACAAGGAGCATGAGAGTGACAGCTATTGGAGGCCGGGCGAACAGCAACGTTTCTTCGCCTTATATGGGTTCGGACTTTACGACAACAAGAAAAGTACCGTCGCGATGGGACGCTTGCGAATGTATTACATCAATGGATTCAGATCTCACCTCTCGTATGCTTCACCCACAGACAAAAAGATAAACACAACCCTAAACATGGGCTTGAAAATCGATAAGATGAATGTCGAGGAAAGCGATTATATAAGTTCGTATGGGAGGCGTACGACAACATTCACTCCGCAAATCGATATTAGGTGGAAAATCAATGAACGAAACGTATTGTCGTTGTTTAGCGACAACATGATTGAAAAGCGGTTGGGCTACGAGCGTGTGTATGAAAAGTATATCACAAATGTTGCGACCTCAACGTATGACTATCGGCAAATCGCAGAGAACCAGTATTATACTCTTTCTGTGTCGCAAGGCTTAACCGCTCTGCGATATGCTGTCTCGTTCGGTAAATACAATACCTTAGGCGTCCAATGTGGAATGGGTTATTGCTATAGAAGCGAAAAAAATTCTTTTTACGATTTCTCTGTCATCAATAAGAACATCAGTGTTATCCCCCGCATCGATTATAGATTGTCTTCTCCTAAGCATGAATTGTCCATAGGTGTGAATTGGACCCATCAGATGGTGAAACAACATGACTACGAGGTGGATATAAAGACGTCAAGCATCCAACATCTTGACTTCCAGACATGTTTCGCTCCTTACGCATATTATGCCTCGGAATATGATATGCTTTCGGCTGACTTGACCTACGTGTATCATCTCAGAAAAGTAGGGTTGGGAATGCGTTTGAGGTATATGAACATCTCGGGCAATCGATTGGAGGATGTGGCATACACCAAGGAGATTGGATTCAACTCGATTTGCGCGATGAACTCTCCGCAACCGGACAGGCACGACGAGCATTGGCTGAATGGTTCGCTCTTTGTTTTATTCTGAACAGCAGGCTTGCAAGAACAGAAACAATAAGTTTTTATGGTGGATATTTTTATGGATTTGTTAACTTTGGCAGATGTAAGTTATGGATAAGATTTTTGATATAAAAAGTATTTCAGGTGCTATATTCTTTCTTATGATGCCTTGCTCCGCTGTGTGGGGCGATGAGGAAGAGCTGTGGGACATTGAGACTGCCGAGTTGGAGGAGGTTGAGGTTGGCGCATTTGCGGGCAACACGAAGATGGAGAAGGTGAACCATGTCGAGCAGATCGGGACGGAAAAATTGGTGCGCGCCGCTTGCTGTAACCTCGGCGAATCTTTCACGTTTAATCCTTCCGTGGATGTCTCCTACAGTGATGCGGCTACGGGTGCCAAGCAAATCAAGCTCTTGGGTCTGAGCGGCAAGTATGTGCAGATGCTGACGGAGAACGTGCCGAACCTGCGTGGGGCGGCGATCCCTTATGGTCTGAGCTATGTGCCGGGACCGTGGATGCAGTCCATCCAGGTGAGCAAGGGGGCTTCGAGCGTCAAGAACGGTTACGAGAGCACCACGGGGCAGATCAATATCGAGTACAAGAAACCACAGGGTGAGGAGGAATTCAACGGGAACCTGTTCTTCAATTCGCACCTGAAGTATGAGGCGAACGCGGACGGTAATATCCATCTGAACGACCGCTTGTCCACGAACCTCCTGCTCCATTTCGAGGATCAGCGGATGAAGCATGACGGCAACGGGGACGGTTTCATGGACTCGCCTTGCCAGCGTCAATATAATTTGATGCATCGGTGGTCATACCTTGCGAAACGATGGAAGAGCCAGATCCTTTTCCATGTGCTCCGTGACGAGCGCAACAGTGGCATGGTCGAGTCGGACGAACTGACGGTGCCGCTCTATCGGGTGGGTGTGACGACCAATCGTTACTTGGTTCAGTGGAAAAATGCATATATCGTTGATTATCAGAAAAACACATCCGTCGCTTTGATGCTGCATGGCTCTTGGCATGATGCGGATAATGATTTCGGACGTTCGTTCTATGATGTGGTGCAGAAGAATGGCTACGCCCAGCTGATGTACGAGTCGGATCTGACGGATGCGCATAACTTGGCGGCCGGACTCTCGCTCAACCATGATCTATATGACGAGGCTTCCTCTTTGTATTTGAACCCGCAGGAGCTGGATAGGGAGACCTCCTCTGGCGGGTATCTGCAGTACACCTATAAGCTGAAGAAGAAGCTGACGGCCATGTTGGGTGGACGCTGGGACTATTCCTCCCGCTACGGTGGTTTCTTCACACCCAGGGTACACTTGCGTTATTCGCCTACAGACAAGCTCACGCTACGCACTTCGGCGGGGAAGGGTAGACGTACGCCGCACGCTTTGGCGGAGCATTCCCAGATGATGGCGTCGGGTAGGACGTTCTATTTCGCAGAGCGTCTGAAACAGGAGGAGGCGTGGAATGTGGGCGTCTCCGCTCATCTCCTGTTGCCGGTCCATAAGAGAGACTTGGAGGTGAATGCGGAGTATTACTACACGGATTTCCAGAATGTACTGGTGGTCAATGTGGATGGCGCGAGAGGTGCGCACACCGTCAGCTTCGAGAACCTTGACGGCTCCAGCTACAGCCATACGGTGCAGGTGGATGTCACCTATCCTTTCGCGGGACGATGGGAGGTGATGGTCGCCGGGAGGTTCAACGATGTGCGGACCACCTACGACGGGGAGTTGCGCATCCAACCCTTCTCGCCCCGCATGAAGGGTTTGCTGACATTGTCGTACAAGACAAATCTAGATATCTGGCGCTTTGACGTGACGGGTCAGCTCAACGGCAAGGGGAAACGTTACGACCAGACGGACTATCCCACCTACTTCCAATTGCAGGCTCAGGTGTCGAGGGAGTTCCGCTATTTCACGCTCTATGCGGGTGGCGAGAACCTGACCGCCTATCGGATGGACGAACCGATTCTGCATGCGGAGAATCCATGGAGCGAAGCCTTTGACGCCACGCAGGTGTGGGGCCCTACCCATGGTGCGATGGCCTATGTCGGCATGCGTTTTAACCTGAAAAGGAAGAAGTAAATTTAAATTCGATACGATATGAAAAAGATTTTTTTATTGGGCATGCTCCTCTCTGTCTCATTGAGTGGCATGAGTGCGGAGAAGGAAGCGAAAGGCGCTCGGTTGGATACGCTCGTAGTGACGACGCAACCGGTCATGCATTGCATGAAGTGTGAGAATAAGATCAAGTCCAACGTCCGTTTCGTGAAGGGCACGAAGTCGATCGAGACCTCCGTTCCTAACCAGACGGTGACCATCGTGTACGACACGAAGAAAGCCTCTGTGGCCGACTACGAGAAGGAGTTCGGTCGGATAGGGTATGAGATCAAGGTGCTGTCGCCTAAGCAGTAGGGTGGTTCGGGCTATAACCGATGAAATAGTTTGGCTGGGTTCCGTCAAGGAATTCAGCCATTTGTTTTGTAAAAAAACAATCTTTTGACCCGTTTTGTCAATTAAATTTTTATCTTTGATACCGAGATGTTTTGTCAGCCCTCCTACCACTGACAACAGCGAAGCTATACTAATAGGCAAGTGTTTTTTTGGGGGGGGCAAATGGATATTGCTCGAATTGTGGCATTCCGTGGAGAATTAGGATCGCAAAAAGAGTTTAGTATGAAACACGTAGTACTTATATTGTCGCTTGCATTTATGATGTCATGTTCCTCTAAAAGACATCTGAATTCCGATGATGTTCTAGGTTCAAGGGCATTGTCTGTGTGGATAGTCAATTACGTGGACGGAAAAGGGCATATTCCGACTAAGGAAGAGTTCTTGGATTGGAACAACGAAGGAATTATATATTCTCTTCAAGAACTATACGATGTTCCATTAGATGAAGCAAAAAAGATCGTAAAGGATTCTATAGTTGGGGGAAAGAAAAAGTTGGAATATGTGGAAATGGTAGATACAACGTATGGAACATTAGCGAATATGCCCTCTAAGATTGTCGCATCCCACTATTTGTCACAACATAAAAAAATAAAGTTTGTTGAGGTTGGAGATTCAATCTTAAAAGTGATCGATTATGGGGTGTTAAACGAGAAAGGTGAATGCGCTAATTTTGTGATTGATATGAATCGGGTCCATGGGGGCGAATTAATTCCAGTTGATACAACCCCAACTAAAAATTCTGTTGTGGATGATATGTACACTGAATGGGCAGATGAAACACAAGATATAGTAGAAGTGGACAAGAAAGCCCAATACCCTGGTGGTACAATAGCCCTACAACAGTATCTCAAAAACAACCTGAACTATCCCAAGGAGGCTATAGCCCTTAAGAAACATGGCACGGTGATAGTGAAATTCGTTGTCGGCGAGGATGGCGCTATTTCTGACGTCACTGTGATTCGAAGTGTAGATCCACTACTTGACCAAGAGGCGGTTCGTTTTGTGAAAAGTATGGGCTATTGGGTACCTGCCACCGTAGGTGACAGGGCGGTACGGTCATCGGTTAGACTGCCTATAAACTTTAAATTATAAAACTCCCCAGAAAATAAAGTGAAAACATGGGATTAATAAGTAATTTATTTAAACGGGAATTAATTATAAGCAATAAAAATCCAACCGATGGTAAGCCAATGGTTGGAACTGTTGCTGAAATAAATGGAAAGTGGAAAGATGAATATATCGATATTCTTAACAATAAGGGTGTAAAGCATTTATTTCTCAGTACTGCATGTGGATGGAGGTGTGATAATTATGATTTCCTTTTATCCTTGAAATTCTTGGAAACCTTTGTCGTGTTAGATGGTCGAGACATTTCGATGAAGCAGGTAGAATCACTAAAACAGCTTCGAAGATTAGAATTGAATACTCTCCATTATTACGAGATAGATTTTTCAACATTTAAAAATTTAGAAATATTTTTTTGTGATGCAGAAAAACCTATTCCTTCTATTTTTCAGTGTACTAATTTAAAAAAAATATACCTTGATGAGTTCAAAATGGGGGACCATCATCAATTTTCTCAATTGTATAATCTAGAAAGTTTGACTATTGGAAATTCCAACATCTCCAATATTGATTTTGTACAGAGTATGCCTAATTTAAAGAAGTTTGTAATTCTGAATAATAGAAAGATAACTGATTTTAGTCCGATATCAACCATACAGAATTTAAATTGGTTAGAATTGCGCGGTGTAAAAAACCTACATTCTATTGATTTTCTGGAAAATCTAAAGGAATTGAATGTGTTGTTATTAGAATGTGGTGCTATTGAATCAATACACCCAATACAAAATCATCAGGAACTTAAAGCTATATCATTAGGGAACCAAAAGTTTTCTATCGATGATGGCGATTTGACGCCAATAGAGACGCTGAATAATTTATCGATGTTGTTTATACCAAACAAGAGAACATACAATGCTCGCGTCAACAATCTCTGGAATTGGGATAATTACGGCAACCCAAGACATGATTGGATAAAACATTTCAATTAATAAGATAGGAAAGGGTGAATTTATGGTACATGCAATAAATATGAAACATATAAAGATTCTCATTGCGTTTTCTTTCGTCTGTTTTTTGCTTTTCGCTTATGCGATAGTTGATTATGCAAAAGAACACAAAGGTACTTTCCTATCGGATGAAGTATTTATTGAGATGCCTATAAATGGCGTGGTTTCGGAGACGTTCAGAGCAGATCACAATACTTTCTATGTTCGTTTCATTGAAGATCACTATCTCCTTTATCGGCATATAAACGGAAAATATGAAGGGATAATAGCCCCTGGAGATTCTGTCTATAAAGAAGAAAAGTGGGATTATATGATTATAAAAACAAGGGAGGGAGATATTAAAATTACGGTTAACTCCGAGTGGGAATAACTGTGAGTGCGCTTAGACCTGAGAAGCTCTGATGTTTCCAGCCCAATTAGATGATGAGGTTATTATAATTCCACGATTGGAGTAGCATTTCCGTGAAATCACGTGCTTTTTTGCGTGGAAAAATATAACTTTGGGTGATTATTAGCGAATGATTGCCTAAATAGAACGAAGAAGATGAATAGCACATATGAAGTAATATTTGATATTGGAGAAGTCAAGGATGGATTGTTTGACCATGATCCCGAATTGAATGGTTCATTGATCCCTTGCCTCATAGAGTCTTGTTTCGGAGAAAGCTGCGTGACGACGGTGCTGAGCGGACCTCAACTGATCTGTTGCAAGGTGCGGACGGATAAGAACTTGCAGGAGACCGCTGACGCCATCGTGAAGAAAATGGAGCAGGTCTGCCCCCACATCGCGATGATTCACGAGAGCGGAGATGAGGAGCGGATAAACTATAAACTCGGGGAGAAATCTTCTGTCCATGTTTCCCTGAAGAACGAAGAGGAACAACCGCAGGAGGAGAATGACGAGGTGGATTATAGCGTCTTCAGCAACAAGGAGGAGCTGGACGATATCATCAAAAACATCAACAACCTCATCGGCTGGGACTCCTTCAAACAGTTCGTCAACGAAGCGGTGCCTGTCGTCGCCGATATGCACAAAAGGGACTCGCTGGACAGTTTCAAGGCGCAGAATTATCTCTTCTCGGTCAATGACGGATGCGGCCTGACGCGGGTCATCAACCTGCTCACCCTTTTTGAGGTGGAGTTGGGCGTTTTCACCAAGAAGTTCTATTTCGAGTTCGTGCTCTCCGATGAGACGCAGGGACGGAAGATCAATGTCAAAGACTTGTTGAACATCCTTTACGACAAAGAAAACTACGATAAGCTTGTCTGTCTGGACATCAGCGAGTTCATGGTCAAATCCAAGCAGCGTGAGCTGAAAGACCTACTTCTGGAGATTTCGCACGTCTCCGGCAACTTCAATTTCGTCTTCCGTGTCCCTTACATAGAGCCTCATGAGCTCAAGAAAATAGAGGATTCGCTTTCCGATATCCTTTTCATCAAGACATTCACCATCCCGCCTTTCTCGGACAAGGAGATCCGGCAGTATGCGGAGCGTATGCTCGACCCGCTACGCCTTGAGATGGAGGAGGACGCCTGGGAGGTTTTCTTCGCCCGGATCAGGGAGGAGAAGAGCGATGGACGCTTCTACGGCCTACGCACCGTCAAGAAGGTCTTCGACGAGACGGTATTGCTCAAACATCAGGCGGATGCCCGGAACCGTGGCGCTTCCGACGACATCATACGTCGTGAGGAGATTAAGCCCCTTTCGGTCACATACGGTGTCCAGGGGAAGGATGCCTTCGACGAGTTGTCCGAAATGATAGGCATGGAGAAGATCACCGAGCGTATCCGTGAGATCGTGGCGCAGGTGGAGGTCTCTATTCAGAACGACAAGTTGGAACGCCCGTGCATGCACATGCGTTTCGTAGGTGCGCCGGGTACGGGTAAGACGACGGTGGCGCGCATCGTCGGACGAGTCTTCGCCGAGCATAAGCTGCTTAGCAATGGTTATTTCTTCGAATATGGCGCCCGTGATTTCTGCGGGGAATATATCGGTCAAACCGCCCCTAAGACTGCGGCGATCTGCCGTGACGCCTATGGCTCGGTTCTCTTCATCGACGAGGCCTATGACCTCTACAGAGGAGGCGTGGGGTCTGAAAACGATTATGGTAGGGAGGCCCTTACCACCCTCATCTCAGAGATGGAGAACCATCGGGACAACCTGGTGGTCATCATGGCGGGGTACAAGGCGGAGATGGAGAAGCTGATGCAAGGAAACGCCGGGCTACGGAGCCGTATGCCTTACCTGGTCGAGTTCCCTTCCTACACGAAGGAGCAGCTTGCCCAAATATTCATGCTGATGGCGGAGAAGCATTTCGCCTGCCAGAAGGAGCTGAAGCCAGCCGTGGAGCAGTACTTCGACGAGTTGCCGCAAAGCTACATCAGTTCGGAGGAGTTCTCGAACGCCAGGTTCGTGCGTAATCTCTATGAACGCACATGGTCCAAGGCGGCGATGCGGGCGCAGCTCAATGGGCTGAAGGAGGTTGTTCTATGCCAGGAGGATTTCTTCGCCGCCAAATCGGAGAAGGAGTTCAGCGAGAAACTGACGACCGGCAGGAATAGGGTAGGGTTCTGATCACTCGAAAACGTCAGCATCCTTAAACTGTGGTTCGATGACGATTTTGCCGGTAGTGTCTATGTAGCCCCATTTCCGGTGCTCGTAGTCGCCAATCATCACGGGAGCCAAACCTTTCCCGTTGAAATGGTAGGCATCGTCAAATTGCGGGGAAATCACTAGTTTGCCCGTAGCGTCCATATAGCCCCACTTTTGGCCTATTTTTACAGGGGTGAGACCCTCTCCGTCAAACCCCATGTCATCAAATTGGGGAGCGATAACGATTTTTCCTGTTCTGTCAATAAATCCCCACTTCCCATTCGATTCCGTCTTTATGGGTGCAAGTCCGTTTCCCCTGAAACATACAGCCTGTTCAAACTGAGGAGTGATCACCATATTCCCTGACGTGTTGATATAGCCGCTTTTGCGACTTTCGTCATCAAGTATTACTCTGGCAAGACCGAAGGCAAAGTCGTCAGCATAGTCGAATTGCGGTTCGACGACAATTCTTCCTGTGGTGTCCATGTATCCCCATTTGTCGCCTAATTTCACAGGTGCGAGGCCGTCCTTGGTAAAATACTCCACATTGTCAAATTTCGGTTCCCCCACAAACTTTCCTGAGGCATCGATAAAGCCCCACTTGTCATTCACTTCCACGCGCGCAATGCCATATTGGAAATCATCGGCCCACTCAAACTGAGGCTCTATGATGAATTTCCCCGTGATGTCGATGTACCCCCATTTCCCGTTTCCGCCTTCACCGACATTTACTGCGGCGAGACCATTCTCCGCGAAACTACGAGCTTCGTAAAACTGAGGCTTGATGACTATTTTCCCTGTGGTATCAATGTAGCCATATTTGCAATTCGTGTCATCCTTAATTCCCACAGGCGCGAGACCCAGCGCAAAATCGTATGGTTTGTCGTAATCATCGACGTAGGCAATGAACTTAGGCGCTATGATGAATTTCCCTGTGCAGTCTATCCATCCAGTCATTCCGTCATTTTTCACAAGCGCAAGACCATATTCGTTGAAGGCGTGGGCCTCGTCGAATTGTGGCTCCACAACAAACTTCCCTGTCATGTCTATGTAGCCCCATTTTTCTCCTATTTGCGCTGCCGCCAATGGTTCTGTTTTCGGGGTGATTGTCGGGCTGCAATCAACTGTTTGTTTTGGGAAATTGCACCCTGCGAATGCACATAGGTGCATTATGCTGATGAAAAAGATGCTCACGATTTTGTTCATATTCTAAAATACTCCATTAGTTTCTTATATTCGTCTTGTGCGGTCAAGCAGGTGTCACGCAAATAGCCATTTACCTGTCCCCAGTTTTGCAGGCCGCGATAATAGAACATACGTAGTTCTTCCGTTATGATAAATGGCTCGATGTTGTTTTGCAGACATTGCCAAAACATAAGCAATCGTCCCACACGACCGTTCCCGTCCTGAAACGGGTGTATGCGTTCAAATTGCACGTGGAAATCAAGGATGTCGTCGAATGTGATTGTTTTGTTCGCATTGTATGCGGCAAGCAAAGCCTTCATCCGTTTGTGCACGTCTTGTGGTAACGCAGTTTCTTCTCCGCCCACTTCGTTTGGCAACCGTTTGTAATCGCCTACGGCAAACCATGATTTTAGGCTGTCGGAGGTGTTGTGCTTCAGCATCGAATGCAGTTGTTTCATATGTGGCTCCGTTATTTTTTCGGTGGCATGGTCAATGATGTAATCGATGCAACGGAAATGGTTGACCGTCTCCAAGATATCGTCAATGCGTGTGCTTTCGGTGGTTACGCCAAGTGTGTTCGTCTCAAAGATATAACGGGTCTGTTCTTTCGTCAGGCGGCTCCCCTCTATATGGTTGGAGTTATATGTCAAATCAATCTGCGTGCGGTGATAGATGCCGCCTTTCAGCCTGCACTCCTTCTCTTGGCGCAGACGTTCAAGCAAGGGAGAAATCTTCCGCTTTTTCTTTTGGGGCAATACGGCATCGGCAGGTATATTCCATGTTTTCCCCGAAAGGAAAGCTCCCTCTATTTTGCCGACAGCGCAGTAATTACGGGCTGTTCGCTCGCTGATGCCATGCTTCTCGGCAAACTGATTGACTGAAATATATTCCATACTATCGGCAAGTTTTTATGAAAAACGATGTAAATATAGTAAAAATTTGCCTGTATCGGCAAGAAATTACAGGGTATCTATTATTATGGATTCAAAAAAAGGGTGCAGGCACGTTCTGTATGAACTATGCATGCACCCTCATATCGGGTAAGCGTATCGCTTATTGATTCATAAACTCTTGCGGTTAGAAGCTTTGCCCGCAGGTTAGTTGGTGAACTTCAGCTTGTCTCCGTCCCTGTCCACCACGATCGGTTTGTCACGGTTCACCGATTGGGAGATGAGCGCCTTGGAGAGCTCATTCAACAACAACCTTTGGATGGTCCTCTTGATAGGCCTTGCGCCGAACTGAGGGTCGTAACCCTCTTGGGCGATCAATGCCCTCGCATCTTCCGTCACGTTCAGCTCCACATCGCTCTCCTTCAACATCTTATGGAGACTGGCGATCTGCATGTCGACAATCGCCTTGGTGTCATCCTTCGAAAGAGGGGAGAACATGATGATCTCGTCGATACGGTTCAGGAACTCAGGACGGATGGTCTCCTTCAATAGACCCAATACGTCTTCTTTCGCCTCCGCCAATGTCTTCTCACGGTTCTCGTCCGTGATGTTCTCGAACTTCTCCGCAATGAGGGAAGAACCGAGGTTGGAGGTCATGATGATGATCGTGTTCTTGAAGTTGACGACCCTGCCTTTGTTGTCGGTCAATCGTCCGTCGTCCAGCACCTGAAGCAGTGTGTTGAAGACATCCGGGTGCGCCTTCTCGATCTCATCGAACAAGACCACCGAGTATGGTTTACGACGGATGGCCTCGGTCAGTTGTCCACCCTCCTCGTAGCCGACGTATCCCGGAGGTGAACCGATGAGTCGGGTGGAGGATATCTTCTCTTGGTACTCGGACATGTCTATACGGGTCATCATATTCTCGTCGTCGAACAGCAGTTCCGCCAAAGCCTTCGCCAGCTCGGTCTTACCCACACCTGTCGTGCCCAGGAAGATGAATGAGCCGATAGGTTTCTTAGGGTCTTGCAGACCCGCCCTGCTTCGTCTCACGGCATCGGAGACCGCTCTGATGGCCTCGTCCTGACCGACGATACGTTTGTGGAGTTCCTCCTCGAGGTTCATCAACTTATCCTTTTCGGTCTGCATCATCTTGGTGACAGGGATGCCCGTCCATTTGGAGACTACCTCGGCGATATCTTCCTCGTCCACCTCCTCCTTGACGAGCGGATCGGCGCATTGGATGTCGGCCAGCTTCTTCTGGGCCTCGGCGATACGGTTCTCCGCCTCTTTCACCTTTCCGTAACGGATCTCCGCCACACGTCCGTAGTTGCCTTCACGCTCCGCCTTCTCAGCCTCGAAGCGCAGTTGCTCGATCTCTATTTTGCTCTGTTGGATGATGTTGATCTGCTCTTTCTCAGCCGTCCATTTGGCGCCGATGTCCTGCATCTGCTCCTTCAGGTTGGCGATCTCCTTCTCCAACTTATTGAGTTTAGTCTTGTCGTCTTCTCGCTTGATGGCCTCACGCTCGATCTCCAATTGCTTGATCTCACGTGCCTTGTTATCCAACTCCTCCGGTACGGAGTCTATCTCCAGCCTTAGCTTGGCGGCCGCCTCATCGATCAGGTCGATGGCCTTGTCTGGCAAGAAACGGTCCGTGATGTATCGGTTGGAAAGCCTTGTCGCCGCGATGATGGCGTTATCCTTGATACGCACCTTGTGGTGGTTCTCGTAACGCTCCTTCAATCCACGCAGGATGGAGATGGTGGTCGCCTCGTCCGGCTCGTTGACCATGACGATTTGGAACCTACGCTCCAAGGCTTTATCCTTCTCGAAATATTTCTGGTACTCGTCGAGGGTAGTCGCGCCGATGGCTCTCAGCTCACCTCTGGCGAGGGCTGGCTTCAGGATGTTGGCGGCATCCATGGCACCGTCGCTCTTGCCTGCGCCTACCAAGGTGTGGATCTCATCGATGAAGAGGATGATCTCTCCGTCCGATTTGATCACCTCGTTGATGACCGATTTGAGTCGCTCCTCGAATTCGCCTTTGTACTTCGCACCTGCGATGACGGCACCCATGTCCAAGGAGTAGATCTTCTTGGTCTTCAGGTTCTCCGGCACGTCGCCACGCATGATTCGTTGCGCCAAACCCTCCGCGATGGCGGTCTTACCCGTACCAGGCTCACCGATGAGGATAGGGTTGTTCTTTGTCCTACGGCTAAGGATTTGTAGCACCCTACGGATCTCATCATCCCTTCCGATGACAGGGTCCAGCTTACCGGCCTGCGCCCGCTCGTTGAGGTTGATCGCATAGTTGTTGAGGGCGTCGTAGGTCTGCTCGGCAGACTCGTCCGTCACCTTCTTCCCTTGTCTCAGTTCGGCGATGGCATCCTTCATGGCTTGGTAGTTCAAGCCCGCGTCCTTCAGCAAGGCTGCCGCAGGACTATCCACCGCGATCAGTGCAAGCAAGATATATTCCAGGGAGACAAATTGGTCACCCTCTTCCTTCGACATCTCCTCCGCCTTCTTCAACACTGCGTTCGCACTGTTGCTCAAATAGGTGTCTTCGTTGCTCCCCGTTACCTTAGGTAGACGCAAGATCATCTTGATGACGACCTCATTGAGTTGTTCGGTGTTTACGTTCAGTTTGTTGAATACGAACTTCGTGACGTTCTCGCCCACTTTCAGGATACCCTTCAGCAGGTGGACAGGCTCGATAACCTGCTGGTTACGCTTGTTGGCGTAGTTCACAGCCTCTTGTATCGCCTCCTGACTTTTGATCGTATAATTCTTAAAGTTCATAACTCTGTTGTTTTTAATGTTCACATCAAATATACATCAAATAGTTTGCCAATCATTATATTCTGACAAATTGTCTACAATGAGTTATGTACTTCTGTCATTTTGTCCTCTCTTTGTCCGAACGAAGGGGTATGTGTCACTCCTACTTTCCCTTTACCACCTTGCTGAAACCATGGTCTGTCTGGATGATGTAAAGGCCTGGTAGCCAGTCCGCACCCATCTCCTTCTCGTCAGACAATGTGCCATGTTCCACTGTTTGTCCCAAGGCGTTCGTGACATGGTACTGACCATTACCCTTGATGGTGACGGTGACATTGAACGGATTAGGGTAGGCGATGTTGTCGGATTGCTTCGTCTCCTCCACCAGGGTGTAGTCCACCATGCAGTCCGTATTGTCCACGTAGCAGTTCCATTGGCTAGGTGTAGCGTTCTCCGTTCTTTCTCCATAGACGATGCCTAGGCCTACCGTGCTCATGTAGAACCTGCCGTAGGTGTTCCAGTCTCCGACCACGAACTGACCGTTGCCTGGTCCGCCGAACTGGTGTTGCTCATCGTTGATGTGGAACCAGCTCTTTCCGTAGTCTTCCGACAGATAGAGACCCATGCCGCAGTTGTTGACGTTGCCCCAGATGTAGAGCGTGTAATCGCTTCCCTTGCCTAAGCCGGTGCCGACCGCCTCGCAGCTGTTGACGTTGGCCACCTTGGTGAAGCTCTCTCCGTAGTCGTTGGAGAAGTAGAGTCCGTTGCTACCGCCTGGCGCATAGAGTTGCCCCTCTTTGCCCGGTATGATGGCTATTCTGCCGTATTCGTTGTTGTTGAGGCTCTCCTTGGTGAAGGCCTCTCCGTAGTCTGTGCTACGGTAGAAGGCGTTCTTTCCGCCCGCATAGACGTAGGCGTCGTTCTCAGGATCCACTTGGATGTGGGTGGCGGCGTCCGTTCCGCTGATCTTGGTCCACGAGGAACCATTGTTGTCCGAATAGTAGATGCCGCTGGTGCCCGGACCAGGGATGATGAAGAAACGGTAGGAGCCGTTGCGTTTCGTGATGGCGCATTTCCCCTCATTGGAGGCTTGTGGCGCGCAGGTGTTGCAGTAAGGGTTTTGGTAGGAGAAATCGGTCTTGGCGCACTCCTTCCAACCCTTGTGGCCGCTGGTGGTGTAGTAGAAGCCTGCATTGGCCACACGCATCATCACCTTAGGGTCTTTGCTGTAGTAGTTGATACCGCCTGTCGTGCCGGGTGCCGGGTCGTGGATCGGGGCGAACTGGTGGATGTCGTCGTGGATGAAGCCCGTGTAGTCTCCGATCACAGACATCAGGTCACCGTTCGGTACGCTGACGAGGTCCAGTGCGACTGTCTCCTCCAGTCCGTTCACGTCGAAGTGGAAGGTAGGTGTGCCTTCGCACCAGATGTGCTCGCAGGTGAATATACCGTTGCCGGAGGTGGTGGAGATGATGTTATCGTCTTGCGGGTCGAAGCATAAGCTTCCGCTCCAGTGGATAGCGTAGCCAGGGATCCATGTCACATTGTTGCTGGTGAGTTTCATGTTGTTCTGCAGGCTGCGCCATGTCTTCCCGCCGTCGGTGGAGGTCCAGTAGATGTCTCCGTTGGCGCTGGCACCGTTGTCCCATTGTTGAGGAATCCAGGTGTTGTTGGTGGATACGACAAGCTTGTTAGGGTCGGAAGGGGAGACCGCCACATCTCCTAATCCGTAGTTCTTGCTTGGGGAGATATCCTCCGTCTTTTGGGTCTGTGGATCATAGCGGAAGACTGCGCCCGCCGTGCCTGACACGCAGGCGTTGGAGTAGGCGATGAGCAATTTACCGTTGCCGTCCATCTTCATCCTGCAAGGGATGTATTGCGTAGGCAGTGCGGCGATGTCCGACCATGAGGCGCCACCATCTTCCGAAACGTACAGGTTGGATGCGCCCGTGCGTGATATGCCGACGAAGATGCGTTGCGTCTTGCCGTTCTTTACGGATGAACCGTCGAACACGATGGCGGTGGTACCGTTCTCGTCAGGGGTGGTAGGGTAGCTGTTGCTGCCCCAGCTTGGCCATTTGACGCTCTTGGTGTATACGTCATTGAGGGAAGTGACCGCTTTCCATGTCTTGCCGCCATCCTCGCTCTTGATGAGCGGGTTGTTGGCGCGGCCGCCGCAGAATATGATGTCGCTATTGTTCGGGTCCACCGCGATGCGTTCGCCGCAGTTACGTCCCTGACCGTTGCCATGGGCGAAGATGAGGGAGGTCACGTCCACCGTCTCGAAGCTCTCCCCGCCATCCTTGGAGTACATGATGGCAGTCTTCTGGTTGCTGAAGTATTGGCAACCGCCCAAGAGGTAGATATTCTTTTCGTTCTGCGGGTCGATGGCTAAGGCCTCGATGCTCAGCAAACCCTTGTCCTCTTCGGAGATGAAGTTGGTGATAGGTTGCCAAGAGCAGTTGTCCGCTCTCCATTTGTAGGCGCCACCCACGTCTGTGCGGGCGTATTTGGACTTGCCGGAAGCGATGATGCCCGATACGAATCCACCGCCACCGATGGCGAGCGTGCCGTAGGTGTAAGGGATGGTCACGGTGCACTTCTCGTCCAATTTCTTCTCGGAGCACTGCACAGCATCGCTTTGGTCGGAGGTGAAGCGGATGTTATCGATGTATATCGTGCCGCTTTCGCCACCGAGGGCTATGAGTATCTCGTCCGATGTTCCCTGGTGCTTGGTGAAGTCGAAATAGAGCGTGTTCCATACGCCTCCCTTGGTGGCTTGGTAGAGGTTCTCGTCATTCTTGTTCGAGTAGGCTTTGATGTTGCAATCTACCGTGGAAAACACGTCCACCGCCAGCAGTTGTGAGCCTATCTCCGCACCGCAAGGGAAGGATACGCCACCATAGTTCGTGATCTCCATCAGGAGGCTATGGTCGCTGGTGTTACCGCACTTGTGAGGGTTCGCGACGATTGATTTCTCCGTTCCCCATCCTCCTGTAGGAATGGAACCGTCTTCGAAATCGTAGAGAGTCTCCGCCTTGAGGTTCCCTGCCGAAGCGCAGAGCAGACAGAGCATGGCTGATTGTGTGAGTAATTTTCTGTTCATAATTGACAATAGATGTTGGTTTGTGCCTGCAAATGTAGTTTTTCCTCCGAATGTTTCATCACCTCTTAGTCTGATTGGAAGATTATTGAATGCTTTTAGCGTAAAAATACAAATTTGGGAGCCTGTGGGGAGAGGCGTGAGAGCGTTTGACGATTGAATTTCATGTCGGTTGACTCAAATTTCGTGTCGTCAGGCGGGGGTAGGGTGCATCAATTGATCTTTCTCCTTCTGGAAGTTGAGGAAAGGATGCGTTTGGTGGAGCTCCTCCATCTCGGCAAGGATCCTCTCCTGGAATTTGCGGTGACCTTCGCTTTGCGGGTTGAATGGCCGGTGGTGTACCGCCGCGATGATTTTTTCGATGCGGGATAGGGTGTTGAGGGTCTCCTCCGAGAAACCATAGCTTGTGAATTTCTCCCAGATGTATTGGATGGCCAAATCATTCGGGTGGATCATATCTTCCGCATAGAAACGGTAGTCACGTAGCTCGTCCATCATAATCTCATAGGCAGGGAAGTAGTGGACGGAAGGCTCTTCCTCGCAGATTTTTTCCGCAGCGAGGAGTAGGGTGGATTTGCTGATCTGGTTGTCGTGCGCCCCATCCTTCCAGTGCCTTATCGGACTGACGGTGAAGATGATGGAAGCGTTCGGGTTGACTTGGCGGATGGTCGCCACCGTGTCATGCAGGGCTTGTGAGCACTCTTCGATGCCAATTCTTCTGCGAATGAACATTTCTTGCGGTTCCTTGTGGCAATTCGCAACAATTTGGCGGGTGTTGGACAGCTCATAGATCCAAGCCGTGCCTAAGGTGATGAAGATATGCGTGGCATTCTGCAGGAAGAGATGAGCCGCTTCCACTTGCCGGTTGGCGTTCTGCAGGAAAGCCTCTTCGTTCAGTTGGGCGAATTTGCTGTGTAGGTGGAAAGAGTTCCAGACACCGTCTCGGCAGAAGAGGTCGTCGGAGACGAAGCGTCTCTTTTCCGCGATGCGCCTGATGCTCTCCTTGATGGAGCAGGGGTTGAAGAGGATGCCGAGCGGGTTGTTCGACACGTTGAACTTCAGCTGCTCCAGGCGGTTTCCGATATTCTCAGAAAAGCAAGAGCCGAACATCATGACCCTGCTTTCGTAGGTGATGTCCGCCTCTTGTTTAATTGTTATTTCAGTGATGAGTTTCATCCTTTTTTACTCTCCGGACATTGCCTTGAGCAACTCATCCATCTTAGGGCTGAGGATGATCTCTGTACGTCTGTTCTTGGCGCGTGCCTCCGCGGTGTTCGCCTTGTCTACAGGCATGTACTCCGCACGGCCGGTAGCGGAGATCTGTGAAGGGTTCACGTTCTTGTTGCTGATGAGGATACGCACGATGGAAGTGGCGCGTTTCGCACTCAAGTCCCAGTTATCCTCCACGTTGCCGTTGCCCTTGTAAGGCACGTCGTCCGTGTGGCCTTCGATGACGATATTGATATCTTTGTTCTCCGCGATGAAGTTGGAGAGTTTCTTCAGAGCGTTCGCACCCTTAGCGTCCACGTCCCACTTGCCCGATTTGAAGAGCAGTTTCTCGTCGAGGGAGACGTACACCTTGCCGTTCTTGTTGACCACCTCGATACCGTTGCCTTCGTAGCCTTTCAGCGCGTCAGAAACCTTTTTCTTCAAGGATTTCATCATGCTGTCTTGGCGGCTGACGATGCGTTGGAGCTCGGCGAGGTTCTTCTCCTTATCTTTCAGGCTCTTTTCAGACTTGTCCAAAGCGTCTTCGCGCGCTTGAAGCTTCTCCTGTGATTTCTGCAGGTCGGCGAGGAGTTTCTTGATCTCCTTGTCGCTGCTGGCGCTGGTCTTGGTCAGACGGTCGGATAGTTGCTGGTTGAGCGCTTTCAGGTCTTTGTTCTCCAATCCTATTTGGTGCAATGCCTTGGATTTAGCCACGGAATCCTCAGCCATCAGCCCGATCTTCTTGTGGGTGGCGGAAGAGTCCCTTTGCAGTGCGGCGACATGCTTGCGTGCTTTGTCCAGTTCTTCCGCACATACTTTATTACTTTGTTCGCTCTTGGTGAGGTCAGACAACGCTTGGTTGAGTGTCTTTTTCGAAGCGCATGATGCGAACATGGCTCCCATCAGCATAAAATAGAATATTTTTTTCATACAGTTTTCTTTATGTGTTTATGCAAATTTAAAATTTTTTTTAACTTTGTGAAAAGGACAAATCAATTATTTATGAACATTCGTGTAGGACAAGGATATGATGTACATCAGTTCGCGGAGAATCGCGAGCTATGGTTGGGAGGAATACAGATTCCGTGCGAGAAAGGTTTGTTGGGTCATTCAGACGCTGACGTGTTGATCCATGCGGTATGTGACGCTCTTTTAGGCGCCGCGCACCTGCGGGACATCGGTTATCATTTCCCTGACACGTCCTCTGATTTTAAGGATGTGGATAGCAAGATATTGTTGCGGAAGGTAGTGGCCATGTTGAAGGAGAATGGTTTTGCCATCGTCAATGTGGACTCCATCATCTGCGCCCAGTTCCCTAAGTTGTCACCTCACATCGACCGTATGTCGGAGTGCATGGCGGAGGTGATGGGTGTGGATGCGGATTGCGTCTCTGTCAAGGCTACCACCACCGAGCACCTCGGTTTCGTCGGACGGGAAGAGGGTATCGCAGCCTATGCGACCGTCCTGATCGAGAAGGTATAAATCATTAATTATTATGGATGATAAAGGGTCCGGGGTAATCTCCTCGGACCTTATTCGTATTTGCTCAAGAGATCCTTCGCATCATTCAAGGTAGCTTTGATCTCCTTCATCAGGGTGTGGAACTCCTTCCTTGAGATCATTTTCTTGAAGTTATCCTCCCGTTCCAAGATAGTAAGTTTCTCCACGATTCCCTTCTTTTGCAGGGAGCGGAATAGCGGGAGCATCTTATGCGCATAGTGGTGCATCTCCTTCGTGTCGTTCAGCAGCCAAGCCTTTTTCAGTTCTTTGGCGTTGGAGGTGCTTTCCCGGATGAATGAGTCAAGGATCATTGCCTCAGACTCTTTGTCTCCGCAGGCGAAACTGATTAAACCGTAGAATGGCGTGTTGTCCGCATTCGGTTCCTCCTCCTCTGTTTTGGCGACAGATATGCACTCAGGCTTTGTGTGTTGGCGTATCGTGTCGATGAGTTGTTGGGCGGAGAATGGTTTGCAGATGAATCCGTTGAATCCTTGCTCCTTGATGTTCTCCTCCGAGATGTCGGCTCTGGCGGAGAGTGCGATGATCGGCAGTGAGCCCGAGTGGCATATTTGCGGGGATTGGCGGATCAGTTTCACGAACTCGAACCCGTTGATGCTTGGCATTTGGATGTCGGTCAGCACCAGGTCGATATCCTGGCTCTCCATCGTTTTCAGCGCCTCCTCAGGGTCTTTCAGCGCATAGACGTCGATGTTGGAGTGGCTGAGTATCTCTGATATGAGGGTGAGTTGCGTGTCGTCATCGTCCAGTATGAGCACCTTGGTTGGCGCCAGCTCGCAGTTCTCCCCTCCCTCCAAAGACTCCTCTTCGTCCTTTTGGAGGTTGATGGTGACGGTGATCGTTGTCCCTTGGTCGAGTTCACTCTTCACCTTGATGTCGCCATGGTAGAGGTCCACCAACTTGCTGACGATGCTGAGGCCCAATCCTGAACCCTCTTGCGTCACGTGACCCTCCCGGATGATTCGTTTATATTCTCCGAAGATGCTGTCGACATCCTCTTTGCTGATACCGATACCTGTGTCGGAGACGCTGATGGTCAGGATGTGGAAGGCATCGTCCTCCTCAACATTGGCGGAGATGTCGACTTCTCCCTCCTCCGTGAATTTTATAGCGTTGGAAACTAAATTGTTGCATATCTGTTGGATGCGGGTGACGTCTCCCGTCACCTTGTCAGGGAATCCGCTGACCTGATGCGTCAGCGTTATATGTTTCTTCTCGGCGATTGGATTGAAGCATGTGTAGACATCTTCGATCAGATCCTTTATGGAGAAGAGGGTTGGTTGGAGAACCATTTTGGAACAATCCAATTTGTTGTTGTCCAATATGTTGGTGATGAGTTGGATCGTTTGGTTGGATGATTTCCTGATGTTCTCCAGGTAGTATTGCTGCTTTTCGGATAGAGGTGTATTGCCCATTAGCTCCATGTATCCGATGGCAGAGCCCATTGGCGCTTTCATGTCATGGGTAAGGCTAATCATCATCCTTTCCTGCTCCAGGTTTTTCTTCTCCAGTTTTTCTCGGAGCTTACGGCTACGGCTGACGTCGTTGAAGAGGAGCCAGCAGAAGAATAAGATGACGACGATGGCCAATATGGTCACGTAGCGTAGCTTTTCGGCTGTTTTTGAGAGCGTGACGTTCCTTCTCGCCTTCGCCTTTTGCATGTTCACCCTGTTGTCGAACTCTATTTTACCGAGGATAGACTTCGCTTGGATGGTGATGTTGTTGTTATTGTTCCGTAATGTGTTGATCTGCTCCATGATGGCTCTGTCCGTCTTGTATTTGTCGTTACGGATTTTCACCTTGATATCGTCCAAGATGCTTTGAGCGGAGTCGGTCGGGTTGTAGTACATGGAGAGGGAATCCATCCATTGTTGCTCTGAGCCTAGCAGACGGATGGTCGTGTCGTTTGGTCCCCCGTTTCTTGAGAAGGCTTCCGCCAGACGGTGGAAGAAGTTCCTCTTTTTGGCGTGCCTTTTTTTGATGATGGTGTCTTGTTTGAGAGTTGCGTTTTTGTTCTTGGAGGCGAAGTTTTTAATGGAATCCTCCATGAGCATGGTGCGAATGTTCGCTTTGTAGAGCTCTTCGAGGTTGTCTTTGTTGGTCAGTTTGGTCAATTCGATCAGGTTCTCCTCCTTCTTCTTCAGGAGGATGGATACGCTGTCCAACGATTGGATTTGGAACTCATCGGAAAGCATGCTTTTCAGTGTGTCCATATGGCTCTCCGCCAGACTGATCTGCTCTTTGTAGAGGTTGAAGTCTGACGTGTCTACCAGCATAGGCCCGATGTGGTTCTCCGCATTGAGGAGGTCGGTGAGAATCGTGTTCACCAGCTCCTCCTGTTGTTGGTATGAGGTTTGTTGACCGATCTCCTCCGTGATGGCCTCCGTGTTGCGATAGACGAAGTAGATGCTTCCGACCGCTAACGCAATGAGAATCAGGTAGCTGATGGCTACCTTCATGATTGTCGCTCTCTCTTTCTTTTTCCCCATTATTCCATGTTGTAGTGTTTCATCTTATTGTAAAGCGTTTTTCTATCGATCTTGAGCATGATGGCCGCCTTGCTTTTGTTGTTGTTGCAGGCTTCCAACGCCTTCATGATCTTACGCTTTTCGTATTCCTCGTTGTGAAGGGCGGCGTTGTCGCTCGTGTCGCCGGTCTCTCCGATGATTTCGTCCGGCAAATGGCTGGCTTTGATGTATTTATCCTCGCAGAGCATGGCGGCGCGTTTGACGACGCTCTTCATTTGTCGGAGGTTGCCGGACCATTGGCACTTGTTGAGGATGCGCATGCTCTCCTCGTCGAAACCGATGATCTTCTTCTCCAGCTCCTCGTTAGCCTCCTCCAAGAAACTCTCGGCGAAGAGGGAAATGTCCTCGCTTCTGTCCCTTAGGCTAGGCACTTGAAGGGATACCTCGTTCAGGTATCGGTGGAAATCCTCCGAGAATTTGTTCTCTCGGATGAGCCTGTATAAGTTTTCGCTGGAAGAGGCTATCACTCTGACGTTTATCTCCTTCTCCGTGTTGCTTCCAACCATCTTGATACGCTTAACCTTTAGGGCAAACAGAAGCTCTTCCTGTGTCTTGAGAGGCATTTCATCCACATTTTCGAAGAAGATGACACCGTTCATCGCATTGGTGAGGAATCCTGGCTCCTCCTTCATAGGCGTGATTTGGCCGAATAGCTTCTTGCTGAATTCCTCTTTGGGGATCTCTCCGCAGTGGACGATGATGAAAGGTCTTTCCTTGCGGGCGCTCTTCTCATGGATGAGTCTCGCCACCTGCTTCTTGCCCGTTCCTGGCTCTCCGGATATGAACACGGTCATCTCTGTCGATGCCACACGGTTGATCATCTCATGCAATCTTTTTATGGCAAGACTGTTTCCCATGATATATGCGGAGCCTTTCTGGGCCACTTTTCTCTTCTCGGCCTCCTGCTGCTTCAACACTTCGTCCATCTTTTCGAAAAGCAGCTCCGGTTTGATCGGCTTTGGTATATAGTCCTTGGCGCCAATCTTCATACATTCAACTGCGCTTTGGATTTTTGCATAACTGGTAAGTATAATGAATGGCGTGCTGATTTTTCTCTCCTTGGCCCATTTCAGTAGGTTGATGCCGTCATCGTCAGGGAGGCGTAGATCGGATAGAATGATGTCGTAATTTGTGGTGCTCATTTTTTGCTTTGCGTCATTGACAGTAGGAGCGCTCTCTACGGCAAATCCTTGTTTTCCAAGCCATGTACGTAGCATGAGGCAGAAAGTTAAATCGTCTTCTACAATTAAAATTTTTTTCATATTCTTATCTTTTTTACTTATTGCTATGCAAATTTAAGTAATCTAACTGAAAAAATCTAAGTAATCTAACTGAAAAAATCTTGGTTTATTTTTAAAAAATAGCGATATTTGCATCTATGATTCCGATGATTCTTAAAGGTTTGATTATTGGCGTTATCGTCTCTGCTCCCGTAGGCCCTATTGGAATTCTCTGCATACAGCGTACGCTGAATGGTGGTCGGGGACATGGTATATCGACAGCGCTTGGAGCGACGGCCTCCGACTTGTTGTACGCTGTGGTCGCAGCCTTTAGTATGTCCATGGTCGTGGATTTCATCGATTCTCATCGCTTTATCCTCCAGGTGGCGGGTACAATCATCATTTTTTTCTTCGGACTTTACACGTATGCGACGAACCCTGTCTCTAAACTGAAGAAGATGCGGGGAGGAAATCAGAATTACCTGCAGGATTTCATCTCGTCTTTCTTGCTGACCGTGACGAATCCGTTGGTCGTCTTCCTCTTCATCGCATTGTTCGCCAAATATTCTTACATCACGGACGAGACGACGTTCGGCGATAGCATAATGGGCATCGTCTGTATTATGTTGGGCGCTTGCTTCTGGTGGACTCTCCTCGTGGGCATCGTCAACTATTTCAGGGATCGCTTCAATATGCGTGGTCTCTATGTAATCAATAAGGGCACAGGTTTCTTGCTGATGCTGATCGCTGTGTTCAGTCTTGTTTACTTTTTTCTCTCGTGATTTTTTCCACGGATAATTAAATCTATTCACTCTTATGGAAATCAAGAAAGCGGTTTTTGTCGAAAGTAATTCGGATTGGAGTAAGTGCCCGAAGCATCACTCTCCTGAATTCGCGTTCATCGGCAGGTCTAATGTCGGGAAGTCTTCTCTCATCAATAAGATTACGAATCAAAAGAATCTGGCGAAGACCTCTTCCACTCCGGGTAAGACATTGCTGATCAACCATTTCTTGGTGGATGACCAGTGGTATTTGGTTGACTTGCCGGGATATGGTTTCGCTAAAATCAGCATGTCGGGTAGGTTTAAGCTCGAGAAGAAGATCAAGGATTATGTGCTGCAGCGTGAGGAGTTGGTGAATCTATTCGTCCTCATCGATTCTCGCCATGAACCTCAGAAAAATGATCTGGAGTTTATCGAATTCTTGGGTACCAACGGCGTGCCTTTCTCGATCGTCTTCACCAAGGCGGATAAGCTCTCTAAAAGCAAACTGAACGCTAACGTGACAGCCTATAAGAATAGATTGTTGGAGGAGTGGGAGGAGTTGCCTCCTATCTTTATCACTTCCTCTGAGACGGGGACCGGTAAGGATAGCTTGTTGGAGTATATAGAGTCAATTATTAAATCAATCGGGTAGTGATGGCTGTTCTTTTTTATCTTTTCTATGCCTTTGTATGGGTGATTTCATTCCTCCCGCTGGGGGTTTTATATATCTTCTCGTATTTGATCTATTTCCTCGCGTATTATGTGGTGAAATACCGTCGCGACGTTGTTCGCACGAACTTGACGAATTCCTTCCCGGAGTTGTCGGAGAAGGAGATCGTGAGGATCGAGAAGGGGTACTACCTGCATTTCGCCGATATCGTGATGGAGACGGTCAAGTTGTTGCATATCTCGGATGACGAGATGCGCCATAGGATGCAGTTCTCCAATCCGGAGGTGATGGGCGATTTCTTCGAGAACGGCAAGAGCGTGGTGATTCTCCTTGGCCATTACGGCAACTGGGAGTGGATCCCTTCCATCTATATGAATTATGACGGTATCGTGGGCGGTGAGCTATATCGTCCTCTGAACAATAAGTATTTCGACCAGTTTTTCCTGAAGTTGCGTTCGCGCTTCGGCACGGTCAATATCCCTAAGAACGATGCGCTTCGGGCCATCGTCAACATCCGTCGGGAGGGCAAGACTTTCGGCCTTGGCTTCATTGCCGACCAGACTCCTTCCGCCTCTAACCTCCATTACTGGAACACGTTCCTGAACCAGGATACGCCTTTCCTGAACGGCCCTGAACGAATCGCTCGCTCTGGTGGCTACGCGGTGGTCTACTTCGATGTGAAAAAGATTGAGCGGGGCTACTATACCTGCGATATCATCACGTTGACGGATGATGCCAAGAAGACAGCCGAGAACGAAATCACGGATAAGTACGTCGAACTCTTCGAGAAGACGATCAGGAGGGATCCTACCTGCTGGCTGTGGTCCCATCGTCGTTGGAAACATAAGCGTGTGAACCCATAATGAATAAGCTTGCGGTAGTCATACTGAATTGGAACGGACGGAAGATGCTGGAGCAATATCTTCCCTCTGTTTGCCGTTTCTCCCAATTGGAGGGGGTGACGGTCGTCGTGGCGGATAATGGTTCGACGGACGATTCGGTCGCATATCTGCGGGAGAATTTCCCTTCCGTGCAGATCCTCCTTCTGGATAAGAACTATGGCTTCGCGGATGGTTACAACCATGCTTTGGCGCAGTTGGACGCGGAGTATTTCCTGCTGCTGAACTCGGATGTGGAGGTGACGGAGAATTGGTTGGCGCCTATGCTGGATTTCATGGATGCCCATCCTGATGTCGCGGCTTGTCAACCTAAAATACGTTCGTGGGTCGATAAGGGGCGTTTCGAACATGCGGGCGCATGTGGCGGCTTCTTGGATAAGTATGGTTTCCCTTTTTGTAGGGGTAGACTATTCGGTGAGGTGGAAAGCGACAAGGGCCAGTATGACACGGTGGCGGATATTTTCTGGGCGACGGGTGCGGCGCTCCTGATCCGTTCTGACGATTATATGTCCGCCGGTGGTTTGGATGGTACTTTCTTCGCCCACATGGAGGAGATCGACCTATGCTGGAGACTTCGCTCGCATGGCCGCAGGATCGTGTGTGTGCCGGAGAGTGTCGTCTACCATTTGGGAGGCGGAACCTTGAATGTCGAGAACCCGCGGAAGACGTTCCTCAATTTCAGGAATAACCTTCTGATGATTTATAAAAATGTGCCGGACGATTACCTGAAGCGTGTTCTGACGGCGCGTTTCTTCTTTGATTATGTGGCTGCGCTTCAGTATCTCCTGAAGGGTGATTTGTCTAATGCGAAGGCGATTTATAAGGCTCGCTGTGAGTTTCGGCAGATCCGTCATGCATATGATGGGAAACGTTCGGAGAATCTGTCGAGACAGATCCTCCATGACATACCCGAGGTGTTGGGCCGTAGTCTGGTCTTCTCATTCTATCTGTTTGGTAAGAAACGTTTCTCGGATCTTACCTTCTCCAAATGATTTTTGTTGCGATCCTTTGCTGGATGTCCGTCGCATTGTGACGGACCCCCTCCTGTGTTTGGCGTGAAATGTGGACAAAAAAATGGACGCCCGGAGGAATCCGAACGTCCATTTGTTGTTTAATTACAATGGATTGAGACGTTTTATTTCGCCTTCTTCATCCTAATCAGAGAGTTTTGAACCTCACTATTGCTGTAGGCGTTCATATGCTCCTTGTCAATGATAGAACTTACGATTGATGTGCCGTTGGAATTGTTGAACATTCTTCCGCCCGTCACGTAGAAGGTAGCCAAGTTCTTTCCAGTCACGTAGCTGAAGTTGTCGTCAAAGTTTTTGTCTCCCATCTCGTTGTATGGATCTGCGATAAGAGCGGTGTAGTAGTTTCCTGCTTTTGCCTCAGCCGGAATGTTGTAGTTCTTCTCGATCGTGATGCTCTTCCCTGCCTCGAGAACAACGTTCTTCTCGTTGTTGAACAAGATGTGCTTGTTAGACAAGTCCCTTGCTTTAAAGAGCAAATAGATGATGGAGTAATCCTTCGTGTTGATGCTGTTGGCTCCATTGTTGGTAATGGTATACTTCACGGTTCTGTTGCCATCCATATCGAGCTCAACGTCAGAAATGACCTTCACGCTGATGTTGTCCGAAGTTGATTTGCGGACAGTGGCGACGGAGGAAGATGTGTTGTTGGCACCCCATACACCGAAGCAGAATTGTTTTACGAAGAAATTGTAGTCTACCCAGATCATACCGTTGTCGCCCCAATCGCTCTTTCCCCAAGAGTTCTGGATGCGGAACGCTTGTTTGTTGTCGTCGAAGCCGACCAGCATCATGGCGTGGTATGCGTGTTGACCTTGGTAGTCCTTGGTGTCACTCTTGATGACTGCGCTACTGTTCCAAGACATGAATTTTTCACCCAATCTCGCACCGATCACAAGCGGACCCTTCTCCAAGTGTGCCTTGATGTTGTTCACGGTCATACCGTAAGCCTCACCAGTGGAACTCATGTCCGCACTATAGGCAATCGTACGATACGAAGTGATCTTGTTGCTGGATTTTCCCTTTCCGGATACACCGTCGCAAGCCATTTTTTGGCTGGTGAAAGGTACTTCCGCCAAGGTAGCCACACCTTTCGACTGCATAACCTTGAAGGCAGGGTCGAAGCTGGAACCGCCACATTTGTTGCTTACCTCTGAACTGTAGCTTGATCTCATGCTGTGCCACAAGTCGACCGGACTACATTGGTAAGATGTGCTGTTCTTGTTGGACTTCCATGTGGAGTTGTCGATGGCATTCATTGTCGTTTTAAGACCGTAAGAGGTGGCCCATGCCACGCAAGTACCATATTGACCTTGGTTGCCTACTGGCGGACAATAATCTACCCAACTCTTCGAGGAGGAGGTTACATCATCTCCGTCCAACAAATCGTCCGTATCTTCCCAGTTCTCTCCGTTTGGATCATAACCCAACATGGAGGCGAAGATATCTATGATTGTATTAACTATCTGTTGCGCTTCTTCGTCTGTGCAAGAAGCCATGAAGAGAGTCGGTACGCTCAATACTATAGCGGCAATCTTCTTTCTGAATGATTTCATCATATTGTTTATTTTTTTTTTTGAGGTTGTGAATAATTGACTATTGATTGTTTTTAAAATGCGTTAAATGAAGGGATTGAATCGTTTTTGAAGAGCGTTCCCTCTCTCTTGGGCGATAGCAGGAAATGCGTCTCGTTGGTCTTGATTCCTCCTTTGAAGTTTGTCCTGTCGAACTTCACATTCCCGTAGAATGCGGACTCTTCCATGTCGCATTCCGCATTGAAGGTGGTGCCGACAATGTCCACTCGTCCAGCGAATCTGCTGAAGGCGAGCGATGTGATATCTTCGCATGTCCCGTAGTTGAAGATGAAGAATCCGTTGATGGTCGATAGGGATAAATCGAATCTTCCTGCGGTGTATAGGTTGCTGATTTGTAGGTTGTTGATGGTTAGTCCTTGAAAGGAGACCTCCTGCTTGAATTTTGTGTCCATCATGTTGAGGTCGCCCCTGAAGGTGGCTCCGCACATCATGAAGGTGGAGTCAGCCTCCATTTCCCACCATTTGTTCTTTTCCCCTATGCAGAGAATGTTGTTGAGCAGTGCCTCTCCCCTGAAGACTGTTTTGTCGAAGCTCACGCTAGCGTAGAATTCCGCCTCGCTGAAGTCCACATTTTTCCTGAAGTCACAATCCATGAAGTGCACGTCACGTTCGAAACGGTTTTTTATGGGAAGGTTTTTCCCGCTGATCGTTTTTTGTCCGTAGCCTTTCACCTCCCCCAGGAAGACGCAGCTTTGGAAGTATATGGAGCTGGATATATGTGCGACGAAGGTGGTCGGGGCGATCATGTCCACGTCATCCACGTCCGAGAAGTTGAGGTCTCCCTTGATGATCGCATTGGCGAAGAGGACAGGTTTTCCTTTGTTGATGAGCTTGATGATATCCTTTGCTTGATATTCCTTCATCGCAGGTTCCTTTTCGTTTTGCGCCTTTGAACATGAAATGAAACAAAGTCCCATGTATATTAATATCAGTAATTTCTTCATTTTTATTTTGAAGTACACAACCATTATACATCCGACAAAGTTAATGAATTTTTTTTATTATGATTGAAATCCTCGTTTTTTCGTTTCCAAATGTTCTTGAATGTGTGGAATATGTGTCGTGTGGTGCGCAAACACTATGTTTGATGGGAGGTGAGATGTTCTTTTTTGCGCTTCCTGGTTGCTTCGTCTGTTTTTCTCCCTCTTTTTTTTTATGCTTGTCGGATTATTCTACGTTGTTAATGATAAATTTAGTAACTTTACGCGTTCAAACATAGGCGTTAGTTTGGTTATGGTTAACATGAAGCGATTTATTATTTGTTGGTTTTGTCTGGTGGTGATGTCACTCCAGTCATTTGCCCAAAAAGATTTTTTCGGTTTCCAGACGGTTTCCGTGTTTGGTGATACCTATCAATTGAGGTGGTCTGCTAAGATGAGGAACGGACGTGTGATGGAGGAGTTCATCCGCCCGAAGGATAATATGTCCAATTTTGAGAAGAAGGTGGTGCTGGAGCTCTCGAATGTCGGGAAGACGAAGGAGGATGAGGTGGAAAATCAGATGGCGGAGCTCGCTGTCATGAAGGAGCAGAGCATCGTATTTAATTATAATCAGTTGGAAAGCGAGAACTCGGACGAGTTGTGGGTGGAGTATACCCAAGGCAATGTACAAGGGGGTAAGCCTTTTGTCTTGGAGTGGAACTTTTGTCGCTACAAAACCGTGGGGAACCGTGTCGTCCTCTTCCGTTTCCGCCAACGTTATTATGACACGAAGGAACAAACGTTCACAAAGACAGTGGATAAGCATAGGGAGAAGTGGATCAAGGAGCTGGTCTCTTTCCAAATCCCTGATATGAAATAGATAATATAAATTTAGTTAGATAGAGTATAATCGGTTATGTTCGAAAGTTTAGGCGAAAGATTAGAACGTTCCTTCAAAATATTGAAGGGTGAAGGTAAGATTACAGAGGTTAATGTGGCGGAGACGCTGAAGGATGTGCGCAAGGCGCTCCTGAATGCGGACGTGAACTACAAGGTGGCCAAGACGTTTACTGACACTGTGAAGGAGAAGGCTCTGGGACAGAATGTGCTCACATCGGTGAAGCCGAGTCAGTTGATGGTCAAGATTGTTCATGATGAGTTGGCCCAGTTGATGGGTGGCACCTCCACGGATATTAATTTGGATGGCAAACCTTCCGTCATTTTGATGTCTGGTCTGCAAGGTTCTGGTAAGACGACCTTCTCCGGCAAACTGGCGAACATGCTGAAGACGAAGAAGTCTAAGAATCCTTTCTTGGTGGCGTGTGACGTCTATCGTCCTGCCGCCATCGAACAGTTGAAGGTGCTTGGCGAACAGATCGGTGTTCCTGTCTATTCGGAGATGGATAGCAAGGACCCAGTCTCCATCGCGAAGAGCGCCATTGAGGAGGCTAAGGCGAAGGGACATGATGTTGTGATCATAGATACGGCGGGTCGTTTGGCTGTCGATGAGCAGATGATGAACGAAATCGCGGCCATCAAGGCTGCCATCAACCCGAACGAGATACTTTTCGTCGTGGATTCCATGACGGGTCAGGACGCTGTCAATACGGCTAAGGAGTTCAATGACCGTCTCGACTTCGACGGCGTGGTGCTCACAAAGTTGGACGGTGATACCCGTGGTGGTGCCGCTCTTTCCATCCGCTCCGTGGTGAACAAGCCTATTAAGTTCATCGGAACGGGCGAGAAGATGGAGGCGATCGACGTCTTCCACCCTGAACGTATGGCCGACCGTATCTTGGGTATGGGTGATATCGTCTCTTTGGTGGAGCGTGCCCAGGAGCAATATGACGAGAACGAGGCGCGCAAACTGCAGCGTAAGATCTCGAAGAACCAGTTCGACTTCAACGATTTCTTGGCGCAGATCCAACAGGTGAAGAAGATGGGTAACTTGAAGGACCTGGCTTCGATGATCCCTGGCGTGGGTAAGGCGTTGAAGAATGTGGACATCGATGACAACGCGTTCAAGAGCGTGGAGGCCATCATCTATTCCATGACCCCTCGCGAACGCACCAACCCTGCCATCTTGGATAGCTCCCGCCGTATGAGGATCGCCAAGGGTAGCGGAACGGATATTCAGGAGGTGAACCGCCTGATCAAACAATTCGATGAGACGCGCAAGCTGATGCGTACCATCACCCAAAGTCAAGGAAAATTAAAATTAGGACGTAGATAATAATTATTTTTTATGCAACTGATTGACGGAAAGGCGATTGCTGATCAAATCAAGCAGGAAATCGCACAAGAGGTGGCTGACATAAAGGCTAAAGGGGGTAAGACCCCGCATTTGGCCGTTATCATTGTTGGCCACGATGGAGGTAGTGAAACGTATGTCGCCCATAAGGTGAAGTCTTGTGAGCAGGTCGGATTCAAATCCACGAAGATCTGTTTCGAGGCGGATGTGACGGAAGAGGAACTCCTCAAACAAATCGATGTGTTGAACCATGACGACGATGTGGACGGATTCATCGTGCAGCTTCCTTTGCCTAAGCATATTTCTGAGCAGAAGGTGATCGAGGCGATCGATTACCGCAAGGATGTGGATGGTTTCCATCCGATCAATGTGGGCCGTACCTCTATTGGATTGCCTTCTTTCGTGTCTGCCACTCCAGCTGGTATCTTGGAGTTGTTGAAACGTTATGATATCGACACGAAGGGTAAGCATTGCGTGGTGGTCGGACGTAGCAATATCGTTGGTAAACCAGTGGCTTCATTGATGATGCAGAAGGCTTATCCGGGCGATGCTACCGTTACGATTTGCCATAGCCGCACGCAGAACTTGAAGGAGGTGACTCTCCAGGCTGATATCTTGATCGTTGCTATGGGCTCTCCTAAGTTCCTTACCGCTGACATGGTGAAGGAGGGTGCTGTCGTAATCGATGTGGGTACGACGCGTGTGCCTTGTCCTACCACGAAGACCGGCTTCAAACTGACGGGTGACGTCGATTTCGAGAACGTGGCTCCTAAGTGCAGCTACATCACTCCGGTTCCAGGCGGTGTGGGTCCGATGACGATCTGCTCCTTGCTGAAGAACACTTTGCTCGCAGGTAAGAAGGCAATTTATAAGTAATTGATATTTTTACAAATACAATGTAGGGACATGTTTCGGTGTGTCCCTACTTATTTTTCTGGATTATGTTTTTTTTCGCACCGGACATAGAAAAATCCAACTTCTTGTCGGAGGAGGAGTCCCAACATGCGGTGAAGGTTCTTCGCCTAAAGGAGGGCGACTTCGTGGAGTTGGTGGATGGCTGTGGTAATTACTATACGGCCGAAATCTCTTTCGCTAACCATAAGAAGTGTGAGGTATGTGTGTTGGAGAAGAAGGAGGAGTTCAACGAGCTCCCTTGCCGTATCCATATCGCTATCGCTCCCACGAAGAACATGGACCGTATGGAATGGTTCGCCGAGAAGGTGACGGAGGTGGGCGTGAGTGAGGTAACCCCGCTTTTGTGTGACCATTCGGAGCGTAAGGTGCTGAAGACGGAGCGTTTGGAGAAAATCATGGTCTCCGCTATGAAACAGTCTAAAAAGGCTACATTGCCTACGTTGAACGAGATGATTCCGTTTGCCCAGTTCGTTAAGAAATATGCTGATTTTCAGGGCGAAAAGTATGTCGCTCATTGCTACGAGCAGGACAAGAAGTCCCTCGCTAAGGTCTATACGAAGTCATCCAACGTGATAGTCATGATCGGTCCGGAGGGTGATTTTAGCGAAGAGGAGGTCCGCTTAGCCATGGATTGTGGCTTTGTCCCTGTCTCATTGGGAAATAGTCGCCTTCGCACGGAGACGGCGGGTCTCATGGCCTGCCATACGATCCATGTGCTGAATGAGCTGTGATTCCTATCTGTTTATTTGGCGAAATATTGTTCCCTGAGTAGGGTGGTGTGCTGGTCTCCCGCTAGATTGATTTCCTTTTGGAGACATATGTCGGTGCTGGATGTGCCTATCTTCAAGAGATATTTACCATTGTTGACCGACCAACGTCCGTTGTCATAGAAGCCGAATTGTTCAGCGTTCAGGCTGAATTCCACTTTCTTTGTCTCCCCTGGTTTCAGTGAAACTCTTTTAAATCCTTGCAATTGGATTGGTTTGATGCTTTGACTCTTCTTCATCGGGGAGATATAGATCTGTACAATCTCGTCGCCCTCATATTTGCCGGTGTTGGTGACATCGAAACTGAGGTCTATCTTTTTGGCCGTTGTCTTAATGTTTGCATCCATGTCGAGATTGCTGTATTCGAAGGTCGTGTAGGAGAGTCCGTACCCGAAAGGATAGGCGATACGCTTATCGTTTTCTATGCCGTAATTGTAGCAGATTGGTTCGTGCAACTCTATGGCAGGGTAGCTGACGCTTAGCTTGCCGGATGGGGACACCTTGCCGTATAGGATGTCCGCCAAGGCGTTTCCTCCCTCTTCTCCCGGATACCATGCTTGTATGATGGCGGCGCATTTATCCGCGATACCGCTGATGATCTGTGCGCGTCCGCCGAATAGGATCAGTACGACAGGCTTACCCGTCGCGATAAGGCGCTTCACGTAGTTCTCCTGCTCGCCAGGGAGACGAAGCGAGGTGCGGTCTCTGTTCTCTCCGCATAGGATAACGTTCTCCCCCATGGCGGCGATGATCACGTCGCTTTGCGCGGCCATCTTCAGGGCGCTTGCGCTGTCTGCGGATTCCCCGCTGTCGACCTTGCGGTTTTGGATCGATTTCATGTAGGCGGCTCTTGCGTCACCTCCCTCTTCGATGACCGTCTCCACACCCTCCGTCCAATCGCAACCTCTGCTATAGGTGAGGGTGATCGTCTCTGGCCGTCTATCGTCCAGTCCCTCTTTGAGGGTGACAATCTTAGGATGCATATTATCTTCTATCTTCTGTTGCCAGAAATAGCGCATGGAATGGTAGGTGTAGTCTCCCAGCATCGCCCACATGCTGTGTGCGTTTGGTCCTGTCAGGAACACCTTCATTGGACGGTTGAGCGGCAGGATGCTGTCGTTCTTTAGCAGTACGACCGATTGGGTGGCGAGTTGATAGGCGATCGCCCGTTCTTCTGGCGTGTCGAATTCGATGTGACCCTCCTCGTATAGCTTTGGCTCCTTCTTCAGAAGACCTAGTTTGGCCTTTAGTTTCAGCGTTCGCTTGACGGTCGCTTCGAGGGTTTGCGGGCTGACCAACCCCTTTTCGATGGCTTGTGGCAAGAACTTGTAGCAATCTCCATTCGGGAGGTCCACGTCGTTACCATTGTTCAGCGCATAGACCGCTTTCATCAGGGTGTCTGAGCTCTCGTCCGACTGATCTATAGACCAGTAGTCGCTGACGGTGACGCCCTCGAATTTCAGATAGGTGCGTAGGATGTATTGCTGAAGATGCTCGTTTCTCACGCATTTGACGCCTTTGAAAGGATGATAGCCGGTCATGATGCATTGGCTACCTGCCTTGCGTATGATGGCCTCGTGAGGCAGGATGATATCTTCCATCAACTCTTTTTCTGGTGCGTCACATCCTCCGCCGTAGCCTAGGAAGTGCTTGCTGCATGCGGCGACGCCCTCCTCCAAATCATCTCCTTGTAGACCCATTACGAAGGCCACACCCATGGCGGCGGAGAGATAGCCATCCTCTCCGTACGACTCTTCCAAACGGTTGAATGAAGGGTTGCGTACCACGTCAACCATAGGGGAGAGGGCCATGCTTCCTCCGATCTTTCGTAGACTTTGGGCGGTAAGCCGGGTCTTGGCCTCTGCCAACTCCGTGTTGAAAGAGCACGCTAGACCTATCTGCTGAGGGTATACGGTGGCATTGTAGCTGGCGATGCCACTCAACACCTCTTCGTGAAAGATAGCGGGGATGCCATTGGGCGTATTCTTAATCAGCCAATTCTGCATTTGCGCCACCATGTCGCGTAGTTCGTCTGGACTCTTCCTCTGGCTTACTGCATATTGTGAGAAATGCCCGATTCCGTTCTTCAAGTCGCTATTGCATTTGAGGGTGTCTAGTGTTCCGTCCTCATGGAAGTAGTAGTCAAGGTCAATCTTTCCGCATAGTTGTGCGATGCGTTCCTCTTGACTCATCCGACTATATAATTCGTCTATTTCTTGGTCAATAGAATCTTTTGCTCTATTTGTACATGATGCCATTATCACTATTGTTCCAATTGCGTATATTACTTCTTTCAAAATCCTTCTCATCATATTTCATAAAATGTGATAGATTTGTTTCCTAATCGTCATCATCCTTAAAAGAAAACAATCATAGTGCAAATATAAATAAATAGATTTTTGAACATACGTTTCTTCCTAGGTTTTTGAATGTCGTGTTAATAAATATTTTTTTGATATGATGCAATGCTTAACGGTTATTAACAGAGTCGGGCCATGTTGTACCGCTTGTCTATTGGTCGGTTATGTTTTTTCCCTACTTTTGGATAATATTTTAAGTGTTATCTGATATGTCTTTAAAATTTGTTTTCTTGGCTCTGGTCATTGTGAGCTTGGCTTTATTCCTTTCCGTGCATTTGTTGTGGGGAATCTTTTGGTTGCTTGGTAAATGTTTCCATTTCTCTGTTTCGTATGTTCCTTGGAAATGGACTTCCATCGGGCTCGTCCTTTTGGCATGGTCTATCGTTGCCTATGGCTATTTTATCGGTCGTTTTAGGTTGGATGTCAATCATATAGTCTATTCGCATCCTGCCATTCCCGCCTCTTTCAATGGTTATCGCGTCGTGCATATCTCGGATATCCATCTCTCTACGTTTAACGACCGTCCGAAGGCCTTGGAACGTTTTGTGGATAGTGTGAATGCGCAGTCTCCGGATTTGATATGCTTCACGGGCGATTTGGTGACGATTGGGGTGGAGGAGGCTACTCCCTTTACCGATGTGCTCAAAAAGTTGAGGGCGAAGGATGGGGTGATGGCTGTGTTGGGCAACCATGACTTCCTGATTTACCGTCGTGACTTTACGGATATGGAGGCTCGGAAGCGTGCGGTTGAGGATCTGGCGAACTACATACGGAACGAACTGGGTTGGACGCTCTTGCGCAATGCGAACCATATGATTGCGAGGGGAACGGACACTTTGACCGTGCTGGGTGTGGATAACCATTCTTGTACGAATCAGGGTTTTCACACTGTCGCCTATGGTGACTTGTCTAAAGCGATGGAGGAGAGCAAGGGCTTCAAGATTCTCATGAGCCATGACCCTACGCATTGGCGGGCGGAGGTTCTCTCTAAGACGGATATTCCGCTTATGTTGTCCGGACATACGCACGATGCCCAATTGAGCCTCTTGGGTTGGTCTCCGGCCTCCCGAATGTTCCCCGAACATGCTGGACTATACACGGAGCAGGGTGAAAAGGGTGTTCAATCGTTGTATGTGAATGTGGGCTGGGGATGTACGTTCCCTGCACGTATCGGTGTGGATGCGGAGATTACGGTGATCGATCTGAAGAGAGTTAAGAATTAAGAGTTAAGTGTTGGTTAAGGATTGAGAGGCCTGATTGCTTTGCTAAGGCTGTGAAATGAATGAGGGAGGCATCCGACGATGTCTCCCTCATTCTGTGTTCAGGACTGGTCCTGTTTAGTCTTTCCCTCCGATTCTGAGTTCCTCCTCGGCGTCTTCTTCGTTGATAGTCGCATCGTTTGTTGATGAGGCGCCAGCGTCCACGAGATCCAGTTCCACGCGTCTGTTCTTCTCACGTCCTTCCGGCGTGTCATTAGAGGCGATTGGCTCGGTTTCTCCCTTGCTCACACATCCGATACGGTTACGTGGAATGTTTTTCCTTACGAGTGCGTTCTTGAAGGCCTCTGCCCTGTGCTGACCGTTCACGATATTCTTAGCAGGAGTGCTGGAGTTGTCGGTGTGGCCAGTGATGATGATCTTCGACTCAGGGTTATCCTCCAAGTATTTACGTATGATGACGAATTGTGGATCAACCTCTTTCGGGAAGAGTGGAGATGCGTTGATATTGGCGTATCTTGCGGCCTCTTTGATCTCTTTCAAGGCGTTTAACGCCTCTTTTCTGGCAGCCTCGTCAACCGTCTTAGGTTCTGTGACCTTCTCTGTCGGTTTCTTGGTCGTCTCCTGTTTGCGGCCTTTCTCCTCGATCTTGGCGGCGCGTTTGGCCGCAGCCTCTTCCGCTACTTGCCTTTCATTCTGCACACGCTCGTTCAGAATCTTATTGGCCTCTTCGATCTCCTTTTCCGTATCGTGGAATGAGAGGTAAACACCCACCTTCAGACCCGCCTCGATCGGCGTGATCTTTGAGACTTGGTTGCTGGAGTATAGCCCGACATATTTGTTTCCTTGCGGAGTATACAGCGGTGTGCTCTCCTGCTTGCAGGCGTTGAGCAGTCCGTAGCTGCCGTATAAACCTATGTAGAGCGCACATTGGTCTGTTAGTTTTTTCAATATACCCAAGTCTGCTATCGCATTCACACCAATGCCATACTTAATCTTGCCCTTCTCCGCTTCGTCGGCAGGGTAGAGGCCTAGGTGCTCATGGTCTTTAAAACCCTTGTTATAGATATACTCCACTTTCGTTTGGTCGAAGTAGACGGAATAGTTGATGTGCTCTCCTTCGATCGGTTTGTATTTTCCCGCGATAGGGAGGGAGAATGATGCGCCGATTGCAGCATGGAAACTGGTTGGCTTGGTCGCCCCTGTGGAGATTACCAATTGAACAGGTATTTCGACTGCAAACATGTTCTCCTTTTCTTCCCATTCTTTGAAAAGATAGGTGTATTTTGCGTTTTGACCATTTTCAGCGGTATAATTTAGCTCCTGCTCCTTGTAGTCTGTTGTTGTTGTTGCATTCCTCAGGGTCAACTTCAAACCAGTACCGAATCCCACAACCTTAGGGACGATTTCATACCTTGCCTCGAACATGCCTCCAAAACCGATCTTGGAATCTCCGTAAATCGGGTCGCTGAACATAGTGTGCAAGCCGCCGCCCAAGTTGAAATTCAGGTGGTGATCCAAGAAATATTGAGCGGCAACCTGTTCCTGTTGTTCGATGGTGGAGTCCGCCTTTTCTTCTTGTGCGATGACTGCCATGACAGGCGTCAGAATCATCCATATTATCAATAATGATTTTCTCATCGTGCTTACTTTTTAGTTGGGTATTATTGTTTTAATACTTTAACCTTTACTCCATCGATGTTGATGATGAACAGACCGGATACCAGTCCGAAGTTGTCGGCTGGGATACTAAGCTCGTCGCCTTCGAATGTCGCAGGTCCATAGATTGTCGTACCGAACTCGTTGTCTACGGTCAGTGTGTGCTCCGTATCCGCGAAGTTGTAAAGCTTTATGGTCGCCGTGGTCCCGCTGCGGATAGGGTTTGGCATCACTGAGATGTCCCTATACTTGTTGAGCGGGTTGTACCAATTGTCTCTTGCGCAAGTCCTCATCTCTTGGTCGGTTCCTTCGTTGATGACTACGTAGTAAGTGCCGGAAAGTCCGCCTTGTTCTTGGTAGTATGGCAATGTCGCACCTTCTATCTTCTCTCCGTTGTGGAACCATTGGAAGCTTTCGTATTGCTTGCTTTCGTCCTTGATGATGCTGACCACATCCCTATAGATGGCAACCGTCATCTCTTGGCTGAAGTTAACGTTGATGAAGAGTTTGATTGGCTTGGTTTCAACGGTGTCTTCATTTCTGAATACCACGTCAGCTTCGTATTTGCCTTGTGCGCAGCCAGCAGGAATCTGCACAACGATTTGATGGTCGGCTGGAGCCTCTGTCCAACTCTTGTCTGCGAATCCTTGTGCTTTGGCTGAATCGGAGAAGGTGAGTTTGAAGTCGATTGGCATGCCGCCTTTAATGGTATATCCAATTTGTCCATCCTCGCCTTGACAATAGCCTTCCGTATTTACTGCGAAGAATTGGCCGTTGTCTAGTTTCACAAGGGAGACGATCATCTTCAACGCCACCTCGTTCTTCGTGTCGCAGAATTTACAGCTGTAGGTCTTAACACCCTCTGTCGTATCGGTTGCCGCACGTGTGATAACACCGTTGTCGAACTCATGTCCGTGTGCCGGTGTGATGACCGTGTCCTTCGTGACGTCGCAACGGATGCAATGATGGGATGAGATACCGTTGGTTGTACAGCCAACCGGCACATCCACTGTCAGGGTGTCCGCAAATGTGTGTCCCAATGCGGCGATTGTTTTTTCCGTCGTCTCAGTACATACCGTGCATGTGAATGTGGTAACTCCTGGAGTGGTGCAGGTGGCGGCTATAGTGGTCTCGCCTGCGTTCCAAGTGTGTCCTTTAAATCGAATGATCTCAATATCTGTCTTAGAGTCACAACGTATGCAATGTCTGGACCTCTTTCCGTTGCTGGTACATGTCACTTGCTCGTCCACGATGAGGGAGTCCGAATATTGGTGTCCCAATGAACTGATCTCCTTGGTTTCCACAATCTTGCATATTTTGCAAGTGTGGCTTATCACACCCTTACCTGTGCAGGTCGGCTCTATAGTAGTGATGCCGGCGTTCCATTGGTGGCCCAGCGAATCGAGTGTTACATGTTCCCTGTTGAGCTCCACTTTACAGATCTTGCAATAGGTTGCCACGTCATAAGAGCCATCTGTGGTACAGGTTGGATCTATCTTGTTCTCCGTCCTTACATCGGTAGAGTCATGACCCGTTGCTGGTATTACTGTCTCGAGTGTGTGCGCGTCGCATCGTGTACAGTGTTTGGATTGAAGTCCGTCGGTGAGACAGGTCATTGGCTTGTCGATTGTGAAGGTGTCCGCAAAGGCATGGCCTAATGCTTCCACGTTCTTCGTTTCTACGAATCCGCAGACTGTACAAGTGAATGTCTTGATTCCGCCTTCCGTGCAGGTCGGCGCCACAACATCCACGCCTTCGTTCCATTGGTGACCGGTTGGAGCCTCGGCCACACCCTGTTTCCTGCTCAATTCCAATCCGCAGAATTTACATACGATGACCTCTGTGTAGGTGCCTGGCTCAAGACAAGTGGCCGGTTGGTGATTTTCCTTGATCGGCTCTCCTGGTTGATGGTCGATGGCTGGCATTGTTACCGTGTCTTTTCTCTCTTCACATCTGATGCAGTGTCTTGATTTTGATCCTTCAGAGTGGCAAGTTGGAGGAACGTCCACGGTGAAGGTGTCGGCGAAGGCGTGTCCCAAAGCCTCTATGTGTTTGTCCTCCTTGGCTTGGCAACGCTCACAACTTTTAGAGATGAGTCCGCCTTGTGTGCAAGTTGGCACTGTGATGGTGTCGCTTTCGTTCCACAAGTGACCCAATGGGGAGATCTCCCTCTTGTCGAATTTAGCGTCGCAACCTGTGCGTGTACAGTGCCTAGACTCGCTTCCGAGCTCAAGACATGTGGCAGGTACATCCACGGTGTATTCAACGTCGTAGAGGTGACCCATCGCCTTCACTGTGTCTTTCGCAATGTTCTTACATATCTTGCAGGTATAGAGCACAATGCCTGATTCTGTGCAAGTTGGCTTGATGAAGTACTCTTCCGTTCCTTCATAGTCGTGTCCCTTCGCATAATCGATAATGTGCTTTGAATCCGTTTCCTTCAAAATTCCGCATCTGTCGCAGTAGGTGTTCTCGTCGTGCGATCCGTTCTCTGTGCACGTCGCCTCTACTACGTTCTCCCATCTGACTTGGCCCCACAAGTGGCCTGGACTTGGGATAACAGTCGTGCCAGTCTTCGCGTCGCAGCGCTTGCAATGCTTTGACTTGCTACCGCTCTTCGTACAGGTTGGCATAACGTCTATGGTGTACTCGTTCTCCCAATCGTGTCCCAATCTGCTGATGGTACTGTCGACGATGGTGCCGCACACTTCGCATTTGAACTTCTCCAATCCGTTCTCTGTACAAGTGGCCTTTTTGACCACTTCGAATCTCTCCAATTTGTGGGTTCCCTTAGGGATTGGGGTGATTTCTGTCTTTTCCAAACAGCCATCGTGGATACAATGTTTGGATTGAACTCCTTCATTCAGACAAGTCGGAGCCCTGTCGATAGAGAAGGTGTCCGCGAATTCATGTCCGAGTGCGGCGATTTCTCTGGTGTCGATGACTCCGCAGACTGAACAGATGTATTTGGCTTGACCCACTTTTGTACATGTTGGTGCGATCTGTATGGTATCCAGTTTCATCTTGTGACCCAATGGCTCGATGATGGTCGACTCTATGGTAGCTGTGCAATTCTTGTGGATACAATGCTTGGATTTTGAACCGGCATTTTCGCACGTTGCTTCCACATCCGTAGTGAATTCGTCACTGAACAGGTGGCCCAACGAGTCTACTTGTTCTTTCTTCTCCGCATTACATACCACGCATTTGATGGTCTTTTCTCCCAGCTCCGTGCAGGTTGGCTCAATGGTCAGGGTCGTGTCTCCCCAGTTGTGTCCTGGAGATTCGATGACGGTGATCTCTGAGCGTTCGTCACAACCTGTGTGTTGGCAGTGACGGGATTTTTCTCCGTCCTCCGTACAGGTGGCTTTCTTGTCGGTGATGAATTCACCGGAGAAGTCATGACCCAATGCTGGGGTGATCTCGATCTTTGTTGTGTCTAGTCTGACGCATGTGTATTGTTTCGTACCTGTTGTTGTGCAGGTAGGTGCCTCAATCACCACGCCGTTGTCCCACGTGTGGCCAAGGGCTGGGATTACCTCATGGTCTATTTTGCTGTCGCAACGTGTGCAATGTCTGGATTTTTCTCCCTCGAGGATACAAGTGGCGGCCACGTCGACGGTAAATGTGTCTGGGTAGTCGTGCCCTAACTCTTTTATTCTCACGTTGAATGTTTGTTCTCCACATTTTGTGCATATGCGGTTCACGTATCCTGGTTCCGTACAAGTGGCCTCGACGATGACAGATTCGATCTCCCACACGTGCTCACCATTGGATTCAAGCACTACGGTATCGATGCTTATGGTGCATCCTTCGTGAATGCAGTGTCTTGATTTCATACCGTTGGTGGTGCAGTTTGGCTTCACGTCGATAGTGTATTCGGTGTCGAACTCATGGCCGATGGCAGGAATGCTCGTCTCTTCTATCCTCGCTTCGCAACGTGTACAGTGTCTGGATTGGCTTCCATCCACGGTACATCTTGGCGCCACATCGATGGTGAATTCCTCCTCGAAGTCGTGACCCAACGTGTCGATTCTTTCAATCTTGAAGGCCGTACAGAAAAGGCAGGTGATGGAATCCTGTCCCCATCCAGTGCAGGTTGGCGCCACAATGGTTATGGTGTCTCTACCCCAAGTGTGAGGTTTCTTATCGATGCTTTCGATATCGGTTTTAGCCTCACATCCGATGCGGGTGCAATGTCTGGATTTACTTCCTTCCTCGGAACAAGTTGGCTCCACGTCGATGGTGAAGGTTGGCGCGAAATCGTGTCCCAAAGCGATGATAGGGTCTACCTTTGTCGTGTCGCAGTAGAGACATTTGATTGAATTCTTGCCGGCTGCTTCACAGGTAGGGGCTTCGATCATGGTCGTGTCTCTACCCCACGTGTGTGGCGCCTTCGGTATGATTTGTGTGCTGATCGTGTCGTTGCAGCGGGTGCATCGCTTGGACATGCTTCCTTCGCTTGTACAGGTTGCTGGCACGTCGATAGTGTATTCGGCTGGTTCGATATGCCCCAATCTGGCGTCTACGATTTTCTCTGATGAGTCTGTGTGGCCACATATGGTACATTTATAGTCGAAATGGTGGGATCCATCTTCCGTACATGTCGGCAATGAATCCGCGATGTAGGTGGAATCATATGCGTGGGGAGTGATCGTGTAGATGCTGTTTATGGTTGTGATGCTGTAGTTGGTGTTTTTACCTATCGTGTCCACCTGAACGTCGATCACGTATGTGCCAGGGGTCTCAGCCTCTTCTATGCGCTTCAGTTGAATGTCCGTGATAGGGTATCCCGACACTTCACCTGTTATTTGGTAACTTAATGGTTTTATGCTATCGCCAACGTGTGTGGTGATGGAATCGGCGCTGATGGTCGCCTGCTTTTTGTCGATATTGACAATGCCCGAGAAAAGAGTGTCCGTATATCCCTCTTTGGATGCCTTCACCTTTATGGTGTAGTTGCCTACTTCTATAAAGGATGGTTTTTCGGACAAGGTGAATTCGCCGTTCTCGTCCGCATAGCTTAGGGTGCAACCTATTGCGTCACCGCTCTCTGTTATGGAGATTGTGTGTGCGTCGCCGTCGAATGTGCTATAGGAGTTCTCTACGGACAATCCGCTCAATTGTGGTTTTCCTACGAGTTTCACGAGGAAAGAGTCTGCGAGTCCGTCACCGTATGCGAATTTAATTGGAATTTCTTCCCCAGAATATCCTGCGGGAGGAACTATGTGTACCTCTGTTAGAGGAATGTGTATGCCTTGGAGCGATGTCTCTTCCTCTCCCAAGTCGAATTGGATGTTGAGTCCGCCGTCCGTGTTCGCCATTTGACCGACTCTTTTCTTCCCTGATTCCGCATCGATGTATATGCTGGAGTCACCTTGAATGGAGAATGTGAAGATGTTTGGCATTTGCATCACATAATCCTCTCCGTCGATTATCGTCGTGTTGTTGTCTATGTCCACCACGTACGTGAGACTGTAGGTCTTCGTTGTGTCGAACCGTGCGCCATCGCTCAACAGATTGATTGAGCTGTTGGCTTCTGTTAGAGTGACATTCTGGCTGGTGATCAAAGGATTAAGCGACATTGTTTGCGCATTTCCAGCCATGCATCCTAACGAAAAAAGAAAAAGTAATGTGAGTTTAAAAAATCTTTTCATATTGTATTTTTTTCTTCTTTTTTATTCCTTGGACTCCATGAACCTCTGCTCGTTCTGTATTCTTTCTCCTTAAGTAACTTTCCTGAAAGTATCATATACATACCCCCTATTCCTTACATGTTGCAGCGTTCACTTTTCCGAGTCGCAAAATTACAATTATTTTTGGTATTTTGTCATTTGTTGTCTTGAAATTACTCTTTCAAAGTGTTAAAGGTTATGAAAATTTCATATTGGATTGCCCGAAACAGCCTTTGTTTGCGGGCTTTCGGGGAAATGTGATAAGACGAGAAAAAAGTGTGCGTTTATACACAAAAAAGGAGGGCCTTTCGCAAAGTCCTCCTTTCTCTTAATATTATATTAAACTTACAATGGTATGTTTCCGTGCTTTTTCGCTGGGTTAGACCTGATTTTGGTGTGGGTCATATCCAATGCTTGGATGATTTTCTCCCTGGTTTGGGAAGGAAGGATGATTTCATCCACGTAGCCCAATTCCGCAGCTCTGTATGGGTTAGAGAATTTCTCCTCATACTCTTTGCGAGCCTTGGCTTTCTCTTCCTCCGTTGTTCCTTTGTAAAGGATGTTCACCGCTCCTTCTTGTCCCATCACGGCGATTTCCGCGTTAGGGTATGCGAAGTTGACGTCGGCGCCGGTGTGCTTGCTGGACATAACGATGTATGCACCTCCGTAGGCCTTGCGCGTGATGACTGTGATCTTTGGTACGGTTGCCTCCACGTATGCGTAGACAATCTTCGCTCCGTGACGGATGATACCACCGTGCTCTTGTGTGCAGCCTGGCAAGAATCCTGGCACGTCCACAAAAGATACGATAGGAATACTGAAACAGTCGCAGAAACGAATGAATCGTGCTGACTTGTCCGCTGTGTCGATGTCGAGCACACCTGCGTTGTAGGCTGGTTCGTTTGCCACGATACCGATGACCTTACCCTCGATGTGGGCGAAACCGATGAGGATGTTTGGCGCGAAGTTCTCCATGATCTCGAAGAAGTACCCTCCGTCGACCACTGCCTCGATCAGTTGTTTCATGCTATATGGCTTGCTTGGGTCCTCCGGAATGAAGGTGTCCAAATCTATGCCGTTCGGGTTGACCATTGAGTTCATGCCAGCCCTCGGTACATCATCCATGTTGTTGGATGGCAAGTAACCCAATAGCTCACGTACCATCATCAAGGTCTCTTCCTCTGTCTCTCCCATGAAGTGGCAGACACCACTCTTGGAGGCGTGCGTGCTGGCACCGCCCAACTCCTCTTTGTCCACGGATTCGTGGGTGACGGTCTTAACGACCTCAGGGCCCGTGACGAACATGTGGCTGTGCTCCTTCACCATGAAGATGAAGTCGGTGAGGGCAGGGGAGTAGCATGCTCCACCCGCACATGGTCCGAGGATGACGGAGATCTGTGGAATGACACCCGAAGAGATGGTGTTCTGGTAGAAGATGTCTCCGTAGCCTGCGAGGCTGGAAACACCCTCTTGGATTCTGGCGCCTCCCGAGTCGTTCAATGCGATGATAGGCGCACCCATCTTCAGGGCCAATTTTTGTATCTTGACGATTTTGTTCGCATTGGTGCGGCTCAATGAGCCACCCATAACGGTGAAGTCGTATGCGTAGATGTAAACCAATCTGCCGTCGATCTTTCCGTAGCCGATGATGACACCGTCACCTGGCATTTGGTTCTTCTCCAGTCCGAAGTTGTGGCATTGGTGTGTCACGAATTTGTCCATCTCGACGAAGGTACCCTTGTCGAGAAGCATTGCGATGCGCTCGCGTGCTGTGTTTTTACCTGCTTTATGTTGCTTTTCGATGCGGACAGGATCTCCTGCCTCCGCTTTTTTGTCGAGTTCAATAAATTTTTTGATGGCCGATTCCATGATCTTACACTTTTGGATTAATTGTTCGGTTCACTTTCCAATGGCTTCAACTCGATGAGAGTTTGGTTGCCTGCGATATTCTCTCCCTCTTTCACGAGGATTTTCTTGATGATGCAATCGTTGGATACTTTGTATTCGCTCTGCATCTTCATCGCCTCTACGATGATGACTGGTGAGCCAGCCTTCACTTCGTCGCCCTCGTTGACAAGTATCTTGACAACTTTTCCCGGCATTGGGGTGAATACCCTGTCTTGCCTGAGGTTGGCGTTGTTCTTTTTCAGAAAATGCTGGTAATTGTTTAAAATTTCAACATTGAAGGCTTTGAATGCCACGCTGACCGTGTACTCCCTACCGTTTTCGGATGGCTTCAACTCCGCGTTGTAGGACCTTCCGTTCTCGGCGATGATGGAGCAGAGTCCGTTCTCCGCCATCACAATGTCTAGATGATAAATCTTATCGTCAACAGAAATATCCACCTTGTTCTCGTCTTGGCTCAAGAGGGAGATCTCTTTTGTTTTGTTTCCGATTCTTATTTTCATATCTTATATATTAGTCCGTGATAGGTTTTTGGAAAGATTAATCGTAATTGCGCATGTTGTTGCGTTTGCCGAATTCTCTCCATCGACTGATTTGCCTGTTGTCCGTAGCCGTTGATGTGCTAGGCCTGTCTTGGTTCACCATGTAGTCGAAATAGGCTGCGATGGCAGCGATGTCCTCGTCGGTGTGGATTTCTTCGTCGTCCCTGTCCACATTGTCCAGTGACACGCTCTCCATACGTTGCTTGTTATCCTCGAGGAAGGAGGTTGTGTAGTGCCCTTTGACGAAATCTGGCACTTCGAGGATTTTCCTCAAATAGCTGATGTTCGTCTTCACGCCTGTGATCTTGTACTCGTAGAGCACGCGGCGCATACGCTCGATCGCATAGGTTCTGTTGGCTGCCCAAACGACCAGTTTGCTGATCATGGCGTCGTAGTATATAGGAATTTCGTAACCTTCGTAGCAGAAGCTGTCCACACGTACACCGATTCCTTGAGGCTCGGTGATCAACTTAATGATGCCTGGTGTTGGCGTGAAGTTGTTCTCGGCATCCTCCGCACAGATACGGCACTCGATGGCGTGTCCGCGTTGTGACAAATCCTCTTGTTTGAAACGGAGTGGCTTGCCGTTTGCCACGTTGATCTGCTCCTTCACCAAGTCTACACCGAGAACCTCCTCCGTGATAGGGTGTTCCACCTGCAGACGGGTGTTCATCTCGAGGAAGTAGTAGTTGAGCTTGTCGTCCACCATGAATTCGATGGTGCCCGCACCCTCATAGTTGACCGCTTTTGCGGCCTTGACTGCGATCTCACCCATCTTCTTTCTGACCTCGTCCGTCATGATTGGGGATGGGGTCTCCTCGATGACCTTCTGGTTTTTACGTTGGATGGAGCACTCACGCTCGAAGAGGTGCACCACATTCCCGTGTTGGTCCGCCAACACCTGGAACTCGATATGGTGAGGGTGCTCGATGAGTTTCTCCATGTATACGATGCCGTTCGCAAATGACGCTTTGGCTTCCGATATGGCGCTGTTATAAGCGTTCTCAAGTTCGTCAAAGGTGCGGACGATGCGTATTCCTTTTCCGCCGCCGCCCGCGGTTGCCTTGATCATGACTGGCAGTCCAATCTCTTTCGCTGCCTTCAAAGCCTCCTCGTAGGTGTCCAATGACTCCTCGTTGCCGGGTACGATAGGAACCCCCGCCGCTTTCATGATCCTTCTGGCTGATATCTTGTCGCCCATCGATTCGATGGCTTCAAATGGTGCACCGATAAATATGATGCCTTCTTCTTTGCAACGTTTGGCGAAACTGGCATTCTCGGAAAGGAATCCGTATCCGGGATGTATCGCGTCCGCCTTGGTCTTTTTCGCAGCATCGATTATTTTGTCCACGTTCAAGTAACTCTCTGTAGATGGGGCAGGCCCGATACAGATCGCTTCGTCCGCAAAAAAGACGTGTCTCGATGTTCTGTCAGCTTCTGAGTAAACCGCCACGGTCTTAATGGACATCTCTTTGCAAGACCTCATTACCCTCATGGCGATTTCACCTCTGTTGGCCACTAGAATTTTTGTTATCATACTTCACAAACATTTTGGACTACCTCGGTTTTGCCGCCTTTGTCCTATTCAAATTGGTTGATTAAATAAAGTCCCTATATTATAAGGTGTCTTCTTTCCGACACCCAATGGTTTGGTTACACTTAATTTTAAATCACCGCAAAGTTATGTTTTTTTTCTGATTGATTCAATAAAAATATGCTTATATGGGTGCAAAATGTTCGTTTTTATGTTAAATATTTCAGATTTATATCTGTAGAATATAGTTTTAAAGATTTGTTCAAAAAAAAATGTTTTTTCAAGTCTCACGTAAAATGAATTTATATACATTTGCAGGTCAATTGAGTTAGTGGGTGTGTTCCCACCGTTTATTGTTCTGAAATTAAAATTTTTGTATTAAATAATTTTATGGAAACGAAGAAAATTATTGGATTTGCCGCGTCGATAATCTTGACGTTGTTGGTGTGGCTGCTTCCGACCAGTGCGTTCGGCGTGGAAGGTTTGACCGTCGTGGAGCAGAGAGTTATTGCTATTTTTGTCTTAGCGGCTGTGATGTGGATTATGGAACCTATTCCTATTTGGGGTACGTCCGTGGTGGTGATGGTGTTGATGTTGTTGGCCACTTCCAATAGTATGTTGGGCTTTTTCCATGATAGTTATGGTAATATAGATGATTTGGATAATTTGCATAGATTGGCTGGCCTTTTCGGTGTGTCGGCTGACAATGATATCCTTCTGAAAGAGGCTGTGAAGAAGGCCATGGATAAGGGTGTTCTGTATGGGGGCGAATTGCTTCCTACTTTGTCCGCTAAGTCGATCATGGCTGCTTTCGCGGATCCTACGGTGATGCTCTTCATGGGCGGTTTCGTCTTGGCGATCGCTGCGACTAAATATAAATTGGACGCTACGTTGGCAAGGTCCATCCTGAAACCTTTCGGTACGAAGCCGAAGTTCGTCATGCTTGGTTTCTTGCTCGTTACCGCACTCCTCTCCATGTTCATGAGCAACACGGCTACGGCTGCCATGATGATTGCCATCTTGACGCCTGTGTTGGCTACGATGCCTGATTCTGACAAGAAGGGTCGCGTCGGTTTGGCGCTGGCTATCCCGGTGGCTGCTAATATCGGTGGAATCGGTTCCCCAATCGGTACCCCTCCGAACGTTGTGGCTGTGGGTTGGTTGGAGAAGATTGGCGTGAACATCAGCTTCGGCACTTGGATGCTCGTGATGGTTCCTGTTGCCGCATTGATCCTTTTCTGCGCTTGGATGCTTCTTTGCAGGTTGTTCCCTGTAAAGCAGGAGTGCATCGAGGTGAAGTTGGAGGGTGAAGTGGACAAGAGCCCTAAGGCTATTATCGTATATGTCACTTTCGCTGTGACCATCTTGTTGTGGGTGTTCGGTAAGGAATTGCTCGGTGTGAACGCGAATGTCGTGGCGCTGATTCCGTTCGCGGTGTTCTGCATCACGGGTGTCTTCGAGAAGAAAGATTTGGCGAAGATCGATTGGGACGTGCTTTGGCTGGTTGCCGGCGGTTTCGCTTTGGGTGTTGGCTTGGAAGGCAAGATCGGTCCTGATGGCATGACGATGTCTAAACATATTGTGGGCTCTATTCCGTTCGATACGTGGTCTATCTTCGCTTTGATCATTGGTTCGGGTATCCTTTGTTTGGTGATGTCCACCTTCATGTCCAACTCTGCCACTGCGGCTTTGTTGATTCCTATCTTCTGCGCTTTGGCACAAGATCCGACCATGGCGGAGAAGTTGGCTCCTTATGGCGGCGCTACCACGTTGATCGTAGGTCTTGCGCTTTCCGCTTCGTTCGCCATGTCTTTGCCGATTTCCACTCCTCCGAACGCTATCGCTTACTCGAAAGGGTTCATCAAACAGAGCGAGATGGCAACGGTGGGTATCATCGTCGGCATCATCAGCCTTGTCATCGGCTATTTCGTGTTGTTCAACTTTAGCGGAATGTTGAAATAATTGGATGTGTTCATTCGTAAAAAATAGTAAACCATACTGCGAGTTGTGGCGTCTTTTCGCCGCGACTCGTAGTCTTTTTCTTAATTAATCATTAAAAATGAAACGTTTTTTCGTAGCAGCGGCTATGCTTTTGTCTGTGAACGCGATGTTCGCACAAGACACGATTGTCGCACAAGTAGTATCTGAGGAGGAACTCTCCGACAAACCTAAGAATGGTGGGAAAGTGTCATTGAAACCGTATGGTTTTGTTCGTGACTATATGTATTATGATTCACGTCAGACTTACAGTACCATCGCTAGCCTTTTTTGCCAGATCCCTAAGGATGAGTCTTACGCTCCTGACAATTCCGAGTATGATTTGAATGGCGAGTCTGAAATGAATTTCTTGGCCATCACGACGCGTCTCGGTTTGAACATGTCGGGCGTGCGCGCATTGAATGCGGATGTGACCGCTAAGATTGAGGCTGACTTCTGCGGATTCTCAACCAATAACTTTATGCTCCGTCTCCGCCAAGCATACTACAAGATGCAGTGGAGAGGAAATAAGCACTCTTTGTTGATGGGTCAGGCTTGGCACCCGATGACAGGCGATCTTCCTGAGGTGCTCGCCTTGGCTTCCGGTTCTCCATTTCAGCCTTTCAGCCGTTCGCCTCAATTGCGTTACGACTTCAAGTTGTCTAACATGAACTTCACTTATGCCGCTTTGTGGCAGTTCCAGTATAAGACGACGGGCCCGTCTGAGTATGACCCTAAGTTCAATAAGATCCCTGAGATGTTCTTGGGCGTCGATTATTCCAACAATGGGTTCAAGATCGGTTACGGATTGGATATCATCTCCATTGTGCCTCGTACGACCGCAACGGTAACGTATGAAGTGTATAAGAAGGACGAAAATGGTAATTTCTTGGTTGATGATAATGGCTTGGTTACAGAGACAAAGGAAAAGAAGGTGAAGGTGGACGAGCGTTTGACCTCTTGCTCTCCGATGTTGTATATGAGCTACGCGAGGAACAAGTTCTCCGTGAAGGCTAAGGGGCTTTTGGCGGAGAATACAGGCCATTTGAGCATGTACAATGGTTTCGGTGTCTCTGAGATTGAGGCGAACCGTTCTCAGAAGTATACGCCAATCCGTTCTCTTACCGGTTGGTTCGATTTGTGCTATGGAAGCAAATGGAAGGTGAACCTCTTCGGTGGTTTCTCCAAAAACTTGGGCTCGAAGGATGAGCTGGCTAAGGGCAACCAGGTATATTGCCGTAACTCGGTGAAGAACATCGACTACATGTGGCGTATCTGCCCTGCCGTTTCTTATACGATCAGTGGCGTGACGTTCGGTTTGGAGTATGAGCTCACGAATGTCGGATATGGTGATTCGATTAATTCATGGGCTGATGTGGAAGCTACCCGTGATGTCTTTAACAACAGACTTTGTGCCATGTTGAAGTACGCTTGGTAATCAAATTCATCTCACATAAAGTTGGGGCGCGAAGATCATTCGCGCCCCTTTTTTGTTCTTTCAAGTCGTCTGTTTTGATTCGCCCAGCATGAACCGTCGGTTTTCGTTTTGGGAAACTTTTTTGTTCGGTTTATTTGTATAAAAACATTTAAGTTGCTAGTATATAACAAATTATAAATTGATATTTTTCAATGTACGGATAACTTTGCGTATAATATGGATTCTGAAGTTGTCCGAATGGGAAAACTTAGTGGTAATCGGGGGTCTACGCATGTTAATAACTTTTTATGCTCCATTATGGTGAAAATGATGTATTATTATATATTTTTGTGTGTGCAGACAAGAGCGTTGTGCTGCTCTTTTTAGGTATTGATTTAGAGGGGAAAATGGATAGTATGTATGTGTTGTCAGAGGCTATGTGTTCTTTCCCATTCGAAAATGTCGTTGAAGAATATCCTGTAGACGGCAGAATGTGTTGGTTGATTTTGTAACCTGCCTAAGAAGTGTTTGATGATATATTCGAAAGCTAGGGTGTCGAAGCGTTTGTGATGTGAAATATGTTTAGTCGTTTTCTGTCTAAAATTCGGTATGTTTTTCGCTTCGTGTCTTTTCGGATTACCATTGACAGTAACCATGCAAACCATAATCGTGTGTAAGTAATATAAAAAAAATAATAATGAGCGGTAATATTTTCATCGTTAAGCGAGATGGCGCTGTAGAACCTTTTTCCATCGACAAAATTAAGAACGCTATTTCACGTGCGTTCCTTTCTGTAGGTAGTTTCGCCACGCAGGAGATCCTGACTCAGATTCTGAGCAGGGTGAGTATCCACAACGGTATGAGTGTGGAGGAGATCCAAAACCAGGTTGAGGTGGCTTTGATGTCCGAAAAGTATTACATGGTGGCGAAGTCTTACATCCTCTATCGTCAACAACACCTCGAAGATCGTGAGGTCCGTAACAAGTTGAAATTCCTCATCGACTACTGTAACGCCACGAACTCTGCGACGGGCAGTAAGTACGACGCGAACGCGAACGTGGAGAACAAGAACATCGCCACGTTGATTGGTGAGTTGCCTAAGTCGAATTTTATTCGCTTGAACCGTCGTCTGTTGACAGACCGCTTGAAGGAGATGTATGGCAAGGAGATCTCCGATAAATATTTACAATTGCTAAACACCCACTTTATCTATAAGAACGATGAGACGAGCTTGGCGAACTACTGCGCAAGTATCACGATGTACCCGTGGCTCATCGGTGGAACGCTCTCCATCGGTGGTAACTCCAAGCAGCCGTCTAACCTGAAATCATTCTGCGGGGGCTTCGTGAACATGGTCTTCATGGTATCCAGCATGTTGAGCGGCGCCTGCGCCACGCCTGAGTTCCTGATGTACATGAACTACTTCATCGGAAGGGAGTATGGCCGTGACTATTACAAAGACCCTGATCGTGTGGTGGATCTTTCTGTCCGTCAACGTAGTCTGGACAAGGTGATCACGGATTGCTTCGAGCAGATCGTCTACTCCATCAACCAGCCTACTGGCGCGCGTAACTTCCAGGCGGTGTTCTGGAACATCTCATACTACGACAGGTATTATTTCAACAGCCTGTTCGAGAACTTCATCTTCCCGGATGGCTCCAAGCCTGATTGGGAGTCGCTCAGCTGGCTGCAGAAACGTTTCATGAAATGGTTCAACAAGGAGCGCACGAAGACTCCTTTGACCTTCCCGGTCGAGACGATGGCTTTGCTCACGGAGAACGGTGAGGTGAAGGACGAGGAGTGGGGCGACTTCACGGCGGAGATGTACGCCGAGGGCCATTCTTTCTTCACCTACATCAGCGACAATGCGGACTCCTTGAGTAGCTGCTGCCGCTTGAGGAACGAAATCCAGGACAACGGATTCAGCTACACGCTGGGTGCCGGTGGTGTTTCCACGGGTTCGAAGAGCGTCTTGACCGTCAACCTGAACCGTTGCATCCAATATGCGGTGAAGAACGGTGTGCCTTACCTCTCCTTCCTGGAGGAGGTGGTGGACCTCGTGCATAAGGTGCAGCTCGCCTATAACGAGAACCTGAAGGACTTCCAGAAGCGTGGCTTGCTTCCTTTGTTCGATGCGGGTTACATCAACATGTCCCGTCAGTACCTTACCATCGGTGTGAACGGATTGGTGGAGGCGGCTGAATTCCTCGGCATCGAGATCAAGGACAATCCGGACTATGTGAAATTCGTGCAGAACGTCTTGGGCTTGGTGGAGCAGTACAACAAGAAATACCGTACCAAGGAGGTGATGTTCAACTGCGAAATGATCCCTGCGGAGAACGTGGGCGTGAAGCATGCGAAGTGGGACCGTGAGGATGGTTATGTCGTTCCTCGTGATTGCTACAATAGCTACTTCTACGTGGTGGAGGACACTTCATTGAACGTGGTGGATAAGTTCAAACTCCACGGAAAGAAGTATATCGAGCATTTGACGGGTGGCTCTGCGCTGCACATGAACTTGGAGGAGCATCTCTCCAAACAACAATACAGACAGTTGTTGCGTGTGGCTGCGGACGAGGGTTGCAACTATTTCACGTTCAACATCCCGAACACCATCTGCAACGATTGCGGAAACATTGATAAGAGATATTTGAAGGAGTGCCCGGCTTGCCATAGCAAGAATGTTGACTACTTGACGCGTGTGATCGGTTACATGAAGCGTGTCAGCAACTTCTCCGAGCCTCGTCAGGAAGAGGCGGCTCGTCGCTTCTATGCTAAATACTAATTTTTTCTTGGGGATATGCTGAAGTACGTCGATTACGATGTGGTATTCCAAGAGATACCCGATGAGGTGACGCTCGCCATCAATTTGTCTAATTGCCCTAATCATTGTGTGGGTTGTCACAGCCCGCAGCTGATGCGCAATATCGGAAAGGATTTGACGGAGGTGGAGCTCCTCGGACTCTTGGGTGTGTATGGAAAGAACATTACATGCGTCTGCTTCATGGGAGGTGACGCGGATCCGATGGCAGTAGCCGATATGGCTGCATTGGTGCATGCCTTTGGCGACCATAGCTTGAAGGTGGGGTGGTATTCCGGAAGGAATTGCCTGCCAAAGGATATGCCGCTGGATCGTTTCGACTACATCAAACTGGGTCCTTATGTGCCTTCCAAAGGTTGCCTTAAGGAACGGACTACCAACCAACGATTGTACAAAATCGGAAAGGATTTGTCTAAGGAGGATATCACTTACCGATTCTGGAAGTGATTGATTCGATACTTTTTATGGGACGTGTTTCCTTTGGGAGCACGTCCTTTTTGTTTTATTTCCAAAATGAATTATTTATCTGTCTGGAACTTGTTGTCTGGAATGATATGGTTAATGATGCTTATAACAGGTGGAGCCGGTGATGCCTCTATGCTTTCTCGCACATGACCACCAGCCTCTTCTCCATGTGCGTGGTGGCGAAAAGATATATGTCACCGCCTTCCTTGATTTTTAGCTTGTTACGTAGTTCGTTGGCGCTTAGCGGAAAGTTGCGCACGGCGATATTGGCTTTTGTGATGCCTCCTAAGTGCTCTTTCACCTCCTTCTTGTTGAGCGTGAAGGTGTCGATGACGCGGAATGCCCTGCCGGGGAACGCTTCGATGAAATTGTCGGAGGTGTAGAGATGACTGCTGACGGCTAATTTGTCCACGGAGAAGCGCTGGCAGAGGGATTTGTAGGCCCCCGCCTTCAGTAGCGAACTGTAGGGCTCGTAGAGGTATGCTCCGATCTCTCCCGCTTGGCGTATGGTGGCGTTGCGTTCCTCCTCTGGAGTGAAGGTGTAGCGGGTCTCTCCCTTCTTGGTGAGGTTCACGCACTGGAACGCTGGGTTCCCCGTAGCCTCTTCGCCCAGCAGGAAGAGCAACTCCTTGCACTCGTTCTCCACCGAGACGACATGGACGCTCTCCACCTGCCTCAGTTCCTTGACGGCCAATGAGATGTCCAGCATGGGTGAGTATTTGATCAATACCTTTTTCGCATGGGTGCGTAGTGTCTCCAACACTTCTAAGAGATTGGGCTCGCAATCTGCGATGGAGACGGTCTTTCTGCCTTGCTGGTCCCTGCGGGCTGGATCGATGAAGATCACGTCGACGGGTTCCATTTGACGGAGGTGATCGATGCCGTCACCGTTCACCACCATGGCGTGGGGAAGTCCTAGGAGAGGCAGGTTGTGCATAGCTATTTCGCACAATTCCGCACTCCGCTCGACTAGGGTGGCTTGCCTGAAATTTTGTGCGATGAAGGCAAAGTCCACCCCGAATCCGCCAGTCAGGTCGGTGAAGGAGTCTCCCTGCACGAGCGATGCCTTGTAGGCTGCGGTCCGCTCCGAAGAACATTGTTCCATGGAGAGGTGGGGAGGGTAGACGAGGTCGTCGATTTCGCTCCACGAAGGAATCTTCTCCTTGGCCTTCTGCCATCCGCCGATTTGGTTTAGCGCATAGTTCAGCGCATCGCCCAGTCTCTTTTGGTCGCTGAGCGCTAACTGTCTCACATCGTCGTTGCGGTGAGCGCGGATGTAGGCGGATAGTTCGGGAGTCGTTTCCATCGTAAAAAAAGAGGCGGAAGATCTCCCGCCCCTTGTCTCATGTTTCTTTAGATTAACTGAAGACGACCGTTCTGTTCTTGTAGACCAGCACCTTTCGGTCGATATGTTTCTCCACGGCCCTGGAGAGGACGATCTTCTCCAAATCCTGTCCCTTGTGGATGAAGGATTGCACGGTGTCCTTGTGGGTCACGCGGGCAACGTCCTGTTCGATGATCGGACCAGCGTCCAACTCGCTCGTTACGTAGTGGCTGGTGGCTCCGATGATCTTCACGCCACGCTCGTAGGCGGCATGGTATGGCTTCGCACCCACGAAAGCGGGAAGGAAAGAGTGGTGGATGTTGATGATCTTGTTCGGGTATTCTTTGATCATATCCTCGGAGATGATCTGCATGTAGCGGGCGAGCACGATGAAGTCCACTTTCTCCTTCTCCAGCAACTCCAGTTCTTTCGCCTCCTGTTCCGCCTTGTTCTCCTTCGTGATAGGGAAGACGTGGAAAGGAATGCCGAACTTCTCTCCGATCCAGGCGAGGTCCGGGTGGTTGCTGATGATGAAAGGAATCTCGACGTTCAGGTCTCCGTTGAAGTAACGGGAGAGAATGTCGAAGAGGCAGTGGGACATCTTAGAGACGAAGATGGCCATCTTAGGCTTCACGTCTGAGAAGTAGAGCTTGAAGTCCATCTCGTACTTGTTGGCGAAGAGTGTCCTGAAATACTCCTCGATCTTATCTCTTGGAATGATGAAGTTCGCGAGGTCGAACTCGATACGCGTGAAGAAGGTGTTCTGCACATAGTCCACGTGTTGGTCCAAATATACGATGTTTCCTTTGTTCACATTGATGAAGTCGGTCACCGCCGCCAGGATGCCTTGCTTGTCGGGGCAGTGGACCAATAGAATTGCAGTCTGTTTCTGATCCATTTGTCTAAAATTCTCTTTTCCGCGAATTTACTTATTTTGTTCGGGTTCTCAAATGGTTCCCCTCTTTTATACGAATGATTTGATGAAATACCAGATGTATAGTCCGCATACTGCGATCTTTAAGCCTGTGGTCAGGATGAATCCAAGGAAGGAACCTGCGCCTGACTTCAGCGCTGTTTTCGTCCCTTCACCGTTCAGCAGTTCTCCGACTACCGCACCGAGGAATGGTCCGACAATGAGCCCGAGGGGTGGAAAGAAAAAACCGACGATGAGTCCGACGATGCTTCCTATGGTGCCCAGCCTACTGCCGCCCACCTTCTTGGTGAGCCAGGCGGGCAGGATGTAGTCCAGTACTTGTGCCACGATCATGGCGGCTGTCATGAAGATCAATTGTTGGGTGGTGAAGTCCACCCGTTCGGTGAAGTGTAGCAAGATGATGCCCACGTACGCCAAGGGAAGTCCGGGGAGGGCGGGCAGTATGCAACCGATCAACCCTGCGAGGATGAGTATTCCGCTTAGTATGTATAATGCTATTTCCATGCTCCAAAGTTAATGTTTTTTATTTGAAGTTGGCTTTAAAAAATTGATTTTTATGATTTATTCAGGGTTGAATGGATGGCCCATGGGGTAAGGAGAAAAGGGGTGAAGGAAGGAATATTCGGGGAATGAATTGAGAATATTACCCTTCATAAGACACTCTTTTCAATGAAATTGCTGGTTTTTGTTCGATTTTGTGAGAATTTGTGCGTTTTTGTTTTGTTGTGAAATAAATGTTTTCATAAATTTGCGATACGTGTCGAAGATTTCGCTGTGAAGAGTTCGATGTGAGATGTAGTGCCAAGCACTTCGGGAAGGGGAGATGAGAAGCTTTCTCCGCCTTGGATCGGATGCTTGAATTGTAAGTTTAATCGGGTGAAGCTTAGTTGCTTCCCTAAAATTGGTAGCCATGGATGTAAATGAACAAAACGTGAAAGACGTTACTGAGAGAGTGGATTCTGTTGATGAGATTTCTACGGAACAAGATGCGATTGAGTCCACTATTGTGGAGGAAACCCCTGAGTTTGAGGATTTCGGAAGTATGACGGAAGGTGAGTTGGTGGAGAAGGCAAAGGAGTTGATGAAGAGCAATCCTGAGTCGTATTCCTCGCTAAGGAGTAAAATGGATGCCATCAAATACAACTTCTATAAGAAACTTCGCGCGAAGAACGAGGAGCTGAAACAACGTTTCATCGAGGACGGTGGGCTCCCTGAGGACTTCAAGCCGGCCGAGAACCCTTTGGATACGGAACTGAAAGAGATTCTACAAAACTATAAAGATAAGCGTATCGCTGAGTTCCAACGTGCGGAGGCTGAGAAGCAAAAGAACTTGGAGGAAAAGAAGCGCATCTTGGACGAACTGAAGCAATTGCTCGAGAACGAGGAGGACTTCGGCAAGAAGGTGCCTTCATTCCAAAAATTGCAACAGGACTGGAAAGCTGTCGGCCCAGTGCCGCAAAGCGAGGTGAACTCCCTTTGGAACGCTTACCAACTATGCGTGGAGAGTTTCTACGATAATCTGAAGATCAATAATGAGTTGCGTGACTACGATTTCCGCAAGAACTTAGAGATGAAGGTGGTCCTTTGCGAGCAGGCCGAGGCGCTTGCCAATGAGAAGGAGATCGTCCCTGCGTTCAGGAAATTGCAGGCGTTGCACGACGAGTGGCGCGAGATCGGTCCGGTTTCCCGTGAGAACCGCGAGTCCATCTGGAACCGATTCAAGGAGGCTTCGACCGTCATCAACAAACGTCACCATGACTACTTCGAACAGCTCCGTGCCGGTGAGGTGGAGAACTTGGCGAAGAAGACCGCTCTCTGTGAGCAGATCGAGGCCATTGATCTTTCCGCCATCAATTCGTTCAAGGAGTGGCAGGACAAGTCGACCGAGATTCTTGCCCTACAGGAGGAGTGGAAGAAGATCGGTTTCGCCCCTAAGAAGGACAATGTGGCCATCTACGAGCGTTTCCGCGCCTCTTGCGATAAGTTCTTCAAGACGAAGAACGAATACTTCCGCAACGTGAAGGATCAGCTCTCCGAGAATTTGGCGAAGAAAATCGCTCTCTGTGAGAAGGCGGAGGCGAACAAAGATAGTACCGACTGGAAAGCCACGTCAGACCTCTTCGTGAAGTTGCAGCAGGATTGGAAGAAGATTGGCGCCGTGCCTAAGAAACAGTCCGAGGCTGTGTGGAAGAGGTTTCTTGCCGCATGTGACTACTTCTTCGCTAAGAAGGGCGAACAGTTCAAGTCCCAGCGTGTGGAGCAGGATGACAACCTGAAGAAGAAGAAGGAGATCATCGAAAAGATAAAGAACATCCCTATTGGTGATGATCATGACGCTTCGTTCAATGAACTGAAGTCGTTGATTGCTGAGTGGAATGCGGTGGGTCACGTGCCTTTCAAGGATAAGGATAAGGTGTACAACGCCTACAAGGCTGCCATCGATGATAAGTTTGACAAACTGAATGTGGACAAGTCGGCTCGTCAGTTGGATGTCTTCAAGGAGAACGTCAAGGACATGGCGGAGAAGGGCGAGCAGAAACTTATGTCTGAGCGGAAGCGTTTGCTCCGTCAATATGAGGCCTTGACCTCAGAAATATCCACATATGAGAATAATATCGGCTTCTTCTCCGTCTCTTCCAAGAATGCGGAGAGCCTGATCAAGGACATGGCCAATAAGATCCAAAAGCTTAAACGTGAGCGTGATACGATCGTCGAGAAGGTGAGATTGCTCGATGAGGCGTCAAACAAGGAATGAACCGTTGATTAGTTCACATATTCGTCGGACTGGAACTCGTTGTTGGACGGGTTCCAGTTTTTTTGTGCCTCTAAAATGCTAAATCGTAAATAGTCAAATAATTAAAACAGTAAATCGTAAATCGCTAAAAATTATATGATTACAAATGGTCAAATAGTAAATCGTAAATAGTCAAATGGTAAATCCAAATAGTAAATTGTAAATAGCTAAATAGTAAATCCAAGTGGTAAATCGTAAATAGCTAAATCGTAAATAAAAAAATCTATTAAATGACTGATTTGTGATTTGTTGTTACTATCTTCGCGCAGTTTTAAAAGAAAGATATATTTTGTATGGCTACATTCCGTGGAATCGCATGCGTTGCGTGCTTGGTCGTCTCTTTGGGAAGCGCATTTGCCCAGGAGGAGGTGACGGCTACATATGGCATTAAGGCCGAAAATGCCAAGACCAGGAAGGTTGAGGTTTTGAAAACCGACGAAGGGGTCGCATTGAAGACCAAGCGTTTCGAGTTCAAGCCTTATGGTTTCTTCAGAAATGATTTCTATTACGACTCTCGCACCAATTTCGAGACTGCGAATGGTCTTTTCTATATCATTCCGAATGACAAACAACTGAATGAGGATGGCCAGGATATGAATGGCATCTCTTCCACCAATTTTTTGAGCATCGCCACCCGCTTGGGTGTTCGCATCACGGGTCCTGATTTCTTGAAAGCCAAGACGTTGGGTGTTGTGGAGGGTGACTTCGCTGGTTTTGGCGGTAGTCCGACCATCATTCGTTTGCGTCAGGCGCATTTCGACCTCCAATGGCAGAAACTCTCCTTGATCATGGGTCAGACGTGGCACCCGATGTTCGGGGATGTGGTCCCTAATATCCAGAGTTTGGCGACGGGTAGCCCGTTCCAACCTTTCAACAGAAGTCCGCAGGTCCGCCTGAATTGGCAGATGGATGCCCACAACCGTCTTTTCACCTCTGCGATCTGGCAGTTCCAATACACGACGACGGGTCCGAATGGAGGAACTAGCTCCTATATGACGAAAGGCAAGATGCCTGAGTTCTATTTCGGCTACGATTGGAAAAAGGATGGTTGGACATTGGGCTTGGGTGCGGATGTGATGCGTCTTTCCATGCCGGAGTCCATGGATGTTAAGTACTTGGGCGAGACCTATTCCGTCAAAACGGAGGATCATATTGCCTCTTGCGCATTTGACGCCTATGTGCAGTACCACTCGTTGGATGGCAAGTGGCAGGTGAAGGCGAAAACCATCTATGGTGGTAATATGTCACACCTTCTGCTCTTGAGCGGCTTTGGCTTGTCTAATCAAACTGTGGATGGCGCTTATGTGTGGACCAACCTGAAGAACTCCACCTCTTGGTTGGATGTGGTCTATGGTAGAACGTGGAAGTTCGGTCTCTTCTTGGGTTACATGAAGAACCTCGGCTCTGAAGATCCTCTCTTGACCCAATCCTCAACCTATGTTTTCGGCTTCAATAACTTGGATTACGCCTACCGCATCGCCCCAATGGTCTGCTACGATCTGAAACACTGGTCCTTCGGTGTCGAGTTCGAGCGCACAACGGCGGCGTACGGAACGCTCAATCTGAAGAGTGGCAAGGCGGACAACTCGCATGAAGTCACTAACAACAGGGTGGTGGCTATCCTGATGTATTATTTCTAAGAATATGACTCGTAAGCTTGCAGGGACGTACCGAGTGCGTCCCTGCATATATTAAATAAATGTTGATAAAATTTCTGTTATATATTTTCCTTGGATAAAAATTATTCCTAATTTTGCATAACATTTGGTGGATAGATTTGATTGCTTGCAACCACAGAAAAAAATGCTAAAATGTTACTTGTGAGCTATCTGTTATATCCCCTTTACATACATAACTTAAAAGTCTTAAAATAATGGCTTATTTTTTTTCATCGGAATCTGTTTCCGAAGGACATCCAGACAAAGTCGCTGACCAAATTTCCGACGCTATTCTGGACAACATTTTGGCTCAAGACGCTGAGTCGAAAGTTGCTTGCGAAACTTTAGTTACGACCGGACAAGTGATCCTTGCCGGCGAGTTGAAAACGACTGCACAAATTAACGAGCAGGACATCGCCCGTCGTGTCATCTGTAAAATCGGCTACACGAAGAGCGATTACAAGTTCGACAGCGAGTCTTGTGGCATCCTGAATGCTCTCCATGGACAATCTCCTGACATCAACCGTGGCGTGGAGCGCTCCAATCCGTTGGACCAGGGTGCCGGCGACCAAGGCATGATGTTCGGTTATGCTTGTAACGAGACGAAGAGCATGATGCCTCTTCCGTTAGATATGGCGCATAACCTGTTGCGCGAATTGTCCCAGATACGTCGCGAGGGGAAGGAGATGACCTACCTGCGCCCGGACGCCAAGTCGCAGGTGACCATCGAGTATGGCGACGACAATAAACCGAAAAGGGTGGACACCATCGTCCTCTCCACGCAGCATGACGAGTTCATCACAGACGAGAAGAACCAACTGAAGGCGGACGAGGAGATGGTGAAGAAGATCGAAGAGGATGTGCGCAATATCCTGATCCTGCGTTTGGTCAGCAAACATGCCGAATACAAATCCCTCTTGCAGGGTGATTATAAACTGTTGGTGAACCCTACCGGTAAGTTCGTGATCGGTGGACCTTACGGAGACACTGGTTTGACGGGCCGCAAGATCATCGTGGATACCTACGGAGGCAAGGGTGCCCATGGCGGTGGCGCCTTCTCGGGTAAAGACCCTTCCAAGGTGGACCGCTCCGCCGCATATGCCGCTAGACATTTGGCGAAGAACCTGGTTGCCGCTGGCGTGGCGGACGAGGTGTTGGTGCAGGTGGCCTACGCTATCGGTGTGGCCGACCCGATGAACCTCTTCGTCAACACGTATGGTACCGCGAAGGTGAAACTGAGCGACGGTGAGATCGCTCGTAAGATCGCGGAGAGCAAGATCTTCGACATGCGTCCGAAGGCCATCGAGGACCGTCTGAAACTCCGCAATCCGATCTACGAGGAGACTGCTTCGTACGGACACATGGGTAGAACGCCTCAGGTGGTGACCAAGACCTTCACGGACTGCTCAGGGAAAACCTTCACGAAGGAGGTGGAGCTATTCACTTGGGAGAAAACCGATAAGACGGACGATTTGAAAAAATTGTTTAATTTGTAAGATATTACCCCTTCACAATGTATGCGCGAAGTGATTTATTTTTTAACTTTGCGTGAAATTGTAATGCGATAAATACTTTTAAAAAACAATTATAGTATGAGTTTCTTATCTAACAAAAAATTGGTTATCGTTGGTGCCGCTGGTGCTATCGGTTCTACAATGGCTCAATTGGCCGCTGTTAAGGGTTTAACAAACAATATCACGCTTTACGATCCATATTTGAAGGGTCTTGAGGGCGTTTACGAGGAAATGCGTCACTGCGGTTTCGAGGGCGTTAACTTCACGTTCACTGACAATGTGGAGGAGGCTTTGACTGGCGCTTCTTTCATCATCTCTTCAGGTGGTGCTCCTCGTAAGGAGGGTATGACCCGTGAGGACCTTTTGAAGGGCAACGCTCAGATCGCTGCTGACTTCGGTGACAACGTAAAGAAATATTGTCCTAAGTGCGAGCACATCGTCGTTATCTTCAACCCAGCTGACGTGACTGGTTTGGTTGTGTTGGTTAAGTCTGGTTTGAAGCCTAACCAAGTGACTACTTTGGCTGGTTTGGACTCTACTCGTCTTCAGAGTGAGTTGGCTAAGTACTTCGGTATCCCTCAGTATGCGGTTAGCGGTTGCGCTACGTTGGGTGGACACGGAGAGAAGATGGTCCCTGTAACTTCAGACGTGATGGTAATGGGCAAGCCTCTTTCTAAGTACAACATCCCAGCTGACAAGTTCGAGGAGATCAAGCAAAAGACTATTCAAGGCGGTTCTAACATCATCGCTCTTCGTGGACGTTCTTCCAACTTGAGCCCTGCATACGTGGCTATCGAGATGATCGAGGCTGCTATGGGTGGCAAGAAGTTCACTTTGCCTGCAGGCTGCTTCGTAAAGGACGGCATGTACGGTTACAAGAACGTATGTATGGCCATGAAGTCAACCATCGACGAGAACGGTGTTTCTTACACGGAGGCTAACCTCTCAGCTGATGAGAAGAAGGCTTTGGACGCTTCTTACGAGCACCTTTGCAAGATGCGTGACGAGGTGATCGGCATGGGCGTTCTTCCTGCAGTCGCTGACTGGAAGAAATACAATGCGAACCTCTAATCCTAGGATTGGATTCGATATAGGAAAGCGGGCGGGGTATATCCCTGTCCGCTTTTTTCGTTGGGGGGGGAGGGAATTCGGTTGTGGAGATCGGTCGGGTCTGATTTCGGATGGATTTTGGGAGTTGTGCGTTAGATTTTGCTACTAATTTATGGTTGAAATAGTTGTTGCGTGGATGATTCACCACAACTCGAATTCGCCCAGTATTAACAATTTAGGCTTTTCAACATTCTCCTTGTTTTTGTCTGTTTCGCCACGTTCATCATCATCATCTACTTCTTCATCTTCTTCTGGTTTGTTTGGATCGTATTCTCCGTAATCAATTTGATACGTGTTTTCTCCTGTGATATAATTATAGTGCCAATACTCTGTTGTTTGAGTCGCTCTGTCGAACTCCTGAACATCACGTTCAATCAGTTGGAATTTGTTATCTTGAAACCGAAATGTGTAGGAGACATAAGGAACTTTCCATGTACCTGTCCCATGCCATGTACTACAACCTAATTCTAGATAGTTTTCCTCATTCGTGTCGATACTAATATTATGTTCGATTGATGCATATTCCTCGCTCGACATAATGGTATCCCAACAAGCGAATTGCTTGAATTTTCCTCTCTTTGTGCCAAAATAGATGGCAAGGGTAGGACTCCAACATTTCATCTTACCAATACATTCCTCCATATTGGCGGTGGAATCATCAGACATTGCTACGAAGGCCCAATCCTTATATCCATCGTTGTTGAAGTCTCCTTTCGTCTCGCATATCATTGTCCACTCTTTGGGTATGATATTAGCCTCCTTTCCCTTGCTTTTAAGTTGGTGCGGTTTGCCCACGAGGGTTATTGTGGTGGAGAGGAGGATGATGAGGAGGAATAGGTGTTTCATGGATGTCGTGATGAATTTTATTGTTAAATCATTGAATTGCGTTTTACGAATCCCAAATATACCCATTTTTTAATATAGGGAGAATTATTCTCTCTTACCTCCTAATAATTTTAGCCTTCCCCATGAACGAACAGATTTCCTCTGCCAGGCGGTTCAGGTTATGGAAACAGCTGTAATCGCTATCGGAAGGGACACCGTCCACATCTGGCATTTGGTCGAGTCCCCAAGGCGCAAGGATGAGCAGACTGCCATTGGCGCAGGCGTCGAAGCGTTGTCGCTCTGGTTTCCAATAGGGCGTGATGGGTTCTTTCTGTATATGAATGAGCGGATAACCCTTCTCCAAACACTCGTTTTTCATCTGCAGTTCGCCACGGGAGATGCCTGGCGTCACAATCACCGTGGAGCCTTCAAGGATGGCTGCCACCCATCGGTCGTGCTGGCGGGCATAGTCGGCCGTCTCTTCGTAGGGTTCCCCGGTCGTGGGATGCTTGCGGTGGCACTGCACCTGTATCCTACGGGCCCATCGTAACAGGAAGAGGTTGCCAAATGCCCCATAGCTACGTCCCGCCAACCGCACATGAAGACATCGTCTCATCACGTCGGGCATGGCTCGTCGCAAGAGTGCGCGACGTGGGTTGTCCTGCACATAGGCGATCATCGCGGCTCGGTGCCGCTCGTCGATGCAGACCGTGTCGTCGTAGTTGTCGTCGAACAGGGGGCGGCGCTCACGCCCTATTAGGGCGTAGTATTCTTGCCTCTGTTTTTTGGAGAGGTGGCGAATCAGAGCTCCCTCTGTGTTGTAGATGGTAGCCTTCGTCCGCATCCAGGCAGGAATGTTTGGGTCGTCTCGGTCGATCGAATTCGGTCGACCGTTGGATGAGGCCATTCCTTGCATCTGCCACCACTGACTAGTGCAAGCCGCTTTTAGTCCCTGCATGATATCCCCCAAATTCCACTGCATGGGTTCCAGCACCTCTATCACCCCGTGGAAATGGTCGGGCATGCATACGCAGGCATGTGTCACCACACGGTTGCCATGCGCTGCTTGCCGCTCGGCGGTCTGGCCCCAGAACAGGAGCAGTTCTTCCCCAAGCACTGTCGGGACGAGCTTTTCGTAGCCACCCTCAGACGAGAACGAAGCAAGCAACGGTTCCCTCCCTCTCACCACCAGCGTGATGAGATAAACACCCTTGCCGTAATAATCGTGGCCGGGATTGCGTGGACGATAGGATGAGTTCATCATTACAGGTATTTCAAAACATTAGATTTTCACAAAAGTACAAAATTCCTCCCAAATGGCTCGTATTATGAACGCTTTTCAGAAAAGAAAGGAGGATTTCACCTGCCTCGACTTGTGATCTAGGCAGGTGGATGGGTGCGGTCGTTCCCGCTTTCCCTACTCATCGTAATAAACGAACGTCGTCTTTGTTATCGACTCAACTCCCTCTGAATTTCTTATCCGTTCGGTAATATTGCCGACAGAATCGTAGGTGTATGTCGTTAGGATTTGGGTGCCATTGTCCGTCGTTTCCCTTACGGTGACGAGGCGGTCGTTGGCGTAATAACCAGAGAGCTTAATGGTTTTGCCATCCAGTACGTTCACCGAATGGAGATGGTTTTGTTTGTCGTATTTGTATACTATTTTGTTGTATGTCAGTCTTTCTTCCCATGTGTTTTCTTTGTTGAATTCATCAGGAAGCTCTGTGAGACTCTCCTTTGATTGTATGGAAAGTAGTTTCCTTTGTTTGCTGTAGGTGTATTTGATATGGTTCACCAGCTTGGAATTCTTAAATTCTTTCTTGCTTAAGATGTTGCCGTTGGAATCGAAGGTGGTGCGGGTGATGGTGGTGTCGGGGTTGAACTTTCCATCTTCCTCCTCCCCAACAATCTCCGTGATGATCTCTTCGTTTGCAGTGCGGTTTTCCTTTGTGCTGTAGATGCTGATCAATGTGTCATTCCTGTAGCTCATAGAGATGTCAGGCTCATCAATGTTGTCGCTCTTTTCGTACAATGCTATATTTACTTTATTGTAGCGATTCGTTTTGCGTTCTGTTATTTTATTATTTTCGTCATATTTCATGAAACACTCTTCGTATCTGTCTAAGTCCTTGTAGTATATCTCATTTTCCTTTGCGTCGTAACGTGTGATGCGCGATAGGGCACCGTTATAGTACTCATACCTTGTTTTCAAGCCCGCTTCCTCGCGTTCGAAGCTTATATCGCGGTTCATCTTGCAAGAGTCGGTTATTGGTAAGCCTGCCGAATCGTATTTATAATATTCAGTCAACGAGTCATTTTCGTACACCTCCGTCAGATAACCTTTTTGATTGTAGAATTTTTTTGTGCGATGGGTGGTGTTTTTTATCCTGTTGATAGTGATTGTTGCTGTGTCGTTTCCTCTCTGGTCGTAGTAAGTATATTTGTATTCTCTGATGAAATTGGGACGGATATAGGATATGTGGCAGTATTCCTTTCCGTCTGAATTATAATAAATTTTACTGTTTGGATAAATGGATTCAACTAGCTTGCCATCCTCCGAGAATATGTATTCCGCATCTGATCTGTCGACGACGTCATCCTTTATTTCAACAGGTCTCCATTGGCCGTTGAATACACCGAACCTATAGAATATGAATCCTGTTTTGCTGTTGTCACTCCACACGAGACACTTGTGCTGTTTGTCATAAGACCTGAAGAAATGGAAGGTGTCTCTCTTTTCTTTGTCGTCCTTATAGCTCGAAGTGTATGTGACACCATATGCCGACATGACATTCCCTTTGTACTTGTAATCAAAAGTACCTCGGCCGATCGCACAGTGTATGCAGGCGAAAGCGGTATGGACCATGCAGATAAGCGTTAGAAGAATGAATATCTTTTTCATGTGATAAGAATGGTTATAATCTGTGATAAGCAAATATAGGAAAATTTCGCAATAAAAAGGATAGCGATTGTCTTTTGTGAATTGTAAAAATCCCGCATCTGTTGACCAAAAAATGATTTGAAAATTTTCAAAAGCGGAAACTAAAACATACATTTGCGGAAAAATGGAGGAGCAGCATGTTAGCAAAGGATATATTCAAGAAGATTGGCCTTGTACTCAAGAAGGTTTTTTCCAGCAAATACTTGCTGGTCTTCTGTTTAGGCTGTGCTTGGCTGGCGTTCCTCGATGAGAACAGCGTGTCGAATTACCTGCAGTATGATCTGAAGATCAGGGAGTTGACCAGTGAAATCAACATGAACAAGAAGGGTATCGCGGAGTGTGAGAAGAAGATGGAGGAGATGAAGACGGACAAGGCGAGCCTGGAGAAATATGCCAGGGAACAGTACTACATGAAGCGTCACAACGAGGACATCTTCATCGTGAAATAGTGCGCGAAAAATTTACCTAAAACTCAATCGTTAGACCATCATAGGCTAAATGGACGTTCTCCGGTAGGGCGGCTTCCACGGTTTCGTGCAGTCCGATGTCGTGGTTCGCATGGACGAAGTAGGCGCTTTTCGGCTTGACGCGCTCCACCAGCGCCAATGACTCGCCGACGGATGCGTGGGAGAAATGCTCCGTGTAGCGCAACGCATCCAATACCAGCACATCCAAGCCCATCAGTTTCTTTATTTCCTTCTCTTCAATTGTTTTGTAATCAGTCAGATAGGCGAAATTGCCGATTCGGTAGCCGAAGTTAGGCAGTTTGTAGTGGTAGGCCAGTATGGGTGTGATCTCTATGCCGCAGGTGGTGAACTTCTCGTTGCGTATCTGGTGCAACTCTATCTGTGGTATTCCCTTGTAATCATTGTCGAAACAGTAGGAATAGGCTTCGTGGATGTGTGCGATGGTGGATCTGTTGGCGTAGATCGGTACCCGTCCGAAGGGGCGCAGATCGTCCAGCCCGCCCACGTGATCGGTGTGCTTGTGCGTCAGTAGGATGATGTCGAGGTGGGTGAGACCCGCACGTAGGGCTTGCTGGCGGAAGTCCGGACCGCAGTCCAGCAGTATCTTCTTGCCTTCGGTTTCCAGCAAGGCGGAGCAACGCAACCGGTTGTCCTTGGGGTCGGAGGAGTTGCACACCGCACATTTACAGCCTATGTAAGGGACGCCTGTCGAGGTCCCTGTTCCTAAGAAAGTCAGTTTCATAATTCCAAGAAATCATTGAATTCGAGTCCGTCCACCTGCATGCGGATGCGCCACTCCTGCGTATGTAGGTTGTTGCAACGGTTGCCTAAGTTCTTTACCCAGCCCAACGGGACGGAGTGGTAGGTGAGCAGGAGATAGCCTTTCGGAGCGTCGGTCGGCAGTGTGAGGTTCTCCTTCCTCAGGTAGGTGATCGCCTCCTGCCAAGAGAGGTCCACCGTCAGGAAGACCCCGTTTCGCAACGTCCAGGCGAGCGCCAAGTGCTGGGAAGGGATCAGATCCTTTCCCTTGACGGTAGCCACCTCGACGCCCGACTGTAGCACACGCAGGTGCTCGGAGAGCATATCCACTAAGTCCGCTTGGTCTGCCGGTATGGCATAGACCACGTCATTGTGGGCGGTCAGTTTCACGGGTTCGGTCAGCCAATTCGTCAGCTCTTTGGCGGAAGGGGGTAGGGCGACCTTGGCCTCTTTCTTCTTCTTCCGCTTGTAGGCAGGCTCCTCTTCCGTTTTGCGCAGGGCAGAGAGGAAGAACCCTTCGCCACGGGTCTTGTGGGGGTAGAAGTGGTAGCCGGCGTCCGTCTCCGTCACGTTCCAGGAGGGGTCGGTCTTGATGCGGAGAATCTCCGCGCCCAGCTCCTCCGCGATCCAATGGACGTTCTGCTCATCCTCCTCCTCGTTGAAGGTGCAGGTGCTGAAGACCAGGATGCCACCCTCCGTTAGGGCAGGGAAGACATCCGCAAGGATCCTCCGTTGCCTTTCGGCGCAGAAGCGCACGTTCTCTGGGCTCCATTCCTCCACCGCTTGCTCATCCTTGCGGAACATGCCCTCGCCCGAGCAAGGCGCATCCACCAGGATCAGGTCGAAGAGACCTGTGAGCTTGCCGAAGTCAGCTGGGTCATTGTTCGTGACCGTCACGTTCGGGGCGCCCCATTTGATGAGGTTTTCTCGCAGGATATTGACACGGTTGCGCATCACCTCGTTGGAGACCAGCCAACCCTTGCCATCCAAGAGCGAAGCCAGATGGGTTGATTTGCCACCCGGTGCGGCGCAGAGGTCCAGCACGACGGGTGCTTCCGTGTCGATGAATTGGCGGTAGACCTGCTCGACGAACATGGAGCTCGCCTCCTGCACGTAGTAGCAGCCCGCATGCAACAGCGGGTCCAGCGTGAAGGAAGGGCGTTTGTCCAGGTATTGTCCGGTGGCGCACCAAGGCACCTCCGCACCCTTCGTCGGGACGGGAAGCTTCCTCGTGTTGATGCGGATGCTCACCTGCGGGTCTTGTTCCAAGGCCGCGCGGAAAGCGTCATATTCGCCGCCCAAGGCAGCCTTCATCGAGTCTTCGAATTGAGTAGGTAATTGCATATCTTATAGTAACGCTACGTATGCAAAGATAATATGTTTTCCGCAAAATCGCACACGGGATGGCGGGGTGGTGGTGACTTTTTATGATGGGGAAGGGGGAGAAAAAATGGCAAATTTTTTGTATATTTGCGGAGAGGATGAGAGTCGGTTAAGAATTAAGAGTTAAGGATTAAGAGTTAAGAGTTTTTCCGGGTTGGATTCGCCTGTGCGTAGGCCTTCGCTTTAAGACATGAGTGCTGAGAAACCGCAATATATCAATTTCGACGAGTATATCCGTCAGGGTGACCCCGCCAAGCGGGAGCTCGCCGAGGCGTGGCGTGTGGCCATTGGTCTGCAGGCGGTGGACGGTCTGAAGACGTCCGAGTTCTTGCAGGAGACGGCCCGCAGGAACATCGAGGGGGAGATCACCATCGATGAGGTCAAACATCTTGTCAATCAGTATTATATCACGAAGACCACCCATGACGAAGGGGATGCTGACATGGAGGAGGCGGATAGGGTGTCGAGTAATATCATGAAGGTGCTTTCACAACCCACATTCGCTTTTAACACGAATGGTTTTATCTCTGTGCATCGCAGGATATTTGATGGCGTGATGAAACATGCTGGTGAGTTGCGCAAGTATGATATCACAAAAAAAGAATGGGTCTTGGAAGGCGACACGGTAAGCTATCTGAATTGGGAAGATTTGCGCCGTGCGTTGGATTATGACATCGAGCAGGAACGGGAAAAAGGCTATTCCGGCTTGTCTACAGACGATATGATTGCACGAATAACCCGCTTCGTTTCAGGTATTTGGCAGATTCACCCCTTCCCGGAAGGCAATACCCGAACAACGGCTGTCTTCACTATCCAGTATCTGCGTTCATTGGGCTTCAATGTGGCTAATGACTTGTTTGCTCAACACTCGTGGTATTTCCGCAATGCCCTTGTCCGTGCCAACTACAGGAATGTGGTGAAGGGTGTCGAATACACTCCTCTCTATCTTGAACGTTTTTTCCGCAATCTGTTATTAGGGGAGCAATGGGACTTGCGTAACCGCTATTTGCATATACATCCCCCGAAGGAATGGAGTGTGCAGCCGAACCTTGGCGTAGAACTGGTCTCTGATGGACAACCCACAAGCACCCCTACAAGTACCCCCACAAGTACCCCTACAAGTTTATTTTATACGGATAATAAAAATATAATCAGGTTAGTGAAGGCGATGGGTGACAAACAATATTCGGTAAAGGAAATGATGGATATGGTTGGGCTTAGAGACAGGGCGAATTTCCTTGAATATAGCCTTAATCCCGCTATCGCCCAAGGCTTCGTCTCTATGCGTTACCCCGACAAGCCCCGCCATCCGCGCCAAAGCTATTTGTTGACCGCCAAGGGAACCATGCTGTGGAAGAGTTTGTGGAAGGAAGATGCGAAGGAATGATAGGCTGGCTTCGTGTGTCGTTAGATATTTTTCATTTACTATTTTATTATTTACGATTTACTATTTGGGGTGATTCTAGATAGTAAGCATATAACAAAAAAACTTCGGAGCGATTGCCCCGAAGTTTTTTTTATGAAATAATTTGAACTATTATTTCTGCTCCAAAGCCAACGTCTTAGTTGGTTGGTCGCATACCTCAGAAGGACCGAAGTATTGGATTGGGCCTGGGTAAACGTAAGAAGTCTCGATAGCCCATTTCTCGCGGTTAGCGGCCAAAGCCTTGAACGGAGCGCCGTCCAATTCAACCAATGCCTTGCGGATAACTGGTTTTTGCTTACCGTTACGTTGCTCCATGTTCATCATCATCGTGATAGGCACACCGGCAGCGATCCATTGGTCAGCTGGCTTCGTGGTGTTCTTGATCAATGACATGTAACCAGACTTGCCAGTAGCGATCAAGTTAGCCGCATTGTAACCCAAAGAGTAGCAGTAGTCAGCGTCGAAGTTAGAAGGAGCGGCGCAACGACCCTCGTATCCGAAGAAGTGGCCGAGACCTGAGAACTTGCCTACATACTTGCCCTCAGCCTTCATGGCAGCCAAACGGGTCTTAACCATCTCGATGAGCAATTTCTCCGTTTCAATCAAAGAAACCTGAACGTTACCGTGAGGGTCACGCTCCAAAGTCAATTGCTTAGCGATGGCCTCTGGAAGGCTCTCGTATACGGATTTGCTGTTAGCTGAAAGCTTGGAAACAGCAGTCTTGACGTCAGATTCGGTAGCCAACAAATCGTTCAACTCCTTGATCAAGACCTTCATCTCAGGGATGAACTCGATCAAGCCCTCAGGGATCAACACAACACCGAAGTTGTTACCCTTAGCGGCACGTGCTGCTACGGTGTCGGCGATGTTGTTGACGATCTGAGCCAAAGTCATCTTCTTAGCCTCTACCTCCTCAGAAACGATGCAGATGTTTGGTTGAGTCTGCAAACCGCACTCCAAAGCGATGTGGGAAGCTGAACGACCCATCAACTTGATGAAGTGCCAGTATTTCTTAGCGGAGTTAGCGTCACGCATGATGTTACCGATCACCTCAGAGTAAACCTTACATGCCGTGTCGAAACCGAAAGAAGTCTCGATTTGGTCGTTCTTCAAGTCACCGTCGATTGTCTTAGGGCAACCGATCACTTGGATGCCGGCCTTCTTTGCCAAGTAGTACTCAGCCAAGACGCAAGCGTTCGTGTTGGAGTCATCACCACCGATGATCACCAATGCCTTGATGCCCAATTTGTTGCAGATCTCGATACCGCTGTCGAACTGAGACTCCTCCTCCAACTTGGTACGGCCTGAACCGATGATGTCGAAACCACCCGTGTTACGGTAGTCGTCGATGATGTCAGCAGTCAATTCGATGTATTTGTGATCGATCAAACCGCTAGGACCACCCAAGAATCCATACAATTTACCCTTAGGGTTCAACGCCTTGATACCGTCGAACAAACCAGAGATCACGTTGTGACCGCCAGGGGCTTGACCACCGGAAAGGATTACACCCACGTTGAAGTCGCCCATAGCCAACTTTGTAGCTGCGGCCTCGAACGTAACGATAGGCATTCCATACGTGTTAGGGAACAATTTTTTGATTTCAGCTTGGTTCGCAACAGACTCAGTTGCTTTACCTTCTTTGAGCGCTACGCCACCTTTGAATGCCTTAGGCAATTTAGGTTGGTAAGCGGCTCTAGCGATTTGCAATGCACTTTTTGCCATTATGATTACTATTTTTAGATTAAAATATGAATTTCACACCTTTCGGAAAAAATCCACGCAAATTTGCGAAATTTTTTTCTCTTCTCAAAACATATATGTTATGAGTTAAGTGGGAAATTTTTATTTACTATTTGCACATTTACTATTTAGCTATTTACTATTTAATAATTTACCCAATACACCTGCCAGGACAAAAAATAGTAAATCGTAAATTGTCAAGTCGTAAATCTATATATCTATTCAATTTGACAAATAATCTTCCATGTTATCTGTTTCATTATCATATTGTTATGTAAAAAATATGTTTATTTTACAATATTTAGGGGTAAAAACTATTTTTTTTATTAAAATATATCATATCTTTGCCTTGTCGATTTTCGGCAATGTGTCAATAATCTTAAAAGTTATGTATCGTAAATATTAAGGAAAATCTAATTTGTAACATTAAAATTTTATATTATGTTTTCTATCGAAAGTAATAAAAATTGTTTGCACAAGTTGTTTTGTTTGAGTGGGTTACTGTTTGCCCTCCTGTTTTCTTCCTGCGAGAAGGATGAAGTGTTGAACGAGCCGGTCAGTGAACAACAGACCGTAAGTAGTGAGATTCGCCTTGGGGCCAAGGTCGAGAGTCCGTTCCTGTTGCGTAACATGCAACGTTCCGTGGATTCGTTGTCGGCACGGTCGGGTCTGAAGAGTTTAACCATTTTGAAACCCACCCATCTGTATGTGCGTTTCTTGCCGGCGGACACGGCGCAGTACGAGCGTTTGGTGGCGGACACCACGCTGGATTTCGACCCATATCCGTTGGACTATCAACTGACGGAAGGCGATTCCTACCATGATCCGTCATTGCCGGCGGAAGCCATCACGTGGCAGTACACGGTGGTGCCGGCAGATTACGATCTGAAGGGGCTTGGCATCACATGCGAAGTGCTTGACGAGCTTTATATCTTGGACGAGGACCTGGAGCGGGAAGACATCTCCGTCGGGGATACGCAGCTCCGTTCCGGGAAGGGCTCGGGTTTATCGTGGAAGAGCGTGGTGGACGAGGCGTTGATCCAGACGGGCAATGTGGGCGAGACCACCCTGCGTTCGAAGTGGACACCAGCCGCCACCATCAAGGCGTATGACGACCGGATGGGCAAATACATTCCGCTGCAGGGCGTGAAGGTGCGCATCCGATACTTCGCCTTCCTGAAAGCGTACCACTACACGGATGCGAACGGTAATGTGACATTCAGCAGCAAGCGCACGAGCGTGGAGTATAGTATTGAGTGGGAACGGGACATGTGGGATATCCGTGACGATGGCACGCAAGCTTACTACCATGGACCAGACCAGAAGGGGAAGTGGAATTTGAACATTAATACGGGTACTCCGAAATCTTTGCATTATTCTGCTATTCATCGCGCATTATATAAGTATTACTATGGTGATTGTTGCGGATTGGTTCGCCCAAGTAAGAGTTTGAAAATATCTTATCAAGAGGGAAGTGACCCTGACAAAGAAGGTACAGCTTTGGGTTCTACAGCCTCAGCTAAAGTTCGCACGTGGAATTGGATCTTTTCTGCAATTAAAATCTACGGAAAAGGCAAAATAATAGAAGACGACAAGGTTGTAGGGGAATATATACAGACCGTAAGTGGCGTGTTTACAACCACTTTGCATGAATTGGCGCATGCTTCCCATGCGTGTCGCATGAGCAGAAGTGGGTATGATGAAACAAGTCAGTTCATTAAAGATAGTTGGGCGGTCGCAGTGGAATGGTATTTGATGTTGGACGAATATCGAAAACTTGGAATTAGCGCATCTATGTTGGAATATTTGGATGATTTAAAGAACGAGCAAGTTTGGCCAGATGTGAGCAGGTCAATATGGTATTCTTCATTGTATATTGATTTGGTCGATTCTTATAATCAAGGGAAATATAATGACGAAAGACCATTTGACGAAGTGAGCGGCTATACTATGCCTTTGATTGATAGTAAACTTACTTCTATGAAATCTTACATAGATGTGGAGAATTTCGTTAAAAACAATCGTCCGTCTAATGTAACATATAGTCAGATTAATAATCTTCTAAAATTATATAAACAAAAATGGGAAAATTAAAAATTATTTCAGTGGCGATTTTGTCTATGCCCTTTATCGTGTCGTGCGACGAAGATGTGGATAACTCTATTACAGGGGAATATAACTTTAAGATAGTAAATGGCACGAGTCATAAGTGTGAAATCGAATATCATCCATTTCATAAAGAAAATGATTTAAAGAAAAATGTAATTAGTGCTGGAGACAGTGTTGTTTTCCACGGAGATGGAGGAACAGGAAGAAACCTCGAAAACCCATTCTCGGATCATCAAGTATATTTGATTTTTGATGATACGTTGAAATATAGTTGTTGGGGAAATAGTGGACATGCGATGTTGGCTGCTACTGCCAATTATCAGGCTACACTCGTAGAGGAAGGTCATACGGATTTCCGTTACGTCATCACCGAAGAGGACTACGAGTACGCCAAGGCGCATCCGTACAAGGGAGAGTGAGGCGTGAAAGAATGGATCGTCCGTCGAGGCAAAAGTCTTGGCGGACGGCTGTTTGTCGCCGAAAAAGTGTTGAATCTGTCAAGAATTGTTTATCTTTGCATAAATTTAAAATCATCTGAAATTATGTTTGGGAAAGAGAAATGCAAGTATTTGCGTGAGATCAGAAAGAAAATTGCAACGGAGAACAACATCGCGCTTGTGACGAACGAGTGCACCTTCAAGGGCGAATGTAAGGGTACCTGCCCGAAGTGTGAGGCGGAGGTGCGCTATTTGGAGCAGGAGCTCGAAAAGAGACGGAACTTGGGCAAAGTTGTCACCCTTGCCGGACTAACTCTTGCGGGCATAGCTGGTAATGGCTTGCTTGCCTCTTGCGACGATTCTGTGGAAGGAGATATGCCTGACTACCCATTCGGAGAGGATAATGTGCGGGAAAGAGCGGAAAGGAGCACTCTTTATCAGAACATATTGGATAGGCTCAATCAAAACAATATAGTTGCCGCAGAGTCAGACACTTTGATGCATTGGCATGATTTCGGCTTTACTGTGACTAAGACAGGCGAAATCACATCTCTCCAGTTCTATGATCGGCAAGATGAACCCCTTTACCAAACTGAAATCACCGCTTTGTTGATGAGTATTCCGCAGGACGAACTGAACACATTGCAAGAGGATTGGCATTTCCGGGTAATGTACTATGCTGAGAATGGGAGAATAGTGTTTAAATATGCGTATTATTATTGAATGAGTTAAGTAGAGGCGATGAGAAAACTATTATTTATATTCCTATCCGTTTTTTCCGCAATGAATCTCTTTGCCGAAGAGCCAGGCGAGAACGCATATTTCCCTAATGGATTCAAACTGAAGATAGATCGTGCCACATTGGGCCCCACCTTGTACGAGAATTGGGTATATGAAGATAGAGACATTACCTTCTCCCACACACTTGCGCTTGGTTTCGGGTTCCAACGCAATGAACACCTCTATTACGGTGGAGGAATAGAATTGAGGCAACGGCTTAACGATTTGGATTACACCCATCTCTCTTTGCCTATTTATGCGGAAGCCAGGTTAAGCCTTTCCAACCGCAAAGTCTCTCCGTATGTCGGATTGAAGGTGGGTGCCGGCATTTGTCTCAAAGACCACGATAGTGAAGGTTACGAATTATATCAGCGAGCGGATGGCAAATGGTTCCATAGGGATTTCGAGCGGCAAGACAAACTGAAGGGTCTCTACCTCAATCCCGAGTTGGGTGTGCGCATCAGAAGGGTAGGCGTCGGATTCTGCTTCCCGCTGATGGAGTATGTCCGGGAGATGAATGTCTATGACAGCCAGTTCAAGAGCACGGAGAAACGCAAACTGCGGAGTATGGATATGGGGGTTCACCTGTTTTTGTCCTTCCATATTAATTTGTGACTTTGTGATATAAAAATGCGTTTCCCCCTTTGCCCGTAGAAAAAAATGTTGTAAATTCGCGGTGCTTTTTAGGATTCGTGCAATCCGAGGAGTGTGATGGGGAATTAAGCCATTACGAATGAATGTATAACTTAATTTTGAGTAACACAAAATGAAAACTTTTGAGTTGAAAGGTACCAACAGAACTGCAGTTGGTAAGAAAGAGGTAAAGGCACTTCGTGCTACAGGTATGATCCCATGCGTTATCTACGGCGCTGGCGAGAACAAGAATTTCCAAGTGAAGGTAGAGGATGTTCGTAAGTTGATCTACTCTCCTGATATCTTTATCATAGACTTGGACCTCGATGGAAAGTATTGCAAGGCTATCTTGAAGGAGATCCAATTCCACCCAGTAAGCGACAAGATCCTGCACATCGACTTCTTGCAGGTTGTTGATGACAAGCCAATCGTGATGAACGTTCCTGTTAAGGTTCAAGGTTTGGCTGAAGGTGTTCGCCTCGGTGGTAAGTTGAGCCAAGAGATGCGTTCTTTGAAGGTGTCTGGCCTCTACAACAATATCCCTGAATTCTTGACTGTTAACGTTGAGAACTTGGGTCTTGGCAAGACTATCCAGGTACGTGATCTTTCATTCGATAACTTGACTATCCTTAGCGGTAAGGTGAACGTTGTTGTTGCTGTTAAGGCTACACGTTCTTCTAGGAATAACGGTTAATCGATCTTATGAAGTATCTGGTTGTTGGTCTGGGTAACATCGGCGAGGAATACGCCGAAACCCGCCATAACATAGGATTTAAGGTATTGGACGCTTTCGCTAAAGCGTCCAATATTGTTTTTGACCCGGGCAACCGCTACGGTGCGACCGCCTCATGCCGCATCAAGAACGCCGAACTCTTCCTCCTCAAGCCTAACACCTACATGAACGAGAGCGGTAGGGCTGTCCGCTATTGGCTGGACAAGGAGAAGATCGATGTGGACCATCTGCTCATCATCGTGGATGACCTCTCCCTTCCTTTCGGCGCCCTACGCTTGAAGGGGAATGGTAGTGCGGGCGGCCATAACGGACTGAAAAGCATCGAGGCTATGATCGGCACGAACGCCTATTCAAGGCTACGCTTCGGCATCGGAAACGATTTTCCGAAGGGCATGCAGATCGAATATGTGCTGGGCGAATGGACGGATGAACAGAAGCCTCGTCTGGAGGAACGCATCGCCATCGCGGGCGAGATCATCAAGAGCTTTTGCCTCGCTGGCTTGCAAAATACCATGAATCAGTTCAATAACAAGTGAGGAACTCCCTCGCGGATGACTTCTCGTTTCGCTTTTTTTCTTACCTTTGCATAAAGGTGGGTCCTGAGCATCCGCCGTGTGACAAAACAGTAAAACAGGGCGGGTTCTGATGCCGCCAATAATTCTTGATAGATGGATTTCGCAAAAATATTTCTTAAGCCAAAGAAGGAGGATTCCCTTCTCCGTTTCCACCCTTGGGTCTTCTCGGGCGCCATCCAACGCGTCGTGGGCAACCCGAAAGAGGGGGATGTGGTGGACGTCTATAGCTCCGGCAACGAGTATCTCGCCACTGGTCACTACCAGGTGGGCTCCATCGCTGTGCGTATCCTCTCCTTCGAGGGGGAACACCCTGACCAGGCGTTCTGGGAGAAACGTATCTCCGAGGCTTTCCTGCTCAGGAAACGCTTGGGATTGGTGGACAACACTTTCAACAACACCTATCGTTTGGTGCATGGTGAGGGTGACTGCCTGCCGGGTCTCGTGGTGGACGTCTATGGTCCGACCGCTGTGCTTCAGGCACATTCCGTCGGTATGCACATGGTGCGGATGGAGCTGGCACAGGCCATCGTCAAGGTGATGGAGGGTCGTGTGGAGAACGTCTATTACAAGTCTGAGACCACCCTGCCGTTCAAGGCGAACGTCGATTCCGAGAATGGTTACCTCATTGGGGAATGCGACGACCAATGCCTCGCCATGGAGTATGGCCTCAAGTTCCATGTGGACTGGCTGCGCGGACAGAAGACAGGCTTCTTCGTGGACCAGCGTGAGAACCGCTCTCTGTTGGAGAAATATGCGAAGGACCGCAACGTGCTGAACATGTTCTGCTATACGGGCGGCTTCTCGTTCTACGCGATGCGTGGGGGCGCCCGTCTGGTGCACTCCGTGGACAGTTCCGCCAAGGCGATCGACCTGACGAACAAGAACGTCGAACTGAATTTCCCGGGGGATCCCCGTCACGAGGCTTTCGCCACAGACGCCTTCAAGTTCCTGGATGACATGGAGAAGGACAAGTATGACCTGATCGTCTTGGATCCGCCTGCCTTCGCCAAGCACAGGGAGGTGTTGCGCAATGCGCTCCAGGGCTATAAGAAGCTCAATGCGAAGGCGTTCGAAAAGATCAAAAAGGGTGGGGTGCTCTTCACCTTCTCCTGCTCGCAGGCGGTGAACAAGGAGCAGTTCCGCCTCGCCGTCTTCAGTGCGGCGGCCATTAGCGGGCGCAACGTCCGTATCCTGCACCAGCTGACGCAGCCTGCGGACCACCCGATAAATATTTACCATCCTGAGGGGGAATACCTCAAGGGACTGGTGTTGTATGTAGAATAAATTTTTCTTCCCTAATACCATGTACACAACATTATTTTGGATTATCATCGCTATCTTGGTGCTCGACTTCGCCTTGGAGTGGTACCTGGATTACCTGAACAATAGCCAGGTGAGCGAGGCGCTTCCTGAAGAGGTGAAAGACCTCTACGACGCGGAGGCGTACAAGAAGCAGCAACAATATTTCCTGGCCAATAAGAAGTTCGGCATGGTCTCCGGACTCTTCTCCTTCGTCGTCATGATGCTGATGTTCTTCCTCTTCGGTTTCGCCTTCGTGGACAATATTGCGCGGGGCTTTTCGGAGAATTCCATCGTGATCGCGCTGATCTTCTTCGGCATCCTCTATTTCGCCAACGAAGTGCTGAACATCCCCTTCGGTATTTACCATACCTTCAAGATCGAGGAGCGTTTCGGCTTCAACAAGATGACGCCCGCCCTTTTCGCCGCGGATACGGTGAAGGGCTGGTTGCTCACCGTGTTGCTCGGTGGCGGTGTTTTGGCGTTGCTCATGCTCATCTACAACGAGACGGGCACCTACTTTTGGCTGATCGCTTGGGCGGTGATGTCCGGCATCTCCATCTTCATGCTGATGTTCTACTCCAACCTGATCGTGCCGCTCTTCAACAAACAGACTCCTCTGGAAGATGGAGAGCTGCGTACAGCCATCCAGGAGTTCTGCAAAAAGGTGGATTTCGGGCTGGATGACCTCTATGTGATCGATGGTTCGAAGCGTACGACCAAGGCGAACGCCTACTTCACGGGCTTGGGCTCGAAGAAGCGCATCGTGCTCTACGACACGTTGATGAACACGCTCACCACCGAGGAGATCGTGGCGGTCTTGGCGCACGAGATAGGCCATTACAAGCATAAACATACCCTGCTGATGTTGCTGATATCGATCCTCAACACCGGTTTCATGCTCTTCCTCCTCTCTTTGGCGTTAGGCACTCCGGAGACGGGCAATGTGCATCTGGCGGAGGCGTTGGGTAGCCAATACCCATCCTTCCATCTCGGTGTGATCGTGTTCGGCATTCTCTATACACCCATCTCCACTTTGTTGGGCGTGGGACTGAACGTTATATCCAGGAGGAATGAATTCCAGGCGGACAGTTTCGCCAAGGAGAACGGTCTGGGCGAGGAATTGGGCGAAGCGTTGAAGAAACTCTCCGTCAGCACGCTCAGCAACCTTAATCCACATAAGGCGTATGTCTTCTTCCATTATTCGCATCCTACTCTTATTCAGAGGATTAGAAACCTTAAGAATTGACATATTGTGTTAAAATCTTTTTCAAGATGGTCTCTTTCTTTTAAAGAAAGTTAAAGTTGAAAAATATTTTATAATTATGTTGCACAACATAAAAAATGACAGTACATTTGCACTGTGTTTTTCATGGTATTAGATTTAAGGTTTTAAGAGATGGGATGTCGGGATGACATCCTTCTTTGTTTTTATGGGGTATCAAACTTATTTTTAGTTGATTAGCATGATAGACGAATCAATATTCAAGGATAAAAAGGTGGCTTTCCACACGCTTGGCTGCAAATTGAATTTTGCGGAGACGACCACGATCGGCAAGATGTTGCTTGAGCATGGTTTCCGTAAGGCTGGCAGGGATGAGGTGGCGGATGTGTGCGTCATCAACACCTGTTCCGTGACCGAGGTGGCGGACCGCAAGGATCGTCAGGCGATCAAGCAGATGATCACGAAGCATCCGGGGGCCTACATCATCGTGACGGGCTGTTACGCGCAGTTGCAGCCCGAGGCGGTCGCCAAGATCGAAGGGGTGGACCTTGTGCTTGGTGCGCAGGATAAGTTTGATATTATCCGCCATCTCGATAGTTTGGGAAAGATGGCTAACCCTCAGGTTTTCCATACGAAACGGAGCGAAATCACCACCTTCTCTCCCTCCTGCACGAGGGGAGACCGCACCCGCTATTGGCTGAAGGTGCAGGACGGCTGCGATAATTTCTGCTCCTATTGCACGGTGCCTATCGCCCGTGGCAAGAGCCGTAACGGAAGCATTGCGGAGACGGTCGCACAAGCGGAGGCGGCGGCCCGTGAGGGGGCCAAGGAGATTGTGATCTCTGGCGTCAATATAGGTGACTTCGGCAAGACGACGGGCGAGACATTCCTCGACCTGATCCGTGCCTTGGACGGTGTGGAGGGCATCGAGCGTTACCGCATCTCCTCCATCGAGCCGGACCTCCTGACGGACGAGATCATCGAGTTCACGGCCCGCTCCAAACGTTTCCTGCCTCATTTCCATATTCCTTTGCAGTCTGGATGCGACGAGGTGTTGCACCTCATGAAGCGCCACTACGAGCGTAGCCTCTTCGCGGAGAAGATCCGGAAGGTGAAGGCCTTGATGCCGGACGCATTCATCGGGGTGGACGTGATCGTCGGAACCAACGGCGAGACGGAGGATTATTTCAACGCTTCATACGAATTCCTGCAATCGTTGGATGTCACCCAACTGCACGTTTTCTCCTACTCGGAACGCCCGAACACGCAGGCGCTGAAGATCGAGGGTAGGGTACGCCCCGAAGAGAAGAAGCGCCGCAGCGAACTGCTCCATGCGCTCTCTGAGGAGAAACGTCTCGCCTTCTATCGCTCGCAGGTGGGCAAGACCGCCCATGTCTTGTGGGAGGAGAAACGCACGGCTGGCTTGATGCATGGCTTCTCGGAAAACTATCTGGTGGTGGAACGCCCTTACGATAAGGCTTTGGTGAATTGCGTGACGGAAGTGGTGCTGGGGGAGTTGAATGTGGACGGGTCAGCGATGACAATTAAGAATTAAGAGTTAAGAATTAAGAATTTTAAGGTCTAAAATGAAGAGTGTCAGCAAATACCTTGCATGCCTCAGCATGGCTTTGTCCATCTTCGCTTGTACGCCGGGCACGAAGGAGTCTGGGCAAACGCAGGGGGAGGGGCAAGACAGCTTGACGGTATCGACGGAGCTGAAGGGCCGTCGTGCGGGCAAGGTGGTCAAGGTATGTGACGGAGACACCTACGAGATTCTTCTGGAGGGCGAGCAACAGCCGAGGCGGGTTCGCATGTATGCCATCGATGCTCCGGAGTCCGGGCAGGATTTCAGCCGGAAGTGCAGGCACTATTTAGACTCCCTGATATGGAAGAAGCAGGTCACTGTTGACATTCTGGACATTGATTCGTACGATCGTCTCCTGGTGTTCACCTATCTGCCGGACGGACGGGAGGTGAGCCATGAGATGGTGCGTGCTGGCTATGCGTGGCACTATACCCATTATGACAATGATCCGACGATGGATTCCCTGCAACTCTCCGCCCGTAACGCCGGGTTGGGGCTTTGGGAGGACAAGTGCCCCGTTGAACCATGGATTGAAAAGGCTATGCGCAAGAAGGGGTATAAATCGTTGGAAATAAAAAAGATGAAGATGGATGGCGAGATTGATGACTTGAGAATGGTCCGCCGCATCCCGAAAAGATCCGAGTGAATGGATTTTTTTATTAATTGACCTAACTAAATATTAATCAAATATTTAACTTTTCGTTAGGAGGTGCCCTGTGAAAAAAATTCTGTTTCTGTGTTAACTTTTTTCCGATTTTTATTGCAAAATGCTTTCAAAATGATTTATTTTGCGAAGATTTTGGTGTTTATTGTCAGATAAACGATGATTGGAGAGTCTTTTGGGTCAATCCATCGGCTGCCTTCAGATTGAGACTGCTGGTGGGTTTTCTTAGTTTATGGTGGACACTGTTTGTTGAATTAATAATTAGAATTAAATAGCATCGATTATGTGTGGAATTGTAGGATATATTGGAACAAGGGATGCCTATCCGATCTTGATGGACGGTTTGCATAGGCTGGAATATAGAGGATACGATAGTGCTGGATGCGCATTGATCAACGAAGATTCCAAGGGCAAGCCTAAAGGATTGGCTATCTACAAGGCCAAAGGTAAAGTGTCTGATTTGGAGGCGATTGCGGATAAGCAGAACGTTTCCGGCACATTGGGTATCGCCCACACCCGTTGGGCGACGCATGGTGTGCCGAGCGAAGTGAACGCCCATCCACACGTATCCCAGAGCGGTAACCTGACGTTGGTGCACAATGGTATCATCGAGAACTACGTGGCGCTCCGCACGCAGTTGGAGGCGAAGGGTTTCGTCTTCAAGAGCCAGACGGACACGGAGGTGCTCGTGCAACTGATCGAGTACACGATGAACGTGAGCAACGAGGACCTGGCCACGAGCGTGCGCAAGGCGTTGTCTAAGGTGATCGGTGCATACGCGATATGCGTCATCGACCGTCGTCACCCTGAACAATTGGTGGCTGCCCGCAAGAGTAGCCCGATGGTGGTGGGCGTCGTGCCAGACAATAGCGAGTTCTTCATCGCCAGCGACGCGAGTCCGATCGCTTTGTACACCAAGCAGATGGTCTACCTCAACGACGAGGAGATGGTGGTCTGCGAGAGAGGCAAGGAGTTGATCGTGAGGAAGCTGACTGGCGAGCAGGCCGATATGGAGGTGAAGGAAGTGGACCTCGATTTGTCCATGTTGGACAAGGGTGGTTTCCCTCATTTCATGTTGAAGGAGATTTTCGACCAACCTGCGGTCCTGCGTGATTGCATGTGTGGCCGTGTCATCAATAACCCATATAGCGAGGATGGCCATTTGTCGGTTGTCCTGAGCGCTGTGACGGAGCATCGTCGTGAGCTGCTCCGCGCGCGTCGTATCATCATCGTGAGCTGTGGTACCTCATGGCATGCGGGCTTGATCGGCAAGCAGTTGATCGAGCATTTCTGCCGCATCCCTGTCGAGGTGGCCTACGCCAGCGAGTTCAGGTACAGCGAGCCGGTCATCGAGCATGACGACGTGGTTTTGGCCATCAGCCAGAGTGGTGAGACGGCGGACACGTTGGCGGCCATCGAGTTGGCCCGTTCGCAGGGCGCTTTGGTCTTCGGTGTGGTGAATGCGGTAGGCAGCAGCATCGCCCGCAACACCGACACGGGCGTCTACATCCACGTCGGACCGGAGATCGGTGTGGCCAGTACGAAGGCCTTCACGGGACAGGTGACTGTCTTGACGATGATCGCCTTGGCGTTGGGCATGGCGAAGGGAACCGTTTCCCAGCAGGAGTACGAAGAGACCCTGGAGGAGCTGGTTCGCATCCCTGACAAGATGGAGAAGATCCTGAAGCAGAGCGATAAGATCGAGCGCATGGCCTCCCGATTCACCTTCGCCCGCAACTTCCTCTACTTAGGTCGTGGATACAATTATCCTGTGGCATTGGAGGGTGCGCTGAAGTTGAAGGAGATCTCCTACATCCATGCGGAGGGATATCCTGCGGCGGAGATGAAGCACGGACCGATCGCCTTGGTGGACAGTGAGATGCCGGTGGTTTTCATCGCCACGCACCATCAGCTATACTCGAAGATCATCAGCAACATGCAGGAGGTGATTTCCCGCAAGGGCCACATCATCGCCGTGGTGACGGAGGGAGACGACCATGTGAGCAAGATGGTGGACGATGTGGTGGAAGTGCCATCCACATTGGCTTGCTTGGCACCGTTGCTCAGCGTGATACCTTTGCAGATGATCAGCTATTACGTGGCTGTGGCGAAAGGCTTGGACGTCGACCAGCCAAGGAACCTTGCGAAGTCCGTGACGGTAGAGTAGGAGAGAGATTCTTAGAAAAATTGTTATATAGATAGATTGGTTGTTTATTGATGAACGTCATCGTGGGGCTTGTCCTTGCGGTGGCGTTTGTTTTTTGGGGGGGATTCTTTCTGTCTATAAATCTTTTTCACTTCGCATTTGAATGTACGGAGGTGATCTCTCTCTTTATTAAAGAAAAAAAGGTATATTTGGGGATGTAAAACGCAATTCAATTAACAAACAGATATGTTGTTACCACAGAACCCACACCTCCCCATCTCCGCCCTTGCCGGAATCTTCAATAACACCACAGCCACGCTGATGGTTTCAATGTAGGTATCAACGTTAACGAAGCTGCGGGACAAAGTGTTTTTCACGTCCATATTCATCTGATTCCACACTACAAAGGCGATGTGGAGAACCCTAAGGGAGGAGTGAGAGGGGTGATACCGGGGAAACAGAAGTATTAAAAATAAATTATTTATGAGGCGGCTATTAAATAAATATTGTTTAGAAAATAAAGAAAACTCAGGCTTGCTACTGTTGGATATGCCGACAGGGACAGGCAAGACATATAATGTCATTCAGTTTATCAAGGATTACTTAAAGGAGAACAAAGAAAAAAAGATATTCTTTGTTACAACCTTAAAAAAAAATTTGGATGATCCTTACAAAGATTTGATGGATGCCTTGGAAGATGATAAAAGTCTTCAAGATGCTGTATTTAGAGTTCTGTCTAATAGGGAGCATGCCATTAATCAATTTGCTAACGTAAAGAACAATATAAAACAAAGCGAAATTAAAAACTCTAATGAGTATAAAAGTTTTAACGCTCTTAATTCTGTGGGTGTTGGAGCTGATGCCTATGGCGATGTGGAATTAAAATTCAGGAAACTGATTGGTAATGTTTTGTCGCGGCATTTTAGGACAAAGAAGGACAAACTAAACGCCATAAAAAATGACAAAGATTGGCAATGGATTGGAGAATTGTATCCTGTTGTTTTTTCGCACGAAAAAAGAGTTTTTTTCGTCACGGTAAAAAAACTTATCAATCAATTTGACACAATAGTAGAAAAAAGTGTAAGGCTTTACGAAAACCCTATTTTCAAAAATTCTATTGTCTTTATCGACGAATTTGATGCGACCAAAAAAGACATTCAAGATGTAATTGTTCAAGAAGGATTGGACAAAGGAATTGATTTTGTAAAACTGTTCAGGGATATAAAGATTTGCCTTGACAATCACGATACTATTCCATCCAACATATTCGACAATGTTGAGAACAAACCAAGCCATAAAAAAGCATTAGAAAAAAACATCAAAATTTTTGATGATATCGAAAAAGAAAACCACTTGCTATTAAATTACAAGTCAGAAAGTTTTGAAGAAAAAAGATACATACTATTTTCGGATTTAACTAATACCTGCTATGCAACGGAACAGGAGGATGTTACTGCCAAATATCATCGAGGAAGAAACCTCAATCAACTACAACTTGTTTCTAAAGATAACAAAGACAGATCTTTGTACAACGCATTAGATAAAATAAGAGGAGCCATATCGCATTTCACTAGATTTGTATCAATTTTATCATATAGCTATTACCAAAATAGAAATAAAGCGAACAGACAACAAGAAGGCAAATCATTCGGTGAATTTACTGAGTTTCACGCCTTAGATACAGTTTTGGACTCTCTACACTTGCAAGACGAGACTTTCAGAATCATAAGAAATATGGCTCTAAAAAATAAATTCAGAGCGTATAAGAAAAAGAAAACCGAAGAGTTGAAAGATGATTTATACTTTTATGCAAGCGGTTTCAGTCATTATGATTTTATGGACGATTATTCTCACGACACAAAGACAATAATACGCAAATTTGTCTTTGAAGAAACCCCAGAAAGCATAATGTATGATATTTGTACAACGTCAAAGGTGATTGGAATATCTGCAACTGCTACATTTCCAACCGTTTTGGGTAATTACGACATTGATTATCTTGAATGGAAACTAGGCGACAGATTTGTAAAACCAACAGATCAAGACCGACAAAGATTTAAAAAGACCTTTGAAGAACAAACCAAAGGTTATGACAAAGTTACAACTGTTGTAGAATTAACTGACACCAATACGCAGGGACGTCCAAATTGGTGTAAAATCTTTAATGATCCGGAATTGGCAGAATATGCCCAAGGACAAACTTTTGTTGAAGGTGGTGAATACAACGAAAACAGATATTTTAAGGCTGCATTGGCTTTCAAACAATTTTTAGACAACGATTTGCAATCGTATCTTGCTCTTTTCTCCAAGGGGGCAAGTCCAAACGATTATAATTTCGATTCTTTAAAATTGGAGAAAATCTTTAATTATCTTGCACAAGAAAAAGGTATTAATTACAATAACAAAATGTTCGTCAGATTGGATTCCAATAATTTTGATGGACAAAAATCGCAATTAGTTGAAGACCTTGGAGAGGGAGAACGTCGTTTTATTCTTTCAACATACGCAACATTAGGTGCAGGTCAAAATTTGCAGTATAAGATACCTTCAAATCGCCGAAATGATGTTGTTCAAATTAATGAATTGCGAGAGACTGACGATATGGATATTGAAGGAATTTATCTCGACAAACCAACAGGCATTATTAATAAATGTGGTGGTGATGAGGAAAATACAATAAATAGGGTTTTCCAAATGGAATATCTTCACCAAGTGAAAAATATTTCTTGGGAAACTAAAATGACAGAAATTACCAATTCATATCGAAACATTGGCAATAGTAATCCTAAAACAACTTATAATAATTTCAAATACAACGAATTGCCCGATTTTAGAGTTTGTGCAACTAAAATGATAGTTCAGGCGATGGGCAGGAAATGTCGGACAAACTATCGAACAAAAAAAATATATATATTGGTAGATTCTGAACTTGGCGAAGTGTTGGATGCGAAGACATTATTACACGAGAATAGAATGTTCAATCGAGAAATGGATGAATTGGCTAAAAAATTCACACTTGTTAATCAACAAGAAATAGAACCTAATAGGGTTTTAGAAATTGCTAAAGAAGATGCTATTTGTTCAAACAAGCGAATACAAAATTTGCTGACACGTAGTTTCAATCACTCTTGGAATGACACGGACATTCAATTGTGGCAAAATATGCGTGAATATGTGTTGAAATATCCGACACTTTCCGAGGAAGAATGGCAAAAAAGTCCTTTTAAAAATCATTATATAACCTTTGGCAAACCTGTATGTCAATATTATTATTCACAAACAGATGATTTTAATTTAATTGAAACGATTTCGGAAGAATATTTCAACCATGCAAATTGTGTATCAACACAGGAGGTAAACCTTTCAACTATTTTATCTAAATTTAATAAATTAAGCGAATTATTTGACAAACAAGGTTATGCCAAAGATTTTGCACCGAACTATTATATTATGTCTCCGCCATTATACCAAAACATATACAAGGGTGCGCTTGGCGAAGCGATAGGCAAAGAAATATTTAATCATTTCGGTATTCCTTTGGAAGAATTAGACAACGATGAGTACGAAATGTTTGATTTCAAAGTAAAAGACCGACCAATTTATGTTGATTTTAAATATTGGAAAGAGTCTGCACGGTTCACTGCGAAGGATTATTATGAAAAAGTAAAAACAAAAGTTGAGAAATGCGATGATGTACAAACTGTTATCATTGCAAACGTGAGGGATGCTGATAATGATCATATCAGTACAACTCCCTGTGGAACTTTCAACATTATTGAATTATCGCTTATTTGCAAATCGCAGTTGTCGGTAGAGGCTGCAAAAAAAATAGGAGAACTTAGAAATGAATAGGATACAAACAAATAAATTAGTTGTCGACCTTAATACGGATTTGTTGGCAGATACATACGAAGTCTTTAACGTAAGAACTTCTGATTCGCATTTCGGCAAAGGTAACAACGCTGCCAAGTTGGTAGATGATTTTATTAACGAGAAATTCGTTTTATCTGTCGTTTATGAGCGTGGCAATTCGTTCTATATACTTCTCAAAAAGGCAAAAGGCAATCTATTAAACTTAAATAAAGCATTAAAAGACCTGCAAGGGTCTGAAAATATATCATTAGAAGGAATAGCTATTGCTATGGTTCCTCAAAACATTATAGTGCAACTCCTCATGAACTCTTTGGGTACATACGAAGGCAAAATACTTGGATTCCATAATGTAACAGGTCATTTTTATATACATCACCCTTCATGGGGGAATAAAACAAGCAACCAAATTATTACTTTGGAACTTAAGATAACTAAAGATATGCTGTTGGATTGGAATGTGAGAACATTCACGTCCATAACAAAAAAAAGACTTGTCATGTTCGGGAAAAAGAAATTTACAGAATACCCTGAATACGAACTGAGTAAGGATAACATTCTAAGGAGGATTAACAAGGGAACAAATCCTGAAGCATATATTTTACGACAAATTGGTGAAAAAAAATCGAACATCAAATTCCTTGAAATTGAATCGTTAGAAAAGTTTCAGAAGACCAAAATGGGCGTTATCTGCAACTGTCTAGACATGTTTAATTCTAACTTTGACGGAATGGCTCATGTCGAGTTTGGGTCATTCTCGGATTTTAATGAAGTAGAAATATCTACAAAGATGGTTAGAGAAATGGAAAAAAGATTCGATGATCTTGCTACCTCCCATAAGATTGTTTTGGTTGACAATGTAATTGATTCAACATCAGGTATGTGCATTGATGCGCTCAAACAACAATTTATAAAGAGATTTATGTGCAATGTATCGATTCTGAAAAAACCGAAGGCAGAAACAATAAATATAGTACTTATCCATGAGGACGAGTATTATGATACGGACAGACAAAAAGACCCACATGATATTGACTATAAGGGATGTGCCGTACAACACGTTACAATAGAGACAGTTGCACACCTAATGAACATTGAAAACGAGAAAGAAAGAAATTCTAGTTGGAAATCAGTATTGGACTGCATAATGCAAGAGGCGTTGATAAAAGAGGATATTGTAAAAAGACATATTACAATGGTAAATTGGTCAGAATACGAATACGACACTATTGATTTCGGCGTATGTCACAAAAACGAAGATGACACAAAACACTTCTTCTTTATGAGAATTAAACCGAACGGTGATTTTTCAATAACGGAACAAGAGAATACCCTATTTGAGCAGACAGAGTACCAAGAGTGCATCGACATATTCGGGAAAGAAGATGTCGTTGGAATCGTGAGAAAAGGGAACGACATAAACATCATACACAATACAAAACTAAGAACCGTTCCTGAAATTGAACTCATCAAAGAAAGATTGGCTAATGACGACAACAGACTTCGTGACAAAGAAAGTAGAGAAACATTGTTTCCTGCAGTCACTGACATCAAAAGTTTTGCAGAAAATGTCCACTCTTTATTCTATTTTTCGGGAATAATCGGAGCTGGTATGCGTAGAATAATTCCGACAGCTGCAAACATCCGGTTAGTTGACACTTATAGATCCAGCAAATTGTTCTTTAATAATATGTTAAAACTCATGGCTGTTACTTTTGTTAGGAACGGACAATTAACTATTATGCCATTCCCCTTTAAGTATTTACTAGAATATATCAGAGTATCTAAATAAATTCACATTCTTAACCTATCCCCAAAAGAAGGATAGCATTCCATCTCCCGTAAAATTTGCTGATGCATTTGTTTGTTGTATATTTGCCGTGCTGGGTTGTATGGACTACCTTTTGTCCCGTCCGGCATTTTTTATTCCGTAATACAAATTACCCTTACGGAGGCCCGGAACGCACGTAGGGTGTAGTGAAAATCTCCGTGGAATTGCCGCTTCCGCATATTTTTATTATATTTGCGACATCAATGAATTGTTTGCCAATATGGATTTGAAACAGAAGACATATCTTAAGGCTTGGGCGCTTTTACTTGTATTTGTGCCCATGCTGCTTGTTTCTTCGCTTCATATCCATGACGAGGAGCAAACGGTGAAGCATGATTGCAAGGAGTGCGTCAGCCATAATTGTGCGGGCCACTTGCTGCCGCAGGGCGATTCCATGCATACCTGCGTCTTGTGCCAGTTCCTGACGATGTCCTTCCTCACCGCTGTCGGCATCTCCGCATTCTCTGCGTCTATCACTAAAATCTTATATACTGACCGTCAGAACAGCCTGGTTCTTGACGTCTATAACCTACCAATACCTCGCGGTCCCCCTTCCTTTGTTTGAATTCAGAGAGGTACATTTTTAGTTTAATTCAAACAGAGATTCAGTATGATTTCAATATTGTTGGGCGCCATGATAAGCATGGCGGCGTCCTCCGATACTGTTGTCACGCTTGAAGATGTCACCGTAAGCGCCAGTAAGAGCGTTGAGCCTCAAATGCGTTCCTCCCAGACTTCCGTCCATGTCGACCAAGAGTATCTGCAACTGAATTTTTCAGGCAGCTTGATGCAGACGATGGAGGGCATTCCGGGGGTGAAGGCTATTTCGATAGGCTCCGGGCAGTCGAAACCGACGATCCGTGGCTTGGGCTACAACCGCATGGTCGTTTCGGAGAATGGCATCAAGCATGAGGGACAGCAGTGGGGCGATGATCATGGACTGGAGATCGACCAGTTCTCCGTTGATCGGGCCGAGGTCATCAAGGGACCATCCGCCCTTCTTTACGGTAGTGACGCTATAGGTGGTGTCCTCCTCCTGCGCTCAAACCAAATGCCTAAGGACTCCTTGGAGGGTTCCGTGCAGTTGTTCGGACGTACGAACAACGGTCAGATAGGTGCGGCGGCTAAGATTGGCGGGAGAGGCGAAAGGTGGTATTGCCGCGCCAATGTGACATGGATTGATTACGCCGATTATAAGGTCCCGACGGACAGTATCCAATATTACTCCTATTGGATCCGCCTGAAGGACGGACGGTTGCGGAACACCGCAGGCTGTGAACGGAACGGTAGCTTCTTGTTAGGCTATTCGGGGCGGAAGGTTCGCACGAGCCTACGCTTGTCGGATTCCTACGCGAAGAGCGGTTTCTTCGCCAACGCGCATGGATTGGAGGTGCGATTGTCTAACATAGATTATGACCACTCCCGCAGGGATGTCGATTTGCCTTATCAGTGGGTGAACCATTTCAAGGCGCATAGCCACACCTCATGGTATTGTGGACGTACGTCTATGGAGGTGAACGTGGCCTACCAGAACAATTTCAGGGAGGAGCTTTCCGAGCCTGTCAGCCATGGCTATATGCCTAAGCCAGACAACTCCCTGGAGCGTCGTTTCAACAAGAGCACCTACACGTATAACTACCAGGCCCGGTATCATCTGGGCAAGCACGCTTTCCATGGCGGATTGGACGGTGAGTACCAATACAACCGTCGTGGCGGTTGGGGCTTCATCATACCGGACTTCGAGACCAATAGCTTGGGCATGTTCCTCTTGGACCGTTTCAAGTTCCGCAAGAACCTGATATTCAATGCGGGAGCACGCCTCGATTTCGCCAAGACGCATATCCATGGTTATCAAGACTGGTATCCTACACCGGTCGGCTCGGAGATGGTCTGCCTGGAGCGCTCTACCGATCTGACCCGTAAGTTCCACAACCTCTCCTGGTCGTTCGGGGCCAACTACAACGTGGGGAACTGGGTCTTCAAGGCGAATGCGGGTAGCGGATTCCGTATGCCTATCCCGAAAGAGCTGGGCGCCAACGGTATCAACTACCACATCTTCCGCTATGAGCGTGGCAACGTGCAGCTGGACCCTGAAAAGTCCTACCAATTGGACTTGGGACTCTCTTGGTCGAATGATGCGCTGGTGGTGCAGGTGGATCCCTACCTGAACTATTTCTCCAACTATATTTACCTGAGTCCGACGTCACGCTATGTGGAGGGCCTTCAGCTCTACAACTATACGCAGGCGCGCGTCTTACGGTTGGGTTGGGAGGCTCAGATGATCTACACCTTCGCGAAACATTGGGAGGCGCTCCTGCAAGGGGAATACCTCCATGCCCGTCAGAAGTCCGGGGAGAAGAAGGGCTATACGCTGCCATTCACCCCGCCATGGTCCATGGATGCTGGATTGACCTATAAATACAATTGGAAAGGCGATGGGTTCGTTGGTCTGAAGGCTCACGTGGTGGGCCGTCAAGACGAGATTGTACCTCCTGAAAAACCGACAGACGGATATTGGACCCTCAATTTCTCCGCTGGCAAGTCTTTCCCTTTGCGACGAAGCAAGCTGAACGTGTCGCTCCATGCGGACAATCTGCTGAATCGCCGCTATTACAACCACACCAGTTACTACCGCCTCATAGACGTGCCGGAGCCGGGACGCAACTTGTCCATGAAGGTGGGACTGGATTTTTAATCAATTATTTAATTGTCAAACATTTAAAATTTAAAACGATATGAAAAATATTAAATATATGAGCCTTATGATGGCTCTTCTGTGTGTGCTTTCCTTGGGTTTCTCCTCTTGTGGCGACGACGACGATGATCCTGCCGCTCCGACGGTAGCGTTGGACGAGGCGAACATCGAAGGGGATGAGATCTGCGTCAAGGCGGATGTTAAGGCGGAGGGACGCACCGCCGCTATCCTCATCGAGATCCGCGACGCTTCAAACGGAGAGGTTAAGGTGAGCAAGCCTGTGACCGACAGCAAGTACATCGGTGTGCTTAACATCGACGGCTTCCATGTGCATGTCGATATCGCTGGCACAGGCGTTGTCGAAGGCGACAAGCTGAAACTGACCGTCACTGACGCCAACGGACGTTCCACCACTGACGAGAAAACACTCACGCAAGAGGAGGATGACGATGAGCATGAACATGAGCATGAGCATGAACATGAATGATTAATAAATTTATAGATAGATGAAGCATTATTTGGCAATTACTATGCTGCTGTGCGTGCTGGGCGCGTGCGGTGGTGACGATGAGGCCTCCAAGGACATGAGCTATCCGGTGATTTCCGACGAGGGTATCGAGGCCGTTCCTTCCGATTGTTATATCCTCAAACGGGGGGAGGTGATGCCGTTCCACTATGTGTTCACCGATGACACGGAACTGGGCTCATTCAACATCGAGATCCACAATAATTTCGATCATCATACGCACGGCACATCATCGGTGGAGTGTCCGATGGAGGAGGAGAAGGCCGCTGTGAACGCATGGGTCTTCAACCAAGACTACGAGATTCCTTCGGGGCTCCGCACCTACGATGCGCAGATAGAGATACCGATTCCAGATGATGTGGATCCCGGCGACTATCACTTCATGATCCGTCTGACCGACCATGTCGGTTGGCAACAACTTCGCGCCATGGCTGTGAAGATTCAATAGACATCATTCTGAAAGGACAACACTTTTTAGTGGGTTTCTTCATCCCCGCGCTTTCCTAGTGCGGGGATTTTTTTAGGCCAATTTTCAAGCCTCACTTCTCCGCTACGATCGGTACGCCACGTGTGTTTTTGGTCTCGCACATGACGAAGACGCTGTGCAAACTTCCCAAGCAACTGATCGCGCCGAGTTTGTGTTGCATAAACTGCTGGTATGCGTACATGTCCCGCGCGAAAACCTTGATGATGAAATCGTAGTCGCCGCTGGTGTTGAAACATTCGGTGATCTCCTCAATGTCCTGAACTGCGTCCATGAACTGCTGGATCATCTCCTCGGAGTGTTGCTTCAGGCGGATGTTGCAGAGCACCATGATGCCATTGCCCACTTTTTTAGCGTCCACCACCGCCATGTATCGGGTGATGTACCCCTCGCGCTCCAACCGTTTCTGCCGCTCGAAAGTGGGGGAAGGGGATAGATGAACCTTCGCCGCCAACTCTTTTACCGTCAGTTGTGAGTTTTTTTGCAGTTCTTGCAGAATACGAATGTCCGTTTCGTCCAACTTATAGCCGTTTTCCATTTTGTAAAAATTTTATTTTGCAGTATAATATTCTTGTATTAGTGCTTTGAATCTGCAAAATAAGCATAATTTACCGAATTGAACAAAATATATTTATGGTTTAAAAGTAATGGGTACATTTGCAGTGCAATTGCAACAAAGTAAAATATTTTTTTAATTTAATCAGTGTGAAGAATATATGTCGTTAAAAACAAATATTTTGGGTTATCCACGTGTGGGAGCCAATCGTGAATTAAAGAAAATAGAAGAGGCCTATTGGGCCGGTAAAGCCTCGAAGGAGGATTTGTTGAAAATTGCGGCAGAAATCCGTAAAGGTAATTGGACATTGCAAAAGGAGGCTGGTATCACGTTGATTCCGAGCAATGACTTCTCGTTCTATGACCAGACGCTCGATATGTCTCTTTGCGTCGGCGCCATCCCTGAGCGTTACAAAGCGTTGAGGAACGATAGACTGGATCTCTATTTCGCGATGGCCCACGGATTTCAGAAGAATGGTATTGATGTGACGGCCATGGAGATGACCAAATGGTTCGATACGAATTACCATTACATCGTTCCGGAATTTACCAAAAACCAGGAGTTTACGCTCTTGTATAACAAAGCTGCCGAAGAGTTCAAGGAGGCGCTTGCCCTTGGCATCAAAACCAAGCCTGTGTTGATCGGTCCGGTCACCTATTTGCTCTTGGGCAAAGAAAAAGAGCAGGGATTTAACCGTATTGATCTGATTGATAAGTTATTGCCTGTCTATGTGGAAATATTGAAGCAACTTGAAGCCGTTGGCGCGGAGTATGTTCAGATAGACGAACCGATTCTTGCCACGGATATCAACGAGGATATCAAAGGGCTCTATCGCAAAGTCTATGCGGAGATCGTTAAGAGCACAAAGCTAAAGGTTATTCTCGCCACCTATTTCGACAGCCTTGCGGATAATACGGATCTTGCCGTTGATCTTAATGTCAGTGTGTTGCATATCGACCTTGTGCGTGCTCCTCAACAATGGAAGGATGTGGTTGCCCGCTTAAAGGGAAACACGGTGTTGAGCTTGGGTGTGGTTGACGGAAGGAACATCTGGAAGAATGATTTCGTCCAATCCCTTGAGATCATCGAGGGTGTGAAGCGTCTGTTGGGCGAGGATCGTGTGATCATCTCCACGAGTTGCTCGTTGCTCCACTCTCCATTCGACTTGGAGAACGAGAAGAACGAGAAGTCGTTGCCAGGCGAGGTGAAACGTTGGATGGCCTTCGCCCGCCAGAAGGTGGCTGAGGTGACGACGCTGGCAGATCTTGCGGGCAACGCTCCGTCGGAGAAGGCGAAGGTGGCTTTGCAGAACAATATTGTCGACATAGAGAATCGCCGCTCGTCTGGTTTGACGAACAATGCGGAGGTGAAGAGAAGAATGGCGGGTATCACGCCTGATTTCGCACGTAGGAACAGCCCGTTCGCGACCCGTATCCAAGCGCAACGCAAGGTGCTCAACCTTCCTCTCTTCCCGACCACCACGATTGGTTCATTCCCTCAGACGGTGGAAGTCCGCTCATGGCGAAGTAAGTTCAAGAAGGGCGAGATCACAAAGGCAGAGTACACCAACTTGCTGAAGGGCGAAATCGAGAGGACGATCCGCAAGCAGGAGGAGATCGGCCTTGACGTCCTCGTCCATGGCGAGTCTGAGCGCAATGACATGGTGGAGTATTTCGGCGAACAGTTGAGTGGCTTCGCTTTCACGCAGAACGGATGGGTGCAGAGCTATGGAAGCCGTTGCGTGAAGCCTCCTGTTATCTTCGGAGATGTATCTAGACCTAATGCAATGACGATAGATTGGATAACGTATGCGCAGAGCCTAACGGATAAACCCGTCAAGGGCATGCTTACCGGTCCAGTCACTATATTACAATGGAGCTTTGTGCGTAACGACCAGCCAAGGTCGGTTACGATGAAGCAGATCGCACTGGCTATCCGTGACGAGGTGGTCGACCTCGAAAAAGCGGGTATCAAAGTGATTCAGATCGATGAGCCTGCTATCCGTGAGGGATTGCCGCTCAGGAAAAGTGACAGGAAGGCATATCTCGACAGTGCGGTGGAGGCCTTCCGTATCTCCGCATCGGGCGTGAAAGACGAGACGCAGATCCACACGCACATGTGCTACAGCGAGTTCAATGATATCATTGACCATATCGCCATGATGGATGCTGACGTGATCACCATTGAGTGCGCCCGTAGCCAGATGGAGTTGCTGGATGCCTTCGTGAAGTTCAAGTATCCTAACGAGATTGGTCCTGGCGTTTACGACATCCATTCTCCTCGTGTGCCTTCTGTTGACGAGATGGTGGCTCTTATGCGCAAGGCGGCCCAGGTCATCAATCCTGCTCAACTCTGGGTGAACCCGGATTGCGGTCTTAAGACGCGTGGCTGGGCTGAGACGGAAGCCTCATTGAGGAACATGGTGGAGGCTGCGAAGATTCTGCGGAAATAGGCGTTAAATCGTCTATCCGCTTTCTGGAACAACAGCTATTTAGTAAAAGAGGGTGTGTCAAGAATGAACCTGACACACCCTCTTGCCCTTTCGTGTGAAAGGGAGCTGTAAGAATACTTCAATAGGCTTGCTCATGCACACCCTTCACGGCTCTACCGCTTGGCTCGTTCATGCGTTTCCATGCTGCGTCCCATTCGAGGGCGATGGCGGTGGAACAAGCGACGGAAGCCTCGTGCGGTACGCTCTTCGCAGCGCTCTCGCTTGGGAAGTGCTCTTCGAAGATGGTGCGGTAATAATACTCCTCCTTGTTCAGTGGGGTGTTGATAGGGAAGCGCTCGGCGGCGTGCGCCATCTCGTCGTCGGACACGGCGGCGGAAGTGATGGCCTTCAACGTGTCGATCCAGCTGTAGCCGACACCGTCGCTGAACTGCTCTTTCTGTCTCCATGCCACGCTCTCCGGCAAGAGGTCGGCGCAGGCGAGACGGACGATCTTCTTCTCGATCTCCTTGCCCGCACACATCTTAGCTTGCGGGTTCAGGCGCATGGCCACGTCGAGGAACTCTTTGTCGAGGAATGGCACACGGCCTTCCACACCCCATGCGGCCAATGATTTGTTGGCCCTCAGGCAATCGTAGAGATAGAGCTTGCCCAACTTGCGGACGGTCTCCTCGTGGAAGTCCTTCGATGATGGCGCCTTGTGGAAGTAGAGGTAGCCTCCGAAGATCTCGTCGGCACCTTCGCCGCTCAGCACCATCTTGATACCCATGCTTCTGATGACACGGGCGAGCAAATACATTGGGGTGGATGCGCGGACGGTCGTCACATCATAGGTCTCGATGTGGTAAATCACGTCACGTATAGCGTCCAATCCCTCTTGGATCGTATAGTTGATTTCATGGTGGACCGTACCGATATGGTCTGCCACCTCCTTCGCCTTCGCCAAGTCTGGCGCACCCTTAAGTCCTACGGCGAACGAGTGCAGCTGTGGCCACCAAGCCTCCTTTTGGTCATCGGTCTCGACCCTGTTCTTGGCGAATTTCTTCGCGATGGCTGAGATGACGGAGCTGTCGAGTCCACCGGACAACAACACACCGTAAGGCACGTCGCTCATGAGTTGTCTCTTGACCGCCTTCTCCAAGGCGTCGCGCAATGTGGCGATGTCTGCCTCGTTGTCTTTCACGGCCTCATAGCTCTCCCAGTCACGCTTGTACCAACGGGTCATCTTGCCTTCCTTGCTCCAATAGTAATGTCCGGGCAGGAATGGTTCGTAGCTCTCGCAGAAACCCTCCAGCGCCTTCAGCTCGCTGGCGCAATAGACGGTGCCGTCCGCATCTTTGCCGATGTACAGAGGAATGACACCGATCGGGTCACGTGCGATGAGGAACTCGTCCTTCTCCTCGTCGTAGAGGGCGAAGGCGAAGATACCGCTCAGGTCCTCGAGGAAGTTGATGCCCTTCTCACGGTAGAGTGGGAGGATCACCTCGCAATCGCTACCCGTCTGAAACTCGTACTTCCCGTTGTAGCGGGCGCGTATGTCCCTGTGGTTGTATATCTCTCCATTGACGGCAAGCACTTGTTTGCCGTCGCTGCTGAACAACGGTTGTTTACCACTCTTCGGATCGACGATGGAAAGGCGTTCGTGTGCCAGAATCGCACTTTTCCCTACGTGGATACCGCTCCAGTCTGGTCCCCGATGTCTGATCTTCTGTGACATCCTAAGCGCTTTGGGACGCATCTCTTGGGTTCTCCCCTCGATGTTGAATATTCCTACTATGCCGCACATATCATTGTATTTTTTTGTTGATCAATTATTTGGATGATAAGTATTGGTCGACAGCCTCGGCGGTTTTCCTACCGCTTGCGATGGCGCGTACCACAAGGCTCGCTCCGCTCTGTGCGTCGCCCGCCAGGAACACGTTCTCCGCCAACCCCGGGTGCTCTGGTTTCAGGAATCCCATGGCCAATAGTACCATGTCGCACTCGATGACCTCCTTCTTTCCTGTTGGTTTCATGATGGGTCTGCCTCCTTCTGGATTAGGTACCCATTCCACCTCCTCCACCTCGGCGCCGGTCAATACACCGTTCTTGCCGATGAACTTGTTGGTGTTGAGCAACCAACGACGGTCGCATCCCTCCTCGTGTGAAGTGGTGGTCTTGAGGATCACCGGCCAGTAAGGCCATGGGGTGGAAGGGTTCTCGCCTACAGGAGGCTTAGGCATGATCTCGATCTGGGTAACGCTCTTCGCACCCTGACGGTGGGCGGTTCCGATGCAGTCTGAACCAGTATCACCACCACCGATCACCAATACCTTCTTGTCCTTCGCATTCACCAGCTCGCTCTCCTTGAACTTCTTGCCCGCCAAGATTCTGTTCTGCTGGCTGAGCATCTCAAGGGCGAGGTATACGCCTTTCAGCTCTCTTCCCTCAATCTTCAGGTCACGTGCCGTAGGGGTTCCTGTGCAGATGACGTAAGCGTCGAATCCGGCTGGCAGTTTCTTCTCGTCGACCGTCTTGTTGTATTCGAATTTGATGCCTTCCTCCTCCATCACCTTGATACGACGATCGATGATGTTCTTGGAGAGCTTGAAGTTAGGGATACCGTAGCGGAGCAATCCGCCGGCAGCCTCGTTCTTCTCGTAGACGGTCACCTCGTAACCCCTCTTGTTGAGTTGGTTGGCGGTAGACAAGCCGGAAGGGCCGGAACCTACCACCAGCACCTTCTTGCCGTTGCGGACAGGGTGCTCCACCGTCACGTAGTTCTCCGCGAAGGCGTGCTCAATGATGGCGCACTCGTTTTCCCTACATGTGGTAGGCTCCCCCATGGAGAGGTTGAGGACGCAGGCCTTCTCGCACAATGCGGGGCATATCCTTCCTGTGAACTCAGGAAAATCATTGGTCTCATGCAATAGCTGATAGGCCGTTTCCCACTCTCCCTTGTAGAGAGCGTCCTGCCATTCAGGTTGTTTGTTGCCGAGCGGACAAGCCCAGTGGCAGAATGGCACACCGCAATCCATGCAGCGGGAGGCTTGTAGCTGTCGGTCCTTGATGTTCAGTTTCTGTTCCACTTCCGCGAAGTCGTGGATTCTGTCTTGGATGGGACGATGTCCTGCTTCTTTGCGAGGAATCGTTAGAAATGCTTTTGGATTTCCCATGATGTATCTTCTGTTGGGAAGACGGTGCCCACACGGTGCGCTGACCGTCTTCCATGTGTTTTACTCTTTGATTAATAGTCTCTTTGAATGTCCGCAATCTTGTCTTGCAGCTTCTTCAACTGCTCCTCTTGCAACACGTGCTTGTATTCGATCGGAATCACTTGGATGAACTCCTCCACGTAGTGGTTCCAGTCGTCGAGCATGGTGCGGGCCAAGATGGATCCCGTGTTGAGCCAGTGCTTGTGGATCAGCTCACGCAACTCCTTGCGGTTAGCGCTCTCCTCCACCAAACCGAGCTCCACCATCTCCATGTTACAGAAGTAGTCGAAGTTGTGGTTCTTGTCCCAGACATAGGCCACACCGCCTGACATTCCGGCACCGAAGTTACGTCCTGTCTGTCCTAAGACAACCACCCGTCCGCCGGTCATGTATTCGCAGCAGTGGTCGCCAGCGCCCTCGATGACCGCGATGGCTCCTGAGTTTCTTACACCGAAACGCTCACCGACGCAACCGTTGACGTAGAGCTCGCCTGAAGTGGCACCGTAGAGACCGGTGTTACCTGCGATGATGTTCTCCTCCGCCTTGAATTTGCTACGGATCGGAGGCATGATAGCGATCTTACCACCGCACAATCCCTTGCCGAAGTAGTCGTTGGCTTCACCTTCCAGCTTGAAGCTGATTCCCTTCGCCAAGAAGGCGCCGAAGCTCTGTCCTGCGGATCCCTTGAACTGCACGTTGATCGTGGAGTCTGGCAATCCTGCGCCTCCGTAGCGGGAAGCGACGAGACCTGAGAGTTGCGTGCCGGCGGCACGGTCGGTGTTCCTTATGGTGAGGTTCAGCGTGATCTCCTGCTGGTTCTCGATAGCCGATTTGGCTTGTTGGATGATCTCTGCGTCCTTAGGGTTCTCCGCCTTGCTGTACGGACGTCCGTCGAAGTGGAGCTTGCCCGTTCCGGACGTGAGGAGACGGGTGAAGTCCAACGTGGATGACTTGGAGTCGTCCTTGGTCTCCTTCGGAAGGATAAGATCGGTACGTCCGATGATGTCCTCCAATTTCTTGAAGCCCATCTCGGCCAAATATTCCCTTACCTCCTGCGCCAGGAACGTGAAGTAGTTCACGATGTAGCTGGCGTGTCCGCGGAAACGTTCACGGAGCTTAGGGTCTTGCGTAGCGACACCCATAGGGCAGGTGTTCGTGTTACATTTCCTCATCATGACACAACCCAATACGATCAGCGGTAATGTACCGAAGCTGAACTCGTCGGCTCCCAACATCGCCATGAGGATGACGTCACGTCCCGTCTTGAGTTGTCCGTCTGTTTGCAGACGAACCTGGGCACGGAGTCCGTTGAGCGCCAATGTCTGTTGCGTCTCCGCCAAACCGATCTCAGGAGAGATACCTGCGAAACGCATGGAAGAGGCTGGTGACGCACCGGTTCCTCCCTCCGCACCTGAGATGACGATGAGGTCCGCTTTCGCCTTGGCCACACCCGCCGCGATGGTTCCCACACCGCTCTCCGATACTAACTTCACGGAGACTGCCGCCTGTGGGTTGATGTTCTTCAGGTCGAAGATCAATTGCGCCAAATCCTCGATGGAGTAGATGTCGTGGTGAGGCGGTGGCGAAATGAGGGAGATGCCAGGGATGGAGTGACGGGTCTTTGCGATGATCTCATTCACCTTGAAACCAGGGAGCTGACCACCCTCACCAGGCTTAGCGCCTTGCGCCACCTTAATCTGTATCTCCTCCGCATTGACTAGATATTCCGCTGTGACACCGAAACGTCCGGATGCCACTTGCTTGGTCTTGGAGTTCAGTGACACACCCTCTGGCGTGGTCGCATGGAAGCGGTGGCTGTCCTCACCACCTTCTCCGGTGTTGCTTCGCGTACCCAATTGGTTCATGGCGATGGCGATGGCCTCGTGCGCCTCTGCGGAGAGCGCTCCGAACGACATGGCGCCCGTCACGAAATGTTTCACGATACTCTCGACCGACTCAACCTGCTCGACAGGGATTGGCTTCGCCGCCTTCTTGTAATCGAAGAAGTCACGGATGAAGATTGGTTTCTCCTTGAAGTCAACCAGTCGGGTGTAGTCTTTGTATTTCTTGTAATCGCCTGTTCTTGTGGCGATCTGTAATGTCGCGATGACCTCAGGTGACCATGCGTGAGGAATACCGTCCTTCCTGTAGGCGAACAATCCGTTGTTCGGAAGAAGGGCGTTGTCGTTCTCTTTGTCGAAGGCCTCTTGGTGCAACTTGATAGCGTCTAAGGCGATGTGCTTCAGACCGATACCACCGATCGTGGAGATGTTGGTGCCGAAATATTGGTTCAAAAGGCTCTCGCCCAAACCGATGCTCTCGAATATCTTCGCACCTCGGTAGGAACGTATGGTGGAGATACCCATCTTAGACATGATCTTGAAGAGACCCTTGCAGACCGCCTTGATGTAGTTATGCTCGGCCGTCTCGTAATCCTCTTGGATCTTGCCCTTCTTCACGAGGTCGTCGATGACGGCGAAGGTCATGTAAGGGCAGATGGCGGATGCGCCGTAGCCTAAGAGCAATGCGGCGTGCATCACTTCCCTGATCTCTCCTGATTCCACGATCAATGCGGTCTGAACACGTTTCCCAGCACCAATCAAGTGGTGGTGTACAGCGCTGACGGCCAACAAAGATGGAACGACCGCGCTCTTCTGGTCCAAGTCCTTATCGCTCAGGATGATGTAGTTGATTCCGTCGTCGACAGACTCCTCCGCCTTCTTGCAGAGGTTGTCCAACGCCTCCCTGAGTCCGCGTTCGCCCTTCTTCGCATCGAAGAGGAGAGGCAGCTTGGTGGTCTTGAAACCTTTGTATCGTATGTTACACAATATGTCTAATTGAGTGTTCGTCAGAATCGGGTGGGGCAGACGAACCATCTTGCAGTTGCTCTCGTCAGGCGTCAAGATGTTCTTGCCGACCGCACCGATGTACTCCGTCAGTGACATCACCAACTCCTCACGAATAGGGTCGATGGCAGGGTTGGTCACCTGTGCGAACTGCTGGCGGAAGTAGTTGAAGAAGATCTGCGGACGGTCCGAGAGAACCGCCAACGGAGTATCGTTACCCATGGCTGCGACAGGCTCCATACCTTGCGTACACATCGGCACGATGGTCTTGTCGATATCCTCCTGGCCGAAGCCGAAGTTGCGTAGCTTCTTGCCGTAGTTCTCCACGTTGTTGGCCACTTTCCTACCGCTTTTCAGCTTCTCCAAACGCACGCAGTTGGCGTCCAACCATTGTTTGTATGGGTGTTCGTTGGCCAAGTTAGCCTTCAACTCCCCATCGTAGTAAATCTTTCCTTCCTCCGTGTCGACCATGAGGATCTTACCAGGCTGAAGGCGACCCTTCTGCTTGATCTGTGCTGGATCTACGTCCATGACACCCACCTCGGAGGCCACCAACATCATACCGTCGTTCGTGATGAGGTAGCGGGAAGGTCTCAGTCCGTTTCTGTCGAGCATACCACCCGCGTAACGTCCGTCGCTGAAGAGCAGGGCGGCAGGACCGTCCCATGGCTCCATCAGGATGGAGTGGTACTCGTAGAATGCCTTCAGGCTATCGCTGATAGGGTTCTTGTCGTTGAATGACTCAGGGATGAGCACCGCCATGGCTTGCGGCAGGCTCATGCCGGACATGATGAAGAACTCGAACACGTTGTCGAGGGAGGCGGAGTCGCTCATGTCAGGCTGCACGATAGGCGATATCTCGGACACGCTGCCCAACGTCTCGGAAGAGAGCACGCTTTCCCTCGCCTTCATCCAGTTACGGTTGCCTCGGATCGTGTTGATCTCACCGTTGTGGCACAAGAAGCGGAAAGGCTGCGCCAAGCTCCATGTAGGGAAGGTGTTCGTGCTGAATCGGGAGTGCACCAAGGCGATACCGCTCGTCAGGTATTCGTTGGACAAGTCAGGGAAGTATTCCCTCAACTGTGTGGACGAAAGCATACCCTTGTATATGATGGTCTTGCTTGACAAGGAAACAATGTAGAAATCCTTGTGGTGGACCCTGTTCTCCACCTTCTTTCTTATCTTATATAATTTACGTTCGAGGTCCGGCAACTCATTGTCAGGGATACCCGTGATGAATATCTGTTTGATGCTAGGCTCTGTGGACAAGGCACCCTCGCCCAAGCAGGCAGGATTGGTTGGCACATTGCGTAAGTGCATCATGGTGAGGTTCTCACGCTCGATCTCTTCCAAAAGGATCTTTATGATTTCCTCTTGCTGGGCGGGGTCTTGCGGCAGGAATATCAGTCCAGTACCATACTTACCCTTCTCCGGCACAGGGATTCCCTGTAGCAAGATGAACTCGTGAGGTATCTGCAGGAGGATACCTGCGCCGTCTCCTGTCTTACCATCACTTCCTTCAGCGCCACGGTGGCGCATGTTCTCCAATACCTTTAGGGCATTGCTCACCAGCTCGTGTGATTTGTTGCCCTGAATGTTTACAATCATTCCTACGCCGCATGCGTCATGCTCGTATTCCTTGCTGTAAAGACATTTGGTCGTCGTTGTTTGTGTAGTGTCTGACATATTGTTTATAAAAATTATTAATTACTTTCATATTGTAATGCAAAAATAAAAATTACTTTCGTTATGATAGTTGTTTCCGTATGTATATTTTAGTGTAAATTATGTATGAAAAACCACTTTTTGATACTTTAGAGAATTTATTATTAAATTGCTTACGATTTATAAGTAGAATACTATGTTTGCTTTTAAATCGTAGATTTTCCAATTTTGCAAAAATTTTTATGAATAACCATTATTGGCTCTACTTTTGAGCAAAAAGATATTTTCAAGGTGATTTTGTTGTCAAAATGTTAGTGTAGATAGAAAATTTATGTATATTTGTATATGTAAGTACTGTGCATGTGCATGGATCACCTATTTAATATAATATACTTATGGAAAAGAAAGATTTGGACGAATTGGACTATAAGATATTGTCCATGGTGGCGGAGAATGCCCGCCTGCCTTTCCTGGAGGTGGCGAGGAGTTGCAACGTTTCGGGTGCGGCCATCCACCAGAGGGTGCAACGTCTGACCGAGCTGGGCGTGATCAAGGGGTCTGAGTTTGTTCTGGATCCGGAGAAGATCGGCTACGGAACGTGTGCGTTCATTGGGCTAAGGCTCAGGAAGCATGCGGACGAGAACCTGATTGTGACGGAGTTGCGGAAGATTCCGGAGGTGGTGGAGTGTCATTGCACGACAGGATCGTACGACCTTCTCGTGAAGATCTACGCTTTGGACAACCAGCATCTGCTCTCCGTCCTGCGGGAGCGTATCCAAACCTTGGAGGTGGATAGGGTGGAGAGCATCATCTCATTCAAGGAACTGATCCGTCGGCAGATGTCCATGCCTGAGAAGTGATGCGGTCTGGTTCCGCCCGTTGTGTTTGGTGATGATGGTATGGTGTTTCATTTTTGCTCCAGAAGGGTTTAGAATTCGTTGCTTGTCCGTCCGTGAAATTTTTTGTAAATTTACCATAGGATAGACCAACGACTATTTTATTCAAGGAGAATATACGATGAAATACATAAAGAAGATAGCAGGCGTAAAACATTTTTTCTTGCTGAAAGGTGAGGAAGTTATAGCGACCGCTCATAACTTACAGATAGGAGATTTGACTCTTGACGCTGCCCCTGACGATGATGTTTTTTGTGAAAATGATGTCTTAATAAAGAGAGAACATTTCAAAAAACAGTTCACTTACAAGGACGGAAAATGGATTGAAGACCATCCACGATATGGTTATTTTCAATACTTTAGCGAAAACCTGTATTACTCCAGAGAACGTAATAAAGAGGAACAATTGATGAGGTACTCTATTATCGAGAACGGTAAAGAGACCTTGTTTGAAATTAAATCGGAATTGGGTATAATGTTGCACAGCTATAATGAGCGACTCTCCATGTACATTTTCCCTGAAATTCTGGACAGGAGCTTATTATTCTACACCAAGGACCTCCAGTTCCTCTGGAAATACCAGATAGACGAGCTGAATTTCAAAATCGTTGCACACGGAGTGTCTATAGTGGGAGATACGGTTGTGATAGTTAAAAGGGAAAAGATAAACATGACTGTTTTTAGATTCTTTGTGGAAGCATACTGCATTAGAACCGGTGAACGGAAGTGGGGACCTAAAGAACTGCGATACAATCCCTCTTTTCGGGTGGGTGGCGACGGTTTCATCTATGCCATGGAGCAAGATGATGGAGGATACACGTTTGTAGTGAGACTCGACCCTAAAAACGGGGAACTAACAGAATACGAAATAAAGAGCGAACTGCTCAACCCTGACGATAGAATAAATGGCCACTCGTTTATAGACAAAAATATGATGTATTTTACATCGAACAGCCCTGTCCCCACTATCGGAGTAATCGATTTGAAGACCATGCAGCTGCTGGAATATCAAAAGATGGAAACGGAATGGGAGGCATGGACAACAGAAGACCCTATTGTGACAGAAGACAAAGTTTACTTGTACGTTCCACTGGCCAATGAGTTGCACGTACTTCAGAAATAGTTATAATCCGCAAATGGTAAGATGAACTAAAAGGAAATAGACGATGAAATACTTAAAGAAGATAGAAGGAGTAAAATACTTTTTCCTGCTTAAAGGCGAGGAAGTTGTTGCGACCGCTAATAAGATCCAGATAGGAAATTTGTCTTTGAACGCTGCTCCTGACGATGATGTCTTTTGTGAAAACGATGTCTTAACAAAGAGAGAGCATTTCAAAAAACAGTTTACTTACAAAGACGGCAAATGGAACGAGGACAGCCCCCGATACGGAGATTTCCAATACTTTAGCGAAAATCTGTATTATTCCACAGAATATGACAAAGATGCTCATTTGCAGAGGTATTCGATCATAGAGAATGGTAAAGAGACCTTGTGTGAAATAAAGTCAGAACAAAGAATTCTACTTCATCAATATATTAGGCGACTCTCTATATACATTTTCCCTGAAATCGGCAATCGTAGTTTGTTGTTCTATACAAAGGACTTTCAGTTCCTCTGGAAATATCAGATAGAAGAACCTGATGTGACGATTAACTTTCGAGGAGTAACAGTGGCAGGTGACAGCGTGGTTGTCGTTAAAAAACAACGTATTAAGGATAGTTTTGACTCTTTATATTCTGTGGAAGGATACAACATTCTGACTGGTAACAAGTTGTGGGAAATAAAGGACACACCGTTTTATCCTTGTTTCAATATCGGTCCTGACAATATGCTATACTCGATACATTATCAAGAGGACACTCTTTTTGTCGAAAAGATTGATCCAGTTGATGGTGCGTTAACAAAACATGAAATAAAAAGTGGCGATTTCGACTCTCATACTAGGATATCCCCAAGCACGGCCGCTTTGTATGGAGATAAATTATACTTTACTGACAATCGGTGGAAAAGCGCATGTTCTATAGGTGTGATTGATTTGAATACTTTAAAGTTGGAAGAGATGATGAAATTGGATACACATGAAGGGGTGGATTCAACCCAGCCTCCTCTTCTCACTGAAGACAAGGTCTATGTCTTCATGCGGTTGGCTGGGGAGTTGCATGTGCTTCAGAGATAGACATGGTGTGGAAGGGTTGGATGAGTATGAAATTTTATGTATATTTACACCATTGGGTAAACCAACGACTATTTTATTCAAGGAGAATATACAATGAAATACATAAAGAAAATAGCAGGCGTAAAACATTTTTTCTTGCTGAAGGGTGAGGAAGTCATAGTGACCGCTCACAACATACAGATAGGAGATTTGTTGCTTGACGCTGCCCCTGACGATGATATTTTTTGTGAAAATGATGTCTTAATAAAGAGAGAACATTTCAAAAAACAGTTCACTTTCAAGGATGGTAAATGGATTGAAGACCAGCCAAGATATGGTGGTAGCTTCCGTTACTTTAGCGAAAACCTATATTATTCTAGAGAATTCAACGAGGAAGAACATTTGATGAAGTACTCTATTCTCGAAAACGGGGAAGAGACGTTGTTTGATATTGAGACAGAACGTTTAATACTACTTCATCAATATATTAAGCAACACTCTATATACATCTTCCCGGAGCTCAGTGAACGAAGTTTATTGTTCTATACAAAGAATCTTCAGTTCCTCTGGAAATATCAAATTGATGAACCTGATGTGACGATTAACTTTCGAGGAGTAACAGTGGCAGGTGACAGCGTGGTTGTCGTTAAAAAACAACGTATTAAGGATAGTTTTGACTCTTTATATTCTGTGGAAGGATACAACATTCTGACTGGTAACAAGTTGTGGGAAATAAAGGACACACCGTTTTATCCTTGTTTCAATATCGGTCCTGACAATATGCTATACTCGATACATTATCAAGAGGACACTCTTTTTGTCGAAAAGATTGATCCAGTTGATGGTGCGTTAACAAAACATGAAATAAAAAGTGGCGATTTCGACTCTCATACTAGGATATCCCCAAGCACGGCCGCTTTGTATGGAGATAAATTATACTTTACTGACAATCGGTGGAAAAGCGCATGTTCTATAGGTGTGATTGATTTGAATACTTTAAAGTTGGAAGAGATGATGAAATTGGATACACATGAAGGGGTGGATTCAACCATGCCTCCTCTTCTTACGGAAGATAAGGTCTATGTCTTCATGCGGTTGGCCGGGGAGTTGCATGTTTTTTGGAGATAGATGGGGGGTGGTTGGGTGAAAGGCTTGAGTCGTTTTTAGAGCTATTTTTTCGACATGTCAATAACTTGACATGTCGAAAAAAGATTTACCTTTGCGATCAATAATAATTTTAAAATCTGTCTGAAATGAAAATTTATCGTTTTGCTTTTTATTGGTTGGATACCTGGATCTTAGGAAATGTCATTCAGTTAGCGACACAAGATTTCTGCAAGCGTTACTTGAACCGTAGTAATGACCCGTGTGGTCGTCAATATGACCAAATGACGCAAGCGGCACGTTCAGTACCAGCTAATATTGCAGAGGGCGGTTCCCGTCATTCCACTTCCAGAGAAACAGAGATGAAGCTTACCGATGTGGCAAGAGCAAGTTTAGCTGAGTTAGCAAATGATTATGTGAATTGGTTAATGTATCAGGAGCAAATCCCATGGTCAACACATTCTGATGATCACAAAAGGGTTACAGCCATTCAACTTGATCGCCCAGATTATAAGGATGATGTACAACATCTCAGTTCCATTCATATTCTGAAACAAAAGCACAAGTTTGATGAATGGCTTAATTCAGGAGATTCCATCATTGCGGCAAATTGTCTCTTAGTCCTTTGTAACCGTCTGATCATGATGCTTCGTAAACAAATCGAGAATCTCCTCACCACCTTCTGCACCGAAGGCGGTTTCACCGAAAGCCTGACAGCCGAAAGGCTCGCCTACCGCACGGAACAGAGCATGCAGTCCAATGCGCCGGTATGCCCTAAGTGTGGCAAACCGATGATCAAGCGTATGGCTAAGAAGGGGGTGAATGCCGGAAAGGAGTTCTGGAGTTGCTCGGGATACCCCGATTGTAACGGGTCGCGGAAGACTGGATAGATCGCCTATGCTTGTGGTTGCATGTTCCTTGCCGACTGGCGATTCCAAAATTCATAATTCAAAATTGACTACGTCGAACTGACGTTTCATAATTCAAAATGACTAGTGTCATATGAAACGCCTCGTTTTGCCGATACAAGCAATTTTTATGTATTTGTGGCGGATTTTTTTAAGGTGATTTGCCGATAGCATGGAATATATCTCAGTCATACAATTCGCCGAGAAGTTCGGTATTAGTGAGCGAACTGCCCCAGATACTTGCCTCACCGCTCAGGACAATTACGTGGCCATGCTTGACTATTTTAAGATCAGGCATTGATTTGACTGGTGACACAAACTAGTATTCTTTCCCCCCGAATTTCCGAACAATATTCTACCAACGACACGCCCCATTCCTCTGCCATATCTTCCTCACATGCTTTTCCCTGCATAATTTGTATATGTCACAAAAAAACGTTTACCTTTGTATGTCACACACACAATAAAAACAAATTATAATTCATAATTAAGTATAATGTTCTTGAAGGCTTCTTCTGCTGCAATCATTTCGCTTGCTTGTATGGTTCCAAGTGTGGTTCTTGCGGACTCACAAAGTGATTCTCCATCTTCGACAGATTCTATTAGTCAGGTCTCGGTAATTGACGAGATAGTGGTGACCGGTACCCGTACTGGGGCTGATTCTCGCTTGCTGCCGATGACGGTGAGCGTCGTGGATGAAAACAGATTGATCGAACGTTGCGAACCGAATATACTGCCTACACTCACGCAGGATGTGCCCGGAATGTTTGTCACGCAGCGTGGTGTGCTGGGTTACGGCGTAAGCACGGGCGGAAGCGGTGGTGTCAAGATGCGTGGTATCGGCGGTTCGCCTAATACGGATGTGCTGGTCCTGATTGATGGATTGCCTCAATACGCAGGATTGTACGGTCATCCTGTGGCCGACAATTACCAAACGATGCTTGCGGAACGTGTGGAGGTGGTGCGTGGCCCCGCTTCTATGTACTACGGAAGTAACGCTATGGGTGGGGTCGTGAATATTATCACGCACCAGCTGGAAAAGGATACGGTCATAACAAATATTCATGCGCAGGGTGGTTCATACAAAACCTTTGACGCAGGTGTCTCTAATCAATTCCGCAAACGCAAGTTCTCGTCTGCTGCCGGATTCAACTATTGCCGGACAGATGGCCACAGACCTAACATGGAGTTCCAAGAACACAACGGATTCTTGCGTCTCGGGTATGACTTTAGCGAACATTGGCGCCTTGGCGGATCGGGCAACATAGCCTATTTCTCCACACACAACCCTGGAACTGTCTCCGCACCTATCGAGGAGAGCCAGTTCGACATCCTTCGTGGCATGGCGGCTATTTCTCTGGAAAATAAATATTCGCAGAGTCGTTTCCCGACTTCGGGTGCTGTGCGTTTTTACTACAATGGTGGTAAGCATGAGATCAACGATGGCCATGCTCATGGTGCACCCGCTCCGACGCAGGTCTATAACCATACCGACCTCATGACGGGTTTGAGCGCTTACCAGGTGTTGAAGTTCTTCAAAGGTAATCGCACTACGTTTGGTTTTGATTATCAATATTTTGGCGGTCATGCATGGAATAGCCTAATCGCTAACGGTAATGAGACCGACATCATCGATAAGAAGCAATCTGAAGTGGCTGGATACGTTGATTTCCACCAACGAATCGCCTCTTGGCTCGCCCTCGATGCGGGCATCCGTATGGGGAACCACTCCGAGGCGGGCTTCAACTATGCGCCGCAAGGGGGTCTCTCCTTCATCCTGTGCCGTGACGCGGAGATTAAGGCGCTCGTTAGCCGTGGCTACCGAAACCCTACCATCAGGGAACTTTACATGTACAAGCCGGCCAACAAGGAGTTGAACCCTGTTAGCCTTTGGAATTATGAACTCTCATACCGTCACTTCCTGATCCAGCGTCGTATGCGCTTAGGTATCAACGTCTTCTATCTACATTCTGACGATAATATTGAGACGCAGATGGTCAACGGACGCCCGCTCAATGTGAACACGGGTGAGCTGAAGAACACTGGTTTCGAGGCGGAGGTGAACTATCGCATCTGGCGTGGTTTGCACGTTGGCACGAACTACTCTTTCCTGCACATGGAAAACCCTACGCTCGCCGCACCGGAACATAAGTTCAATTTGTCGGTCGGATACCATCATGACCGTTTCCGTGTTGGCTCTTCATTGCAATGTATTTCAGGACTCTATACGGCCCTCGCCACAAAAGATACGCCTGCCGTCACGGAGAGCTTCGTGTTGTGGAACGCCAACGCCTCCGTGCGTATTTGGCGCGAGTTGTGGGCGAACGTGAAGGCGGACAACCTCCTTGGCCAGGAGTACGAAATCAATGCGGGCTTCCCAATGCCTAAAACGACGGTCATGGCTGGCTTTAATTGGACATTCTAATACTTCATATGCATGAAACGTATATTTATTTTCATCTTCAGCTTAATCGCTCTATGTGGCTGTAAGAGCAATCAGCAGGAAGAGTCTTCTTCCGTGAATAACGATAACAATGTGTTGCGGGAAGATGCGCCAACCGTCTATATGACGCAGGAGATATCACCCGCGGCGTTGGTGCGCATCTATGAAGCCCTGGGTAGACCTGCGACGGGTAGGGTGGCCGTGAAGATCTCGACGGGTGAGTCGGGTGGCCATAATTACCTGCAACCCAAGCTTATCCAGCAATTGGTGAATAGTGTGAACGGCACGTTGGTGGAGTGCAACACCGCCTATGGTGGCAGTCGCGCCAATCCCGAGAAACATTGGCAGACCATACGTGAACATGGGTTCCTGGATATCGCCAAGGTGGACCTTATGGACGAGGAGGGTGATTTCACCATTCCAGTCTCGGATTCCACATGGATTCACTACGACCGTGTCGGCACGCACCTGAAGAATTATGATTTCATGATCAACCTTGCCCACTTCAAAGGTCATGCGATGGGCGGTTTCGGTGGTGTGCTGAAGAACCAGTCGATTGGTGTCGCATCGTCTGCGGGTAAGGCCTACATCCACACCGCGGGTTACACGGAGAATGTGGACGAGCTTTGGTCGCACGTGGAGAATCAGGATGGATTCCTTGAGTCTATGGCTGCGGCGGCACAGGCGGTGCACAATTACTTCGGCAAGGGTGAGCGGATCCTCTATATCAATGTGATGAATAACCTTTCGGTCGATTGTGATTGCGACGCGCATCCTGCCGACCCTGAAATGGACAACATCGGTATCCTCGCTTCCCTCGATCCTGTGGCGCTCGACCAGGCTTGCGTGGATTTGGTCTTCAACTATCCTTCCCAAGAGAAGGACGACGCTTCCGCCCTTATCGAACGCATCAATTCCCGCCATGGCATCCATACGATTGAACATGCGGAGAAGATCGGGCTCGGTTCCCGTCAATACAAACTTGTCAGCATAGATGCTGATGAGATGCTTAAGACATTGAATGATAATAAACTCAGTCTGTTGGTGCGCAATCATGGCGTCACTACCCAGCACGGCCAGCGTGGGGTGCATGACCTCCTCGAACTGATCCAAAACGAACCTAACCGATTGAAGGGTGCGGTGTGCGCCGACAAGATCATCGGCAAAGCGGCGGCGGCCCTGATGGTGGTCGGCGGTGTGAAAGAGGTTCGCACGAACATTATCTGCGAAGAGGGAAAGGAACTGTTGGAGCAGAACGGTGTCAAAATCGTGGCGGATGAGGTGGTGCCGATGATCCTCAATCGTGACCGCTCTGGTCAATGCCCGATCGACTCTAAGCTGAACGAGGCTCAAACAGCCAGCGAGTGTGTGGAGATATTAAAGAACATGCCTAAAAAATAAGTAAAATGTTACGTAAGATTCGTATTGTCGCCGCTCTCTTCTTTTTCTTGGCGGTGACGCTTCTCTTCCTCGGTGTGGGGTGGAATTTCAACTTATGGTTCGGCTGGGTGGCGAAGGTTCAGTTCCTGCCGGCCCTGTTGGCCCTGAATGTAGTTGTCCTGATCGGGCTTATCCTTCTCACCCTTGTGTGCGGAAGAATCTATTGCAGTGTGATCTGTCCGCTGGGTGTCATGCAGGACTTGTTCGCTTGGCTAGGAAAAAAGCAGAAGAAAAACCGTTATTTCCACTCTCCAGAGAAGAAATGGTTGCGCTATCCGGTGCTCGCCCTATTCGTGGTGTGCCTGATCGTTGGTTTTGCGCCTGTCACGACAATGCTCGCGCCTTATTCCTCATACGGTAGGATCATCAACTCGCTATTCCGCCCGCTCTACGATATGTTGGGCAATGTGTTGGCCGCTAGGGAGACCGACAGCTATATGTTCACCGAGGTGCAGATCTGGATGCGCAGTGTGACGACCTTCGTTGTGGCGCTGCTTTCGCTCCTGGTGCTGGGTTTCCTTGCCTGGCGGAATGGTAGGACGTACTGCAACACCATCTGTCCGGTGGGCACCATCCTCAGCTTCTTTGCACGTTTCTCCCTCTTCCGCATACAGCTCGATAAGGATAAGTGCAGGAACTGTTCCCTATGCGAAAAGAACTGTAAGGCGTCCGCCATCGATTTCAAGGCGGGCACGGTGGACTATACCCGTTGCGTCACATGTGGTAACTGCACAGCTGCCTGCAAATTCGATGCCTTGCACTATCGCTTGGCTCCATCATCCAAGAAACTGACGAAGCAGGACGGTACGCAGCCGGACAACTCGCGCCGCGCGTTCCTGACAGGTACGGCAGTGGCAATCAGTACAGCGGCGATGGCAGAGGCGAAAATCAAGGTGGACGGTGGCTTGGCGGTGATAGAGGACAAGCAAGCGCCTCACCGTGTCACACCCATCACACCTCCCGGCTCCATCTCTGCCCGCAATATGCAGAAGCATTGCACGGCCTGCCAATTGTGCGTCAGTGCCTGCCCTAACGATGTGTTGCGTCCATCCTCGGACCCTCTGCGGCTGATGCAGCCAGAGATGTCGTTCGAGCGAGGCTATTGCCGTCCTGAGTGTACACGATGCTCCAATGTCTGTCCGACGGGAGCCATAAAGCCTATTACCCGTGAGGATAAGACCGCCATCCACGTCGGTCATGCGGTATGGATTGAGAAGAATTGCATCCCGGTTGTCAACAATGATCCGTGCGGTGCTTGTGCGCGCCATTGCCCGGCTGGTGCGATCCAGATGGTGGACTACACCACTGCGGATGGTCGTCATGTGCAGGTGCCAGCCGTCGATGCGGAACGATGCATCGGATGTGGCAAGTGTGAGAACCTTTGCCCGTCCCGCCCATTCAGTGCGATCTATGTGGAAGGCAATCTGTCGCATCATATCAGTTAATCCCCAACCATTGAAATTGTATAGATTATGAATCGAAGAGAATTTATTGAACATACTTTTGCGGCAGTGGTGGGGACCTCCACGTTGCTTACCGCATGTCGGAAATCGGAGGAGGGCACTACGAATACCGCCCCCAAGCCCCGCAGAGAACCAGGAGAGATGACACTCCGCACGAACCCCAACACAGGCGATAAGGTGTCGCTTTTGGGCTTCGGCATGATGCGCCTGCCCGTCGAGGCGGGTGGTACCGCCCGTGAAAACCCGGATTCACCTATCGACCAGGAGGCGGTGAACCAGATGGTCGATTATGCGTTGGAGCATGGCGTCAACTATTTCGATACATCTCCGGCCTATTGCCAAGGCATGTCGGAGCAGTCCACGGGCATCGCGCTCAGCAGACACCCGAGGAACAGCTATTTCATCTCTACTAAGCTTAGTAATTTCGCCCCTGAGACATGGACGTTGGAGGAGTCCAAGGCAATGTTCTCCCGTTCGTTGCAGAACCTGAAGACCGAATACCTGGACTATCTCTTGCTGCACGGTGCGGGAATGCCCGGTGGCGATAAGGATGGCATGGGTGCCTTCTTCGCCCGCTATGTGGACAATGGCTTGCTCGATTGGTTGGTGGGCCAGAAGAAGAAGGGGACGATCCGCAATCTCGGGTTTTCTTACCATGGGGACATCCATGTGTTTGACATGCTGTTGCGTTGGCACGATGAGGGCAAGTACCATTGGGACTTTGTCTTGATTGAGCTCAACTATCTCGATTGGAACTATGCGGACGAGACGAATCCGCGCAACACGGACGCTTCCTACCTCTACGCTGAATTGGAGAAGCGAGGCATTCCTGCAACCATCATGGAGCCATTGCTCGGTGGACGTTTGGCGAAACAACCTGCCAGCATACTGCGTGAGATGAAACAGATGGACATCGATGCTACCCCTGCTGAATGGGCCTTCCGCTATGCGGGCACTCCGAAGGGCGTGCTCACCGTGCTCAGCGGCATGACCTATATGGAACATCTCCAGGAGAATTGCGCCACCTACTCTCCGTTGCGTCCGATCACGCCGGAGGAGGATGCTATGCTGATGCGCTTGGCCGATAAACTCAGCACGATGAAGACTGTCCCTTGCACCGCCTGCAACTACTGCATGCCTTGCCCGTATGGCTTGAACATACCGGTGATCTTCACGTACTACAACAATTGGTTGTCGGAAGAGATGGACATGGAGCAGGTGGGGGATATGGAAAGCGAATTTCGCAAGGCCCGCAGACGTAAGCTGATCGGTTATGACCGTGCTGTCCCTCGTGTCAGGCAGGCAGACCATTGTATCGGTTGCAACCATTGCCTCTCGCATTGTCCACAACGCATTGATATTCCGAAGGAGATGCAACGTATCGATCGGTTCATCGAAGATCTTAAGCAACAGGGATAAACGGCAAGGGACGTGAATTCCTCCAATCTCTGATCCGGAATGTTTGCGTTTGGCGAATGCATTTCATAACTTTGACGAATCATTCCGAACGGATGATTATTCATCAACCGACTTAATGGGTTCTTGCGGTTGTTTGAAATAATGAATCCTTAGAACCTGCTGAAAAAGAATATGCTCGGAACTTGGGAAATTATATTGATCGTCTTGGTCGTTCTTTTGCTTTTCGGAGGCAAGAAAATCCCTGAATTGATGCGCGGACTCGGAAAAGGTGTGCGTTCCTTCAAGGATGGTGTCAACGGTAAAGAGGAACTGGACAACACGACTAAATCGGAACAGGTCAACTCTCAGAAAGAGGATAAGGAGTAATGTCTGGGCAAAACGTCTCTTTCTGGGATCACCTGGATGTGTTGCGCTCTGTCTTGCTCAAATCGCTTGGCGCTTGGTTGGTCGGGGCGGTTGCCGCTTTTTGCTTGAAGGACTGTATTTTCCGGCTCCTGTTTGCACCGACGAGTCATGACTTCGTGCTTTATCGTGGTCTGTGCCGCTTGGCTGACCTGACAGGGTGGGGGAGGCTTTGCCCCGAGGAGGTGCAGGTCTCTTTCCTGAACACGGAACTGACTGCTCAGTTTATGGCGCATCTGCAGGTTTCGCTGTGGTTCGGACTGATCTTTGCCTTCCCTTTTATCCTCTATTGGCTGTATGGCTTCATCGCCCCCGCCTTGTACGAAAAGGAGAGACGGTATGGTGTGACGCTGACACTCGCTTCAGTCCTGCTCTTTACGGCAGGCATCTGCGTCTGTTACTTCCTGATCTTCCCGATGTCCTTTCGCTTCCTGTATGAATACCAGGTGGTGGATTTTGTGGTCAATCAAATCAGTCTCTCCTCTTACATGTCTCTTTTTATAACCCTCTCTTTACTAATGGGTTTGACGTTCGAGATACCTGTTCTCACATGGTTGCTCGCCAAGATGGGGGTGCTGGATGCGGACCAAATGCGGAAGTACAGAAAGCATGTTTTTACGGCTTTGCTTATTCTTGCGGCGATCATCACCCCAACTGGTGATCCTTTCACGCTCCTGCTGGTGACACTCCCTATTTATTTGCTCTATGAGTTAAGTATCGCAATCATCCGAACGAAATGTGCCACCACACGTTGATCTCTTGTTAGTGTCAAAGTTATTGTCCAATTATCTTCCCCGCCATCCGTCGTCCTGCGTCGTAGGCTTGTTGCAAGTCGTCTTCCCAATGCTCGTCGCGATACTTCCGCTTCTCCTCTTCCGAGAATCCTGCTAACTCGTAATTGGCGTAGTTCTTGACTTGATAGGTGTTGTAGGCAATCAGTTTTTCGGGTTCTCCGAGTGCCTGGGTGATGCAATATTCCATCGAACCGTAGCCGTTACAGTTGTTGTACTCTTGGGTGCCGTTCTGTGTTTCAATCAACACTACGGGCATACGTTTGGGCGCAGTGTTGCTATAATCGTTGTATGAAAGCCAAGGGAATGCTAAACGCTCTAAGAAAGCTCGCATTTGGCCGGTGACCTCTCCGAAATAGTTGGGCGATCCAAGCACAAGTCCGTCGGCTTCCGCTATCTCGTTCAATATTGGTGTGAGGCCATCCTTAAACTTACAGATATTCACCGCCTTCCCTTTGATTTTACAGGCCATACACGACATACAACCCTTGTAGTCGATTTCATAGAGACGATAACTCTTCACTTCAATCTCTTCACTTACTGAGTTCGCTCCTTCTGCAAACTTCTTTAGCATAGATGCGGTGTTGAACGTCTTGCGCGGTCCACCGTCGATAATGATGATTCTCTTCATAAAATTTATTTTGTTTTTTCAAATATATCAAATTATTGTCAATGTTAAAGAATTTTGTCCTTGAAAATCTGCTTGTTGCCATACTTTTCTGACGTAGAAAATGATGATTCGAAAGTTAAATCGTGTTAATTTTTAGATATATCGCTTGCGATATAAATATTTTTTTCATAATTTTGTGTCGTGTACGATATATCTCGTCGATGTGAGTTGTTTTGTACAGATATGTTAAACTTAAAAATTCGAATGATATGGGTATATATGATTTTACGGTGCTCAACACCAAGAAGGAGCCAGTTAGTTTGGCGGAATACAAAGGAAAGGTTCTTTTAGTTGTCAACACGGCTACGGGTTGCGGATTCACGCCGCAGTATGAAGGGCTGGAGGCGTTGTACAAGAAGTATGAGGGACAAGGTTTTGTTGTATTGGATTTCCCATGCAACCAGTTTGCGGGACAAGCGCCTGGCACGGAAGAGGAGATTGTGAACTTTTGCCAGCTGAAATATGATGTCACCTTCCCTCAGTTCGCTAAGATCAAAGTGAACGGTAACGAAGCCGATCCGCTTTATAAATGGCTTAAAAAGCAAAAAGGCGGTTTGCTGGGCAGTGCCATTAAATGGAACTTCACAAAGTTCCTCATCGACCGTGAAGGTAACGTGATCGAACGTTATGCACCTACCACCAAACCGGAAGATATTGAAAAGGATATTCTTAAATTGCTCTAGGTATGTACGAACAGCTTAAGTTAGACAACCAGCTCTGCTTCCGTCTCTATTCGGCGGCGCACCTTACCATGAAGGCCTATCAGCCCTATTTCGCACCGATAGGCATCACCTATCCGCAGTATCTTGTGTTGCTCGTGCTGTGGGAACAGGACCATCAGCCAGTATGCGACATCGCCAAGCGACTGATGCTCGACACGAACACGGTGACACCTCTGTTGCAACGCATGGAAAAAGCGGGACTCGTCATCCGTCAGCGTGGGGAGCAGGACACGCGTCAGCGGATTGTGTCGTTGACAGACAAGGGTATAGATCTTCGCGACAAGGTGGCCGACGTGCCCAAGTGTTTGGGTGAGAGCATCATGGAACAGGTTGGCTCGGCAGACGAATTGAAGGCGATCATCCCGTTGCTCGACCAGCTTATTGAGGGACTGAAGAAAATTGAAAGTAAATGTCAAAATTGTTAACATTATAAAACAGGTCATTATGGCACAAACGTGTGAAAATTGTAAATTTCGTGAGCATTACGAAAAGAAACCCAAATCGCTATTAGGACGTTTTTGGCGGTGGCATATCAACTTTTGTCCAGGGTGGAAAGCCTATTTCACTTCGCTTCCTGCCGAGAAACAGGAAGAACTACGTTCGAAGTATCAGTTTAATAAATACCAGGATAACGAATAGATTTTGCAAACCAAATTATAAAAGTATGAATATCGATACAATAATTCCAGTCAAAAAGAAGCACTTGCTGTTGATGCAGGTGCTCTGCTGGTTGGGTCCGGGGGTGAAGATACTGACCACGGGCATACAATCCCTATTACAAGTGAAATTGGCGAACCCAGAAAGAGTCTGGTGGCTTCTTTTGATAGCGGTGGCGGTTGCCGTACTTTTTTCGCTGATGTTCAATGGGTTTATAAAGCGATATACAGCCCGCATATTGAATTTCCCGGAACAGAAGAAATCCCTATTCGCCTTTTTTGACCTACGAGGCTATCTTCTCATCTTCTTCATGATGGGACTTGGCATCAGCCTGAAATTTATACCAGGCATTCCGAAAGAGTTTTTTGCAGCATTCTACCCCGGACTCGGTGTAGCGCTATCCATTGCAGGACTGCGCTATTTTGTGAGTTGGTGGAAGGCGGCGTAGGGCATAGATATAAGATAGATTGTATATTATTGCCGCTTGAAAAAAGGACAACGAATTCCAATACATTGATTGTTCTGTTTAGAATGTTCACATTCCACAATCGGCTTTTCCATCTCAACATTGAAATGCTCTTTGACATAATCTATGGCGGACAGAATAGACAGATAAGAGTCACGTTTACAACAGCGTGGCCCACCAATATTGCCGATTTCACTCAATGATTTAGCCGTCATCTTGTGAGACAAAGCAAAAGGCTCCTTTGCTAATGGCGTAGAATTGGAGATTATTGATATGAACATACCAGAACTGATACCAGCACCACAAGCTCCCCAGAAGCCACAGGCTCCTCCAGGCACACTCTTTCCACGATTCATCATTTCAGAGAGTGCCTGTTGCAGATCTATCTGACCTCCTGCATTCTTGTATGCGGTTAATAAGGCAGATCCTACCATTACATGATGCTCTGGACCATGCATGTGGCAGAACGGCAAGGCCATCATCTGTTTGATGATATCTATAGGGCTTTTCGATGTCTCTTTGAGACAAAGACTAACAATGGTGTCAAGCCCTGCTGTATGACAGTCGTTACAGACATAATGACCTTTAATACAGCGAGTCTTGCTATTCTCTTTTTTATGGCAGATGGCACACTCCATCAGTTCATCTACTTCCAGATACTCTAACGGAGACTTACATATCAAACATTCTTCTTCCATAAATTCCAATTTATATATTATTTCAGAAACAGTTTTATGGCCTTAATATCTGCATGCGCACCATCAGCGGGCACAGGATACTAATCAATGCCACAAAAATATATAGAATATTTACAAAAAGGTTGTAACGATACAACCTTTTGGGTGTTTTTTGTCGGTATGAAGGAATCTTCAAGAGAATCACAAATCTCACCTCATCTTCCTAAACATCGCCTTCATCATCTCTTTGTCCATTGGTTGCATGGTGTTGAGCTTGAGCGACTTCACCATTTTGAGTGTACCTTGCTTGTATTTCTGGAAATGGTCGGTTTTCAGGTGGGCTTGATAGACGGCGTCGTTGGCATAGATTTCGAGGATGCGGATCTGGCACGAGTCGGCTGGGTCCTGCATCGGGAACAGACAGATAACGCCTGGCTCACGCTCCACCGACAGACGGTCAACCTCGGTGGCATACGCAAGATACTCGCTCAAATATTCGGGATAGACCTCGATTTCGGCAATACGGACAATCATATCGCCGTAAGGCTTAGCTTCGGTGGTAAGAGAGCCGTCAGAAAGTCCGAACAGACGTTCTGCGTTTTGATACAGAAACATATCCTTGTATGCCGCAAGGTCGGGCTCTTCGGTAAGATACTTTTTCATATGATCGAGACCTGCTGTCAGCACTTGCGGGGCAACATACGGATAGTCGGACCCGTAGAGAATATGTTCGGGCGTGGTGATTGTCAGCATCATACGGATAACCTCGGGCGAATGGGCACCTGCAAGGTCGAAATACAGCGAATTGAGATTCGCCTGCCAATCGATTTCACCCACGAGTTTGTTGGCCTGCATCACGGCGGTGAGCGATTTCATCCTTGGCACGGCAAGCGGCAGATAGGCGCCACAGTGCGGAATCACAATCTTTACATTCGGGTAACGGGCCAAAACATTCAGCGTGATAGTTTACTAACGCTAGAAAATTAATCCCTGACTATTGAAATGTTTTCGGTAGTCAGGGATTTTTTTGTTTGAAAATAAGAATAAGTGGTGATTTTATGCTTTGTTTATTCCAAGAACTCTTCCTGTTTGAAAAACATAAATGTCTTTTCTCCTTGAACCTTTTCATATCAGCCAATTGAAAATCCAACCGCTGATGATGATAAACATTGTTACTGTGCCGAAAAATATGGCAATTAGTTTCCACGTCATCACTTTTTTAAGCATTGTGGCTTCGGGTAACGATAGTCCAACAACTGCCATCATAAATGCTATTGCTGTACCTAATGCAACTCCCTTTGACACAAAGGCTTCAATCAGAGGAATCACACCCGCGGCGTTGCTGTACATAGGCACGGCGAGGATTACCGCCAATGGCACGGTCCACCACTGTCCGCCGCCCAAAAAACCGCTGAAAAAATTCTCGGGTACAAAACCGTGAATGCCGGCTCCGATGGCTATGCCAATTATCACATATACCAAAACTCCTTTTACAATGCGCCAACTCTCTTTGAGAATGGAGGGCAATCGTTTGAAAAATGATACTTTTTCTGTTTGCCATTCTGATTGTTCTAAGTTGCTTTGTTTCTGCAATTTGCGTACCCACGGCGTTAACAAAGGTTCAAGGTGCAACAATTCCAAAACTGCGCCGCCAACACTTCCAAGCAATATGCCCGAGGCGACATATATTGCAGTTGCCTTAACGCCGAATGTGCCGAGAAACATTGCCACCGCCACCTCGTTGACCAATGGCGATGTTATTAAGAATGAGAATGTTACGCCCAATGGTATGCCGCCTTTTACAAAGCCGATAAAAAGCGGTATCGACGAGCACGAGCAAAAAGGCGTTACTGCGCCAAAGAGCGACGCCATCAAATACTGAAATCCATAGAGTTTGTGCCTATTGAGATAGCCCCTGAGTCTGTCGGTGGGGAAATACGCATTGATAACGCCCATCACCGCGCTGATTGCAAAAAGCAAAATCACAATTTTTGTGGTGTCGTAGATGAAGAAATTGACCGCCTCACCCAATTTAGTCTGAGAGTCAAAGCCCATTATTCCATATACGACCCAATCTGCAAAATTCTGTATCATAATTTATAGCTTTTTTGTTCGTCAATATACGAACATTAGTTATAAAAAAAATTAATTGTTGAATAGTATGCCCCAACCATCAAAAACAACACACCAACTATTCTGTTGATCCATTTCTGAAATTGTTGGGTTTTCCCATAGAAATTTCCAATGCTTCCTACGCTGAAAGTCAAAATGATAGCCGCTATCAACACGGGCAGTGCTGTGGCAATGGCATAAACTATCGCCAACATCCAACCTGCGGACACGTTCACCGACAATGGTATCAATCCCCCAAAGTATAATACGGCACTTGTGGGGCAGAATGTCAGGGCAAGCAACGAGCCAAGCAACAGCGCACCCAAACCGCCTTTTTTAGACAGTTTTTCGCCCGAAAAACTCAAACCAATTTTTGGCAGTTTAATCAGATGACCAAACAACATAAATAGTCCAATCAGTAACAATGCGGGACCGAGAATAGAGTCTCCAATTGTTGCCAATTTTTTCTGAATGTGGAAAAGGCTTGAACCTTGATTCAAAATGCCAATTATCACAATGCCTAACAATGTGTAACTTAACATTCTGCCTACTGTGTAAAACATTCCGTTTAAGAATACTCGACGGCGGTTTTCTATGTTTTTTGACAGAAATCCTATTGCGGTTATGTTGGTGGCTAACGGGCAGGGGCTTATTGCCGTCAACAAACCGAGCAAGAATGCTGTTACGATGGGCAAGTTGCTGTTGTTGAGCAAGTTCTGTAAAAATTCTGTCATTTTAGCAATTGTTTGATTTCCGACTTTAATCTTTCTCTGAATCCATCAGGATTGTTTCTTGCCAACGAAAACCCCAATTCAGTGAGATTTAGCACGTTGTCGCCTTTTACCACAATCAGCGACGACCACGCCACTTCGTATTTTTCGACAATGCTTTCGTTCTCTTTTTTTGAGATGTCAATTGTCCTCATTGTCAGTCTGTTGTCGCTCAGTTCTTCAACCGCTTGTTTGGTCTGTCTTTCTATTGCGATGCAGGTGGCGCAACGCTGTTTGCCGTGAAAATACAGTACCTCAATACCATCTGATTCTGCCGTGGAAACGGTTTTGGTGCTATCGGTCTGAGCACAGGCCGAAAGCACAATGCTCATAAAGAGCAATGCAATAGCAATTACTTTCATCGTCATTAGCCTTTGATATTCAACAATATGGATTTGACTTCGTTGAGCGAGAGGCGGCCTTTTGCTACCACATTCTCGTTTACCACGAGTGCGGGAAGGGTCATTACGTTGTACTCCAAAATCTTGGTCAAGTCCTCTTCCTTGATTACTTTTGCGTTGAGATTCAACTCCTCGATTGCCTGTTGCACGGTGGCATACAGGGCTTTGCAGCCGGAACATCCTGTTCCTAATACTTTGATTTCCATTTTTTTTAAGTTTTAATGTTTAACAATCTGTTTTATATATGGTGTTCGTAATCTTACGAACAATATTTCCAAAAAAAATATTTTTCTATTCGCAACAGCCATTTTTTGAGCATTGACATTTGCCAAAAAACTCAGAAAACAAGTTTTTTGCCTCTTGCCAACTGTCGCGGTTGATACAATACTTCACTTTTGGCGGCACAATCTCGCCCTGAATCAACCCCGCCTCTTTCAATTCTTTAAGATGCTGTGATGCAGTGGCTTTCGCAATAGGAAGTATTTCGTGTATTTCGCCAAAAAAACACGTGTCCTGTTCCGCCAAAAAGTTCATTATGGCAACCCTTATCGGATGTCCCAATGCCTTGGCGTAACGTGCCAACTGCTGTTGCTTTTCGTCTATCGCTGTCTTTGCCATCAGTGTTATTTTAAATCTGTTCGTAAAATTACGAACAACATTTTTGTTCGCCAAATTTTTTTGCAATTTTTTTATATTTGTTTTACATCTGCTTTTTTTTGCCTTTACAACTAATAGTTTGCTGAATTTATGAGCCGTATGTTTTTTTGTAAATTGGTCATTAGCAATAGAGCGATGCAGTCTTCTCCAATACCTGCGACAACACTCACAACGCTTGGCACGGCCGCGCCCAAGCCATCGTCCGCATCCCCAAAGGGTCAAAAGGCATTACCGTAACCATAAAAGGTAAAGGATTGTCGCCAATAACGGTAAAAGTTTTGTAATTGATTTATAATCAAGTATAAAAAGAGCGCCTGGCGTTATGTTGGGCGCTCTTTTATGGTTTGAAATGCTTGTAATTCACCTCATCTTCCTAAACATCGCCTTCATCATCTCCTTGTCCATCGGTTGCATGGTGTTGAGCTTGAGCGACTTCACCATTTTGAGTGTGCCTTGCTTGTATTTCTGGAAATGGTCGGTTTTCAGGTGGGCTTGATAGACGGCGTCGTTGGCATAGATTTCGAGGATGCGGATCTGGCACGAGTCGGCTGGGTCCTGCATCGGGAACAGACAGATAACGCCTGGCTCACGCTCCACCGACAGACGGTCAACCTCGGTGGCATACGCAAGATACTCGCTCAAATATTCGGGATAGACCTCGATTTCGGCAATACGGACAATCATATCGCCGTAAGGCTTAGCTTCGGTGGTAAGAGAGCCGTCAGAAAGTCCGAACAGACGTTCTGCGTTTTGATACAGAAACATATCCTTGTATGCCGCAAGGTCGGGCTCTTCGGTAAGATACTTTTTCATATGATCGAGACCTGCTGTCAGCACTTGCGGGGCAACATACGGATAGTCGGACCCGTAGAGAATATGTTCGGGCGTGGTGATTGTCAGCATCATACGGATAACCTCGGGCGAATGGGCACCTGCAAGGTCGAAATACAGCGAATTGAGATTCGCCTGCCAATCGATTTCACCCACGAGTTTGTTGGCCTGCATCACGGCGGTGAGCGATTTCATCCTTGGCACGGCAAGCGGCAGATAGGCGCCACAGTGCGGAATCACAATCTTTACATTCGGGTAACGAGCCAAAACATTGCGGCTGAATAGATTAGCAACGGCACGGGTAGTTTCTGAAAGGTACTCCTGCATAGCGAGCGGTGTTTGTTGCATCACCTGCTTATTGACAGGTTCTGGGCGGTGCGGATGAAGAATGACAACGGCTTTGCGGCTGTTGAGCACGGAAAAAAGTGTGTCGAGTTCGGGTGTGCCGAGATATTGCCCCGCAACGTTGGTGGCAAGTTTTATGCCGTCGGCTTTGAGCGTATCGAGTGCGTAAACGGCTTCTTTTACCGCCGCATCAACATCGGGCAACGGCAAAGCGGCGCAAAAAAGGAAACGTTCGGGGTAGCGCTGCTTGATTGCGGCAGCATCCTCGTTGGCCTTTCGCACAACAGCGGCCGACGACGGTTGGGGGGCGGCAAGCGTCAGCACCGAAGTTGACACGTTGTTGTCGTCCATCCATTTAATGTGTTGATTTACATCATATTTAGGCAATGGGAAACCTTCGTCCAAAAGGCGGTTCTCCTGTTTCAACGCCGATACAAAATCATCAGTAATCAAGTGTGCGTGCACATCGATAATCTTTTGTGATATAGCCATTTCTGCTGACATAATCAATGTTATGAGTACGAAAAACTTTTTCATTGGCTATACAAATTTCTTTACTCTTTCAACAATCTTTTCCGCCGTAATCCCCAACGATTCAAGCAGTTGCTGTGGGTTGTAGCGGTCGTAGAATTTCTTTTCAAGTCCAAGATTGATTACCTTCATATCCGACGGACCGTAGTACGATGCTATTTTTTCGCCGAAACCGCCGTCCACAATGCCGTCCTCCAACGTGATGACAAGGCTGTGACGTGATTTCAGGTTGTCCAAAAGTTCTTTGTCCAAACCGCTGGCAAACCGTGGATTGATAAGCGTCGGCTTGAATCCAAGTTCTTTCTCGATGGCTGCGGCTGCCTCTTCGCCTTTCTGGTAGAAATCGCCAAGGGCAATGATGGCGACCTTCTCGCCTTGCTGCTCCACCTTGTATTTGTTGATGTTGCTGAACGATTTATCCGCCGCACGATGTGCCACCGCATTGCCTGGAATCAGTATCAAAACGGGGTGTTCCTTTTGGTCGATGGACCAATCGAGCATGTTGACATACTCTTCAGCACTCGACGGACAGAGCACCACCAAATTAGGTATGTTTGTGAAGGCTGCCAGACCGAAGATTCCGAGGTGCGTCACGTCTGTGAGTCCGTCGAAAGCGGTGAAATTCATTAGCATTGTCACGGGTGCGTTGTTGATACAAACGTCCTGCGATATCTGATCGTAGGCACGTTGAAGGAACGTCATATTGGTGACAACCAATGGCTTGGCGCCGTTAGTGGCAATGCCCGACGCAATGGCAACAGCGGCTTCTTCGGCAATGCCCGTGTCGATGTACTGACGGCCGAGTTGCGCACGCTCATTAATTCCTAGTCCAACCGACATAGGCATAGCGGGCGACACAACAATGAAATCCTTGTCTTTCTTAGCCTTGTCTAAAATGTATTTGGTCGTGATATTTGAATACGTTTCTTTGCCACCGAAATGAACTGTCGGCTTACCTGTCGCACGGTCAAATGGCAGGCACCAGTGCCAAGCCTCGCGGTTTTCCTCCGCCAGACGGTAGCCTTTCCCTTTCTGTGTATGTATGTGGACGACAACGGGGTGCGTTGAGTCTTTCACCTTCTCAAACACCTTGATGAGCGATGCGATGTCGTTGCCGTTTTCCTCGTAGATGTAGTCCAACCCGAACGCACGGAACCAATTGTTTTGCGCCTTGCCGTTGCTATTACGCAATTCTTTGAGATTCTGATAGATACCTCCGTGAGTTTCGGCAATGGCCTGTTCGTTATCGTTGACAATGATGATGAAATTGCTGCCCAGTTCCGAACCAGCCACGTTGAGTGCTTCCATCGCCTCACCGCCCGAGAGCGAGCCGTCGCCAATGACCGCCACAATGTTCTCTTTGCGGCCCAGAATGTCGCGTCCTTTGGCAAGCCCAAGGGCGAGAGCCACCGACGTAGAAGTATGTCCGATGTTGAAGAAGTCGTGTTGGCTTTCCTCAGGATTTGAATATCCCGAATCTTCGGCAAACCTTGTGTCGTCGATATAACCCGCCTTGCGACCCGTTAGGATTTTATGAGTGTAGCTCTGGTGCGAAACGTCGAAAACGAACTTGTCCGTTGGCGAGTTGAACACATAGTGCATAGCGATGGTTGCCTCGACAAAGCCGAAGTTAGGGCCGAAGTGTCCGCCAATTTTAGTCAGACGGTTGAACAATGCTTCGCGTATTTCGTCCGCAAGACGTTCCATATCATTGACCGACAGATTTTTTACGTCGGCAGGAGAGTTGATTTTGTCTAATATCATATCGAAATCTTTTTACTGCACAATCATTGTTTGTGCGATTTGTCTATCATTTTAATCACTTTTGCAGGCACGCCGCCCACGACGGCTTTGTCGGGCACGTCTTTGGTGACAACCGCGCCTGCCGCCACAATGGCATTCTCGCCGATGGTTACGCCAGCCAGAATGGTTGCGCTTGCACCAATCCAGGCGTTCTTTTTCACAACAATCGGCTTGGTGAGCAGAGTGTGGCGTGTTTCGGGGTCTTCAGGATGATACTCGGTGGCCAGAACGCAATGCGGCGCAATGAAAACACCCTCGCCGATGGTGATGCCGCCAAGTGCAAGAAACGTGCATCCGAAATTCACGAAACTGCCTTTGCCAAAGGTAGTTGACTTGCCATAATTGATGTTGAACGGTGGAAAAACGCGCACGCTCTCGTCAATATCCGAGCCTGTGATTTGCCGCAGATAGCCGCGCACCTCGGCTTCGGTCTTGTAGCCAGTATTCATTTCGGCCACCAAAGCCATACAGCGCTGCACGTCGGCATACAGTTCGTCGCTGCCGACGTATGTTTTTCCTGTGAATTGCTCGTCATTATTCATTTTTATTCCTTCTGCTCGTCAGGGTTCGCGTAACCCATTAATACCCAATTCCTTTCAGCCATTTTTCAACCTTCGCCTTTTCGGTGCGGACTTCGTGTCCGTAAATTGAGAAGCCGTTTTTCACGTTGGCTTTCGGAAATGCTTTTTTCACGTCGCTCACGCAACTTGCCAGGCCGCTGCCTTCGTGCGTGGTGAACGGATAGACGGTTTTGCCGTCAAGGTTGATGTCTTTGAACAGCGTGAACATTACCTGCGGATAGGTTCCCCACCAAACGGGCCCGCCAATGAACACCGTGTCGTACTGCGAAAGGTCGGGTGCTGAGCCCTCGTAGGGTGGCAGTTCGCCCTTGTTGGCTTCCTCTTGAGCCAGACGGGTGAGCGGTGTGTATGCCATTCCGTCGTACTTGTGCGTGACGATTTCAAACTGCTCTGCGCCAGCGATTTCGCTTATATAGTCGGCCACAATTTTTGTGTTGCCAACCTCAATGTTGCCCACCGAGTAGTTGTCGCCCGCATGGGAAAAGAAAATCACGATTGATTTGCCCATATTGTTTTGATTTTTAGTGGTTTGACCATTACAACTTGCCCCGACCAGCAAAGCCGAAACGGCAAGAATTATTGATTTCAGTTTATTCATTTTGAACTATTTTAAATGTTACAATGCAAAAATAGAGATTCTGCTTTTTGGGGCGGATATATCTGTTGCGGAAAGAATTACCAATTTTTCGGATTTAAGGAGTTTGGAACAAAAAAACTATGATTGCCATCTCCAAAATCCGATATGTTAAATACATACAAAAATCGTATAATAATTACAAAAATCGGCAATTTAAACATTGTTTTATGAGATATTATTCGTATTTTTGTAGTAAATTTACGAATACGAATAAAATATTGCGGTATGATACGAGATTTTTGGGTGAAGAACTATCTTTCCATTCGCGACAAGCAGGAATTAAGCTTTGTGGCCAAGGGACCCGCCTCGGAACTTGTCGCCGAAGTTGCTGATGGTGTGTTCTTATATAAGTTGGGCGTCCTATATGGTTCAAACGCTTCGGGTAAGTCGAATATGCTAATAGCTTTGAATAAAGTATTTAGTATACTGGTTCATCCAAAATCAAAAGTGACCTCAAAAATCAATAGAATACCATTTGCTCTTACAAAGGATCATCCTACAGAAATGTATGTATCGTTCTTTGCTGATGGTATTAGATATGATTATGGTGTGACATTTAATGAAAAATATATTTTGAATGAAGTTTTATACTATTATCCTAAAAAGTCAAAAACTTTATTCTACGAACGTTCATTCGTTGGCGAAAACGTACAGGCAAATATTAAGTTTGGGCAGAGCCTTAAACTGCTAGATAAGACAGCTGAAAGTATTCGAGAAAATACATGGAACAACCACAGTGTCTTGGCTGTTTGCGGAAAAGTTGCACTAAAAGAGGATATTGCTCCATTTAATCAGCTTTACGGTTGGATTATGAAGAATTATCATGACGTGGATGGTGATGGGGAGATGGGAATTGTTGAAATTCTTAAGGAAGCGTATGGCGATTCAACAAAACGTAAGTTCTTTAATCTTATGTTGCAAAAAGCTGATTTGAATATTATGGAGTTTAGGCCAATCATAGAAGACCGTATCTTGCCAGAAGAACTTCGTGAACGAATTATAAAACAAGATTTTCCTGAAAAGGTAAAAGAAGATCTTCTTAAACCTGCGACAGAATCCATAGCTTTTGTTAATCATTCTGCTGAAGACAATTTTGAGATACCACTCAAATGGCAGTCAAAAGGTACAATAAAGTACATTCGCATATTGAATGCCCTATATGATTTGATAACAAGTTCTCACGTGTACTATCTTGATGAACTGGGCGAGGACCTGCACAACGACCTGTTGTACTACTATCTCAATGTCTTCATTTTCAACTCCGACAAGTCGCAGCTGATTATTACGAGTCAGGAGACCACCCTCCTATCGCAGGACCTGATTAACGAGAACAGAGGCGTGGTGTGGTTTGTCGAAAAAAATAAGGAGACTGCTTCGTCAGAATATGCCCGTGGCGATTCTTTCGGTTTGCACAAGAACCTCTCGCTTTACAATTCTTACCGCATTGGCCGACTGGGAGCCAAACCAGAACTGGGTAGTATCTTTATAAATCTGGAGGAGTGATATGGGGAAACTACGACAAACAGCACTCATCCTGGGTGAAGGGCCAACGGAGTTCTTCTATTTCAAGTCCTTGTGCGACGTGTTCAAGCGTCTGACCATCAAGCCGGACTATCCGAAGCATACCAACATCAAGGAGCTGGAAGCCAAGATTGCTGAGGGCGTGGCAATGGGTTACAACCATATCTTCTGCATTATTGATATGGACACGAAGGAGAAGGAGCCTGAGCGTAGCCAATACCAGAAGCTAAAAGCGAAGTACTCCAAGCCTATCGACAAACCGAAGAAAGGCATCTACTGCGAGGTTGAGTTCTTTGAGACTCACCGTTGCTCCGAACTGTTCTTTCTCTACTATTTCCGCTACACCTCACGTCCATACGAGACACAAGAGCCATTGCTCAAAGACCTCAACCAATGTGTGGAGTATCGAAAGACGATAGAGTTCTTCATCAAGACAAAAGGTCTTCACGGTTACTATGAACGCAATGGTGGCAGTCTCGAAAAAGCTATGGCCAATGCTAATCGGTCAATGGATGAGAAGTTGAAGAACGGCAGAGAATATACCTACTCGGAGCTAGGGAGGTTGATGAAAATATTAGAATCTTTATAAAAACAAGAAATTTTACTTCTTTATTGACATGACTGTAGATTCAAATTCGTATAATATCAAAATAAACAAGATAATAGAGCCTAATGTGAGACTTATTAGAGTCCAGCCTTATGACTTAAAAATTACGTTAGGCTATATCTTGACGACTCTTTCCTCAATGTGCTGGATTGGTCAAATGTCAGAAGTATTGAGGGAAGGTTATCGAATAAGAGCACAAAGTACCATAGATAAGTTGAGTAGTGATTTTAACAATGGGATGAATACAGGAATTATCAGTAGCACGGGAGAATATATCGTTTCAGAATTAACCCGAAGTTCCATTGTAAACGAATTAGATTACATGGATATACCTTTGGGAGAATTATTCAAACAAAAGGCTTCAGGCAATCCTGGATTTGACATTTTTACTGTCAACAAAAATGAACAGATACTATTTGGCGAAGCTAAATATGTCGCTAATGAGAATGCCTATAATGATGCATTGGAACAGATTAATCGTTTTATTCGAGAGAAACGAGATCTATCAGATATTATAGATTTAGAGCATTTTAATATTGGCAATGCAATTAGGAATGCGTCAAATGGGAATCGAGGTTTTATTGCAGGATTCTCTTCTACAAAGATATCAGATGCAATCCTAGAACAACATATTAAAAACAATGCTGAATATAAAGCATTACCAAAAGATAAAGAAATAATCTGTGTAGCCGTTGATGTACGATGAATAGAATTAAAGATATAATTGAAGGTCGTGAAGTTGAAGCTTTACTGCAAGCAACTATTGACAATATTTTTGTCAATGGACCTGTAAGTATTTCCGATATGGAAACACTTTCCTATATAAAGTACTATCATGCCGAACTGTTTGAAAGATATAAACAAAGTATCCTTTTGGCTTCTGGATTATTTTACAAACCTATAAATACAGAGGCGAAGAATCTAAAAGAACTAATTCTTCAAGACTATAGAGAGGTAATTTCAACAAATCTTGCAGGAAATTACACTCCCATGCAAGCTGATTTATTAAAATCTGTCGACAAGAATAATGTATTTAGCTTTTCTGCGCCTACTAGTACAGGCAAATCCTATGTGTTTCGTCGGTTGATAGAAAGTTCTGAGCATGATGTTGTTATTGTAGTGCCTTCGAGAGCACTTATAAACGAGTACTATCTTAATTTGACAAAATCTATTGTTGATACAAGGATCAACATCCTTACTTATATTGACATTATAAATCGTGCCCATAGTACAAGAAATGTTTTCATTGTTACACCAGAACGTTGTGGGATGATATTTAATCATGTTGATGATTTAAGGGTAGATTTGATGTTGTTTGATGAAGCACAATTGAGTGATGAGATGTCTGTTCGAGGACTTTATTATGATGGATTAGTAAGACGTTGTTATCATTCTTTCCCTGAAGCAAAGTTTGTATTTGCTCATCCTTTTATAGCAAATCCAGATGCTCAAATTGTGAAGAATCATCTTACAGGGCAGTATTCAGATAGTAAGGCATATTCTTTTAGAAATATCGGTCAGATGTTTTTGCTGTATAATTCTGGTACAAATAAATATTTCCATTTCGGAATAGATAAAAGCATAATGGGAGGTACACGTACAGATTGTTATTTTGATCCGATAGAAAGGGCTATCCATACAAATGGAACTGTACTTGTGTATATGTCAAAATCAAAAGTGGTAAATTATGATTTTCTAAGAGAATATGACAGATATGTACGGATGTGCCCCGAGATTAATGCAGAAATAGTTGACGACATTATTGAGGAACTAAAGCAATATACAGGAGGAAACACCTCTGAAACTGGAGATTATTATTCGCGCTTTATATCATTACTCCGTCGAGGAATAGTCATACATCATGGTTCTATGCCATTGCGAACACGATTATTGGTTGAGAAGTTCGTCAACAATAAACTGTGCCGTCTCTGTTTCTCTACATCCACTTTGGAACAGGGCATCAATATGCCATTTGATGTTGTACTTTTAGACCGATTTGAAAGCAGCAAGCCTCTTGCTATAAAGAACCTGATTGGCAGAGCAGGCCGTTCATCAAACAAAGATGATTTTGATATCGGTTATGTTGTTGTAACATCAAATGCCAATATGACAAAACTTCGCAATATTCTGTTAGAAGAAAGCAAAATCAAAGATTATTCGTCTTTAGACAGGCAAGATGCATTAGACGAAGATTTTCACGATTATAAGGAGGCTATCAATAACCATACTATGGATGACAGATTTAATATGCCTCCAGTTGTTTTGCAAAGAGTCGTTGAAGGTGACGGTTCACAAGAAGTTAGAGACGTTCTTGATATAATGTTTGACAAAGGAGGGAATCTCATACCAAAAGAAAAGTATAAAGATATCGCACCGTCTGCCGCAACTGGAATGCAGAAAATATATGAAAGGTCACTTGGTCGTATTTTAGGTGATGGTGAAAAGAATGTTTTTAACACAGCAATTCAACTGATGCTTATACGACTTCTTTTTCATGCAACATTCAAACAATTATGCCGTTGGAGATATTATAATGCCAGTAGATTAAAGGAACGAAAGCAACGTGAAAAGAAAGGCCTAAAGTCAGACCATCTTACTAGCGCATTTGTTACAGGATTCAGTGATTTACCTAAGAAAAATCTTCCTGTATTCTCCATATTTAAAGGAACTAAGGCAAAAGATGTAAGTTACGATGCAATCCTTTATGATACATATGATTTTCTTGATAAATTAATCGATTTTAAGCTAGGTGAGCTTTTTTATGCTGCATTCGTGAGTTATTTTGAAAAGAATCAAGATGAAAGGGCTGAGCGTTTTTCTAAGTTGCTGCGTTATGGAACAGATGATAGTCGCTATATTTGGATGATACGATATGGTCTAGAGTTTGAAGATATTGAAAAACTCAACGCACATATCAGATCTATAGATGCTAATGGTATAGACTTCTATGATAGCATTCATGATGTTCCAGAAAGGGATAAAGAAGTTATTAAAAGGTACATAAACTAAATATGTCTATGGTATGTACATTGGCTTTTTATTGATTATTTAGGGCGGAAACCGCATCATCTCATCTGTTTCCGCCCGAAATTCTTGTCGGTAACTCATCACCTTACCTTTCCATACTCTTCCTCGCTCACCGCCTCCAACCACTCGTTAGTCGGGTTGGTTTGCAGGTTTTTGTGATAGGTCAGATGTTGCATCCACGAGCCTTTGGCGGCGCCGTGCCAGTGTTTCACGCCTTCGGGCACTTCAATCACCACGCCTTCCTTGAGTTCTACCGCAGGCTTGCCCCATTCCTGATACCAGCCGTGACCATAGACGCATATCAGCACCTGTACGGCACCGTGATGTACGTGCCAATTGTTGCGGCAGCCAGGCTCAAAAGTCACATTCACAACACTTTCACCGTAAGGTGACACGTAACTGCGCCCCGTGAAGTATTGTGCGTATGCGTCGTTCGGGTTGCCACGCCGCCAATACGATTTCAGGTCAACTTGGTCGTACTCGCTGCGGCTGTTGTCCTCAACGCCCAATAACGCGTTCACGGCTTTCAGCGCCCTCGATGCGGCCGCCTTGCAACCATTCGCCGCCAACGCCACAGGAATCTGTTGCAGTTGCTCGTCGGTAACGCCCATATTGCGTGCCCCACGGACGTGCGCATTCAGTTGTGGTTCAACGCCTTCCAGTCCAGCAAGGGCACTCACCGTAACCAACTCGCGGTCGGCGTGGGTGAGAACGTCGCGGGCAAAGATGTCGCCGAACAGATGCGCCTTCAGGTAATAATCCTCGGCAGGGCAGAAATCGTAGTTGAACGGCTGTCCCGTGAGTTGGGTCTGCACCTCGGTGCCCTGTTTCAGCGCGTCGTAATCCTTTGGCAGAGCCGATGCCTCGTTGCCCGCCAGCACTTTCACGCCCTTCGCTTGCCTGTCGCCCACCACTCGTTGCAACACGCCCAACGCATTGAGCGAACGCGGAAAGCCCGTGTAGGCATAGAGTTGCGAAAGCGCTTCTTTAATCTGACTTACTGTCAAATCGGCTTCCAAACCGTTGTGGATGGCCGATTCGAGCGACACAAGGTCGCCCTGTGCCTCATTGCAGGCGATGGCCGACATACAAGCCGCCTGTTTCTCATTGAATGTCAATGTGTTCATATCCTTAGATTCTGATTGTTTGCTGTTTCCGCAAGCCGACAGCACGGCAAGCATTGCGAGTGGAATAATTTGTTTGATATTCATAAAATTACATTTAAATATTTGTCACTATGCAAAAATACGATACTCATTTTTCTTGCGGAAACATTTATTTCGGGAAGAATTACCCTTATTTCGGTTTTGCCGAAAATCAATCAGTCGGGTTCCAGCCGTTGAACCATTTCACCTGCTCTTCGTAACTCATATTGAAGTAGCGTTTTTCCCTGTTCAGCGCACGGATTTTAGCCATTTCAACATTCGAAAGCGCAAAGTCGAACACACTGATGTTTTCTTTTATGTAATCGGGGTTCGATGTGCCAGGAATTACCGAAAAACCTTCTTGCAGATGCCAGCGGATAATCACCTGCGCCGCACTTTTGCCGTGGGCTTTGGCAATGCTGTTGATGACAGGGTCGCGCAGAATCTCGCCCTTGCTTTCACGTCCGCCAAGCGGGAACCAGCATTCGATCTGAATACCTTCGGCGGCACAGCGTTCCTGCCAATGTTTGCGTTGGGCGTACGGGTGGCACTCAATTTGCATAATCTGCGGCTTCACTTTCGCCGAGTTGATGAGCGAATCGAAAATTTCGTCCTTCACGTCGAAATTGCTGATGCCAATGGCGCGCACCTTGCCCGTTGCCAGAGCCTGTTCCATTTCCTTCCAACCGCCCACGAAATCACCCATTGGCTGATGAAAATAGACAAGGTCGATGTAGTCGAGACCAAGACGTCCGAGCATACGGTCGATGGCTTTCAGCGTTTTACCTTCGCCGTATTCGTTAGGCCATAGTTTGCTTGTAATCCAGATGCTGTCGCGGTCAACGCCGCTGTCTTTGATGGCTCGGCCAAGACTTCGCTCGTTCTGATAGGCGTGGGCGCAGTCGAAATGTCGGTAGCCCAGTTCAAGAGCCGTTTTCACGGAATTGTACGCCTCGTCGCCTTCGGGAATCATATACAATCCAAGTCCGAACTGTGGCATACGCACGCCGTTGTTGAGCGTGAGATAGGGTTGTTGTGCAAATGTTGTCATAGTACCTAAAATTGTTAAGATGGATATTAAAATTCGTTTCATAATCATTCGTTTTTCGGTTCGATGTTCTTGATGAATTTAGCAGGATTGCCGCCCACGATGGTGTTTGGGGCAACGTCCTTGGTGACAATCGCGCCAGCCGCCACCACAGCGTTTTCGCCCACCGTCACGCCAGGCAGGATGGTCGCTCCTGCGCCAATCCAGGCGTTTCGGCAGATTCTGACAGGTTTGCAGATGAGCAACTGACGGTCGTAAAGGTCGTGGTTATTGCTGATTAACTGCACGTTAGCGGCTATCATTACGTTCTCTTCGATGGTTATTCCGCCACGCGACATTAGCAGGCAGTTATTCATAATAAGTGCGTTGTCGCCAATTTTCACACGGTCGAAGCAAACGCCTGTGAGTCCAGGCATTACACGCACGCCGCTGCCCAGGTTTTTACCGAACAAATCCTTTACAAGTGCGTCATATTCAGGTGTATAAGGCATTGTCTGACCAAGTTTGAAAAGCGTTTGTGCCTGACGCATACCTTCTGCGAGTTCTTCAGGCGTTGTCTGTCGTGGATCTACTACAAATGGTTCCATATCGTTTGTCTTTTAATGATTTATTATGATGCAAAAATAGCGGTGGCTGACCGAATATCGGTTTCACAAAAAGAGCCGAAGTTTTCACTTTTTAAAGAAAACTCACTATCTTTGCCTTTATGAAATCAAATTTCACATATTCCACCGATTTTTACGGAATCAACAGCCACGCACTGACAGACTGCTGCGTGCACCTAATTTGTTTGGAAGGCGAAGGCAGTTTTGTGTTCAACGGCAAGGCGTTTCGAATGTTCAAAAACGACATTTTGGTGACGTCAACGCCGAGCAAAATCAAACAACTTGCCGCGCCCGAAGGTGCTGTGTTTGAGTGGTTTGCTGCACCAAACAGTTTCTTGGGCGGACTGCTGCCTGCCAACAACTACAGCATTGGTGGCAGTATCAGTCTGAATGCCAACCCCATAATCCCGCTTTCCGATGCCGATGCCGAGCAATTTTTAGCCGATATACACCGTATCCGTGAGCGTATGGACAAAACCGATCTGCGCTTCTACGATGGAATAATGGGAAGTCTTTGCCTGACAATGATTTACGACATTTTTGAATTTCACGCCAAATATTACGGTGCCACTGAGCACACCGAGCGCGCGGGCTATATTGTCCGCAGTCTGATGGATTTGCTCTCGACGGGAATCTGCCGCACCGAGCGCGAGATGAGATATTATGCCGAACGGCTGAATGTCTCGCCCAAATACCTGTCGGCCACCGTCCGCCGAATGACGGGTCACAGCGTCACCTCATATATTGACCGTTACACCGTGCCCATACTCAAAAACCTGCTCAACGACGAACGTCTTTCAATCACGCAAATTGCTGAAATGATGAATTTTAAAACCTTATCGTACTTCAGCCGTTATTGCAAGAAGCAGTTGGGTATGTCGCCGCAGGAATACAGAAAGAGTTTGCAACCGAAGTAGAACGATTGTTCGTATTAATAAGTATTATAGTTGAAATCCAGCTACTGAACCTTTGTTTTCTAAAAAAGTGGATATATTTGCATAGAACTTAAAAATAGAATAAAGTTGAATCACATAACGTAAAAATGGCGCAAGAAAATAAAGACATACAGCCACAGGTTGAACCATATATCGTGAAGTCGCACGACATTCACATTGATGCAGACTATGCGGATTGGATAGCAGACATTAAGAGTCGCTATCGTTCCGCACAGGTAAAAGCTGCTGTTAAGGTGAATACATAAAAACTTCTGTTCAACTGGCAACTAGGTCGCGACTTGGTGCAGAAGAAAGCCGAAGAACGTTGGGGAGCAGGAGTTGTCGAACAAGTAAGCTTAGATTTGAAGCGAGAGTTTCCTGATGCGGATGGATTCTCTACTTCCAATCTATGGTACATGAAAAAGTGGTATCTGTTCTATACCGATGGTGATTCAGAAGGAAAATCCATTGCCATTTGCGTTGGTACCTTGGGGCATCATGTTGATATCATAACGAAATGCAAATCCATAGATGAAGCATTATTCTATGTCGGTAAAACCATTGAGCAAGGATTAAGTCGTAATTCTCTTGCTAACTTCATCAAGGCAAACCTCTATGAGCACCAAGGCAAGATAGTCAACAACTTTACCGACCATCTGCCGGCATTGCAAAGCAAGCTCGTTCAGGAAGTTCTGAAAGAAAACTATGATTTCGGCTTTGCCACGGTTGAGCATGAGATTTATGATGAGGCTGAGTTGGAAGAAGCCCTTACAAAAAATGTGACGGACCTTTTGCTGGAGTTGGGAACAGGTTTTGCTTTTCTTGGCAGACAGAAGGAGCTAGTTGTAGGTGGGCGTTTGCGCAAGATAGATTTGTTGTTTTATCACATTCGTCTGCGTTGCTACATCGTCTGCGAACTGAAAGCCAAACCATTTGAACATTACCCTTATTTCGGAAGTTATGGTTCTCTGTTTGGTTTATTACCCTATCTGCAGATTGGAAGGTCTATGTCCACCCCCAAAAAGGGAGAGGGAAGGTAACCTCACGGCCCTTCCCTCTACACTGACGAATGTTATAGGGCATTATGCCCATGGATGCACAGAATTTATTATGTCAGAACTTATCTCAAGAACAACAATTCTCTATACTTAGGCAAGATCCACATCTGGTCGTCCACAATCAACTCCAGCTTATCGATGTGACGGCGGACTTCCTCGATCATCGGTGCCACATGGTCGTGGTAAGCGATGGCTCTTTCCCTTTCGCTATCGATCTTGTTCGCTTTCTTGCGCTCGTCGACCATCTTCTGCACCTTCTCGTTGATGCTGGCTGTGTGGTCGGCGATCTGCTCGATGAGCGACAAGTTGTAGGCGTTCAGCTTCTTCGCCTTCTCGGCAGGGAAGACAGAGGCAACCTTCATCACGTTGTCTACCAATGAGCTCTGGTATTTCGTGGCTACAGGGAGGATCTGGTTAAGCGCCAAATCGCCTAAGATGCGTGATTCGATCTGTATCTTCTTCGTGTAGGTATCCCACTTGATTTCGTTGCGGGCCTTCAACTCCTTGGCGTTCATGACGTTCATCTTCTCGAACATGTTGATGGACGCCTTATCCAAGTAGCGGTCGAAGATGACAGGGCAACTCTTCTCCACGTCCAAGCCTCTCTTCTCGGCTTCAGCCACCCACTCGTCGGAGTATCCGTTTCCGTCGAAGCGGATAGGTTTGCAGGTCTTGATATCCTCTCTAACCACCTCCAAGATGGCGGCGAACTTAGGTGTTCCGTTGGCGATCAATGCGTCCACACGCTCCTTGAAGCTTGCCATTGCCTCGGCTACGGCCGTGTTGAGGGCGATCATGGCGGATGCGCAGTTCGCCTCTGAACCTACCGCACGGAACTCGAAACGGTTACCTGTGAAGGCGAACGGAGAGGTACGGTTACGGTCTGTGTTATCGATCAACAACTCAGGGATGGATGGAACATCCAGCTTCAAGCCCTTCTTGCCTGCGAGTGTGATCAGTTGGTCGTTCTTTGATGTCTCGATCTGGTTCAAAGCGTCGGTCAACTGCTTGCCGAGGAAGGAAGAGATGATGGCCGGCGGTGCCTCGTTCGCTCCCAAACGGTGTGCGTTGGTGGCGCTCATGATGGAGGCCTTCAACAATCCGTTGTGGCGGTATACACCCATCAAGGTCTCCACGACGATGGTGATGAAACGCAACGTGCTCTCAGAGTCCTTGCCTGGCGCATGCAATACGATACCTGTGTCGGTGGACAAAGACCAGTTGTTATGTTTGCCAGATCCGTTAATGCCAGCGAATGGTTTCTCATGCAGCAACACGCGGAATCCGTGCTTGCGGGCCACTTTCCTCATCAATGACATGATGAGCATGTTATGGTCTACCGCCAAGTTACACTCCTCGAAGATTGGAGCCAACTCGAACTGGTTCGGTGCTACCTCGTTGTGGCGGGTCTTGCAAGGGATACCCAATTCCAATGCCTGGATCTCCAAGTCTCTCATGAAGGCTGCAACCCTGGAAGGAATGGCGCCGAAGTAGTGGTCTTCCATCTGCTGGTTCTTGGCGGACTCCCTACCCAAGAGGGTTCTTCCCGTCATCAGCAAGTCTGGACGTGCGGAGTACAAACCTTCGTCCACGAGGAAATACTCCTGCTCCCAACCGAGGTTCGCCTGTACTTTCTTCACTTCTGGGTTGAAGTATTTTACAACGGCTGTCGTCGCTTTGTCTACGGCGCGGAGGGCCTTCTTCAAAGGTGCTTTGTAGTCGAGCGCCTCACCGGTGTAGGAGATGAACACGGTAGGGATCATCAAGGTGTCGCCAACCACGAAGACTGGAGAGGCTGGGTCCCATGCGGAATATCCTCTGGCCTCGAAAGTGGAACGGATACCTCCGTTAGGGAAGGAAGAGGCGTCTGGCTCCTGCTGTACGAGCAGCTTGCCCTCGAATTCCTCCATCATACCGCCCTTGCCGTCATGCTCCACGAATCCGTCATGCTTCTCCGCAGTACCTTCGGTCAATGGCTGGAACCAGTGCGTGTAGTGTGTTACGCCTAAGTCCATGGCCCATTTCTTCATTCCGGCAGCCACTTCGTCTGCTACGGAACGGTCAAGCGGTGCGCCGTTGTCGATCACGTCACACATCTTGGCATACACTTTAGCAGGAAGGTATTTGAACATCTTCTGCTTGTTGAAGACATACTTCGCGAAATAGACGGACGGTCTATCGGCCGGTGTCTCTACCTCCAAGGCTTTTTTCCTGAAGGCTTCGCCTACTACTTTGAATCTTAAACTTGACATAGCCTAAAAAATTTTATTGTTGAATTGTTTCTTTCTGTTGATTATCTCTCTTATAATTTCCTGAACCTACGCATAGCCTCCTCGCAGTTCTCTCTCTCCCCGAAGGCGGTCAGACGGATGTAGCCTTCGCCGCTCGGACCGAAGCCCACGCCTGGGGTGCCTACCACATTGGCCTCGTAGAGCATCTGCTCGAAGAACTTCCAGGAGGTGGTTCCGTTAGGCGTCTTCACCCAAAGGTATGGCGCATTCTCTCCGCCGAACACCTGGTAACCGAGCGATGTGAGTCCCTCCTTCATGATCTTGGCGTTGGTCATATAGTAGTTGATGGTCTCCCTTACCTGGCTCTTACCCTCCGGGGTGTAGATGGCTTCCGCGCCACGCTGCGTGATGTAGGAGGTTCCGTTGAACTTGGTGCACTGCCTTCTGTTCCAGAGCCTGTTCAGAGGGATGCGCTCGCCTGAGAGCGTGGAGGCGGTCAACTCTTTCGGTACCACCGTGTATCCGCATCTCACGCCAGTGAAACCAGCCGTTTTGGAGAAGCTGCGGAACTCGATCGCCACCTTCTTCGCACCCCGTATCTCGTAGATGGAGTGGGGGATGTCCGGGTTCTGGATATATGCCTCGTAGGCTGCGTCGTACATGATGATGGCGTCGTTCTTTATCGCGTAGTTGACCCATTTCTTCAATTCCTCGGCGGAGAGGACCGTTCCCGTCGGGTTGTTAGGGTAGCATAAGTAGATGATGTCCACCCTGTGGTTAGGGATCTGCGGCACGAAGTTATTCTCCATGTTGGTCGGCAGGTAGGTCACATTGCTCCATTTGCCGTCCTCGAGTACGCCCGCCCGTCCGCACATGACGTTGGAGTCGATGTAGACTGGGTAGATCGGGTCGGTCACTCCGATGCTGTTGTCATGACGAAGAATATCTCCGATGTTGCCCGTGTCGCTTTTGCTTCCGTCGCTGATGAAGACCTCGTCCGGATCCAGCTTCACGCCCCTTGGCTCGTAATCGTTTTTGATGATGGCGTTGATGAGGAAGTCATAACCGTGCTCCGGTCCGTATCCTCTGAACGTGCTCGCTTCCCCCATTTCGTCCACCGCCTTGTGCATCGCTTCCAATGACGCCTTAGGCAATGGTCGGGTGACATCCCCGATACCCAAGCGGATGATCTCCGCCTTCGGATGCACTACCTTGAACGTGTTCACCTTCTTGGCGATATCCGTAAACAAATAATTGTCCGGCAACTTCATGAAATGTTCGTTCGCTAAAGCCATATCTCTAATCCTCTCTGTATGTTTTATATTTTATTTATATTTCTATTTTTCCTTCAAATGCTATGGCGGCCTCTCCCGTCATGTAAATATGCTCGTCCTTTTCGTTCCATTCGATGGTGAGGTCTCCGCCATCCATGCGCACGATGTTCTTACGGACGCTTTTCCTGTTGAGCACGGCTGCCGTCAGTGTGGCGCAGGCGCCGGTGCCGCAAGCCATGGTGATGCCGGATCCTCTTTCCCACACCCTCATGCGCAGGCTACCGTCCTCCTTCGTCTCGACGAACTCCACGTTCACCCGTTCAGGGAAGAGCGGATGGTGCTCGATCAGCGGACCGACGGTCGGCACATCCACGTCGTTCAGGCTGGAGACGAAGATCACGAAGTGCGGATTGCCCATCGACACGAATGTTCCCCTGAACTGTTTTCCGGCCACCTCTATCGGTGCGTCGAAGAGGCTACCGTCTGGCGTGTCCACCTGTCCTTTGTCGGAAAGGATAGGCTTACCCATGTTGACGGTGACGAATGGTACCTTTCCGTCCTTCACGTGCAATGATAAGTATTTGATGCCCGAGAGGGTCTCCAGCGTGACCTCCGTCTTGCGGGTCAGGCCCTTCTCGTATACATATTTGCCGACGCATCGGGAGGCGTTTCCGCACATCTTCGCTTCTGATCCGTCTGCATTGAAGATCCTCATGCTGAAGTCAGCCACGTCGGAGCGTCCGATGAGCACGAGGCCGTCCGAACCAATTCCGAAATGTGAGCGGCTCCACAGAATGGACAGTTCCTCTGGATTTCCGATCGGATACTCCATCGTATTGACATAGATGTAGTCGTTTCCTGCTCCCTGCATCTTCGTGAACTTTATGTATTCTGTCAATGTGTCCATTTGTTTTCTTCTTTATCTTTCTTTTTGCTATTAAAACAATGCAAATATATAACATTTTGACATTGATAGTATGCTTTTGGTGGTGTTTATGATAGTTTTTGTTAAAGATTTAATAAATTGAAAGTAGAATATATGGTTGTGCTTATAATTTATAATTAATTATGGGTGATTGTATATTTAATTGTAAGTAGTATTGAGGCGCATTTTGCTGGATATTTTCTGCGTATATCGCCAAATTGGCTCAATATGCATCTTGTTTTGTGGTTTTTTGTTACTTTTTGCGCTAAAAATATATTTTAGGCTGACATTTTGTTAGACAATGGATGGTGAATCGTATGGCTTATGTGTTGTACATCATCCACCCCCAAACAAAACGCCCGCATCCAATGTGAGATGCAGGCGTTTCCTATATTATATAGTTTACTGAATTCCTAAGACAAAAGCAGGTAACAGATTAGGCTGATAATAGATATTATAGAGGATCCGATCGCATATTTCAATATTGTCTTGTCCTCGTCCTCCTCATCATCATCGGAGTATTTCGTTTCTTTGCTTGCAATCCTACTGAATTCTTTATACTCCTCCTTCGACAGTGTACTAATCAATGGATTCTTGCGGAAACGTTTCGATATGAAATAGCAAACGATTACAAATATGGTGTAGATAAATGACACTTCGAAAATCAGAAGGGACATTCCTTTGCCATAGCCTAGTGACTCCGATCCGGCACCAATGATTTTGTAGATGCTAGGAAAAAGAATGACGAACAGAACTGCACATACCGCAATCAAATATGTCTTCAAATTTATGAAAAGTGGGACATACCTCTCGCACTCTTTCATGAAAACAATCTTCTCTTCGTCCGACAATCCTTTTCCCTCGATTACCTGGTCGCGGAATTTGTTCCAACTTGCACCGATCAGTCTTCCACTCCAGAAATTAACCGCTTTGTGGATATCGTCTTTCCTGTATTTGTAATTTTTCATACCAATATCCTTCACCTTTTTCTTTCCATCCTGGGTGTATTCGATGCTGAAAAATGTATGTTTGTTTTTGTGATCGATGAATGCGTAGTCTATTAGATTCCAGTCTATTATGTCGTGTGTGCCTGTTTGTATACCATTCGCGGAGATGATGATGGGGTGCAGTTTCGCACTACGCAAATAATACACCACAGTAGCGATAAGGAATGGCAAAGCTAACAACCCAAAGACGAGAATCAACCTGTATCTCTCTAGGTTTGTAGATGAAAAGAAGAGAACAATACCGATGGTTAATTCTGCGATTAAAATGACCAGGTATTCCGGGTGAGGAAACTTATTAGGCTTCAATACAAGATCCTCACCCTCACTCCATGTGACTTTGGGTTTGATAAAGAAGTCTAGAAAATCACTCATAATATTTGCGTCGTATGGTTCTTTGTATCTACCTTGCCGATGGCGTCGATGATGGTGCCCTGCTCGTCGATGACGTAGGTGGTCCGCAGGGTGCCTTCCGTCACCTTCCCGTACATTTTCTTCTCGCCCCAAGCCTCGTAGGCTTTCAGGATGGTGAGGTCGGTGTCCGCGATGAGGTGGAAGGGTAGGTTGTACTTGGCGATGAAACGTTGGTGGGAGGCGGCGCTGTCACGGCTGACTCCGACGATTTCGTAGCCCGAGGAGAGGAACCGCTCATAGTTGTCCCGCAAGTCGCACGCCTCGGCTGTACAGCCCGGGGTGCTATCCTTCGGGTAGAAATAGAGCACCAGTTTCTTTCCTGCGAAATCCGTGAGTTTCACTGTGTTTCCGTTCTCGTCTTGCCCCTCGAAGTAGGGCGCTTTGGTTCCTTTCGCTAACATGGTTGATTCGTTATGTCTTTGTTTATGAATACCTCTGTGATTTTCTCATCAAATATACAACGATTTCGCTCTGTGGTAAAGGATTTTCGCAAAAATGTGTAAAATTCCGTATTTTCCCCTATCTTTGTGTCTGCCGAATGTTCGGCTGTCTGTTTGGTTATTGTGGTAATTATATAAATATTATACTTATGAAAAAAGAAGAAATATTTGCTTTGTTTAAAAGCTATGAAGAAGCGGTCTGTATGATTAACGAGACTGAGTGTTGGAGTGCAAGAGATCTATGTTCTCTGTTGGGTTATACCCAATGGCGCAATTTTATCCATGTGATTGATAAAGCAAAAGAATCCTGTAATAATGCGGGACAGTCGTTGACTGACCATTTTGCTGACGTCAGCAAAATGGTCTCGTTGGGTTCGGGTTCTGAACGAGAGGTGGACGACATCATGCTTACTCGTTATGCCTGTTATCTTGTGGCACAGAATGGAGATCCACGAAAACCGCAGATAGCTTTCGCTCAGACTTATTTCGCCGTTCAGACACGTCGAGCTGAGATGATAGAAAAGCGGCTTTCTGAAATTGAGAGAGTTAAGGCACGTGCCAAGTTGCAGGAAACGGAGAAAAAACTCTCTGGCATCTTATACGAGCGTGGTGTGAATGACCAAACTTTTGCGGTTATCCGTTCGAAGGGCGATCAGGCACTTTTTCGCTTAAGTACAAACATGATGAAGCAAAGAATGGGTGTTCCTTCGACACGTCCGCTTGCCGACTTCCTTCCTACGATCAGCATCAAAGCCAAAGATTTCGCCGCAGAAATGACCAGCGTGAACGTACAGACCAAAGATCTTCAAGGAGAGGCCCCTATTACACAAGAGCATGTTGACAATAATGCGGCGGTAAGGAAAATGCTTGTTGAGCGGAGTATTATTCCAGAGAATCTTCCTCCTGCCGAGGATGTGAAAAAAGTAGAACGTCGTTTGGCAACAGAGGAGAAGAAACTGCTGAATAATAAGGGATAGCTGGCGTCGGATCATTTTGCTGACGTCAGCAAAATGGTCTCGTTCGGTTTAGGTTCTGAACGTGAGGTGGACGACATCATGCTTACCCGTTATGCCTGTTATCTTGTGGCACAGAATGGAGATCCACGAAAACCGCAGATAGCTTTCGCTCAGACTTGTCTTTAACCCCTCTTGGCGCAAAAAAGAAAGATGGCGCATTCGTCGTAGAATTATATGCGCTTTTTTGCTAACTTCGCGCCATAATTGAATAATGAAATTATGGGCTTATCAGAAGAGATTAAAAGAAGACGTACTTTTGCGATTATCAGTCACCCGGATGCCGGAAAGACTACATTGACGGAGAAACTATTGCTATTTGGTGGCGCTATCCACATCGCGGGGGCCGTTAAATCCAATAAGATAAAAAAGACTGCCACGTCCGACTGGATGGAGATCGAGAAGCAGCGTGGTATCTCCGTGGCGACTTCCGTCATGGCTTTCGATTACAATGGCTTCAAAATCAATATCCTTGACACGCCGGGTCACCAGGACTTCCAGGAGGATACGTTCCGTACGCTGACCGCCGTCGATAGCGTTATCATCGTCGTCGATTGCGCGAAGGGTGTCGAGGCGCAGACCCGTAAGCTCATGAACGTCTGCCGTATGCGTAACACGCCGGTCATCGTCTTTGTCAATAAGATGGACCGCAACGGTAACAACCCGTTCGACCTGATGGACGAACTCGAGAAGGAGCTGAATATCCGTGTCCGCCCGCTCTCTTGGCCTATCAACCAAGGAGATAAGTTCAAGGGCGTTTATAATCTCTACGAACAAAAACTGAATCTATATACGCCTAGCAAACAGGTTGTTACAGAGAATATCGAATTCAAGGACGTTAACAGCCCTGAGCTGGAGAAGCATATCGGTGAGGAGGATGCGCAACAACTGCGCGAGGATATCGACCTCATCAATGGGGTCTATTCGGACCTCGATGTGAATGAGTATCTGGCGGGCCAAGTGGCGCCGGTCTTCTTCGGTAGTGCGCTTAACAACTTCGGTGTGAAGGAGTTGCTCGATTGCTTCTGCCAAATCGCGCCTACACCGCAGCCTACCCAGACGGAGGAGCGTGTGGTGAAACCTGAGGAGACGGCCTTCTCGGGCTTCGTCTTCAAGATCCATGCCAACATGGACCCGAACCACCGCAGCTGCATCGCTTTCGTGAAGGTATGCTCGGGCAAGTTCGAGCGCAATGTCAACTATAAGCATGTGCGCCTCGATAAGATGATGAAGTTCTCCGCTCCGACTTGCTTCATGGCGCAGAAGAAGGAGACGGTCGACGAGGCTTGGCCGGGCGATATCGTGGGTCTTCCCGACTCGGGCGGAACGTTCAAGATCGGTGACACGCTCACCTCCGGCGAGACCATCCACTTCAAGGGATTGCCTAGCTTCTCGCCTGAGATGTTCAAATACATAGAGAACGATGACCCGATGAAGGCGAAACAGTTGGCAAAGGGTATCGAACAGTTGATGGGCGAGGGTGTAGCCCAAGTCTTCACCAACCAATTCAACGGACGCAAGATCATCGGTACGGTCGGACAACTCCAGTTCGAGGTCATCCAGTACCGCCTGCTGCATGAGTACAACGCGAAGTGTCGCTGGGAGCCTATCAACCTCTACAAGGCTTGCTGGATCGAGAGCGACGATGCGGAGGCGTTGGATACCTTCAAGAAGCGTAAGTACCAATATATGGCCAAGGATATGGAGGATAGGGATGTCTTCCTGGCCGACTCAGGCTATATCCTCCAGATGGCGCAGACGGACTTCCCTAAGATCAGGTTCCATTTCTCTTCTGAATTTTAATTGATTACGGATATGCAGGTAGGACAAACTTTTTCCCAGACGATATCTGTCCGCGAGCAGGATACCGCTGTCGCTTTAGGCTCTGGCGGATTGCCGGTTTTCGGTACGCCCGCCATGATCGCTTACATGGAGAACACCGCACTGAAAATGGTGGCGGATGCTCTTCCGGAGGGCTCCCAGACGGTGGGTACGGAGATCAATGCGAAGCATACCAAGGCGGCGTTGGTAGGCGCCCGCATCACCTTCACGGCTACGATCACGGAGATTGATGGCCGCAGGATCGCCTATTCCATTGAGGCGAAGAACGAACAGGGAGAGCTGATCGGCTCGGCGGATCACCAGCGTTTCGTGGTGGACGCAGAACGTTTCATGAGTAAATTGAAGTGACACTATGAGAATCGATATCTTATCGGCCGTGCCGGAGTTGCTGGATAGTCCGCTGAACCATTCCATCCTGAAGAGAGCGCAGGCGAAAGGCTTGGCGGAGATCGTCGTGCACAATATCCGTGACTATACGCTCGACAAGCATAGGAAAATCGATGATTACGCCTTCGGGTTCAGTTCGGGCATGGTGATGCAGATCGAACCGATCGACCGTCTGATTACCCACCTGAAGGAGCAACGAGACTATGACGAGGTGATCTACACTTCGCCTGACGGGGAGATGTTCGACCAGAAGATGGCCAACACCATGTCGCTCCTCAACAATGTCATTATCCTTTGTGGCCACTACAAGGGCATAGACCACCGTATCCGTGAGCATCTGATCACGAAGGAGGTCTCCGTGGGCGATTATGTGCTGACGGGCGGCGAATTGGCGGCCTGCATCATGACGGACGCTATCGTGCGGTTGATTCCGGGTGCGATGAGCGACGAGCAATCCGCCTTGTCGGACTGCTTCCAGGATGATCTTTTGGCTCCACCGGTCTATTCGCGCCCTGCGGAATACAAGGGGTGGAAAGTGCCTGATATCCTTCTCTCCGGCAACGAGGCGAAGATCAAGGAGTGGGAGTACGAGCAGGCAGTGGAACGAACCAAACTGCTGCGACCTGATTTGTTGAAGAAATGATTTGGAAAGATCTGCACGTATGTTATAACTGACTATTTAAGGAAGAATTGTCTATACCCGCCACCACATTCCCTGTCGCAATCATTTTTTTTGAAGTATGTTGTGTTGCGAACATTTTATATATATTTGTGAAAATATTAATAAAAAAGATTATAACATGAAACAGTTGATTTTCTTGTGTGCCACAATGGCGCTATCTCTATTCGGCAGCTGCTCTTCTGAAAAGGAACAAGCCGTAAACGAAACAAAGTCACCATCCTTCGATGAAGTTCTCCTATCGCGTAGAAGCATACGCAGCTATGACGCGACAAAGAAAATCACGGAAGCGGAAGTGCGTGAATTGCTCAAAGCCACTCAAGAGGCTCCTTCTTGGGCCAATCAGCAACCGACGAAGTACTACGTAGCCATCAGCCAAGAGAAACTGGAGGCTGTACAAGAATTGGTTGGAGAGAAGAACAAATCCAGAATCGCCAATGCGCCCGTCCTCATCCTTTCCACTTTCGAAAAGGGAAAATCGGGCTTCTTCCAGGGCAACCAAACCAACGAGATCGGCGACGGATGGGGAGCCTACGACAACGGTCTCAGCAACTGCTACCTCATCCTGAAAGCACGTGCCATGGGCTTCGACTCGCTCATCATGGGAATGCGTGATTCCGAGCAACTCCGTAAACTATTCGGTGTGCCTGAAAACGAGACCATCATGGCTGTCATCGCCTTGGGCTACAGAGCGGAGGAGCCTACGTATCCAAACAGAAGAGATTTGGATGAAATCGCAAAATTCTTCTAGGCATATACCCATACAAAAGTACAACGGCATCGCTCTCCATTTGAGGGCGATGCCGTACTCTTTAAATAAAAACAAGTAAGGAACGATCTAATTATTTGTGATTTACAACAATTATCGTTTACTTTGAACATTGTTTTGTCGAGACATAACAATTCAGCAAGTATAAATTCAATACAACAAAATGAGAAGAAAACTAAGTTTTTTAGTGTTGACAGCCACACTCTGTATCATGTCCTGCAACACAAGCAACGGTAACGACCTTTCCAAGGCAAGTTGCGGTAAAAACAACGTAATTAAAAATAAAGATATGTCTACTATTTATGATTTTAAAGCGCCCATGAGCAATGGCGAAGAGTTAGATTTTTCACAGTTCAAGGGAAAAGTCCTATTGATCGTCAATACGGCAAGCAAATGCGGCTTCACACCTCAATTCGCAGGGTTGGAAAAGTTACATGAGCAATATAAAGATAAAGGCCTTGTGGTCATCGGGTTCCCGTGCAACCAGTTCGCTGAGCAAGATCCGGGGTCGGATGCTGAGATCGCCTCATTCTGCCAGATAAACTATGGCGTGACTTTCCAGATAATGAAGAAATCTGACGTGAATGGACCTGACGCTAATCCTATCTTCACCTATCTAAAGAGCAAGGCAGGCTTCGCCGGGTTCAACAAAGACCACAAATTGGGGAAGATAATGGTCGAAATGCAGACTAAGAACGACCCTAATTACGCCGAGAATCCTGACATCAAGTGGAATTTCACCAAATTCTTGATTTCAAAAGATGGCAGTCAGATTATACGTTTCGAGCCCACGACAGAGCCGGAAGAACTTGCCGAAGTGATTGAAAAATTATTGTAATCTAAACACGTCACGATGCTTTATGTAATCGCCATTGTTAACCTAGTGCTTGGCATATGTACCTTTGGCTATCTTTTTGTTGAGCCAAGCCCTGAGGTCAAATACCTTTTTGCGGCCATGCTAGGTTCAATTGTTTTAAACATCTTGCTAGTTGTCCTAATTCGTAAAAATGGTAAAAACTATTCGTATAGAGCAAAATTATTCTCTTTACTTCTTTTGTCGCTTGGCGATTTCGAGTTGTGGTTCCCAATTCTCGCCACACCGTACGTTATGGATTTATTATGGCATTAAACCATGTTTTTTCTGATGAATCCTGAATATTGTTGCATATCGCAACCATCCTCAATATAGCAGAAAATGCCTTACACCTCCCTCTATATCACCCCTCCATCCTTCGACAACCTTCTGCTTGCCTCCGACGGTGACCTCCTCACGGCTCTCCATTTCATCGGCTCACAGAAGGCAGAGGAACACCTGCAGGAAGGTGATGAGACCGATTTGCCCATTTTTCAGGAGACGCGGCGTTGGCTCGACATCTACTTCTCGGGGCATCAGCCCGATTTCACACCACGGTACAAACTGGATAACGTGACACCTTTCCGCCAGGAAGTGTCAGAGATCATGTGCACCATTCCTTTCGGGGAGACAATGACCTACGGCGAGATAGCCACGCAGATAGCACAAAGGCACGGATTGAATAAGATGTCGGCGCAGGCGGTGGGCGGTGCGGTAGGGTGGAACCCCATCTGCCTAATCATTCCCTGCCACCGTGTGATGGGTGCTGGGGGACAACTCACGGGCTATGGAGGCGGAATCAATAATAAAATAGCTTTGCTTAGGTTGGAAGGTTCCCTATCTGTTGAATGAATCCGCTGTGCTTCTGGAAAAATATCCACATCCTTTTGCTTGTTGTTTTTTTTGCGTTATATTTGCGGTAACGGTGGTTGTGCGAAGCCCTATTTCGCCCCGCTGTTTTTTTTATCCATTCATGTCGGGCGATAAAGGAGACTATAAGTTACCTGAACAATAAGAGGGACGAAAACATGAAGAACATTGGTTGCATTATGCGTTTATTTGTTGTGGGATATTTACTGTTCCAAGCATATTGTGTTTATTCTGCGGAGCCGACTAAAATAAAGATTGGTGAAAAAGTCAATGTGGATTTTCTGCATCATAAAGATCTGAGTTGTAAAAAGAGTGAATTTGAGCTTTATTCTATTTCTATTCATAGTTGTTATTTGTCTAAGGACACATTTACTTGCTATTTAACCTATCCGTTGTCAAATGATGGCGTGTTAAATTATAAGAAAAATGAATTCAAGTGGAATGGAGCCATGTTGGCAATACCTAAAAAGGGTTCCAAATATGGGAGACTATTTCCTCGTGGAGGTAATTGTCCCGCTATGGAGAAAAAAAGAGATGGGAAAATATCTATTCTCAAGTATAAGAACAATGCTTGGATCAAAGTAGGAGAGACTTGGACTGATGGAGGTAATTGGGAAAGGCCCTTGTATGGAAGATGCAGATAAAATTCTCTCAAAAATGTATGGGGATTAGTTTACGATTAAATGTGTTTTTATGAAGAATCTCTACATGATGTTGGTAGGGAGTAGTGTATGAATTTAAAAGTTGAGAAATGGAACATCTCATTCCCAAGATTATTCTGATCACAGGCGCATCCCACACGGGCAAAACGCTTCTGGCGCAAAGACTGCTTGAAAGGTATCGCATGCCTTACCTCTCGATCGACCATCTGAAGATGGGCCTTATCCGTAGCGGACACACGGAACTGACGCCCCTAAGCGACACCACCGCCCTCACGGATTACTTGTGGCCTATCGTCCGAGAAATGATAAAGACGGCCCTCGAAAATAACCAGCGCCTGATTGTGGAGGGTTGTTACATCCCGTTTGATTGGCGGCGGGACTTTGACGATAACTCTCTGTCCGCCATCCGTTTCGTCTGTCTGGCCATGTCGGACGCATACATCGATTCGCACTTCGACGATATCTCTGCCCATGCCTCGGACATCGAGTCCCGCATGGACGATGATTGCACCCTCGAAGGCCTGAAAGAGGATAACCATGCAGTGATTGAGGGGTTCGGAAAGTGTGGTGAAAGGGTTACGATAATAGACGGAGATTATAAAAATTGTTTGTATTTGCTTGAAAATGAATTGTATAATAAAATCAATAAATCAATGACACAAACAGAACGCATCGCACAGATGGAGACCCTTTTCGACAGTAGCAACGAGGTGATCCGTCATTTGCAACAGGCGATTGATGACTTTCACGCCTTGCAGCCCGTCATCTCCGAGTTGGAAAACTACTACAGGACCGATTGGCGCACCGACTTCGAAGCCGACGAGGAGGGTGCCTTGCCTGCCGACCTCAAACGGGGCGTGCTGAGCGAAGACGGACTCTGGGATTTGCTGGAGGAATACCAACAGCTGAAATCGTCTCTCGAAGAACACGAGTGATGGGCGGTATGAAAAAAACATAGGAAAAGCGTTGCGTTTGTTGAAAAAAAACTATCTTTGCGGGGGTAAATAATATGTTTTGTGGAAAAACGCGCAATGAGTGAACAGACTATTCTCGTTGCTGATTTGAAAAACACGACCAAGCCTTTACATCTAAAATATTAGATGTCTTTTTACGATTGAATGAGTGAAATTGGACTGTATAAGGTCTAAGGTTCGGTTATGCTGTTGTTGTAAATTATTGAGAGACACTGTATTATAAATTTATTGTAGGCAATGAAAAAATATCTTTTTGGGGCAGAATTCCTGCGAAGGGTGGCGTGTGCGTCTACCCGTAAGGCATTATTGGGTGCAATGATGTTTTCCCCTGCCGTGACGTTGGCGCAAGGCGAGTCGAATCAGTACGATGAGACGGGCAATCAGGCTACTTTCTACGTGGCTCCTTCTGGCTCCGACACGAATGAGGGCACTTTCGAAGCTCCTTTCAAGACGCTCGCAAGGGCGCAGAAGGAGGTGCGCAAGGTGAACGAAACAATGACGGGCGACGTTGTGGTCTGTCTGCGAGGGGGTACCTATCAGCTGGCCAGTACGCTGACGTTGAATAACCTGGACGGAGGCAAGTCGGGCCATTATGTCCGTTACAGAAACTATCCGGGCGAGTCTCCGTTGGTGACGGGTGGCATCCCTATCGAGGGTTGGACCCTGCATGACGCTGAAAACAATATCTGGGCCGCACCGAACGTGGAAGCCCGTTTCCGTCAGCTCTACGTGAATGGTAAGAAGGCTATCCGTGCCCGCTATCCGAACCTGAAGGAGAACGGTGACCATAACTTCTTCCGCTTGGCGAAGGTCGACACGCTCGGCAAGGGCTTCGAGGTCTACAGCGACCAAGTGGGTAACTGGAACCAGCTGAACAAAGTGGAGATGCACCTGATGATTGCCTGGGCGGAGTCTATCCTGCGTCTGAGCAAGATCACCAACAAGGGCAATGTCTGCAAGATAGAGGTGCAGGAGCCTGAGCACACGATGATCTGGCGCCGCAAATATCCGATGCTGGGTACCGCCTTCATGAGCAACCCGCCCCGCCAACAATGCTTCTACTTCGAGAACGCCTACGAGTTTATTGATCAAGAGGGAGAATGGTACTTGGACGAGACGGAGAACATGCTCTACTACAAGGCGAGGGAAGGGGAGAATATGACCAAGAGCTTGGTGGTCGCCCCACGCTTGGAGACATTGATCGCCATCCAAGGGGAAAGCACCTCCAACAAGGTGGGCTACCTCTCTTTCGAGGGCATCACATTCGCCCATACCAACTTCACCCTGCCGAGCGAGAAGGGCTACATGGACCTGCAGGCGGGGCTCTACCATCTCGACGTGTTGGACGAGCATCCGGGACAGCCATTGCGCAGTAACCAATTCCTCCTGAAGCGTCCTGCTTCCGGTGTCAGGGTGGAGAACGCCCACCATATCCGCATCGAGAAGAACATATTCGCCCAAATGGCCATGACGGGCTTGGACTTCGTATCGGGCACCAACGATGATATGATACAGGGCAATATCTTCACCGACTTGGGTGCGGCGGGCATCATGATCGGTAAGTTCTCGCAGGACGACAACACGGAGATCCACAAAGCCTATAACCCGTCCGACCGTGCGGAGATATGCACCCGCGACACAATCAAGAACAACTATATTCACCACGTCACCACCGAGTCGCAGGGCTCCGTGGGCATCGGAGCGGGCTATCCGAGGGATATCGTCATCGAGCACAATGAACTGGCCTACATGAACTATTCGGGCATCTCCGTGGGCTTCGGCTGGACAAAGCAGGAGACCGCCATGAACAATAACCATATCAACTGGAACAGAATCCACCATGTCTCCCAACTGCTGGCGGACTGCGGACCGATCTACACGCTCTCCAACCAGGGAACGGGTGGACAGATACAACACAATTACATCTCGGACATCTCCGCTTCGCAATGGGCGGACTATTGGGTGCTCCCAATCTACTTGGACGAGGGTTCGAGCGGCTTCGAGGTCTCCGATAATGTGTACGACCGCGCCCCTTCCGGCAATGCGGCCAACCAGGCTGGATCGAACTATTGCCACGACAACGACGGACACTCGCAGACCGTCATCAACAATGCGGGTATCGAGAAGGATTTCCAAGGCATATTCTCCGTGAAGGTCACCATCCTGCCTGATTTCTCGGAGGTCGTGCCACAAACCGCCTTCGTCGAGGATGCTGCCATCCCTGGCGTTATCGAGATGGAGAACTACGATTTGGGTGGACAAAGCGTCTCCTTCTACGATACGGATTTCCTTAATGAGGAGGGATTTTACCGTGAGGACGGTGTGGACATCGTGGCGATCGGTGACTCGCTCCATCCCGACGGCTATGCGTTGGGTTACACGGCTGCGGGAGAGTGGCTGGAGTATACGCTGAACGTGAAGGAATCCTCCCGCTACCAGTTCCGCGCGTGGGTGGCTTCCGGCTTGGAACACTCGGGCTTCCGCCTCTTCCTGGATGGTGCTGCGATTACGGACACCTTGGAGATACCGCAAGGGGAGAACTGGACCGATTATACCACGATTGACGGTGAGACCACCCAGCTACAAGCGGGCGAACATGTCTTGCGCCTGGTGATCACAGGTCCGTACGCGAACATCGACCGTATCCATTTCGCCAAGAACCTATCGGAGATTACCTCCCTGACTTCCACCCTTGCATCGAATGGAGAACAAGTGTTATATGTTTATGATATAAGAGGTTATTACTGCGGAACGATTCATGTGGAGGGAGGTGATCCTTCCTCCATTGAACGTTCCATGGAAAGGGCGGGCTTCCTGCCTGGCGTATACCTCCTCCGTGCTTCCGACGGATTAGCCTTTAAGCATATTGTTAAGTGATTATATATTGATTGTCAGACTATTGTAAGAATTATATTATGGAAAAGAATAGATTGTCATTGAGTTTCATCGCTGCTTCCTTGTTTGCCGCAGCGTTCAATCTTTCCGCCCAAGACAATGAGTGGAACGGAAAACCTACGATTTATGGTGTCAACACGCTGAAACCGCACGTGACCTCCATGCCTTACAGCACTTTGCAGGAGGCGATCAAGGGGGACAGACGAGCGTCCGAGTGGTACCAGACGCTTTCGGGCACCTGGAAGTTCTATTGGGTGAGCAAGCCCTCAGAGCGTCACAGCTCCTTCTTTGAGGATGGTTTTAACGCTTCCGATTGGAAGGAGGTCGCCGTGCCGGGCAACTGGCAACTGCAGGGCTATGATCTGCCGATTTACACGAACATGACCTACCCATGGTCTAAGAACGATTGGATCAGCGCACCGGCGGCCCCTACGGCCTACAACCCGGTGGGGCATTACCGCAGGACCTTCTCGGTTCCTGACAACTGGGCGGGTAAGCGTGTGCGCCTGCACTTCGAGGGCGTGGAATCGGCCTACTATGTTTGGATCAATGGCGCCTACGTGGGCTATAGCGAGAACTCCTACACGGACCATGAATTCGACGTGACGGACAAACTGAGGGCAGGGGAGAATAACATCGCTGTCCAGGTCTTCCGCTGGAGTGATGGTAGCTGGCTGGAGGACCAGGACTTCATCCGTCTCTCGGGTATCTTCCGTGATGTCTACCTCTACGCCACACCTAAGGTGCAGATACAAGATTTTCAGATCAATGCATCTTTGCAGGATAACTATGTGGACGGTGACTTCAACACGACGGTTTGGGTGGATAACTTCTCCGGCGAATCAGCGGAGGGCTACAGTGTGGAGTTAGGCTTGTACGATGCGGCGGGCAAGGAGGTCTTCACCCCTATCACGAAGCAGTTGTCGGAGATCCGTCCGAATGGCGGGGAGGTGGACGCCTCCTTCCATGTGGATGTGAAAGCGCCTAACCGCTGGTCGGCCGAGACCCCTTCCCTCTATACGGTGGTCCTGGCCCTGAAGGATGCGGCGGGCAAGGTGGTGCAGTACGAAAGCAACAAGGCGGGCTTCCGCAAGGTGGAGCTGAAGAAGGGAGGCGACGGTATCACACGCTTCCTGATTAATGGCCAGCCGATTAAGTTCAGAGGAGTGGACCGTCATGAGATTGATCCTGACCGTGGACGTGTGATGACCTATGAACGGATGGAGGAGGATGTGAAGCTGATGAAACGATTCAATATCAATGCGTTGCGTATGTCGCATTACCCGAACGACCCCCGCATGTATGATATCTGCGACCAATATGGTATCTACGTGATCGACGAGGCGAACGTGGAGTCGCATGGTGCCAACGATAAGCTACCGAAGAGCAGTGACGACTGGCGCGGAGCCTGCGTGGAGCGTATGAACTCCATGGTGCAACGTGACAAGAACCATCCTTGCGTCTGCCTCTGGTCGTTGGGCAATGAGGCGGGCAACGGTAACGTCTTCCGCTCCGAACTGGATCAAGCGCACTTCGCTGACAAGACCCGCCCCGTGCACTATGAGGGCGACTGGAACAATGCGGACGTGAACAGCTGGATGTACTTCGGTCCAGGCGCCATCTGGGGTTATGATAACAATAACAAGCCTATCATGCTCTGCGAGTACGAGCATGCCATGGGTAATAGCGTGGGCGATCTGCAGGAGTATATGGACGCTTTCTACGCGAACCCACGCTCCTTCGGCGGGTTCATCTGGGACTTTATCGACCAAGGCTTGCGCCGTGGCAACTCCAACTACTTCAATTTCGGAGGCTTATGGGGCGACCAACCGAACGATGATAACTTCTGCGCCAATGGTCTGGTATTCCCTGACCGTACCCCTCAGCCTGAAATCTATGAAGTGAAGTACCAATACCGTAACATCATCGTCAAGGAGGAGGATGCCGCCAAGGGGAAGGTATCCATCGAGAGTAGATTTAACTTTGTGAATATCAAGGATGTGGTGGATGGTGTCTGGCGCATCCGTGAGGATGGTAAGGTCATCTTTAAGGGAGCTATCGACGCCTCTGATTTAGACATCGCTTCGTTGGGCAAGAAGAGTGTGACGCTGGATTTGCCGGCGGTGGAGACCAAGCCGGGCTCCGAGTATCACCTGGACTTGGATTTTGTCCTGAAGGAGAATACCGCCTGGGAGAAGAAGGGCTATAGCATCGCCATGGACCAGTTCCGCATGAAGATAGGGGACGAAACCACTCCACGCATCGCCATCTCTTCGTTGGAGGCTCAGGAGGTGTCGAAGGAGAATAATTCAGTTAAGATCACGGGAAAGGATTTCAGCGTGACCATAGACCTCTCGTATGGTGTCATCCGTGACTATTCATTGAACGGTGAGACGTTGATCAAGGATGGTCCGGTGCCAAATTTCTGGCGTGCACCAATCGATAATGACAAGGGCAATGGCATGGAGAGACGCTGTTCCGCTTGGCGCTATGCGGGCCAAAAACGCTCGGTGAAGGGTGCCAATGTGAAGACGGTTTCCGACCGTGAGACGCAGGTCTCCTTCCAGCTGGAGTTCCCTGAGGCTGGCTCATCACGCATGAGCCTGAGCTACACCATCTATGGTAGCGGTGATGTCTTGGTGGATTATACCCTCTACCCGGATGGCTCACTTTCTGAGATTCCTAACGTGGGTACGCTCATCACGCTGCCTGGCGGGTTCGAGCGGGTGCGATGGTACGGCCGTGGACCGGAGGAGAACTACATCGGTCGTAACCGAGGTAGCTTCATGGGTGTCTATGCGACCACTGCAGACTCCATGACGATCCCTTACATGGAGATCGGTGAGACGGGCCAACGCACGGATGTGAAGTGGGCTACGATGACCAACGCAAACGGTGTGGGCCTGATGGTGGTGGGTTCCCCTCGCATGGAGTTCAGCGCGCAACACTATACGCCGCAGCAGTTGACGGACGTGAAACTGCCTTGGGACCTGAAGCGTGACGAGGATATCACCCTCCGCATAGACCTGCATCAAATGGGCCTTGGCGGTGTGAACAGCTGGGGTGCGAAACCGATGGACGACTATATGCTCTTCCCTAAAAATACATATAGCCATAAGTTCCGTCTCTCACCTATCCGTCAGCAACTGAATGACCCGACCCGCCTTGCCAACTTAGGGTTCGGCAACCTGAAAATCGGTGACGAGGCCTTCGCCTATCCGGAGGATATCTACACGGGCGATGCCGAGCAGGACATCACGCTGACAAGGTGCGAGGAGATTTCCGCAGACTTCCCGAACGTGCCTACCCGCTATACGCTCTACGACCTAATGGGCAGACCTGTGGCAAGCTTTGTGGCTGCGAATGGAGTGGAGGTGCGCTCTAAAGTGACTGACGTTGCCATGAGTGATGGTGTATACATCGTGTGCTCTTTGTCGGATGGCTCTTCCCAGCGTGTTGTGGTGCACAAGAAATGATTAAACTGATTGGGGTAGTCCGATTTTTATGACTAATGCTTTGCTCTAACAATTTATTTTCTGAATCATCATACATGAATTTTTATGTCATAAATATTTTTTTTCACGACTATTATTTTTAAATTCGCTTAGTGTTTGAAATTATTAACTTTAAATATTAATGTTATGGGAAAATTTGTGATTTCTAAAGCGAAGAATGGTGTGGTGTTCAACTTGAAGGCAGGCAATGGTGAGATCATCGCTACTTCAGAGGTTTATTCATCTTTGTCTTCTTGCAAGTCTGGTATTGCCAGTGTACAGAAAAATAGCCAGGTGGCTAAAGTTGAGGATCAGACTGTTGAAGGTTTCGCTACAGAGAAGAACCCTAAGTTCGAGGTATACAAGGACAAGAAGGGCGAATTCCGCTTCCGTTTGAAAGCCGGCAATGGTGAGATCATCGCTACTGGTGAGAGCTACAAGGCTAAGGCTGGTTGCTTGAACGGTATCGAGTCTATCAGAAAGAACGCTGCTGACGCTGAGATCGTTGATAATAGCGCGGAATAATCCTATTCTGAATTTATATTAAACAAAAAGGCGGTTCGGTTCGAATCGCCTTTTTTTTCGCTTATAGTTTGATGTGAAAAGCTATCGTCACATTGAGACTCATGCTCAGGTCCCGCTTCTTGTACTCTTCCGTGCGCCGGGTTTGGCTGTCATAGGCCTCCGTTTCTCTGACAAACTGGACGATGGGGAGTGAGAGCCCTAGGTCTACTACCTGTTTGATGCGGATTCCTATCGCTGGCTCGACATATATTCCTTTCTCCTTGTCTTCGTAATTGTAATCCTTGTGGAACCATTTCCCGTCATGCCGTTGGTAGAGATCATATCTTTCACTCTTCATTCCCTTGAGGTTGATGCTATAGCCTAACTTCATGCCAACGTATGGAGCAGTCTTTTTGATGGGGAAGTAGCTGCGGAACTCAGCGTAGACGGGTAGTGAAAAGTATATTATATCAGACATGTCTAATCGGTTCCTCAATTCAACGCCCAACCCGTAGTAGAGATGCTTGTCGTGTTGCCGTCCGAAGTTTACTGATATGCCATGGGAGAAGGTGATCTCCCCGTCGTCTTCGCTGGACAGGTCATCTGATATGATGGTGCCTAGCGTCATACGCTCTATTCGTAGCTCGTAACCTTCCGTGAAATAGCTCTTTTCGCTTGATGCTTCTTGTGCGGATAGATGCGCCGCACAGAGTACGAAGAGCATCGTGAATATTTTTCTCATGTCTTGTCGTTTTTTAGTAATAGTAATATTGGGTATCCTCAAAAATGACTTTCCTGCTATTTATTTTGTAGCAGACGCTGAAGTTCCAGTCTTCCTGCAAACTGTTCAACTCCTCTTTTGGAATGCTTTGTATCAGTGCGGCGATATCCTCGTTGAGGGGATTCTCTTTCCATACGAAGGTGATGTCCTTGATCGTCCCCTTGTGGGTCACTGTGAAGCTGACAATAGGCTTTCCCGCAGGAATGGTGTCTGTCTTGCTGTAGTAATCTTTACAGTCTATGTTGTTCTGATTCAGGTATTCTAAGATGTTGTTATAGAGTGTGTGCCTCACCGCGGCCTCCTTCACGTTGTCACTGCCAAAAGGATCGGGACCCACGTCTCCTTCGTCACAGCAGGCGGATAGGAGCGAACTGCTGGCTATGCCTGCGAGGGAAAGCCCCGCTATGGTGATGATCTTCCCCAACTTCTTACGCTTGTCGAGCTCCTGCTCCAGGTAGCGCACCTCCGCCTCACACTTTGGACAGGTGCCTTTGCACTCTCCCTTGTAGGCGCATTCGTCCGTCACAAGCCTGATATCGTTCTCTAAAGCGATCTTCTTCCTGATTTCCCGCAGATATTTACATTTCTCTTTCCCTATCATGACAAAAATTTTTTTACAGATTTTGAATGATTCATCACCTTAAGAAATGAATTTGTTCACAAATATAATTTATTTATATGATTATTATCCTATTGCGGCGGATTTAGCGTTAATTCTGCCGTAGAGACGCAATATTTTGCGTCTGTACAATGTGTAATGGTGTGGTGATCCTGCCGTAGAGACGCAATATTTTGCGTCTGTACAGTGCGCAATGCGCCTTCCCTCCTACAATTTGATGTTATAGCATAGCGTGAGGTTGACGCTGACATCCATGCCAATCGTCCTCTCATCCTTTATGGTGACATGGGTCTGACTGTCGTAGGTCGTGCATACACGCATAAACTCCATCATCGGTACGCTGAGGCACATCTCCACCTTCTTGATCCGGAACCCTAACTCGGGACAGAAATAGAGACCTTTTTGCTTGTTCCTGTATTGGTAGTCCTTGAAGAACCATTTGTAGTCCTCTTTCCTTTGGTATGTGGTGAAAACCTCCCCTTTGTGCCCTTTCAGATTGACAAGACACCCTAATTTGATGCCGCAAACCCTTGCGAATTTTCTGCCGGATGTGTTAAGCCGCAAATCCGCATAGATGGGCATCGATTCGTAACATTTGAAATTATACACCTCGGTGACCGTCATCTTGTACCCTACACCGACTCCATAGCAAATGCGTTCGTCGTGCTGGTAGCCGAGGTTGATGGATAGGCCCGTGGTGAGGCAAGGGGAGTCCTTCCCTTCATATTCCGTACTCCTCGATGAACTGATTCCTACCGAACATATCTCCGGTCGCAACTTGAATCCTTGTGTATTGTAAATGTTCTCTCCTTTCTCGTCCTCCGCATAGAGAGTTGCCGCACTGAACAGAGCCAACATTAGCATTATTTTCTTTCTCATCCTTTTGCCTTATTCACTTATGAAATATAATCGGTTCCCCTGTGATTCTCCTTGCTTGACGTATGATATGTGGAAAATCCAATCTTCCGTCAACGTGTTCAATTCCTCGTGCGGGATACTCTCCAACAATGTCGTGATCTCGGCCACGTATGGTGAATTGTCGGTGTCGAAAGTGATGTCTTTGATTTCCCCGTCACTTGTTACGGTAAAGTGAAATCTGTAGAGATTAAATGAGACGGAGTCTGATTCCGTTGAGATGTTTTGGTAAAAAAGATAGTCTATGATGTTTTGGTGCAATACATATCTTTCGCCCACTTCCTTTACGGATGCGTTTTCACTCATGTATGAATCGAATTCTATGACCTCATCCGTTTCGTCGCAGGAGGTGAATAGGGTGGCGCAGGCCAATCCTATGATGGATAATGTTGCGATGGAGATATTCCTGCCTAACGCTTTCCTCCGCAGATACGTGCGTTTTTCTTTTCCGAGCATGGTAAATATTTTTTACTTTTCTGAATGTCTCATTCCCCTTGGAAATGAATTTGCCCACAAATATAGTCTGTTTTTTACGTATGATTGTTTTTTGTTTAAAATTATTGCGTTGAAAAGCAACAGGTGTACCTGTTTTTTACTCTGCCTCGTACACTTCCGGTTCTGCCAGAGGGTCATCGTCGTCTGGTTGTTCGATAAAATCAATACCTCCCTCATATAAATCCTGCTCTAACGTGTCACTCACAATACTGTCAACCTCATCGACAGGTGGTTTGATGGCCTTTCCTGGCAGCATTTCACAAGAGGCGAGCAAAGAACTGCAGGCTATCCCTGCGAGTGACAGTCCTGCGAGGGTGACGATCTTGCCCATCTTCTGCCTTCTGTCAAGCTCCGACTCCAGGTAGCGCACTTCCGCCTCACACCTCGGACAAGTGCCCGCGCACTCTCCTTTGTAGGTGCATTCCTCCGTCACTAGTTTGATATCGTTCTCCGTGGCGATCCGCTTCCTGATCTCCCGTAGATATTTGCATTTGTCTTTTCCTATCATAGTCCTGGAGTGTTTTGATTAATCATTGTTTATTTTGTCACTATTTGCAAACATAATGAATAAAACGCAATTTTAACTAAAATTCATAATCCAAAATTCATAATTCAAAATTAAAAATCGTACCTTTGCACACGATAAATCAAAGGGGTGCCAACGTACGATTGGCTGAGATCATACCCTCAGACCTGATGCAGATCATGCTGCCGTAGGGATTGAAAATCAATTGTATCCATCTTGGTTTCTCCTTGTGATTTATTTCTGTTCTAACTTAATGGAGGATAAGAAATGAAGGTATTTGTGAATTCGAAGGAGACTTCCACTGAATCCAAAACGATTTTAGAGTTGACGAACGAGTTGTCGCTGCCCGAGAAGGGGGTGGCGGTGGCGGTTGATAACAAGATCGTCCCTCGTGCGGAATGGGCGAATTTCCCGCTGAAGGAGGGTGCCCAGATCGTCATCATCAAGGCTGCCTGCGGCGGTTAAACCATTCATCTGACCGCTATGAATAAGCAAGAAATGTTACAGGAGAATGTGCGGATGCAGTTCATCTCGCACTTCACGGAGCAATACTCCTACTTGGACTCCATCGCCATGGCCTTGGAGGGCGGTTGCCGTTGGGTGCAGCTGCGCATGAAGGATGCCTCGGACGAGGAGATCCTGCCTATCGCCTTGGAGGTGAAGAACCTCTGCGCGGAGAAGAACGCCACCTTCATCATCGACGACCATGTGGAGCTGGTGAAGCGGGTGGGGGCGGATGGTGTACACCTCGGCAAGAAGGATATGCCGGTGGCGGAGGCCCGTGGTATCTTGGGCGACGGCTTCATCATCGGTGGGACCGCCAACACCTTCGAGGATGTTTCGTCGCATGCCTCGTCGGGTGCGGATTACATCGGATGTGGCCCTTTTCGGTTCACAACCACCAAGAAGAACCTCTCCCCGGTGCTGGGGTTGGAGGGCTACACCTCTATCGTGGAGAAGATGAGGGGTGCGGATATCCGCCTGCCTATCGTGGCCATCGGGGGCATCGAGGCGGACGATATCCCCGCGATCATGCGGACGGGCGTCTCGGGCATCGCTCTGTCGGGCACGGTCTTGAGGGCGCAAAACCCGGTCGAGGAGATGCGCAAACTGATGGATTTGATGAAATGAATAAATGAATAAAAATTAATTATAACACTTATGGATAAATTAGTAATTGCAGGGAAAGAGTTCAACTCCCGCCTATTCTTGGGTACGGGTAAGTTCGATTCTAACCGCTTGATGGAGGCTTCCATCAAGGCTTCTGGAACGGAGATGGTGACGGTAGCCATGAAACGTATCGAGTTGGAGGACAAGGAGGATGATATGTTGAAGCATATCGTGAGCCAAAATATACAGTTGTTGCCTAACACGTCGGGCGTGCGTGACGCTGAAGAGGCTGTTTTTGCCGCACAGATGGCGCGTGAGGCTTTCGGCACGAACTGGCTGAAGCTGGAGATCCACCCGGACCCTCGCTATCTGTTGCCTGACTCGATCGAGACGCTGAAGGCTACGGAGAAACTGGTGAAACTGGGCTTCGTCGTTTTGCCTTACTGCCAGGCTGACCCTACGCTCTGCAAGCGTTTGGAGGAGGCGGGCGCCGCTACCGTGATGCCTTTGGGCGCACCGATCGGTACGAACAAGGGCTTGCGCACGAAGGATTTCCTCCGTATCATCATCGAACAAGCGAACGTCCCTGTGGTGGTGGACGCTGGTATCGGTGTGCCAAGCCATGCGGCTGAGGCGATGGAGATGGGCGCATCCGCCTGCCTGGTGAACACGGCGATCGCGGTGGCGGGTGACCCTGTGGCGATGGCTGTCGCCTTCAAACAGGCTGTCGAGGCGGGCAGAATGGCTTACGAGGCTGGTCTGGGCACGCAAGCGGATAATTTTGTGGCGGAGGCTTCTTCGCCGTTGACTTCATTCTTAAACTAATCATTATGAGCCAAAAAATAGTTTTCCCACGTTCCGAAAAAGTTTATTTGAAGGGTACGTTGTTCCCTGATATCCGTGTCGGGATGCGCCAAGTGGAACAGGTGCCTACTACGTGTATCGTGGACGGTGAGAAGGTGAATACCGAGAACCCGAAGGTCATGATCTATGACACGAGCGGTCCGTTCAGCGATCCGAACATCGAGATCGACCTGAAGAAGGGCTTGCCTCGCATGCGTGAGCCTTGGATCACCCGTAGGGACGATGTGGAGCAACTCCCTGAAATCACTTCCGAATATGGCCGCATGCGCCGTGACGACAAGAGTCTCGACCACCTCCGCTTCGAGCACATCGCTCTGCCTTACCGCGCCAAGAAGGGTAAATGCATCACCCAAATGGCTTACGCTAAGGCGGGTATCATCACGCCTGAGATGGAGTATGTATCCATCCGTGAGAACATGAACTGCAAGGAGTTGGGCATCGAGACACACATCACGCCTGAGTTCGTGCGTGACGAGATCGCCGCGGGCCGTGCCGTGCTTCCTGCTAACATCAACCACCCTGAGTCTGAGCCGATGATCATCGGACGGAACTTCTTGGTGAAGATCAATACGAATATCGGTAACTCCGCCACTACCTCCAGCATCGACGAGGAGGTGGAGAAGTCTGTGTGGAGCTGCAAGTGGGGGGGCGACACGCTGATGGACCTCTCCACGGGCGCTAATATCCACGAGACCCGCGAATGGATCATCCGCAACTGCCCTGTGCCGGTGGGCACGGTGCCTATCTACCAGGCGTTGGAGAAGGTGGACGGAAAGGTGGAGGACCTCACGTGGGAGATCTACAAGGATACGCTCATCGAACAGTGTGAGCAGGGTGTGGACTACTTCACCATCCATGCGGGTATCCGCAGGAAGAATGTGCATTTGGCGGATAAGCGCCTTTGCGGCATCGTCAGCCGTGGCGGTAGCATCATGAGCAAGTGGTGCGTGGTGCACGACCAGGAGAGCTTCCTCTACGAGCATTTCGATGAGATATGTGACATCCTGGCGCAGTATGACGTGGCGGTCTCCTTGGGTGACGGCTTGCGCCCTGGCTGCACCGCCGACGCGAACGACGAGGCGCAGTTCGCCGAACTGGACACGCTGGGTGAGTTGGTGCTCCGCGCATGGGACAAGAACGTGCAGGCCTTCATCGAGGGTCCTGGACATGTGCCGATGCATAAGATCAAGGAGAACATGGAACGCCAGATCGAGAAGTGCCACAACGCACCGTTCTACACGCTCGGTCCTTTGGTGACGGATATCGCTCCGGGCTATGACCATATCACCTCGGCCATCGGTGCGGCGCAAATCGGCTGGCTGGGTACGGCTATGCTCTGCTACGTGACGCCGAAGGAGCATCTCGCCTTGCCGGACAAGGAGGATGTGCGTGTGGGCGTGGTGACCTATAAGATCGCGGCCCATGCGGCTGACCTCGCGAAGGGTCATCCGGGTGCGCAGGTGCGTGACAACGCATTGAGCAAGGCTCGCTACGACTTCCGCTGGAAGGACCAGTTCGACTTGTCGCTGGACCCTGAACGCGCGCAGTCCTATTTCCACAAAGGGAAACATCTGGACGGTGAATATTGCACCATGTGCGGACCGAACTTCTGCGCCATGAGACTCAGTCATGACCTCAAAAAGAAATAATTCAAAATTCATAATTCAAAATTCATAATTCTCATAGGAGATGTTTTCAGACGAATTAGCTAAAATAGATTGGGACGAGACCACTGCGAAGATCGCGGCGAAGACGGATGCGGATGTACGCCGCGCCTTGTCGAAGGAACATTGTGACGTGGAGGATTTCATGGCGATGATTTCGCCCGCGGCCGCTCCTTACTTGGAGACCATGGCCCGTCTCAGCAAGAAATATACGGAAGAACGCTTCGGCAAGACCATTTCGATGTTCATTCCGCTCTATATCACCAACTCATGCACCAACTCGTGCGTCTATTGCGGGTTCCACATCAGCAACCCGATGGCGCGCACCATCCTGACCATAGACCAGTGTGAGGATGAATACAAGGCGATCAAGAAGCTGGGTCCTTTCGAGAACCTGCTGATCGTGACGGGCGAGAACCCTGCCAAGGCGGGCGTCCCTTACATCGCCAAGGCGTTGGACGTCGCCAAGAAGTATTTCTCCAACCTGAAGATCGAGGTGATGCCGCTGAGCACGGAAGAGTACGAGGAGCTGACCCGTCATGGCATGAACGGTGTGATCTGCTTCCAGGAGACCTATCATCGGGCCAATTACAACATCTACCACCCGAAGGGCATGAAGTCTAAGTTCGAGTGGCGCTGCAACGGCTTCGACCGCATGGGACAGGCGGGTGTGCACTCCATCGGCATGGGTGTCCTGATCGGTTTGGAGAAGGAGTGGCGCACGGATATCACCATGATGGCTTACCACTTGCGTTACCTACAGAAACATTACTGGAAGACGAAATATAGCGTGAACTTCCCTCGTATGCGCCCGGCGGAGAATGGTGGATTCCAACCGAACGTGATCATGTCCGACAAGGAGCTGGCGCAGGTGACCTTCGCCATGCGCATCTTCGACCACGACGTGGACATCTCTTACTCCACCCGCGAACCCGCCATCATCCGTGACAACATGGCTTGCCTAGGCGTCACGACCATGAGTGCGGAGAGCAAGACGGAGCCGGGCGGTTACTACACCTATCCGCAGGCGCTGGAGCAGTTCCATGTGAACGATGACCGTACGGCGGTGGAGATCAACGCGCGCCTGAAGGAACTGGGCAGGGAACCAGTCTGGAAGGATTGGGACAGCAGCTTCGATGAACTGAAAATCGTCAAAGCGGGATAGTATGGACTGGAGAGAACGCTACCACCGCCAGATGCTTTTGCCTGAGATGGGCGAAGCGGGGCAAGAGAAACTGCGCAACGCACGTGTCCTCCTCGTGGGTGTGGGAGGCCTGGGTTCTCCCATCGCCACCTATCTGACGGGTGCGGGTGTGGGTACCATCGGACTGATGGACGATGATGTGGTGAGCGTCACGAACCTCCACCGGCAAGTGCTCTACACGGAAGAAGAGGTGGGGCTGAGCAAGGTGGAGTGCGCCGTGAAACGTCTCGCCGCCCAGAACAGCGAGGTGAAGCTGGTTCCCTACGCTTGCCGCCTGACGGAGGAGAATGCGGCGGAGATCATCCGTGATTATGACATGGTGGTGGATGGCTGCGATAATTTCGCCTCCCGCTACGTTATCGACGCAGTCTGCCGGGCGCAGAAGAAACCCTACGTCTATGGCTCGATTCAGGGCTTGTCGGGCCAAGTCTGCGTGTTCGGGGTGGGGAAGTCTCCCAAATATTACACCGACCTCTATCCGAAGGAGGAGACGCAGGACTACACGCCTTCGAAGGCGGTGCTAGGCGTGACCCCAGCCATCGTGGGGAGTGTGGAGGCGAATCAGGTCCTCCAACTGATCACAGGGATAGGAACCCCTTTGATCAATCGCCTATGGACCATCGATTTATGCACGATGGAAAGCCATATGTTTGATTTGTAAATAATTATATTGTTTAGGCATGAAACTGATTGTGATCACCTATCCCACGTTTTTCCAAGGCGAGGCGCAGTGTGTGGACGCCCTGTTCAGAAATGGATTGGAGTACCTTCACCTCCGCAAACCGGAGGCGGATGTGCGTGCCTATGAGTCGTTCTTGGAGCAGGTGGATCCGCAATACTACCCACGTATCGTCTTGCATGACCATTTCGAGCTGGCGGAGAAGTATGGGCTGAAGGGTGTTCATCTCAACCAGCGGAATCCCTATCCGCCACAGTCGTGGAAGGGGCATGTCTCCCGCTCCTGCCATAGCTTGGAGGAGGTGGTCGCCCATAAGCCTCAGTGTGACTATCTCTTCCTCAGTCCGATCTTCGATAGCATCTCCAAGCAAGGGTACGGACCGTCCCTCTCACCTGACATGTTGCGCAAGGCAAAAGAGGAGGGGATCATCGACGACAAGGTGGTTGCCTTAGGCGGAATGTCGGTGGAGCGTCTCCCGCTCGTGCGGAGTTGGGGATTCGGAGGCGTGGCGTTCTTAGGGGATGTGTGGAACCCGTTCATTGAAGAGGGAATCGTCCATGGAGTGGAGCATTTTGTATCCTTGGAAAGTGCAGTGGAAAATGATTGAAAATTTCTGATGCATTCATTCGTGCCTCTGGAATATAAATTGTAAATAGTAAATTGCAATATGTCTAATGCGGTAAATGAAACCGCCGTGGAAAATCACACTGTTTGTACGCATATTTTTTGGAATTTTGTGGTCTATTTCTTATATTTGAGTATATGTATATGCGTTGTACGTGTGTGTGATTTGTTAACGTTAAAATTTTTATCAATATGGAACACTTGTCAATAATTGGCGGTCGCCTTCTCGGGAAGAAGAGCGTCGCGGGATTTCTTTTAGGGTTATTGGGGCTTTGTTGCCCGTTTTCGCTTTCTGCGGAGAAATTGGATACCACCTTTGTTTTGGACATAGACATGACGATAGATACTACGCCGTGCTATTATGTCAAATATGCTAAAAGAGGCATTACGGATTATGGACGATATATACCGTCTGATTTTTTCCGTATCAATGTCGGTTACGTTACCAACGAAAGTGGAGAGATAATAGACACGCTCATTTACGGATGTGATAGAGTGACGAAACAATGGAGAAGAACGTCTTTTGTTGTGGACGAATTTTATTCCAATGGCATGCCAAAATACAAAAATTATTCTGTCGAGTATTCTTATGCCCATTTGTGGATGATGCCGGATTCATTGGGTAATTGGAAATACCCTACCGACATGACATATTTCGAATATTCATCTGATGGATATTACAAAGAAGATTGTAAGTTCTACGGAATTAGCGATCCGAGTGGAGGGTCACATTTCAATTATTATCAATCATACCACGGATGTTATTACGACAATTATGGCAATCTGTCCAAGCGAAGTGATTATGATGACCTATATATAGAAAGTTATTATCCACGAGTAGAGAGGATATATAGGAACGAATATGATAGTCTTCATAATTTAGTATCATATGTTCTGAAAATAGATGATGAAAGCGACATATCATATGAGGAAAAGTTGGTTTATACATATGACAACTATAATCGTAGGATAAAGAGTGTACGATATGTGCCAGTTAACCCTGAAAGTGAAGAGATTTGGGAAGTGCACGACAGCACTGTTTATTCATATGGTAATCCACCTCTTGGACACCCATTTTTAATCACAAGCAGTGGAGTCATTATAGATGGTTTTTCTGCGGATAAATACGAGTATGACTTATCGGACTCAACTTTGTTTAACAGTATAGAAGTTTTAGGAGTTAAAGCAAAAAGAACGTATGATGCGGAGTCTTCTGTTTTGACGATACACGCATTGGACACTGTTTATACGCTTACCTGCAAACGACCGGAATCCTATTTGAGTGCGATACTGGTCAATGATGAGCCTTTGGATTCTTTCTCGTTTGATAGGTTCGAGTATGATTGTTCAAAGGACTATGTGTGTGCGGAATTCAGTTTTAAGGTGTCACAAGGTGCAATCTTAATAAAAAAATATGATGAGGAATCGAGTTTGTTGTCCGTTAGTGTTTATGGGGCGGATAACTCATATGATTCAACGAATACACATACTTATTCCATTCGTTGTAAGAAACCGGAATCGTATCTGACCGCTTTGACGGCAAGTGACTCTATTATCTCTATGTTTGTCCCTGACTCATTTGAATATGATTTCTCGGAACTTTATGTGTGTTCGGAGATTGGTTATGTTGTCCAACCTGGTGCTACCGTGAAAAGAAATTATGATTGCTCGTCAAATACGTTGACATTAACTGTTTATGGGGCTGATTATAAAACTAATTCAGACAATGTGCATACGTATACTATCTTGTGTAAAAAACCTGAATCATATTTGATTTCTGCTAGTATTGATGGTGTCCCTATAGATGGGTTCTCTTATGACAAATTCAGCTATGATCAGTTGGACTTTATTTATGAAGACATTGTTTTTTCTTTTCAGGCTTCGATTGGAGCGACTGTAGAATGTAGACATTACACCAATAACCAAAATCTAACCCTTCTTGTGAAAGGATACGATAATTATTGCAAAACTGATGACACGATAATAAAAAATGAACAGGAATATGTGTTCATGTTTAAGCCGAATACTCGGTTGAATTCTTTGCTTTGGGGCAGATCGGAAGTCGATACTTTCTCTCCCTATAAATATGTCTATGATTTTTCATCCTACTATTTGGTGGATTTTTATGGGAATGACGGATTGTACTTGTCTACATCATCAAATGGCTCTCGGTCTAGTAACAATACAGTCATATGGGCTGCAAACTCATCTTGTTATATCGGAAAATCTTATGATCCGTCGACAGGTATTGCCACTGTTCAGGTTGTAGACAGGAATGATTCTGAAAACTTTCACACTTATACTTTCTATACGAAAAAATATGATTGGGCCTTGAACCATGTATCGTTTGAATATTGTGGTAAGGAAACGAGTGGAGGTCTTCTTATTAAAGAAGGGGTATATGATTATGCGGTGGATGGCGATTATTCTTCCGCTTGCAATTTTACTTATAAGCCATTTTTCTTTAATATGAAAGAGGCGCATGAAAATGGTTGGGTTACAGAAGATTACATAGATTCATTATCTACGATTGCCATTGTCGTTACTAATCCGGGTTATGACACGGTCACTTATCATATTAAATTTGTTTCCAACTCAAACTCAGATCCAGTCACAAAAAAACGCCCATATCTTGACTCCATATTGGTGGATGGACTTCCCCTGAAAACTTTTAGGAAAGATGTTTTCGTATATCAACTTCGTGACGTTGAATATCATCCGGGAATAGTTGAAGCTGTCTCTTCTGATTCTAAGATCCACATTGAGGAGTCCTTCGATGATTCTACCAATATCCTTATCCTTACGTTACACTTTGATGGTGATTCCTTGCTGAAAACGGCTTACAAAATCCAATTCCTCCCTTCAGACGGTGTCTCTGATGTCTTAGGCGAACATATCACCCTCTATACTGTGGACAAGACCATCTGTGTCGATGGGGCTGAGGAGCCTGTCTACGTGTATGATTTGATGGGGGTACTGTTGGGCACCGGCAAGGGCGACGAGGTGCGTATCCCTATGAAAATGGCGGGTGTCTATGTGGTCCGCGTCGGTGGTCGGGCGGTGAAAGCTCTAGTGGAGTAACTTGATCCTCAATAAGTTCATATTCTTTATACATAGACAAGGGCGAAGCAGAATCTTTTCCGCTTCGCCCTTGTCGTATCTATTGGTTAAATCTATCGCTTATTTGCGCACGATAGCGTCCGCCAACGCTTCCAACTGTGGTTTGTCCGCCTCTTTCATGCGGCTCTTTATCGTTACGACTGGCTCCACGATCTCCACCGCCTTCATCTTCTCCAGCATCTCACGCATGATGCGTGCCGCCTGTGGTGCCCATGTGCCGTTCTCGATCAGACCGACACGACGACGCTGGTATCCTTTGATGGAGAGCTTGTGCAGGAAGTTGTGCATTGGAGGGAAGATGCCTCCGTCGTAGGTGGCGCAGGCCAATACCATGGATTCCATCCTGAAAGCGTCTTCTATCGCCTCTGCGACGTCATCACAGCTCAAGTCAGTAATGGCTACCTTGGTGGCTCCTTTTGCGCTTAGAGAGGCTGCAATCGCCTCCGCCGCCGCGCGTGTGCCTCCGTGGATGGATGCGTATGCGACCAACACACCGCCCGGCGTCTCCACATCGTACTTGCACCAGATGGAGTAGAGACGGATAGCCTCCGCCAATAGCTCGTTCTCAAGGACTGGTCCGTGCAGCGGGCAAATCTTCTCGATGGCTAACGTGGATGCCTTGCGCAACAGGGCGTCCACTTGCGCTCCGTATTTACCGCAGATGTTGAAGTAATATCTGCGGGCCTCGCATGCCCAATCGTCCGGATCAGCGCCATAGACGCCGAACTTACCGAATCCGTCCGCCGAGAAGAGTGTTTTCTCGCTCTCCAAGTAGGTGACGATCACCTCTGGCCAGTGGACCATCGGTGCGGTGAAGAAACGTAGCGTATTGTTACCCAAAGAGAGGGTGTCGCCTTCGCCCACGGCTTTCGTCGTGAAGCTCTTCCCTTCGAAGAATTGACCCATGAATTGGATGGCTTTGGCGCTTGCCACGATGGTCACGTTAGGGTAGGCCTCCACCAATGCGGCGATGGAACCACTGTGGTCAGGCTCCATGTGTTGCACGATGAGGTATTGTGGGGTTCTTCCCGCCAACGCTTTCTTGACGTTCTCCAACCATTCGCCGGTCTTGCGGGCGTCCACCGTATCCATGATGGCAATCTGTTGGTCTTCAATAAGGTAGGAGTTGTAGCACATTCCTTCTGGAACGATGTATTGACTTTCGAACAAGTCTATATCAGGGTCATCCACCCCGATGTATTTCACACACGACATAATGTTAAAATTTACTTTGTTAATTCTTCTTATCTGCCTTCAAACTTAGTGATTTTTAAGGAAATGACAAAACCGTTTAGAAAGATTATCATTCTCTTTTGTCAGTGAAGTGCTTTGGATTGTGGTGCCGCTCGCTTGTTTTCTTCGTGAACATATTGCTGGAAGTTTGTGTGGTATCTGTTTTTTTCTATAAATTTGTGTCATGTGAATATTGACGTACGTAGATTATAATTTCTTATGTTGACAAGGAAGAATTGTGAGTGTAGAATCTGCAATAGTGTGGGTTCGTATCCTATTACAGTGGCGAAGGAGTGGAGACAAGGCCGTCCTGAAACCTTTGAGTATTTCAAATGTGAGCGTTGTGGTTGCTTGCAATTGCTTCAGGTTCCCGCTGATATGGGATCGTATTACGAAGGTTACTATGCGGTTAGGTCCGTTAAGGAGGATGAACCGTTTGTGCTCTCAAAATTCAGAAGTTTCTGTCTTAAATCTTTGTTGCGGGAGGGTAGCCGTGTGGGGGCTCTCCTTCGTGGGTTCTTCCCTCAATTCTTTTATTGGGTGACTCCGAATCTGTTCGATGAGAAGTCCCGAATCCTTGACGTGGGTTGCGGAAGTGGCCGTCTGCTCCTGAAATTGAATAATAGTGGATTTAAAAACCTCTTAGGGGTTGAACCATATATAGAGAAATCGCTCTCCTACAAAAATGGACTTACGGTCTTGAAGGCTGATGTGTGTGACTTGAATGATAGTTTTGACCTGATCATGCTTCATCACGTATTGGAACATATGCCTGATCAAACGGAGACATTTAATGCTTTGAAGAGGCTTCTTTCCCCTCAGGGCACTCTGCTCATCAATGTTCCGGTTATCGATTCTTATGCTTGGAGAACCTATGGTGAGATGTGTTTCCAACTGGAGGATGCCCCACGTCATATCTTCCTGCATACGGAGGAGAGCATTCGATTGATGGCTGAAAAGGCTGGATTCAAGATCGAGGATGTGAAGTATTACAGTGAACCGTTTGTCCTGCGTAGAAGTGATCAGATGAAACAATTCGTGCCTACGCGCGCCATCCGCAAGGAGGTGATTGATTTGGCGAAGGCGGGAGATTCCGGATTGGCTTGTTTCTATTTGAAGCATAAATAAACTCAGGGGCTATCCCTAGATGTCAGGAAAGCAGTGCATGGATAATGATGCGCTGCTTTTTTATATGTGTCCCCATAAAAAAAGATTGTTGCAAGACTAATCCTGCAACAATCTTCTGAGTTTTTGTGTTGGCCTAAAGTATACCGTTACGGTTTATTTAGGACCAATCATTTATTTTTCCACAACAAGTTTCTTTACGATCACACCGTTCTCTGTGATGATGCGGATGATGTAGTTCCCGCTTTGCAAATCAGCTACGGAGATGACGCTTTCACTGCTCTTCTTCACCACAACACCTTCCGCTGAAATGATCTCCACACTGATTGGATCGACACCGTAAACCTTCACCTCTGAAGATGCAGGGTTCGGTCCGATTGCGACAGGCGCGTTGGCGATTCCTTCAACACCTGAGCCGCCTTCTATATCGAACTTGATCCAGTCGATATCAATCCAGCTTCCTGTATTCTTGATGACCATGTTCTGCACACCTTTCTTAAGCGTGACTTTTTTGCTCAACTTCACGTCGTCAAATGTTCCCCAGCTACCTAATTTCTTAACACTTACATTGAAGGACACATTTGATTCGTCGAACTCCACTGACAATGAACCAGAGTCGTTTCCTTCACCTAAGTGCAATGTCACTTCGTAGTCGCCATCTCTTTGCACATCAACGGTATAAGACAGCCACTCGTCACCTTCGAACGAACCGACTGCCACACCGCCAGAGATCTCTTTGAGGTCAACATCATCCTTACGATAGTGGTTGGTGTAGTCGTCGCATTTGTTACCATCCGATTGATCGAAATAGGCCATGCCGGAAGCCCCCTCGTCATAATTCTCAGCCTCGATCTTGCCAGGGATAACTGCGGCGGATCCGCCATAAGGCTTGTTAGGTTCAACCACCTTAACAGAAGAAGATCCTTTTACCTCATCATTGCTGTTCGTGATGACTATAACCTTGATGGAGTAGTTTCCAGCCTCTTCAGGAGTCCAAGTGAATGACTCGCCCTCACCGATCTTAGTGTCACCAGCGTAGTAGGTTACGCTCTTAATGCCGCTATCTGAATTCTTCAATGTAACCGAGAAATCCACGCTCTTGCCAAGGACAATAGTTGATTTGCTTACCTCAACGCTTGCTGATGGACCGGCAGGACCACCTGCTTCCTTTCCGCAGAACTTTGCCGTTGCGGCCTTGGCTTTGTCGGATGCCATGTATTCGCGCAACCATTTCATGCTGGCACGGTCTTGGCCTTGACCCGACACTAAACCTGTATTGGATCTCCAAGTGGCGCCATTTATATATCCCCAGATTGTAATACCAGAGACGTAGTCAGCCTCCCACATGGCAGGGAAGGAACCCTTCATGATTTCCAACTGGGTGTTGTCGTTGGCCTGATTGATATCATACTCTGTAATGTAACACTGCAACTCCCTACCGCCATTCCTTGTGATTTGGTCGTGGATATCCTTCAGATTGTTCTCGAAACCAGACATGCTGTTGCCGTGTCCCTGGTAATAATCGTCCAAATCGTGGGTCTGATGTCCGTAAGCATCGATTGGAGCGCCTTGTTTTACCAATGTCGAAACAAGGCTTATGAACTCACTTTTCTGGTGGGTGAGAGTGTTATAGTCGTTGTAAATCAACACGGCGTTAGGGAATCTCTCACGAGCCATTTTAAATGCCTCTGTAATCCATTTGTAATCGGAAGGTGTACCGCTATTACCCAAAGCTTGACTCAAGAGTTTCTTGAAATCACCACCACCACCACCTTCGGCGTGTCCTGGGATTGCCTCGTTAACAACATCGATTATCGCCAAATCAGGATACTTGATCGCAACAGCGTCCATCCAATATCCAATCTGTTGCTTCAATTCGGAAGGCGAACAGTTTGACAAAACTGACGGGAATTGACTGGTCCAAACGAGACAGTGGAATTTGAATAATACATTATTCTGTTTACACCATTTGTAATGAGAATCGCTAGAACTCCATTTCCACTTCTGAATACCCTCTTGTGCGCTGCTCACCTTGCAATTCACGATTTCGCCCCATTTGGACTCATTCTCGCAAGTGAGCTGATCCCACATTGCCTCATACTTCAAACCGCTCACATTGGGTTGTATTTGCCCCCTTGTGGTGATGTTACCCAAAAACTTACATGTGTTTTTGTTCAATTGTGCGTTCGCCAAGCCTACACCCATAAGCGCGGCCGCAAAAAGTGTAATGATTTTTTTATTCATGATACATGTGTTTTTTATGAATGGTATACAATAAATATCTTAAACTCAATTTTTTTAAATGGATAAAGTTTGAATAACTATTGAAAACGCCTTGTCTATTCGTTTTGATGTCTGATGTCAAGGCATACATCAGATTTGAATTCGTGTCATAGAAACCTGAACTTTATTACCCATTTATTTGTAATTATACATGTCAAAAAAATACACTATATTTTTAGATGCAGTATACTACCGCACAAATATACAACATTTTTCATAACCAATCAATTTTATTCAATGTTTTTTATGCTAATTTCAACGGGAATGTGTGTAAACCTCATTCTAATGGGTCGGATTGAGCGTTAATAGTTGTGTGAATAGGGCGATTTGGGGGTAATTTGTCATATGGATTTATTGCTGGAAAATCAATTTTTTTTTTGTGGCAAGATTTTCGTCGTGGCTTATAGGGGTAGGGTCCATGTTATTTCTAAAAAAAATAGAGACGGCGCATATCCACCGTCTCTATCGTATGTTGGTCCAATCGCCCCTTTCTCAAACGGATACGGGTCTTTGGACTGGCTGCTATCAGTGCAAGGTGTTAGTTACCCATCTCGGAGATGAACTTGATCCTTACGAGCCTGATTTCCTCTTCCGTGTAGTCGTTCTCGCCCAACTCCTTCAAGGCGTCATCCACATCCTCGGATTCTGCCTCCTTGAAGTAGTCGAACACTTCGTCGATACGCTCCTGATCCATGATTTGGACAAGGAAGTAGTCGATGTTGATCTTTGTGCCCGAGTTGACGATGGCCTCGATCTCGTCCAGCAACTCGTCGAAGTCCAAACCTTTCGACTCGGCGATGTCGTCCAAGGCAATCTTTCTGTCAATCGCTTGGATGATAGAAACCTTTAGCTTGGATTTGTTTGCCACGGAACGTACGCGGAGGTCTTCCGGACGCTCTATTTCATTCTCCTGTACATGTTTCTTGATAAGTTTCACGAACTCGTCTCCGAAACGTTTTGCCTTACCTGCACCAACGCCAGGGATGTTTTGCAACTCCTCAATCGTGATAGGGTAGGTGGTTGCCATCGCTTCCAGGGATGGGTCTTGGAAAATGACGAATGGTGGCAGACTCAACTTCTTGGACAAATTCTTGCGAAGGTCTTTCAGCATGGAGAATAGGGCAGGGTCTGCACAACAGGACGCTCCTCCTTTGAGCTGGATGTCTACTTCTTCCACATCCTCCTCCTCTTCGCTGACGATCTCGAAAGATTTAGGCTTCTTTAAAAATGCCTTCCCTTCATGTGTCACTTTGAGAATTCCGTAGTTTTCGATGTCCTTCGTGATATATCCGCAAATCATCGCTTTTTGGATCACATTTTGCCACGTCCTTTCACTCTCGTCTTTTCCTTCACCAAACGTGTCGATCTCTTCATCATGACCATAGGATTTCACTTCACTCGTTTCATTTCCCATGATGACGTCAATCACATGTTCCGTCTTAAACTTTTCATTCAACGCTATGATCGTCTCTAAAACGGTGCATAGCAACTCTTTCGCTTCCACTTGTTTTTTCGGATTTAAACAATTATCACAATTTCCACAATTTTCTTCTGCATACTCTTCGCCGAAGTAGTGTAACAACACTTTCCTTCTGCAGACTACGCTCTCCGCGTATGCGGCTGTCTCCAAGAGCAATTGCTTGCCGATTTCCTGCTCCGCGATGGGTTTGCCTTGCATGAATTTCTCCAGTTTCTGCAGGTCGCTATTGGAGTAGAAGGCGATGCATCGACCTTCTCCGCCGTCCCTTCCTGCTCTTCCTGTCTCTTGATAGTAACCTTCAAGACTCTTTGGTATGTCGTAATGGATGACGAACCTTACGTCTGGTTTGTCGATTCCCATGCCAAAGGCGATGGTGGCTACGATCACCTGCACTTTTTCCATCAGGAAGCAGTCTTGGTTGCCCGAGCGTGTCGCACTGTCCATTCCCGCATGGTATGCTAATGCGTTGATGCCGTTTACGCGGAGGGTCTCCGCCAATTCTTCCACTTTCTTTCTGCTAAGACAGTAGATGATGCCGGACTTGCCCTCTTGGCTTCGAATGAACTTGATGATTTCTTTGTCGATATCATCCTTCTTCGGCCGCACTTCATAGTAGAGGTTCGACCGGTTGAACGATGATTTGAATACCGTCGCATCCATGATGCCTAAGCTCTTTTGGATGTCATGCTGTACTTTCGGTGTGGCCGTCGCGGTTAGCGCGATGACTGCGACCTTTTGCCCGATCTCATTGATGATGGGACGTATTCTTCGGTATTCGGGTCTGAAATCGTGTCCCCATTCGGAAATACAATGGGCCTCGTCAATCGCGAAGAAGGATATCTTCACTTGTCTGAGGAATTCCACGTTCTCCTCTTTGGTCAACGATTCTGGTGCCACATACAGTAGTTTCGTTCTGCCCTCCAGAATATCACTCTTCACATTGTCTATCGCCGCTTTGTTGAGGGACGAGTTGATGAAGTGGGCGATGCCGTCCTCCTCGCTGAAGTTCCTCATTGCGTCTACCTGATTCTTCATCAAGGCGATAAGTGGAGAGATCACAATTGCTGTGCCTTCCATCATTAATGATGGCAATTGATAGCATAGTGACTTGCCACCACCTGTCGGCATCAGGACGAAGGTGTCCTTTCCTGCCAATAGATTGGTGATAATTGCCTCCTGGTTCCCCTTGAAGGAGTCGAAACCAAAATGCAATTTCAGTTGTTTTGCCAATTCATTGTCTTTCATAATCGGAACACAATTAATCGTTATAATCTACCCTTGGACATCTGTATGTCCCATATATCAGGGGTGACACGCAATTGTAGACGCAAATGTATACTACTGTTTGTAAAATAACATCATAAAAAATGCTAAATTTCTTATGCCACCCTCAATTTCTCTATGTTGGCGCTCTGAATCTTTGTCTCAGCGTACGCTTTTGTAATGCTGACCTTTTTCTGTCCAGAGGAAGGGATCTCAAACATCACATCCAACATGATGGTCTCCACGATGGATCGTAGTCCTCTCGCCCCGAGCTTGAACTCTACCGCTTTGTCCACGATATATTCCAGCACATCTTCGTCGAATGTAAGTTTCACATCGTCCATATCAAACATCTTGACGTATTGCTTGATGATGGAGTTCTTCGGTTCGGTTAGAATGGATCGCAACGCCTTGCGGTCCAGTTGGTTCAGATGACAGAGTAGCGGCAATCTGCCTATGATCTCTGGAATGAGCCCAAATGACTTCAGATCCTGCGGGGAGACGTATTGGAGTATGTTCTCCATGTCCACAACACCTTGTTTCTTCGCCGCCGCATATCCCACCACCTTGGTGTTGAGCCTATGTGCGATTTTGTGCTCGATGCCGTCGAACGCGCCTCCGCAGATGAAGAGGATGTTCTTGGTGTCCACTGGTATCATCTTCTGCTCGGGATGCTTGCGCCCGCCTTGCGGTGGAACGTTCACGATGGATCCTTCCAATAGCTTGAGCAAACCTTGCTGTACACCCTCTCCGCTCACGTCGCGCGTGATGGACGGATTGTCTCCCTTGCGGGCGATTTTGTCTATCTCGTCGATGAAGACGATGCCTCGCTCTGCCGCTTTGACGTCGTAGTCCGACGCTTGTAGCAGGCGGGTGAGTATGCTCTCGATGTCTTCGCCCACATAGCCCGCTTCGGTCAATACGGTGGCGTCAACGATTGCGAATGGCACTTTCAATAGTTTTGCGATGGTCTTCGCAAGCAAAGTCTTGCCTGTTCCGGTCGCTCCCACCATGATGATGTTGGATTTTTCGATCTCAACACCGTCGTCGTCCTTCGGCTGCATAAGCCGCTTGTAGTGGTTGTAGACCGCAACGGAAAGTGTTTTCTTCGCCACATCCTGCCCGATGACGTACTGGTCGAGGAACTGTTTGATCTCTACTGGCTTAGGAAGTCCTTCCGCATGGAAATCAGAGCCTGGGGCGATGTCCTTTTTGTTGCTTTCGACAATCTCGTAAGCCATTCTCACGCACTCGTCGCAAATGTTCACGGATGGTCCCGTGATGAGCATATTCACCTCTTTTTGCGACCTGCCACAGAAACTGCACCTGTTCGTGCTTTTTGTGTTAACTGCCATCTCTCCCTTATTTGTTCCTCACTAAAACCTCATCGATCATTCCGTACGCTTTCGCCTCTTCGGCTGTCATCCAATAATCTCTGTCGGAGTCTTGGAATATCTTCTCGTAGGAGTTCCCTGAATGCTCAGCGATAATCGTGTAGAGCTCTTTTTTCAGTTTTTGGATCTCTCTCGCGGTGATTTCGATGTCCGACGCTTGTCCCTGGGCTCCTCCCATGGGTTGGTGGATCATGACGCGGGAGTGCTTCAATGCGGAGCGTTTCCCTTTCGTGCCTGCCACCAATAGTACCGCACCCATGGATGCCGCCATGCCGGTGCAGATGGTCGCCACATCACATCCGATGTATTGCATCGTGTCGTAGATTCCTAAACCTGCGTATACGGATCCGCCCGGAGTGTTCAGGTATATCGAGATGTCTTTCCCCGGATCGGAAGAGTCCAAGTAGAGCAGTTGCGCTTGTATTACGTTAGCCGAATAATCGTCCACCTCTGTTCCTAGGAATATGATGCGGTCCATCATGAGCCTTGAAAACACGTCCATCTGTGTTACGTTCAGTTGTCGCTCTTCCAAGATGCTGGGTGATATGTAGCTGTTTGATATGCGGGAAGTGTATTGGTCTAATGCTAATCCGTTCATCCCAAGATGCCCCACCGCATATTTCCTGAAATCATTTTTTTCCATCATTTTATTATAAATTAATCTTGCTTTTTGTTCTCTTATTTGGTTACTAAGTTAATAAAACTTTTTTATTTAAAACCAAAAAAAATCCCGGCAATTTTTGTTGTCGGGATTGATTTATTTTTGTAAATTGTTATTTCCCTTGCTCTGAGAAAAGTTTATTGAACTCGTCTAGGCTGACTTTCTTCGTGTCTAATTTGATCTTAGACTTCACTACATTCAATACTTTCTCTTCCAAGACGCGCTCCACGATTTGTTGCGCTGACTCTTTCTTCTTCAACATCTCCTTGGCGTAGTTCTCCAAAACGTCCGTAGGAACAGTTGACATTCCGTATTGCGCGAATTGTGCTTGCGCGGTCTTCTTGGCGAACTCCATCATATCACCTTCCTCGATCTTCACTTGGTTGTCTGAAGCGATCTTGTTCTTGGTCAGTTGCCACTTCAAATCGTTCAACATCATCGGATATTGTGCTTCAAGATCTTCGACGCTGATCTTCTCGTTCGTTTCGGAAACCCAACGTTTCAGGAATGCGTCTGGGAATGCTGCGTCTCCGAAAGCCTCTTTAGACAAGATTTTTTGGGAGTCGAGCAACAACTTGTAGTCGCTGTCCATGGTGAGAGACTTCTTGAGGTTCTCCTCCAGACGAGCCTTGAATTCCTTCTCGCTCTTTACAACGCCTTCGCCCATCGCTTTGTCGAACAACTCTTGATTCAATTCTGCTGATTTGAAACGTGTGATGCTCTTGATGGTGAACTTGAAGTCTGCGTTCACGTTGGCAACCTCTTCTCTCTTGATCTTCAATAGGGAAGCGATCTCTCCTTCGTTCTCAAATGCTTTCTTAGGGTTGAATGATACGGAAGCGCCTACCTTCGCTCCAATGAAGAGCGCTTTTTGGTCTGCGTCTTTCATGTATTTTGGACAAAGAACAGCCTCTTCTGCCTTGATGCCGTCTTCCTTCTCCTTGGTCTTTGTGCGCATCTCCACAATATCGCCCTTCACCACGTCAGACTCAACCACGTCTGTAGCCTCGTCGTATGATCCGAAACGGTCTTGGTATGCTTTCACCTCATTGTTCAACATCTCATCGCTTACCTCAATTTCGTAGTATGGGGCACTGATCTTGTCGCTCAGGACCAATTTGTTTTCAGGTGCTATTGCGATGTCGAATTTGAACTCGAAATCCTCATCTTTGCTGAAATCGATCTCTTTCTGCTCTGTCTTGTTTGGAAGAGGCTGGCCTAAGATGTTGATGTTGTTCTCTTTGATGTAGTCTAACAATTTCTCTGAAATGATGTTGTTGATCTCATCTGCCATGGCTGCCTTGCCATACATCTTCTTTACCATCGTCATCGGAACATTTCCTGGACGGAATCCTGGCACGTTTGCTCTTTGTTTGTATTTGCGGAGCGTCTTCTCAACCGCTTCCTCATAATCTGCCTTCACAACTTGGAGTGTGATGATCGCGTTCGTCGCGTCGATGTCTTTTCTAGCGATATTCATATTGTTTATTTTAAGTATAATTCTTTTGTAAATCAGGGTGCAAAGGTAATTGTTTTTTTCTATTCTAACAAACCAAAAATATTGATGATTCTTTTTGATCCGTTTTCTGCCTGTAAATCTATGGGAAATGTCAGCAAAAAGGGGACTTCCGAATAGGAGCCCCCCTCTGCTTGATGTGTTGTTTTGTCCGAAGGTTAACGGATTTTCGCTCCTAGTTTCTCTTCGAAATTCTTCATCAGTTTGTTCATGATGGCGTCGATTTGTCCGTCCGTCATCGTCTTCGCCTCGTCTTGGAGGATGAAACTTACCGCATAGGATTTCTTGCCCGCCTCGAGGTTCTTCCCTTCGTAGACGTCGAAGAGATAGATGTTCTTGATGAGCTTACGTTCTGTCTCCATGGCCACTTTGGTGATGTCCTCGAAGGTGGTCGCCTTGTTGATCAGAAGAGCGAGGTCTCTCTTGACTTCTGGGTACTTGGAGATCTCCTTGTAGGTCACTTTGTGGTTCTTTAATTCGGTCAGGATATGGTTCCACTCCAAATCGGCGTAGTACACGTTGTTCTCCAACCCAAATATGTTCATGGTTTTCTTTGAAACGACGCCTAGGGTGGCGAGCAACTTGCCGGTGTTGGTCATGATCGTCATTCCGTCTGACATGAGCTCGTCTTGGTAGACTCCGTAAACCAATCCTTTCTTGCTGAATCCGAGTCGTGTGAATATGTTCTCCACATATGCCCTCAACTGGTAGAAGGAGGTCTTCTCTTGCTTCAATACCCAGCTTTGGGTGGTTTTGTTTCCGCTCAACCAAATGCCTAAGTGAAGTTCTTCCGAGTATGGCTTCAATGGCGCCTCTTCCGTCGATTGCTTCTCAGGATTCATGTGGTAGCAGTTGCCGAATTCGTAGAATTTGATGTCGACGTTCTTTCTGTTCACATTGTAGGCCACGCTTTCGAGTCCACCGAAAAGCAACGTCTGCCTCATGCATCCAAGGTCGGCGCTGAGTGGGTTCATCACCATCACCGTCGTGTTGAGTGGATATTTCTCCGAATCCGAATAGTAGGATATCTTCGTGAGGGAGTTGTTGAGTATCTCGTTGAATCCGCAGCCCGTCAATTGCTCGGAGATGAGGTTTTGGAGCTTCAGACTGTTCGGACGTGGCGAATAGGCGATGGACGAGCTGAGGGATAAGCCCTCCTGCACGTTGTCGTAACCATAGATACGAAGCAGATCTTCGATCACGTCCACATCCCTCGTCACATCGACCCTGTAGGTAGGGACTTCGAGCGAAAGGCCGTTCTCATCCTCCTTCTTGATCTCTATCTCAAGACCTGAAAGGATGGTCTTCACCTCTTCTTTCTTGATCTCTTTGCCGATTAGGGAGTTGATCTTATTGTAGGTGAGTTCCACTGGGAACGGTGCGACTGGATTAGGGTAGATGTCATACACCTCGCTGGATATCTTGCCGCCTGCCAACTCTTTGATGAGGAGTGCGGCGCACTTCAAGATATAAAGTGTGTTGTTAGGGTCGCATCCTCTCTCATAACGGAAAGAGGCATCGGTGTTGAGACCGAATCTGCGGGCCGTTTTCCTGATGTATACAGGGTTGAAGCATGCACTCTCGAGGAAGACGTTCTTAGTTGTTTCGCTGACGCCGGATTCTAGACCTCCGAAGACACCGGCGAGACATGCGCCGCCTTTTTCGTCGCAGATCATCAAGTCGTCGGCTGTCAAGGTTCTTTCCACACCGTCGAGGGTGGTGAACTTTGTACCGTTCGCCAATGTCTTGACGATGATGTGTTGGCCCGCCATCTTGTCCAAGTCGAAGGCGTGCAGTGGCTGGCCTAGTGCATGCAATAGGTAATTGGTGGCGTCCACCACGTTGTTGATCGGTCTGAGACCGATGGTCTTCAGTGCGTTCTGCATCCATTTTGGAGATTCCTTGATGGTGATGCCGGAGATGACTACGCCTGAATAACGTGTGCAAGCCGCCGGATTTTCCACGCTCACCTTTACCGGGTGGCTGTTATCGTCTATCTTGAATGCGGAAACGTCTGGTTTGGTGAGGGTATACTTCCCTGGCTGGTGGAATTGGAAGTAGGCGGCAAGGTCGCGCGCCACGCCGTAGTGGGAAGTAGCGTCGATACGGTTAGGTGTGATGTCCACCTCGATCACATAATCGGACTCGATGCCATAGTATGTCTTGGCCAATGTGCCTACTGGTATGTCCGCTGGCAACTCGATGATGCCCGCATGGCTAGTGCCGACACCGATCTCGTCCTCTGCGCAGAGCATTCCGTAGGAATCGACACCTCTCAGTTTGAATTTCTTGATGGTGGAGCAGTTGTCGCCCTCGTAGAGCTTCGTACCGATGGTGGCAACGATGGTTTTAATTCCGGCACGGCAATTCGCCGCACCGCATACGATCTGCAGGGGCTCGCCCTGACCTATATTGACTTTCGTGACATGAAGATGGTCGGAGTCTGGATGCGCCACGCATTCCAATACCTCACCTACTACTAAACCTTCCAATCCTCCTTTGATGGATTGTATCTCTTCAACACCTCCGACTTCAAGACCTATTGAGGTTAAGACCTTTGAGACTTCTTCCGGCTCTATATCAAGATTGATATACTTCTTTAGCCAATTGTACGAAATATTCATTACTTCCAATTATTATTCCGGGTGGCGAATCCGCCTCCCTTGTTTCCTATTCCGCGAAGTTATAAAAATATTCTCTATTCTGAATGTCTTCTTCTTTTTTTTATGGGGAGGTTTCTTGTTTGCGGTTTGATGTTCCGGTGAGAGGCGCACGCGATGTTTTCTTATTTAAAATAGGTTCCAGACCTAAAACTTTTCAATTAATTTTTATCTTTGCAGAATAAGTTTTAAGCGATGGTTAGGATTCGATTCATACTTTTAGGACTTTTTGTTCTGTTGATTCCCTCTCTTGGTCATGCGGATGACAATGAGGGTGAGTTCTCTTCGGAGATTTTTTATGCGAGGGAGTATCGCTATCAAGGTGATACGCTGAAGTATAGGATTCTATACCCGAAGGGGTATGGCGTCGAGGGGTTGAAGTTCCCTCTGTTCGTTTTCCTTCATGGGGAGGATGAACGGGGTAGGGACAACCTGATGCAGCTCAAGTATGGGGCGCAGCTCTACATGAGTGAGGAGGCGCGCAATTACCAATCGGCCGTGGTCATCATCCCTCAATGCCCGGAGAGCGACACTTGGGCGAAATACGACAAACTGGATGATGGTTCGATCGTCTTGCGTGAGAATCCTGAACAGACGAAGAGTAGCATCATCGTGGAACGTTTGATCCAACATTTCTTGAAGAAGCAAAATGAAATCGATGCCTCACGTGTCTATCTGGTCGGAAAGGGCATGGGCGGATTCGGCGTGTTGGACCTTGTTGCCCGTAATCCGAAGCTTTACACGGCGGCTATTTCCGTCTCTGGCGTGATCGAGCCTTCCCGCTTGAAGAAAAAGAAAGTGCCTGTCCGCCTCTATCATGGGGTGGAGGATCCTATTGTCCCTATACAGTATGCTCGTGATCTGGAGGCTGTGCTGAAGTCTAATTCCAATGGCTCCGACTTGGTGGAGTTCCAAGACACGAAGCATGACGACGCTTGGGAAATGGCTACGAGTGCCGCTGAATTCATGGAGTGGCTTTTTGAAAAAACGAAATAGGTGATGGCAAACTATTGTGCGGTATAAGTTTACTGGATTTATATCCTTTTCTTTCGTATGGGATATGCTTTTCTTCTCTTTCTGATTGCTCTTGCCCTGACACTTGTCATGGCGGGATTGTATATTACATATAATGAGAATTCCATGGATGATGACGACTCCTGTCTGATCCATCTTTTGGTTGCGGTTATCAAATGTGACGGAAAAACTGATGCGGCGGAGGTGGATGCTGTCCGTTCATTCATCAACGCATCTCCCCGTTGGGGCAATTATCTCCTCAAACATTTTTATAGGGAACTGAGTTATGTAAACGTTCGGTTCATGGGCTTTGGAATGAACAGCGTACCTGTGTTTATACTGGAGGGTAAATCAAATTATTTGCGAGAGATCTCCAAAAAGAAGGTTTCGGACCTCGCTTCTTATGCGCTGACTCATTTCGCCCATAAATATTCTAATCGTTTGGAATTCATGGATATGCTGTTCCAAATCGCTTATTCTCAGGATGGCGTGAGCGACGCAGAGGTGAATTTACTACGTGAGGTGGCGCATTATTTGTGCCTCAAATCGTGGGATTTTACTTCTTTCATATACAAGTATGAGTATATGAAGAATGACAAGTATAAAGAACAGGAAAAGAGACAAGAGGAGCATTCGAAGCAGGAGAACCAAAGCGAAAAGAATCGTGAAACGCACAAAAAGCGTTTTGAACATGTGACCAACTCCCGTACGAAGGATGCTTTACGCCTTCTTGAACTGTCGGAGGATGTGGACAAGCAGGAGATTAAGTCCGCTTATCGCAAATTGGCGAAGAAATACCACCCGGACACACTTCCAACTAACGTTTCCGAAAAAGAGAAGGAGGAGGCTGCCGCACGATTCCGCTCGATCCATGAGGCTTACGAATTCCTGTTGTCGACGGAGATGCTCCGTGTGAAATAAATATAGGCTCAGCGTTTAACGAATGGATGGATTTTTTGAATAAATGTTGATTTCAAATTTTTGTTATGGGAATGATTTTAGTGCCACTCATTTTCCTTTTTGTCGTATTTCCTATTTTTATTTTTACATTGAATTATTTCGATGATAAGATTACTGCTTTCTTTCACAATCCTCGTATTTTCGTTCCAGAAAGGAACTTGAAAACTATCACGCTCTTTGCCGCAGTTGTAAAGTGTGACAAGGTGGCGAGTCGTAGTGAGATTGATTTCGTGAAAAGACATATTTTTCTGTCGCCCCAATTCGCTAAATATAGGGAACTATCCTTCCGTTTCTTTGACAGTGAGTTAGAGGATCTCAGCGTTCGTTTCATGGGCTATAAAGCGGCGAATCTCCCTTTCTTCATATTAAACCGGAAAAATATTGTTGGGAAGAGTATTTCGGAGAGAGTCTCGGATATATCTACTAATCTCTTCTCGAAATACTTAAACATCTACTTCGAACGGAAGGAACTCATGAATGTTTTGTTCCAAATCGCCTATTCGCAGGACGGTGTGAGCGATGTGGAGGTGGACCTGTTGCGTGAGGTGGCGCACTATCTCTGCATCAAGTCGTGGGATTTCACGGGGTTTCTATACAAGTACGAGTACATGGTGGACGAGCAGCAGAAGAGGCAGAAAAGAGAAGAGGAGGAACGGAACCGTAAAGAAAAGGATAAAAGGGCGGAAGAGGGGAGAGACGAACGTCAGAAAGCGCATGAGACCCGTTTCAAGAACGTCACGAACACCCGCACGAAGGAGGCTCTTCAGCTTCTGGAGATTACGGAGAATGCGGACAAACAGGAGATCAAATCCGCCTACCACAAATTGGTGAAGAGGTACCATCCGGACTCGCTCTCAGCCAATGCCTCCGAAGAGGAGAAGGAGGAGGCTGCCGCACGGTTCCGTTTAATCCATGAGGCTTATGATTTCCTGCTTGTGCAGAAGAGCGTGAAGCGATGAGGTCGTGTCGCTATATTATGAACAAGAATAGGATGCTTGCCATGTATAAGATATTCGCACAACCGATCTCCTTTACTGAATTTAGGTATCCTTCGCAGGAAAAGGAGAAACTATAGGATTGAATATGTTTCCATGCGTAGCGGATGACAATTGAAAACAATACACATATGACCGTTACTTCCGTGAGTTTCGCGAATATGGAAATATTTGTTATTAGTGTTATGATGATCGTTAAGAAGCAATGGACAAATAGTGGAAACAAATAAGATGTAATTTTTCTTTCATAATTAGTGTTGGACTCTTGCCCGAAAGTGGTATTCTTTTGGGGGAAGATGTTATGAATCTCTTCTGAGTCTTGATAGAGCTGCGGATCTTTCTCTTTCAGATTTTTGTTGTACCATTGGCCTTGTCTTTGTGAATCAAATGCCTCCTTGAGCTCGGAAAATTCGTCAGGGGTCAAGAAATGATCCACGCATATGGTGCGTAAATTAGCCGATTCGGTCTTGTTGATGTTGTTGCCTATGTTGGCCATGTGGAAAAGTAGATAGGAGAAGTATTTCTTTTGGTCTTCAGTGAGGAAATATTCAAGGGCTTGGGCAATTTCTTTTATATCGGCATTGGACAATGTGGCTATGTAGCTGAATCTTTTCTTTTTGTCTGATATGGCGGAGACATCCCCTCCGTAATAGGCTTGCATCCATGTCTTGAAATTCAGAAGGTTGTGTATGTTCTCCCTGATCTTTGTGTTGTAGGATTCTTTGTCCGTTTGGGCATAAATGGTTAGAAGATATTCGATGGTGTCGTCCTTCTGCCCCCCTGTGAATGATTGCTGGATATATTTAATGATAAAGGCTATTTTATTCTTGTATATTTCGTTTGGATCGCTTTGTAAGATCTTGCACATGAGTTGCACAACCATCGTGTTTAGTCGATCTTTGTCCTTGAACATGGCGTCGTATCGATTCTTTTCTTTCCGATATTTGAAAATGCGGAAGTTCGCCGATATTAAGAATCCTAATGTGATTATAGCGAAAAAGAAGCAAAATGCCGCAATGGCTGCTTCGTCTCTGAGGTTGAAGTTGAGACGTAATAGTTGGGTGAGGGGGAAATGGTATATTGCTGAGATATTCATATCCGTCTGGTTATTTTTCTGTTCCACCGATTCTTTCCGCACACAATATTCCGTCCATGGCGGAGGAGGTGATTCCTCCCGCATAGCCGGCTCCCTCGCCGCAAGGATAGAGTCCCTTGATCTGTACGTGCTGCATCGTCTCTGGGTCACGCGGAATGCGGACGGGTGAGGAGGTGCGTGACTCCACACCGATGATGACAGCGTCGTTCGTGAGATATCCCCTCATCTTTTTGTCGAAATCCTTGAAGCCTAGTTGCAGGCGCTCCCTGATGAATTTAGGCATCCATTTGTGCATGTCGGATGGTACGATGCCTGGGAGATAGGAGGTCTCCGGAAGTGAAGCGGAAGATCTTCCGTTCACGAAATCGAGCAGCCTCTGTGCGGGCGCCACCGCCATTCCGCCACCGTTCTGGTAGGAGAGCCTTTCGTACTCTTCTTGGAACTTCAAGCCTGCCAACGCTCCGAACTGCTCGTATTCCTTGAGGTCCTCCGGTCTGATCTCCACTACGATGGCTGCGTTCGCGAAGGGTGAGTTTCGATGGGAAGGGGACATGCCGTTGACGACACATTCGCCCTCACCCGTGGAGGCGGGTACGATGAAACCTCCCGGACACATGCAGAAGGAGTATACGCCTCGCTCCTTCACTTGTGTGACGACGTTGTAGGCGGCTGAGGGAAGGTATTTCCCCCGCTCTTTGCGATGGTATTGTATGCTGTCGATAAGCGCTTGCTTGTGCTCCACACGAACGCCCATGGCGAACCCTTTGCACTCCATGAGGATGCCCTCTTGGTGGAGTAGGGTATAGATGTCACGTGACGAATGTCCGGTGGCCAAGATGATGTTGTCGGCGAAGAATTGCTCTCCATCGGCTGTCTCCACGCCTTCCACATGGTCTCCCTTCGTCAGGATCTTGGTCATTTTCTTCTCGAAATGGATTTCTCCGCCATGATGGAGGATGGTGTCCCGCATGTTCTTGATGACGACCGGCAGACGGTCCGTCCCAATGTGCGGATGCGCCTCGTAGAGTATCTCGTCCTGCGCTCCATGCTGGTGGAAGGTGAGCAGGATGCGGCTGCAATCCCCCTTCTTCTTTGAGCGGGTGAAGAGCTTGCCGTCGGAGAAGGTGCCGGCGCCGCCCTCCCCGAAACAGTAGTTGGATTCTAGGTTCAGTCCGTTGTTACGGTTGAGTTGGGCGATGTCTTTCTTACGTTCGCTCACCACCTTGCCTCGCTCGATGATAACCGGTTTGAGCCCTAGCTCGATGAGACGTAAGGCTGCGAAAAGACCAGCTGGCCCCGCACCGATGATGAGTACGGGCTCACCCTTCGATACGTCCTGGTAATGGAAAGGGTAGGTGATTGGCTCCGGTTGCGTCCCTTGGGTATAGACATTCACGCATAGGTTGATCTTCACCTGTGTGCGGGAACGCGCGTCGATCGATTTGCGGACAATCCGCACGGTCGTCACTTGGCTGGGCGCGACGTGGATCTTTTGGGCGACCTGCTCCTTCAACAGGACCTCTTCTCCCGCCTGTTCGGGCAATACGGTGAGTTGTATGTTGGGTAAAAAAGCCATTTCGATTCTCCTTGTTTAGTTGGCTAACATCCTCTTGTCGATGAACTCCTGGAATACGTTCTTGTAGGAGTCGGAGACAGGAATGTAGGTCTTCCCGAAGATGATTCTATTACGCTCCACTTCCTTGATTTTGCTTGCGTTCACGATGTAGGAGCGGTGGACGCGCAGGAACTGGCTGGCTGGGAGCGTGGTCTCCAGAGATTTCATGCTCATCAGCGAGAGGATAGGGTATTGCTGGTCTTCCAGGAATATCTTCACGTAATCCTTCATGCCCTCGATGTAGAGGATCTTGTCGAACTGCACCTGCACGAGTTTGTAATCCGTCTTCACGAAGATCGACCTTTCCGTCTCGGGCTGTTCCGTGGCGGCTGGTTTATTTGCGTTAGCGGCCATCTCGAACCAACTCAACGCCTTGTTGGCGGCTTGCAGGAAATCATCGTAGCTGATGGGTTTCAACAGATAGTCCAAGGCATTCACCTTGAATCCGTCCAAGGCATATTGCTGGAAAGCGGTGGTAAAGATCACTTTTGTCTTGTCACCGATGAGCTTCGAGAACTCCAAACCGTTCATCTCCGGCATCTGGATGTCGAGGAACATCAGGTCAGGCGTGTTCTCAGCAAAGGCTTTCGCGGCTTCCACCGCGCTCGAGTAGCTCCCAATCAGGTTTAGGAAAGGGGTTTTCTTCACGTAAGATTCGATGAGTCCCAAAGCCAACGGCTCGTCGTCTACTACGATACAATTGAGTGTCATGCGTTCTCCTCCTTTTTCGTGTTAATGATTAATAATGAGTGATATACATCACCCTCCACACCATATTCGAAGACGTGCGAATTCGGGTATATGAGTTCCAGCCTTCTTTTCGTGTTCTCCATGCCGATGCCCGAACCGCTCTTGTCGTGCTCGGCGGATTTTGGGAAATAGCTGTTCCGCAGCTCGCATTGTACGGTGTTCGCCTCGGTTTCCTTGATGGAGAACTCTATGAATGACGATTGGTTGTTGGATATTCCATGCTTGAAAGCGTTCTCTATCAAAGATATGAAGAGAAGCGGGGCGATCGGCATCATCGGGTCGAGGGAGACATCCGTCGTGACATCAACCCTGACGGAGCTGCTCAACCGAAGTTTCATCAGTTTGACGTAGTTATTGATGAAATCGATCTCCTTTTGGATCGGCACATACTGCTGTCCGTCATCGTAAAGGACGTAGCGCAACATCTTGCTGAGGTCCATGACCGCCTCCTGTGACTTCTCCGGGCTAATGGCGATCAGCGCATAGATGTTATTCAGCGTATTAAACAGGAAGTGCGGGTTGATTTGGCTCTTCAGGTTCTTCAGCTCCGCCTCCACCATCTGTTTCTCCTCCTCCTGACGTTTCTCTTCGGTCTGGAACCACCTTGAAGTCGTCTTGATGGCGACAGCGATGCCAGCCATGCAGATGAAAGAGAAGATATCAGTGATGATATGCCACCATCTGAAACGTTTACGGTCTCTTTGGATGTTTTTGGAGATGTCCGTTTTAACGGTAGGGACCTCCACCTGTTCTTTGACAATGATGGAAGACTCGCTCTGTTTTAGCTCTTTGATTTCCTTCTCCAACAGTTCGATTTTCTCTTGTAGGCGAACACTGCGCGGTTGTATGTCCGGCGTCAGATAATTCTGCCAACAATAACTCAATCCGCAAAGTAAGGCGATGAGCACCAAGTTATGCGTGATATAACTTTTTAACCGGTTGGCGAACACGAATTTTTCTATCAACCAACAATAGTTGACGTAAAAAACAATCATGAAGGAGATAGGCGTGCAGACGTTCTTCCACCAGTAAATGACCCATTGGTTATCGTCGCTTCTGCTATAAAAGAAGATTGGAATGACGAATATTAGTAGCCATGCTATCACATGGATCGAAATGATGAACTCTTTTTTGTGTGGAAATATGGATTTACTCATGGTTGATAATGTCTAAGTCTAAAAAAATGGGTAAATGATCGCTATATCCGTAGGAGTAGAAGGTTCCCATGAAAGCACGTTTGGGCGCTTTGCCGGTCTTGTCCTCTTTCAGCAGGAAATCCTCTTGGCATATATGAATATCATTGGTGGTGGTGTGGATGGAGTGCCGAGGATCCAAAAGTGCGCCAGAGACGATCAGATGGTCCAGCATGCCCCATTCCCCTTCGAATTTATGGCTCCCGCAGTCTCCTCTCTCCGCAAATTGTTCGCAGAGGTTATAGAGTTTTCCGCCGGCGATTGTCTCGCTCGGCTTCTCCGCCCCCAGCACCTGCTTGATGCTTGCGTTGTAGGGGTAGTCATTGAAATCGCCCATGATGATGATATTGCATTGGGGGTTGACGGCCAGCAGACTATCCGTCACCGTGCGAAGTGCTTTAGCGGCGGCGAAACGTTTGTGCTCGGATTCGAGTTCTCCTCCGTAACGGGAAGGCCAATGGTTCACGAAGACGTGTAGCGTGTCTCCATTGAAGAGGATGCCGGTGGCATGGAGGATGTCGCGTGTCGGGCGCCCCTCTTCGATCGGCACATGAATATAATCGTCACGAATGATCTTGAACAGGGAAGGAAGGTAGGCGAGGGCCACGTCCACGCCACGTTGGTCGGGAGAGTCCTTGTGGACGAACTGGTAGCCACAGATCTTCAGTTGGGTGTGTTGCGTCAGGTCCGTCAGCACCTTTTCGTTCTCCACCTCGCAAAGCCCGATGATTACGGGTTTTGTCCATCCCCCAGCGGCGGTGATGGCTCTTGATATGTTATTCAGTTTGTTTTTATATTTCCCTTCGGTCCATTGGTGTTCCCCTTCCGGTGTGAAGGAATCATCGTCCGTCAAGGGGTCGTTTTCGCAATCGAAGAGGTTCTCTACGTTGTAGCTGACGATGCGGATGGTTTCGTGCGGCTGATCGGAAGCTAAACAAGGAATGGCTACTGCGGAGAAGCAGCAGAGGCAGATGCGCGATAATAATTTAATCGATCTCAAATCCATGTTCCGTTCCTATTTGTCAGTAGATTTAGTCTCCGTCTCCTCTGTCTTAACTACGATTTGGTAGGCGCCCATGTCAGGTGCGGCTTCAATCACCCTTGCCACACCGTCCCTGTCCACCTGGTAAGCCTCGTTACGGAGGACAAGGCCCAAGTCCCCCTTCTCCTTGCAAGGCGACTCCTCGCTCAAGTGAAAATCGAAATTGAACTGATCCATGTCGACCTGCACATATTGAGGGTCTTCGTTGCAGATGACCACGTTGAAGTGCTTTTCGTCTTGTTCGACCTCCGACGTAGGAATGTCCGTGAAGATGAGGGAGTGGTCGAATTTATAATCCAAGGAATCACCCACGAGGTATATTTCGTTCCCCGGCGTGTGATATTTGGAGGTGTAACCTGTCACAATGCAGTTGTTGAACAGCGCTCTGAAAGGATAGGTGTCACTTGAGGCGACGAAGTTCGAGTTAGACAATCGAAGCGCATAATTGTTGTAGCCCGTCCCCGCCTTGTGGTAGGAGATGGTGCAGTGGTCAAATTGGTGGTAACCCCGCACTAAGACGACACATCCGTTGGCGCCGTTCGTGAAGAGCGAGTTATAGGCATAGACGTTCGCGTTCTTGGCGGTCAGGCAAGCATTGAACGTGTTATGGATATGACTATTGGCCACGATCAATCTATACTCATTCTCGACGACCTCCGACGAGTCGATGTGGAGCCCGAAAGCGCCACCTCGGATAAAGGCATGGTCGATACGGTTATCTTTGCTTGAGGAGGAGAAGTAGATGCCTCCCCATTGGTTGTTCGCCTGGTCATACGTTCTGTTCCTGGAGATGTTGTCCATCCTTTCTGTACGGAAGATGACATCCTTTCCTGCGGCGCCCTCGATGTGGAGGGATCCATTCACCAGAAATGTACCCTTCTGTTTCATATACAAAGTGACCCCCTCCTTGATTGTCAGCGTAGCGGCGGAGTCGACGATGACAGAGTCGTAGATGAGGATCGGCAAATCATTGCCCCATGTCGTGTCCTTTTGGATCCGCACCTTCTCCCTCATGAGGTAAACATCCTGTCCGTAGGCGGAAAGGACGATCTCCTGTACATTCCCGTTGTACAAAAATCTAATTTTATCTTCAATTAAGAGCGGTTCGTCAGATCCACTCCTGTCGGCGATAAATTGGACGAAGATGAACATGCTATCCTTCGCATAGATTTTCACATTCGAGAAGGAGGTGCCAGATTGTCCGTTGATGTTAATCTTGAAAAAGTTCTTTTCGGACTGCAGCAAGATGGACTCGATTTTGATATCCTCCTCCGTGTCGTTATAGATTTTAAAGGAGGCGGTCGGTGTTAAAGTTTGGGTGAGGATCGTGTCGAACAACAGGGAGTCCGGCATGGACAATCTGTATGCGGAGTCCGTCGTGAATTCATCCTTGCAACCGCTGTGGGTAACGCATACGCCTAAGAGAAGCAATCCTGCGAAGAAGCTGTTGAGAAAGTATATTATTTTTCTTGCCTTCATTGTCATAAACTTTGGGTTCAAAGGTAATCATTTTAAAAAAAATAATAGAGAAGTATGCAAATAAAAAATAGAAATCAGGGAAAACTATTATGCTGGATTTGTATGCCGATTTGAGGAAAATAGCATTGATGTTGAAAACTTAATATTCTATAAATCATTTTTTTATTTTTTTCATTTTATTGCTCTATTTATTTTTTCGATTAAAATTGTTTTTATTGAAATTTTCATGTTAAATTTGTAGTCGAATATTGGATTGTGTATGTCTTTACAACAGTCTCAAGGTTACGGTTAATTTATTTTGATGTGCGTAGTCGTGCATCGGCCGAGTTTCGGGATTTTTACATGCGTGTAAATATTAGCGAACGACCTTGGAGTGCTCGCATTGTTTTTTTTGCGGGGAGAGATGGGTATGTGTATGTATGGGGGTATGTTGAAGTAGTGTTGATATAGTTCGTCATTTTTCGTGGAATCACGATGTTTTATATTTCGTTGAATTTGTGGAAAGTGATGGATTCAAAGGATAAGGTTGTTAAAAATTCGCTTAATACGTTGCGATTATGTTTGATATAAAATCTTTTTTGATGTCCGATTTCTTTATTACGATGTCTGACACCGCATTTTGGCGGTTTATGATGGGTTCTGCATTGATTATATCGATTGTGGCGGCCGGTTATTTGATTCCACAGATCCTCTTGATCGCATTCAGGAAAAAGTTGTTCGATGAACCGGATGAGCGTAAAATCCATCATAGCACAGTGCCGAGACTGGGTGGAATGGCGTTCATGCCTGTTATTCTGTTCACTGTTTTCATCCTCTTAGTTTTTGATGTTCATGCCTTCAGGAACCAACTGATGGGCGAGTTGGGTGAGAATGTGTTAAGTCTTTCTATCTGTGTGTGTTCGCTTATTCTCCTCTATGTGGTGGGTATAGCGGACGATTTGATCGGTGTGAAATATAGCGCAAAATTTGTTGTGCAGGTGGGGTGTGGACTTCTCTTCCTTTTCGGAGGCCTCTACGTCTCCGATCTGCATGGCTTATTGTTCCTCAATAAATTGCCGTACGCTGTCTTTTGGCCATTGACAGTCATTCTGGTCGTTTTCATCATCAATGCGATGAACCTAATCGATGGTATTGATGGTTTGGCGTCCGGATTGAGTGGCGTGGCATTGGGCTATTATGGCGGTGTGTTCTTCGAGATAGGGGAGTATGCTTTTGCCATGGTCGCCTTCGCCACCTTGGGTACGGTGATTCCGTTCTTCTACTACAATGTCTTTGGAAAGGCGGAGAAGCAGCAGAAGATTTTCATGGGCGATACAGGTTCGTTGACTATCGGACTCATTTTATCTTTCTTGAGTTTCAGGATGACGAGCGTGGAGATCTCTCCGGAGCATACCTGCCTCTCCCGCGTCCATCCTCTCTTCCTGGCCTTCTGTCCTCTTTTGGTGCCATGCATGGATGTGATCAGGGTATTTATCCATCGTGTGAGAATGGGGAACAGCCCGTTCTTGCCTGACAAGAGCCATATCCATCACAAGTTGTTAAGTTTGGGCATGACGCAACATAAGGCTATGATATTGATTCTTCTGTTCTCGATATTCTTCATCGTCGCAAGTTTGATTCTATCGAAGATTATGGATCCTACGTTGCTGTTGCTTGCCTGCATCGCTCTCTATACGGTGTTGAACATCTGGATGACTAAAATGATTAAGAAAAAAGAATTAGAAAAAAAATAACGACATATGAATAGGATGAAAGCCAAGTTGTTTTTTCCTGCACTGCTTATAAGTGCGCTATTTTGTTCGTGCTCTTCATACGAGAAGATCCCTTATTTCCAGGATGCGGATCGTGTTAAGGGCATTAGTGTTTCCACTGTACAAGAGATTACACTTCGCCCGAAGGATAGGATATCCATCGTGGTGAATTGTAAGGATCCTCAGTTGTCTGCTTTGTTTAACCTCCCTTATGTCACGCAACGTGTGGTTACGACGGGTGCACGCAACACACTGTATGGAGAGGAGTCTGGTGCTGTTTCAGGTTACACAGTGGACAGTGAAGGTAATATCGATTTCCCGACCATAGGAAAATTGAATGTGGCAGGATTGACGCGTAGTGAGTTGAGCACCTTGATCAAGGACGAGATAGAGTCGAGGAACCAGGCGAAAGACCCCGTTGTCACTGTCGATTTCTTGAACCTGAGTTTCACGATCATGGGTGAGGTCGCCAATCCTGGCATGTACCGCATCTACAAGGATAACATGACTTTGTTGGAGGCGATTAGTAGTGCGGGTGACCTGACCATCCAAGGTTTGCGTGAGAATGTGCTGGTCATGCGTATGGAGGAGGGTAAGCAAAAGACCTACCGCGTGAATCTTACCTCTTTGCAGAATGTGGTACAATCCCCGATCTTTTATCTGCAACAAGATGATATCATATACGTTGAACCTAATAAGATGAAGGCTAAACAGTCAACTGTCAACGGAAACGAGGTGAGGTCCACTTCCTTCTGGATCTCTTTGTCTTCTTTGGCGGCGACGGTCGTGGCTATTGTATTGAATAACAATAAAAAAGATAATAACGATAAATAATAAATTTTATGGAAGAAAACAAGAAAAACGGCAGTGGCCAATCGGAAGATTTCATCGATCTCGGTGAGTTGATTCTGTTGTGTGTCAGGAAGTGGCATTGGTTTGCCGTTTCCTTTGCCATTGTTTTGGCTTTGGCAGTCCTTTACATCCTGAAGACTCCTGAATCCTACACTCGTACGGCGGAGGTTCAGATTAAGTCAGAGGCCAAGACTGGTCCTAGTATGAACATCCAAAATGCCTTTAACGACATGGGGGGCATGTTCGCCATGAACACGAACGTCAACAATGAGTTGCGCGCTTTGCTCTCCTCTGACGTGATGTTCGAAGTGGTTAGACGATTGAACCTGGATGTTAACTATACTGTGGATGGTAGTTTCCACGACATCGTTTTGTACGGGTCCAATCTGCCTGTCATAGTCTCTTTCATTGATTTGACAGACTATGATAATGTCTATTGTGACGTCTCCCTGGGCGATTCTGCCGCATCTAAGGATTATGTCAAGATTGATAACATCGCCTACACGGTGAATGGAGAGGTTAAGCAGGTGCACGAACCTGCGATGGCTTCTTTGGGCGATACGATCAACACGGCGATCGGAAGGCTTGTCGTTCAACGAAATGTACGCTACTCGAACAATGATATCCGTTATTTGCATGTCACTCGTACCAATATGTACTCATCTCAGGAGAATTGGTCTGGTGCTCTGAGCGTCACTCAGGACGATGAGAAAGCGGATGTCATCACATTGGAGGTGAAGGATGTCTCCATCCAACGTGCCGACGACATCTTGGATATGTTGATCAAGGTTTACAACGAGAATTGGATTAAGGATAAGAACCAGATCGCGGATGGTACTTCCATGTTCATCAATGAACGTTTGAGCATCATCGAGAATGAACTTTCTTCCGTTGATAACGATATCTCCTCTTACAAAAGTAAGAACCTCTTGCCTGATGTGAAGGCGGTGGCTGAGATGTACATGCAGGAGAATGCGAGCATCTCCAACCAATTGAGGGATTTGAACGCACAGTTGTACATGACCAACTACATCCGTGACTACCTCTCTGTCCAAAAGAACCAGACGAAGGTCTTGCCGGTAAGTTCCGGTTTGCAGAATGCGAACATCGAGTCTCAGATCTCCGAGTACAACGATAAACTTTTGCAAAGAAACAGGTTGGAGTCTAACAGTAGCTCCGAGAACGACCTCGTAAGGCAGATGGATATCGATCTGGGGTCCATGCGTAGTGCGATCTTGGTCTCCATCGACAACCAAATCGCTGCGATCGACAACCAGATCCGTAACTTGAAACACAGTGAGAGACAAGCTTTGTCCCGCATCTCTTCCAACCCTAAGCAGGCAGAGATGTTGCTGTCCGCCGAACGTCAACAAGCGGTCAAGGAGGCCCTCTACTTGTTCCTCCTCCAAAAACGTGAGGAAAATGAGTTGTCTCAATCCTTCACTGCTTACAACACCCGTATCATCAAGCGTCCGGGCGGTAGCATGTTGCCTGACGCACCTAAGAAACGTAATATCCTGCTGATCGCTTTTGCCATTGGCTTGATCGTTCCTTTGTCTCTTATCTACATCAAGGAGACTTTAAATACGACCCTTCGTGGCAAGAAGGATCTGGAGCAAGTACCAGTTCCGTTGTTGGGCGAGATTCCTTTGTCGAAACAGCCAAAGAAGTGGTGGCAGTTCTGGAGAAAAGAACAGAAGGTGCAGGATGCTGTTGTGGAGCATGGTAATCGTAATGCGATCAACGAGGCCTTCCGTATATTGCGTACCAACTTGGAGTTCATGGTGAAGAAGGACAGCAATGTCATGTTGTTCACTTCCTACAATGCGGGTAGCGGTAAGAGCTTCCTCTGCGTGAATACGGCTTTGAGTTTGGCTATTAAAGAGAAGAAGGTGCTCGTGATTGATGGTGACATGCGCCATGCCTCCCTTTCCAAGTGGGCGAACAGCCCGAACATCGGTTTGAGCACCTACCTTAGCGGAAAGGTGAACACAATCGAGGAGGTTATGGTGAAGAATGTGGATGGCAACGTTGGCTTGGACATGATTCCTGTCGGCGCCATTCCGCCGAACCCTTCAGAGTTGATCGGCAATGGCTTGTTGGGCGAATCGATCGAGAGACTGAAGAAGCAATATGACTACGTCTTCATCGACTGTCCTCCGATTGATATCGTGGCGGACGCTCAGATTGTGGAGAATTATGCGGATAGAACATTGTTCGTCGTTCGTACAGGTCTGTTGGAGCGCTCTTTGCTCGACGACTTGACCGCATTGTACCACGAGAACCGCTTTAAGAATATGACCTTGATCCTGAATGGTACGCCAATGGAGAAAGGTAAGTACAATTATCGTAGCGGATATTATAGCAGCGATTATTATTCATATAGTTGATAAGGCACGGAAGAGCGTTTCCTCGCTCTTCCGCCCATATCCTATTTTGATTCAAAAGAATATATAGCATGTCTTTGCTTGGATTTTTATTTGACAATGTGACGCTGGCCGATTCCCGTGTATGTAAGGGAATGGTCGATTGTCACTCACATTTGATTCCTGGTGTAGACGACGGAATTCAGAAGCTGGAGGATTCTCTTGCCGTGCTCGACATGTATGAGAAGTTGGGCATGACAGAGGTCTATTGTACTCCCCATATCATGGAGGATTTCCCTAATTCCACAGAGAAGTTGAAGGATCGTTTCGCTCAGTTGTGCGACGCCTACAAGGGAGGTATCAAACTCCATTTGGCGGCGGAGTATATGATAGATAATCTTTTGCTTCAGCGTTTGTCGGAAAAGGATTTGTTGCCCCATGGCGTCAATGGAGACCATCTTTTGATTGAGACTTCTTATTACTCATCTCCCGGTTATTTCGACGAAGTGGTGGAGAAGGTGAGGTCGTTGGGCCTATGGCCGATGTTAGCCCATCCGGAACGATATAATTACATGGAGAAGGATCGGTATGAAGAGTTGAAGTCCCGTGGAGTCAAGTTTCAGATGAATTTGCCAGCCTTGTTGGGGCGCTACGGTGACGATGCGAAAAAGAAAGCTCGCATGCTCCTGAAGAAACACATGTATGACTTTGTCGGTACGGATGTTCATCGTTTCGAACCCGATTTTGGTCAGCGGAAAATAAAGAAGAGCGATGTCTCCCAAGTATTACTAATGAGATAAGATTGGGCATATATCCCCTTCAATAGACAATTGTAGATTTATATGAATAACAAATTTATCACGGTCACCTCTCCTTTGCTTCCTGATTTGGAAACGTTCCACGGAATGCTGAAAGAAATATGGGAATCTAAGTTCATCACCAATAATGGATCCTTCCACAAACAGTTGGAGAAGGAGTTGGCTGCATATTTGAAGGTGCCTTATGTCAGTCTTTTTACCAATGGTACATTGCCGCTCATCACGGCTTTACAGGCGCTTCGGGTGACTGGCGAAGTGATTACAACTCCTTATAGCTTTGTCGCGACCACCCATGCGTTGTGGTGGAATGGCATAAAGCCTGTCTTTGTGGATGTAGATCCTAATACAGGTAATTTAGACCCTGATAAAATCGAGGCTGCCATCACGCCGAAGACCACTGCGATCATGCCTGTCCACGTTTATGGTAAACCATGTGACACGAAGCGGATTCAAGAGATCGCCGATCGTTACGGACTAAAGGTCATCTATGACGCAGCCCACGCATTCGGTGTCGAGGTGGATGGAGAGAGCGTGTTGAACGCTGGCGATATGTCAACCCTTTCGTTTCATGCCACAAAGGTATACAATACAATTGAGGGTGGGGCGATGGTGATGCACGATGAAAAGACGAAACAGCGCATTGATTATTTGAAGAACTTCGGCTTTGCGGGAGAGACTACCGTCGTGGGACCTGGCATCAACTCCAAGATGGATGAGGTGCGCTCCGCTTATGGCATCTTGAACCTCCGTCAGGTGGACGATGCGATCAGTGCTCGAAAAGAGGTTGCGATCGAATATAGGAAAGTCTTGCGGAATGTCGAGGGCATCACCTTCTTCGATGATATTCCAGGCGTCAAACACAACTATTCCTACTTCCCGATCTTCATAGACGAGCAAAAGTATGGAATGTCTAGGGATGACCTATACATGAAGATGAGGGAGGCGCAAGTCTATGGTAGACGTTACTTCTATCCATTGATTTCGGAGTTCTCCACTTATAGAGGCTTAGAGTCGGCCGATCCTAAGAATTTGCCGAACGCACATAAGATGGCGAATACCGTCATCTGCCTTCCGATGCATCATGCGCTCTCCAAGGAAGACATCCAGCGCATTCTCTCGCTAATCGTTAAGTAGGATAATTGAAGTGAATTGTACCCCAATATTATAGAAGCTAAATATGATACTTGCTTGCAATCAACCATATTTCATCCCCTATATTGGATTTTGGCAATTGATCAATTGCGCAGACGTCTTCGTTATAGGAGATGATTATGCTTATATCAATAGGGGTTGGGTGAATCGGAACCGTATCTTAAACCAAGCCGAACCCATGTATTATGGTTTGCCTTTGGAGAAAGCAAGCCAAAATAAGTTTATCAATGAAATCAATCTTGCGGACATGAACGTCGACAAGATGATGAAGACAGTTCTATATAATTACAGGAAAAGTCCTAATTTCAAGGATGGATACGAACTGTTGGAACGGATTTTCGCTTGCAAGGAGAAGAACCTTGCCTATTTCCTGGGTAACTCTATGGAGATTGTCTGCGACTATTTGAATATCAAGACGCGTTTGTGCTACTCCTCTTCGTTCGAGGGCAATAGCCTATTGAAGAGGGAGTATCGTATATATGATTTCTGTAAAAGGATGGGGGCTGACACTTACATCAATTCGATAGGTGGTACGGCATTGTATGATTTTGATGAGTTCAGGAAACGTGATTTGACCCTGAAATTTATCAAATCGGACATTCATCCATACAACCAGTTCGGTAATGAGTTTGTGCCATATCTCTCCATCTTGGATGTCATCATGTTCAATTCAAGGGAAGAGGTGATTCGCATGTTAAACGATTATACGTTGATTGACAATAAAAACGATCTTCCTCCCGCTCATGCCTAATGCGTTGGATATGGACGATTGTCATGTCTCATTTCCAACCCTTCGACCGAAACGCCGACGAACTCTGATTAGAGATTATGGAGAATAATAAAGACATATACTTTGCGCCTGTGCTCATCCCGACATTGTGCCGGTCGAAGCATTTCATCCGATTGGTGGAGAGCTTGAAGCGTAACACTTGGGCGAAATATACGGATGTGTATGTCGGCTTGGATTATCCTCCGTCGGAGAAGTATAGGCAAGGTTGGCAGGAGATCTGTGACTATGTGGACAATGGGGATTTCTCTTGCTTCGCGAAGTTCGTGGTGTTCAAACGCACTGAGAACTATGGCAGTGCGAGGAACTCCTCCCATCTGATCGAATATGCATATGAGCATTATCCATGTTGGATTCGTACGGATGACGACGTGGAATTCTCTCCGAATTTCTTGGAGTTCGAGGATAAGTGTTTGTGGGCCTACAGGAACGATCCTGACGTGACCTGTGTCTCCGGCTATTCCTATCCTGTTAAGTGGAAGATGGACGAGGGGATTACCTGCTTCAAGCAAAATTTCACCTTGTCCGCTTGGGGACTTGGTTTCTGGGGCTCCAAAAAGAGCGAATATTCCGATTACATTAAGACAGGGAAAATGTTGGCGGATGCGGGGAATGTCGTGAAGAAGAAATATCACGAGCGTATGATCGACTCCTGTTTCCGTGATTATTTCTCCTCCGTCCTCTCGTATGGCAGTCAGACCTCCCTCTTCCTCATCTGTTCAGATGTCGCACTTCGAGCCTATTTGGCGTGTCATAGCAAATACTGCATATCACCGGTTATCTCGAAAGTGAGAAACCATGGATTCGACGGGACGGGCGAGTACTGTACGGCGATAGAGGGCAATGGCGAGCATGCGCTCGATTTCAATTACTCATCGCAAGAGATCGACACCTCAGACCACTTCGATTTTATTCCGGACGATTCCCTCCAATATACGGAGGAGAACAAACGAGCCTTGAATGCGTTCGACTATCGCTCTGAGGAGGAGATGAAACCGGCGATACATAATTTTCAACTGATAAAACGCTATGGATTAACGATCGCCAAGATAATTCATGGCGTGGAGACTTTTCTTGAGAACAAATTACATTGGGGTAAAAAATGATTCCTAAGGTTATCCATTATTGCTGGTTCGGTCATAATCCGTTGCCTGATTTGGCGGTACGATGCATCGAGTCGTGGCGAAAATTCCTTCCTGATTATGAGGTCAAGGAGTGGAATGAGGAGAACTTCGATGTGAACGCCATAACCTACACGAGGGAAGCCTATGCGGAGAAGAAGTATGCGTTTGTCAGTGATTATGCCCGATTCTGGATATTATATAATTACGGCGGACTCTATTTCGACACCGACGTGGAGATCATCAAACCGTTGGACGAGATTGTGAACCGAGGTGCTTTTATGGGTTGCGAACAAGACTATAAACTGCTCGCGAATGGTTCTGTCGTGCCAGGAACAGGGGTTGCGGTCAACCCAGGTTTGGGAATTGGCGCTGAGCCGGGAATGGCTGTCTACAAGGAAATATTGGACCAATACGCAACCTTCCACTTCCTCTATGCGGATGGCAGTCAGAATCAGAAAACCGTAGTGGCTTACACCACTGAGTTGTTAGTCACGAAGGGGTTGGAAGTGAAGAATGAGATACAATGTGTGGATGGCATATACATATATCCCAAAGCCTATTTCGGTCCTAAGGATTATATAACCAATGAGTTGAATGTCAATGAAAAGACTGTGACCATTCATCATTACAACGCAAGTTGGAGAGATCAAACCATATTAGGATCTCTTTACGAGATGATAAAAAATGGCTTCCTTTTGCGTTGCTTGCCAACCAGACTAGTTTCCCGTATACTCCGCATGAAAGAACATAAGCGGGTTACCGGATCATATTTTAATTGATATTGATTATATGTTTCTAGCCTATTACGTCTATAACATGCTTTTGATTGTGCTGATCTTTCTCGCATATCAATATGCGATGACCGGCAAAAGGGCTTTCCCTTACATGATCATTGGCATCTTCACGCTTGTGATAGGATTACGCTATAAAGTGGGGGATGACTATCTCGCCTACACGGGCTTCTTCTCTAATCCGAAGCTCTTCCCGGACATGGAGTATGGTTTCACCAGCGTGTGTAGATTCTTCCATTCAATGGGCTTCCATCCTATTACGATCATCATGTTGGTGGCCCTGTTTGAAATTTATTTCTTCGTCAGGACATTCCAGAAGTTCAAGTTCGCTTTGCCATGGGCTTTCTTTTTCTTGTTCACGACGTTGGAGTTGTTCATATGGAATAACGCATTGAGGCAGAGTGTCGCCTTTTGTATATTCCTATACTCCATCCGGTTCATCCATGAAAGAAGGTTCATACCATATGCCTTGCTCATCGTCCTTGCCGCTTCAATCCACAAGACTGCCTATCCGTTGGCTGTCTTCTATTTCGTGTTGAATTTCAGGGTGCGGGACGATAAATTAATACAATATGCGCTCTTCTTCGGCACATTTGTGGCGGGGGCGGTCCTGAAGGAGTTTATATTCGCCAACCTAGGAACCATCGCCGGTTCCATTGGCTTCGGGGATGCCGCATCCAATGTGGACTATTTGAAGACCTTGGACTGGTCAAATAGCAAGAACTCCATGGGTATTGCCACCTTCATCTGGATGTTGTTGGATATGTCGGTGATTTGGATGTACGATAAGCTGAAAAATGCATATAGCCATACAGGTTTCGAACTCTATTACAAGCTCTACTTCATCGGCATCATGCTGCAGAACTGTATTGGAGGAACCTATTTGGATCGTGTGAACATGTACTTCCTGCCATTCCGAATCGTCATCTATGCGTTCTTCATGTACGAGTTGTCGAAGAAGAAGGATGTGCTATACAGAGCGCCTATCGCCTTTTTCTGCATGTTGACGTATGCATTGTGTATGTGGGCGGTATATAATCATGCGGCGACCTCATCACCATATGAGTTCGTCGATTTGGGATTCTTCCCTTCGAAGCAGACTTTTTTTGATTGATTATTAGTCGTTTATTATGTTCCTTTCTATTGTAGTTCCATCCTATAATGTTGAGCAATATGTCGCCGATTGTTTGAAGAGTTGTGTTCAACAGGAGATCGACAAATCTGAGTATGAAATCATAGTTGTCAATGATGGGTCAAAAGATTCCACATTGGATGTGGTCAACTCATTTGTGGAGAAGAACACGACGGCTAATATCCGTGTGGTGAGTCAGGAGAACAGAGGGTTAAGTGCCACGCGTAACAGAGGAATCACCCTCGCCCAAGGCGATTATATATGGTTCGTCGACAGTGACGATTGGATCATGGAGAATTCTCTCCTATCTTTATTCGAGCACGTACAGTCACACCATCAGCCGGACATCGTGGCGCTGAATACGATTCTTAGGAAAGAGACCGAGGAGACGGCGATTATCAGGAATCTTCCTTCCGATTCCGGGGATGGCAAATATATCTATGATCATTCCTATATCTTTCCTTATAGTGGCGCACCTTTTTACCTCATCAAACGAGATTTCCTTTTGCGCAATGAGTTGAAGTTCATGGAGGGAATCTATTTCGAGGATTGTCTGTTCACGCCAACCGTCTTGAGCATGACCCGTAAGTGCAGCTATTATGCTAAACCAGTTTATATCTATAGGATGCGGGAGAACTCCATCACCACTTCATCCATCTCCGAGAAGAAATTGTACGATTCCCTCACGGTTGCGGAGGAGCTGAAGCGAAAGATGGAGGATGAACGAACCCTCTACAAAGATGTGCTCAAGGATGCTGCATGTAGAACCTATGAGGTGCTATTCCGCTATTATATCCTAAAGTCCGATCGTGACATGCAGAAGAAATTTTTGGGAATAGTGAATGCCAACGATAATTGGAAATCCTTGTTGAAGGGGGTCCGTTTCAAGCATAAAATCTACTATTTCATTATGCGGGTCTATTCAGTCTTTAGGGGGTAAAGTGAAAAATAAAACCGATGAAGATAGCGGCATTCCATTTGTTCAATGATTATTCAGGCAGTCCCAAGGTGCTGAAGATGGTGCTCTCCGGACTTGTCCAAAGAGGATATTCGGTAGACCTGCTCACCTCTAGGGGGGGCGTGTTGGATGAACTGAAAGAACAGAATGTGGCACATTACCGTTACAGCTATCGGTTCTCCGAGAATCCTATCGTTACGATGTTGCGCTACACCTATGCGCAGATCTATATGTTTTTCTTCTCTTTCCGGTATCTGTTTCGGAAGGAGGTCGTTTTTTACATCAATACGATTCTCCCTGTAGGCGCAGCCTTAGCGGGTCGGTTGATGGGGAAGCGAGTGATTTACCACTACCACGAGAACTCATTCGCGAAGGGAACGTTCTACAAGACGCTAGCCTCCTTCATGGAGCGTTTAGCGTCCGATATCATATGCGTTTCCGAATTCCAGAGTAGATACATCAATCGGAAAGAGGGGGTGCATGTCGTGCCCAATGCCCTTTCCAACACCTTTGTGGAGCGATTCAAGCACAATCCGGAACTCTCTTTCTCGATGCAGCGGGTGCTGATGGTCGCCTCCCTGAAGAAATACAAAGGAGTGGTGCAATTCATTGAATTGTCCAATCGTCTTCCGCAGTTTAATTTTGCGGTTGTTTTGAATGAAACTCAGAAGGCGATAGATGATTTTATAAAGGAAAATGGCATTACTTTGGGGAATAACATCGTCCTCTATCCAAGGCAAGAGGAGGTCGCTCCATTCTATGCGGAAGCTTCTCTCTTGTTGAATCTGACGGATGCGAGCATGGCGGTGGAGACGTTTGGACTGACCGCCTTGGAGGCCATGTCGGCCGGATTGCCGGTTATCGTACCGACCCAAGGAGGAGTCGCGGAGCTGGTGGAGGACGGTTGCAATGGATACAAGATCGATGTGCAAGAATTAAATAAAATAGAAGAGCAAATTAAGGTTGTTTTAACAAATTATAAGTTGTACGAAACGCTTTCGACGTCTGCATATTCGACATCGAAGCATTACTCGGAGGATGCTGTCAATGAGATGGTTTCTTCAATAATAGGATTGAAAAGATAAATAATTTACAAAATGAAGCAAATCGCAATAGTGGGGAGTCAAGGTATTCCGGCTAATTATGGCGGATTCGAATCCATGGTGGAAAACATTGTCGGAGAGAATGCGTCATCGGATATTCATTACACTGTGTTCTGCAGCGGTGTTGATATGCCAGAGAGACTGCATGAATACAAGGGGTGTACGTTGAAATACATTAATGTGAAGGCAAATGGTATGCTGAGTGTGATCTATGACGTGGTCTGCATGATGCATACGTTTAGAGGATACGACACCATCTTGGTGTTAGGTGTGTCAGGTTGTATCTTCCTTCCTATCTTGAAACTGTTCAGTAAGAACCGTCTGGTGGTTAACATTGACGGTTTGGAGCATAAGAGAGACAAGTGGGGCTGGTTCGCTCGATGGATTCTCCGTTTTTCCGAGAAAATGGCGGTATGGTGTGCGGATGTGATCATTGCGGATAATAAAGGAATCCAGGATTATGTCACCGAAGTCTACGGAAAGCCATCCAAGTTGATAGCCTATGGTGGTAATCATGTGATTCGGGAAATCGACCCGGAGTACAAGGCCCGTATATTGGCCAATTATGGTTTGAAGGACACCAGTTACGCTGTCTGTGTGTGCCGTATCGAGCCGGAAAACAATTGCCACATATCTTTGGACGCCTTTTCCAAGAGCGATAAACATATCGTGTTCATCGGGAATTGGGGACATAGCGAATATGCCAAGAAACTGAAGAAGCAATATTCATCCTATCCGAACATTCATTTGTTGGATGCGATATATGATTTGGATATCCTCTATGTGATACGTTCCAACGCATCACTTTATGTGCATGGACATAGTGCGGGAGGAACCAATCCATCCTTGGTCGAGGCGATGTTCTTTGGCATGCCGATCGTGGCGTATGACTGCGTCTACAATCGCGCCACCACGCATGAAAAGGCCTATTACTTCGCAAATTCGGATGATCTTTTGTCGTTGTTAAACCAAGAATTGGACGGAACTCCAATGAGGTCCATCGCCGAAGAAAACTACACATGGAAGAAAATCGCCCAACAATACGAATCAACCTATTGATTCCCATCGGATTGTGTATGTTGAGAAATCGTTGAACCGTCAAACAGAATAAAAGAATACGTCTGATTTCTTTTTTTTTGCCTAATTCATTTCGAATAAAGATTTTTATTTAATTTTGTAGACATCGCTTTGTTGTTTTGATGGGCGGTAACGTCAACCCATCTTTCAATGAAGTCGTTTCTTCACTAATTTGCGAGATTCTCCCTAAAGTCAGGAGAGATATCCGAGGGTGATTTGAGCAGAAATGTATGGGTAATTTAAAAGAATTCGGTTGGTTTGCTGTGAACGTTTTTTTCAACCGCGTCACAAGAATGTCTTCCATCTTGAGTGAGGATGATATCCAACATTACGTTCCGATGCGGACTGTCGAGGTGTTTAGGGATGGGCAAAAGGTATACGAGAAAAAACAGTTAGTCACCTCCTTGTTATTCCTGAAGTGTACCCCTCATTATCTGCAGTTATTGAAAGAGCGTTTTGGGGATGCGTTCTATGTCTATTCAGATATCGAGACGAAGAAACCCCGCATTATTCCTGACAAGGAGATGGAGTCGTTCAAGTTGGTGACATCCGTCGGAGACTTGGGGTTGGAGCTTTTGCCAGAAGGTCTTGTCGAGTGTAAGATCGGCGATCATGTCAGAGTGATCGACGGGGTTTTCAAAGGGGCGGAAGGTTACGTGAAGAGGATACAAGGAAGAAAACGTCTGATCGTCTCTATCGAGGGAATCGCAGTGGTGGCCACGTCGTATATTCCAAGATCCTTTCTCCAAAAATTGGAGGACTGAATTAGAGCTAAATGTATTAAATTTGAAAAAAGAGATATGTTGGATTTTTTCACCACAATATCAGAAACGGACTTTTGGCTGTTTGTAATGGCCTTCGCTCTTGTGATGTCCATTGTCGCCGCTGGTGTTTTGATACCACAGATTTTGTTGATTGCGTTCCGCAGGAAATTGTTTGATGAACCAGACGAGCGCAAGATCCATCATAGTACAGTGCCAAGATTGGGAGGCATCGCTTTTGAGCCTGTCATTTTATTCACCATATTCATCCTCTTGGTGTTTGATGTCCATACAGGACGCCTACAATTGATGGAGGAGTTGGGTAACAATGTGTTGAGCCTATCCATCTGCGTCTGCTCGTTGATTCTACTTTATTTGGTAGGTATAGCGGACGATTTGATCGGTGTGAAATACAGTGCGAAGTTTGTCGTTCAAGTAGGGTGTGGCTTGCTCTTCCTCTTTGGCGGTTTGTATATATCCGACTTCCACGGGCTCTTTTTCTTCAATGACAAGTTGCCATGGTACATGTTCTGGCCGTTGACCGTCATGTTGGTAGTCTTCATCATCAATGCGATGAACCTGATTGATGGTATTGATGGATTGGCCTCTGGGCTCAGTGGTGTTGCCTTGGGATATTATGGAGGCGTCTTTTTCGAGATAGGGGAATATGCCTTCGCTTTGGTCGCTTTCGCCACTTTGGGAACGGTGATTCCGTTTTTCTACTACAATGTCTTTGGCAAGGCTGAGAAGCAAAAGAAGATCTTCATGGGCGATACTGGTTCGTTGACGATCGGTTTGATCCTTTGTTTCTTGAGTTTCCGCATGGCCAATGTCTATATTGACCCAACCCATACCTGTTTGTCGAAGGTGCATCCGATGTTCCTCGCATTCAGTCCGTTGATGGTGCCATGCATGGATGTGGTCCGTGTCTTTATGTATCGTCTCAAATGCAAGAAGAATCCGTTTATGCCGGACAAGAGTCATATACACCATAAGTTGTTGAGTTTGGGTATGTCCCAACATGTCGCGATGATCAGTATATTATTCTTTTCAGCCTTCATCATCGCCACCAGTTTGGTGTTATCGAAAGAGATGGATCCGACATTGCTATTCATGGGAATCGTCATCTTTTTCGCCGCCATAAATATTTGGATGCACGCTAAGATTCAAAAGAAAAATAAAAATTAAAACATAGATATAGACAATGAAAACTAACTTGTTGATTTTTAATGCTCTATTAATTGTGTTCTTGTGTTCTTGTAATTCGCACAAGAAGATCCCTTATTTTCAGGATGCGGATCGTGTCAAAGGTATAAACACATCTGCTGTGCAAGAGATCACGCTTCGTCCTAAAGATAAGATATCCATTGTGGTGAATTGTAAGGACCCTCAGTTGTCGGCATTGTTCAACCTTCCATATGTGACGCAGCGTGTCGTCAGCACAGGTGCGCACACCACTCTGTATGGAGAGGAGTCTGGTGCGGTATCAGGTTATACGGTCGACAGTGATGGAAATATCGATTTCCCTACGATTGGAAAGATCAATGTGGCTGGATTGACGAGAAACGAGTTGTCCACCCTGATCAAGGATGAGATCGAATCGAGGAACCAGGCGAAGGATCCGGTTATCACGGTTGACTTCCTGAACCTCAGCATCTCCGTGCTTGGAGAGGTGGCTCATCCAGGTATCTATAGAATCTACAAAGATAACATGACACTCTTGGAGGCTTTGAGTGGTGCGGGAGATGTGACCATCCAAGGTAAAAGAGAGGATGTGCTCGTGTTGCGTATGGAGGAGGGGAAGCAAAAGACCTTCCGTGTCAACTTGAATTCTTTGCAGAATGTTGTGCAGTCGCCAGTCTACTACCTGCAACAAGATGATGTGATCTACGTGACACCGAATAAGATGAAAGTTAAGCAGTCTACGGTCAACGGTAACAATGTTCGTTCAACCTCCTTCTGGATATCATTGTCGTCCTTGGCGGCGACCGTTGTGGCACTTGTCCTGAATAACAATGATTGATAAACGAACGGTCGATTGTTATCTGAAAAATATATAGTTGAGTACAGCGCGTGAATATGGATCAGAATTGGGACTTTAACGAAGACATCATAGTAGAGGATTCCTTGGATTTCCAGGAGTTGTTCGTGCAGGTGAAGAGTCACTGGCATTGGTTCGTCATATCCATGTTTTGTGTCATGTCTTTTGCTGTGCTATATATTTTGAAGACGCCTTCCTCCTATACGAGAACATCTGAGGTGCAGATCAAGTCTGAGAATTCAGGTGGAGGAGCGCTCAAACTGCAGAATGCGTTCAATGACATGGGTTTCATATCGTCAGGTGTGAGTGTAAACAATGAGCTCCGTGCCTTGGTCTCTCCCGATTTGATGTGTGAAGTCATCAATCGCTACCATCTGGATATCGAATATGAGGCGATAGGCAATCTGAAGGGGCAAGTGTTGTATGGCTCCAAACTGCCTGTCATGATCAACTTCCTTGATGTGTCGGATTACGTCGATGTGGAGTGTACGATGGCGCTAGACCGCAATGATTTTGTGGTTCTCTCCGATTTCACCTTCCATGACCTAGAGGAAGGGGATGAGATGGAGAGCGCCGATAAATGTAGAATTCATATCGGAGACACGACCAATACGCCAGTGGGACGAGTGTTAGTGACCCGAGTGCCGGAGTACCATAGCCGCAGACCTGTTACGATGTTGCATATCAAGCGTACCAATTTGTTCAAATCGCAGGAGAACTGGTCTGCCAAGCTATCCGTCACACAGGAAGACATCAAATCAGACATCATAACCCTGATGGTGAAGGATGTCTCCACGCAGCGAGGCGACGCTTTTCTGGACGGTGTCATCTCGATCTACAACGAGAATTGGGTGAATGACAAGAATATGATTGCGGACGGAACCTCCAGGTTCATCAATGAGCGTTTGAAAATCATAGAAGAGGAGTTGTCCAGCGTGGACAATAACATATCATCCTACAAGAGTAAAAACCTTTTGCCAGATGTGAAGGCGGTGGCAGAGATGTACATGCAGGAGAATGCGGCCATCTCCAACCAATTGAGGGATTTGAACTCCCAATTATACATGACGCAGTACATCAGGGACTACTTGGCTATCGAGTCGAACCAGACGAAGGTGTTGCCTGTGAGCTCGGGTATTCAAAACGCCAATATCGAGCGACAAATCTCCGAGTATAACGAGAAGCTTTTGAAGAGGAACCGATTGGAGTCGAATAGTAGTTCTGAGAACGATTTGGTGAAGGGAATGGATGAAGATTTAGCCTCCATGAGAAGTGCGATATTGGTCTCCATAGATAACCAGATCGCCGCTATCGACAATAAGATCGGCACATTGAAGCACAGCGAGCGTAACGCATTGTCGAGGATTTCATCCAATCCAAAGCAGGCAGAGATGTTGCTCTCCGCGGAACGTCAGCAAGCTGTGAAGGAGGCCCTCTACCTCTTCTTGTTGCAGAAAAGAGAGGAGAATGAGCTCTCCCAGGCCTATACAGCCCACAATACGAGAATGATCAAGCGCCCAGGCGGAAGTATTTTCCCAAGTGCGCCAAAAAAACGTAACATATTGTTTGTCGCCTTCCTTTTTGGTCTACTCATTCCTTTGGGAATTTTGTACGCTAGGCTGACGACGAACAACACGGTACGAGGAAGGAAAGATTTGGAGCAAGTACCGGTTCCGTTGATTGGAGAGATACCTTTCGTACAGCGCCAAAGACGCAAATGGTGGGCCGTGTGGAAGAAGCCTCGTAGGTCGCATACCGCTGTGGTGCAACCCGGCAACCGAAACGCCATCAACGAGGCGTTCCGTGTCATGCGTACGAACTTGGAGTTCCTCTCGAACAAGGGGCCACAGGTTCTGATGCTCACCTCATTCAATTCTGGTAGTGGCAAGAGTTTCATCTGCGTGAATATTGCGTTGAGTTTGTCCATTAAGAATAAGCGAGTCCTGCTAATCGATTGCGACATGAGGCATGCCACCTTATCCAAGTGGGCAAAAAATCCGACAACAGGATTGAGCGCATATCTGAATGGAAGGGTGAACTCCTATGAGGAGCTACTCGTGAAATCCGTGGGCGGAAATGTAGGGCTGGACGTATTGGCCGTGGGAGGAATTCCACCGAATCCGACGGAGTTGATCGGTAATGGGCTATTGGCCAATGTGATAGAGAGTGCGAAGAAAGATTATGACTATATCTTGATAGACTGTCCTCCAATCGATATCGTCGCAGATGCGCAGATCATCGAGACGTACGTTGACCGTACTCTGTTTGTCGTTCGTGCAGGATTGTTGGAGCGTTCAATGTTGGATGAGCTGACCAGCATATACAACGAAGGCAGATTTAAGAATATGTCACTGATACTGAACGGCACATCCATGGAGAAGGGCAAGTTCGCCTATCGATATGGATACCATTCCGAGTATTATAATTCATAGAATCGGTTCATGTTCTCTGTCATGAGATGGAGGATCGTAAAAATAAAAATTGATGAAGCATATAATAATCATAGGTGCAAGAGGTTTTGGAAGGGAGTGTTACGACCTTTTCAAGAACAAGAAGCACCCAAGATGGGGATGGAAATTGAAAGGATTCCTGGACGACAAAGCGGATGCATTAGACGGGTTTGAGGGATATCCACCTATTTTAGGTCCGGTTGAGACCTACCAGATACAAAAAAATGACGTGTTTTTCTGTGCGTTGGGCGATCCAGTCCAACGAAAAAAATATACCGATATAATTTTGAAAAATGGAGGTAAATTCATATCTTGCATAAGCGACTATGCATTGATTAACGCTACAGCCAAACTTGGGCAAGGTGTTTTTGTCGGTGCGTACGCGATTATATCGGCAGATGTTACTGTAGGCGATTTTTCTGTAGTCCACCCGTTTTGCAACTTTGGACATGACGCAAAGATAGGCAAATATGGAGAGATTGAATCTTACGTCGCCATAGGAGGGTATTCCGATATTGGTGAATATGTGACCATCCACCCGCATTCGACGGTTTTGCCTCGAATACATGTGGGTGACTATGCTACGGTTGGGGCTGGTAGCGTCGTAATCAAAGACGTGAAGGATCAAACGACAGTTTTTGGAGTTCCAGCGAATGTGTTGGAAATTTAATTTTATATTTACTTAATTTAAACGATTTCGAAATGAAAACTTTGGATGAATTTGTAGCACTATTTGCAGAACAATTGGACGAGACGGATCCATCAACGGTAACAGCGCAGACCAAATTTCGTGATTTGGACGAATGGTCTTCTTTGTTGGCACTTACCTTGATTTCCATGATTGATGAGGAGTTCGATGTGGCGTTGAAGGGTGATGACGTGAAGAATTCCGAGACGATCGAGGATGTGTATAATATAGTTGTTTCCAAGAAATAATGGCCTTCTTCGAATTTAAAGACGTTGAACTTGTTGGCATGGCGGCAGGTGTTCCGAGTTTTATCGCGAACAACCTGCATCCATTGCCGGACGATGATATATCATCTGACTATGCGCCAGAAGACTTCGTGAAGAACACGGGGGTCTTGGAGCGGCGCATCACCTATACGCAGACCACCTCTGACCTCTGCTACCATGCGGCGGAGCGGTTGCTCGCCGATTTGGGTTGGAAAAAAGAGGAGGTGGATGCGCTCATTTTTGTTTCCCAGACCCGTGATTTCGCTACGCCCGCCACATCAGGAATCTTACAGGATCGTCTTGGCCTAAGTAAAGGCACCTATTGCATCGACCTGACATTGGGATGCTCTGGATGGGTTTATGGCCTGAATACCGTGACCTCACTGCTCTCCACCGGATGCATGAAAAAGGCGCTCCTGATGGCGGGAGACTCCAAGGCGGTTCGCCCGATGAAGATATCTCCATTGTTCGGACATGCAGGTACAGTCACCGCACTGGAATACAAACCAGGGGCGAAGGGCTTCCAATTCCATTGCGGGACAGACGGAAGTGGATACGATGCCATCATCATACCGGATGGTGGTGCCCGCAACCTGATCACGCCACGTTCTTTCGAGTACGAAGAGTGCGAGGGGGGTGAAAAGACAAGGATGCAGTCCCGCATGAAAGGAATGGATGTCTTTTCATTCGGCATAACGACGGCGCCTAAGTCCGTCAAGAAACTTGCGGAACATTATGGTTTCGATTACCAGTCTTACGATTATTTAGTGCTTCACCAGGCGAATATGGCCATGAACAGCATGATCGCCAAGAAACTGAAATTACCCAACGAGAAGGTTCCTTCCTGTATGCACAATTTCGGGAACACCTCATCCGCTTCTATACCGCTGACCATTGTGACGGAGTTGAAGGGAAAGGCGACCAATGCGCGGACGAATTTCCTCTGCTGTGGTTTCGGCGTGGGGCTTTCGTGGGCTACGGTCGCATTCACGACAGAAAACCTATTTATTTCGGACCTCGTGGAGGTTGACGAAGAGGGTGTTTGTCTATAACGAGTAACCAAGAAAAAAGATGGCTTTTCTAGATATAAAGAATGTACGTGTCGTAGGTATGGCTACAGCCGTTCCGAAGAATATCGTGCACAATTCGGATGCAAAAATTGACGGAAACGACGTCGACAAATTCATCGAGCAAATCGGTGTGGGTGAGAGAAGGACGAGCATGTCGCTTACGGCGGCCGATCTTCAGGTCTCAGCAGCCGAGCGTATGTTATCCGACCTCCAATGGGAGAAGGATTCCGTCGATGCTATTCTGAGTGTCAGCATCTCACCAGACTATCCTTTGCCGGTCAATGCATGTATGTTACAGGACCGTTTAGGCCTGAGCCGCGAGTGTTATGCCCAAGACATCTGCCTTGGATGTTCCGGTTGGGTGTATGGCTTAAGCGTTATCGCCACATTGCTGCGTGACGGAAATATCAAGCGGGGATTGTTGGTGACTGGTGACTCCAAGATGCATTGGGGAAAGGGTAGGGAAGCCCTGTTGTTCGGTCATGCGGCTTGTGTGACCGCACTGGAATATGAACCTGGCAGCGAAGGCTTCAAGTTCGAATTTGGCACGGATGGTAGCAACTATGATGCGATCATCATGCCGAAGAGCGGTTTGCGCAACCTGCATTACGATGATGAGATGATCAAGCAGTTCGAGGACCCGTTCATGCAACACTCCATGGAGGCGGAGATGAAAAGTCTCGATGTCTTTTCATTCAGTATTTCTCGTGTTCCGGAATCCATTTCAACCTTGTGCGATCACTTCGGTGTCGATTTCCAGGCATGCGATTATCTCGTGCTCCATCAGGCGAATAAGAGCATCAACCAGCATATCTGCAAGAAAATGATGGTTGACCCAGGGAAGGCGCCTTCTTCTCTTGAACGATTCGGGAACACATTATCATCCAGCATCCCGGTTACCATCTCCACACAGCTCAAAGGCAAAGTTGAAAACACAAAAACGAACTTCATCTGCTGCGGTTTCGGCGTGGGTCTTTCGTGGGCAAGTGTTGTGTTCTCCACGGAACATCTCGTGCTTTCCGATTTAGTTGAAGTGGATGATCATTTTTACGACGATTTAAAATGGGTATAACGAACAATCCATTCTCCTTAGAGGGAAAAACGATATTGGTGACGGGTGCCTCATCGGGCATTGGTCAGGGATGTGCGGTCATGGCTGCGCAGTTAGGAGCGAAAGTGATCGCTTGTGGCAGGAACGAAGAACGGTTGAATGGCACGATCAGTCAGTTGGAAGGGGAGGGACACTCCACATTCGCTGGGGAGTTGACGGACCAGACAGTCATCGAAAGTCTTGTGGCGAGTGTGCCTGTTTTAGACGGTGCGGTCTTCTCTGCAGGCATCTCCATGACAGCACCATTCACCTTTTCCACACGAGACAAGTTCGATAAAGTCTTTAATGTTAATTTCTTCTCTCCGATTGAGCTTCTGCGTCTCTTGGTGAAGAAGAAGAAATTGGCGAATGGAGCCTCGGTGGTCTTCATCTCCTCTGTCGGGGGCAATTTTGGCTTCTCTGTGGGCAATGGTATCTACGGGGCATCCAAGGCCGCATTGAACTCTATGACACGTTTGTGCAGTTTGGAGCTGGCGCCTAAGAAAATTCGTGTCAATGCGATTTGTCCGGGCATGGTTGTGACGCCATTGGTAGAGGGATTCTCCGAGAATATCACGCAGGAAGATATACAGAAAGATATAGATTTCTATCCGCTGAAGCGCTATGGGAAGCCGGAAGACATTGCGGGGGGCGTTGTCTACTTATTGTCGGATGCGGCCTCTTGGGTGACTGGTCAGGCGATCTGTGTGGATGGAGGTATCACCGCATACTAACATGGACCATCGATGAGGGGTAGTCTCTAGTGCTTCATTGGCGTGAATAAGTGGTTGTTTTAGTTTATGGCAGAAGAGGAAAATCTAAAGAGCAAGACGAAGAAGGGGCTGTTTTGGAGTGCGTTGGAGCGTTTCGGAACGCAAGGCATATCGGCCTTGTTCGCGATCTTTCTTGCCCGTTTGCTGTCACCGGAGGACTATGGCTTAGTAGCTTTGCCGATGGTTTTCCTTTCATTGGCGCAATGTTTCGTTGATAGTGGATTCGCTTCCGCCCTGATACGGAAGTCCGATCTGAAGAATGAGGATATCACGACGACCTTCTACTTCAACATCATAGCGGGTTTTGTCTGCTATTGGATTCTTTTCTTCACCTCACCACTCATCGCGGATTTCTATGAAGCGCCTATATTGACCCAATTGCTGAAGGTTTCGGCCCTTGGAATGCTCATCGGTTCGTTCTGTACGGTACAACAGGCGTTGTTGACCAAGGAGATCGATTTCAAGCGTCAGGCGAAGATTTCGTTGTGTGCCTCCGTCGTGGGAGGTCTCATAGGCGTCACCCTAGCGTTGTTGGGCTTCGGGGTATGGGCTTTGGTGTTCCAAGCCCTTTTCGCACAAACGGTCCGCGCTATTTTGTTGTGGCGGACGAGCAAGTGGAGACCTCACGGAAAATGGTCGAACGAATCCTTCCATTATCTGTGGAACTACGGCAGCAAGATGTTGGCCTCCGCCATTTTGGACACGCTCTATGTCAATATCAACCCGATAGTGATCGGCAAGCTCTTCTCGAAGGCTGATTTGGGTAATTTCACGACGGCCAATCAATTCGCCGCACTACCCTCCAGCAACCTTACAGGCGTTTTGCAACGCGTCACTTTCCCCGTGTTGAGTACGATACAGAATGACGACGAACGGTTGGCGCGCAATTATAGAAAGATATTACGTCTTTCCGCCTTCATCGTTTTCCCCCTGATGATGGGATTGTCCTCTGCCGGAGCCCCCTTTGTACGGGTCTTCTTAGGTGATCAATGGGAAGGCTGTATCATCCTTCTGCAACTGGCCTGCTTTTATATGATGTTTTATCCCATACATGCCATCAATCTTGACCTCTTGATGGTAAAGGGTCGCTCAGACCTGTTCCTCAAGTTGGAGATCCTCAAGAAAATAATGGGTGTGGCGGTAATTGTTATCGCAATACCGCACGGAGTGGTTGTCATGGTTGCGAGTGGCATCGTGACATCAATCCTGGCGTTGGTAATCAACACCCATTATACGGGGAAACTGATCAACGTTGGTTTCTTCAAGCAGATGAAAGATATCATGCCCATCATAATCATCGGCATGATCATGTGGGGAGTCATCATCCTGTTCAATTGTCTCATGGAGAATTACTACATCGCCTTGGTGTGTGACATTATCATCGGGGTGGTTTTATATGTTGCTCTTTCCAAGATCTTTTTGAGAGAAGACCTGAATGAGGTCCTGCAGATGCTGCCAGCCTCGATTAGGGATCGCTTGGGTCATATGTTGAATATGTAAGGTTCTAAGGAGAGGAAAAGAATATGTCTAATTCAACCCGCATAGCCAAGAATACACTACTCCTTTACGTGAGGATGTTCTTCATCATGTTGGTCACCCTCTTTACGAGTAGGGTGATCCTGGAGGTTTTAGGAGAACAAGATTTCGGCATCTACAATGTGGTGGGAGGTGTCTCAAGTTCGTTCGTTTTCTTTTCCAGCGCATTGTCCAATTCGACCCAACGGTTCTTGAACTTCAAGATGGGTGAGAACGACATGGCAGGTGCGAAGGCTGTCTTCAACAATAGTTTCATCATCTATTCGTTCGTGGCGGCCGTCGTTTTGCTGATAGGATTACCAGTTGGATATTGGTTTGTTACGCATAAACTGGTGATTCCTGAAGATCGGATGGATGCGGCGGTAGGCGTATTTTTTGTGACGGTCTTTATGTTCGTCGCGACCATGTTGCTTTCTGTTTACGATTCAGTCTTGATCGCAAGGGAAAACATGAAGTGTTATGCTTTCGTGGGTGTGTTCGACGCAGTCTCGAAGTTATTGATTGTTTATGCGTTGATGCTTTCGGAAAGCGATCGTTTGTTGCTGTACGCCATCTTGCTTTGTGTGGTACATCTTGTGTCGAAATTAATTCCGGCGGTTGTATGCATACGCAAATACGAGGAGTGTAAGTTTGATCTGCGTTATGACAAGGTGCTGGTTAAGCAATTGTTCGGTTTCATTGGATGGAATGGATTCGGATGTGCTGTGTGGATGATCAATTCCCAAGGCATCAATGTGTTGATTAATACATTCTTCGGAACGGTAGTTAATGCCGCCAATGGTATCGCGACGCAAGTCACGCAGGCGGTCAACAGTTTCAGCCTCAATTTCTTCACTGCGGTAAGGCCTCAGATTGTCAAATCGTTCGCAGCCAAAGATTATGAATACTTCAACAAGCTAATCTATGCGAGTTGTCGCTTCTCATTCTACATGACATGGATGATCTGTCTACCGATTATGGCTAAGTCTGATTATATACTTCATCTTTGGCTGAAAAACCCGCCAGAGTATGCCTCCGAATTCGTTGTGTGGACATTGTTGTTCAGTGCGATCAACGTATTGTCCAACCCGGTATGGTGCGCGGCTCAAGCTTCAGGAAGACTTGCCAAGTTCTTCATGTTGGGTAGTTCGGTCTTCTTGTTGGGCTTCCCGATCAGCTGGGTGATGTTGTCGTATGGACATGAGCCTACCATCGTATTTCAAGTGATGTGCGCAGTGCGTGTGGCTTATTTGTTTACGATTACGAAGGTGTTGGGTGGTTATATCGACTTCCCTATGAAGCGCTTCTTGAAGAACGTGATACTTCCCGTTCTGAAGGTTGGAGTATGTAGTGCATTGGTTGTATTTTACCTTTCAAGATTCTTTTCCGATAATATGTACTCGCTCTTCTATTTTATCATGATGGTGCTCTTCGTCACCGGACTCCTTTCCTATGTGATAGGCATGAGCTCCAAAGAACGGCAAATGGTAAAAGACAAAGCGACGGGTTTCATACAGAAATTGAAACGATAGGTATACGCTTGAAAATGTGAATAGTAAAATAAATACTTGTATGTCGATGAAAAAGGTGATGTTGGTTTTCGGAACACGTCCGGAAGCAATCAAGATGTGTCCGTTGGTTAAGGAATTCCAAAAGAATCCGAATGATTTTGAAACGATTGTATGTGTGACGGGACAACACAGAGAGATGTTGGATCAGGTGTTGAACATCTTCGGTGTGAAGCCCGACTATGATTTGAACATCATGAAGCAAGGGCAGGATTTGTATGATGTGACGGCGCGTGTCCTCACAGGTATGCGTGATGTCTTTGCGCAATGTAAGCCTGATGTTGTATTGGTTCATGGGGACACTACGACCTCTACCGCCGCGGCGTTGGCTGCATTCTATCAGCAGATACCTGTGGGACACGTGGAAGCGGGTCTCCGCACGCACAATATCTACAGTCCATGGCCGGAGGAGATGAACCGGCAGATCACAGGACGTATCGCCACGTATAATTTCGCACCCACTCCGCTCTCTGAGCAGAACCTCAAGGAGGAGAAGGCTCATGGTAAGATCTATGTGACGGGTAACACCGTCATTGATGCCCTCCATATGGTAGTGGATAAACTGAAGTCCGACAAAGCGCTCGCCGATGAGCAGATCAAGATTCTGAAAAATGCGGGCTATGATGTCACCCGTCTCGACAATGGTAAGCAACTCGTGTTGATCACGGGTCACAGAAGAGAGAATTTCGGTGAGGGATTCATCCACATGGTGACTGCGATGAAGGATCTTTCCGAGAAGTATCCGGAGGTGGATTTCGTTTACCCTATGCACTTGAACCCGAATGTCCGCAAACCGATCCATCAGGTGTTCGGCGAAGATCTTTCCGCCTACAATAACTTCTTCTTCATCGAGCCTCTTCAATATTTGGAGTTCGTCTATCTGATGGAGAAATCCGCCATCGTCCTCACCGACTCGGGTGGTATCCAAGAAGAGGCGCCGGGATTGGGCAAGCCGGTGCTCGTCATGCGCGACACGACCGAGCGTCCAGAGGCTCTCTCTGCAGGCACGGTGAAACTAGTGGGAACGGACTATAATGCGATCTTCGACAACGTCTCCGAGTTGTTGGAGTCTCCTGCCGCCTACGAGAAGATGTCGAAAGCGGTCAACCCTTACGGAGACGGTCTTGCCTGCGGCAGGATCGTGAACGCTTTGAGGTAGTTTTTATTTGATTGTAAAATATTTATTAACAACACACGTATACAGTCGGTTATTGTCCGATTCTATCGTTTTTATATTCTATGATTTATGATTAATGTAATTGGATTGGGCTACATTGGACTTCCAACTGCTCTTATGATGGCATCCCATGGTGTGGAAGTGATTGGTACAGATTACAACAAAGAACTTGTAGCCACGCTGAATGAGGGTAAAACGACCTTCAAGGAGGATGGCCTCGATGAATTGTTCAATGCCGCTGTCAAGGCTGGTATTAAGTTCACGACTGAATATCAGAAGACGGACATGTACATCGTCTCCGTGCCAACTCCTTACAATAAGTTTTCGAAGAAAGTGGACGCTTGCTATGTGGTGGCGGCCGTCAAGGAGGTGATGAAGGTTTGCCCTAAGGGGGCAACTGTCGTGGTAGAATCTACGGTTAGCCCGGGTACGATGGACAAGTACATCCGTCCTGTGGTCGAGGCGAACGGTTTCGTGATCGGCAAGGACATCAACCTCGTGCATGCGCCTGAACGTATCATACCAGGCAATATGGTCTACGAGTTGCTCCACAACAACCGTACGATCGGAGCGGACGACAGGGCGATCGGTGAGAAGGTGAAGAAATATTATGCATCCTTCTGCCAAGGCGAGATCGTCGTGACGGACATCCGCACGGCCGAGATGACCAAGGTCGTCGAGAACACCTTCCGCGCGGTTAACATCGCATTCGCCAATGAACTTGCCAGAATCTGTCGTCACGACAACATGGATGTCTACGAGATCATCAAGATTTGTAACATGCACCCTCGAGTGAATATCCTACAGCCTGGCCCTGGGGTGGGTGGACACTGTATTTCGGTAGATCCATGGTTCTTGGTGGGTGACTATCCGCAATTGGCGAAGGTGATCGACGAGTCCATGAAAACGAACGATAGCCAACCTACATTCGTCCTCAACCGTATCTATGAGATCATGCAGGAGAATAACATCACAGATAATCGTAAGGTTGGCTTGTATGGTATCACCTACAAGGAGAATGTGGACGACTTCCGTGAGTCACCGACCTTGCAGCTGCTCGAAGCGCAAGAGCGTCACTTGGCCCGTCCGCTGAAATGTTACGATCCGTTCTTGAAGCAGGATATCGTGAAGAACCAATTCCACGACCTCGACGAGTTCCTCAACGATGTGGACATGGTGGTTATCATGGTGAAACACGATCAGATCAAGCAGAACTGGGATAAATTGAAGGGTAAGGTCATCTTGGATTGCCATAACATCTGTCCATTGGAGGGTGTATATCACATCTAATCGGACCTCATCAAAGGAAGCAGCCACGCAGGTGGAACATCTATGTTTGTGGTTCGATACCACTGGCTGCTACAATAAAACAAAGAGAGTAGAGCTGTTTGCGTTATGTTAGAAAAAATGGTTTATGACACGGTGTGGGACAAGATCAATGCCTATCTTGTCTTTCTAATGCCCGTGCTGATAATTGGGGTGCTTTTGAATGTGATCAAGATCCCGATTATTGCCATGTTGATATTCTTTTCCTTCATCTTCTTGTGCAATAATCATGAGAAGAGCGTGGTCTGTGCGTTGGTCTTCTGTAAGATGATAGGAACCTTTGGTCCGGCGTTGGGCATTCACTTGCCTGGTACGGTCGTGGCCTTCTTCCTGATCCTCGTCTTCATGCGGAAGGAGTTACTGCTTTTGTTCAATAAGCATACCACCAAACCGCTCGTTTTTATTTTCACCATTTTCTTCATCTTCATGGTCTATTACCTGTTGACTGGCGAGACGAAGAACTCGGCGTCAAAGTTCAGCGTTATGACCATATCGCTTGTTGTGGATGTCGTCGCTTTTCTTATCTTGGTGACATTCAGTGACATACGAATGAATCGTCTAACGATTCCATTCCTTCTATTTGCCATGTTGCAATTGGGCTATGTGGAGTCCTTCTCGGGGCATCGGCCATCCGGCATCCTCGATTTTTCCTTCTTCCGTAGCGCATGTACTGAAATGATGCGAAAGAACATACCGGTGCTCTCGTACCATAACATGGGTATATCGGCCTTCATAGCCGCCGCCTTCATGATTAGTCAGCGTAAGAAGATCAACAGCTACTTCGATGTGGTTTTCCTGTTCACCTCTTTTTGGCTGATCCTTTTGTCGGGTGCCCGTCAAACCATCTTCGGATTCATCTTCCTAATCTTCGTCTGGATGGTCTTCCGTACGGGTCGGTTTAAGCTCTCCACAGTATTCCTGGCCTCGGGCGTCATGATCGGCATATATCTATGCCTCAAATTGCTTGATGTGCCGATCCTGCAGGAAAGCTCTGCCAGAGGCGCCCACATGGGTAGCGACTTGAACCGTAACTACGATTACCCTTTGATGGTCATATCGTACCACTTCTTAGACGGTATCGGTTTTGGCAACTACCATAATCCTCATACGCAGGAGATCTATCCCCACAATATTATTCTCGAGATCCTTTGTGAGATGGGCTTCGTCGGGTTCCTTTTTGTCGTGACGGTGGTTGTCTTCTTCATACGGTCCCACCACTTCCTCCTGAGGAATGAGCTGCCAAGCGGAGGCATCTGTCTGCTCCTCTGGATCCCGTACCTCGTGCGTTCCATGATCAGTGGTGACGTTAGTGAGAACATATCGCTGTTCATTTCGATGTTCCTATTGTTCTATTATAGGGGTATTGTGTTGACTAGTAAGCAGATGGAACGGTTGAGGAGACTTCGCCATTCGCCTAAAATCGTTTATCAACGCCCTCTGAAGGAGGAGACTTCTTCCGCTACCAATGAATAGGAGACCTGCAGCACTTAGTCTACATTTCCTATTCGCATATGTATGATGATCTCTTGAATTACTCAGGAATTTCTATTTACGGTTAATAATAAAGGATTGGTGTGTATATGAAAATATTGATTAACACTCCTCATTTCAAGTTCTGTGGTGGTGTTGCGAACCATTTCATGGGGCTGGAGCATTTTTGGACGGAGAATGTAAAGTACAATTTTGTGGGGAAACGATTCAGGAACACACCGTGGCTGACTTACATGATCTTGCCCTACGATATCCTGAAATTTCTCTTCCGCCTCTTATTCTTTCGTCCGGACATGGTGATGGTGAATCCATCCATGGCGCCTAAGGCGGTCAAACGCGACTTCTTCTACATGAAAATCGCCCGGTTCTTCGGGTTCAAGTGTGCCGTCATGTTCCATGGTTTCCACACGGAGTCTGTGATGGACATAAAACCGTATATCGTAGAACAATTGAATAAAACCGCCTTGATATTCGTCTTGGCGAGGGAATTCAAGTCCATCCTGGAGGAGTGGGGGGTCACCGCCCCGATCGAGTTGACCACGACCAAGGTGGACGACCGCCTGTTGGATGGATTCTCCTTGGAAGAGCGACAAGGCAAGGTGGAGAATATTCTCTTCCTGGCGCGCGTCACGAAACCGAAAGGCATCATGCTCTCTTTGGACGTCTTCAAAGCCTTGTCCAAGCGATACCCTGAGTTGCGCTATACGGTCGTGGGCGATGGCGTGGACTTGGACGAAGCGAAGGCATACGTCAAAGAGCAGACGATTCCGAACGTCACATTCACGGGCGCGTTATCCGGAGAGAGACTGACCGAAGAATTCAAACGGGCCGATTTATACCTTTTCACCTCCTACCACGAGGGAATGCCTACCTCCGTGTTGGAGGCGATGGCTTTCGGACTGCCGGTCGTGACACATCCAGTGGGCGGAATGGTGGATTTCTTTGACGAGAACATGGGCTTCGCAGTTGATACCTTCGAGGCTGCCGACTTCGTTCCACCAATCGTGGAACTAATCGGAAACCAAGAGAAAACAAAACAGATCTCCGAATATAACTACCATTATGCGCATGACCATTTCTTGGCATCGATGGTGGCAAAACGGATGGAAAACATTTTCCGCAGATATATTTAATCTTATGATATGAAACTAAGTCGTATACGTAAACTCATATTCCTCCATCTGCAGCATCTGCCGATGAAGTCGAGAGGTTGGCGCGCCACTTGCTGCAAATGGGGCGGCGTCAATGTGCTTTGTCCGCAACGTACCTTCGTGGGCGAAAACGTCACCTTCGACACCAACTTCCCTGAGGACATCACCTTGGAGGAGGGTGTCCGCCTCACCACGGGCGTATGCATCGTGACGCACTTCATGAACCCTAAGACGGGCAAGTATGACCGAGGCAAGGTACACATCAAGAAGAAGGCTTATCTAGGCATGCACACTTTGGTGGTTAAGCCTGTCACCATCGGTGAGGGTGCTATCGTGGGAGCGGGTAGTGTTGTGACGAAGGATATCCCGGACTACGAGGTCTGGGCAGGTAATCCTGCACGTTTTATTAAAAAAAGGGATTTGGAATGAGCGTAGCGTTAGATTCTTTCAAGAAGCTCAAAGCATATTGCGAGAAGGAACAGTTCAAGGGGTGGGATCCGTACGACGGACTGAACTCCAAACTCTTCAAAGCGGTGTTGCCATTGAAGCATTCCGCATTGTTACGCCTAACAATCATACAGGGATTCAAGCGATGCCCCTTCAATCTAAGAAGGATCGCCCTCGTCCCGAAACAACATAATGCGAAGGGCATCGGTCTCTTCCTCCAAGGCTACTGCAACTTGGTGAGGGCGGTGGAACAGAACCCCTCTCTTGAACATGAATTGGGCACGAAGGAGACACTCACGGCACGTGTGAACGAGTTGGCAGAGTTGTTGCTCTCCATGCGTTCGCAAGGCGATTACCATGGCGCCTGCTGGGGTTATAATTTCGATTGGCAGGCAAGGCGTCTCTTCCTCTTTCCGGCCTACACACCGACGGTCGTCGCCACGAACTTCTGCGCCTCCGCGCTTTTCGACGCTTATGAGGTGACGGGGGTGGAGCGATACAAGGAGGTGGCGCTCTCCTCTGCGGAGTTCGTTATAAAAGACCTGCACCGCCATACAATCACGGAAGCGACAGAGGGTCGGGGAGAGTCCTTCCTCTTCTCCTATAGCCCGCTACAGGGAAACGACACGGTCTACAACGCCTCCCTCTTGGGCAGCAAGCTATTGAGCCTCTGCTACAAATATACGGGCAATGAGGAGTACAAGCGACTAGCCGCCGCATCGGTGTGCGCCGCATTGGACGGACAGGGCGAGGATGGTTCCTGGGTCTACGGACTGCTCCCCGTGCAACAATGGGTGGACTCTTTCCATACAGGCTATAACCTCGACGGACTCATCGCCTTCTACGAGAACTGCGTGAAGGGAATCGATCCGGACGAAGTGGCGAAACCTATCCTCGCAGGCATCGAGAAGGGCTTCGACTTCTACGTCAAGAACTTGTTCGACGAGCAGAATGTGCCGAAATACTACTCAAACAAGATGTATCCAATCGATATCCATTGCCCTGGACAGCTTTTCGTCACCCTGCACCGTCTCCATAAGACGGCGGAGTTCACATCGAAGGAGGATGATGTCCTGAACTGGACAATTCGGAACATGCAGGATCCGAAAGGATATTTCTACTATCAACTGAAACAAGGAATTAGTAGCAAGATCAGCTATATGAGATGGAGCAACGCATTCATGTTCAATGCGTTGACTTATTACATCGTTGATAGGGAGGCTTAACCATGAGCGATTATTGTTTTTCTCAATATTTATCAGATAGAAATATGCAGAAAGAAGCATGTGTTGAGGTGAACGGACTTAATATATATCCATTCACCACCTTTGACCAATTATTAAAACATGTGGACGAGAACAAGGGTATTCTCGTCGCCATCAATGCGGAGAAGATTCTCCACGCAACAGACCAGACCCGTGAGATTATCAACCGTAACATCGGCTACTGTGATGGTGCGGGTGCCGTGATGGTGCTTCACAAAAAGGGGTACTATGACGTGACCAAAATACCAGGCTGTGTGCTTTGGCTTCGTATCATCGCCAACACATACAAGGACAAAACATTCTACTTTGTGGGTGGCAAACAGGAGGTCATCGAAGAGACCATCGACAAGCTGAAGAAGGAATATCCGGGCATCAACATCGTCGGTTACCGCAATGGTTACATCAAAACGGATGAGGAGCGCCAAGCACTCATAGATGATGTGGCGGAGAAAAAACCGGATGTCGTGTTTGTCGCCATGGGTTCCCCGAAACAGGAACTGCTGATGATGGATATGGCTAAGCAACATCCGGCCATCTACCAAGGCTTGGGCGGTTCATACGATGTCTATACCGGTCATGTGAAACGTGCTCCGGCTTGGTGGCAGAACCACAACCTGGAATGGCTCTACCGTCTGATCAACCAACCTTCGAGAATAAAGAGACAAATCAAACTGCTGGGGTTTGTTTGGAACGTGAAAACGGGAAGATACTAGGGAATTATGAATTTTGAATTATGAATTATGAAACGTCAGTTCAACGTAGTCAATTTTGAATTCATGAATTAGGGGGGAAGCGTGTGTTGGAAATATGTTTGTGAATCCATAATTAATGATTTTTTTATAATTTCGCGTCATGAGCGGATGTGTATGGGGCTTGGAGACAGGTCTACGGATGATTGAAAGATGCTATTGGAATATATTTTGAGTTAATATGAATAGATTATTCAACCTTTTACTGATTCTACTATTGGGTGTCACGTTTTTTTCCTCGTGTAACCCGCAAAAGAATGTCACTTATCTTCAAGACACAGAGAATATGATGAAGCTGCAGGCTTCCTACGAGCAGAATATCGTGTTGAAACCGGAAGACCAAGTATTCATCATCGTGAGCTGCCGCGACCCGCAGATCTCCGCCATGTTCAACCTGCCATACTTCACCAACCGTATCGGCGGGGTGGAGTCTTTCAGTTCTTCCAATTACACGGTCAACAGCTACTCTTCCGCTAACAGCGTCGTCGGCTACACTGTGGACAATGAGGGCGACATCGATTTCCCGATCTTGGGTAAGATTCAGGTGGCGGGTCTCAAACGTCAGGAGGTCGCTGAATTGGTGAAGCGTAAGTTGATCGAGAGCAATCAAATCAAGGATCCTGTCGTGACGGTGGAGTACATGAACCTCGGCGTGGCTGTCTTAGGCGAGGTGGCTCGCCCGGGACGTTTCCGCATCGACCGTGACCACTTCTCCATCTTCGACGCATTGAGCATGGCGGGCGACCTGAACATCAACGGTCAACGCAAGAATATAACTCTTCTCCGCCACACATTGGAGGGCGATCAGGTCTACAAGATCGATCTGACCAGCGGTAAGAACATCTACAAATCGCCTGCCTTCTACATACAGCAGGGGGATGTGGTCTATGTCTCGCCCACCTCGAAAAGGGCGAGAGAATCTTCCGTCAACGGTAACACGATACGGTCGGCCTCATTCTGGGTCTCCATCGCGTCCTTGGCCACATCCGTGACATCCGTCGTGGTGTTAGTTCAATCCAAAAACAAATAAACAGCGAGACCTTCATCTCTCCGATGACATGGTACTTTAATAGATTAATCATCTAAACATTTATGGCTAATAACGTTCCACAGAAAGCTCCCGTCAAAAGGGACGAAGTTCTTTTGCAGGATATCTTCAGCATATATCTCTCTAACTGGAAGTGGATTCTCCTTTCGCTCTTCCTTTGCTTGGCGATTGCTGCCTACCATATCCTCACCACTCCTCCGTCCTATAAGTGCACCTCCTCCCTCCTGATCAAGCAGGACAAGGATGGTCAGTCCCTTCTGGGCGACGTGGCGATGTCCATGACGGATATTGGTCTCTCCCAGTTCAAAATCAACACCTCGAACGTGATCATGACGTTCCAGACGCCTGACATCATCCACACGGTGATCCAGCGCCTGCACCTGAACGACAGCTATACGGTGAAGGGTACTTTCCGTGACGAGATCCTCTATGGATCTTCCCTCCCTTTCACCCTATCCTTCATCGATATGCCGAACCATGGCGAAGGCAACCTGGTCGCTTGTCTCAAGTCGGACAGTTTGGTCCATCTCACGAACTTCGCCATAGGGGATTCGCTCTTCAAGGAGGAGTACACCGTCCACATGGGCGACACGATCCTCTCTCCACTGGGGCACATCTCCGTGCAACGCAACAACTATTACACGGGTGACATTTTCACCCGACCTATCCAGATCGCTCACATCAGCGCATACAACGCTATCGGCGAGTTCAAGGAGAAACTTTCGGTCTCCCTGCGCGACAAGATGGGTACGGTCTTCGACCTCGCCTTCACCGACCAGAGCCGCGAACGCGCGATCGACGTGCTGAAGATGGTGACGAACGTCTACGACGAGTTCTGGATGCAGGACAAGAACAAGGTGACGCTAAGCACTGTCAACTTCATTTCCCAGCGCTTGAGGATTTTGGAGGATGACTTGAACTCCGTGGATGGTGAAATCGCCACCTACAAGAGTAGCCAACGCATCCCGGACATCCACGCCACCGCGTCCTACGACCTGAGTCTGGCGGGCGAGAACGAACGTAACCTGCAGCAACACGCCAATGAACTTACCGTGGCGCAATACCTCCTGAATTTCCTCAAGGAGAACAAGGATAAACTCATGCCTGCCAACGTGGGCGTTACAGAGCAGAGCATTCAGTCCCAAATCGCCGAATACAATAAGCTGACCCTCCAACGAAGCCGCTTCGTGGAGAGCAGTAGCGAGGAGAACCTCCTCGTGAAGGACATCGACAGCCAACTCAGCGCCTTGCGTCGCGCCATCATCTCCTCCGTGGAGAATTACATCACTGCCTTGCAGCTCCAGTTGGACTCCTACGAGTCTAACCGCCACGAGATCAACTCCCGCATCAGTTCCAATCCGAAACAGGCGGGACACCTCCTTTCGGCGGAGCGTCAGCAAAAGGTGAAGGAGGGACTTTACCTCTTCCTCCTGCAAAAAAAGGAGGAGTTCGAGATCTCCCAAGCCTTCACCGCCTACGACACGCGCGTCATCATGGAGCCTGAGTATGGTGGGGGCGACAGACCTTTCTCACCGAACAAACGTAATGTAGTCGCTTTGGCGTTCCTCTTGGGCCTCGCTGTGCCGTTCGCCTTCTTCTATGTGAAGGAGTTGCTCAACACCAGGGTACGTGGCCGCAAGGACCTCGAATCGCTTACGGTCCCTTACGTTGGCGAGATTCCGCTCGTCTCCCAGAAGAACCGTATCAAGACCTTCAACTTCCTTCGCAAGGAGGAGCCTGACGAGGAGGTGGAGCTAGTTGTGAAGGAGCAGAGCCGAGACATCATCAACGAGGCCTTCCGCGTCATCCGTACCAACACGGAGTTCATGTGCAAGGAGGGCAATGCTTCCACAATCATGACAACCTCCGCCAATATCAACAGCGGAAAAACATTCATATCCAGCAACTTGGCGCTTTCATTCGCCATCAACGGTAGGCGTGTGATTGCCCTCGACCTGGACCTCCGTAAGGAGACCCTCTCCAAGACATTTGATTGTCACAAACATAGGGGCATCGTTGATTACCTCAGTGGCAACGAAAAGGATTTCCATAAGCTCATCGTCCACCAGACCGTTGACATCCTGCCGGCCGGCAAACTGCCGCCGAACCCAGCTGAACTCCTCACGTCGGAGCGATTGGGTGAACTGATTGCCGAACTGCGCAAGGAGTACAACTATATCTTCATCGATTGTCCGCCAGTTGAGATCGTCACCGATGCCGATATCATCAAGCATTGGGCGGATATGACCCTCTTCGTCGTCCGCGCTAACCTCCTCGAGAAGGCGCTCCTGCCAGACATCGAGAAGTACTACACGGAAAAACGCTTCAACAAGCTGGCCATCGTCCTCAACGGTACCGAATCCATCGGCCACTATGGCTACAAATATGGGTACTACAAAGGCAAATACGGCTACTACGGCCACGAAAATTAATTGACTTCGTCGAACTACGTTTCATAATTCAAAATTCTTAATTCTTAATTCCCATGCCCTCCATCTCCATCATCTGTCCAGTCTACCAAGCGGAAGCCTACTTGGACAGATGCGTGCAGTCCATCTTGGCGCAGACCTTCACCGACTTCGAACTGGTGCTGATCGACGATGGCAGCCGTGACCGTAGCGGGGAGATGTGCGACGAGTATGCCCGCAAGGACAGCCGCGTGCATGCCTATCATAAGTCCAACGGCGGACTATGCAGCGCACGTAACATGGGACTTGACCATATATCGGGCGAATACTCCGTCCATGTGGACCCGGACGACTGGTTGGAGCCCACCATGCTGGAGGAACTCTATGCGAAGGCGAAGGAAGACGACGCCGACATGGTGATCTGCGATATCTTCATCAACCGTTACGGCAGGCAATACTACTCCAAGCAGGAGCCTAAGGCGCTGGACCACGAAACGGTCATGAAGGGCTTCTTCCATGATCTCCACTCCGCATGTTGGAACAAGCTAGTGCGCCGTTCCTGCTACACGAGCCGAGGCCTGCGTTTCCCTGACAAACTCTACATCTGGGAAGACATGTACTTCAACGCCTCCCTCTGCATGGAGGATATCAAAATCGTCTATTTGAACAAAGCATTCTATCACTACGACTGCTCTTCGAACCCTAATTCCTTGGTGCGGACCTGCCGCCCGGAAACCGTCGAATCGCAGAAGTGGGTGATCAGTCATTTCGAACATATATTGTCGGATCCTTCATGGTTGGACAATCTCAAGATGGGCACGAAAGAGCGCCTCTTCTATTCCAGGTTGGGCAACGGGAAGGATCTGTACGACCTCTATCCGGAGGTGAATGAAGCATTCCTATCGGGAAGCCGCTCCGCATCCATTGTGGGACGGTGGACGACCCATGCGCTCAGACATCCGTCGTTTAGTGGCGCATACCGACTGATGCTCTCCGCGGAAGAGTCCGCGAGAACGCTGGCTGGAAAAATAAAAAGGTTCTTTATAGGTTGACGGAAGAGGGAAGACCCGTCTTCGTCGCAAACGCTATTTTGAATGGATATACGAATTGAAATGGATGGTAAAACTGCCCCTACGCCAATGGTGTCGGTCATCGTGCCGGTCTATGGCGTGGAACACTACATCGAACGTTGCGCACGCTCTCTGTTCACGCAGACCTTCAAGGGCGTGGAGTTCATCTTCGTCAACGACTGCACGAAGGATGGCTCCATAAATGTGCTCTCCAATGTGAGGAAAGAGTATCCGGAGGCGGACGTCAAGGTCATCGACCTCGAACACAACATGGGTCTGCCTCAGGCTCGCCGAGCCGGAGTGGGGCAGGCTACCGGGGATTACATCCTGCACGTGGACTCCGACGACTGGATCGATCCCGACATGGTGGAGCGGCTCTATCAACGGGCTGTCGAGAGCGGTGCCGACATGGTATGTTGCGATTGGGTGGAGGAGTATGCGGACCATAGCGAACGGTTCAGCCATCTCGAGGTGTCGCGCGACGACTATTATGATGCGATACTCGCCTTGGAAACTGACGCCTACGTTTGGAGCCGGCTCTGCAGACGTTCACTCTACGACGGGCTGGAGTTCCCGACGTGCAATATGTTCGAGGATTTCGTGATCACCTCGCAGTTGGTGGCCAAGGCGCGGGACATCGTCTTCGTCCACGCCCCCTTCTACCACTATCTGCGCAACAATGCGGACTCCATCCGATCATCCGCCAATGCGAAACGTATCCTCTCGCAGGAACTACAAAATATTTACAACGTATATCAGCGGGTGACGACCCGCGAACCTAACCATCACCAGCGTGCGGTAGGCCGCATGTTGTTCGCCATGGGGTATCATATGGTGCGGCACAACCTCTACGATTGTCTTACCGAAGATCAGCGGCGCGATATCTCGCAAGGCATCCGCACCCACCTTCCGGACAAGAGTTTGGCGTTCTCCATGACCAAACAGATTATACTATGGATTCGGAATATGGTGGGATTTTGACGCAAAAATCATTTGCCAAAATCAAGATAAATGATTAATTTTGGCGCGTTAAAACAAGCACGGGGTGGATTAACTTAGGCGCATATCGCTCCACTCCTTCGATTTTCAAAGGTTGTTTATGCGATCATTTAAAGAAATACTAAAGATTTATACAGTAGGGGAACTGGTAAAAAAGATTGATTTTAAGTACGGAATAGGACGCTTGGAACGGTTGTTGACGTCTAATTGGGTGAACCCATGGAAGACGGTATGGCTGAACTTCAGGAGTTTTCCTTTGCGTCAGGCTTGGCGCCTGCCGGTGTGGGTCTATGGCAGGCCTCGCTTCTATTGCCTCTCCGGTTCGATGAGGGTGGAAGGGAAGGTCCTTTCGGGCATGATCCGCTTCAACAAGGACATGTACGCCTCTCCTTCGCTCAACTCAGCGCAATCCGTGATCTGCAACTATGGGCAAATCATCTTCCGAGGGAAGGGTTTGATTGGCACGGGCACCAAGATTGTGGTCTGCGATAGTACGCTGGACTGCGGCGCCAACTTCAAAATCACCGACTTCTGTAACATCGGATGTCTGGTCGGCATCACGCTCGGTGAGCAATGTAGGATCGCCCATCGATGCCAAATCTTCGACTCGAACTACCATTACGTGGCCAATTTCAACACCCGCAGCGTGAAACGATGTGGCAAGCCTGTCCGTTTAGGCAAGGGCTGTTGGCTCTGCAACTCAAGCACGGTCTCGAGTGGCGTTACCCTGCCAGACTACACCACCGTCGCTAGCCATAGTTTGGTCAACCGTGATTTCTCCGACCTGCAACCTTCGTCCCTGATTGGGGGTGCCCCGGCAAAATTCATCGCCAACGGCTTCCGCAAGATCGAAAACACGAAGCTGGTGGGCGACATCGATCAGTTCTTTGCGCAATCCACGTCAGACGACTATCCGATGGCGGATTCCGTCACGATGGAGCAATGCTCCTGGGTGGATATTTTCCGGTAATTTAATTCTATCAGGATAGGAAAAACAATGATACCAAAGGTTATTCATTATTGTTGGTTCGGCGGGAATCCCCTGCCTAAGTACGCGTCAGAGTGTATCCAGACTTGGCGGAAGCTGATGCCCGATTACGAGATCAAGGAATGGAACGAGCAGAATTTCGATGTGAACAGCATTCCTTACACGCGGGAGGCTTATGCGGCAAAGAAGTATGCTTTTGTGAGCGACTATGCAAGGTTCTGGATCTTGTATCACTACGGAGGTGTCTATTTCGACACGGATGTGCGTATGGTGAAGAGCCCCTATCACATCATCGAAAAGGGTCCCTTCATGGGGTTCGAGCAACCGGACGAGGTGGACAAACTCTCCAAGGATCCTTTTTATTACGTAGCGCCCGGACTAGGCATAGGAGTGGAGGCCCACAATGCCTTCTTCGCCGAGTTGCTTAAGTTCTACCAACAGCGTCATTTCATCGACGAGAATGGTAAAAATAATATGACCACCGTCGTTCAGTTCACGACGGATCTCCTCAGGAAGCAGGGCCTGCATCCCAACAACCAGTTGCAGCAAGTCGCTGGCATCTGGATCTATCCTTGGGATTACTTCTGCCCTCAAAGCTTCTATACCAAAAAGATGAACTCTTCCGCCAACACGGTCTCCGTCCATCTCTACTCGGAGAGCTGGAACCCTTTCTTGGACATCCTCAAACGGAGGTTCTGCCGCATGTTGGGCGACCAGATGAGCTCTCGCCTCGTTAGGGCGAAACGGAAAACGCTCTCATGGATGCGTAGGAAATCCTGACCGTGAACGAATGCGGGTCCCGGTCCGTACAGACGCAATGCCCTATCCGTACAGACGCAAAATTTTGCGTCTCTACATTGCCTAACCGCACAGATGCAGCATATTTCGCCCATACAATACCGCATAGGCGAATAATAGCGCCCCACCATGCGATGCGGATCCCGGTCCGTACAGACGCAAAATTTTGCGTCTCTACATTGCCTAACCGCACAGATGTAGCATATTGCACCATACGATACCGCATAGGCGAATAATAGCGCCCATCATGTGATGCAGGTTCCGGTCCGTACAGACGCAATATTTTGCGTCTCTACACTGCCTAACCGCACGAATGCGGAATAATGCGCCACCATACGATACCGCATAGGCGAACAATAGCGCCCATCATGCGAGGCGAGGCGACCTCCGTACAGACGCAAAATTTTGCGTCTCTACACTGCCTAACCGCACGAATGCGGAATAATGCGCCACCATACGATACCGCACAGGCGAATAATAGCGCCCATCATGCGATGCGGATCCCGGTCCGTACAGACGCAAGATTTTGCGTCTCTACATTGCCTAACCGCACAAATGCAGCATATTGCGCCCATACAATACCGCATAGGTGAATAATAGCGCCCACATGCGAGGCGAGGCGACCTACGTACAGACGCAAAATTTTGCGTCTCTACATTGCACCGAAATATGCAAAATTTGTAAGTTATTTACAAAAATTACATATTTTTTCAATATATACTATCATTATATTTGCTAAATTCGCGTGTAACAGGAAATTTATAGCATTATGTTGGTAGATTTTTCAGTCGAAAATTTTCTTTCCTTCAACAGCAGGCAAACAATAACGTTTGAACCTGACACGAAAGTGAAGGGGTTGGAGGATCATTATTTCATATCCGTCCAAGATAAACAGAAAGGGCGCACGCTCAATTTGTTGAAGATTGGGATGATATATGGCGCCAACGCATCGGGAAAAACCAATCTCCTGAAAGCGCTGAATTATCTGAAAAAGATTGCGTTAAAGACAAAGACAGAAAAGAATACCCCTTTGTCATTCGTTCCATTCGAACTTGATTATTCGAAAAACACGTCAATGGAGGTGAACTTCATTTCCAATGACACCAAGTACAATTATAAGATTGAATTCAACAAATATTCCGTTGTATACGAAGAACTTAACGAGTATCCCTATTTGACGTCCGGGAAAAGCAAGAACATCTATAAACGGACAACGGATGTAAACAAGCAGTTGTCGGCCATTGAATTCGGGAAAGGACAGAATGTGGACCCGATGATAGCAAAAATGCTAAACATCAGCACATTGTGGAACGAGACTGTGCTTGCCGGTTTTTCTAAAATAAGTGCGGACATAGAAGCCTTAAGAAATGTAAGTGAATGGTTCAATGACTATTTGGAAGAGTTGATGCCCTGGCAAACGTCTTTGGACATGTTATTGGCGGAGGACATAAACGACCACAGGGTAAACGAGGCGGATGTGATAAGCGCGTTAAAAAGGGCTGATTTTAATATCTCGGGAATATCAATCGAAAAAAGGGCTCCCTTGACGAGTTATTTGCAGGATGTGGTTGAATCGTACAACGGAGAGTGTAATATAAAAGAGGCATTCGATGTGTTGGATGACATAGACAGCAATACGGTTCCGCAGATAAAGCTAAAACACCGGACAGGGCAGAAAGAGTATGAACTGCCATATACGCTTGAGTCGGAAGGGACAAAGCGTTATTTCGGGCTGATGGGGATACTCTTGAAATTGACGAAATCAGAGAAGTTCATGATGATCGACGAATTGGATACGTCATTGCATCCCGAATTATATGAAGCGTTTATCGTCTCGTTCCTGAAGAATGTCAGAGGGTCGCAGTTGCTCTTCACGACCCACAACCGCGAATTCCTGCAAAAAAAGCGTTTGCTACGGAAAGATGCGTTGTGGATAACGGACAAGCGGGAAGATGGCTCCACCGAGGTATATTCGTTCGCGGACTTCGACAGTTCTGTGATTCGGGACACGACAAGCATATACAACGCGTATAGCATCGGCAAACTGGGTGGTGTCCCTAACAACGACAGTGATTTGATATTCAAAACCGAAGGATAATGGCCCGCAGGAAAAACAGGAAAGATGCACATCCCGTTGGTTATGTCCTGATTGCCGATGGCGACACCGAAAAATGGTACGTTGAGTTGGTTAAGGATTATTATGGACTAAAGGTAAAGATACAGCCGGAGTTGTCATGCGGTTCGATAACGGATCAATACGAATTGGTGAAAGAATCGATTGCGAAGGGATATGAGCATGTTTTTTGGATGATTGATTTCGATTGCGTCCTGAAGGAAAACAAGGAAACCAAGAGTGCCAATAGCGTTTTGCAAAGTTTCAAGAGTTGTTACCAGAAGGCAAAAAGCAGGAAGGAATGGGAAGATAAGCTGACCATCATAGTGAATAATCCATGTCTTGAATATTGGTTTTATCTGCACATGAACCCGCGCTCGACGAAATATTTCGGGACATACAAGGAACTGTTACCAGAATTGCGGAAGTTTCAGATTGACGACAACTTGTTTGGGAAGTACAATAAAAGCAAGAAGGACTTCAAAAGTTGTCCGAATCTGTTCGAGAAGCTACTGCCATATATGCAGAAAATTGACCACAAACTATTAAAATCCTTTGACATTGAGGCATGCCAGCAAGAAAGCGTCTCGGAAATGCCTAAATTGTTCGAAACGTTAGAAAAGGGGATGCATAGCGGGCTGAAAGAATAAATAATAGCGCCCAACATACGAGGCGAGGTGACCTCCGTACAGACGCAAAATTTTGCGTCTCTACACTGCCTAACCGCACGAATGCGGAATAATGCGCCACCATACGATACCGCACAGGCGAATAATAGCGCCCATCATGCGATGCGGATCCCGGTCCGTACAGACGCAAAATTTTGCGTCTCTACATGGCCTAACCGCACGGATGCAGCATATTGCACCCCATGCGAGGCAGATCCTGCCTGTAAAAGGATGATGTGTAACGATAGATTGAATAGGGAGAAATCCACGAAAAATATAGATAAACGACAAACGCATTATTTACGATGTCGAAAAACAACCAACTGAAAGCGGGTGCCGTTCTGAACTATGTCGTCATAGTGATGAACATCTTGGTGTGGATAATAACTTATAAATAAAGCGCCATAACACAAATGGACTAAAAACCAAGGAACTCCAATGACACAACTTTATTGGCAGGTATATTTGAATTTAGAACGTGATTTTCTATCACTTGCGGACACTATACATATCAACGACGCCCAACAAGAAGTGTATTCTATGAGGATAGCTGATATGCTGATACGCACAGTGATAGAAATTGAAGCCTTGGCAAAAGATCTGTATTTGTCCAATGGTGGGAAAGTGATGGACGATAAGGATATGTACTTCGATACTGTTTGTATGGAGCATCTTAACAATTTGTGGAAACTCGACCAAAAAATTGTTTTGGTGACTTCTCCTGCAATCTACTTAGAGAAAGAAGAAAATATAATTCTTAATCCTTTGTACAAGGCAAATAAACGTGGATCCAGTTCCTCTGACTGGAATAAAGCCTATCAAGCAGTAAAACATAATCGAGTAAAAGATATATCGGAAGGGAGCATCAAACACTTACTTCACGGATTGGCAGCACTCTATGTGCTTAATCTATATTATAGAAACGAATCCATCAAAGATATATCTTTAGATGATATAACAAGTGTAAATCCAAGTTTCGGATCATCTTTATTTGCTGTGAAGATCCACAAACTAATAGATCCTAAAGTGGATGGACCATACCAGAAGAGATGCGACTATGACCAATGTGTTTATATTGAAGATTATGAGCAAAGAAGCAAGAAAAACACCATGAAATCAACGTCTGCAATGAGAAAAAAGTGTAATGATTTATTATCTGATGTGGATCCTAAATTACCTGAATTGATTCTTGAATGTTTTAGAGTGTTGCTGCGTTATGATATCGTTTTAAACAAACAGCAATACTAATATATTAAGGCTCAAAAAAACACACTTATAACCCATGCCATCCCCCGTATCAAATAACAAACGTATAGCAAAAAACACGTTGATACTATACTTCCGCATGCTTCTAACAATGGGTGTGTCGTTGTATACGTCGAGGGTGATACTTGAAGCATTGGGAGTGGCTGACTACGGAATCTACAATGTGGTTGGTGGTGTTGTAGCGATGTTTGGGATTCTGAGTGGATCTCTTTCGACTGCAATCAGTCGGTTTATCACTTTTGAATTAGGGAAAGGAAATTTTGATCGATTAAAGCGTATTTTTTCGACCTCTGTAAACATCCAGATTATACTAATAGCAATCATTACGGTTTTGATGGAGACCATTGGACTATGGTTTCTCAACTACAAGATGGTGATTCCAGAAGGAAGAATGACTGCGGCAAATTGGGTGTTCCAGTTCTCTGTTATAACATTTGCAATCAATCTTCTGAGTGTTCCCTACAATGCGGTGATTGTTGCTCATGAAAAGATGTCGGCGTTTGCCTATATCAGCATTGTAGATTGTACGCTAAAACTGATTGTCGCCTTAATTATCGCATATAATCCATTTGACAGACTTGTCTATTATGGATTGTTAATTATGATTGTCGGACTGATTAATCGTTCCATCTATGCAATCTATTCTAAAAGACACTTCGAGGAAGCAACCTATAAATTCCTTTTAGATAAAGATTTAATGAAGGAAATGTTTGGGTTTGCGGGGTGGAATTTTATCACGAGTGCAAACCATATGCTCAACAATCAAGGTGTTAATATGTTGATTAATATCTTCTTCGGTGTTGTGTTTAATGCGGCACGTGCGGTTGCCATTCAGGTGGAAACCGCTGTTGTCTCTTTCGTCAATTGTTTTACAACGGCAGTAAATCCACAGATAACAAAGTGTTATGCGTCGGGAGAATATGACAACATGTACAAGTTAGTGTGTACGGCAGCAAAATATTCATATTTCCTCATGTTAATGCTTGCGCTACCCTTGATTTTTGAAGCTGATACAGTACTCAATATATGGTTGAAAAATGTTCCTGAAAAAGCAGTTTTGTTTGTTCAATTATCTTTGGTTTTGGGAATGATGGATTCCATAGGCTCTTCAGGTTATACGGCCTGTATGGCAACAGGAAATCTGAAAAAATACACTATTGTTATTGGCATTATTAGTGCTTTTGAATTCCCTCTTACATGGATTTTATTTTTCAGTGGTTTTGCCATTGAAAGTTCATATTATGTTTATATTCTTGTGAAAGTCTGTGTCTTGGTGGCAAGATTGTTCCTTTTAAAAGAACTTACGGGTTTGAAACCTGAAATGTATATCAAAGAAGTTTTCTGGCCTATTTTCAGAGTTACAGCATTGTCTATAATTCCATTAGTATTGATTAGTCATTATGTAGAACAATCTTATTTAAGATTAGCATTGACTATCGTAGTTAGTTTGCTAACTGTCGGACTTATTACATTTTTCTTAGGGATGACATTCAAAGAAAGAATGTTAGCGGTAAAAAAGGTTAAAGATATTTCATCTCGTATAACAAGTATAATTGAATGAATATATTAATATTGGGAGGAACTGGTGCCATGGGTGTTCCTCTAGTTAATGATTTGTCGAAAGTGGCAACAAACAATATATATGTTACTTCAAGGAAGAAACATATATCAGAGCATAATATTCGATATATTCAAGGAAATGCTTGCGATGATAACATTTTGATGGATATATTAAAGTTAAAAGAATGGGATGCTATAGTGGATTTTCTAGTTCATGGAGAGAAGTTTGAACATATTTTGCCATTTATACTTGACAGCACAAAGCAATATGTATTTATCTCATCTGCAAGAATATATTCTGAATCTGACAGTCCTATAACAGAAAATACCCCACGATTGTTAGACGTATCAAAAGATGTCGAATATCTTAAAACAAACGAATATGCATTAGCTAAGGCACGACAAGAAAATCTTCTTTTTAATTCAGGAAGGAATAACTTTACTATCATTAGACCATCAATCACCTACAACAACTTTCGATTACAACTAGGTGTATTGGAAAAGGAAAATTGGCTATATCGTGCACTGCACGGACGAACTATAGTCTTTTCTAATGACATTGCAGACAAAATCACGACAAATACATTAGGCGATGATGTCGCAAAAGGGATTGCTTCAATTATCGGACAAAAAGAAGCCCTAAATCAAGCTTTTCATATAACTTGCAATCATTCTCTTAAATGGAGGGATGTTTTAGAGATATACCTTGTCGTGTTAGAGAAACATTTTGGCAAGAAAATCCCAGTAAAATATACAGAGAAGTCGACCAATTTTAAATTTAAAGACAGAATATACCAAATAATCTATTGTAGATATTTCAATCGAAGTTATGACAATAGTAAAATTAATCAGTTTTGTGACATCCAATTGTTTACTGATCCCCATAAAGGATTGACAGATTGTCTGTCAACATTTTTGTGGAATCCTTCTTTTTCCTATATCGATTGGAGAATTGAAGCTGTCAACGACCGAGTCGTCAACGAAAGGACACCATTGAACGAGATACCTTCATTAAAAGACAAGATATACTATCTTTTGTATAGATATGATCTCTCAATTTTGATTTTATCTTTGAACTATATGATAAAGGCGCTCAAAACATTCAAACATAAAATACATATTTATGGAAAATAAGTATTACAATTCAGAAAAAAATGTTCAAATTTTAGTTGCATTACTAAAGAAAAACAATATAAAGAAAATTATAGCCTCTCCTGGCACTACGAACCTTGCTTTTTTAGGAAGCCTTCAAAATGATCCATATTTTGAAATATATTCCTCTGTGGACGAACGCTCGGCGGCATATATGGCTTGCGGATTAGCTGCGGAGAGCGGAGAACCTGTGGTTTTGACATGCACAGGAGCAACTGCTTCAAGAAATTACATTCCAGGATTAACAGAGGCATTCTATCGTAAGCTTCCAGTTTTGGCAGTGACATCCCATCAAGGAACCGATCGAATTGGACAGTTGATCTTCCAAAATGTTGATCGTCGGCAGTCTCCTGATGATATTGCACGTTTCAAAACAGAATTGCCAGTGGTGAAGGATGACCGTGATTTCAACTATGTTGTAATGGAGGCTAATAAAGCCATATCAGAACTTACTCGTGATGGTGGAGGTCCTGTACATATCAATCTTTTTACCACATATAGTAGAGATTTTTCGATAATGGAACTGCCTGATGTTAGAGCTTTCAAAAGATTCTGTGCATGGGACACTCTTCCTGAGATTCCCAAAGGTAAAATTGGTATTTATGTAGGTTCTCATAGAAAATTCACAGAACATGAACAAAAAGCCATAGATTGCTTTTGTGCCACTTATGATGCAATTGTCATCTGTGACCATACAAGCGGATATTACGGGAAATACAAGATTTTGCCAACATTGAATTTTATGCAGAAAAATGCTTCATTTGCGATGGAAACATTGGATTTGATGATTCATGTTGGCGAGGTTTCTGCAGCTGTTTTCTCGGGCGGAATTCCGTGTAAAACAGTCTGGCGCATAAGTGAAGACGGAGAGTTCAGAGATCCATTTAAAAAACTTTCGTATGTATTTCAAATGCCAGAGTTATGCTTTTTTGAACATTATGCAAAAAAGGATGCTGACTGTCATGCTTTTGTGGATAAGTGTCGTTCTGATTTGTATGAGATATACGATCATATTCCCGAACTTCCGTTTAGCAATATATGGTCGGCAATGACTCTTTCAAAACGACTTCCGAAAGGATCATTGTTTCATTTGAGCGCATCAAACACAAGACGTTGTTGGAATATGTTTTTGTTACCTGAGGGTGTAGAGTCGGTATCAAATGTTGGATGTTGTGGCATTGACGGTAGCAACTCTGCTTTGTTAGGTTCTTCCTTGGTGAACCCCAACCGTTTGTGTTATCTTGCTACTGGTGATTTGGCATTTTTCTATGATTTAAATGCATTAGGAAATCGCCATGTGGGAAAAAACATAAGAATTTTGCTTGTGAATAATGGTGTGGGAGCAGAATTTAAACTGAGTGCTCATCCATGTTTCTTATTTGGAGATGATGCCAACAACTATATGGCCGCAGCAGGTCACTTTGGCAATAAATCACCCGAATTAGTGAAACATTTTGTGCAGGATTTAGGATTTACGTATTTGTCGGCGACAAATAAGGAAGAATATCTTGCAGCGGTAAAAGAGTTCACACGCCCTGAAGTTGGAGATAAACCAATTGTGTTTGAAATTTTTACAAATCATGAGGACGAGAATAACGCACTTTCGATAATGTGCAACATTGAAAAAACGGTTGTTTCGAGTGCGAAAAATCTATTTAAAGATGTTCTGGGTGACAAAGGAGTTAGTTTCGTAAAAAAAATCGCTAAAAAGTGAATTCGATCATATAAAATACATCTACGGGGGAAAACAGATTACATGAAAATAGGAATACTAACCCACCCATTAACAAATAATTATGGGTGTATTTTACAAAACTATGCATTACATCTTGTATTGCGGGAAATGGGGCATGAACCAATCACTATGGATTATACAATGTCTATGCCTTATAAGACTATTTTCACTTCTTTTGGAAGTAGAATATTAAAGAGAATCAAAGGAATACATTTGCCTTTAAGAGGATGGCCAACACAAAAAGAACAGGATATAATAAATCAAAACACTCGTGAATTCGTAAAAGGACACATAGCAATAACAAAAACAGTAGCTATAAGAAATCTAGATGTATTTTGTAACGCTGGGTTTGATGCTATTATTGTTGGTAGCGATCAAGTGTGGAGAGGCGATAGAAAGTATATTGAGAAATTCTTTTTGAGTGATTTCCAAAATATGGATATTCATAAAATTGCTTATGCTGCGTCATTTGGTGTAGATTGGTGGTCATTTTCAAAAAAGAAAACAATAGAATGTGCTTCTCTATTAAAAAAATTTAAAGGCATATCTGTTCGAGAAGATAGTGCTCTAAATTTATGCAAAAAACACTTTGGTGTTGATGCAGAATGGGTATTAGATCCTACATTTTTGATTAATAGGGAAGTATATGAGCAATTAGTTAGAGCAAAATATCCACAAATCTCTTCATGCAAAAAAATGATGGTATATGTACTTGACAAGTCAAATGGGAAGAAAAATATTGTGAGTCAGGTATCAAAATCTTTACAACTAACACCCAATGAGGTGATGGCCAAAGAAAAGTTCTCAAAAGTTGGATCAAAAGGTTTGTCAGATTGTATTTTCCCTTCCGTGGAGGAATGGTTGAAAGGAATCATGGAAGCCGATTTTGTGGTTACCGACTCATTCCATGGCACAGTCTTCTCCATCATATTTAACAAGCCTTTTCTAACAATGACAAACAATAGCAGAGGGAATAGCCGTCTTATATCTTTACTCGGCTCATTACGCCTAATGGATCGGCTTGTAGGAGAAGATGAAGTGAATATTGAGAACGTTATAAAGTCGTCAATCAATTATGAAGAAACAAATGCATTATTATCTTCTTGGAAAAATGACAGCATTCGTTTCATAGAAAAAGGATTGCAATGAAATTGTCAATTATCATACCCATATATAACGTTGAGCCTTATATAGCTCGATGCCTTGATTCGATCTACAAACAAAACATATCAGACAATCAGTTTGAGGTGATATGTGTGAATGACGGTTCCCTTGATAACTCATCAAACATAATAAAATGTTACCAAACGAATCATGACAATATATTGTTGATCGAACAAAAAAACCAAGGGGTTTCTATCGCACGGAATGAAGGTATGAAACATGCAAGTGGAGATGTTATCATATTTGTTGATCCTGATGATAAATTAGGCGATTCGGCACTATCTCAGGCAATTAGCGACATTGATAACTGTGTTAAAGCAGATATTGTTATCTGTAATTTTATCATTGAGAAGAAAAAAATTTATGATTGGAACCAATTGTTCAAAGAGAATCAATTGTACGAAAGCATAAATATTTTAAATGCTGGCTATTTACGTGGAAGTGTATGTGGAGTATGTTTCGATCGAGAATTCATCCTCAGTCACAAAATCATGTTTCTGCCTTCAATAAAGAATGGAGAGGATACAAATTTCATGCTTCAAGCAATGTATTACTCTAACAAGGTTAGATTTTCAGACATAAACTTTTATTATGTCATTGGTAGAGAGGGAAGCGCCTCAAATTCATATTCTAAAGAACGTATCGATTGCATGTTGAAATCCGTGGGAATAATCAGTGATTTTATTGGCAAAATTGAGCACAATCCAGGAGAAAAAGCAATACTGAATTACATGCAATACATATCTTTTTCCAATCTTGTGAATGATTCCCTAAAAACAAAAGATGTAAATTTCAGATATTTAAAAAAATCGAACATATCTGGGATTTATCGATATAAGATTGATAGTCAAGTTCGATTCCTAAGAAAAAAAATGCAACTATTATACTTATCTTTCCCACTTTTTTATTTTCTATGTTGGCTAAAGTCCTATAGGAATCAATAAAATACATTAGTTACAGTTAACAATAACACGTGAAATATATAGACTATGATTAACTTGATACCATACGCAGGTTTAGGAAATCGGTTAAGAGTTGTATCTTCCGTTGTCAATTTTTGCAAAAAGCAAGATGTTGACCTAAAGATATTTTGGATCAGAGAACCAGGGTTTAATTGCTGTTTTAGTGATATTTTCGAGCCTAATGAGCTGTTAAATATTGATGACCACTCGTTATTAAATCATTTTTTGTATAATAGAGCCTCTGCAAGGAATCTATTTATTCCGAAAATACTAAATTCTCTACTGAATAGAAATTTCTATTATGACTTGCAACTTGATGCACTAAATAGTATTAATTTCTCCAATGACGTGTATATTACAACGTATAGCCAGCAAGGTGATTTATATCCAATAAAAGAACTTTTTGTACCAAAGGAAGATATACGAGAAAAAATAGAAGTTATAACATCTCAGTTTTCTTCAAACACCTATGGCCTGCATATTAGGAGGAAAGACAACAAAGCATCTATAGAACAATCTCCAATTGAACTGTTTGAAAAAGCAATCGATTCAAAGCTATCCGAAGAAAAGGATGCAAGGTTTTTCTTGTGTTCTGATGACCAAGAGGTAAAAAAATATCTAAAGAACAAATATGGAGGAATAATATTATCTTATGACTCCGTCCTTTCAAGAGCATCCAAACAGGGTATTAAGGATGCTGTTGTGGAATTGTGGGCATTATCTCTCACAAAGGAAATCTGGGGCAGCTTTTATAGTAGCTATTCTGAAATGGCTTCATTTATAAATGGATCTATCTTAAAAATTATGAAGGCACATGAATAATAAAAGAATTCTATTTATAGCCTCATATTCTGGATTAATGGGAGCAAATTTATCTATGCTCCAACTGATGATCGAATTGAAAAAAATGGGACATACTCCGCTCCTATTAATTCCTAGTGAAGGCCTATTATCCAATGAACTAAAAAAAAATAATATTGAATATGTCACATCTCTATTCTTTTTGTCATTATGTGATACTTCGTCTATAATATGTTGGGCAAAAGGATTAATTAGAGTTCTAATTAATCCAGTTTTTTATTTGTTTGCATATGCAAAAGTCCGATACAAATTCAATAAAATAGATATAATTCATAGCAACTCGTCGGTTATCCATATTGGTGAGTTCTTCAACTTGATATCAGGTATAAAACATGTGAAGCATCTTCGTGAATTTGGCTCCATTGATTATAATTTAAATTATGCTTTGGGGAAATGGTTACAAAAAAAAATAAACAATTGGTTTGTAAACCAAAATATTGCGATCTCTGATTCTATTAATAAGCACTACACTAAAACTGGATTTAAAAACATAATCACAATATATAACGGAATTAGTGATGATCGGATATACAAAAAAAATATTTGTGAAAAACGTGATTATACAAACATCATATGTATAGGTGTAATTAACGAAAAAAAGAATCAGAAACAAGTCGTTGAATCAGTGATTTCGATTATTGAAAACACTCAAAAAAAAATATGTCTATATTTGTTGGGCGGAGACAATAGTATATATGCCGAATCATTAAAAAGATATGTGATAGAGCATAATGCGGAAAAATATGTTATATTTTGTGGATATAAAAAAGATATCTCTACCGAAATCTCAAATGCAGACATAGCCGTTGTTCCTTCATTAAACGAAGCTTTCGGACGTGTTACAATCGAGTATATGCTTAATCATATTCCTGTAATTGTAAGCAATAAAGGTGCCAATATAGAGTTGGTAGAGAATCACATTTCAGGACTTGTCTATAACATTGAGAATACATCATCTTTGGAAAAATGTATTTTAAGCCTATGTGAAGATTATTCGTTAAGATATAAATTGTCTGATGCAGCATATAATTTTGCGAAATGCAAATATACGTCATTGGTTAATGCGAAATGCATTAGTGACATTTATGATAAGACAGAAAAAATATGATACAAACAGTCTTAGTATACTCAATCCTTACAATTATTATGTATTTGCTTTGTAAAAAGGCAGATGAGAATTGTTCATGGAAATACGTTGTCTGTGCACTTGTAATTTATTCGTTAGTTTTTGGATTTAGATATGGTGTCGGTTTTGATTATTTTTCCTATATCGGAATGTACCAAGATGTGTTGAATAATAATCCAATTAGAGATGTTGAAATTGGTTATTTGTTTCTAATGAAACTGTCCGCTTTATTTAATTTACCGAAGGAAGGCTTCATGATTGTGACATCATTTATTCCAATATATTTTACTTTTAGAGTGCTAAAGGATGAACTATACATCTGCAAATTTTTGGTACTCTCTTTTATGTTGACTGCAGTCTGGCTATCTTACATGAATGGCATTAGACAGATTATTGCCATAGGTTTTTGGATATTTTCCATGAAGTATATAGTTGAAAAAAAAATTATTAAGCATTACCTACTAATATTTTTGGCAATATTATTCCATAACTCAGCAGCCGTATTGCTGTTATTTTACCCTTTAGTTAATTATAGGAAAGAATGGATTAACAATATAGCACTACAATTGGTTCTATTGGTTATTTCATTAATATTAATGAGGTTAATTTTTATTCAAAACATCGTATCCAATCTGGAATATATTTTAAATATATCAGGGTATGGATGGTATGTCGATAATGCTAGTCAAAAACTCATACAAGAAGAACAAAGTATATTAGGCATAGGTTTCTATTTAAATTTAGCCCGAGTCATATTCCTCATATATCTAAGTCCCAAAGTAAAAGAATGGGCAAATTCAGATCTTTTTGTAATAATATATAATTTCTTCTTTCTCGGAGTAATTATCACATACCTATTATGGGGTAGTCACATAATAGATAGATTAAACTGGTATTTTTCTTTGACATCAACAATAATTGGTGCTTATACATTAGCATATTGTTATTCAAATTTATCAAAGTATTTTTCACTTATACTATTTGTTTTTTTCATAATGACTTTTGTAGCAACAATGTATAAAGCCATTGGTAATACATCATTCTTTGTATTTACATGGCAACAGGAGTTATATCAATTTAAAAGTTTTTTAATACGTTAATTAAGACGATAAACTACATATTAATCTTCAACAATGAAAAAATTTCTAGTAATTATACCTGCAGTAAAAGAGGTCTTGCCTTATATTGACACATATACTTCTATTCTAGATAAATACAATATCAGCTATAACGTTATTTATTGGAATCGACATGGAGAGGTATGTAAATATGGGAGTAACTATATTGCATATGAAAAGAAAACCAATGATGAATATTCTGCGCCAAGAAAAATATACGATATATATAGATTTTATCGATTTGTACTAAAACATCTAAAAAAAGTATCATATGATGGAATATTTATATATACCATAGCAGATTCTATCTTCTTTTATAAATATTTAAGCAAACATTACAAAAATAGATATGTGTTTGATATAAGGGATTATTCTCCCATCCTTAAGTTCCCTTATTTCAGGTATGCTTTAAATCATCTTTTAAATAAATCTGCATTTAATGTTATATCTTCAGAAGGGTTTAAACAATTTTTACCACAAGAAGAATCATATGTAATTACCCATAATATCACATTAAATGAGATTGGAAATGCCAATATACACAATAACAATTGTAATCAGGACAAGCCATATAATATAATCACCATAGGTAAATTGAGAGATGAAAAAGTGAATATAGATATTATAAAAACATTAGGTAATCGAACAGATATAAAATTATCTTTTGTTGGCATGGGACCTGCCTCACAAACAATAAAAAATCATGTTGAGAGAAACAAACCATTCAATGTAACTATCACAGGAAAATATCTAAAACAGGATGAGGACAAATATGTGTTAAACGCAAATATGCTTAATGTATGTATGGAGCAAAATATATTGAGCAAATATTTGCTTAGTAATCGATTGTATTTAGGTGCTCGTCTTCGTAGACCTCTTTTAACTTATGATGATGATTACCAATCATTAATTATAAAAAAATACAAATTAGGATTGCTTGTTAGTCGTAATGAAAACATATATGATAAAATCATAAACTATTGGGAAACATTTGATTATGACATGTATAACCAAGGTTGTATATGGTTTTTACATGATGTGGAAAACGATTTAAAAAATTTCGAAAAAAAAATAGTAAAATTCATCACTGAATAATGCCAATAAAAAGATATATTTCTAAACATAAAAGGTATATACAGTTTTATGAAGAAAATAGATTTGAACACATATGACAATTCATGGTACCAGACTGGCGGGAGTAAAATAAAAATGCTTGTTTGGTACTTTGTGAATGAACTATGCATGAATAGCGGATGGTTATTCGTCAGTAGCATCAGAAGGTCTATTTTACGAATTTTTGGAGCAAAAATAGGAGAGGGGGTAATTATCAAACCGCACGTAAGCATCAAATATCCATGGAGACTCTCCATTGGCGACAACTGTTGGATAGGCGAAAATGTATGGATAGACAATCTTGCAGAGGTGACGATAGGAGATAACGTATGCATCAGCCAAGGGGCTATGTTGTTGTGCGGCAACCATAACTACAAGAAAACAACGTTCGATCTGATGATTGGAGAAATCAAACTGGAAGACGGTGCATGGATATGCGCAAAATCCGTAGTTTGTCCAGGCGTGACGATGAAGTCACATAGTATACTTACAGTAGGCTCAATGGCAACAAAAGATTGTGAAGCATATTCTATCTACCAAGGAAATCCGGCAGTCAAAATAAAGGAAAGGGAAATCGAAGATTGATTCGAAACATTTTGTTGAAAAACACACAAAAACCCATTGTAAGAAATTTAAATAAATCGTATGTTTGCACCCAAAAGTGTATAATGTATTACCCAAATATCAATTGAAGTAAAATCAGGATAAAAATGCAGAAGAAATCTGCGCAGATGGATAAAAAACGTCAAAAAATTAACCGAATTGAGTATGTAAGCCGTTAATGTGTAAAGTTTCATATGGCAAAGAAGATATCGATCATCACCACGTCGTATAACAGTGGCGAGACCATACGGGACACGTTGGAGAGCGTGTTGCGACAGACCTTCCGGGACTACGAGCTGATCGTCAAGGATGGAGGTTCGACAGACGACACCCTCGCCATCTGCCGGGAGTACGAGCCTCGCTTCGGCGGTAGACTCACCATCGTCTCCGAACCCGACAAGGGCATCTACGACGCCATGAACACGGGCCTCGCCATCGCAACGGGCGACATCATCGGCATCCTCAACTCAGACGACTACTACACCGCGGACAACGTCCTCCAAATGGTCGCCGACACCATGCGCGACCCTATGCTCGACGCAGTCTATGGCGACGTGCACTACGTGTCGCCCGAAAACCTCGAACGGTGCGTCCGATACTACTCCTCGAAGGTCTTCCGCCCTTCCCTGATGCGCTTCGGCTTCATGCCCGCGCACCCTTCCTTCTACTGCCGCAAAAGCGTCTACGACCGCTACGGCACCTTCGACAAGCGCTACCGCATCGCGGCAGACTTCGACCTGCTCCTCCGCTTCATCTACCTCGGTAAGATCAAGACCAAATACCTGCCCCTGGACTTCGTCACCATGCGCACGGGCGGCGTCTCCACCTCCGGCCTCCGCAGCCACCTCAAAGTGCTCAAGGAACACCACGCCTCCCTCAAACGCAACGGCGTCAAATCCAACTACTTCACCTCGGCGTGCAGGTTCCTGTACAAGCTGAAGGAGTTGAGGATTGGAAAATTAAGAATTAAGAATTAAGAAACGATAGTTCGACGAAGTCAATTAAGAATTGTCAGTCCGACGTAGTCAATTTTGGGAATGCGTATCCCCACATGATGCGCACAATCCTGCTCTGAAAGAGCGCAACATATATAGCCTAGGGCAACGCCCTAGGGGAATTAAGAATTTTGAATTATGAATTTTGAAACGTCAGTTCGACGAAGTCAATTAAGAAAGCCTGGATAGGAGGCGATGAGCTAATTAACCCAACGGAAAAAGCAGCGAACGATCACATTTCGCTGCTTTTTTCTTATCCCGTTGGAGGATCACCAAGAAAATCATTATCTTTGCGAGAAAGGTAGCAAAATTAGTGTCAGCTATGAGAAGGCCAGAAATTGTGGAACGGATAAGGAAAGAAGCGGTAAAGTTACTGCCGAAGGTGCAAACGATCCTGTACGGGTCGGAAGCGAGGGGTGACGCGCGCCAGGATTCCGACATCGATCTGTTACTGCTGGTCGATGCCGACAAATTGTCATACGACGACAAAGACCACATCATCGCACCATTTTATGACATTGAGTTGGAAACAGGTGTCAACATAAGCGCATTGGTCCTTCTACGCAAGGATTGGGAAAACCGACCTTTCATGACACCATTCCAATGCAATGTGAACAGGGAGGGGATAGTACTATGATTCAACAAATGTCAGACGAAAACATTGATGCCCTTGTGCATTACAGATTGGAAAGAGCGCACCAAACACTTGCGGAGATTCCATTCCTGCGTGAACAAGGATACTATAACACAGCAACCAACCGATTGTATTATGCGTGTTACTACGCAGTTGTTGCCTTGCTAACAAAAAATCACATACCGACAGACACCCACGCTGGCGTTAAGACAATGCTGGGGTTGCATTTCGTTTCGAAAGGCCTAATATCAAAAGAAAGCGGCAGAGCATTCACCAATTTGTTCGATTGTCGTCAGCACAGTGACTATGACGAATTTGTATATTCGACAGAAGAGGAAGTTGACGAACTTTACGAGAAAGCTCAGAGACTCATCGAAGAAGTCGACACGCTACTGCATACATCTTCAACAGACTGAAAAGATCAGTTAATAACCAAAGAAACGTCAGTTCAACCTAGTCAATTAAGGGAATGCGTATCCCCACATGATGCGCACAACCCAGCTCTGAAAGAGCGCAACACATATAGCCTAGGGCAACGCCCTAGGGGAATTAAGAATTTTGAATTATGAATTTTGAAACGTCAGTTCGACGAAGTCAATTAAGAAAGCCTGGATAGGAGGCGATGAGCTAATTAACCAAACGCAAAAAGCAGCGAACGATCACATTTCGCTGCTTTTTTCTTATCCCATTGGATCACCAAGAAAATCATTATCTTTGCGAGAAAGGTAGCATAACCCCCAAATATAAACATGCGCATTATGAACCCGAAAGACAAATATGAGTATTGCCCCTCAGAAGACGAAAAAATCGCCATTTTTGTCGCCTCATGTGTCGAGTCTGTGGCAAAAGCCTTAGATGTCGCCCCGGGGACCATGTATCAACGTATGGCGAGAATAGGATTAATCAAGGATTATATCATTCCGTGCTACAATGTATTGCACACCGAAAGTCGCCAACATGTGACGGAAGACCTGATTAAGACCATCGAGATTTGGGAAAAGAAACAAGGAGTAGCCATATGATAGAAGTTTACCATGGAGGTGTGGAAAAACACTCACCGAATAATCAAATATGCATCCTGAACCAAGAGGTGATAGACCAATGTCTGACATTTAAAAACATCTTATGATATGCTGAGCGACTTGAACATGTGGAATAAGATCGGACGTGTCGTGATGCGCCTCTCCGAACGTCTGGACATAAATATGGAAAAGGCCTTTGAACTTTTCTATACTTCCAAAACTTGCGAGAACCTCCATGATCCACAAATGGGGCTATATCTGTTAGGAGATAACTGCATCGTGGACGAATTGATCGAGGAAATCCGGTCGAGACACAGTTAATTAAGAGTTAAGAGTTAGGGTGAATTAACTTTCTATCCCTGAAAGGGCGTAACAGCACAGGCAGGGGTGTGAACCCCTGTGAAGCACTGTACGGTATCCCCCTGTTGACGACACGCCCCTTGCATATTGAAAAAAACCGCCGATAAATTGACAAATAAAAAAACATTTCCTATATTTGTACCGAACGATGTTTGGCATTTACCCCAAACAATCTATCTACGAGTTTAACCTGAATTATTAACTTTTAAACCAATTAATTGTATATGAAAATCTTAGTGACAGGTTCGGCGGGATTCATAGGGTACCACCTGACGAAACGTTTGCTGGAAGAGGGCCACGAGGTGGTCGGCCTGGATAACCTGAATGAATACTACTCCGTATCGCTGAAACGAGCGAGATTGGCCGAATCTGGGGTGGTGGACCCGATGCTACCGTATGGCGTCCACATCTGCAGCGAGACAAAACCCAACTATAAGTTCGTCCGCATGGACCTCCAGGATAGGCAGCAACTGCCGAAACTATTCGTCCAGCACCACTTCGACTGCGTCGTCAACCTGGCCGCCCAATGCGGTGTGCGTTACTCCACCGAGAACCCGTTCGCCTACATCGAGAGCAACCTGCTCGGTTTCGCCAACCTGCTCGAATGCTGCCGCCACAACAACGTGAGACACCTCGTCTACGCCTCCTCCTCCAGCGTCTACGGCGGCAACGCCAAGACCCCTTTCACGGAAGAGGATAGGGTGGACACCCCGGTCAGCCTCTATGCCGCCACGAAAAAGGCGGACGAGCTCATGGCCAGCTGCTACAGCAAACTATATAACCTCGCCTGCACGGGCCTCCGCTTCTTCACAGTATACGGTCCGTGGGGCCGCCCCGACATGGCTCCCATGCTCTTCGCCGACGCCATCCGCAGCGGCAAGGAAATCAAAGTGTTCAACCACGGCGACATGCTCCGCGACTTCACCTACGTCGACGACATCGTGGAGGGTATCACCCGCGTCATGGGCAAGACACCGAAGCCCCAGGAGGACGGCAGACCGCATAAGATCTATAACCTCGGCTGCTCCAACCCAATCCGCCTCATGGACTTCATCCAGACCATGGAGAGCATCTTCGGCAAGGAAGCCAAGAAGGTCTTCCTCCCTATGCAACCAGGCGACGTCTACCAAACCTACGCAGACACTTCCGCCCTGGAACGTGACTTCGACTATAAACCGTCCACCGAACTCAAAACCGGTCTGGAAAAATTGGTGGAATGGTACAACGCATACTACAAGTGAATTAAGAATTAAGAATTATGTAGGAGGGGGCATAATTCGCAATGTTTTTTTGAAATCTTTTTTGTGGTTAACTTTTTTTGAGGTAACTTTGTTAGCTCAATTCGAAAACATACAGATAAGATGATGCATAGAGGTTATCTTTCAGCAATAGGGGCGGCGCTCCTCGCCATTTCACTGAATTCCTGCAAAGAACAGCCGGAATACGTGGAGAAAATCTATCCCATACAAGAGGAGGTGGAACTAAAGCTGGCGGGCAAGTGGGAGATCGCTACCGTGGACAACGTGCCGGTGCTGACCAACGAGAAGCAGGTAGTCACCTACCAAGAGGGGTGGACCGCGCACCGTAGCATCGCCGACACGGAGGTAAGCCCTATCTGGATGAACAAGCAGGCGTTTAAATGTAGCCTATATGGCCATGACGTTACGGAGACCAACACCGTGGAGCAGAGCGCACCGACGAAGATCACCTCCAACGTCGAGACGATAGAGGGGAGCCAAATGGTCGCCATCGTGAAGACCATCTACTCGACTACCGACACAACACAAAACAGGTGCCATTTCATCGTCTATAGGAAGATCGACAAAGACTTCACGAAAGAGATCGTGGGCTATTGGGAGGTTAAGCTGGCCCAGCCGGGCATCCCGGGCATCACAGACCACCGCCTCGCCTTCCGTGAGGATGGTACCTTCCTCGTGTTCGACCGTGACACCACCGAGAACGAATGGGTGGAGAACCGCACCACCACCAACCGCTACATGATGGACGGGTGCTGGCTCGCCCTACGCAAACAAACACTGGAGCCCGCCACCGATGTGAGGGAGTGCTGGGACATCTCCATCGAGGGTGACAAGATGTATTGGAACGCACTGCGCGCCGACAGCGCCGACGTACGCCACGAAGATCAGTTAGAACTGACCCGCGTCACCGAATAAGATGCGTCGCATATTTGGGGTTTCCCTATCGTTGTATGCATGAGTTGCGCCCGTAAATGAGCGTTTTAGTATATTTTATATAATGATTAAAAGGATTTTAAAACATATTCTGAATCCTACGATGATTCGTGGGGCGAAAAGAGGTTTGCGCCGTCTGCGGAATAAACTGAAGCATGCGGATAAGACGACATTGAAGGATTTCAAACGCGCACTCACGGCAGACCTTGGGCTCAAAAGGGGCGACCGCATCTTCGTGACCTCAGGCTTCGCCAACCTCAACGCGGAGGACTACTCTCCGGAGGACCTCCTCCTCTCCCTCATGGAGATCGTGGGTCCAGAAGGATTGATCATGATGCCCTATTACCCGCCCGTATCCTCGATGGATTGGGTCAAAAGCGGAGAGGTGTTCGATATGCGCACCACGAAATCGGGCATGGGTATCCTCACCAATGTCTTCGCACATATGTCGGGCGTCGTGATGAGCGAACACCCCACTAAGGCGGTCTGCGTGTGGGGAAAGGATGCGGAGTGGTTCGCTTCGCGCCACTACTTGTCGGTCGACCCCTATGGAGAAGACACACCATACGGAAGACTGCTCGAAAAGGGTTCCAAGTCGCTCTCGCTCGGGGTAATCAACCTGCCGATGTTCCATGCGATAGAGGATCTCTACCAAGATCCCAAGACCCTCTACTACAGCGAGCAAATCTACGACGTGCCGCTCAGAACGCTTCAGGGAAAGCTGATTTCCTGCCACACGATGGTGCATGATCCACTCCTTTCCGAGGGGACCATGATGGGAGGCGAATTCGTGAAACGGTTCTCCGAACCGATCCGAAAGGTAGTCCGCTTCGGCTACGACCATCTCTATTTAATCGACAACACCCTGCTGAAAGAGGCGGCCATCAAGGAGTTCGCCGCAGGGAATACACGAAGGAAAAAGTAATTTATGCAATGAAAGAGATTATACTGACATTAGACTACGAGTTGTTCGGTAACGGTAAGGGCGACGTTTTCCGCCATATCGTGGAGCCGACCAACCATATCATGAAGGTGGCGAAACGACACAATGCCCAACTGACCTTCTTCTTCGAGGTCGTCGAATATTGGCGCATGAAGGAGGAGTGGGAGAGAGGTAACCACATGGGCTACACGGACAACCCTATCTCCGCCATGGAGAAACAGATCCTCGAGGCGGTACGTGAGGGGCATGACGTACAACTGCATATCCACCCGCAATGGGTGAAGGCGGAATGGACAGATAATGGATGGGAGGTGGACCCGGACGCCCATCGTTTCGGCTTCTACGAGGGGACGGGCGACAACTCCGTCGAAGGACTCCTGCGCAGGGGCAAAGAGACGTTGGAACAGCTCATCACGCCCGTGAAACCATACTACCGTTGCGTGGCGCTCCGTGCCGGCGGCTATAACGCTCAACCCTCCGAGACAATCGTCAAGGCGATGCGTGAGGTGGGCATGAAACTCGACACATCACTCTATCCAGGCGGCTTCGCCCAAGGCAGCATCGCGGAGTATGACTACCGCTCATTGCCGAAAGAGAAGGGAATCTGGAACGTGGCCGACCGCTTGGAGGTGCCGGCAGAAGAGGCTACCGGGCTCTATGAGCTGCCGATCTGCAGCCTGGACATCACCCGCTGGCGCAAATACGCCTCCTTCGAAAGGGTGAAGAGCATCCTCGGAAACACGAAGCAATCCAAGGAGTTCTATGAGGCCAAAGTGTCTCAATCAGCCCCTAGCTCCGGCAAGAAGAGGGGATTGCTCGAAAAGTTCAAATTCCTGCTCGAAAAGGAGTGCCAGACGTGGGACTACTGCTTGCTGCCCGAGTCTGTACACAACCAATTCATCGAGACAATGACGCAACAGGAGAAACGTCAATACTTCACGCTGGTGGGTCACCCGAAGAGTTATATGGGCGACCAAGGCTTCTCCACGCTGCTGAAATCGCTGAACGACAACGGATGCCGCTTCGCCACAGTACAAAAAATATTGTCTGATTTAGAAAATAAATGATTCCATGGTTAACGCAATCTTCTTCTATCGCATCGCGAGATGGTTCTATCTGCACCATATACCGCTTATACCGAAGCTGATCACTTTGCTTATCTTTCTGATATACAACAGCAAAGTATCCTATAAATGTGAGATCGGCGCAGGCACGAAGCTAGGCTACGGAGGCATCGGCGTCGTGATCCACCAGAACGCGAAAATCGGGCGGAACGTCTCCATCGCACAACAGGTGACCATCGGCGGAGGTAACAGCCATTACCCGGGCGTGCCTACCATCGGCGACAACGTCCATATCCACAAGGGCGCCATCGTATTCGGAGGCATCACCGTGGGCAATAATGCGGAGATCGGGGCGAACGCTGTGGTGAATAAGCCTGTGCCGGAGAACGCTGTGGTCGTGGGGGTGCCGGGAAAGGTGATACGAATTAAGAGTTAAGAATTAAGAAACGATAGTTCGGCGTAGTCAATTTTGAATTTTGAAACGTCAGTTCGACGAAGTCTATTAGAAGCGATAGGTAGCCCAGAGACCAAAGGATTTGATGCCGATAACGGGAGACCATGTGCGATCTATGTATTCTTGAACGCCAAAGATACCTGCGTCGGCGGTGATGTCCCAATGCTCGGAGAGGCGGAAACGGAGGGCCGGTATGAGTCCATGCTGCGCCATGAGGAATTTATTCTCTTCCCCTGAAGGAAGCCAAGCCCATGCTGAATTTAGCCTTAAATCCAGAAAGAAGAAATCATTGTGATAGGGGGTGAAACGGACAAACGGCTCCGCGATCATAAATATATTCACCACTTCCGAGTTATATCCGACTCCCAATCCGGTGCCAACTGCGATGAAATCATTGAATTCCAAGCCCACAGTGGGTTCAACTGAGGCAGAAAAATAATCGGTGTAGGTAATCGCTCCCGTAAAACCTAAATCAAAGTGCTTCTCCGCTATGACTGAAAAGTGGCAAGCGACCATCACTATCAACAGAATACTTAATTTCCTCATTTCTAAATACTTTTAATTTGTAACATGAAAAATTTCCCCAAATATAACACATCTCACTTAACTCTTTATTCATAACTCTTAATTTCTTAATTCTTTTTTCTATTTTCGCGCCAATAAATAGATTCTATGAGCGCATTAAAGAAAATTTGTAAGTTTATATTCGACCGAATCGGCTGGAAGGCGCAGTTGAGTGTGGCGATTCCACCGAAATGTGTCTTCGTCGTGGCACCCCACACGAGCAACTGGGACTTCATCATGGGCGAAATCATGTACCAAGCCTTCGAAGGCGATGGAAAGGTTAATTTCCTCATCAAGAAAGAGTGGTTCAATTTCCCTTTCAACTACATCATGGGACCGATGGGCGGTGTGCCGGTGAACCGCGGACACAGCACCTCGCTCGTCACGCAGCTGGTCAACGAGTTCCAGAAGCGCGACAAGATGCGCTTGGCCATCACGCCGGAGGGTACCCGCAAGGCGAACCCCAAGTGGAAGATGGGCTTCTACCACATCGCCAAAAGCGCCAACGTGCCCATCCTGCTGGTCTATCTAGACTACGAAAAGAAGGTGGCGGGCATCGACGAGATCTTCATCCCGACGGACGACGAGGCGGCCGATATCCAATACATCAAGCAATACTATACCCAATTCAAGGGCAAACACCCTGAGTCTTTCGCCATATAACGCACGATGAGAATAGCGATCGCACAGATGGATTTGGCATGGCGCGACGAAGCCGCCAACCTTCGGAAGGTGGAACAACTCGCCCAACAAGCCCATGAGGCGGACCTCCTGGTGTTGCCGGAGATGTTCACCACGGGCTTCTGCATGGACGCGGCCGAACTGGCCACCACCATGGAAGGCGCTGTCATCCAGCAATTGAAGGAGATATCCAAGCGATACGACCTCGCCCTATACGGCAGCCTCATTGTCGAGGAGAACAACCGCCACTACAACCGAGGGCTCTTCATCACCCCCGACGGCGACGTGCGCACCTACGACAAGCACCACCTCTTCAGCCCCGGCACCGAGGCGGAAAGCTACAGCGCTGGAAAAGAGAAGGTGATCGTCTCCTACAAGGGTTGGAACATCTGCCTGCAGATATGCTACGACCTGCGCTTCCCCGTCTTCGTGCGCAACGTCGGCAACGAATACGACCTCATCCTCTACGTCGCCAACTGGGCGGAGTCCCGGATATCCTCATGGAGCCGACTGTTGCCCGCCCGCGCCATCGAAAACATGGCCTACGTCTGCGGCGTGAACAGGGTAGGCGAGGACCCCTACGGCGCACAGGGAGGAGAATCCGTACTGCTCGATCCGCTGGGCAATAGCCTGCTCAGCTGCGGCAAGGAAGAGACGCTCCTCATCTCGGAAGAGCTCACCAAGGAGCGCTTGGAAAGAATGCGCCTGAAATTTCCCGTACACAAAGATGCGGACCATTTCACAATTCAATAAAAAAAATTATATTTGCGTATAGGTGATGACGGGTCAGACGCAAACGGCCCATCCCATCCCCGCAGATATGAGTATGAATGGTTTCGCTAAAATAATCACAATAACCGCTTTGATGGCGGGCGTTCCCCTGACGGACGTGGGCGCCGCGGATACGCTGACGGTGGATCTGACACACACGATCCGCCCCGCGACCCATTGCGCTTCCGGTTCCCTCTACGGTCTGACGGAGACACTTCCGGCAGACATCAACGAGATGGTCGCTCCCCTCAAACCCAACGTCTTCTGCCAAGCCGCCTCGGCGTTGTCAAGCAACCAGCATGACTTCGGCGATGGATTCGTGGTGGCCGAAAGGTTGAGAGGCACCACGGGAAGCGTGCAGTTCCTGCTAGCCGACCTGCTTCCCAACTGGCCCTACCAATGGCCCGGGCAGAAGAAGTGGCTGGAACTGGTGGAGGCGGTCCTGAAGCGGCACGAAGAGGCCAATCCATCGAACATAGACAGCTACGTCATCTGGAACGAATCCAACGAGACATGGCAGGAGTCCAACGGAGATTTCCTCAAGGATCTCTGGGAACCCACCTACCGATTGATCCGCCGCTATCAACCCAACACCAAAATCGTGGGGCCCGCCACCTCCTTCTACAGCAGGGGATACTTCGAGCCCTTCCTGACGTTCTGCAAGGAAAACGATTGCATGCCAGACCTGATCTGCTGGCACCAGTGGGGCAGTGGCGGATTCGTCGCGGCCGTGGAGGACCTCCACAAGCTGGAGAAGGAGCTGGAGATACCCGACCTGCCCCTCTGCATCAACGAGTACAGCGCTAGTTCAGACTACGAGATGAGGAAGTACGAGGGATGTCCCGGCTACTGCGTTCCCTTCATCTCCAAGTTCGAGCGCAACAACGTGGAGAGCGCCACCATCTCCTGGTGGTTCACCCACTTGGCCGGACGCTTGGGCAGCCTACTGACGGAAAGCAACGAACGGGGCGGCGGCTGGTGGCTCTACAAATGGTACGGTGAGATGGAGGGCGACATGACCATGGTCACACCCCCTAACGACAAGAGCGACGGATTGGACGGCTTCGCCTGCGTCAACAAGTATTGGCACACCGCCAGCGTGGTGCTGGGAGGCAACTATGTGGGAGACGTGGACGTCATATTCCCGCAACTGCCACAATGGCTGCAAGGGAAGGCGAGGATAAAGATAGAGCGCGTCACGTGGGAAGACAAAGACATACCGGTGGACGGCACCGACCTGATCGACGAATATGAGACCACCCTCACAGGGAAACCCTTCACACAATCCGTGAAGGTCGAGAGCGAGCTATACGCCTACCGCATCACGTTGACCGCCATCGATGTTCCCCGCAACCCATACAAGAACACGATCGCCACCGTGCCAGGCATCATCGAGGCGGAGAACTTCGACGAGTCAGGACAGTCCATCTCGTATTACGACGCCGACGACAAGAACAACGGAGGAGAATACCGTGATGAATGCGTGGATATCGTCACGACAGAAGCGGAAGGATACGCCATCGGATACACGCAAAAAGGAGAATGGGTGGAATATACCATCCAAGTGGAGGAAACAGGCGACTACGTCATCACCGCCCGCGTCTCCGACGCATGGGAACTGGACGGGTTCCATCTCTATGTCGACGGGAAGGAAATCACCGAAGCCTACACGATCCCAGCGACCTGCGACGATTGGAGCCAATACGAGGAAATAGGCGTTTCCACCGCACATCTGACCCAAGGGAAGCACATCCTGAAACTGCAGATCGAGGGAAGCTACGTGAACATCGATTGGCTGAAGTTCGAGCCAGACCAACAAACTAAAATAACGGAGGTGCTGGCCTTCGCGGAGAGATTCACCCTGAAGGATACACAGTTCTACGACCTGCAAGGGAACACAATTGCCACAGAGAGACTGCAACCCAACACGCTCTACATCGCCGTGCAGGCAGGACAAAGCAAATTAATACTATTAAAACAATAGCCTATGAACCGTCGGGAAATCATGTATAGTGCAGTGAAGGCATTGCCCTATGTCGCCATTTTACTCATATCGAGCACCCTTCTTTTCCTCTTCACCCCAGAAAAAATCAACGGGCATTGCTTACCACCGTGCTTCTTTTACATACCCGTATTGTTCTGCATCTCGCCCATATTCTTGTTCCTGCTGAAGAAATATCCCTATATACCAGGAATCATCTGGGGCATTATAGTACCCATATTGGCCTTTTCTTCATCAAACTACAAAAATGACCCATGGGTTTTGGTCCCTATCATATTGTTCCCTATAGGGGTATGGGCCTTCACATACTATTACCATAAAAAAATGTACGATGAAATGGAGAATAACCAGCAAACGCTGGTAGCATCATTAACACTCTTTTTTATAATATCGTTCATTGCAATAATATCCACAGTGATCTTTTTTAGCGTGATATAGGCATTGTCCCATACCACACCAACCACTCATCCCACCATCAATTAGGATACTTCTTACAATCAAAAAGTAAAATAGTGGAAATACCACTAATCCATCACAAATGTTCCCTTTTAGGAAATAACATATTATCTTTGTGGTACAAAATATAAACCGATAAAAAGGAGGTATTGAAATGTCAGTACACAGTGAAATCAAGAAAGTGACCACGAAAGTCCTCGCAGACATGAAAGCCCGTGGCGAGAAAATCTCCATGTTGACCGCCTATGACTACTCCATGGCGAGCGTCATCGACCAAGCCGGTATGGACATCATCTTAGTCGGAGACTCCGCATCCAACGTGATGGCAGGCAACGCCACCACATTGCCCATCACATTAGACCAGATCATCTATCACGCGCAGTGCGTGGTACGTGGCGCAAAACGAGCCTTCGTGGTGGTGGACATGCCTTTCGGCACAACGGAAGTCGGCAAGGAAGAGGCGGTGAAATCAGCGATCAGGATCATGAAAGAGAGTGGGGCGGACGCAGTGAAGATCGAGGGAGGCGAAGAGCTCATCGATTCCATCCGCGCCATCATAGCAGGAGGCATACCCGTCATGGGACACCTCGGCCTCATGCCACAATCCATCAACCAATACGGCTCCTACGCCCTGCGCGCCAATGACGACGCGGAGGCACAGAAGCTCATCAACGACGCCCTGTTGCTCGAGAAGGCGGGATGTTGCTCCCTCGTCCTCGAGAAGATACCTGCGGCGCTTGCCAAAAAGGTGGCCTCACAGCTCCATATACCAGTCATCGGTATCGGCGCCGGCAACGGAGTGGACGGACAAGTGCTCGTCATGCACGATATGCTAGGCATCAACAAAGGCTTCTCACCTAAGTTCCTCCGCCGCTACGCCAACCTCTTCGACGTGATGACGGAAGCTTTGCAACACTACATCTCTGATGTGAAATCGGGCGACTTCCCGAACGAGAACGAATCCTATTAAGCTGTTAATAAGAACCATAAGGATGGAAAAAAGGGGAATCTTCACAGACTCCCCTTTTCTACTTTATTTAACCTAAACCATAACTAAGAAAATATAATATGTTTATGCTTTGTAAAGTTCCCATATTTTTATGATATTTGAAAGTGCAAAACAAAAAAAATATGGGTTTAATCAAAAAAAATGTTAACATACTACGAAAATTGACCCAAAGACCCGAAGGATTAGGGTGGAAGGGGCTATTGAAGTATGTCTTGAAGCGGGTTATATTCATATTTTTTGCGTCGAGCATCTTCATGACCCTCGTCTACCGATTCGTGCCCGTTCCGATCACGCCGCTCATGGTGATCCGATGCATGGAGCAACTCGCCGAGGGAGAGGATCTGCGGCTCCAGAAGGATTGGGTCTCCATCGAGAAGATTTCCCCGAACATGGTCAACGCCGTGGTCGCCTCCGAGGACAACCTCTTCATGAAACACTGGGGCTTCGATTTCAAGGCCATCGCCACGGCCAAGAAGAAGAACGAGAAGGGCAAGAAGCTCTATGGCGCCAGCACCATCTCGCAGCAGACCGCCAAGAACGTCTTCCTATGGCCCGACCGCTCCTGGGTGAGGAAAGGGTTGGAGTGTTACTTCACCGTGCTAATAGAGCTCTGCTGGCCCAAGGAGCGCATCATGGAGGTCTACCTCAATGTGGCGGAGACCGGCAAAGGCATCTACGGAGCAGAGGCCGCCGCCCAGCACTACTACAAGAAGAGCGCCAAGAACCTGACCCCGGAGCAGGCCGCCCTCATCGCGGCATCGCTGCCCGCACCCCGCCGGTACAACCCTGGCAACCCCACCGCATACATACGCAGCAGGCAACAGAAGATCCTCCGCCTCATGAAACAGATCGGTCCCGTACAACTGAAAAAGACCGATAAAAAGGAGAAAACGGAGGATTCGCCCCAAATAACGAAGCCGAAAAGCACAAAAAGCAAGAAAAAATCGAGCAGGAAGGGGAAGTGAGACCAACAACAAGGTCTATATGTGATGATGAAAAAATAAGCCGATTCAAATTATTCCGATGAGCAAGAAACATTCGCCAGCCCAGCAGGAATCACGCACCATACAACCATTCATCAATTAAAACTAATAATGTTAAATAAATTTGGACATTTTATTTTATAAATACGTATATAATCCATAAATTTGCGATGATTTATATCTAATGGACCCTTTAAGGAATATATAAATATGATGTATATAGATAATTTTATGTTATGGCAAAAAACTACTCATTCTCAGATATCCACACCCTGAAGGCACCTATCCAAGGCATCTATCTCGTCAGAACCAACGGTGAGACCTTCACCACTATCGTGAAGTAAACCGACCGTTCGATTCGGCGATAATCGCTTGAACCCCGGAAGCGTGAAATGATTTAGGTTTCACGTCTCCGGGGTTCTTTTTTTTTAATAATAAAGACCCGCTACAATTGTCGGTGCCATCTATTGCACGAATGAAAAAATTGTTTATATTTGTATGAACAAGTTTTACAATTAAATCAGTGCTTATGTTGAAACGTATTCTAATACCATGTTTGGCAACTTTGATGATGGCTTGCGGAAATTCCAACACGAACGAACAAGCGGGCAAAGATGCGAAGGAGAGTGAAGGAAAGAGTGTAGAGAATAAGGAACCCAAGAAAGTATCAGGCATTGGTGTGATTACGCAGGATGCGCTGAATGCGGAGATCCTTCCGCCGATGGAGTATCCGGCCAACTCCCCTGTAGGCAAGTGGGGCAAGCTGAAGGTCGCCCCGAACGAAAAGGGCGTGCGCGTGCTCTGCGACGAAAAGGGCAATCCTGTCCAACTGAAGGGCATGAGCTCGCACGGACTGCAGTGGGCCGGTGTGGCGGACATCACAGAAGAGAACATCAAGGCATTACGCAACGACTGGAACTGCTCAGTCTTCCGTATCGTCTTCTACGTGGACGAGGAGGGCGGATACGCATACAATGAGACCCACCGCTCCCGTCACCTCGAAAATGCGGTGAAATGGTGCGGAGAGAACGGTATGTACCTTCTGATCGACTGGCACGTGCACAACCCTGGCAACCCGGAGGCTAAGCAGTACCGCAAGCACCCATCGTCGGGCATCGACTTGGCGGGCGACTTCTTCACCTACTGCGCACGTCGTTTCCAGAACCAAAAACATGTGATCTACGAGCTTTGCAACGAACCGAACCCTCGCAACGGCGCCACGACTTGGCCTAACCACATCAAGCCTTACTGCGAGGATATGCTGAAGATCATCCGTTCCTACGACAAGGACGTCATCTGTATCTGCGGTACGCCAAACTGGAGCCAGGACGCCCACGTGGTCATCGGCAACGAGCCTCAGGACGAGAACGGAAATGTATATGACAACATCATGTACTCTTTCCACTTCTACTCCGCCTCCCACTACGACGGCATAGACCCGGATTCCCCTTACAGAGGCCATGACTACATGAAACCGCTGCGCGAGGGAGATTCCGCTTCCCATACGCCTTGTATTTTGGCTACTTTGCCTATCTTTGTGACAGAATTCGGAACGACTGACGCAAGCGGTTGGAACAACTTCAGACCTGACATCACAGACCGTTGGTTGAAGATTCTGGACGGCGATAACCTCGGCGGACAAAAAGTCAGCTGGTGCAACTGGAGCTTCAGCGCGGAGGGTGGTGCGAGCGCAACCCTGAAGTGGAACGAGGGTAACCTCCTGATCTGCGACAAACGTATCCTTACGGAGTCGGGCAAATATATTTACAAGAAACTACATGAAAAATAAAAGAGTTATATCAGAGGCATTCGCGATCTTCTTTCTATTATTCACCTTCCTCTCTGACGCTACCGCACAGAAAAAGAGGGAAATGCGCGGCGCTTGGGTGGCGACGGTCGCCAACATAGACTGGCCGACGGACAGAACAGCTCCCGCCGAAACGCAGAAAGAGGAATTGGTTAAAATGATCGATTCGCTGCACCACTGCGGTGTCAACGCTATCATGTTCCAAGTGAGACCTACCGCCGATGCCCTATATAAGTCTAAGATAGAACCGTGGTCGGAATGGTTGACGGGGGAGCAAGGAAAAGCCCCGTCAACCGACTTCGACCCCCTACAAGTGGCCGTGGAGGAGTGCCACAAACGATGCATGGAACTGCACGCTTGGATCAATCCCTACCGTGTGACCAACACGCCGACCTCCCAACTCGCCGCCAACCATATCTACCACAAAAAGCCTGAATTATTCATCACCTACGGGGAGAAAATCTATTTCGACCCAGGAAAGGAGGAGACCGCGAAGTTCCTGCTGAAAGTGCTCAAGGACATCGTCACACGCTACGACATCGATGGTCTGCACCTCGACGACTACTTCTATCCATACCCCATCAAAGGGAAGGAATTCCCCGACGAGGCCACCTTCCGCGACAACAGCCACGGATTCAAGGATAAAGGTGACTGGCGCCGCGACAACGTCAATCGTATCGTGAAACGCATCCACGAAATGTTGCTCGACACCAAGCCTTGGGTGCAGTTCGGCATCAGCCCGTTCGGCGTGTGGCGCAACAAATCGCAAGACCCGAAGGGCTCCAACACGAAGGCGGGATGCACCAACTACGACGACCTCTACGCCGACGTGCTACTGTGGGCGGACAAGGGATGGATCGACTACATCGCCCCACAACTATACTGGGAAGTGGGCAAGACCGTGGCGGACTATGCGGTGCTGGCTCCTTGGTGGCGCGAGAACGTGAAGAACTGTAACCTCTACTTCGGACTCTACGCATCGGGCCTCGCCGTGAACAAGACCAAGGCATGGAAGACCCCGAACGAACTCGCCCGACAGTTGCGTTTCAACGAGCAATGCGTTGACATTGAGGGAGTCATCTACTACAGCACAAGTTACTTCCTGCGCAATCCACAGGGTCTATTAGATAGTCTAAAGAGCACTTTCCAACCTTATCCAGCCTTGACGCCTACCCATGGCAGGGGAGCGGAGGCGTTCTTCCCTCTGAATGTGCGCATAGACTCGGACACGCTCCGCTGGAGCCCAGTCGTGGCGGATGGGGGAGAGGCCATCTCCTACTACGTGGTCTATGCCTTCGATGACACGGAGGTGTGCGACTTCGACAACCCGAAAAACATACTCTGCTTAACCACCCAGACAGAAGTAAACCTGTCTCAGTATAATCTCAACGATACGATTTACAATATCGTCGTCACAGCTGTGAACCGCTACGGAAACGAATCCGAACCGGAGACCCTCCTTTACTGGAAAAAACAACCAGCAGTGAAGACGATCCCGATAAAAATATACGAATAATGGACAATAACAGACCTATCATACTGATTACCAACGACGATGGATACGAAGCGGACGGAATCACCCAGCTGACGGAAGTGGCGCGCCAGCATGGGAAGGTGGTGATCGTGGCCCCGGAGCAACAGCAATCCGGCAAATCATGCGCCATCACCCATAGCGTACCCTTGCGTATGCGTCTCGTCTCCGAATCCGATGACATCACCATATACGCCTGCAACGGGACACCTGTAGACTGCGTGAAGCTATCGCTCTACACCCTTTTTAGGGAGAGACGTCCCGACTTGGTGATCTCTGGCATCAACCATGGTTCCAACGCCTCGGTGAACGCAGTTTACTCAGGAACCGTCGGTGCGGCTGTGGAGGGGTGCGTCAACAAGATATCCTCCATCGCCTTCTCCAGCCTACAATACGACAAAAAGCTCGATCTGGACAATGTACTGCCCATCATCTCCCAAATCATCGGGGATGTGGTAAGAACGCCTCTACCATTAGGCACGCTGCTGAACGTGAACTTCCCGGTGGGGGAAGTGAAAGAGGTGCGCTTCTGCAGACAAGCCAACGCACGGTGGAGCGAGGAATACGTGCCCCACGACACCGACAGTTTCCTCTTGGCAGGAGAATTCTACAACCGCGAGCCAGATGCGGAAGATACGGACGAATGGGCGCTCTCGCACCACATGGCATCCGTAGTTCCACTGCTCGTCGACAGAACAGACTATAATTATTTACATAAACTAAATTATAAATATGGCAGATAAGCAATTGAACGAAGATTACTTGGACAAAGACCATCTGGAAGACGACGAAGAGGATGAGTTGGAAGAGGGCATGTTCGGCGACAACATGATAGAGGAACAATTCCAGGAAGATTGGATGGAAGAGAAGAAGCCAACGGTTCCGTTCGACAACTTCTTCATCGGCCTTTTCGGTGCGGTAATACTCTCCATCCTCACCATCCGTCTGATGACACTATCCGAACTGCCGGACGTGGGACTGAAAGACCTGCTCAAGCAAGTCTATGACAGCAGCAACTTCCAGACCATCATGATGTCCGCCATGATTCCGAACCTCATACTCTTCTTCATCCTCTACAAACTAGAGAGATGGAAGACGAACTACGGAGTTGTGGTCGCATCCCTTTTGATCACTGCGTTCTTATTCCTACACATCGTATGAAATACTTCATCATAGCGGGCGAGGCATCGGGAGACCTGCATGCCTCCAACCTCATGGCCTCCATCAAAAAGAACGATGGAGAGGCGGATTTTTGTTTCCTCGGAGGAGACCTGATGTCGGCGCAAGGCGGAAAGTTAGTGCGCCACTACAAAGAGATGGCCTTCATGGGCATCATCCCCGTGTTGCTCCATGCCCGTACGATATTAGGCATCATCAAGCAGTGCAAACAAGCCATCCTCGACTACCAACCGGACGTGCTGATCTTGGTCGATTACCCCAGCTTCAACCTGAAGATGGCGCAGTTCGTGAAGGAGGAGATGCCTTCCGTCCCTGTCTATTACTACATTTCTCCTAAGCTATGGGCTTGGAAAGAGTATCGCCTGAAATCCATCCGCAAATATGTAGACAAAGTATTCTCCATCTTGCCGTTCGAGGTGAAATGGTTCGGTGATAGAGGATACACGGTCGAATACGTGGGCAATCCGTGCGTCGACGCGGTAGAGAACCGCAAGCACAAGGGGGAGTCCAGGGAAGAGTTCGAGACACGCACCAAGGTAGGCGCACAACCCATCATCGCCCTGTTGGCGGGTAGCCGTGTGCAGGAGATCAAGAGTTCGCTCCCCATCATGTTGGAAGCCGCATCCCGTTACAAGGATTACCAACCGGTGGTCGCAGGGGTAAAATCGGTCGATTCCACCGTATATGAACCCATCCTGCGGAAATACGGGGCGAAGATCATCTACGACGAGACGTACGAGCTGTTGCAACAATCCGAGCTGGCATTGGTCTGCTCAGGCACCGCGACGCTCGAAACCGCCCTGCTCAGAGTACCACAAGTGGTCGTCTACATGATCTCTGGAGGGTGGTTGGTCCACCGTTTCCTCGAACTGTTCATCCGAGTGCCATATATCTCCTTAGTGAACCTGATAGCGGACAAATGGTTGGTGAAAGAACTGGTGTCCGAGAACTTCACCGTCGAGAAGGTATGTGCGGAGATCGATCGTCTGCGGGTAGGAGAGGATAGAGAGAAGATGTTGCGGGAATACGACGAATTGATTGAGCTTTTGGGTCATGAATCCGCCTCCGACAGGGCCGCCAACGCAATCCAATCCGCCATTGCGCAGTTTTATAGTGGAAAAAAGAACAAATAGATTCATTCTTTACTCATAAGAAGGGGGAAATAATATCAAACGGCCATATTTAGGAAATAAAAAATCAAGATAGTAAACTAAACTAATCAAATATTACAAAATAAGGGCTGCTTTAGATAATATCGGGAAGTGATTTGGAATCCACAAATTAATTTATTATATTTGTTTTAATGTGTGATACGAAATACAAATAAAGGGGTCACAAATTGGAACTGATGTAAGTTATATGTGTATATGATGCAATACCATTTAGTGACTTTTGAGCTAATATAAATTCAGTGTCATTTAAATTTTATTTCGCATGCTAATGGTAAGTTGTAGTAAGTTGTTAAAGCCGATTCAAGGTTTTTTTGCCTCGTTGTCGAAATCGATATCGACAGATTCGAAGTGTTTGACGATCGAGACTTTATCAGGGAAAAAGTATTCTTTTTCGATTACGGACAATCCTATGATTTCGATCAGGAAGGGGTGTCTCACAGTCGAGAGTTCATCTGACCGTTCTTATATGGTGGAGAATGTTAAAGGCTACCATTTCTACGAGAACATGTCATCCATTCCCGAGTTATTATCCGATGCCATCCGCATCATCTCATCCAACCGGCACAGTGACATCCAGCTGACGGGCGTACCGCCATCCTCTGAGATCGCCATCAGTTCGGTGAATGGAATGATGCGCGACAGTATCCACTCCGATAATCAGGGAAACGCATGGATTTGTGACCGCTTTTCCGCCGGCACCTATCTGATTACAGTCGGAAACAAGTCATTTCAACTAATAAAAAAATAAAAACGGGAAGTTGCCTATGGGTATATTTTTACGCAAGCCTTAATAAACTACATATATTGGGTCAGGTATCCCCTGACACCCTATTTCAAAAAGATATACTGGCATGTTCAGTGTGAATGTGAAGTTATCCTTTGTGAGATATTTCCCTCCATCCGTATACGATCGTGTACGAACACAGGAGAGGAATTTGACAACCCATAGGAGCGTCTTTTATCGTTGAATGTTTTCTAACTTATCGGCAACATTGGCCAACCATTATGTATGCCACAACGAACTTGGAACCAACGCTTTGTTGGTTCCAAGGGAGAAAAACGGGACGTTAGAGCCCTATTTCCTATCCACTATCTCTTTATTGATACCTAAATCGTTTGATGCTCTTCTTGGCAGTCTTCTCGAAAGGCTCAGCCTGCACTTCGATGGCGCTGAGGTACTCGTAGGAGGCTAAGTTACGGTTGACCTTGAGCCTCATATCCTCCATCATCTCCGCCACTCTCTGCGGATCGACATCTTCCCCTATGTTCGGGTAATTCGGGTAGACAAGCGCCACCAAACGGTTCTTGCCACGCAGGACGACCAAACTCTCTGCCACGATAGGCTGGTGGTTCAGACGATCCTCGATCTCCTCCGGATAGATGTTCTGCCCCGTCGACATAAGGATCATGTTCTTCGTGCGGCCCTTGATATAGAGGAAATCGTCCGCATCCAAAATACCCACATCCCCGGTCTTGAGCCAACCATCCTCGGTGAACACCGAACGGGTCGCCTCCTCGTTCTTGTAATAACCTTTCATCACATTCGGTCCCTTCACAAGGATTTCGCCCGCCTCCGTATATGGGTCGGACGAGTTGATCTTCACCGTCACCTGATCGATGGCCTTACCCACCGCATGTGGTTTCGGATGCTTGTAAACCAGACTGACGAGCGGCGAACACTCCGTCATGCCATAGCCCACCGCATACGGGAACCCGATCTTATGGTAGAAATCCTCCACCTCATGGTTCAGACCCGCACCACCGACGAACATCAGCTTGATGTGGCCACCATAAGCCTCCATCACACGTTTCTTGAGCTTGGAGCATACGATACGGGAAAGCAACGGAAGCCTATAAAGGATTTGAATATGCTTTTTCTTCAAGGAAGGCAGGGCATGCTTCTTGTAAATCGCCTCGAAGAACATCGGCACCATCGAGGTCCATTCCGGCTTCACCTCCTGCATCGCCTTGATCAACACATTCAGACTCGGCACCTTGTAGAGGTAGACGATGTAGGAACCCAAGACCACGGGCAAGAAGAGATCGTTCATCAGGGCCATGCCATGCGCAAGCGGAAGGAAAGAAATCACCTTGTCGCCCGGACCCGCCGCAATGGAGTGACGAAGGAAGTCCACCACACAACGGAAATTGCCGCCAGACAACATGACACCCTTCGTGAAACCGGTGGTGCCGGAGGTGTAGATGAGCACCAACATCTCATCGTCACCCTTTCCCGGGAAACAGATGTCTTGGGCCTGAAATCCGTTAGGATAGCGTTGCTCGAACATCCTATCGATCTCACGCAACGCCTCCTCGCCACGCTCGCCCCGCAATTGGCGCATATCTTTTAATTCAGAAAAAGAAAAGACCGTGTCGATCCGCTGAATATTCTCACTACGAAGACGCTCCCAGTTCGCATCGGATATGAAGAGAATCTTACTCTCCGAATGGTTAAGGATCTCCTCGATGACGTCAGGGTGGAAATCCTCTTGGATAGGCACCGCCACCGCACCATAGGTGATGACCGAAAGGAACGAAACAGCCCATTCCATCGAATTAGGACCCACCACAGCGATTTTATCCTCACGTGTGACGCCGAGTCGCTCGAAAAGCAGATGCATCTTGGCGATTTCCTTCGCCACTTCTCCATAGGAATAGCTCACCTGCGTCGAATAATTGTACAAAAAACGTGAACCCCAATTCTGTTTGAATGAACGTTCAAAATACTGAGTAAAAGAATCAGACATATTCTGCGCCATATACATCAAAAAAAATACATTGCCTTATTATCGAAAACCAATTCGAATTATCGTAACGTAAATCATCGGAATGAAGATCAAACAACGGACGAAGCCATACGATTCTTCATAATCCACCGCGAATTTATTGAAAAAAATTCATGATTCAACAAATAAATAAAAAAAGCGATTACCTGAATCTTTTACGATAAAAAGGGAAAAAACAAAGAGAAATCCTTACCTTTGGGAACGCAATAGGCAAGCAGATGAAAGACTTAAATATATTGTTCATCATTATCTTTATCCTCTTCTTCGCGATTTGCCTTCTCGTCTACTTCCGGTCGAGCGACCGATCGTACGAGAAGACCAAAGAGGGCAGGGTGGCGCGTGACATCATCGCGCTCTTCTCCATCGTGATGAAGATGAACGGAGTGGTGGACAAAGTGGAGCTCAACATCGCGAGGAAGTACTTCTTCCACCACTTCCACGGCCACCTCATCTGGGCGGTCAATATGCTGAACGATCTGAACGCTAAAAAACTGAAACAATACCTGTACTATTGCACGGAGATACTAAACCTCCATATCCTGAAATACAACGACCGCCTCGAACTGCTCAATGTCCTCTTCGAGATCGGGTACACCTGCAACGGCATAGACGACCAGAAGATCGAACTGTTGCGCGGCATCGCCAAATACCTCCTCATACAAGATTGGGACCTCGCCTCGCTGGAGTACAAATACGAATGCGGGAAGTACAGCAACAGGGAGAAGCAACAGCAAGCGCTCGAACAAGCCTACAAATACAAGATGGAGGTGGCCTACACCATCCTCGGACTGAAACCGGGCGCTCCGCTCAGCGCCATCAAAGCCGCCTACAGGGACTTGGCGAAGAAATATCACCCCGACCATATCCCGGCGGAACTGGACGAGGAGATGAAAGAGATGTCCGCCACCCTCTTCCGACAAATCACCGAAGCCTACAATTATCTGAACGAAATATTCAATCCATCCAACAGATAGAAAAAATGAAACACGAACTTTTTTACCACATGCGGGGGAAAAGATACCCGACGCTTCTTGATATACTCCTCTCCCTATTCCTTATAATCGGGATACTATTCACCATCATAATGTATGTTGGTCTAATAATGTCACAGGAGAGGTCATTATTAATCCATATCTACCTTGTCATGGGCCTCTTCCTTATCTACGCGTTCATAGATTATTGGAAGGGACGCAAAAACACCAGGAAATACTATATGTTTGTGAGCCAAAGAGGCATTTTTATCCGCCAGGAAGATACAATGGATATACTATGGTCTGATATCGAGCGGATTACTATGAACCGGGGGGGCATGTACATTTACTGCAAGCCCAAGGAGAACGAGGAGGAGCAGAATACGGAGGAAGAAGGGAAACCCATTTACATCGACTTTGAAGACTTCAAAATCGACAAGAAGGATCTATGCGTGGAGATGATGCGTTACAATCCGTCGCTGGAGCTGGAACATCCCGTTTGGGATTCGCCCCTCGACATCTTCTACCTCACCAAGCACGATGTACAGAACGCGAAGGAACTCAAATCCTTGGGCATATCGCAGGAAAAGATATCCCGCATCATACATTTGCCCGAGAAGGAGATTGAAAAACTCTAATATTTACGATTTAACAATTTACAATTTACTACATTAGAAGATATACTGTTTTAAGATACGGGGCACACAATCTCTATGTCCTCTTCTGAATGGAACCATCTGGACGGTTATCGTTGTTAATTTTCATAACAGTTTGAAAATTAAATATTTTTTGTAATTTTGCATCGTCTTATGACTGATGTGAGAGTATTGAATTATGGTTTTCTGATACGAAAAAATTAGAACATAAGAGATGGTTACAGAAAGTTCACCCCAACGAAACTACGGATTAGACAACCTAAAAATGACCATTTGTCTCATCGTGGTGATAGCCCACACGATGTTGCCCTACACGAACATGAGCTTGCCATGGTTTTATTTCCCAGCACTTCCCAACGAAGCGCTTTCCTCTAATCCGCTGATACAATTCAACCATCAGTACAGCATGCCTATCTTCTTCATGATAGCAGGCTATTTCGTCCCCTCCAGCTATGACAAACAAGGGTTCTGGACATTCCTGTGGAAGAAGACCAAACGTCTGCTGATACCGGCCTTCGTCATGCTGACCTATTGCATGGTGTTCATCCAACCGATATACCACGTCTGGTTCCTTCAGATGCTCTTTTTCTTCTGCCTGCTATATGCACTTTTCAGGAGAGTGACACGGTGGAGGACACCAGAAGGCTGCAAGGTGCCGCTAACCATACCTCTGCTGTTGATGATATGCTTTATCGTCTGCGTCCTAACCCTCATAGTACGCATAAGATATAACGTCACCTACTATTCTATCCCCTTCGGCATATTATATTTCGAACCGGCGAGATTTCCCCAATACCTCATGGTCTTCATCTTCGGCATCGTCGCCAGGCGATTCGATTGGTTCAAGTTCAATTCCAAGCGGCAACTCATCACGTTGGGAATCTTTGGCTTCATCGTCTCGACCATCATGTTCCTCCGCGTCAATGAATCCAACTACATAGGCAACAGACTATACACGATATTGGAATCAATCCTATGTATCTGCACCAGCCTTCTGATCATATGGATATTCAACCATTACATCACCAAAACCAACCATTTCATCGCCTCCTTCTCCGAGAATTCATTGGGCATATATCTCTTTCATATCCCGATACTCTATTACATACAGACCTACACGAAAATGTGGGAAATCTATTTCCCGCTCAAACTGACGCTCATCATAATCGTCACCCTCGCCTCCGCCTACACGCTAAGCTACTTGCTGCGTAAGTTCAAGTTCTTCCGGAACTTCCTATAAGGGAAGAGTGGACAGACCCCGTGAGCGCAACAGGTCCTATATGGTTGTAGACTAATTTTTTTGTTGTAAATTTGTAACGCATAAACAAGCGAAAGCAGATTAGAAGATTTTTTCCGAACAAGATTAATTCATTGAAAGATGGTCAACGAGAACACCCCTAAAAGAATATACGGATTAGATAACCTAAAAGTATTGATATGTTTGATCGTAGTCATCTCCCATGTGATGATCCCCTACATCAACATCGGAATTCCTTGGTATTTCGAGCCGGAGCTGCCGAACGAGACGCTTGAGATGAATCCGCTCATAAACTTCCTGAGGATATGCGGTATGTCCATCTTCTTCATGGTTTCGGGCTATTTCATACCCACCAGTTACGACAAGCAGGGCTTTGGCATATTCCTCTGGAAAAAAGCCAAACGCCTCCTGATACCCGCCTTCGCCTTCTGGGGGCTCAGCATTCTCTGCACACCATACCCGATGTATCACGTATGGTTCCTTCAGATGCTTTTCGGTTTTTGCCTCCTGTACGCCCTCTTCAGGAAACTGACCAATTGGAGGATCAAGGAGGGAAGCAAGCTAGAGCTCTCCATGCTCATTCTGGTGGCCTATTTCGCACTGATCTGCGTGACGTCACTGCTTATCCGCCAGAAGTTCTATCTGAGCCATTTCACGGTCTATTTCAACCTCTTTCTGGTTGAGGAGTCCAAGTTCCCACAATACATTCTTTCGTTCATATTCGGCCTTCTCGCCCGTCGTTTCGATTGGATCAACTGTGTCTCGAAAAAGGTGGTCATCCAGACCACCATCGTCATCGCCATCACCTACATCATCAAGGAGTGGCGCATCACCGAGCTGAACTACATCGGAAGCCGGCTCTTCACCATCCTCGAATCGAGCCTCTGCCTCTTCGCCAGCCTCATGATCCTGTGGATATTCAACAGATACGCCAACATAACCAACCGATTCATCGCGACGCTTTCGGAGAATTCCCTGGGCATCTATCTAATCCACATGCCCATCCTCTACTACGTCCAGACCTACACGAAGATGTGGGAGATCTATTTCCCGCTCAAACTCGCGCTGATAATGGCTTTCGTCTTGGTTACCGCTTTCCTTTTAAGCTATCTGCTGCGGAAGTCCAAATTCATCCGTAACTTCTTGTAGAGACGATTTCATCGAACTTTCGTTTCATAATTGACTTCGTCGAACTTAAAATTCATAATTCAAAATTCATAATTCCCCATGTGGTACACATACCTTATACCTCCCATCGTCGGAGCCATCATCGGCTATTTCACCAACCAGTTAGCCATCACGATGTTATTCCGTCCCCACAAGCCTAAATACTTGTTCGGACATAGAGTGCCCTTCACACCAGGCATCATCCCTAAGGAGAAGAGCCGCATCGCGACTGCCATCGGCGAGACCGTGAGCAACCACCTGATGAACAAGGAGACGCTCTCCAAGAACCTCCTGTCGGACGAGATGATAGAGAAGGTGGAGGCGGGTATCGACTCCTTCGTGGAGGGACTAAAAGGGACACAGGACAATCTGCGCACCTACGCCACGCAATACATTCCCGGCGAGGACATCGACACCGCCGTCAAAAAACTAACCAATGAATTCTCCAACAGGATAGGGGAGAAGATCGAGGAGAATAACCTCAGCCAAGGCATCTCGCACAAGGTGGTGGAATATGCCCTACAACAGACAGGGAAGGGATTCCTCGGACTCCTGCAGACCGACAAGCTGGTCGGAATGCTCTCCGAACCGATCGAGAAGGCGCTGAGCAAGCACCTAGACAATATACTGAAGGAGAATGCGGGCGAGATCGTCACGAAACTGGTGAGCCATGAAATCACTACCTATCTCGACAAACCCGTCTGCCAATTCATAGAGAACAAGGAAAACCTCGTGGAGAGGGGAAAACAGCTCGTCGTCTCCACCTACAAAACCATCATAGAGGAGCAACTGCCGAACATGTTGGAATCGATTGATATACAGAAAATTGTGGAGACCCGCATCAACGACATGAACGTGGCTGACACGGAAAAGATCACCTATACCGTACTGAATAGGGAACTCAAAGCTATTGTCTGGTTGGGAGCGCTGTTAGGCGGCATCATCGGAACATTCAACATCATCTTTCTGTAGACTCTTTCAATATATTAGCGGAAAGACAGGGATTCGAACCCTGGGAACAGTTACCCGCTCACCGCATTTCGAGTGCGGCCCGATCGACCACTCCGGCATCTTTCCTTCGGACATCCATCCAATGTCACCATTCCTTAAAACAAAAAATCCGAAGAACACTTCGGATTACGCGGAGAGAGAGGGATTCGAACCCCCGGTACCTCTCGGTACGGCGGTTTTCAAGACCGCTGTAATCGACCACTCTACCATCTCTCCAAATCTTCTAAACTCACTTGTCGCTACAAGTTCCTCGCTTATTTTTTTGTGACCCAGCAGGGGATCGAACCCTGGACCCACAGATTAAGAGTCTGTTGCTCTACCAGCTGAGCTACTGAGTCATTGTCCTTTCGCTTTGACGTTGCAAAAGTAGTGCTTTTGCTATGTTCCACCAAATTTTTAGACGACTTTTTTTCGCTTTTTTTTCAATTTATTTTTTGAAGCAATCTATTTTTTTCATTATCAATAAAATAAGAAAATCGGGCAGGAGACGGCAAAGAGGCAAAAAGAGGCGATTGAGTAGTCCTGGTATATATTGGCGCCTTTTTTTGAACATTTTCGCGATCGCTTTTTTCGCCAATTTCTCTGGAGGAATCGAAATTCCGAGAGCTACCAGCAGACGGCGCGTCTTTTCATCCAAATTATACAGAGCTGTATCCACGGCGCCCGGACAGACCACCGTAACCCCCACGTTGAAGAGCTCCAGCTCGTATGAGAGGGAGACGGAGAAGGTGCGGATCATGGCTTTGCTCGATTCATAGACCGAAAAGCCTGGGAACGTCATCCAAGCGGAGATAGAGGACATGTTCAAGATATAACCGCTCTTCCGACGCTTCATTCCCTCGCCAAATAGGCGACATAGCTTGCAGAGTGTCACTACATGGAGCTGTATCATCGCCTCTATACGTCCCATCTCCGTGTGCATGAGACTGTCGAAGAAGAAGATGCCGGCGTCGTTCACGAGAATGTCCACCTGCTTTCCTGCCTCCCGACAATGCTCGTACAACTCGTCCGCCGCCTCGCCCCTCGCCAAGTCCATGCAAAGAGCCTCCGCCTGCACAGGGTACTGCGCCATGATTCGACGCACCACCTCGTCCAACTCCTTTCCTTGATTACTCACAAGAATAAGGTCATGACCCCTCCTCGCCAACTCAATGGCATATTGGGCCCCAATCCCTGAGCTAGCACCTGTAACTAACGCTAACATCTTATCAATAAATAAATTACAATAACATCTGATTATAGATGGAACGGTTTATTCAACTCTTCAATCAACTCGTTGGTGACATCCTTACCTTTGAAGGCTTTGATAATGGATTGAATGGTGTAGATTGGTCCCCACGGAAGTCCCCACCACCCAAGGAAGAAACTGATTAACAGATATTTGAACCCATATTTAATCGCAGAGTCACTGCTCTTCAAAAAGTAGATGTCACTGGATCGTCTAAAGGACATGACAACAATAGAGATCGCATAGGGAAAGATCACAAATTTTCCGCCCCGGTCAAGCTCTCTGTTGATCTCTTCATTGGTCATATTTTCCAATCCTTTAATTTTCATACAATTACAATTTTAGTCGTACAAAATAGTTTATTCATTCTCAAAACACCTGCAGCTAGGGTTCTAGACAAAAATAATAATAATTGTGAAAAAAATGTATTTTAATCCACCAATTGTACCTCGCAAAGTATAATTTGTAAATCTAAATTTGTCTACCTTTGTCCAAAACAAAATATGCACCGTATGAAACACTTATCGATTCTTACGACGATTCTCTTAACGTGCATTCTCATGGGCTGTTCCTCCGTGCAAGGGGTGAAGAACTTTTCGGAGTGCCAATTCAATTATAAGGATGTCACGAACATTCAGTTGGCCAGCATTGATGTCTCCCATATCCGCTCGCCCAAGGAGCTGAGCTATATGGATCTGCTCCAACTGATCCCCGCCTTCAAGGACAAAAGCCTCGGTCTGAACATGAACGTGAACATCAACGTGACCAACCCTAATCCTGACGAGGCGAAGCTGGAGGGGGTGGACTACATCATCTGGATCGACGATCGGGAGGTGCTCAACGGTAACATGGACAAGAAGATCTCCATCGCCTCGAAACAGACGGAGGTGCTTTCGATCCCTGTCTCCGTCAACCTACTGAACGTGGCGTCCTTCACCACGTTGGACGCACTGCTGGAGTTCGTCATCGGACTTGCCACCGATAACATCGACGCCAGCCGCATGAAGGTTTCCCTGAAGCCTTACTTCATCGTGGGCAAGAAAAAGATGAAGACGCCTTTCTACGTCACAATCGGAGGGGATAAAATCATGCCTAAGAAGAAATAACCGAATCACAGGAATGTCGCTTCATAGATACACCATACTCTTGTGCCTCTTCGGACTTTCCTCTTCTCTGACGAACGCCCAAACGAAGAACTTTTCGTACAACAACATGGATAGTTGGGTGCGCCGGGACATCAAGGAGAGCCGCATCATAGGAGGGGAGACGAAAACGATCTGGGAGGTGGGTGCCCCCGCCCACATCACAAAGGCGGAAGCGTGGGACCAGGGGGATTCGCCTTGGGAGACCACCAGCATCTACGCTCACATCATGGGCATAGACAAGGTCAGCAGCACAGTCTTCCCGGAGAAACGGGGGGATGGCTACTGCGCCCGCCTGGAGACCCGCCTGGAGGAGGTTTCCGCATTGGGTCTCATCCACATCACAGCACTGTCGACCGGCACTCTCTTCACCGGCCGTCTCATCGAACCGATACAGGGAATCGACAACCCGATGGAGAAGATGTCGCAAGGTATTCCTTTCACCAAAAGACTGAAAGCGATAAAGTTCGATTACAAAGCTAAAACAGGAGGGAAACGCATCAAAGCCTCCGCTATGAGCAAAGCGGACGTGGAAGGTGCGAACGCCGCGGAAGTGTGTGTCTTCCTGGAAAAGAGATGGGAGGATCAGGAGGGGAACATCAAGGCGAAACGCATCGCGACCGCCTATCTACGCATCACAAAGAGCACCCCCGAATGGGTGAATGGCTTCGTCCTCCCGCTGAACTACGGGGATATCACCCGACAACCATTCTACCGGAAATATATGCAACTGAACGATGATGAATACCCGCAATACGCACTCAACTCGCAAGGCAAAATCAAACATGTGGACGAAGTCGGGTGGGGTGACATAAATGATCAACCCACTCACCTCATCGTGAGATTCGCCGCTGGATTCGGTGGCCCCTACATCGGTGCGGTGGGGGATTGCCTATGGATCGACAACGTGGAGTTTATCGAAGAATGATTCTATCCTCTATACCAGAGGTGCTCGCCGACCACCTCGATCGGACGTTCAACATTATTTACATACAGGGCGCCGGTGCCAAGTCCCTGCGGAATCGTTATGCCTAGGGTGGCCGCCCACTGGGCGATGGCGTTGAGCCCCACATTCGACTCCAAGGCGGAGGTGATCCAATAGCCGATGTTTCTTCGCTGAGCCAAAGAAATCCACTCCTCCGAGCCCCTTATGCCTCCATGCAAAGAGGGTTTTAGGATAATATATTGGGGACGTATCACATCCAACAATCGATTCTTCTCCTCCGTGCCGTTCACACCGATCAACTCCTCGTCCAATGCGATGGGCAAAGGCGTGCGGGCGCACAGACGGGACATCTCTTCCCACTGTCCCGCCATGATGGGCTGCTCGATGGAGTGGATGTCCAATGCGGCGAGACGCTCCAACCGTTCCATGGCCTCGGCAGGCTTGAACCCACCGTTCGCATCCACACGCAAGGTAATGGTATCCTTGGAAAATCGTCCTCTGATTTTTTTCAGCAGATCCAATTCATCGTCAAATCGTAACGAACCGATTTTCAGTTTAATGCAGGAAAATCCAGCCTTCAGTTTCTCCTCGATTCGTGCGGACATCTCCTCATATGTGCCCATCCATATCAACCCGTTGATCAAGATGCTGCTCTTGCCCTCCGTGAAAGGGCTCTTCCACATCACACCCGCATCCGAGTTCAGGTCACGGAGCGCCGTCTCCAAGCCAAAGAGCATCGAAGGGTAATCCCTCATCGCCTCGTAATCGATTGTACCGTCGAACCGATCGCAGAAACCCTTCAGAACGGCCTCATAATCAGGCAAGTCGTCACAACTCAGCTTCACCAAAGGGGCACACTCGCCCCAACCAACCTTGCCGGGACGCTCCGTGTCGGTCACCTGCAGATACCACACCTGATGGTCGGTATAGACCCCGCGGGAAGTGCCCGCAGGCTGCTTGAACACTAATGTTTTGGGAATAATGGTTACGTGATACAAGATAATTTTGAATTTTGAATTATGAATTATGAATTAATGGTTCGTCCTGTAGAGACGCAACATATTGCGTCTCTAACATATTGCGTCTCTAACGTATCCCATACCTAATGCATTGCGTCTCTAACGCAACACCCCCTTAACGCTACATCAAGGGAATTTAGGGTAATCCTTGAAATTAGGCTTGCGTTTCTCCAAGAAGGCCTTGCCGCCCTCCTGCGCCTCGTCCAGACAATAGTAGAGCATGGTCATGTCGCCCGCGAACTCCTGCAGACCCGCCTCACCGTCCAATTCGGCATTCAAGCCACGCTTGATCATGCGCAGGGCGAGAGGGGAGTGCTCCATCATCTTCTCCGACCAAGCCACGTATTCGTCCTCCAGCTGGTCGAAAGGCACCACCTTGTTGATCATACCCATCTCCAGCGCCTCCTGAGCAGTATATTGCTTACAAAGGAACCATATCTCACGCGCCTTCTTCTGACCCACCAAACGAGCCAGATAGGAGGATCCGAAACCTGCGTCGAAGCTGCCCACCTTAGGGCCCGTCTGACCGAACTTAGCGTTCTCTGATGCGATCGTCAGGTCACAGACCACCTGCAACACATTACCGCCACCGATGGCATAGCCGTTCACCGCAGCGATCACAGGCTTAGGCAAGGAGCGGATCTGCTTCTGCACATCCAAGACAGAGAGCCTTGGCACACCCTCCTCGTCGATATAACCGCCACGACCCTTCACATGCATGTCACCACCGCTGCAGAAGGCCATGTCGCCCGCACCCGTGAAGACCACCACCTGGATGCGCTGGTCCTCCCTGCAACGCAAGAGCGCGTCGCTCATCTCGGCCGTCGTGGTAGGTGTGAAAGCGTTCCTGTAACGGGGACGGTTGATCGTGATACGGGCAATGCCGTTATAAAAATCAAAGAGAATCTCCTTGTACTCCTTGATCGTTTCCCAATTTCTTGTCTGCATAATATCTTTCGTATAAATTTTTAATCATTCAAATTGACGATAGAAGAGCTGATGCGCCTGCTCGTCGGTCTGGGCGTCCGTGAAGACCTCCATCACCTTAGGTTGGTCTCCCTTGTCCAGGAAGACGTCCACCTCCCGCAGGAAATCCGCCTCGTCGAAGACAGGGTAGTAAGCGCAGCCGATCGACTCCACCCAGCCCTTGGCAGAAGCGTGGTGCGTGGCCATCACATACGTTTGCGTTGCATCCGTGTCCTTCAAGCCCTTGAGATTCCTGAAGATTCCACCCCCTCCGTTGTTGAGCAACAGGATGTGGAGATTGGCGGGCAGATGGTTGTTCCACAAAGCGTTCATATCGTAGAAGAAGCTCAAATCGCCTATGAGCAAAAAGACCTCTTGGGAAGGATCCGCCGAGGCGATTCCCACTGCGGAGGAGAGCGAACCATCTATACCATTCACCCCTCGGTTACAATAAACGGTGACCCCTTGCGGCATATCCGCCAACTGGGCGTACCGCACAGCCGAACTGTTCGCCAAGACCAAGACGGACGGGTAGGGTAGCCTCGAACAGAAGTTCATGGATACGCTGACGGAGGAGTAGAGCGACGGGGCGATCCGCTTCGAAAGCGTCACACGTTCAGCCGCCTCCCACTTCGTCCGATACTCCTCTTGCGCAACAGATACCTTGCCCGCCAGCGTGCCTATGAACGTAACGATATCCGCCACGATCACATCCGTCAGACATTGGAAGGTATCCGCCACAGCGCCCTCAGGGGAGAGCCGCCAGCATTGGTTCGGACGAAACGAACGCAGCCATAGCTTTAGGCGTTTGGAGACCAGATGACCGCCGACGTAGAGAACCAAGTCAGGCGCTAAAGCCCTACGGCTGGCATCGGATATCAGGGTCAGGTCGAAGTTTCGGATCAAGTGATCGCCACGCAGATTGGACAATGATTCGCACAGAACCGGACAAGGCAGCTCTGCCAATACAGCAGAGAGTCGCTCGGCAGTAGCGTTATCCAGTTGGCCCACAACCAGCAGAGGAGCCTTTGCCGATTGCCATGCACGGATCAGTTCCTCACCATCCAGCGCCCCCTTGCGTAAACGGATCACACGCTCCTCCGGCAAGTCCGTCGCCGAGCAGTCGAAGAAAGGCTCCGTGATAGGCACATTGATATGGACAGGACCCTTCGCCCCTGCGGTGAGGGCGATCAGCGCCTCGTTGATCAGACGATTGTTGTACCAGCGTTGCGTGTCATCGGACGGTTCACAGAGGTTCGCCTCCATCCGCACCAGCGTACCGAACACGCCCGTCTGCGGCAACGTCTGGCCATCCATCTGACCGATCCAAGCCTGCGGACGGTCCGCCGAGATCACCAACAAAGGGATCTGCTGGTAATAAGCCTCCGAAACGGCTGAAGCCAAATTGAGCAGGGCGGAACCCGAGGTGACACAAACCGCCACCGGCGCATTCCTGCGTTGGGCAATCCCCAAGGCAAAGAAACCAGCGCTCCGCTCATCCGTCACAGGATAGCAACGCATCTCATCCATGCAAGCGAACGTCTGGGCCAAAGGCATATTGCGCGACCCAGGAGAGATGACCACATCCTGGATGCCATGCTGAAGCATCAGCGCCGCGAGTTGTCTTATGTTATATTTTACAGAATACATATCAATCCAATAGAAGACGTTTCATGGTAGCCATCTTCTCCTCCGTCTCCATCCATTCAGACTGGAGATCCGATGAGGCGAGGATCCCCCCGCCGGCGAAGAAGTGCGCCATGGAGCCCACCAACTTCATGCAACGGATATTCACATAAAGGTGCATCTTGCCGTTTTCGTCCGTCCAGCCCATAAAGCCCGAATAATATTCCCTGTCGTACCCCTCATTGTCTAGGATAAAGCGCAGGGATGACTCCTTGGGAAGACCACAGACTGCCGGAGTAGGATGGATGGCGGTGATGAAGTCAGAACGACGCTCCTGCTCCATGAAGAAGTAGAAATCGGTTCGGAGGTGGGAGACGTGTCCCGCCGAGACTGGATAGGGTCCCCATTCATCCTTCAGCGTGCCGAAACACGAGATGCAACCACGGATATAATCCACCACGATGCTCTGCTCCAAGCGTTCCTTATCGCCCCATTCGGAGAGCGCGACCGGAGCGTCATCCCGATTGCGCATCGTGCCCGCCAAGGCCACCGTGCGCAGCTGAGCGTCATCTCCCGTCAAAAGCAACTCAGGCGAGGCGCCCATCCAATCGCCCGTCTCGGAAGAGTGGAAGAGGTAAACCATCGCATCCGGGTTCTCCGCACAAGCCCTGAGGAAAAGCGACAGAGGCTCTTGGGGAGGGACAAGGCAACTTGAGGTACGGGACAAGACCAACTTCTCGAAGGCACCCCCACGCACTGCGGAAACAAACTTATCGAAAGCCTCACAATAGGCAGACGTGGGATGAGACGGTTGAGCCTCCGCCTTCAAAGGGGATCGAGACGAATCGTCATCCAGTTCGAAAAAGTGCAAATTCTTCGATGAAATCGATAAAATTGGATGATTACCCAATGAAAAAGGGAACATCAGGAACGAATTCTTCAACTGCTCTAACGAAGAGGGGAAAGCTTCAGACACATCCGTGTGGTCAGAAACGATAAGACGTCCCATCTTTTCGTTCGGCAAACGGAACAACACATAATTTTCACTCGTCCGCAAAAAAGTTCGTACCTCGTTCAAAGTCATCGCATAACAGAAATTACCCCACAAAGATAGTCTAAATAAATAAAAATTGTGTTATCTTTGTTTGTGCAACCGTGAAAAACAAACTGAGACGAATGTTAATCACACAAGTTGACTCTTTATGGGATAAATAAGACGAGATGAATAGACACCATATCATATGGATATTGGTACCATTGTTGCTAACATGTATCTCGAAGAGCGACAAAGGTACGGACTGCTCGGATTTGGAGAAGATCTTGGCGGAAGATACCTTGCGGGTGGTTACTCTTTCTCGTTCCACATCCTATTTCGACTACAAAGGGGAGGAGATGGGCTTCGAATTCGAACTGGCCCAACGCTTCGCCCAATCGCTAGGCGTCAACCTAAAGGTGATCACCGCGAAAGACGAGCCGGAAATGATCCAAAAGCTAATAGACAAAGAGGTGGATCTAGTGGCCTATCCTGTTGTGATCTCCAATGAGAACAAAAAGAAAGTTGCCTTTGTCAACCATACCTTCAACACCAACCAGGTGCTCGTGCAACGGAAGAAAAAAAATAAATTCGAGCAAATCAACGATGTGGTCGACCTGATAGACAAGGAAGTGGTTGTCGTGGAAAACTCCAAATACCATAAACGATTGTTGAACCTGGACGACGAAGTGGGGGGCGGTATCGGCATCACATTGGTCTCCAACGAAGAGGATGAGGAGTCACTCATCGAAAAAGTATCCACCAAAGAGATTGATTACACGATTGCGGACGATAACATCGCAAAAGTGAACAAGACTTACTTCAAAAATATTGACGTAAGCATGCGAATGAGTTTTACACAAAGGTCCGCATGGGTACTTCGCAAGAACTCGGAAGAATTGGAAAGCACTATAAATAAGTGGTTTGAGACATCAAACGGCGATTACACCTGCCAATACCTCCACCATAAGTATTTCGAGCAGGAAAAGAAGTATTCCAAGGAGAAACCCAAGTATATCAACAACAAAAAGATATCCGAATACGACGCTTATTTCAGACGATATTCGAAGGATCTTGAGTGGGACTGGAAATTGCTCGCCTCCGTGGCGTACCAAGAGTCTCGGTTCAATCCGAACGCGAAATCATGGGCGGGCGCCGTGGGACTGATGCAGTTGATGCCTAGCACGGCAAAGAAGCTGGGAACCGACAGCTTGTCCATGCGGAAACCGGAGGTGAGCGTCAAAACTGCCGCCATCTACCTGAAGCGGGTGGATAACATCTTCAATTTCATCGAGGACAAAAACGAGAGGACTAAATTCGTCCTGGCCAGCTACAATGCGGGCGTCGGACATATCCGCGACGCGATGGCCCTGGCTGAAAAGAACGGGAAGAGCCCCAACCGATGGTCGGATGTGAAAGTCTTTGTGTTACTGAAAGCTAGGCCAGAATTCTTCAATGACCCAGTGGTCCGCCACGGATACCTGAGAGGCGAGGAAGTTTACAATTTTGTGGAAGAAATTATGGTGCGTTATCAAGAATATGTCGATGTGATTATAGATTGATTGCTACCTACAAGATACGGTAAGTTGAGATGAGTGATTTGATTTTTTACAGTATGGCCACTGGAAGCAGTGGTAATAGTTATTACTTCGGGGATTCCGAATGCGGATTTCTGGTGGATGTGGGCATACCTTTCCGCACCATCCGCAAAAGGATGGAGCAGATTGGCGTACCGATGACCCGAATCAAGGCTGTATTAGTCACCCACGACCACTTCGACCACGTACGTTCCGTAGGTTTCTTCAGCGAAAAACAGCACATACCAATCTATGCCACAGAGGCCTCCCATATCGGCATCGACACCAACTACGGAATCACCGAGAAGGTCTCGCCTTGGAACCAAAGGATCCTGACGAGGGGCGTACCGTTGCAGATGGGCAGATTCTCCATCACGCCCTTCTCCATCCCCCATGACAGCAAGGACAACAACGGTTTCTTCATCAAGCATGGAGAGGTCCGCTTCACCCTTGCGACAGACATCGGATGCATCACGGACGATCTGAGGAACTACATCTCCATATCCGACTACCTGGTCATCGAGGCCAACCACGACGAGGAGATGCTTAAGACAGGGCCCTACAACCCCAAACTCAAGGTACGCATCATGGGAAGCGGGGGACATATCAACAACCAACAGGCGGCGGACGTCGTGGCCCAATGCGCATCCCCCTTCCTGAAAAAAGTGTTCCTCTGCCACCTCAGCAAAACGAATAACACGCCCGAAATAGCCTTGGAAACCGTAAAGAAAACCATTAAGACGGAAACAGAAGTTATTGTCCTGAAACGAAACGAGGGAATGTTATTCAACCTATAACCAGCTAGATGGTTTTTCATCGGGGGGTGTGCGGACCATACACCCAAAGTTGTTATATATTCATTTCATTTTCAGTAACATGGAAAAAGAAAACATTGTCCTTCTGACAGGAGGAAGCGCCGGTCTAGGAAAAGCGACCGCCGAATTATTAATGAAGAACGGCTATACGATATACTCGGCCTCCCGCAGGTTGGCGAAGGAGCAGGAGGATGCGGCCAGCCATGGCAAAATCATCCCCTTGCAGATGGACGTGACGAATGTGCCCAGCATCGAGCAGGCGGTTGCGCGCATCATGGAGGAGCAGGGTAGGATAGACGTACTTATCTGCAACGCAGGTAACGGTATCGCAGGGGCGATCGAGGAGACAGATGAGGAGGAGGCTCACTTCCAGTTCGAAACCAACTTCTTCGGCACTGTCAACGTAGTCCATGCCGTGCTGCCCATCATGAGAAAGCAGAGAAAGGGAAAAATCATCACCACCTCATCCGTGGCGGGATTCATCCCCATCCCTTACCAAGGCTACTATTCCGCCAGCAAGGCAGCGGTCAAAATCTTCACACAAACGCTAGCCATAGAGGTGAAACAGTTCAACGTGCAATGCTGCTGCGTGCTACCAGGAGACGCCAAGACAGAATTCACCCAATCCAGGAAGTTCACCAAAGCGTCCCAATCCCCCGAATCGGTCTACACGAAAAAACGTGAGAAGGCGGTCAGCATCATGGCCCACGATGAGCAAAACGGCATGCAGCCCATCGAAATATCAAAGGCGATTTTAGCGCAGATCAACAAGGAAAAAATGTCGGTCGTCACCATTCCTGGAGCGAAATATAAACTGATTGCCCTCGCATTTAGACTGGTTCCAAATCGATTTGTTTTATATGTTGTAGATAAATTATATTCATAAAAAATAGGCATATAACAATCGTACAATCAATTAATTATAAAAATCGTCCATGCATTTTGTCCATGCGAATTGATTAAATTGTCCATATAATTGGGAAAATATTACATGTAAAAAATATGCACTGCCCCTATCTTTGCAATAGCAATCGGGAAGAACAAATAGTCGCAACAAGCGAAAGAGTTCCTCGATGGCGGAACGGATAAAGAATTTATGAAAACTATATATTGAATAACTTTTAGAAAACCACGTAACTAAACTTTTAATTATGTAATTTCGATGGTTAGTTTGCAAAAAAGAGGGGTTGTAAAACTCCTTTTTTTTTGCCCTAAACGCAGCTGCCCCTCCCTTGAGGGGAATGGCTCCGTTTCCCGCGAGGATGACCGTTTCTACCGATAATGGACTACCCGTTCAAGATAAAATTTTTCAGTTGTCATACAAAAACAAAGAAAAAGCAAATAAAAAAACCTACAAAAAGTATTGCATTACTAAAAATTTAGTAAATTTGCCGGGCTTGTGAAGAAGCGAGAATATAAATAAGTGGAGAGAATCGGGGCGTAATATAGATGAAATAGCCATAAAAACCCCGTAGAGAGCCAAAGTATAAATTATATTTTTGTGTATTTATTTGTTTTTTTATTTAATTTTTGATTATGTATCCTAACGAAGAAGAATGGCAAAAAGATTCCGGGAGGAACTACAGTGCCGAGAACAATGAGGGGGAACCTCAAAGAGAGAGAAAAAGTTTCAACCCTAACTTTAACAACGAGAATCGGGTAGTAAGAAACAACGCTGATCCTGGGGCAAAACGTCCAAGAAGAAGGATTGGTGAATCCACCCGTTACAACATGGAGAACGACGGAGAATATCAGAACACGCGTCCTTACCGTCCTAACAACCGATACAACAATAACGGTGGCTACAACAATGGTGGTGGTTATAACAACGGCGGCTACAACAATCGTGGCGGAGGTTATAACAACAACCGTGGCGGAGGTTACAACAACGGAGGTGGATATAACAACGGCAACTACAATAATTACCGCGACAACGACAACCAAGGAAACGGCAATTATGAAGGTGATTACCGTCCTAACAACAACCGTGGCGGCTACAACAACAACCGTGGCGGCGGTTATAACAACAATCGTGGCGGTGGTTACAACAACAACCGTGGCGGCTACAACAACAACCGTGGCGGCGGTTATAACAACAACCGCGGTGGCGGTTACAACAATAACAACAACCGCGGCGGTGGATTCAAGAAGGGTGGTAACAACAAACAATTCAAGAATATCACCAGACCAATCGAATACCGCTCCATCGTGGAGGATCCGAACGAGCAGATCCGTCTGAACAAGTTCCTCGCCAATGCGGGTATCTGTTCACGTCGTGAGGCTGACGAACTGATCCAAGCTGGTGTTGTGACGGTTAACGGTGTGACTGTCAGCGAATTGGGAACAAAGATTCTCCGTGGCGACAAGGTCATGATCCACGACCAATTGGTTTCCCCGGACAAGAGAATTTACCTCTTGCTGAACAAACCAAAGGATTGCGTCACCTCTAACGATGATCCATACGCAAAATTAACAGTGTTGGACATCGTGAAGAACGCATGCCACGAACGTATCTACCCTGTAGGTCGTCTCGATAGAAACACGACAGGTGTGTTACTCCTCACCAACGACGGTGACTTGGCTGCCAAATTGACGCACCCTAAGTACAATAAGAAGAAGATTTACCAAGTAACGCTGGATAAGGGTCTCGCTCAGGATGACTACGACAAGATTATGTCAGGTATCATGTTGGAGGACGGAGAGATCAAGGCCGACGAGATCAGCTTCTTGGACGAGGACGAGCACAGAAAGATCGGTATCGAGATCCACTCGGGAAGAAACCGTATCGTCCGCAGAATCTTCGAGCACTTGGGCTACAAGGTGGTTCGCCTGGATAGGGTCTACTTCGCAGGTTTGACGAAGAAGAACCTCAAACGCGGGCAATGGAGATTCCTCTCCGAAAAGGAAGTGAATATGTTGCGCATGGGCGCATTCGAGTAAAATAAATTGCATATCAAATGAAAGTTGACGTATTGTTAGGTCTTCAATGGGGAGACGAGGGTAAGGGAAAAGTGGTTGACGTGTTGACACCCAGCTACGACGTCGTTACTCGTTTCCAAGGAGGACCAAATGCCGGACATACTCTCGAATTCGAAGGTCAGAAGTATGTGTTGCGCTCGATTCCGTCTGGTATCTTCCAAGGCGGAAAGGTGAATGTGATCGGTAATGGTGTGGTGCTCGACCCTGCACTCTTCAAGAAAGAGGTGGAGGAGTTGGAGAAATCTGGCCATGACCTGAAAAGCAGATTGTACATCTCCAAGAAGGCGCACTTGATTTTACCGACCCACCGTCTGCTGGACGCCGCCTACGAATCCGCCAAGGGTTCCTCTAAGATCGGCACCACCGGCAAGGGTATCGGACCTACTTACACGGACAAGATCAGCAGAAACGGTCTCCGCGTGGGCGACCTGCTGAATAACTTCGAGGAGAAGTACAACAAGGCTATATCAAGACATAAGGAGATCCTAAGCCATTACGATTTCCAATACGACTTGGCTCCAATCGAGAAGGATTGGTTCGAGGGCGTACAGAAACTGAAGGAGTTCCAATTCATCGACAGCGAATATGAATTGAACGGCATGCTCGCCGAAGGAAAGACCATCCTCGCGGAGGGTGCCCAGGGTACCATGCTGGACGTGGACTTCGGTTCTTACCCGTTCGTGACCTCCTCCAACACGATCTGCGCAGGCGCTTGCACAGGCTTGGGCGTCGCTCCGAACAAGATCGGTGATGTCTTCGGTATCTTCAAGGCTTACTGCACACGCGTGGGCTCGGGTCCGTTCCCTACCGAATTGTTCGACGAGACCGGAAAGACGATCCGTGACCTCGGACATGAGTACGGAGCAGTGACGGGTCGTGAGCGTCGTTGTGGTTGGATCGACCTCGTCGCCCTGAAGTATGCGGTCATGATCAATGGTGTGACCAAACTGATCATGATGAAGAGCGATGTGTTGGATGGCTTCGATAAAATCAAGGCTTGCGTGGCCTACAAGGTGAATGGTGTCGAGACCGACGAGTTTCCTTTCGATGTGACGGAGGGCTCGGTGGAACCGATCTACCAAGAGATGGACGGATGGAAGACTAAAATGTCTGCCATGAAGAGTGAAAACGAATTCCCTGAAGAATTCAACGCTTACCTCGATTTCTTGGAGGATTACCTTGAAGTGCCTATCAAAATCGTCTCCGTCGGTCCAGACCGCGAACAGACAATCATCCGATACCGCGACTTTGAATAATAGGTACGGTTGGAACGAAAGATCTTTCTGTACGATACCATCGTAGGGGCGAAAAATTTTTCGCCCCTACATTTTTAAAACATAATAGATACATCTATGGAATTCATCATCAATCTTTTTGCGGGAACAAACATTGCCTCGACATTGATCTACCTATGTATCACCGCCTTTTTAGGTCTGACATTAGGCAAGATATCCATCAAGGGCATTCGTTTGGGCATCGCTGGCGTTCTGTTCGTAGGAATATTCCTGGCCCACGCCAAGGGATTCTTCGGCACCACGCCGCTCGATGCGCAGATATTAGGCTTCGTAAAGGAATTCGGACTGATACTCTTCGTTTATTCCATCGGTATAGACGTGGGTCCTCGCTTCGCGGGCTCATTCAAGAACGATGGCATGAAACTGAACCTGCTGGCCGTCGGCTACATCGTCGCGGGTGTGATCGCCACGATCTGCGTCTACTACGCGACGGGGCTGGACAAATCCGTGATCGTGGGTATCCTCTCCGGAGCCGTCACCAACACGCCTAGCTTGGGCGCCGCGCAACAGGCTCTCGGCACGGACGCCTTGGGCATCGAGCAATCGGGTATGGCTTACGCGATGGCTTATCCTTTCGGCGTGATCGGTATCATATCGACCATGCTCCTCATCAGGGCGATCTTCAAGGTGAAGGTCAAGGACGAGGCCGACAAATATACCGAGCAAATAGCCAACAACAAACGTGGCAAACTGGAAAGCGTGCAGGTGAAGGTCACCAACACCAACCTGATCGGCAGGACCATAGGCGACTTCAAAAACATGTTCGGCCAAAACTTCGTGCTCTCCCGCGTGTTGCACAACGACCGCTTCGACATACTGCACGACGACGATGTGCTGCAGGAGGGCGACGTCCTCTTCGGTGTCTCCAACAAGGACTACGTGCCTAGCTTGGAGATGGCGGTGGGTCCTGTGGAACTGGGCATGAAACGTGAGGTAGACGGGGCGCTGGCCATGTTCGAGGTGTTGGTCACCAACAGAAAGATCGCAGGAAGGACCATCGAGCAGATCGGTATCTACAGACGCTACGAAGCCAATATCACCCGTATTTTCCGCGCTGGCATGGAGATCTTGCCTACACTGGATACCACGGTCGAACTGGGTGATACCGTGCGCGTGGTGGGAAAGAAAACGTTGTTGCCTGAGATCCAAAAGGAGATAGGCAACTCGCTCCAACAATTGGCCGTTCCGAACGTCGTGGCCATCTTCTTAGGCATCTTCCTCGGTATCCTGCTGGGAAGCATTCCGTTCGCTATTCCAGGGCTTCCAGCCTCGGCCAAACTGGGCTTAGCGGGCGGTCCACTCATCGTGGCGCTGATCCTCGGACATAAGGGTAGGGTGTTCGACATCAATTTCTACATGACCCCAGGCGCGAACGCGTTGATGAAGGAATTGGGCATCATCCTCTTCCTGGGTAGCGTGGGACTCTCCTCTGGTACCAATTTCGTGGAGACATTCTCCAACGGAGGCTACGTTTGGATGCTCTACGGTATGATCATCACCTTCGTGCCTGCGATGCTCATCTCGGTCACCGCACGCATCATGAAGATCAATTACCTGAAGATCTGCGGACTCCTCTCCGGTGTGACCACCAATCCACCGGCCTTGGAGTATGCCAACTCCATCGCACCCGTGCAGGCGCAATCCACCGCCTACGCCACGGTATATCCGTTGACGATGTTCCTGCGCATACTATCCGCACAGATATTGGTTTTGATTCTGTAGGGAAGGTAAATATTTAATCATACAATTAGGGACAAAAAATAGGGACGAAAAATGTAGGGGCGAAAAATTTTTCGCCCCTACATTTTTAAACATAATTGATACATCTATTTTTTCTTCTTTGAGAAATCCCGCAAAAGCCATTCCACATTTTTCCATTGAACATCCTGCTCGATCTTATATTCCATCTCACGGGGATATTTTTTCCCTTGGATGATAGATTGCAAATATTGGTGAACAGGCTCAGGGTCATACACCTGCCAATATACGTTCAAAAACCCGTCATACGTTTCCCTAGCCAGGAAAAGAGCATTGGGGTGTTCCGAATCACCCTTAATGGCTGAATCTAGTTGATTAAACCAATTGTACACAAAATCGGACTCTTCCGACGTTGGCATGCCATTGTTAGCCAAATCCTTGAACTCAATCGAAAGAGAGCATGTCCAACTGAACACATCCTTATTCTTAAAGCCCCGCAAACTACTATTTACAACAACAATCGAGGGTTTGCCCTCATACATGCCTTCCATGACAGAAAATTTTTCTTCCGGAATCGCAACACTAACCAGCTCCGGATCCTTTAAAGACGATTTCTTGCTCTTATTCGCATAACCATAGGAAAGGCAAACGAACAACAGTAAGCAAGCAATAACTATGACCAATACATTATTCATCTCTCTAAAGTTTTATGTAATTATTTATATTCAACATCTTGTAAATTTACATTCTTCTCAACAAGGATTGATGAGGGTTTGGATAATCCTAGCCTAGCCTTTGTTTTTTTAATATAATTGAATCATCTGCAGAATTAAATTCAGAATTATGGTTACGTAAATAAATAGACATATAGTCTAAAATTTCATAAATAGACTTGTCTTCAGTTGACTTCCAAATATACTGATCTTGTTTATTTTTATAAATATATCCAATATTTCTACCGGGAGCGATTAAATTATTTGTTTGAGTATAAAGGAAAACACTATCGGCATCCCCACCTGCTGATATTACGAAATCAATAACCGTATCATTTATATAAATTTTTATGCTATCAGACATTATATCCAATCGTAATTCTTTTTTTATTGAATCAAATTCTCCATCATTTTTTGGGGCCTTACATAATGAATATCAGCGTTGTACGAACCTATCCATTGATCTTTATATGCTGAATCTATCACGTTCATTGTTCTCCATACAGCAGCTGTCATAGAATCTACATATCTATCATACTCTTTATATTCAAGTAAGATATGAGGTTCCCCTTGGGGCCCAAGAAGATAGAAGTCGCTATTCCATACTATTTTTTTCCCTTCTTCTTCAATTGATAACACTCCGAAATCTTTATTTAAAATATCATCAGTCACATCTTCTCTTAAATCTTTAAGACCTATTAGTTTTATTTTACCAGGACCTAAATACTTTGAATAAAACAGATAAGTTCCTGTTATGCATAGACATCTAAAAATAATACTATCTTTTTTTATAGTTAACGAATATTCGTTATTTTCCTCATGCAATTCATCTTCAAAATCCTCTCGCCCGTAATACACCCCTTCCCAATTATATAGGGTATCAAATTCCGACACATAAGAAGCTAAACTATCCGAAGCATCGGCATTGTCAGAATTTTGATTGGCATGTCCGCAACTGTTCATAATCCAAAGAGACAAAATAACAACTATACAGGTTGTTAGATATTTGTTTGAATTGGATTGTTTTTCCTTCATCTTATTTACCGTTTCGTATTAGGATAATTGAAAAACATATCACCGAACGATCTTCTGTCCATTCACCACATAGACGCCCGACTGAATTGGCTTCACGACACGCATACCGGCCTGCATATAGAACTGATCCACCAACAGACCACGCATATCGTAAACCGTCACCCATTGCGCCTTGCCCACCGTCTCGAAGCAGAAGCCCTCCTCCACATTGTAGACAAGCAGGGAAGTGGTCTCGTTCCGCAGTTCATCCACCGCCGTCAAATCACCCGCCAATGCCTTCACTTCGGCCTTGGAAAGGATGATCCACCTTTGCTGGCTCGCAGAGTTCTGGTGGTCGAATCGAGCGGCGGAAATACTGTTGTTCGCGGAGGATAAGGCCATCGGACGGTTCGTTCCGTCGGCGAAGACCATCCAATAGGACTTCAGATTGAAATACTGGTTCGTGACATTCTGGCGGGAACCCATCAGCTGCACCGCATATTTCTCCTGCGAGCCCAAGGAGAGCCTTGAATTGGCGCAGGAGAGCGATTTATCCTCCGAAACGTTCCGGAAATCATACAACTGCGTTTCAGGCTCGAAATGGATCTTCCAGGCGTAGGCGTTCTCCTTCAACAACGTTTTCCAATCCGTGGCCTTCACCGAAAGATTGCCGTTCTCCAACCGTAAAGAGGTCGGCGTGCTTACATTCTGAGCAGCGGACAAAAGGTAATAGGTCTCGTAATCCTCCTGCGTGAACGTGTAGGCTGGGGAAGCGAAGGCACCTGACACCGGCGGCAGGTTATCCTCGCCCAACGCTTGGATAATCAGCGCATTGGCGTAATAAAGGATACGTGTGCCGTCATCCTCATGCGCCCCATTGATACCATACGGCCAGAAGTGCGTGTTATCGCCCTTCAATTGGGCGGAGTTGTCATTCTCCAGGAAATGCAGGATCTGGTCCGTGCGTTCGCCCAACCAGAAGCCTTTGGTCGTCTCCTGACGGTAGACAGAGGAGTTCATCCAATTATCCGTCGTGCCGACACCCGCAGCGTGGCACATCTCATGCTGGATCGTACCCGTACGCTGGTAGCTGGCGTTCGGTCCGACCCTCATCCAGCCTCCATAGCTACAATCCGCAGTCTGGGTGCTCGCCCCGTACGAAACGGTCAGATGCAAGCCCCGGATGCTCGTGATGTTGTTCCAGACATCACACGCGTCCGCCACAGCCTCGTTGATACGCTTGTTCTCCTCGTCGGAGCCTCCGTTGTTGTACGACCAGGTGATGTCACCCTTCGGCAAGGTGCAGATCTTGATGCGCTCGCCATAGCCCACTGCATTCGACTTCGTGATCGCATAAGGGCGGATATAATAGACCGTGGAAGGGGTCAAGCCTGTCATGACATAGATGGACCCGTTGTTACTGTAGGATAGGGAAGAGCGGTCGTCCAACACCGTCGGGTTGGAGGAGGTGGACCAGCAGAAGCCCCGCTCCGTGATATTATTGCCTGAGAACGTGGCGCGTCCGAAGGCCATCGTCGCACCCGTCGCATGACGAGGATCCGTCACGACCGTAGGGATATCCCCCGACGCATTCGCCACCTGAAACGTGAATATAGCGTCGTCGAGTCGCTTCACACACCCGTCAAGGTCATCCACACCCATCGACTCATTGCCTAAATACCTCTTCGCCTCGTCTATGGCCGCCTGCAGCTCTGCGCTACCATTCTTTCCCTCCTGATAGGTGTTCTCAGCCAAGGCTATCTCCTCCGCAAGACGCTGGAACGCCGCAGCCGACAAACCCGCCAGCTCGGTATACTGACGAAGACGTGTCGCGATGGAGGAGAGATCCTTCTCGTTCGGACTTCCCAACCACTCCTTCGCCTTGGTTACCTCAGCCTCCAATTGGGTACGGTAAGCCTTGTAGATTGTTCCACTCAACAGATTCTCAGCCACTTCCACACGTCGCTGAATCTCCGCTTCGTAGTCGTCCATGCTAGCCGCACTGTACAATAGCCTGAAATTATCTACCGACAGCCAGTTGCCGGAAGCGTTTTTGGCCACAAAACCTATTGAAAAACTCTCCTCCATGTGGGTGAATTGTAGGGTATATTCCTTCTTCTCGGATACCGCCACACTGTCACCGCCCGCGATAATCCATGCGCCTGTCTGACCACTCCTTCCGTCCTGCGTGTTCTGCGCCGACACCTTCAGCGTATAGACACCGTTGGGAGCCTCCTGACCAACCTCTTGGACAACACTCGCGCTGCCCACCTTAGATCCTGCGGAAACCCATTTCTCCGCATAGTAGTTGCCTGATTTCAGCGAGAACGACGTGTTAGACTGCGTCTGTAGGCCTGACACGCTCCATCCCTCGAAACCATCCTCAAAGCTTGGGTTCACGATGAAACGGGTCATGTCTGAAGGATGATCCGAGGAGGAATTGGCCCAACCATACACCTCCAACTGCGCCTTCAACGCCTCGTCCGCCCTGTATAGGTCCGCATAGGAAGCGCTCTCATCGTCGCACACACGCTGCACCTCGTCCATCGCAGCCTTCAGATCGGCCGCACCGTTCCCCGTACCGCTACCATAGGTGGTGCTGGCGGTGGAGAGGGTGGTCCGCAGTGTGGAACGCATCCCGGCGATCAAGGTGCTATTATCGCCCACCAAATAGAGTCTCACGAAATCGACCACCACCTTGGCGGAATTGGCCGAACCGTTCGCCACGCCCTTGAAACCGATCTGCACCTTTCCCTCCTTCTCCGACGAAAGGGTAAAGGTGACCTCATCCAGCGTCCAATTCATGGGGAAAGAGGAGAGGCGGGAAAGGGAAGAGGATCCGTTGTCCGGAATCCATCCCAAAAGGCTATATCCATTGGTGGAGTTGCTACCGTTGTAGAAGGCGGCCTGCAGCTTGTACGAACCCGCCGGCAAGGTGATTTTCTGATAATACTTCAAAGACTCCTCCCAGCCCGTGCTGAGCACCAGACAGCCACCCTTCGAGCCCTGATAGCCCGACGAAGGAACCTTTCCGTTGGTGTTGAACGTCTTGCCCGTCCCCAACTCATAGACACCCGTCACGGTGTAATCCACACCGATATCCTTGCTCCAGCCGTAGACAGGGAGGATCTCCTGCGCCACGTTCCCTTGCTCATTCGCCTTATAATCAAAGTGTTCCGAGTCGTCGAAACCGTAGTTCTGCAGATATAACTCCGAGATGTCAATATCAGCCCACGCCGAAGCGCAGAAGGCCAAAGAGAACGTAATAATGGATAATAAACGTGTTTTCATGATATGTACAATATAAAGGGCAAATGCAAGACGCATCGGCCTCGCATCTCCCCAACGTTCAGTATAGCGCAAATGTAAAATAAAAATCCCTAAATGACGAAGAATCCGCTGAATTTTATGGGAAGGGCAACCCATGCCATGCCCCATCCAACGCTAACGGAAGAATCATGTAACATATTGAGATAGAGTAGGGTAATGTCCTTTTTCGGACATCCCCTAATTGAATAACTTATCCAGTTTTTGTATGCTGGAGGACAAACAGAAGACGATCACGTCGTCGCCCGGCTGGATATGGGTATTACCGTTTGCGATTTCCCCCTTGCCGTCACGTATCACACCTCCTATGAAGATGTCGCGCGGTATCTTGAGTCCCTTGATCTCCGCCTTGGTGATGTAGGCGCCCTCCTTAGGCGTCAGTTCGACAACCTGCGCGTCCACGTGAGTCAGACCCTTCACGTTCCTGACGTCGGCGTCCAGCGTGTATTGGTAGATATAGCTGGCGGCGATCAGTTTCTTGTTGATGACCGTACCAATGTCCAAGTTCTCCGCCAACGGTATGTAGTCTATGTTCTCCACCTCCGAAATAGTCTTCCGAAGACCGAATCTCTTAGCGGAGATGCAAGCCAATATATTAGCCTCCGAGTTGTCCGTCAAGGCGACGAAAGCGTCCACGTCCTCGATGCCCTCCTCGCGTAGCAGCTCCAAGTTCGTGGCGTCGCCTAAGATGACCAACGCATTGTCCATCTTCTCCGCCAGTTTCATGATCTTGCTCTTATCCTTCTCGAGGACCTTCACATGGATATCGTCATGGAGCATATCGACGGTACGTTGCGTGATGTTTCCGCCTCCCATGATCATCAGATCCTTCACTTGGATCACCTCCTTACCCGCCTGTTCACGCACATTGGCGATGAAGTCGCGCGTCGTGATGAAGTAAACAATATCGTTCGCCAAGATCTCGTCATCACCCTTAGGGATGATGGTGGACAAGTCTCGACGGATGGCTACGACACGATAGAACTCGCTGTGTTTCAAATCCTTCAGCGGTTGGTTGATGATAGGAGCGTTACTCCGCACCTTCATACCGATCAGGGTCAATTCACCGTCGCTGAACTCCATCCATTGGCGGACCCAGTTCATTCTGAGCGAGTTGACGATCTCCTTAGCGGCCAGCACCTCAGGATAAATCAGGGAATCGATACCCAGATCCTTAAATCTAGCGGTATTTTTAGGAGAAAGATATTCGTAATTATTGATTCGCGCCACCGTCTTTTTAGCGCCCATGTTATGGGCCAGTATGCACGAAGTGATATTCTGGCTCTCGTAAGGTGTAACACCGATAAACAAATCTGCCTGGGAAACATTCGCCTCTTCCAAATCCTTGATGGACGTGGTACAGCCCGTGACCGTCATCAGGTCATAATTGGACTCCATCCTTTGCAGTTTCTCCTCATCATCATCCAAAAGGATGATGTCATGGTTCTCCCTCGACAACATCTTCGCCAAGTGAGTACCCACTTCTCCAGCACCTGCAATAATTATTTTCATAAATTCTAATTTGTATCCCGCGAATTTAATGAAAAATATGATAGGTGTACCATAGAATCGTTTACAAGCGCTTTTTCAGGGAAACTACAACGTATGTATTCCCTCCCTGAACGTCGGGTATTTCAGCTTGGGGAGGAGTTCCGCCCTCATGCGGCTCGTGTCCCCATAATAAGGCACTTTCCCGATGGTGATGAAGTCCTGCGTCAATGGCGCTCGGCAGCCCGTAAGACTGGAAACCGTCTCGAACACCCATGCGGCGGTGCGGATCATCCACATCGGCATCACCCACGGACGGCAGGTTCCCCATTCCTTCGCCGCCTCGTCCAAGAACTCCTTCAGCGTCTGCACCCCTTCGTCGCCAAGATGATATATGCCCGATGCGGTCGGGGAGAGGATGGCCGCCTTCGTCGCCGCCACATAATCGTCCTTGGAAATCAAGTGGATATAGTTCGGTTCCTTCCAAATGCCCAATAGGCAATGGCGGGAGAACCAGTGCGCGGCGTCTATCATCAGGATGCCCTTTCCATAGACCATTCCGCAACGTAATATCACTTTTTCAAAGCCAGTCTCCGCCAATAAGAGCTTCTCCTCCTCCAGACGGGTCTTCGCATGCACCGAATTGGGCGTGCCGTCCAACCTGCCTGTCGCAGGGTGCTCAGGGGTGGTATCCCCCTCCACATGCGGGAAACTGAACAGGATCACCTTCTTCACACCGGCGGTCTTCGCCGCACGGAGCAGGTTCGAGAAATATTGCGTGTTGGTGGTCGGAAGAAACTTCTCAGGATTTCCTTTGAACAGGATGCCTGCGAAATGAATCACCGTGTCCACACCTTTCAGTGAATCGAGCAGGGAGTTCTCATCCTGCAAATCCACTTGGAAGGGCTTCACCTTCTCATGATTCAGCAACGACTCCGGCAGAGGATTCTTATGCCATAGAAGATGCAACTCGACCTCGTCGGAGAGGAGCCCCTCAGCCAATAGACCACCCAAGTTACCAGCCGCTCCGGTTATCGCTACAACTTGTTTTTCCATACCTGCTTAATTTTTAGAGTTAATAGATTTTACACAATGTGCAATGCGGACAAAAATGCGTCACTTCGAAGGAATCTCCAGCGTCAGAAGAGGGTAGGCGACCTCCTTCATGTTATTGCAACGGCTCACGTTATAGAGGGTCATTCCCCTCCATTTCACCCTTTTATGATTGCCTTGGTGGATATGTCCGCAAAAAACGTAACGTATCTTACGAGACTCAAGCGCAGCCGTCAGCTCCGGACTTCCCACATCCAGACCATCCTCCACACCCGCCAATCCACCGACCTCGAACGGTGCGGCATGGACGATCAGGACATCACACCTTTCGGGTATCTTCTGGAACGTCTCCATCAACTGCGCCGACTCCTCGCTGAAGGCGATGTTACGCTTCGGGGGCAGGGTATTGGGCGTCCCGTAGAAACGAAGGCCTTCCAATGTCATCGAATTATTGCACAATATCTTCAGTTTGGACGAGGAGAGCGAAGTGAGCCGCTTCCCCTTGTAGAGCTCCTCGAAATAGTAATCATGGTTGCCTGGCACTAAGATAACATATTTGCAGGGCAGGGCACGTACCCATGGCTCGAAATAGTCATAGAACCAATTTTCCTGCGCAGGGATATCCCTATCCATCTCCTTGGGGAATACGTCCCCCCCGATAATTACAATGTCACATGCACTGATATTCGGCAAATGACCATGTATGTCCGATGTTACAGTAAACTTCATACGCTCTCTCATCATTCACACAAAGGTAACAATTGTTCACCATTGAAATAGACATTTTCTCCATATTTAAATCGTTTTTCCATCCATTTTTAGCCTAAAATACTCCCCTCTGAAACGCTCGTTAAAGAATTTTTCTCCGAACCCGCTACTTTCAACTATTCCAAACCATTTTGACTTTATCATAATCAACTATAAATCAACACATAAACACTATCATTTATCTAACAATTCCCCACTACGTTAAACATTGTTAAATACCTATTTGATTATTGCATAATTATGTTTTATAACATATTTTTGCAACATCAAAACAAAAGGATAGTTAAACATAAAAATATTAGACAAAATGGTTTGCTTGAACATGCTCGTCATCGCCTTGATTAAGAAATACAAGAAGTTCTAATCACAGACGAAAAGAAAAATTCTTCATTTTAAGGTTATTAAATTGTAAAAGCACACTCGATGAATCTTCTTCATTGGGTGTGCTTTATTTTGGGTCCAAGGGAGAATAAAAAAAGGCGACACTATGGCCGCCTTATCAATGGTATCAATTTAACCGATTAATTTACCTCTGATTGAAGAACCGGACCCGGGACAATCGTACCCGCATCGCTGGTTTTGAACTTCTTAACATAAGGGAAGAGACCTTCATTCTTTTGAGGCTCAGTGATGGACCAAACTTGATAAATCGTATTTGGTTTCAGCTTAGCGAAAGAGTAGAAACCATTGTCATCCACCCTGCAATCGTCCACCAACACGCCATTCTCTTCTCTGATATAAACCCTTTGATCCACACCAGGTATGAAATCCATGCCCTTGAAAGATGCCTCCAAATAACCGATCACCCCGCAAAGATTAGCGTTCTTACCATCATTGAGGTAAAAATCACCGCCATAGACTTGTCCACCGTCCACATAGACATCAAAAGCGACTGGCTCTTTTCCGTCCACATTGTCATTATAGGCAAAGATTTTATATTTACCATCGTTGAGATAATTGAAGCGATAGGAGCCATCAAAGGAGGTATTCACCTTGTCATCGCACCCGAAATCATGATTCCCGTATACAATAAAGACATCCTCATCACAACCGACGATCGTGTCCTTCCCGAAATGGAACTTCCTATTCACTTTCCGAATATAAGAGGAAGACTCAGCCATCAAGGACTCCAAATCCGAACTGGAAGGGGCCTTTTTGCCATATAACTTACTCAACACTAAATTGTTTGAATTAATAATGGACAACAATTCTTCCGCTTCCTTTGAATTGCTATTGAAAGCCGAATTATTACAATAGATAGCACCATCATCAATAACTTTGAAAACCTTGCCGACGATAGAACCGTCACCACCTTCTCCCTCCTCCTTCTCGCATGAGGAGAAGAAAGACATAAGCATTAATCCTGCTAAAAAAATATATGTGCTTCTCATATTTTATAAAATAAGTTCAAATTTATTTCTGATCCAAAAATACAGATTCTGCCAAACATACCAAAAACTTTTTCAACAAAAGAAAACAATTATACCCAAAAGAGCACCGTCACTTTTCAATCATGCGCTCATGGAAAAGTAGATATCCGATGTTCAGACCAACATTCCAATTCTTCTCCGGATAGGAGTACCGATTCACATAGAACGCGGCGGAAATGAATTTCAAGTTTGCCACAAACGTCAATTCATTAAAGAAATAGAGTTTGGACAAAACCGGTCGATAATCGGTGCCGTAACTACCTGTGAGCGCAAACGCCCTATAGGGTAAATACGCATAATTCTCGAACCTCAAATGAAACACTTTGTTGAACTTATAGATAGGGCCCAAACCACCCGCCCAATAGGTACTGGAGCAAAATGCCGAGTTGAAAACGAACTTATTGTGCTTTGAAGGAGTGAACATAGGGGAAATCAACAAAGTCTGCATATAGTTGTCCATCATAGGGACCATGGAGAAGACCCCATCGAAATAGACACCCAAGGAAAAACGCTTCCCTAAATCAAAATAGTTGTCACTGTTGTAGGAGAATTGAACCCAATGCAAGCCTTCCTCCGCAGTTCGATTCAACTCCATGATGTCATTCTCGTCCTTTTTGTACTTTTTGGTCCACTGGCTTCCAAAAATATATTGGGCGGTTATGCTGATGCGCATTCCGTCCACAGGATACTGCTTGTGGGACAATGAATTATGCTTGTATTGCAACAATGCGATACCCAAGTTATAATTCGTCTCGTTCCATTTATTCTTTTCATCCGGCAAATAGTGGTAATGGTCATCCTTGTGGCCATACCCGAAACCGATGTCCATCTTTCCCTTCAGATTGAACGGCACCATCATCTTGACCTTACCGTAAAACTCGGAAGTATATGCCTCTGTCGATATATTATTTTTTATATCATTCTCATAAAAGGGTTCCTGCTTATTAAGATAGTTGATGTGACAATAATCCGCCATCACCTTCAAGCCTATCGGCAGGCGACCAGGACGGTCCAGACGCGCCTGCATGTGGACATCCTTATACAACGAGCCTATCTGTCCGTCCAACGCCACATTATAGCCAAAATGGTGGACACCTCGCTTTTGTATTCCCAAAAAGAGATTATTAGCGGCCGTCGAAGAGATATTTCCGCCAAATAACACCTCAAAGTCACTGTTCATCTTGACGTCAAGGTGGAGGTCATAATTCCCTAACGAATCATTGTAATACGCATGTGGTATGATCTCTGATATCTTTTCGTCCGACAACAACTTATAATAAACCTTCTGGAAACTGTTCAAGTCCAACACGGAATCCTTTTTACTCGGACTAAAGTTATGCAACAGATAGTTGCGCTGGACGGAATTGACGCCACGGATATTCACCGAACCAAACACAAGTTCCTTCTCCTTTCGCATAAAATCCTCGCGACGTTTTTCCACCTCGCTCAATTCAACCCGACGTGGCACACGCTCCCTAATACGCTGGATCATCGCTTTGGTGGAGTCATATCCCAACTTCTCCAACTCCTTCATTCTGTTGAAGTCAAGCAGTCCAACGTCCGTGAAATGAAAATCTATCAAGATACCTTTCTCTTCCGGAATCTCATAGTTGGTCTCGTCCATGATCAGTTTTTCGAGCAAAGCCACCGGACTAGAAGGGTTCTTGGCGTCAAGGGAAGGATTGTCACTCACCGCACAACCAATAATAAAGTCAGGATGGAAATCCTTCTCCATCACATCCACAGGAAAATTATTGTAAATGCCACCATCCAACATCAGCAATCCGTTCACCTGTATCGGTCTGAAAACAAAAGGGAAAGACATGGATGTACGCACGGCGTCGCCCAAATCTCCATTCCGATGGACATAAGCACATTTATGCGCCACGTCGGACGCCACGCAGCGGAATGGAACAAACAAACTGTCAAAGTTTCCCCTGCAGGCAGCATTGGCCTTGGAGAATAGATCCATAAAAGCGATATTCAACTGATCGGGAGGCAGTACACTGCTTGGAATCAGGAAGTTGGCACCTGTCTTGGAAGAATCGCGCACATTGACCTTGAAACTGATAAACTCCGGAGTGGGGTCGTCCCGCTTGAAAAAGAAGAGATTCCGCTCATCTATATTTCCACTTTGCCAACGCATGAACTTGTCGGAAAGGATCAACGAAGCCATCTCATCAGGCGAATAACCCATCGCATACAGGGAACTGACAATGGCTCCCATGGAGGTACCCGCCACATAGTCGATAGGAATGCCTTCCTCCTCCAAGGCGCGAATCACACCGATATGGGTACAACCTTTCGCACCTCCTCCGCTAAGGACTAAGCCAACCTTTTGGGCGGAAAGGCCCATCCAGCCGCCCCAAAGCAGAAGGAGACAAACGATCAATAGCCGACAAACAAAACCTCTCCGCATATAATTATTTTTCTTGGACATCAACGGTACATTCCGTCGTGTTCTTTTCCCTATTCAACACAATAGTAAGCCGATCACCCGCTTTTGGAGCATGACCTAATATCGCCTCCGCCACAGGATCCTCCACATACTTCTGCAAGGCACGCTTCATCGGACGGGCACCATATTGAGGGTCATACCCTTGCTCCGCGATAAACGACTTCGCATCCTCCGCCAACGTAAGGGTGAACCCTAGATCCTCCATCCGCTTGTAGATGTGGGAAAGCTCCAGGTCAATAATCTTCAGAATCGATTCCTTGTCCAACTGATCGAACATAATCACATCATCGACCCTATTCAGGAACTCAGGAGAAAAGGTCTTGTTCAAAGCCTTCATGATCACGCCTTGCGCCAACTTCTTATCCCCAGCCTGACTCGTCATAGAGAAACCGATTCCCTTGCCAAACTCCTTCAATTGACGGGTTCCCGCATTCGAAGTCATGATAATCACCGTGTTGCGGAAATCTATATGACGTCCCGTGCTATCCGTCAATCGGCCTTCGTCCAACACCTGCAACAACATATTGAAAACGTCCGGATGAGCCTTCTCCAACTCGTCGAACAAAACGATAGAGTAGGGTTTACGTCTCACTTGCTCGGTCAGTTGTCCGCCTTCCTCATATCCCACGTATCCCGGAGGCGCACCATTCAGTCTGGAAACGGAATACTTATCCATGTATTCGCTCATATCCACACGGATCAGAGCATCCGCGCTACCGAACATCTCCTTCGCCAATGTCTTCGCCAAGTAGGTCTTACCCACACCCGTCGGGCCTAAGAAAATGAACGAGCCGACCGGTCTGTTAGGGTCCCTCAACCCGATTCGGTTGCGTTGTATCGCCTTCACCGTCTTATCCACCGCCTCGTCCTGACCAATGATCATCGACTTCAGCACAGTGTTCATCCTCACCAGTTGCTCACCCTCCGAACGGGCCATACGCTGGACAGGGATGCCGGACATTCTCGAAACCACCTTCGTCACATCATCCGCCGACACAAGGAGACGGTTCTCCTTTTGCTCTTCCAACCATGCCTTACGCTCCGCCACCAATTGGGCGGAAAGGGACTTCTCCTTGTCTCGATAGTCAGCCGCCAACTCGAACTGCTGCGAAGTGACATATTGCAGTTTCATCTGCTTCACAGACTCGATCTCCGCCTCAAGGTTCAATATGTTCTCCGGCACAGAGATGTTCGCTATATGCATAGCCGAACCGACCTCATCCATGGCGTCAATCGCCTTGTCCGGAAAACAACGGTCCGTGATGTAGCGGCCCGTCAGGCGCACACACGCCTCCAAAGCCTCCTCCGAGTAGGTCACGTTATGATGGTCCTCGTAACGTTCCTTCACGTTCTTCAATATCTGCAATGTATCTTCTGGAGAAGTAGGCTCGACGAGTATTTTCTGGAAACGACGCTCCAAGGCGCCATCCTTCTCGATCTTCGTGCGGTACTCGTCTAACGTCGTGGAACCGATGCATTGGATCTCGCCCCTCGCCAAAGCAGGCTTCAGCATATTGGCGGCATCCAAAGAGCCCTGCGTGCCACCCGCACCCACCATGGTATGTATCTCGTCAATGAACAATATGATGTTCGGATTCTTGGACAACTCGTTCAGAATCGCCTTGATACGCTCCTCGAACTGACCACGGTACTTCGTGCCAGCCACAACGGAACCTAAATCAAGCGATATGAGACGCTTATCATGCAAAATCCTCGAAACATTCTTATTTACGATCCGGGTCGCCAAACCCTCCACTATGGCAGTTTTACCCACACCAGGTTCGCCAATCAGTATCGGATTATTTTTCTTCCTACGGCACAGGATCTGCGCCAAACGCTCCGTCTCGTCCTCCCGTCCCACAACAGGGTCAAGTTTTCCCTCCTCGGCGGCCTTCGTCAGATCGACGCCGAAGTTATTCAGCACAGGCGTGTCAGTCCCAGATAGTCCCGAGTCGAAAGACTTCTTCGTTGCGTTCGAATAGACTGGCGCACCCTCATCATTCGCATGCGCCTTGCCGTTCGACATCGCACCACCATACATCTGGTCATCCAAATCATCGTCATCGTCGTCCATCTGGTCCGGTTTGATGGCGAAGTCAAACTCATCCTTGTTCACCAGCGCCAGAACCTGTTCATACGTGACGTTCTGTTGGCGAAGAGCCTCCGCCGCCAAACTCGTGTTCTCACGCATGATGGCCAGCAACAGATGATCCGTTCCTAGCTCGTCGCAATGGAGCATACGAGTCTCCAGACTAGCGTATTTCAATATTTTTTCAGTCGATTTCAAAAGAGGCAAATCACTATCGATAGCCACCTCATTAACCTGACGTAGCCTATCTTCCAAAAAATCCTTGACAGCCTTGACATCCACGCTCAAAAGCGTCAGCAAGCGATTCGCAGGGCCCGTGCCATCCCGCAGGATACCCAGGAGCAAATGCTCAGGAGCGATACAAGAATCTCCCAATCTTTGCGCCTCCTCTCTGCTGTAAGATAACACATCCTTTACATTTTGTGAATATTTATATAGAGCCATTTTTCATTCCAGTTTATTCGGCAAATATAGCAAAACGAATGCACCCATACAATATAAAAAGGTGGTTCGGCGTCAAAAAAAGCAACGTTATTCATTTTTTAACCAAAAAAGCGCAAAAATAGTTCAATGGCTTTGCTCCGTTCTGTTTTTTTTTGTAATTTTACGATATTTTTACAGAGTAGAATAAAGTTGAAAATAAATGGTTGATCAAGACAGAATTATCCAAATCGACATTGACAAGGAGATGCGCTCCTCGTACATCGACTATTCAATGTCAGTGATTGTGTCCCGTGCGTTGCCAGACGTCAGGGATGGCTTTAAGCCAGTTCATCGCCGCGTCTTATTCGGTATGAGCGAATTGGGTTTAGTATCCAACAAGCCGACAAAAAAATCAGCAAGAATCGTAGGAGAGGTTTTAGGAAAGTACCACCCGCATGGAGACTCCTCCGTGTATGGGACCTTGGTACGTTTGGCCCAAGACTGGACATTGCGTTACCCGCTCGTCTATGGTCAGGGAAACTTCGGATCCATCGACGGAGACTCTGCCGCAGCGATGCGTTACACAGAGGCTCGCCTGCAGAAGATAACGGAGGATATTCTGGTTGATTTGGATAAGGACACTGTCGACTTCCAAGACAACTTCGACGGTGAGCATCAAGAGCCTACGGTTTTACCGACCCGCATCCCGCAATTGCTGGTGAACGGTGCTTCCGGTATCGCCGTCGGTATGGCGACCAACATGCCACCCCACAACCTTTCCGACACAATCGACGCCTGCGTGGCTTACGTGGAGGATAAGAACGTCGACATCGAAACATTGATCAAACTGATCAAGGCGCCTGACTTCCCGACGGGTGGTACCATCTACGGCTACTCTGGCGTGCGCGACGCTTACCTGACTGGCCGTGGCCGCGTGGTCATCCGCTCTAAAGTGGAGATCGAAAACGAGAACGGTCGCGAGAAGATCGTCGTTCGCGAAATCCCTTACCTGGTGAACCGCGCCGAGATGATCAAGGATATCGCTAACATGGTGGCCGAAAAGAAGCTGGAGGGCATCTCCAATATCAACGACGAATCGGACCGCGAGGGTATGCGTATCGTGATCGACGTGAAACGTGACGCCAACTCAAACGTGTTGCTGAACAAGCTATACAAATATACAGCACTCCAGTCTTCCTTCAGCGTGAACAATATCGCATTGGTTCACGGAAGACCTAAATTATTGAATCTAAAAGAATTAATCGCTGAATTCATCGACCACCGCCACGAAGTTGTGGTTCGTAGAACTAAATACGAGTTGGCAGAGGCCGAGAAGAAAGCGCACATCTTGGAAGCACTAATCATCGCTGTGGACAACATCGACGAGGTGATCCGCATCATCCGCGCCTCCAAGAACCCAGCCGAGGCGAAGGAGAACTTGATGAAACGCTTCGGATTCGACGAGGAGCAGGCGAAGGCGATCGTCGAAATGCGCCTCGGTGCATTGACCCAACTCTCCATCGACGAATTGAGGGCTAAGTACGATGACCTCATGAAGCTCATCCATCACTTGAAGGATATCCTCGCTAGCGAAGACCTCCAAATGCAAGTGGTGAAGGAGGAACTGCTCGACGTGAAGGCTAAGTACGGCGACGAAAGACGTACAGAGATTAAATATACTTCGGAGGAATTCAATCCTGAGGACTTCTATTCGGACGATCAGATGGTCATCACCATCTCCCACCTCGGCTACATCAAGCGTACTCCGCTCGACGAATTCAAGGCACAAGGCCGTGGCGGCGTGGGATCCAAAGGAAGCAGTTCGCGCGACGAGGATTTCATCGAATACATCTATCCGGCGTCTATGCACAATACGATGTTGTTCTTCACCCAAAAGGGTCGTTGCTACTGGTTGAAAGTATATGACATCCCTGAGGGAAGCAAGACGACCAAAGGCCGCGCCATCCAGAACATGCTCAACATCGACGCAGACGACAAGGTGAACGCATTCATCAAGATCAAGTCGCTGAACGACGAAGAGTTCTGTAAATCACACTACTTGATGTTCTGCACCAAACGCGGTATCGTGAAGAAGACCTCTCTGGAGGCTTATTCCCGTCCTCGCGCTAACGGTGTCAACGCCATCACCATCAGGGAGGACGACCAAGTCATCCAAGTAAGACAGACAACAGGAAATAGTGAAATCATCTTGGCGAACCGCAACGGACGCGCCATCCGCTTCAACGAAACGAAAGTGAGGGAAATGGGTAGGACAGCGACCGGTGTACGAGGCATGACGCTCGATGGTCCGGACGACGAGGTAGTAGGAATGATCACCATCAACGATCCTCAGACGGAGACGGTGATGGTCGTATCCGAACAAGGCTACGGAAAACGCAGCGACATCGAAGACTACCGCATCACCAATAGGGGCGGTAAGGGTGTCAAAACGATGAATATCACGGACAAAACGGGTCTTTTGGTCGCTATCAAGAGCGTGACGGACGAAAACGACCTGATGATCATTAACAAGTCCGGCATCACCATCAGACTGAAGGTGACCGACGTCCGCGTGATGGGCCGCGCCACCCAAGGCGTCCGTCTCATCAACCTCACCAAGAAAAACGACCAAATCGCATCCGTATGTAAGGTTCTTTCCCAGCCAGACGAGGAAGAGGAATTGGAGGGTGAGGAAAGCCAACAAGAATCAGGAGATGAGAACAATATTAACGAACAAAACTAATTATTAAATATCATGAAGAAAATAACAATCACAGTATTTGCACTGGCCTTGTCCATGTGCGGATTTGCGCAAAAGAAATTGGTCAGAAGCGCAGAGGGATGTTTGTACGAACAACCAATCAACTTCGACCAAGCGATTAAGGATATTGAAACTGCCATGAAGGATCCGTCTTCTAGCAAGATGGCATACACCTACGACGTGGCTGGTCAGATCTATTATAAGATATATGAGACAGAAGCCGTGAAGAGGGATGGTAAGATGCAGTACGACCAAGATAAGATGAGCGAAAACTTGGTGAAAGCAATCGACGCATACCTGAAGTGCGGTGAGTTGGACCAATTGCCAGATGAGAAGGGAAAGGTTAAGCCTAAATATCTGAAGGACGTAAAGAAAAACGTCTCTACTTATGCAAATTACCTATTGGGAGAGGCTCAACAACACCAAAGCAAAAACGAGATCGACAAGGCGTTCAATCTTTATAACAAATATCTGAGCTTGCCTTCTAACAGCATCATGAAGGACCAAGGCATCGAGAAGAGCGAATATTACAATGACGTTAAGTTCCTCGCTGTCAATTTGGCCGCCCAAGACGAGCAAAAACGTCCGATCATGATCAAATACATGGAAGACCTCAAAAGCATCTCTTTCAAAGAGGAGACCATGTACGAGTGGCTTTGCGACGCTTACAGCAAAGACAAACAAGACGATAAGATGATCGCCACGATCAACGAAGGTTTGAAAAAATACCCTTCCAACAAGTATCTTATCGGTAATTTGATCAACTATTACTTGAATAACAACAAGAAAGAGGATGCGATCAAGTACTTGAACGAGGCAATCGCCAAGGATCCAAACAATAACCAATACTACAAGATCAAAGGTATGATGTACCTCAAAGACGAGAACTTTGACGAGGCTATCGTATGTCTCTCCAAGGCTGTCGAGTTGACTCCTAATGATTTCGACGCTCAATTCGAGTGCGGTTTGGCTTATGAAAAGAAAGGTGAGAAGATCATCGAAAAGGCCAACAGCATAAAAGACATCAAGAAATACAATGCGGAGAGAAGCAAAGGTAGCGCAGAGTTGAAGAAAGCTTTGCCTTACTTCGAGAAAGCCCGCGAAATCAACGGAGAAGACTTGGATAACCTCCAATTCCTTCGTTCTGTATACTACAAGTTGAGCATGAGCGACAAGTACAAGGAGGTAAACAAGAAATACGAAGAGGTTAAGGCTAAAAAATAAGATTAAATCTCTTCAATAGATTAAAGGCGGGCTAATTGGTCCGCCTTTTTTGTTTTATTCATCATTATTTCGCAGGAAATATTGCGATTTTCACTTTTTTTTTCTTATATTCGTTAGAAAGGATATATGGATATGAAAAAGGTGACGATCATAATAGTCGGCTACAACTCTTGGCACTATCTGCAAGAGAATCTCGCCTCGCTTGAATTCCTGAAGGAAGACAAGGATGTGGAGATTTTGTATGTCGACAATGGATCCACCGATGAGACAATATCCGCCATCGAATACTCCTATCCCAACGTCAGAATGATCTGCTGCATGGACAATAACGGTGTGGCCGCAGCGAAAAACATAGGGATTGTCAATGCGCTCCCTAGCGAATACCTACTCTTCCTCGATTCCGACACAGTGTTTAACCAATCCGCCTATGAAGCGATGATCGCTTATATGGACGAAAATCCCGATGTCGGATTGTGTAGCTGCAAACTGAGGGGACAAAGCGGGGAGATCCAACAAAGCTGCAGACGCTTTCCTCGTATTCGTCACATCGTGAAGGCCTACATACACGACGTCTCGCTGCGTTGCAACATGGAGCTGTTCAAGAAAGACTACCAAGCCACCATTTACGACATGAACCAAACAGAACCGTTTGAGGTGGACTACACGATCGGTGCATGCCACCTCATCAGACGTACCGCCCAAATCGCAGTGGGATTCTGGGACGAGAAATTCTTCTTCGGTCTCGACGACGCGGATTTCTGCTTCAGGATGAAAAGGGAAGGCTATAAAGTAGTTTGCATACCTCAAGTATGCATCCAACACGCCTATGAGTACAACACAACCACCACGCAAAAATTCTTCTCCATGCAGACGTGGAAAAAGATCTGTGGCTTCTGCCATTACTTCAAAAAGGTTCGCCTAAAGAAGTACGCCGCCATAAAACATAAAATCCATCTCCCGTTGAGAAAAAAAAGCTAAAAATCCATCCTTCAATCACAAAAAAAATGTAATTTTGTGGCAAGTAAACGTGTATCGATATGTACAGGACAAGAACATGCGGAGAGTTGAATATTGCTAATGTAAACGAGACTGTCACATTAGCGGGGTGGGTACAAAAAGTGCGGAAAATGGGGGGTATGACCTTTGTCGACATTCGAGACCGTTACGGAATCACACAAATAGTTTTCAACGAAGATGTCAATACCGAATTATGCGGCCAAGCCAATAAATTGGGTAGGGAATGGGTGATTCGTGTAAACGGTAAAGTGGCCGAAAGAAGCAGCAAGAACAAAAATATCCCTACGGGCGAAATAGAAATCATCGCCGAAGGTCTGGAGGTCTTGAATGCGGCTGAAGTTCCACCATTTACCATCGAAGACAACACTGACGGAGGAGATGACCTCCGTATGCAATATAGATATTTGGACTTGCGTCGTAATTGTGTCCGCTCAAACATCGAGCTCAGACATAAGATCGCCTTCGAAGTCCGCCGTTTCCTTGACGAACAACACTTCCTAGAGGTTGAAACCCCTGTGTTGATCAAATCAACCCCAGAGGGTGCCAGGGACTTCGTTGTTCCTTCCAGAATGAATCCAGGACAATTCTACGCCTTGCCACAATCTCCTCAACAATTCAAACAGTTGTTGATGGTCGCTGGCTTTGACAGGTATTTCCAAATCGTCAAATGCTTCAGGGATGAGGATTTGCGTGCGGACCGCCAACCTGAGTTCACTCAAATAGACTGCGAAATGTCTTTCGTGGAGCAAGAGGATGTGCTCAACATCTTCGAGGCCATGATTAAACATATCTTCAAGTATGTGAAGGGTATCGACTTCAAAGAGCCTTTCCCTCGCATGACATGGCACGAATGTATGCGTCTTTACGGTTCGGACAAACCGGACTTGCGCTTCGGCATGACTTTCGTCGAGCTGAAAGACTTGACGGAAGGACACGGCTTCAGCGTATTCGACAACGCCAAGATCGTTGTGGGTATCTGCGCAGAGGGTTGTGCCGAATATACCCGCAAACAGTTGGATCAGCTGACAGATTTCGTCAAGAGACCTCAAGTGGGCGCCAAGGGATTGGTTTACGTTAAATACGAAAAGGACGGTTCGCTGAAATCCAGCGTGGATAAATTCTATTCGAAAGAGGATCTGCAAAAATGGGCGGAGCGCTTCAACGCAAAACCAGGCGATTTGATGCTGATCCTTTGCGGTGACGACGAAAACAAGACCCGCAAGCAGATGAACGAACTCCGCCTCGAAATGGGAGAGAGACTCGGTCTGAGGGATAAGAACAAATTCGCGCCATTGTGGGTCATCGATTTCCCTCTCTTCGAGTGGAGCGAGGAGGATCAACGTTTCTACGCAATGCACCACCCATTCACAAGCCCGAAACTGGAGGATGTCCAATATTTGGATAGCGATCCAGGTCGTGTGCGCGCAAATGCCTATGACTTAGCGATGAACGGTGTGGAATTGGGTGGGGGATCCATTCGTATCCACGACTCTAAATTGCAAAACAAGATGTTCCAACTGCTCGGATTCACGCCTGAAAAAGCGATGGATCAGTTTGGTTGTCTAATTAACGCCTTCAAATATGGCGCACCGCCTCATGGTGGACTCGCATTCGGTCTAGACCGCGTGGTTTCCATGCTCGCCGGATTGGATTCCATCCGCGACTGCATCGCATTCCCTAAGAACAATGCGGGAAGGGACGTGATGATCGACTCCCCTTCATCCATAGACGAAACCCAATTGAAGGAACTTTGCTTAAAAGTCGAATTATAAGTATTTTCCATATATTCATAGTTTTATTATTTCATCAAGACACTGCTTCGTGAGAAACGGTGTCTTTTTTTGTGGATAACTTAAATCCTATTCCCTTAGGAAAAAACAAAATCTTTATTATCTTTGGTAAGATTCAAGTTGTACATCAAAAACAGATTGTCATGTCAAATAGAATTATACCACCATCCGAACTGATCATCAATGAGGACGGATCCATCTTTCACCTTCATCTCAAGCCAGAGCAGCTGGCGGATACGGTGATTTTAGTCGGAGATCCAGACAGAGTCAATATGGTCGCCTCCTTCTTCGATAAGATAGAATGTGACGTCCAAAGTCGCGAATTCCATACGATCACAGGAACCCTCAACGGAAAGAGGATCTCCTGCGTCTCACATGGTATCGGCACAGATAATATCGATATAGTCGTCACAGAGCTGGATGCGCTTAAAAACATAGACTTCCAGACCAGGTGCGTAAAGGCGCAACATACCACACTGACATTGGTTAGAATCGGCACATCTGGCGGACTGCAGGATTTCACGCCAGTAGGCTCATACGTGGTCTCTAAGCGTTCTATCGGCTTCGATGGCATGCTTCGGTTCTACGACCTCCCGAAAGGCACTACAGACGAGGATTTCGAGTCCAAATTCTGCGAACACACCCAATGGAACCCTAAACTCTGCGTTCCATACGTTGTTTCGGCAGACGAAAGCCTAGTGGAACGAATCGGGAAAGACATGGTAATGGGCGTTACCATCTCAGCTCCCGGATTCTATGGCCCCCAAGGAAGACATGTGCGCATCTCCCCGGCCGATCCCAACTTGAACCAAAAAATCATGTCGTTCGACTACCATGGCGAGAAAATAACCAACTACGAAATGGAAAGCTCCGCTGTCGCGGGTCTGGCCAAACTTCTAGGCCATAAAGCCATGACGGTCTGTTGCATCATCGCCGGACGAGTCGACAAAAGCATGAACACCTCATACAAAGGTACAATGGAAGGTCTCATTAAAACTGTCTTAGAAAGAATTTGAAAGAGAAAGAAGAATGGGTAAAATAGCTGAATGTTCCTTTGAGGACCTCATCCCTAAAGGGGCAAAAATAATAGTCGGATTGAGCGGTGGAGCCGACTCTATCACACTATTAGATTCGTTGCACAAAAAGGGTTATATGTGCATTGCAGCACATTGCAACTTCCACATTCGCAACGAAGAGGCTAATCGTGATTCTAAATTTGCACATTCGCAAGCAAGTGTGCGAAAAATACCCTTCTATCAGATCGATTTCAACACCAACGAATACGCAGCCATCCGAGGAATATCCACCGAAATGGCAGCACGGGATTTACGTTACCAATGGTTCGCGGAACTAAAAATGAGGGAGAAGGCGGACTTCATCGCAGTCGCCCATCATGCGGACGATAGCATAGAAACCTTCCTCATCAACCTTTCCAGGGGAACCGGACTGAAGGGATTGAGTGGCATAAAATTTCGGCAGGGGGATATCATCAGACCTCTGCTACAATTCACCCGAAAAGAGATTCTGGAATACATCGAAGAGCAACACCTAACGTATGTCGATGACTCCACCAACTTTGAAAACGTCTATTTGCGCAATAAATTCAGAAACCAGGTCATTCCCTTATTGGAGGAGATCAATCCCTCTTTCCGCCAGAATATGATGCATACCATGGCTCATCTGCGGGAGGCGGAGCAATTTGTCTCGCACCAATTATCCTCCGTCACAAAGCGTTCATTGAAGAATGGAGGATGGACCATCTCGAAAGAGGAGGTATTTTCATCACCTGACAGCCACTTCATACTATTCGAGGCTCTAAATCCGTTGGGGTTTTCGAACGATGTGGTGAACGACCTGATCCATTTGGGGATGAACGGCACGGGTAAACATTTCTTTTCCGACCAATATGAATTGCGCTGCGAACGAAAAGAGTGGGAGATAGTCCCCATCCAAAAAAAGAGGGAATCCATTTACGAGATCAAGGGAATCGAAGATGTCCAAAACTTGCCGATTCGGCTCAAAATCAGCTTGGTTCCGACCGAAAAAATCACCTTTCAGAGGGATAATCGGACTTGTTATGTGGATTTTGACAAAATAGCCTTCCCATTAACACTAAGAAATTGCAAATCAGGAGATTATCTCTATCCTTTCGGCATGAAAGGACGTAAGAAGACCAGTGATTTCTTTATCGACAACCACTATTCGCAGTCAAAAAAGGAGAATACGTGGGTTTTAACCACCTCGAACGACGAGATCATATGGATAATCGGGGAGAGGGCAGACAACAGGTTCAAAATAGAGGAATCATCACGGCAGGCCTACCTCTTCAGGCTCGAATAATCAACTACCTTTTCCGAGCTTCGACCTCCTGTCTGACCTTTTCGATCCACTCGCCGAAACGTATAAAGATATTCTTAGGACGAGCAGACGATTTCTCTCGCTCAGGAAGAATTGGAGAGAAAGCATTGCCGGATTTCACCTGACGATAGATGGTGGTCCAATCCGGCACACCGCCTATATTACGGTCGTCAATAAAGAGATGAGCATTCACCTTGTGGGAAAAATCCTCGACAGGAAACGATTCACCATCCTCCAAATAATGCTCATTCACGGCATCAAACACCAAACCACGCTCCTCGCACCACCGCAAGGCCTCTTCCAAATAGGCACCGTTCCTAACAGTCCAAAGGATCAGCACATGATGCTCCTCCTCCCTGAACTTCTTAAGCACTTCTACCGCAAATGGACGTTCCTCACCAATTTCCGGGAAGCAATTCTCGACGATCGTTCCGTCAAAATCTACCGCTATTCGCATGTTTTCTCCTCATGATCGGTTTTCAACAAAAATGTCAGGTCATTCCGATTGGGTTTACAGAAAAACACCAGGAAGACCAAACAGATGATCACACATAAAAAGGCGGATTGAGAGCCGAAGACCACATAGGCGATGAAATTCAGCACTAAAGCGACCAACACGATACCGATACGCAACAAAAACCACTTGACGATATGCTGGATCATACGTTTCTCATCCTTCTCACTAGGCAATTTCTCCCTCGTATAGACATGATAGAGTTTTAGAGAGATAGGAATGCCCAAAAGCATGGTAAGAATCGCTATGGACTCCCCAATCGTCCTATCAGACTGGTCGTACAGGAACATCCGGCTGTTGCTCCAATAAAAAGCAAAGGCCACTAGGAGAAATACAATCCCGACAATGACCCAATAGGTGATCGTCAGCTTTTTAATCCAATCGGTTTTCATGGTATCTAATTATAAACTATCACATCTTATAGGGCGTACGATTGACGATGGAGCGTCCCAGCGTCATCTCATCCGCATATTCCAACTCATCTCCAATAGAGACGCCACGTGCTATCGTAGAGATATCTATCTCATACTTAGACAATTTCTTATAGAGATAAAAGTTTGTCGTGTCGCCCTCCATCGTGGGACTTAGGGCTAAAATCACCTCTTTCACGCCTCCTGCCTCTATTCTGGCAAGCAATTCGTCAATCGCCAAATCAGATGGTCCCACTCCGTCCATCGGAGAAATAACGCCACCTAGGACATGATACAAACCATGGAATTGCTGGGTGTTCTCGATCGAGATCACCTCATTGATGCTCTCGACCACACAGATCAGAGAAGGGTCGCGCCGCTCATCCGAACAAATGCCACAGATCTCCGAATCCGATATGTTACGGCAAACCTTACAATATTGGATACCATTGCGCAGGTCGATGAGAGCGTTTCCAAACCGCTCCACATCCTCACGACTCTGACGTAATAAATGCAACACCAACCGTAAAGAGGTCTTCTTACCGATACCCGGCAACTTAGAAAACTCTTTAACCGCATTTTCCAAAAGGATCGAAGAACTTTGGTTGTCCATTTATTTCGTTACACTAAACTTTTATACACTACCGCAAATTTACAAAAAAGGGACACTCTAAAAAAATATTTAACTCCTCGAGAGTCGAATATTTGATAGGGAGATCCATTCATAAGCCAAATTCACAAAATCCACATAGGTATAGACCCTAAAAGTTAACTCCACGAGAATCGAATATTTGCGCACAATTCGAATCATTGCCCGAAATATTCAATTTTTTAAAAATAGGGGAATCCATGTTTTAATCGGAATTTTTTCCAAAAATAACACGACCATAAAAATATACATTTGTAAACATGTAAATTTACCAAAATAATATATTACAAATGTAAAATACAGAAAATTTAACAGCATTTACAAAATAAAAACGGGACTTCATACGAAATTCAAGCCTAAGAATTGAACATTTGTAAAATTTTACAAGTAAGAAAAAAGCAAGCGCATACGGTCTATTATGTATCTATTTTTGTTCATTTAATAATCTACAAATCAGTATTTTATGTATAAATACATGAATTTAAACTTTAATGAAAAGATTTTTACTTGTAAAAAATAGAAAACAAGCTATTTATTCGATCAATCTTTATACTATCAAAAAAATATATAATACTATATTTCAGCGTTTTAATAAATTAAAGTTTCAGTAGAACTTTAAAACAGCTAAAAACAAGGGATTATAGGGTCAATTGAGGCGGTTTCGAAAACAATCCGGAGCGAAAACTGCCATAACCAGGCTATACAAACAAATGAAAAACGGCAGAATAGAGCATCTACAAACCATTTTCCGACACGAGGGCGATCCTCAATACATTTAGGTGAAGATGCGGCCAGGAAACCTATAAAATGCGCTTTCTGGGCAAAAACTGATGGCTTAGCGATGTACATCCGTAAACGGACGGCAAAGGTTCACACTCTAAGAGATTTAAGAGCAACTGTTAGATCCGCATATCGGGCAGGTGGAAAGATAAAGTGCCACTTCTACCAACCGATTCTTTCTTTACTTTAAATACGTTTACACTTTAACTGCATGCATTGGTTACATCTGTAAACACATACTATGAGTTTTACATTTGTAATTTTACAAATATTAAACAGTATTTTACATCTATAAAAAAAAAGTTTATTACATTTGTAAAGTGAACATTTTACAAGTAAAATATGTATAATCGCATCGCAGAAATCATAAAAAAGGAAAATTTGAGCAATTCTCAGTTCGCTCAGCTCGTAGGTATACAACCATCGGCTGTTACTCACCTATTGAATGGTAGAAATGAGCCCAGTATACAGGTTACGAAGAAGATTCTTGACACATTTCGAGGAATTAATCCAGAATGGTTCCTTTTTGGCGTTGGCGAAATGTATAGAAAAGCACCGGAACAAACTGAAAATAAACAAGATACGACTAAAAAGCCTGTAAGTTATCCTTATCAGCAGTCGTTATTTCCTGAGATTCCGATACCTCCACAGGAATTTGGCAAGGAAAACGAGTTAAGTGAGAAAGAGGAAACTGAGGCAATTTTAGGAAATCAATCAACGTACGAACGACAAGTGCCCCTTCAGGAAAATTATCCTCAGAGCGGAATGAACAACATCCATTCACAGCCAGCGGCAACATCATCTGCTCCGGTAAGTCACCCTTATGAAGAAAAAAGGGAGAAACCGGAACCAACTCCGGTCACTCCCCGTATCGTCAAAAAGATCATCGTATTCTATTCGGACAACACCTACGAAGAATACGGTGCTCAACTGAACAACTAATTAGTTAAACATACTCTTAAACCTAGACAAGAAGCTACGTTTCGCACTTTCCGTCGGAACCATATTATCGGACTTGCCCAGCTCCTCGAAGATCTTCTTCTCCTCCTTAGAGAGGTGCTCTGGAATATAGACGCCGATGTTCACCAACAAGTCACCATTCCCATAGCCATTCACGGAAGGCAGACCCTTACCTTTCAGGCGCAACACCTTACCAGGCTGCGTTCCCGCCTCGATTTTCACCTTCACCTTGGAATCCACAGAAGGAATCTCAGCCGTACCACCGTTCACCAACATCGGAACAGAGAAGAGCGCGTTGTAAATAAGGTCGTTTTCGTCGCGTATAAGCTCACTATCCGGTTCCTCCTCAATTAGTACCTGCAAATCACCGTCAATGCCGCCATTTCGAGCCGCATTGCCCTTTCCTCGCACGCTGAAATACATTCCATCCGCCACACCGGCAGGTATCTTTACAGGGATAACCTCTTCCTCCTGGACAATACCGGTTCCGCCACAATGCTTACACTTCTTCGTGATCGTCGTACCCATTCCATTACAGTTAGGGCATTCCGACTGAACCTGCATGGCACCGAAAAGAGAGTTGGTGACACGATTCACCACGCCAGCGCCACCACATGTGGAGCATTTAACGACAGAATTGCTGTCTTCCGCACCGCTACCATTACATGCGGCACACTTGACATATCGTTTCACCTTCAGTTTCTTTTCCACGCCAGAAGCAACCTCTTTGAGGGTGACTTTCACACGGACACGCAAATCTGATCCCTTGCGAACACGCTGACCACCGCCACCGCCGCCGAAGCCGCTGAAACCACCGAATCCGCCACCGAAATGGCCGCCGAATATATTTCCGAACTGAGCGAAGATATCCTCCATGGACATGCCGCCGCCGTCGAAACCGCCGCCACCGCCGCCGAAGCCATCCAAACCAGCATGACCGAAGCGGTCGTAACGGGCACGTTTGTCGGCGTTACTAAGAACATCATACGCCTCAGCAGCCTCCTTAAACTTCTCCTCCGCACTCTTATCACCCGGGTTCTTGTCCGGATGATACTGAATGGCCAACTTACGGTAAGCCTTCTTTATCTCGTCGGCAGAAGCATCCTTGGAAACTCCTAACACCTCATAGTAATCTCTCTTTGCCATAACCTAAAATATTATTGTCCCACAACAACTTTAGCAAAACGGAGCACCTTATCCTTCAACATGTACCCCTTCTGCGTGCAGTCGACAACCTTGCCCTTCAGATCCTCTGACGGAGCAGGAATCATCGTGATAGCCTCATGGAAATCAACATTGAAATCAGCCCCTTGCGTCTCGATCGGAGTGACGCCATTCTGCGCCAGGAAAGCATTGAACTTGTTGTATATCAGATCGACACCCTCCTTCACCGAAGAGACCTCCGTAGCGTTCTCCATGGCCTTCATCGCGCGTTCGAAATCATCCACAAGCGGAAGCATATTCGCGAAAATGCCTTCTCCCGCGGATTTGATCAGCTCCGCACGAGCCTTCAGGGACTGCTTCTTGTAGTTCTCAAAGTCCGCATAGAGGTGAATGTACTCGTCGTGTAACTTGGCGCACTTCTCCTCCAACTCTTTCACCTTGTCCTCCTCGGAGCCCGATTCAGATGCGGTGTTCCCCGCATCGGCCGTCGCTGACCCAGCGGATTCCGCATTCGCAGTCTCTTCCGCCTGATTAGCCACCGTCTCCTCAGCCTTTATTTCTTCGTTCTCAATCGGCTGTGATTGATTGTCCATTGTTGTATTCTCTTCCATCGTATATTAAATTTTCATATTAGCGTAAACATATAGTGTCTCATAAAATAATCTACAAAAAATCTGCCACATGCGTCGGTCCGCATAGTTTTATGACACAGTGACACGACAACAGACATTCTGTCGGATTCCACCGAGCCATTTATGACAAAAAATCATTTGCCGAGGTTCTTCAGGCGCGCAAATTTCAAAAGTATGTTCTTCTCTCCTTCGTTATGGAATTTGATTGTCAGTCTAGTGTCTCCACCAGTTCCCTCGATTTTGAGGACTGTTCCGCGCCCGAACTTCTCGTGCTCTACCCAAGAGCCCACCTCGATGTCACCCACACTCGATGTCACCTTAGTTGGATTCACGGACGAACTATCGACGCTGGACGACACCTTTGGAAGCGGTTTTAAATTCCTCGGCGCCACGTATGTAGTAGAGCGGGGCATAGGCTCCGGATCCGCATAATCAATTGATTTTCTGTATACATTTCTTCCTCCACCATACGAGCGGGAGGATGAAAAGCCCTCCTCATCATCCCACAAGGATGAATTCCTGCCAAATGTGAAATTCCTGTTGGTATTCGGACGAGCCAGCAATTCCGCCGGCAAATCCATCAGGTCTTTGTCGATATCCTTTGTGATGAAACGGCTAGGCAAGGTACTATTCGTGACACCATTTCTGAACCTGGATTTCGCATAGCTGATGATGCAATTCTCCTCCGCACGCGTGATCGCCACATAGAACAACCGGCGCTCCTCCTCGACACCATCCTCACTCATCAGCGCCATATCCGAAGGGAAAAGTTCTTCCTCAACACCTACAATAAAAACATTCTTGAACTCCAATCCTTTAGCTGAATGAACCGTCATCAGCGTCACCTTATTCTCCGCATCATCCGCATTGTCATCAATATCAGACATCAAAGAGACTTTCTGCAAGAAGTCTGAGATAGTAGCCTTCTCGCCCGTCTCCTCCCAACTAGAGTCGCAGAACTCATGAATACTATTCAACAACTCATCCAAGTTCTCCAGTTTACTCAGGCCCTCCGCCGACTTGTCAGACTCCAGATCCGCACGGATGCCCGCACTATCAACCACCTTCTTAGTGAAATCATAAGCGTTGGTCGAATCGACCACTTCGCTCAAGCCCTGAATCAAGCCCCGGAAACTCGCCAATTTAGTGGACGTACCCGCATTCACCGGCAAGTTATATTGCAATGGATCAGAAATTACCGTCCAATAGGAGATGCCAAACTGCAAGGCCACATCAGAGATCTTGCCCATGGTCGTGTTGCCGATTCCCCTCGCAGGATAGTTGATGATACGACGGAAAGCCTCCTCGTCATCTAAGTTGAGGATCAGCCTGAAATAAGCCAAGACATCCTTGATCTCCTTGCGTTGGTAAAAAGAGTGTCCCCCATGGATCGTGTAGGGTATGGAGCGTTTCCGCAAAGCCTCCTCGAAGACACGCGACTGGGAATTCGTGCGATACAACACCGCAATATCCTTGTAGTCATACTTGCCAGATGAGACGAAACGATCAATTTGGGCAACAACAGAACTTGCCTCGTCAAGATCCGAATAGGAGCTGAACACCTTCACCTTGCTGCCCTCCTTCTGCTCGGAATAGACATTCTTCGGCAATTGCTTCTTATTCTTCTCGATCAAACTATTCGCCACCTTAACTATATTGGGGGTCGAACGATAATTACGCTCCAGTTTAAAGACCCTGCAATCAGGGAACACCTCCCTGAATTTCAATATATTATCAATATTCGCACCCCTAAATGAATAGATGCTCTGCGCATCGTCGCCCACCACGCAGACATGATGATGATGCGCCGCCAATTTCTTCACCACCAGATGTTGGGCGAAGTTAGTATCTTGGTACTCATCCACCAAAATGAACTGGAACCACTCCTGGTACTGCCCAAGCACCTCAGGAAAATCACGGAACAAGATGTTCGTATAGAGCAAGATATCGTCGAAATCCATCGCACAAGCCTTATAGCAACGGGCGAAATAGAGCGAATAGATCTCCGACAAGCGAGGAATCCTCGCATAAGCGTCGTTCTTCTGCAAATCCGCACGATTACGGTAGACATCAGGCGTGATAAGACTATTCTTTAGTTGGGAGATACGGGAGAGGACCGCCTTAGGCGTATATTTCTTCTCGTCCAACTCCAGTTCCTTGACAATGCTTTTCACCAAACTCTTCGAATCAGAAGTGTCATAAATAGAAAAGTTAGGCTTATAGCCGATCTTTTCAGCCTGTTGGCGAAGAATCCTCGCGAAAATCGAGTGGAAGGTACCCATCCACAACCGCCTGGAGACACCAGCACCCACGATATCGTCGATGCGGACCTTCATCTCGTCCGCCGCCTTATTCGTGAAAGTCAGCGCCAAGATACGCCCAGGATCATACCCGGACTTCAACAAACCAGCGATCTTGAAGGTCAGAACACGGGTCTTTCCAGAACCGGCGCCCGCCACCACCAAGGAAGGTCCATCATTATACAGTACAGCATCCCTCTGATTCTCATTTAGTTGCTTTAAAATATCATCCATACGATTATATCTCACATTGTACACTGCGAAGATACGGAAATTTCTCTTAATTTCGCGTACGATAAAAACCGATACTAAAAAACGACTATGCTGGAACAATATCATGTTATTTTAGCGTCCAATTCGCCCCGCAGGAAAGAGTTGCTGGCAGGATTGGAGATTGATTTCGAGGTCAAAACCATCAAAGGGTTGGAGGAACACTATCCCAACAATCTGAGAGAGGGAGAGATTCCCTTGTATTTGGCGCAACAAAAGATGAGGGCATACACACCCCTCATAAGCAGTAATGAGCTGATCATCACCGCCGACACCATCGTATGGCTTGGCACCGAGGTGATGGGTAAACCCAAAAGCAAGGAAGGAGCCATAGAGATGCTCCGCAAGCTCTCAGGCAACACACATCAGGTATTCACCGGCGTATGCGTGAAGAGCAAGGAGAAGGAGATCTCCTTCACCGCCCAATCAGATGTGCAGTTCGCCACCTTAACAGACGAAGAAATAAGCCATTACGTAGAGCGCTACCAACCCTTCGACAAAGCAGGTTCATACGGGGTTCAAGAATGGATCGGCTACATAGGGGTGGAGCATATCGACGGTAGCTTCTACAACATCATGGGGCTTCCTGTACAAAAGCTCTACAATGTGTTGAAGCAGTTTTAACGCTATAAGACAAACACTTAGGGTTACAAACGCTTGTATTTGGAAGAGACTCTGACGCTCATCATCAACTCATCCCAGTCCACCGCATCCAATGCGGCGGCGGCGTCCTCATAGCCGATTTGGAAGACCTCTTCGGCCTTGGAAGCATCGAACATACCGTATGCGCGAGCGCGGAATGTCTCGATCAGGATGTCACATTCCTTTTTCTGCTCTATGGTATTGCCATTCACGCAGAGGTGGAAGACACGCTCAGAAACGTCCCTTATCCCCTCGAATTTGTCCTCATGGGTAATAGGGTTGACATGCACACCTATCACGATGTCACAACCCTTCTTACGAAGGATTTTAGCAGGCAGATTACAGAACAAACCACCATCCACATATAATTTTCCGCCAATGCGCATCGGCTTAAAGAAAATAGGCACGGAAGCGGAAGCAATGACACAATCGAGGAGAGGCCCCTTGTCGAAGTATACATTCTTGCCGTCATTCAGTTCCGTAGCGTTGACAACCAACGGTATACGTAGATCCTCGAAAGTCTCAGCCTTGATTTTATCCTTGATGAACTTACCGAACTGGTCCATTCGGGTTATACCGCCATGACGAGGCATGGTCAAGGAGAGCATGTGGTACATGTCACTCTTTTTAATGTATTGGCAGATATCCTCAGGCGAATTACCATCCGCATACAACGCACCCATAATGGCGCCCGCACTCACGCCAGACAAGAAATCAACCTTTATACCACGCTCCTCAAGCAACTTCAAAACACCCAAATGAGCGATACCCTTCGCACCGCCACCGCTCAACGCCAAACCAACCTTATAGCCGTCAATCATAACTGATAATAATCCAACTTATAATTAAAAAAAGAATATAAATCTCCGTAAAATTACGAAAAATTTGGATTAATAGCCTTTCTTTTTATTATTTTCTAGTTCCTCCAACAATGCGTCAGGGATAGACTCCTTCCCGCTTTTCAGAAGGCATTGATGGCAAGCCATTTCCCTCGAATACATACGACCGATGCAATAGTTGGAATGGTCGCACAAGACACGCGCATGCTCATCCTCCTTCATGTCATTCACAAAATGAGGGTTGTTGAGCAGGGCCCTCGCCATCGCCACGAAGTCAAAGCCATCGTCCAGTACCTCATCGATCTTTTCACGGGAGACCAATCCGCCGACATAACAAAGCGGCATCTTGAGCGCTTGGCGGAACCTCATCGCATCCTCCAGGAAGAAAGCCTCTTTAAACTTAACGGAAGGAATCAATCGAGAGCCAAACAGACGTACCAGGGAAGACATCAGCTTCTGATTCATGTAATAGGACATTGTACGAATCGGCATTGCGCCACGCATCACAGCCATCGGTGCGCTGCTAACGAATCCACTACTCAGCACCAAGCAATGCACACCACTATTTTCCAGCGTCTTAGCCACTTCCAGACACTCATCTGTCTCCATGCCATGGCGGCAGCCGTCACGCATGTTCATCTTCACCAACACCGCCATATCACCCTTGGCGGACTTCAGCACCTCGTCCACCGACATCTTCATAAAGCGCATACGATTCTCCAACGATCCACCGAACTCATCCTTTCTATGGTTCGTGGAGGGAGAAAGGAACTGGCTGATCAAATAGCCATGTCCCGCATGCAGTTCGACCGCATCGAAACCAGCCTCACGAGCCAATTCGACCCCTTTCCCGAACGCTTTCGCGCTATTCTCGATCTCACTCTTCCGCATGCCCCGCACAAAGGTAGGAGCGTAGAGGTTAAAACCGGTTGAGGCGGAGACCGGCATACAGCCACAAACACCCCTGTGCGACATATTCCCACAATGGCCAATTTGGATGCTCGCCGCAGCGCCCTCCTTATGGATGGCATCCGTTATTTTCCGCAAATAAGGGACATTCTCCTCCTTCAACCACAGTTGATGAGGGAAAGACAATCCACTCTGTTCGACAGCCGCATAGGCGAGGGTAGTCATCCCCACACCTCCGGCAGCGACGGAGACATGATAATCATACAGCATGCGAGACGGCACATTGCCAGGGCACATGCCCTCAAAGGCGGCAGATCGTATCGTCCGATTCCTCAACGTTAATGGCCCGATTTTTCCGGGCGTGAATAACATAGAAGCCATACCAATTCGTTTTTCAGTGCTATTTTCAATAAATAAAAGGAATAATCCTTTTTAAATGTAATCCGCTCATCTCAGGAAACATAGATCTATATTTCCGGTGAATAGTGTTCGCGCGAGGAGCCAAATTGGCGAATGTCCAAAGGGCAAATACAGCGCCAGCCCAAGACCACGTCATAATGGCGAATCCGACCCATTCCATCAACTCGCCCAAATAATTGGCGGAAGTGACATAGTTGAACATTCCACCCTTGGGTAAATAGTGACGAGTGTCGCCCGGCTTCCGAAGATGACGGACAATGTAGTCGGAATGAAGGTTTACAACCATCCCCGCTCCAAAAAGAAACACCCCAGCAATAAATTGCGGCTTTGTCAGCCAAGCGATATCATAGAGCCCATCTGGAGAGACGTAGAAAATCCAACCGCCTTGCATAAGACCATTCAACGTATTGAAAATCACGCCCATAATCACGATCAGAATAGGCATCCGACTCTTCCCGCGCAATAAGAAGGGGAATATGAAAGATCGCTGAAAATAGTGTATTTGGAGAAATAGGAAGAAGAGGAACGGAACCAGTTCATAAGTGCGTTCGGAGAACCACCAACAAGCCGTCATGACGAAAAACACTGGGGATTCCATCATAACCCATCCCAACTTATTGTTCACCGACATTCCCCATTTCCCATCATACGAAATGCCATAACCCGCATCCACATAATAGAGGGAGACGAAAACTATCACGGCAACAATCGCCATCATCGCCAGGAACATGTTAAAGAATGGCAACGTGAACAAATACATACCATTTTTCAAAAAACAACTTGCGAATATAGTATATATTGATTACATTTGCATGAAAAATGGTTAATTTTTTTTTAAAATTACGCCTTCAACCTATGAAACGGGACAGAAAAGTCCCCTTAAACTGAAAAATTGTCTGACTGTTGTCAGACGCGCATCCCTAGAATGTTTGCAAAAGATCTAGGGAGCAAAGAGATGCCAGCGGAATCCTTTCGTTGGCATTTTTTTCACACACAAACCCTAACGGACGATACTTCTCCGCAAAGAGAGACACCAAGCCCCGTCCTGAGGCTCCCGTAAAAATATTTTTCTGTTGAGCGAAAATTCCTTAACTTTGCAAAAAATAATCTCTCATGCATAAATCAGGTTTTGTAAATATCGTGGGCAACCCTAATGTCGGCAAATCGACACTGATGAACGCACTGGTGGGTGAGAAAATCTCCATCATCACATCGAAGGCGCAGACCACTCGACATAGAATATTGGGCATCGTGAATGGCGAGGATTTCCAAATCGTCTACTCGGATACCCCAGGTGTTCTAAAACCCAACTATAAGCTGCAGGAATCCATGCTGAACTTCTCCACCAGCGCACTAACGGACGCCGACGTATTGCTCTACGTCACGGATGTCGTGGAGAATGCCGAAAAGAACGCTGATTTCATCGAGAAGGTGAAGAAGCAGAAGGCTCCCGTATTGCTCATAATCAACAAAATAGACCTAACCGACCAACCCAAACTGGTCGAATTGGTGGAGAAATGGAAAGCCATCTTGCCGGATGCGGAGATCATCCCCATATCAGCCAAAAACGACTTCAACCTCGATTATGTGCTGAAGAGAATCAAGAGCCTTTTGCCTGACTCCCCGCCATTCTTCGAGAAGGATGCCCTGACGGACAAACCGGCCAGGTTCTTCGTCACGGAAATCATCCGGGAGAAGATACTCACCAACTACGACAAAGAGATTCCTTACGCAGTGGAAGTGGTGGTGGAGAGTTTCAAGGAAGACGATAAACTCATCCGAATCAACGCTGTCATCTATGTTGAACGAGACTCCCAAAAGGGTATCATCATCGGACAAGGCGGTAAAATGCTGAAAAAGGTCGGCATAGAAGCCCGAAAAGATATCGAAGCCTTCTTCGACAAGAAGGTGTTCCTCGAATTGTTCGTCAAGGTGGAGAAGGATTGGAGGAACAAGGATAAAGACTTGAAGGATTTTGGTTATCAGCTCGATTAACGAGAGCCGACCAACCGTAACACAAACAAAGAGAAGAAAATGAGTAACTTAGTAGCCATAGTAGGCCGCCCGAACGTGGGCAAGTCTACACTTTTCAACAGATTGACCCAAACCCATCGCGCCATCGTAAACGAAGAGGCCGGCACCACCCGCGACCGTCAATACGGGAAGGTGGAGTGGAACGGTGTGGAATTCTCCATCGTCGACACTGGTGGTTGGGTGGTGAATTCAGACGATATATTCGAGGAGGAAATCCGCAAACAGGTGAAGATAGCCATAGAAGAGGCCGACGTCATCCTTTTCGTCGTGGACGTAAGCAGTGGCCTGACCGACCTTGACGAGCAGGTGGGACAGATCCTCAGAAAAAACAAAAAACCAGTCATATTACTATGCAATAAGGTGGATAACAACGAATTGCGTTACGACTCGGCGGAGTTCTACAAACTCGGATTGGGCGATCCACAATGCATATCCTCCATGTCAGGTGCAGGCACAGGTGACCTGCTGGATCTGATCCTTGAGAAACTTCCGAAGAAGAAGGAGGAAGAGATGGACGAGGACCTTCCTCGCATCGCCATCGTCGGCAGGCCAAACGCAGGCAAATCATCCATCATCAACGCCTTCATCGGGGAAGACAGGTATATCGTGACGGACATAGCAGGAACCACACGCGACAGCATACACACCCGCTACACGAAATATGGCTACGACTTCTATCTCGTAGACACGGCGGGTATCCGCAAAAAGGGGAAAGTGACGGAAGACCTCGAGTACTTCTCGGTCATCCGCTCCATCCGCTCCATCGAGGACGCTGACGTCTGCATCCTCATGATCGACGCGACCAGAGGCATAGAGGCGCAAGACATGAACATCGTGCAACTCATCCAAAAGAACAAGAAGGGCATCGTGGTCTGCGTCAACAAATGGGACCTCATCAAGGAGAAAGACTCTAAATCCACCCTTACGATGGAGAAGGCCATCAGGGAGCGTTTGGCACCATTCGACGACTTCCCGATCATCTTCACCTCAGCACTTACCAAACAGCGCATTTTCAAAGTGATAGAGGCCGCCATGGAGGTATACGGCAACAAGAAGAGAAAGATATCGACCAGCAAGCTGAACGAGTTCTTCCTGCCGCTCATCGAGAACTATCCGCCACCAGCGACGAAGGGCAAATATATCAAGATCAAGTATGTGACGCAATTGCCGAACACACAAATACCATCCTTCGTTTTCTACGCGAACCTTCCCCAGTACGTGAAGGATCCGTACAAACGATTCCTCGAAAACAAGATGCGGGAGGAGTGGGAACTCTCCGGCACACCAATCAACATCTTCATCAGGCAGAAATAAAAGAGCGGAGAGAATAAGCGACACAATCCCGACGTTGGAATCATCGTCGGGATTTTCTTTTCCCTCTTCTGCATAGCACAAAAGCCACCACACGACTTCCCCTCCGCAAGACTTTGAAAATCTGTTAAAACACGCAAAAAATCGACGAAGGTTTTCCCCCTCATGATGGTTTATGACTCTTTTTTAATTAACTTTGCAGAGAAAGAAAACAAATATAGAATGGGCAAAAAAGAGCAAAATAAGAAAGAGGGCACGGATGTAAACAAAGAAGAAGAGGGTAGAGGTGGCTTATATCCATGGTTCAAGAAGATGAAGGACGAGCGTGTGCAGACGGCCATCGGACTGGTGCTGCTGACGTTTGGCCTCTATTTGGCATTGGCTTTCGTCTCATTCTTTTTCACAGGATGGCAGGACCAAAGCCTTCTGCAGAACACAGAAGGATTCACGCTTGACTACATCAACGAGAACGTAAGGAACTGGGCGGGCCTAAGAGGTGCCAAAATGGCTGACTTCTTCATCAACCGGACCTTCGGCATATCATGTCTGCTCTATCTTTTCTACTATTTCCTCTGCGCTTTGTGGCTGATGCACATCCATCCATTCCGCATGTGCCGCACCTTCCTGATCTGCTCATTCTTTCTGGTGTGGCTATCCCTATTCTTCGGGTTCTTCTTCGTGAACAACTACGAATCAACCCATCTATTCTGGGGAGGCGAGCACGGCTATTTCATGTCATTGTGGCTACGCTCCAACGTGGGTGTGGCAGGGACCTCTCTGCTACTGCTTTTGGCGCTGATTCTATTTGTTATATGTGCCTATAAAACAGCCCTTTCCAGAATGAAGAGCGCCGGCATCACCATTGTCTCCAAGATCAAGAAACTGGACGACGGGACAGATCCCAACCTGGCCAATGCGGAGGGTACACCAACCCCTGACGAGAATCCGAAGACGGACGAAAATAATCCAGGAGAGAACGACGGCAATAACCTCTCAGGAGAGAACAACCCAGGAAAGGAGGGAGAGGAGAACGGTCAAGACCACCCAGAGAAAGAGGTCGATCCTAATACCATCGTCTTCACAAGCACAGAATCCAGCGAGGGAGAAGTAAAGAGCAACACCGTCTCCACGCAAGAGGGAGAACCTGAATTCATCATCAACCAACAGCCTGATAACAAGGGAGACGAACCATCCACCACACAGACGGATGGACCTACAGGTGTTGAGGGAGAGGACAAACCAGACCCGACAAAAAACTCCTCAAACGGAGAGCCTGATGAGATAGATTTCCAGATCAATCCAAACGAAGGAGACGACTTTGTCGCAGGGGACAATATCGAGTTGTATGACCCTACCAAGGAATTGAGTTTCTACAAGAAACCTACCACGGATCTATTCGACGAATCCGTGGTGAGTGGTCCTACCATCAACATGGAGGAACAGACGCAGAACAAGAATAAAATCGTGGAGGTGTTGAAGAGCTTCGGTGTCGAAATATCCTCCATCAAAGCAACGGTGGGTCCGACCGTGACCCTATACGAGGTGACACCGGCCACGGGCGTCCGCATCAACCGAATCAGGAGTCTGGGAGACGATATAGCCCTCTGCATCGCAGCCAAGGGGATCCGTATCATCGCCCCAATTCCAGGCAAAGGAACCATCGGTATCGAGGTGCCGAACAACAAGCCACAAACCGTACCGATGGCAGATATCATCAACAGCAAGAAATTCCAAGAATCTAAATTTGAGTTGCCGATAGCGATCGGTAAGACCATCACCAACGAGGTCTATATGGTGGACCTCTGCAAGATGCCTCACGTTTTGGTGGCAGGTGCGACCGGACAAGGAAAATCCGTAGGTTTGAATGCCATCATCACCTCCATCCTCTACAAGAAACACCCTTCGGAAGTGAAGTTCGTCATGGTGGACCCTAAGATGGTGGAATTCAGCATGTACGCTCCGATAGAGAAGCACTTCTTAGCGAAAATCGCAGACGCAGAGGATGCCATCATCACAGATGTGACCAAGGTGGTGGAGACATTGAAGTCATTGTGCGTCGAGATGGACGACCGATACACGTTGCTGAAAGAGGCCAACGTGCGTCAGGTGAAGGAATATAACGAGAAGTTCATCAACAGACGATTGAACCCTAACAAAGGGCATCATTTCATGCCATACATCGTGGTCATCATCGATGAGTTCGCCGATTTGATCATGCAGGTCGGCAAAGAGGTGGAGCAACCGATCGCCCGCATCGCCCAAAAGGCCCGTGCCGTGGGTATCCACATGATCCTAGCGACACAAAGGCCATCCGCCAACATCATCACGGGTGTGATCCGAGCCAATTTCCCTGCCCGGTTCGCCTTCCGCGTATCGACAGGCTTGGAATCGCGCGTCATATTAGACCAAAACGGAGCCGAACAACTGATCGGACGAGGCGACATGCTCATCAGCCAAGGCAACGATTTCGAACGTGTGCAATGCGCATTCGTCGACACGCCAGAGGTAGAGCGCATCACCAAGTTCATCTCCGAACAACAAGGATATCAGGAGGCTTATCCATTGCCAGAACCTCCATCCGAGGGGGATGTCGACGGACCAAAAGACGTGGATCTGACCAAGCTCGACCCAAGATTCGAAGAGGCGGCTGCACTGATCGTCTCCACGCAACAAGGCTCCACATCCATGATCCAAAGGAAATTATCATTGGGCTACAACCGCGCGGGAAGATTGATGGACCAACTAGAGGTGGCAGGCATCGTCGGACCGCAGGAAGGCAGCAAGCCACGGGAGGTCAAGATAACCGACTTGGATCAATTAGACATGATAATCAACAAATTGAAGAACCAATAAACACCAAACAGCACGAAAAAATGAAGAAGCTATTATTACTTATATGCGCCTGTGTGACCACCTTCTTCGCGGTCGCGCAAAAGGAAGAGAGCGTCGATCCTAAGGCGAAAGCCTTGTTGGACAAGGCGCTAGGCGTAATGGAGAATAAGAAAGGGATGGAGATACAATTCACCATCAAAGTAGATAACGTACGCGACTCAAAATCAGAGTCCTTCAAAGGGAGCGCCATCCTAAAAGGAGAGAAGTTCAAGATGTCCCTGAAAGATGTGGATACCTATTTCGACGGAAAAACGCAGGCCGTGCACATGGTGAAGGAGAAGGAAGTGACCATCACCACACCCGACAAGGAGGACCTGAAGGATATAAACCCTCTTCTGCTGATGAAGTCATACAAAACAGACTACAAGATGCGATACATGGGTACTTCAACGGTCAACGGCAAGGTTTGTGAGGAGGTGGAGTTATATCCAAACGATTTGAATAGCCCCTATTCAATCATCCACCTCATCTTTGAGAAAAACACACTCTTATTGGAAAACATCGCACTTCGAGGCAAAGGTGGAATCCACACCTACTTTAATGTCACGAAGATAATCCCAAAGGAGTTCAAAGATGCAGATTTTGTGTTCGATGCGAAACAACACCCTGGTGTTGAAGTGGTCAATTTACAATAACGAAGAGAACAATATAGACAGATAAGACATGGATAAAGTACGTTGCTTAATCATTGGATCAGGTCCGGCAGGATACACCGCCGCGATCTACGCCGCACGCGCGAACCTTTCACCCGTATTGTACGAAGGATCAATGCCCGGGGGACAGTTGACAACCACGACGGAGATTGAGAATTTCCCAGGTTATCCTGACGGCATATCGGGTGCGCAAATGATGGAAGATCTCCGCAAACAAGCGATCCGCTTCGGAGCGGACATACGTGTCGGCATCGCCACCAAAGCGATACTCAAGCCGAACGAGAACATCATCACCATTGACGGGGAGAAAGAGATCCAAGCTAGCACCGTGATCATCTCGACAGGAGCCTCCGCCAAGTACTTGGGGTTACCTGACGAGAAGAAATACGCCGGCATGGGAGTTTCCGCCTGCGCCACCTGCGACGGGTTCTTCTACCGCAACAAGACTGTAATCGTCGTGGGCGGTGGAGATACGGCCTGCGAAGATGCGCTTTATCTTTCCAGTCTTTGCAAAAAAGTATACCTGGCCGTGCGGAAAAGCTCCCTACGGGCCTCCAAAGTGATGCAGGAGAGGGTATTGAACAACGAGAAGATTGAGATATTGTTCAAGCACGAAGTGATCGGTCTCTTCGGCGAGGACGGCGTCGAGGGCGCCACACTCATGAAAAACAGAGGAGAAGCGAGTGAGCAAGAATACAAAATCGACATAGATGGTCTATTCATAGCGATTGGCCACCATCCCAACTCCACATTGTTCGAGCAATACTTGGAATTGGACAAGTTCGGGTACATCAAGACATTCCACTGCACACAACAGACCAACATACCAGGTGTGTTCGCTGCGGGAGATGTGGCCGATCCACGCTATCGACAAGCGATCACGGCCGCCGCAAGCGGTTGTAAGGCAGCGATTGACTGCGAGCATTATTTAATCGAAAACGGATTGTAGGCGATGGCTGACAACTATCTGGAAAGGAAGTATGAGGAGTATGAACAGAAGAAGGCTCTATTCCTCAAAAGGAAGAAGCTGGGGCTCATCAAAAAGAGTTCAACACCTTCCGATCAGAAGAAGATAGAACAGCCACGTGAAAAATAGAGTATATGTCTGACACGGGTGAAATAAGCGTAAAGAACGCTCATATCCACAATTTAAAGGGGATAGACATTGTCATCCCAAGGAATAAGTTTGTCGTAATCACAGGTTTGTCTGGCTCAGGAAAATCCTCCTTGGCCTTCGACACCTTATACGCCGAGGGGCAACGCAGATACGTGGAGAGCCTCTCCGCCTACGCTAGACAGTTCTTGGGCAGGATGTCCAAACCGGAAGTGGACTACATCAAGGGGTTGCCGCCCGCCATCGCTATTGAGCAGAAGGTGAACACCCGCAACCCTCGCTCCACAGTAGGCACCTCCACGGAGATATACGAATACCTGAAACTGCTGTTCGCCAGAGTGGGGAAGACCTACTCCCCGATTTCAGGATGTGAGGTGAAAAAGCACACGGTGAGCGATGTGATCGACTTCATCTACACGAAGCCTGAAGGGACAAGAGGCATCCTATTCGCCCCCATCATACTGCCTAAGGGACGTACCTTGCCCCAACAAATCGAGGTGTTCCGCATGCAGGGCTATAGCCGCATGGAAATCAATGGCGAGATGCTCAAGATGGAGGAGGCAGCCACACGGGTTGAGGAACTGAAAGGAGATGTCGATCAGGCAAATCTTGTGGTGGACCGTTTCTCCGTACACGACGACCCGGACACCCGCACACGTCTGGCCGATTCAATCCAAACAGCCTTCCTGGAGGGCGGCGATAACTGTTTTGTCCGTTTCTACGAGTCGGACGGAGAAAAAACCGAACGTTTCTCGAAGCAATTCGAGGCGGATGGTATGCAGTTCGAGGAGCCTTCCGAACTGATGTTCAGCTTCAACAGCCCCTACGGCGCATGTCCCACCTGCGAAGGATTCGGCAAGGTGATGGGCATCGACGAGGATCTTGTGATCCCTGACCAGTCCCGCTCCGTGTACGACGGTGCCGTCATCTGCTGGCGGGGGGAAAAGATGTCCGAATGGCTGAACGAACTGGTCTACAACGCATCGAAGGTCCATTTCCCCATCCATACGCCTTATGCGGACCTCACTCAGGAAGAGAAACGGATGCTGTGGAAGGGAACGCCCTATTTCCATGGCATAGATGATTTCTTCGAATTCGTAAAAGAGAATCAATATAAAATACAATACCGCGTCATGCTGGCCCGCTTCAGGGGCAAGACAACTTGTCCCACCTGTGGAGGAAGCAGGCTGAAGGAGTCCGCAAAATACGTGAAAGTCGGCGGGAAAAACATCACGGAGCTGGTTTCCCTGTCCGTATTGGAACTGAAAGCGTTCTTTGAGTCGCTTGTGCTGACGGAAGGCGAAATGAATGTCGCCAAACGATTGCTGACAGAGATCAAACTACGTCTGGAGTGTTTGGTGGATGTCGGATTGGGGTACCTGACCATGGACCGATTGTCCAACTCCCTCTCGGGCGGTGAGAGCCAGCGCATCAATCTAGTCACCTCATTGAGCAGCAGCCTCGTAGGATCCCTTTACATCTTGGACGAGCCCAGCATCGGACTACATCCAAGGGACACCCATAGGCTCATATCCGTACTGCGCAAACTACAGCAGCTTGGCAATACGGTGGTCGTGGTGGAGCATGACGAAGAGTTCATGCGCGCGGCGGATTACCTCATCGACATCGGTCCGGATGCGGGGCGACTGGGTGGTAACGTCGTGTTTCAAGGAATACTATCCGACAAGTTGTTAAGTGACAAATCACTACAAGAGAAGAGCTATACCGTCCGTTATCTTTTGGGAACAGAAAAGATTGAAGTGCCAACACTCCGCAGAAAATGGAGCAATTACATCGAGGTGGTGGGCGCCCGACAGAACAACCTAAAGGGAATTGACGTGAAATTTCCGCTGAATGTGATTACGGTAGTGACGGGCGTCAGCGGATCAGGCAAATCCTCCCTCGTGCAGGACGTCTTCTACAACGCCTTGAAAAGGGCGATGGACGGTGTGGCGGACAAACCAGGACTCCACTCCGCACTGCGAGGGAGCATAAACCTCATCCATGATGTCGAATTCGTCGATCAGAACCCGATAGGGAAATCCTCACGATCCAACCCTGTCACCTACATCAAGGCCTACGACGAGATCCGTAAACTCTTCGCTGACCAGCCCCTTTCGAAGCAGATGGGGTACACGGCAGCCACCTTTTCCTTCAACGTGGAGGGAGGACGCTGTGACGAGTGCCAAGGCGAAGGAACGGTCACGGTCGAGATGCAGTTCATGGCAGACCTGGTTTTAGAGTGCGAATCATGTCACGGCAAGCGCTTCAAGCCAGATGTGCTGGAGGTACTCTACCGAGGCAAAAACGTATTCGACGTGCTGGACATGACCGTCAATCAAGCTGTGGAATTCTTTTCCGAGCAACAAGGCACCATCGAAAAGAAGATCGTAAAGAAGCTAAAGACCCTACAGGATGTCGGTTTGGGCTACGTGAAACTAGGGCAATCGTCCAACACGCTCTCCGGCGGCGAGAGCCAACGTGTGAAGCTGGCGGAGATCCTAGGCACGGAGAAGCCGGAACCAATGATCTTCATCTTCGACGAGCCTACGACAGGACTCCATTTCCACGATATAAAGACACTGATGAAAGCATTCAACGCATTGGTGGCGAACGGCCACACGGTCATCATCATCGAGCACGATTTGGATGTGATCAAATGTGCGGACCATATCATCGACATCGGTCCTGAAGGTGGAGACGCAGGAGGAAACCTCGTGTTCGAGGGCACACCGGAAGAGTTAGTGAAATGTGAAAATTCATACACCGCAAGGTTTCTTAGAAACAAAATGAACTGACATGGAAGATTTCAAAGAAGATATAAAGAAAGCCATCCAAACGCTGAAGGCCGGAGGAATCATCTTGTATCCGACCGACACGATATGGGGTCTTGGCTGCGATGCGACAAACGAAGCCGCCGTGAAAAAGATATTCGAGCTGAAACACCGCTCAGACGCTAAATCCATGCTGGTGCTGACCGATAGCATCATGAAGGTGGAACGTGTCGTGAGCGAGGTGCCAGACGTCGCCTACGACCTCGTGGAGTGCGCAGACAAGCCGCTGACCATCATCTACGACGGAGCGAAGAACTTGGCGCCTAATTTGCTCGCTGAGGACGGAAGCGTAGGCATACGCATCACACAAGAGGCGTTCTCGAAGAAATTGTGCGAGGAATTCCGCATCCCGATCGTCTCCACCTCCGCCAACATCAGCGGAGAACCCTCTCCCCGCAACTTTTCTGAAATAAGCGAGGTCATCAAAGCTGGCGTCGACTACATCGTATCTTACCGCCAAGACGAGACAGCAACGGCGGCACCATCCTCCATCATCAAACTAGGCAAGGGTGGTGTAGTCACCATTATCCGACAATAAGAATGGAACAGAGACTGACGAACCATACCAACAAGAAGACTCAGCGCATCAAATATATCCTATTCGATGTGGTGGCCATTTTATTGGCATGGGCATCCTTCCTCATTTTCCGAAGGATTGAGATCGAGTCGAACGTTTTTCATGAAATTCAACTATTCTCGCCCATCTACAATTTAGAGAAATTGTTCATAGGCATTCCATTCTTTTGGCTATTTATATTCTGGCTTTCAGGGTATTACAATACACCGTTTTTAAAATCACGACTCTCCGAGTTCGCGCAGACCTTCCTCAGCACACTGATCGGATCCACCATCCTCTTCTTCATTCTGTTGCTGAACGACCCTGTCGCCAACTATCATGACTACTATTTAGCCTTCATCGTGCAATTCCTCATCTACTTCACAGTGGTCTATTTCTTCCGCTACATGATCACGAGGAAAACGACGGAGAAGATCCACAACCGCATCATCGGTTTTAACACCATCATCATCGGATCAGGAGAGAAGGCCCAGCAGATATACGACCAACTACAATCGATGAAACAATCGTCCGGCAACTTCATTGTCGGATTCATATCCCATGAAGGGAAATCTGAGGTGGATTCCTCCTTGATCATAGGCGGGATGGACCAGTTAGGCGACATCATTGAATCCCAACACATTGAAGAGGTGATCATTGCCATAGACAATGATGACAGAAACGCCCTGATGCCAATATTCAACATACTTTACAACCATGATGTCAACGTCAGGGTGACACCTCAACTATACGATTACATAATCGGAGGTGTGCGTATGACCTCCATCTTCGGCGCACCGCTCGTGAAAGCCATGGATGTACGCCTGAATGAATTCGAGAAGAATGTCAAAAGACTCTTCGACATCCTATTTTCCTGCCTTGTCATCGTGTTAATAGCCCCGTTGTGTGTTCCATTAGCCCTCATTATAAAACTCACGTCAGAGGGCCCTATATTCTACAAACAGGAGCGGGTAGGGTTGCATGGCAAGTTGTTCCATATCCTGAAATTCAGGACCATGGTGTGCAATGCGGAGGAGGCGGGACCTCAATTGGCCTCACAAAACGATCTACGTATCACTAAGATCGGTCATATCCTCCGGAAATACCGAATCGACGAGCTTCCTCAATTCATCAATGTCATCAAGGGTGAGATGTCCATCATAGGCCCTCGTCCTGAACGTCTCTTCTACGAGCGTCAAATCGCTGAGAAGGTGCCTTACTACGGAATCGTGCACAAGGTAAAACCAGGCATCACTTCCTGGGGAATGGTCAAATATGGATATGCGACAGACGTGAACAAGATGATCGAACGTCTGCGATACGAAATCATCTACTTGGAAAACATATCGCTCCTCGTAGACCTTAAGATATTGATTTACACTGTGAAGACAGTTGTTTCGGGGAGGGGAATGTAGGGAATTATGAATTTTGAATTATGAATTATGAATTTGATGGGAATTCTATCTGTATTCTAAGACCTATACTTATTCCTTATTCCTTATTCCTTAGTCCTGATTAGGCTGACTGTACCCTTTCTCAGATAATCCACACCATCTGTTCCCTTTGCCTTAATCACGTAATAATAAGCGCCGATGGAGGCTCTGTCTCCTCTGAACGTACCATCCCAACCCTTTGTGATATCATCGGATTGATAGACTCTTCTTCCCCATTGGTCGTAGATGGATATCTCGAACGATGCGATAGAGCGGTAACCCACTCTGAATTCGTCATTTATGTTGTCACCATTAGGAGTGAAGGCATTCGGAACATATAACTGGGAGACACCGATATTCATGCAAGCATAAGAGCGGTGCTCACAGACACTATCATTACGGATATTGCTCACCGTGAGTTCGATGCAATGCAAGGAAGGTTCAGTGATCTCAAACGAGTTGACATCCTTTCCGAAATAGGTATATGCACCCTGGAAATCACCCGTTTTCGCCTTGTCGCCTGATACGAAGGCCCACTCGAAATGATTAGACATATCATTAGCATAACTATATAGATTCAAGAAGAGAGGCGCAGACTGGCGGAATTTGGTCGCATTCTCCTTGGCCTCCTCGAACGTGGCGTAGAAATGAAGCGTGCTGTCCGTACCCTCATCACCTTCATGCTCGATCTTACCGGTTGTCTCCATATATGGGTAGGCCACCACAGCCTGCGTATAGAACGAATCAGTGACGAATGGTTGCACATCCATCTTCAGTTCATTCTTTGCGGTTAGGTCCGTCACCTCAAACGTAGTGTTCACATAAGGCATAATCTCCAAAGTGACGGAGTTGTCGCCCTCCACCTCAGCGGTCACCTCCTCCACGGAAGGGAACTCACCCTTTAGTAGAAAACTTTTATACTTCACAGAGAGCGCCCTGTCTATCATCTTCTCATTTCCATACTCGTTAAAATAGGTCATCGTCGGCTCGATCGTCAGTTCCAAATCACTACAAATAACCGTATCCGTAGGGAACGTGACGGCACTCACCGGCTGGTACTCCACCACGCACGAAAAAGCTTGTGTTTCCAGCGGATCACCATACGAATAATCCAAGTACGATATCAAATATCCTGTATTCGCATCTAAATCATTAAACGTCACAGTCTGAGAATCAGCGGATAACGTATATTCGCTCGCGGCAAGGAGCAAAGAATCCAATTTTCCCTCCTTCAAAGTGATTTTATAGCATTTCAAACCCCTAAGTGCGATGCTGTCAGCCGAAAACGAGAAAGATCCTTCCCCTACTTTTTCGAAAAGCATATAATCAGCCTTCTTTCCACTTACCACACCATTGCCTCCGGCGACGGAGAATGTACCCGAGAAGCTGTTCGAAACAGCAAAAAACGAAATCAACAAAAATAGAATCCTACGTTTCATCATTTATCATTTACAAATTGAGTGCAATATTACAAATATTCAAGGGAAATTTGAAATAATTATGTAAATTTGCAACTCAAGTTTTAAGATATTATGAGGAAATTTTTATGTAGTGTAGTCGCTTGCTCATCCATGGTCATTTCAGCATGGTCTGTAGACTTGAATTATCCCAAGAAGGAGATAAACGGCAAGCAGTATTACGAGTATGTGGTGCAAAAAAGCGAAGGCTTTTATTCCATAACGAAGAAATTCGGCGTGACTGAAGAGGAAATCAAATCGGTCAATCCAGGGACCGAGAATGGATTGACGCTAAACGCAACCATCTTAATCCCCGTGAAGGCGGATTCCTACACCACACACGTAGTGGACAAGAAAGAGACGTTATACTCGTTGTCGAAGAAGTACGACGTCACCTACGATGATTTATATGCCCTCAATCCGTCACTGAAGAGTGATGGGTTAAAATATGGCACAGAGATAAAGATTCCTACCAAGAAGACCATTTCCGGGCAAAACATGACGGTGAGCGACACGCTGCCTAAAGTGAAAAAGGAGGTGAAACCCTCTTTTGTGATCCGCGAGGTGAAAAAGGGTGAGACGCTATATGGCATTTGCCGCGAGTATGGCATCACTTCCGAGGAGATCATCCGTCTAAACCCCGACGTGAAGGATGGTGTGAAGACGGGTCAAAAGTTGATCATTCCGCCTGTGCACGCCAACACAGCCCTCACGGAGAGCTCCGTTGAGAACAAAGTTCCCAAGGCGTTCAAATATCACAACGTGAAGAAGGGAGAGACGCTGTTCGGCATCTGCCAAGAATACGGCGTGACCCAAGAGGAGGTGACCCGTTTGAATCCCAAACTGGCGGATGGACTGAAAGTCAATACGGTTTTGATCATCCCGCCAAGCGTCAACGGTCCGGCGAACAAGGCTCAAACAGAAGGTTCCAACCTTGCAGAAAATGATTCGATTGCCGTGGATTCGGCCCCAGCGATCGTCTTCGTGCCTCAAACCACTCCTAAAAAAGAGATCAACACGGCTATCATATTGCCTTTCCAACTCAAGAAATACTCCGAATCGGCTCCAATCGACGGAAACATGGATAAGTTCCTCGAGTTCTACCAGGGTGCCTTGTTGGCCATGGATAGCCTACGAAAGGCGGGCATATCCTTCAACATGAACATCTACGACTCGGGCGAGACAGAAGCCGACATGAACAAATTGTTGGAGAACCGTGAAATCGAGAAACTGGACTTCATGATGGGTCCAGCCTACACGGGACAGATCAAGGCCATGTCTGATTACACCAAGATGCACGACGTGAAGATGGTGATTCCTTTCTCTTCCAAATCGGAAGAGACGGTCGCCAACCCGAACATTTTCCAAGTCAATACGCCGATCGACCAGCTGAGCTATCTGATGGCGGACATATTCATCAAGAACTTCTCGAACAAGAACATAGTTTTGGTCCGCTTCAACAACGCCAAAAACGACAAGAATGAATTCGGCGACACCTTGGCTTTCATGCTGAAGGAGCGTGGCGTAAGCTTCAGCCAGGTCAATTTCAGCACCTTATCCGCAATCAGGACGCAATTGGTTTCGAACAAGGAGAACATCGTGGTGCCTTTAACCGCCAACCAGGTATCCCTGAGTCAGGTACTTCCTATGATCAACATGATGAATACGGATAAGAAGGAGGTCTCCATATTCGGATTCTCCGAGTGGATGAATTACCCTAGCATCGCAAAGGATCTGTTCATCTTGGACACTTATATCATCACTCCGTTCTACACGGACTTCGAGAACCCACAGGTGGTGAACTACCTCAAGCAATTCAGGAAATACTATAACGCCGAGCCTGTCAATAGCCAACCTCAATATGGCATGTTGGGCTATGACATCGTGATGTACCTGACGGAGGCGATCTCCAAGTACGGACATGACTTCGAGCATGGCATGAATAAGATTCGCTACAACGGACTACAATCGCACTTCTTCTTCAACAAATTCGAGAAAGGTGGCTTCTACAACAGCAGTTTCATGCTGATGAAACACAACAGGAAAGACGGAGTAGTGCTGGTGGGCGGTTCTGTGCCTCAAGAAGTGAAACCGCTCTTGGAGAGACAAAAAGAGAAATCGGAAAAGAAAAAATAACCAGAGGGCTCGAAGAATAATTGATATGCGCAAACTTATCTTATTGACCACCTTGATTGTCGCCTTTGCCTCATTCTCTCATGGGCAACCGTTGCGACGTAACTTCCTTCAGGAGCTATCGATAGGTGTCAACGGAGGTGTCAATCTCACAAAAGTCAGTTTTCTTCATAACATGAACGATCGGCTCTACGAGTTGGGCGACCAGTCTCTATGGCAGGGTGGCCGATTCGGATTCGTCGTTAAATATATCCACCAAAATCATTTTGGCATTCAAATAGAGGCCAATTTCGTTCAGGCTGGATGGTCAGAGAGATTCCACAACAACGCAGGTGTTTCCATGGTCAACGGATATGACCTGCAAGACGTCAAGCTGGGCAGAAGATTGGAATACATGGATATTCCTGCGCTCGCGCACATCTATTTCGGGCAAAGAAGGCTACGTTTCTTCGTGAATATGGGTCCTGAAATACGATTCATGACAAAGTACGGCGAGGTGAAATGGAACATTCCGGAGGATGATATACGTCGTGAGGCTTTCCAAGAGGGTGACAACCGTTTCAAGGAGCCACACCACACGACAGACTACGGATTGACGGGTGGGGGAGGCTTCGACCTCAGAATCGGCAAGATGGTCCATTTGCTGATCGAATGCCGATATTCATATGGATTCGGAGATTTGTACGACAACAACAAATCAGACCTTTTCCAGCGCTCTAACAACCAAATGCTTGGCTTGATCGGTTCGGTGATGGTACCCGTCCTCAAATTCAAGGAAAACAAAAGCGAATCCAACGAACAAGAATGACGATTCCCTTCTTGGATAATAGAAGCGGACATCTAAGAGCAAAAAAAAGACAGCCCATCAGAGCTGCCTTTTTTGCTTTATGTCGAATGTAATATTAGAAGGCCCTTAGACTCTTGCCAACGCCTCATCCAGCGTAAGACCAGCATAGTCCTGCGCGGAGAAAAGTCTTCCGCTCTTCTTGTCGTTAACGAACGCTCCAAGCACCATGCCCGGTATAGAAGAGTCAGGATCGTTTGGCGCCTTTGGTCCACCAAGGTCTGTCCTGCACCAGCCCGGATCCGCCAAACTGATGATGACATCCGTTCCGTCCACCGTACCCGCCAAATCGGTCGTCACCTTATCAAGGGCCGCCTTGCTTGCGGAATAACCCGCTTGTTCAGGCTCGTTCTTGATACCGCTGGTCGTATTGATCACCCTACCAAACCCACGCTTGATCATATCAGGCACGAAAGCGTAGCAGAGCATCATAGGAGCAATGGTGTTGATGTAAAAGCTCGTGGCGTAATCATCCACAGGAGTACTGAAATATTGCGTTCTGTAGGCGATTTGAACCGCCGCGTTGTTGAAGAGCAAATCCACCTGCGTGCCCTTCTCCTTTATCTCCTTGATCATCGCCTCCACCTGCTTAGGGTCGGAGAGCTCTGCCGCCACGCAATAGGCCTCAACGCCCATCGCCTTCACCTCCGCCAACACGTCTCTCGTGTGGTCTAAACTACGGCTATGAAGGATCAAATTGCACCCCTCAGCCGCCATGAATTTTGTCACTCTGTAACCGATTCCTCTATTGGCACCCGTGATGAGTGCCCATTTCCCTCTTACATTAGTTTTCATAACAACTTTTTTCTAGTAAAACATTATACTTTAATAACGTCGCGAAGATAAATATTTATAGCAGTTTTTTTGTCACATGACATAAAATTTGTAACTTTACGTTGTTATGGGTAATAACGCAGCGATTTTGAAACGCATTATATAACAGTATTGAAACGAGTATTTTTTATTATATCAACTATTTTAAAGTATTTTTATGGCTAAGTTTATTTGTACAGTATGTGGTTATGTCCACGAAGGTGATTCAGCTCCGGAAAAATGTCCTCAATGTAAGGTGCCAGCCTCTAAGTTCAAGAAATTGGAAGAGTCTGACGAGGCCCTTTCATTCGTTACCGAGCACGTGATTGGCGTGGCTAAGGGTTGCGACGATGAGATGATCAAGGATTTGAACGCCCACTTCAACGGAGAGTGTTCAGAAGTAGGCATGTATCTCGCGATGAGTCGTCAGGCTGACAGGGAAGGTTATCCTGAGATCGCGGAGGCTTTCAAACGTTATGCATGGGAGGAGGCTGAACATGCCGCTAAATTCGCCGAACTCTTAGGAGATGTCGTTTGGGACACAAAGACGAACTTAGAGAAGCGTAAAAATGCGGAAGCGGGTGCTTGCGAGGACAAGATGCGTATCGCTAAGCGTGCGAAGGAGTTGAACTTGGACGCCATCCACGACACCGTACACGAAATGGCCAAAGACGAGGCCCGCCACGGCAAAGGCTTCGAAGGCTTATACAACCGTTATTTCAAAAAATAAAAGACCATGGTAATAGACTCTCTGGATAATCTGTTGTCGTACGTCTCCCTGCACCCACGGTTCGAGCTGGCGTTCGATTTTATCCGTCAATTGGATTTCTCCAAACTGAAGAAAGGCCGCATCGTGGTGGACGATGACATCTACATCAATGTGGATGAAATTCCTTTGCGGCCACTGGAAGGTGCTCGGTACGAGACGCATGACGCCTATATCGACATCCAAATACCCCTCACAAATAATGAAATCGTTGGTTATGCGGATCGAAACGCTTTAGGCGCACCCGCCGAGGTTCACAAAGACAAGGACATCGCCTTCTATGATGCGCCATTGTCGTCATCCGTGGAACTGAAGGTGGGGTCCTTCGCAATATTCTTTCCTCAAGACGGTCACATGCCCATCATAGGGGAGGGAATAACAAAAAAGATAGTTGTAAAAGTGAGAGTCTAACCATCATGCGATAATGGATAAAAGAAGAGGCGTGCCACTGAGTGGTACGCCTCTTCTATTTCATGAAAGCACTCCCGATAGGATTAGCCTTGCTCCTTCAAAATAACGTCGTGAGCACCGCCCTCGATGATGGAAGTGGAAGAGACCATGGTGATCTTCGCCTTCTCCTGCAACTCAGGAATGGTAAGTGAACCGCAGCTACACATTGTGGAGATGATCTTGCCCAACGTCTGGTTCAAGTTATCCTTCATCTTACCTGCGTACGGCACGTAGCTGTCTACGCCCTCCTCGAACTTCAAAGCGGCGCTTCCGCCCATGTCGTAGCGTTGCCAGTTCTTCGCGCGGTTGGAGCCCTCGCCCCAATACTCCTTCACGATTCTGTTACCGATGGTCAACTTCTTAGTAGGAGACTCGTCGAAACGGGCGAAGTAACGTCCCATCATGAGGAAGTCCGCACCCATCGCCAAAGCCAACACCATATGGTAATCGTGCACAAGGCCACCATCGCTACAGATAGGCACGTAGATGCCAGTCTTCTCGAAATATTCGGCCCTCGCCTTAGCCACGTCCATGAGAGCGGTCGCCTGACCTCTACCGATACCCTTTTGCTCACGGGTGATACAAATGGAACCACCACCGATACCCACCTTGATGAAGTCCGCACCAGCCTCTACGAGGTAGTTGAAGCCTTCAGCGTCCACAACGTTACCGGCACCCACCTTCACCTTGTCTCCGTATTTAGACTTGATCCAGCCTAATGTCTCCTTTTGCCACTCCGAGAAACCATCGGAAGAGTCGATGCAAAGCACATCCACACCAGCCTCAACCAAGGCAGGGACACGCTTCTCGTAGTCACGCGAGTTGATACCTGCGCCAACCAACAACTTCTTGTCGCTGTCAGAGAGCTCGTTAGGGTTCTCGTGGTGGCTGTTATAATCTTTTCTGAACACGAAGTATTGCAAATTACCTTTGTCGTCCACAATAGGCAAAGTGTTCAGTTTATGTTCCCAAATGATTTGGTTCGCCTCGGAAAGAGTGATACCCAACTTTCCGACCGTCAATTTCTCGAACGGAGTCATGAAATTCTTCACAGGAGACGAGAGGTCCTCCTTGTCAGCACGGTAGTCACGGCTGGTCAACAAACCCTCCAACTTACCATTAGGCGTACCATCCGAAGTGACACCGATGGTGGAGTGGCCCGTGAGGCCGATCAAGCTGATCGCATCCGCCAAGGTCGTGTCAGGTTTAACGTTCGTGTCGCTGATCACGAAACCAGCCTTGAAGTTCTTCACCCTTCTGACCATCTCGGCTTGAGACTCGATCGGTTGGGAACCGAAGATGAAGGAGAGACCACCATTCCTCGCCAATTCGATGGCAAGGCCCGAATCAGACACAGCCTGCATGATGGCAGAAACGAACGGGATGTTCAGGTTAATAGCTGATTTTTCGCCCTTCTTAAACTTCACTAGCGGCGTTTTGAGCGACACGTTGCTCGGGATACACTCTTTTGTCGTCAATCCGGGGATGAGCAGGAACTCTCCGAATGTTCTTGACACGTCATTTAGAATCTTGGCCATATACGTTATCTTTTTGTTACTTTTCTTTCCATGAAAAATTTTGCAAATTTACATATTTTCCCGTTAAATCTATACTTGGTTTGGGAAAAATATCGGAAGGAATGGGGCAGTTCGTTTCGCTCACTTCATAATCAGTCTGCCTTGGCGGGTGTTCCGTTCCTCCAACCGCTTCTCCAGTTTGGCGGTGAACTCGTAGTTCTTCAATCCCCAATCAGGTGCCACCAACAGATCTTTCGGAGATTGCGAGACGAACCTTTCGACCACGATCGAAGGGGGCAACAGTTCCAGAAAATCTATGACAAGCTCGATGTACTCGTCCGCCGTGAAGAGGTGGAACCACTCGGGATGTTCCCTATACTGCCGCTCCATGACCGTTCCCTTGATAATCTGTAGCTGATGCAACTTGATTGTGTCGAGGGGCAATTCCGCCATCCTTCGCGCATGCTCCAGCATGGTATCCTTGCTCTCCAAGGGAAGACCGAGGATGAGGTGGGCACAAGTATGCACCCCGGTGGCGTCAGTTCTCCGTATCGTCTGTCTCGCCTCCTCGAAGAGATGGCCCCGGTTGATGAGACGCAGCGTGTCGTCGTCCGTAGACTCCACACCATACTCCACCATCACATATTTCCTTTGGGACAATTGGGAGAGGTAGTCCAACAAATCGTCCGCCATGCAGTCGGGACGCGTACCAAGGATCAGTCCATCCACAAGCGGGTGGGAGAGAGCCTCCTCGTATTTGGCGATGAGACGGGAAGTCTCTCCGTACGTGTTCGTGTAAGACTGGAAATAGGCCAGATAGCGCATGGATTTATATTTTCTGCTAAAAAAGGCGATACCCTCTTCGATTTGTTGGGTGATGCCATGTGCGGAGAGACAGTAATCAGGGTGGAACGTACGGTTGTTACAATACGTGCAACCACCCAGAGAGATGGTCCCGTCACGGTTCGGGCACGAGAAACCTCCGTTGACAGAAATTTTCTGCATTTTATGAGGAAAAATTTCCATCAAATAGGTTGAAAAATCAGAATATCTTTTTCTATCTGGCAACATACTTTGCGAAATCACGCTTATTTTTACAAAAATAACCATTTTACTATTGATTCATACATGTTTTTTTGTTACATTAGCAGAAAATTATATGAGCATGATGTTGACGGATGTGGATATTAAATTTTTAGATGAAAAAGGCATTTCCAAAGAGAACTTTGAGGAACAGCTTTCCCGCTTTAAGAATGGGTTCCCATATATCAAAGTGGAACGGGCGGCGGTTGTGCCTGAAGGGATTTCCGTATTGGAAGAATCTGACCGTAGAGAATGTATTGATGTGTGGCGTGATTACCTGACGCAGGACAAATTGATCATCAAGTTTATCCCTTCATCGGGAGCGGCGAGCCGTATGTTCAAAAGTCTATACGAGTTTTTGAGCAAGGGAGAGAATGTATTGAACAACAAGGACGTGAAATATTTCATAGACAATCTGGAGAATTTCGCCTTCCTAAACTCCCTGAACTCTAAGTGTAAACGAAACGAAGGGATTGACGCTATCGCCCTGAGAGACAGGGGTAGGTATGTGGACATAGTGAATAACCTGCTGGGGAAGAAGGGCCTGAATTACGGATTCCTGCCCAAGGGCCTACTGCTCTTCCACGATTATGAGGATGGCGCAAGGACGCCTTTCGAAGAGCATCTCGTGGAGAGTTCCATGTACGCCAAAAACAGCCGTGGCGAAGTAAACCTGCATTTCACCGTTTCTGACGAGCACTTGCCTTACTTCAAGGCTTTGTGGGAAAGCAAAAAGGATAACTTGTCTTACCGTTACGGGGCTGACTTCAACGTCACCTTCTCCGTACAGGATCATGCAACGGACACCGTTGCGGTGGACATGAACAACCAACCGCTAAGGGACGAGAACGGCCAGTTGGTTTTTCGTCCGGGCGGACATGGCGCACTGCTGTCGAACCTGAACGACATCAATGCGGACATCATATTTATTAAGAATATAGACAACGTTTCACCAGACATATACAAACAACCTACCATAGAAAATAAATTCATATTGGCGGGTATGCTGGTCAAACTGCAAAAGACGATATACGAATACCACGCCGCATTAGAGGCTGGCAACTCTCTTTCCGACGACAATGTCCAGAAGATGCTGGACTTCTGCCAAAAGAAGTTGGGCGTCACAAATAAGTTTAATCCGTTGGATACAAAGGCGGACAAAATCGCCTACCTCAAGATGGTGCTCGACAGACCGTTACGCGTCTGTGGCATGGTGAAGAACCAGGGGGAACCGGGTGGGGGACCATACATGTGCCAAAACCCGAATGGCACCGTCTCCGCACAGATTCTGGAGAGCTCACAATTCGACGAAAACAACGAAGAGCAGATGTCTATCCTTCAGAATGCGACACACTTCAACCCTGTCGATATCGTTTGCGGCGTGAAAAACTACAAAGGAGAGAAATATGACCTAACCCAATACGTGGATCCAAACACAGGTTTCATCTCCATAAAATCCAAGAATGGAAAGGATCTGAAAGCATTGGAACTTCCTGGCTTATGGAACGGAGCCATGTCCAACTGGAACACTATCTTCGTAGAGGTTCCAGTTGAGACCTTCTGCCCCGTTAAAGTCATCAACGATCTTCTTCGTCAGGAACATCAGTCCATTCAGCAGGAAGTTTGCTGATCTTCTGATAAAAGTGAACACAAGAGGCTGCGTAGAAATACCCGACAGCCTCTTTTTCTTTGCCATGGATATTGGTCCTGACGTTGGTCGGGCTACCCATCAATGGATTGCTACCTATACTGCTGGTAATATCGTTTATATAGCCGTAAAAGCCCTTAGGGATTCCATACATGGTAATATGGAGCACATCTCCTATGTTCAAATGCTCCCTCGTCAAGGTCTGGTCCAAATAGTAGATCCCCTGCGGATAGGCATTGATCTCTTCATAGACGATGGACATCTCCTCTCCGTTGAAATACAACCCGCTGAAATTACCCATGTGGGCAAGGGGCTTCCGTGTGAGCGTGTCAGTCAGGCAATCTCGATTGATGCTCAGATCGAACATGTAATAGATATCCTTCTTGGTTGTTTGAAAGAACGGACAAATCTTATACAGATCTTCATACACCTCGTCAAACATCGATTCGAAATGCACTTGCACGGAGTCGATCTTCTCCGGACAGGTGTCGATGGTGCTCTCCGCATAGAAATGCAGCGTCTTGCCGTGGTCGGGAACAGTGACGTTCAGGCGATAGGTGTGGTGCATCACACCCGCCACAGAATCCGTCTCATATACGCCAGCTTTGACCTCATTCAAATAGAAGGTGTCTGGCCGCGTCTGGTCCTCGATAAAGACCTCAGCTCCTGAAATCATCTCTATGGGCTTGGTCGAGTAGAAATCAGCCGTACGACTGATTGTGATGCGATGGTGCTTCATATCGGTCGTGATTCCACCAAAAACACCAATTCTCGGATCTCCAGATTCCGTGTCAATGATGATATCTTCCTCGCAGGATGTCAGTGCGCCCACGGAAGAGGCGAGGAAAAGCACTATTTTAAATATATTTTTCATCAGAATTTAAAATTATATGAAATAGATGGTACAATGGAAAACAAATACAATTTAGTGGTTTCTATAGTATTATTCTCCCCAGGGGTGAACATAACCGCCCAAGTGTTATGCCTAGCGTAGGCGTTATAGAGGGAAAGGTTCCATTCGCTCTCCCATTTCTCCTTTTTCCTGGTCTTCCAGGTAAGAGAGAGGTCCAACCTATGGTAGTTCTGGTAACGGCTTTGGTTCCTATACCCCGTATAGATGGCGTAGGAGGTGCCATCGACCGTATACTTGCCATATGGATTGGTGCATGGCTGCCCACTCAGGAAGACCCAATTGGCGGATGCGCTCAGACGAGGGTTGAAGTTATAGCTGAGGACAGCTGTCAGGTTGTGCGGACGATCGAACGGAGAGCGGTATCTCTCGCCGAAATTAACATCCTCAATGGTCTGGAATGTACGCGAATAGGTGTAGCTGAGCCATCCCGTAAGCTTTCCAGCGTTCTTTCGCAGCATCACCTCCAAGCCATAGGCGAAACCCGTTCCGGACCTGATCTCACCGTCAATCTTCGCATTGCCATAGATATTAGCATCGTCCTTGAAGTCAATCACATTCTTCATCCGCTTGTAGAAGACCTCCGCGGATGTCTCAAAATTATTGTCCGCAAAGTTCCGGAAATAGCCGGTGGACCACTGGTCGCAAACCTGCGGCTTCACATTCTTGCTCGTAGGAAACCAGATGTCGAACGGAAGTCCGCCTGTGGAGTTGCACGCCACCTGCGCATATTGCACCGTACGCGTGTAGGCCGCCTTGACGGAGGAGACAGGAGAGAGCTTATAGAGCAACCCCAGACGAGGCTCCGCATGAATCTCCGTGTTGAAGATCTCACCATTGGCGTAATCCACCGTGTCGACACACTTATGTCTTTCGTCCATCATATAGAAACGTTCCTTTCCCACGTTTTGGAACATGGAGAAACGTAGACCAAATTTGGCGAGGAACCTATCCGTGAAGTTCTTCTCGTAGGAAGCGTAGGCTCCATATTCCAAGGCTTTCCTCACCTCCAAGACCTCTTCGTCGAAAAGATTATACTTGCTGAATTCCGTCTCCGGTATGGTGAGCGATCCTTGGTTGAAGCGGTGGAGAGTGGCGGAAACACCAGCCGTCAGACGATCATTATTCTCCATTCTATGAGACCAATCATACAGAAGGGTCCAATCCTTCGTGCCCGCCTTAATGGCGCACTCATATGGAGGAATAGAAATATCTATGTCATAATTATACTTCGTGCCGATAAGGGACAAATTAGAGGAGGACTTGCCATCAAATATATGGTTCCAACGCAACGTGGTGTTACGGTTTCCGAACTTCAGTTCAAGCCTCTCTTTGACACCCATTTTGTCGGTGCCCAGATAACCGCTCCAGAAAAGCTTATCCTTGCCACTGATCTTATGAGAGAGTTTAGCGTTCATGTCATAAAAGAAGAGGCGCGTATTCTTCAACGATTCCTTTCCCGAAAGAGGGAGGAAAAGGTCCGCATAAGTCCTTCGGGCGGCCAACAACAAAGAGGTCTTCTTCGGAATGATTGGAATATCCAGCGCGACATGGCTGGATATGAGTCCCACGCCACCAGACCCATGGATCTTCGAAGGTAAACCTTCTTTCGTCTCCACCTTAAGCACGGAAGACAAACGACCTCCATACTGGGCAGGTATATCACCCTTGAGCAAGGTAGCTTCGCTCACCACATCATTGTTAAAGATGGAGAAGAAACCCATCATGTGCGAAGCGTTGTACAAGCAGGCATCGTCTAGCAGGATCAGGTTTTGGTCTGTCTTACCACCCCTGACGCTGAAGCCGGACGTACCCTCGGCGGCGCTCTGCACACCAGGCAATAGTTGAATCACTTTGATGACGTCCACCTCACCCATCAGAGAAGGCATCCGTTTCATGGCAAGGCCATCCACACGTTGCACACCGATGGTTGGCATAGCCACGTTCTCGTCAGGCCGGTGCTTGGAAACCGTCACCTCCTCCAGCTCCTCGTAATCAAGGTCCATGGATATATTCAAGCGCTTGTCCTTATCCTTGATGGAGATCTTCTTCGTGACCGTCTTATAACCGACAGATTCCACCACAAGGGTATAATTTCCATTCGGCAACATCACCTCGTAATACCCCTTATCGTTGGAATAAGCGCCCTTGCTGTTCTCCTCGAAAGAGACGGAAGCATTCGGGAGCGAATCGCCTGTAACATGGTCGACGATAACACCATATATCTTATAATCCTCCCCAAGCGCATTCACACTCAGGGCAGACAGCAGAATAGAAAAAAACAAATATCTCATTTAGAAAAAATTTACCAATTTAACGATTGACGATCAGGTATTTCACGCAAAAACGTATAATGAGCGTCCCCATCCATCCGACAACAAAAATGTTCCATGCCATTGGAAACGATTAAAATATCCACATTCAAAACAAAATTATAATTGGCGATCTGGTCGAATACCTTGGGCGTGATCTTAACGTTAGGAGCTTTGTATTCAGCGATGATGCGAGGCTTCATCTGCTTGTCATAGATCACCGTGTCACTCCTCTTCCGCATACCATTGACCACCACGGTCACCTCGTTGCCGATCCTGGCCGGAGGGTAGTTTTTGGAATGGATCAGGTATTCCACCATGTTTTGTCTCACCCATTCCTCAGGAGTAAGCGCCACGAATTTGTTCCTGCATCTGTCAAAGATGCGAAGTCCTTCCTCCGTTTCTTTTATATTGAAGGAATACTTAGGCAAATTCAAATCCAACATTTTTACTTATATTTGCGATTACAAAATTAAACAAAAGATGGCTAAAACAACAATCGATTACCGAACGATCATCAACGATATTTCCAACAAGAAATACAAGCCTGTCTACTTTTTCCAAGGAGAAGAGCCGTACTATATCGATGTCATATCCAATTATATCGCTAACCATCTGCTTACGGAAGAAGAACGTGAATTCAACCAAGATATTATATACGGGCAAGACACCGATGTCAAAAAAATCATCAATTTGGCAAGATCTTTCCCCATCAACTCACCGTACCGCGTCGTCATCGTGAAGGAGGCACAGAAGGTATCCTCCCTGGACGATCTGAGCTTCTATCTGCAGAAACCAGCCAACAGCACCATCCTCGTCCTCTGCCATAAATACAAGAAACTGGACGCACGAAAGAAGGTCACGAAAGAGTTGGAATCGATGAAGGCACTCTACACGTTCGACAAGCTATACGACTATCAGATACCCGATTTCATAGAGACCTACGTGCAGGAGCGGGGCGCCAAGATTGAATCCAAGGCCAAAACCATCATTGCGGAGTACCTTGGCAACGATCTGCAAAAGGTGGCGAACGAACTCGACAAACTGCTGACGGCCAAACCGGCAGACTCGCCGACCATCACCTGCGACCTCGTAGAGCGCAACGTGGGCATCAGCAAGGATTTCAACGCCTTCGAACTGGTGAACGCCCTCTTCGCAAGGAACGTCCCGAAAGCCAACCAAATCGCTTTCCAGATGGCGAAATCCAAGGGTTTCAGCATCATTCCGACCATCACGGCGCTCTTCTCGTCATTTTCCAATCTGATGGTCTATTTTTACATACCCAACCTGCCCGGCACCAACTATAAAGACGACCAGGAGGTGGCGAACGAACTGAAGATCAAACCGTTCGCCGTCAAGCAATACAAGGCGGCGGCGCTCAATTTCAAGCCCAAAAAGACAATGGAAATCATCTCGCTGCTCCGCACCTACGACGCCATGGCGAAAGGTATAGGGAACTCCTCCGCCAACGATGGCGAACTACTGAAAGAGCTGGTTTACAAGATACTACACTAAGGGAATCCATAACATAAATCACAAAACATTCAATCTCAATACATTAGACACGAAAAAGGGGAGAGCAGACAAATTTTATACACAAAAAATTTCCACTTTTAACAAAAAAATGCTTATTTTTGCGAAATAGAGAGAGAAAAGAGGGAACAAAGTATGAAGTATGTTGGGGCACATGTCAGTTCATCTGGTGGTGTGGAGAATGCACCTCTCAATGCGTCTGCAATCGGAGCGAAAGCATTTGCACTATTCACTAAAAACCAAAGGCAGTGGTTTTCGGCTCCACTAAGCGAATTGAGCATAGAACGGTTCAAACAGAACTGTGCGGAGTTAGGCTATACCAGTGACCAGATACTTCCACACGATAGTTACCTCATAAATTTAGGACATCCGAAGGAAGAGGGACTCGAGAAATCTCGGGAATCTTTTTTGGAGGAGATGCGTAGATGCGAGCAATTGGGACTTACCAAACTCAATTTCCACCCAGGGAGCACCCTGAAGGAGATTTCCACGGAAGAGTGCCTCGTGCGCATTGCCGAATCGATCAACATCGCCCTAGACAAGACACATGGCGTTTGTGCTGTGATTGAGAACACAGCGGGTCAAGGCAGCAACGTGGGAAACAAATTCGAGGAGATCGCATTCATCATCAGCCACGTCGAAGACAAGAGTAGGGTAGGCGTCTGCATCGACACTTGTCACGCGATAGCGGCGGGTTATGATCTGAGGGGTGAAGCGGGTGTCTCTACTATGCTCAGCCAGTTTGACGATGTCGTCGGGCTACAATATCTCAAAGGCATGCACCTCAACGATTCCAAGAAAGGAGTAGATTCTCATGTGGACAGACATGAAAGCATTGGACTCGGAGAAATCGGTTTGCCAGCCTTCAAGGCATTGATGCAAGACAAAAGAGTGGACAACATACCTATGATATTGGAAACCCCAGACGAAAGCAAATGGGCTGAAGAAATTAACGTATTATATTCATTTTGTAACTAATTTGGGATAAAACTTTAATTGTTAAAGGAGAAAATTGAACATGAAAATTAAATTAGCATCCATACTGACATTAATTTGCTGTACCTTTTTTTCTTGCCATGACGACCCAGAGCCTAACCAGGCTTCGAACGAGTTAACAATTACTGTATCTGACGTTAACTTCCAAATGGTTTTGGTAAAGGGCGACACGTTCCAGATGGGAGCGGACACAGCCTATGACAAGGACTTTTGGGAGGATGAGATACCAACCCATAAAGTGATCCTGTCCGACTATTACATCGGCAAGACGGAGGTTACCCAGGCATTGTGGAAAGCGGTGATGGGCACAATCCCTTCCGACAACTTCAAAGGCGGTAACAAAAGCAACAATTACCCTGTGGAGAAGGTCTCTTGGGATGATTGCCAAAAATTCATCGCCAAACTGAACGCAATGACCAAAAGGAACTTCGAACTGCCAACAGAGGCGCAGTGGGAATTCGCCGCAAGAGGTGGTAGAAAATCCAAATTCTACAAGTTCTCCGGCGGTGATGGCATGAAAATGGTGGGATGGTGCGACGAAAACAGCGACGAGGAAACTCATCCGACGGGAACGAAGAAACCAAACGAATTGAACATATACGACATGAGCGGTAACGTGCGCGAGTGGTGTGCGGATTGGTATGACGAGTACGACGACTCCACGCAGGTTGACCCGCAAGGTCCGGATTCCCCGATAGGTACTGACCGTTTCCGCGTGGCACGTGGCGGTAGCTTCAGCGACCGCGCTGAGTATTGTAGGAATGCCATGAGACAAAAGAGCGAACCAACAACAAAGAAAAACTATATCGGCTTGCGTCTGGTCTTGAGCAAGGGAAACACTACCACTACCACTACAACAACCACCACGACGACAACTACTACGACCACCACCACAACAACAACCACTACGACAATCAAATAAAGGGCATAGATGCTGGATCGTTTAATCCAATGGGATAGGGATGCGATGGTTCTCCTGAACATGGGGGAGTCGCATTCTCCTTTTTGGGATAATTTCTTTTGGATGATCTCCGATATCCTGGTCTGGCTACCAGTGATGCTGCTCTTTTTTTATGTGGTTGTCAAGAACAAAAAAAAGGAAGCAATTTACATTCTGTTATCTGTCATTTTGGTCTTTTTGCTGAGTGACCAGATTTCCGCCTCCATCATGAAGCCTTCGATCGCGAGGTTACGTCCCAGCAAAGACCCTGCAGTGATGGATATGCTCTCCTATGTGCGCGAATACAGGGGTGGACAATTTGGATTCCCATCTTCGCACGCAGCTAACGCATTCGGTTTCACGTTGTTAAGTTCATTACTCCTTCGATACAGGCCATACACGATAGTTGCCTTCCTTTGGGCCATTTTATGCGCCTATTCGAGGATATATTTGGGGGTTCATTTCCCGCTGGACATCCTCTGTGGCACGATTTTAGGCCTTCTCATGGGCTTTCTTTCTTATAGGGCATATCTATACATCCGGAAGAGATTTCCGGTCAACCAGACTGCCCACACGCTTCAGGGAGCCACCACAAGCTCAGGCTACCTTCAGTCAGACATCAACCTGTTGATCATCGTCCTGCTGGTCATCCTCTTCACGTTCGTCTGTTGCGCACGATAAAAAATCTCACAAGAACAAATATCCTTATTTTTGTGGAGACGCACGGCCGAGCGTCTCTACGGTGATTCCTCGTCGTCTCTCCTGTTGTTCAATATTGTTTGGTATATCTCCTCGGCCTCATACGCCCGTTTCATCCGCCCTGCCTTCAATTGTTCCTTGCAAATACCCTTTATCCTTGCAATAAGTGAGACGTGCACATTACGAGCCTTGGGAAACTGAGGGCTTCCAGCCTGCGCCAAATCCATCAGCTCCTCGTAAGAGGCATCAATCTCTTTCAATACCGACAAGTTGTTCGCACAGATTTTGTAAATAGGAGACTTCATCAGCTGTTCGTCGGGAAGAGCGTTCTCGTCCGCCAACAGAGACCGCAAACCATTCAGTATGACACACTGATGTTGGTAATGGGCGATCATGGAATCCTTTTTGTGCCACTCAAGTTCTTCTTCCTGAAGAATCCGTCGGCACTCCGACATACAGCATTCTGCCTTCTCGACATCAAACAAGGAGATATGCACATCAGCCAAACGCATTTGCTCGTAAAAAGCATATCGCATAAGTTTAGGCCGTGGGATAGGGGAGATTTTTTCCTTTCGTTTCAGGTATTTTTCGCGCAGATTCTTCGCCAAGGCCTCATCCCGCTGATCTAGAAGGATTCCTTCCTCCGGAGACGGATTGCTCGTCACATGCCACCCCATGCAGAAAAAACAATAGTAACAGCGGCAGGGAGCCTTTCCGTGGCTTTGAAGTATCTCATCACGATTGAATCTGATGAAATTTTCCGCCTTTTCCTGCGTCTCAAACAACATCTTGGTATGTTTGACTGCTCTGCAAAATATACGGTTCTTGACGGGCTTCATATCGAATCTCCTTAGGTTACGAATTTGCTGATTTAAATATAATTGTTTTTTTGTCTCTACGGTGCGACAACCGACCAGCAAACAAAATATGTAACACGGTTCATTGTAGAGACGCAAAATCTTGCGTCTCTATGGTGTCGACCGTCCGACAACCTGTAAATAAACAAAAGAAAAATTGGCCTATATAATTGTTATATAATTTATATTATGTTAAATAGAATATCCGAAAAATTCCAGGAAGGATTTATCAGAGCCTCTTTCGAGAAGGTTGAGAACGTGGTGAAACCGCCACAGAGTCCAACGGTCAGGAATAAGGCCCATTTGTCGCCCTCGCTGGCGCTTTGGCTGAAGATTCCCCATAAAAGACCTATCAGAAAGCATCAATGCATTGCGTCTCTACGGTGGTCCGACTAACGACATAGCTAAATAAACATAGCCAAATAGATAGGCATCGTTATCTTCTTATCCTCAACACCCACATTGCAGTTGCCAAACTTATATCCTTCAACCACCCCACTCCATGTAAGTACTGTGTTGAGCGACTGCGTACGACCATTTTTGGCTTTCACCTCCAATGGCAGAGGATTTATCCCTGATGTAAGCACGAACTCAATCTCCACAGACGAATCGTCTTTTTTGTAGAAATAGAGAGGATATTTTTTCTTGTGTAATATATCCGCCATCAGATTCTCAAAGATACCTCCCTTGGCAGGACCTGTCAATGTGTCCTCCATCAAGGCTGCCTTCATCTCAAAACCATACATGAATGTCAATAACCCTATGTCGCTCATGTAGATGCGAAACTGATCCTCACGTACGTATGCGGACAGAGGGAACTGCAAAGTGGACAAGTTATAGCAATATGAGACAATGCCCGCATCCCTCAACCAATCCAATGCATTGACGAATTTGCGGGCCGTACCGTTACGTTCCACCACCGAATATTGGAATTTCGTGTTCTCTTTCGCTAATTGACGTGGAATAGATAGAAAACAGTTCCTCGCTTTGGTCCGCTCAGTTGCCTCTGCATATTTCGCTATATCATTCAAATATGCAGAAATAATCTTCTCCTGCTCCTGATGGACTATGCCAAAGTTATGGCTGTCAACAAACTGATTGACAACTGCCGGCATCCCTCCCACAATCATATATTCGCGGAGATACTCCATCATTTTTCGATGAATGGAATCGTCCACCTTGGTTCTATTCATGAAATGTTCCCTTAACGATTCTATCACATCCTCAGACAATCCGATAGCCCACAAGTATTCCTCGAAATCCAATGAATACATATTAACTTGCCGCTCATAACCGACAGGAAACGATGAGACAGACTTATAGTTTACGCCCAGCAACGAACCTGATGCTATAACGTCGTAGGTGTCGTCGATCGCCCAAAATTTCAACGACGTGCGAGCCTGCGGACAGGCTTGGATTTCGTCCAGGAAAATCAAAGTCTTATGAGGAATGAATCGCGCAGTCGGAATATGGACAGAAATCCTTTTTATCATTTCCGCAACTGTCAGTTCACCATCAAAAGCGGATTTCAATGCTGGGAATTGCTCGAAATTCAGTTCCACAAACGATTCGTAGTTGTTTTTCGCAAATTCCTCTATCGTGAATGTTTTGCCTATCTGACGGGCTCCACACACTAAAAGGCACTCCTTTTGCTTGACCGACTTCCACTCTTTTAGATATTCTGTAAACTTGCGCTTTAACATATATTCTTAAATATTTGATTACCACAAATATAAAACATATTTTGCAGATTTTAGAAGGTTTTTTGCGATAATTTTGCAGATTTTCGGAGGATATTTTGCCAACATTTGCAGATTTTCGGAGGTTTTCACCTGCCAGAGTTGGCAGAATCACATGTCTTGATGATCTGGAACGCATTGTTGTAGAGCGAACGCAGGTTGTTGCCCGTGAGCCGGTTTAGGTTCTTCTTGAGCTGGATCTCGGACGCATCGTCGTAGGTGTAGATGGTGATCTTCCTGTCCTTGTTGTCGAAATTGGTCACAAGGTACCTGAAATATGGCTCGAAATACTGGCTGTCACAATCGCCCAACGAATGTCCGTAGATGATCACCTCGTCCGCCTCCATCAGATTCTTCAGGAGACGAGGCGGATTAAACTGCGAATCGAACGCCTTCTGCACGAAATCGTAGTCGCCGTAGTCGCCATCCTTCGCTCCGATGATCACATGGCCATCCTGCAACGAACCGTGCATATACTGCACCTTCGCATCGTATTCCCTGATTTTCAGCGCATCAGTGGTTATCAGACTACCCACTTTGGTATAGTTGAACGAATAGACGGAGGCGTTATCGTCCTCCAGAAAGTTCCGCAGAAGGCCTAGCACATAGGCCTCTTGCACGTGCGCCCTCTCCCCCACCTCATCCAGGTAATCGGCGAGGCCCTTCTCGATCATCTTCAGGGCAATCTCGTCGCGTTGTTCCCTCGTGTACTTGAAATAATCGTCGCTGTAAGGGAAGATGGGGTCTCCTCCCGACGGGGAAGGCTGCAGTTTACCCTCTTTCAGCATGTTCTGAACCATATCGCCCCAGAACTGAGGTTCGCCTTGCGGGAAGTCACTATAGGTGCGATAATATTTCACAATCTTCTCCTCGTCCTTCGAGTAGTAATCGTCCTTGGAGGGCTCCTTGGCGAACTCCTGCAGCGCATTCTCCAGGTCCAGCCAACGCACCTTATCCAACTCCTTCCCTAGCCTCTCGTTGAGGTATTTGATCAACGGTGCGGGATAATCCTTCGGACAATACTTGCTGTCATAGAAATCCTTGTAGATAGTGCGCCTACCCACCGCCAAATCGAACCCGTTGCCCAATATGAGCACCCTATGGAGCGTTTGGCTATCGTATGCCTCCCGTTTTTTATTCATCTTCCCTCAATTCGTGAAACTGTTTCCTCAAAGATATAAAATATTTTTCAGAACAGCCATCCGATCATAGGTCTAGGTTCAAAACAAAAGGCAGGAAAACGAAGAGGATAACACTGAGCGGGAGTGCGATCAACTCCGAGAGAAGCAAAACAATGGCTTTCCCGGACTGTTTCTCCGCAAAAAACGCCACCATTTCGGTAATTGCGAAGATGAAACACACGATGGAAAGGAATGAAAAAACAACCAATATAGTCCCATATTGTCCATCGTCGTGCGGATTATAACACTGTATCACAGCAGAAACGAGTCCAATAAGCAGATGCAATACCGGAAATATCCAATAATGCTGGGAGACCTTCTCCCTTATAATTTCTAATACTCCCATGACATCATATTTTTACACTAATATTTGATTCAGAACGGATAGACGCCCTCGTTTGCGCCTTTCAGCAAGCCCTCCATGGCCCTTTGGTTTCCAACTGTACACTTGTCACGGTCGATCACGCTTTTGGATCCGTTCGGAGTATCCCATAACACGGGTACAATACCATGATTCTTAGCGGTTTTGGTCAGGAAATAATAGTAGTCCGCACGACACTCCTCAAACTTGTCCTGCCATTCAGCGGATAGTTCACGGTTCATGATGGCGAACTCACCCATCACGACAGGTATACCATTGTCGACAAATTTCGCTTTGATGGCGGAGAACTCGGATATGACGGTCTCCTCCGTATGCCAAGAGCAGGAACGATTCACTCCGTCCACGATTATGTTCTGATAATCCTTTCCCCAGAACCAATGGGCGGGTCCCCAATCGGCATCTTCCTCCATCAACGCATAAGTGTATGGGTAGTAATGGAACTCCATCAGCAGGCGGTTCGGAACGACATCGGTCGGCATGTAGTCATACTGCACGGCTTTGTCGGCCGCTGTCCCCGCGCATTGAATGACTAGACAACGTGTTCCATTGTAGCCACCCGAGGCACGAACCGTGTTGACGAAAGTCTGGTGATATGACCTGAGTATGGCGGCTTGCTCGTCATTTTCCGTATCTGGCTCATTGGCGCTGCAGAAGACCAAATGCTCGTCGTAGTTCTTGAAATGGGAGGCGATCTGTCCCCACAGGTTCTCTTGCGTTTTGTTCACAGAGGATTGCGAGGCCGCGTCCACATGCCTCTCCAACCATCCCCCATCCCAATGGATGTTCAACAACACGTACAGATCGTCCTTCATGCAATAGTCCACCACCTCCTGTATGCGGTCCATCCACCATTCCGGTATGACACCGCCATTCGCCTCAGCATAGGTGTTCCATGCCACGGGGATGCGCACGGTATTGAATCCAGCCTCTTTGTAGGCGTCGATGATCTGTTGCGTGATTTTCGGGCTACCCCAACAGCTTTCGTTGCTGGAGGTCGTGGAACAACCGACGGATTCGAACGTGTTGCCGATATTGCAGGCCAAGAACATCTTTGAGGCTAACTCTGAAGCCGTCATTTTCAGCTCCATCTCAGTCGGTTCGTCGGACATGGAGAATGTTACGCTGTCCACATCGGCCACTTCAAATTGGGTGACGGAACCATCTTTCTGCCAAACATAAAAATAATCTTGCGCACTACTGTTAAAATGCGCACAAATAGTCCAAACAGCTAAAAATAAACCCCTTATCTTCATAATAGTTCTTTTAGGAGGAATAAAAATCCGATCATCTAACAAATCAACACCCCTCAATTGACAATCTATGATATATGCAAAATTTTCAAACGCTCATTCAATCGTTCGGTAAAGATACAAATAATTCCAAAAGTAGGGCAACAATTCACACATTTTCAGAGATTTCACCCTCTTTAAAAGCTTTTCTATTGCTTAATAAACGAGAGAGGAATATTCAGATTTTAAATATAAAAAAATAGCGGCTACGAGAGTCGCTATTGCTTTTTTGTCTGGCGAGGATCGCTCCCCCCCTTACATTGCTATGCAAATATGCAATATATTTTTAAAACGACAAACTCTTATTTAACATACATTTTCTTCCCTTTTGAAACCACTAATCCCTTGTAATCTTCAGGGACTTCAGAGCCGAATATATTGTACCATTGGCTATCATCGTCTGTGTCAGACTGCTTAACCAAGTCGAGACCTGTTGTTACTGCGCCATCGAAATCATACTCAATCGTCTGTGTGTCAAGAATATAATCGCTCACAATCTTTGGATTCTCCACGGCATGGCCTTTCTCGTCGCACGCCAATGGTGCGTCGATGGTGACTTCGATGGATTCGTTTGGCAACAAGCCACGCAATGTTTTTTCCGCACGGATGGAACCGATTGCGAAATAGGCGTCCCGATAGAGTGGCGCCACACCCTTGTTGCATACGGTGATCTTCGTTTGCGCACCGTCACTCTGGCAGTTCGTCACCACGAAATGATAGCCCGTGGCCATACTGCACTCCTTGAAGCGGGTTGCATTGTTGTAGGAATTCCGTCCCGACGGATTGTTGTTCGCAATCATAAACGTGATATGGTACTTCGCAGATTGTTCCTCCCATGTATGTCCGTACATACCGGATGGATTGGTGAATTTCTCTTGGTCAGTATCTTCATAATAGCTTATTTCACCTCCGCAAACGCCTGTTTTCCAACGATTCACACCCATTGTCTCCCAACATTCCTCGTTATAGCCTTCCCCCGACTTCTTTTCATGTTCCTTGTGCATGAAAGAGTCGTCGAAGAGACCGAACGACAGGCTGCGCAGCTCCTTGTCATCGGCGAAAGGCGTGTATTCATCATCCGCCGCATCGATGCTGATCGCCCAAGGAATATTGGCCATCACATCGGAAAGATGCAGGAAAAACTCCTTCTGATAATCCTTGGTTGGGAAGTTTGTTCCAAATTTGATATTGACCCCATTCTCATCGTAAATGTGGTATTCAGACCAGTGGCCAAAACCCACCTCCACGAAGGCGATGCGAGGGTCGTTCTCATATCGCTTGGCGAAATCGGTATAGAACAGCTTAGTAAAGCGTTTCAGTTCATCGTTGCCCCAATCCGCATAGTAGGTTTCACCATCACCCTTCACCTTCTTGTAGGTCTCATGGTAGTTTGACTGCGCCTTGATGTATGCGGGGACACCCGTTGTGCCCGGTTTATCGTCGACCATCTTCTCTCCCGGATATTCGTAGAAGAAACGAAGCACGGCTTGGTGATTACGGCTCTTGATATCATCGAGAAGATCGTCCAAATAGCTCCAATCGTATTGGATGGCACCATTCACCACACCACTCTTCACCACCTTGCAAGGGGCTAGATAGGAGTATTCCAAGGCATGGCTCGCGCCATAGGTCTTATAACGATCCTCGGCCTCGTCGGGCCACAAAACCAATCCTGTCATAGGTTGCACGTTGGTGACTTGAGAGCTAAGGCTGATGGACTTCCAATCAGCCGCCATGCTATTCATGACAAACACTGCATTGAGGAGTATCGGGAGCACTATCTTTTTCATATTCTTTCTTATGATTAGTTTCCAAATTTAGGCAATATGTCATAACAAATATAAATCATTTTTATCAATCCATCAACATAAAGAATAAAAATGTCACGCTTAGTTCTTCATTTAACAGGTGATTGCCATGCGGGGAATGGATTAAAGAAAGCTAAATGGAAGCGCCATGTCCAGCAGATGGGAAAGGCTTTGTCGCAATTGGCAACAGGGGGAAAGATGGACAATGGTAAATCCGAACGAAAAAAAATTACAGAATGAATGGTTATCAACGATAAATTGTTTATATTTATCCAAATTATATACTAATTCTTAAAACCTACTATCATGAGGAAACTTATATTAACCCTTATCACAATGTTTGTGGCTATCTCCTCCAATTGGGCACAAGACACTGTTTTTCAAATTCATGACTCAACTGCATACAACAAGGAGAAACACATGTACAATGTCACCCTCATCTCCAATTTCGAGGGGGTACAGCTCACAGTCAGCGGCAAAATCGGAAAGCATGATTATGTGGATTTAGGATTGCCAAGCGGTGTTTTATGGGCGACCTGCAACATTGGTGCGAAAACACCTGTGGGAACGGGCGATTTCTTTGCCTGGGGTGAGACCAAGAAGAAAAAGGAATACAACTGGAACACATATAAGTGGTCGGAAATCACGAAAAACGGGACCTATACGGACGCAAACGGGAAGGAAAAACCCGCATATAAAAAAATACAGACCAAATATTGCGCCAATAGCTACATCGAATACGAAGGAAAGAAATATGTGAAGAAAGGGGCGATCATGGATAGCATGAACACTCTTCTTCCTGTAGATGATGCGGCCGCCGTACACTGGGGGGACAGATGGCGCATACCTACCATAGAGGAGATAGAAGAGCTTATCGAATGGTGCGATTGGTTATGGGTTCCAAACTATAATAAAACTGGCATAGCAGGTATCATGGGCGTCTCAAAGATCAATGAAGCCTTCATCTTCTTCCCTGCAGCAGGCTTTATGTTTAACAAAAACCATAATGATGAGGGAAAATTTGGAGCCTATTGGTCATCCAATCTGGTAAAGAACGTGGATTTTAGGCAAAACATATTGGATCCTAGCGGCAGGTCGATGGGATTCTATTTCGGGAATAAAATTGGGATAGCATGGGTCCGTTCCAACTGGGACGATCGAATGTTCGGCATGCTTGTTCGTGCGGTATGCTCCCCTCAAGAAGGAGAGAACGCTTCCATCATCTATAAGAAAGAATAACGAAGGAGAGGGTGTATCCCTACCCTGTCCCATCATACGAAAAAAAAAGAGAGAGGATGTTCCCCCAAGAACTTCCTCTCTCTTTTTATGGTTTAATCCATCACAGAAGCCTTACTTCAGCCATGATTTATACTTCACCCACACATGCAACCATATACGTGCGATGGAGTCTATGGCATCGCTGAAAATCATCTTGTTATAATCGTCGAAGTGTTGTCCCCACTCCGTCTGTTCCATGAATTCATTGATGCCCTGGGTGTTCTGGAACGTCAATGGTATCAGGTAATAGGAGAAGAGGTAGGAATATTGCGAGGCACTGCTCATGTAGTCCCACGTGCTGGAGTTGCCACTTCCCCACCCGTGCACGTAAGGACGAGTCGCCATCTCCTCCATCACATCCATTATCAGCTTCGTAGGCGATGTCTGGAGCGGGTACCCGTCCGGCGCATAGTAGAAACGGTTATTGTCCGTGTCGATCTTGAACGATTTCTTGATCTGGTCTTCCCACTTCTTCTCGATGGCGCCATGAACGCCCTTCTCGTCGGAGAACGGACGGCTATCGCAGTGGAGCGGCATATGGCAGTCCGCCACGTAATGGCTCAGAATGAAGAACCGCAGGGCGATATGGTTGTTGGTTGTCGCGATAGGACAGCCACGATCCTCCTTGAAAAGGGTCTTGAAATTGTCCACGATGCTATGGGCGATGGACTCGCAACGGTCGGCGCAGTTACCCTGCACGATGTCGTACGGACAATTGTAGAGCGCCGATCTCTTCTTCATCATGGCAGTAATGGAATGTGTGGCGGGCATGCCACGGAATGTGCTGTACTTCCCCCCTTCGTTGGGTTGGTACTTGACGATATGGCTCGTGCTCATATCTTTGAAGACATCGTCCGGATACCATGCACCTTCGATCACGAAGTCTCTGTAATCCATAAACCATTTCACGAGCGATTTGGCGTGTTTCCTGATATCCTCACTTACACCCTTTACCACAGCTGGGTCTGTTGTCGTGGCGATTGTCTCCAATCGTTTGATTGCCATAAAGGCAATCCACGCATGTGAATATTTCTTCATATACTCCTTACCAATAAGTTTTCCTATTCCAAAGATATAAAAATAGGGACAATGCGCATAAGGTGCGAAGAAAAAAAACGGCAAACGCATCCTTCTGTGCGACCGAAAAGCTTGCCATGGAGGGGAGAACCCAAACATAAAAAAACACCCCGCAGACGTGAAATAAACGTTTCTGCGGGGTGCTTTTAGACTTATACTATATCCTTACCAATACGTAACCGGGCAAGGATACTTCTCTATCTTCTTGATGATGTAAATTAGGGTCAGTTCGTGCGACCATGAACCGTTCTTCTTGGACGACGTGAAGAGGTCATAGACGTAGAAGACTTGCAAACCCTTGTGGTGTGCGCCTGCCATCAGTCCGATCACATTGACGCCCGAGAGCGAATTCTTGTCGTTCACACCCACAATCAACGGTTCCCAAGCCACACCCACACCGGCGTTCAGCATCTGGAAATCGCCCTGTTTCTGGTAGGCTCCGTTGAGGAAGAGGTAGTTGCCGGAGAGGCTCTCCCTACCCCACAAACCGTTCTTGTACTGCAGGTCTTGCAGGTAATTGATATGCGCCACGTACTTCCGCTCCAACGTATTGTCCTTCAGTTCCATGAATCCGTTGCTAGGTTCCGAGATATGGTAGATGGCGGCGCCCAACGTCAGCTTGCTCTCTATGATGAAGGAGGCGCCCACGGAGACGTCGAAACAGTTGCGCACATCGTTGTCGAAGGACTCCAGCGTCTCGAACGACGGCCGGCGCGTGTTGCTGTCGTACTGGTCTCCATACTTGATCTTATCGTACCCGAGCTTGTTCAGGAAGAGCGAGCCCTGCACACCCAAGCGCAACGACCACTCCTCGCGGAGCTTGATCGCATGGGCGTAGACGAGCGAGAACTCGTTCACGTCATAGACACCGTTCGCCATGTTGTCGTACGAGTAGGCGAAGCCCACGGCGCATTTCTTTTGGTGAAAGCTCTCGTCGAAGGAGAAGCGTATGGTGTGGTATCGGTTGCCCAAGACCATCCACTGCTGCCTGTAGTTAAGTCCGAAGCGGATGTCCTTCGCATTACCCGCCGCTGACGGGTTGATGCTGAAAGGCGTCAAATTATGGTTCACCAAAGAGAAGTCCTGCGCGGAAACCATTCCGCCAAGACCCATCATCAATATTAAAATCAGTTTCTTCATCATCATTCAAACGTATATTAATTCTTATCTGATAAGAGAGACAAAACCTCGACGATCGCCCTCCCGGTTGACTCCCTTGTAGTTGCTCTTATATTTGCAATACCATCCATAGACACCCATTGGGCAAGGCTCACCGTTAATGGTACCATCCCACTCTTCATGGAGGTTTTGACCTTCAAAGATAATCTCACCCAGCCTATTGTAGATGATATACGAGAATTCATCCAAGTATTCGCCCCCATAGAATTTGAAGGAATCGTTTAGATCGTCACCGTTCGGGGTGAAACCCTCCGGCGCCCAGAAGTCGATCCATGTGAAGATTGACTGTTTGCCAGTATACTCACAACCATACTTGTCGACAGCCCTCACCCTCACAACGAAGGAATCCACCACATTCGGGTTGTAGAAATGCGAGATGTTTTCTCCCCGCTCCTCCAAGTTTCCGTCACCAGGTTCCCAATACCATTTACTTCCCGCAGGAGAGATACCGGAGAAATGCACTCTAGAATCCCCCTCCTCGATAAAGGTTGGAGAGACCGTGAAAAGCAGTTCTTGCCTAGGCAATCTTTCGATATCGTATTCCGCACTGCTGGTACAACCGTACTGATCCGTACCCTCCACCTTGAAGTGGGTATCCTCCGTTATATAAGCAACCAGATGTTCAGCATAACCGTTTCGAGCCACGCTCTCGTTCTCAGGCTCAGAGGTCCACTGATAGGAGACAGCGCCTGTAGCGTAGAGGTTGATGGTGTCCGCCTTATCTCGACAACCGGTTTGCGCTCCCTTGGTAATTGTGATTATCGGAGCGGGACGAACCATCACATACATGCTGGCAGAAGTGGTACAACCCTCATCATTGGTTCCATAGACTGTATATTTGCCAGATTTATCCAAATTGTAAGTGATGGAGGAGGTTCTATCCCCCGTGCTCCATTCGTACATGGTCGCGCCCGAAACGAACAAAGTGAAAGGCGATCCCTGACACACAGCAGAGTCTCCCGTCAGGTAAAGCGTCGGAGGCGTGATGACCCCGACTGGAATATCCAGCGTAGACGGACAATTACTTACATTACTACCCGTCAGACGGATCTTCATATTAGTTGCAGGCCTAAACTGCAGGGATGAAGCTGTAACCTGCTTTTCCCCATCATCCCAAGTATAAGTGAGGGCACCTATACCTTGCAAGGTGATCGTATCGCCCAAACAAACGATGTTTTCGCCCTGATAAGAGATATCCGGTGGAGTTGTCATCGACACCACATGAGTAGCCGAATCGACACATCCAAATTTATTCTCCGCCGTCACAACAAACTTAGAATCCTCATTGATCTGAGGAATGACGGTTGTTCCGATAGCACCATTATTCCATGCGAAGGAGATGGCTTTTTCAGTTGGATTATCATCGATGGCTACGATCTGTAACAATGAGCCTTTACAAGCCTGATGATCACCTTCCGTGCGGATGGATGGACGTGGATTGACCGATACAGGAACCGTTTCGGATGTAGGACAATCCTTGTCAGAATAGCCATAGACGGTGTAGGTAGTGGAAGACGAAGGTTGAACGACAATGGAATCCGTCGTCTGCCCGTTATTCCACTTGTAATGATGGGCGCCATGAGCCCTCAAAATGGATACATCGCCAGGACATATGCTAGTGTTTCCGTCCACCCAGATGCTTGGGGTGAACCACAGATTCACCGTTATTTCCGCATAGGCGCGGCAACCTTCCGTTTCGCCCTCCACCCAGTAGGTGGTATCCTGAGAAGGCTTTCTTGTGATGGTGCTGACGCCTGTGGTACCGTCATACCAGCGGATGGACGATGAATTATCACTCGTAACAGTGAGGGTTGTAGGCATTCCCTCGCAAATGATCGTGTCACCCTTCAGTTCGAGGGTCGGCGTCGGCTTCACCGTCACGGTGTGGCTCTTAGGCAAAGATGCGCAGCGACGCTCATCGACGGCACGGACCGTATAGGTTGTGGTCGATTCCGGTCTCTCCGTACGGTTCTGACCGCTGTGGATATCATCCCAAATATAGGTGATCTCACCTGTCGACTGCGTGGCATCCGCCGTGATGATAGCTTCTTCACCCCGACAAACCTCCTTCGTACCAGTTACGGAAACTGTAGGTGTAGGGTTCACCTTGATGGTCTTGCTTTGTTTCATGGAGCAACCATTCTTGTACATGCCGACAACCGTGTAGACCTCACCGTCATGTTCTGGACTGACCTTGATCTGCGGTGTGGTCTCGTTGGTACTCCAGCGGAATTGCATATCCTCGCTCGAAGTGATGGAATAAGCCCTGGCGGTCAGCGTGACCGAATCGTGCAGACAAACCTCATTATCACCTATCACATCAAACATGGCGGCAGGCTTGACATTGATCCAAACACTATCCTTGTAGACGCAATTATACTCATCATTCACCTCGACTAAATATTCTTGGGAGAACCTTATGCTATCCACTTGTATGGATTGGGTGGTCTCTCCCGTGTTCCACTTGATAGCGCTACCAGACGAAACGTTGAGAGCTGTCAATTTGAAGGATTCCTCGTAACAGACAGAATCATTCGCCACGTCGATGTTCAAATCAGGGAAATTCCGCACCGTGATTTTCTTCTGCTTGCTCATGGTGCACCCCATGTCCGTACGCATGGTAACAGTCACACTATATTCGCCCGGCTTCTTATATCGAACCTCGGGATCCGTATGAGTCGAGGAGGTACCGTCATCGAAGTTCCAAGAGCAACTATTGACTTTATCGCCTTGCACCTCCGTCTTATTCGTGAATTTAACCAATCCGCCACATTCATTGACACAATCAAAATCGACAACGACTCCAACCTCCTGCAATTCTGTGGACAAAACGATATCGGAGCAGTTGCTATTGTCGCTGGATAACCTACAAGAATAGACCACACCATTTTTTATCTGGTTTTGTTTTATAATAGCCCTTTTAGGGTTTTGCGGATCCTTCGTCACGGCCACATTGTCCGATCTGAACCATTCGTACTTCTCAAATCCATCGGGAGCGACGATTTCCGCATCCTCCGAACCACAGTTCTTTACTTTTAGTTCCAGTTTTTTAGTTTCTGCCCAGAAATAGCCGTAGGAGCGGTGGTTACACGTTTCCATTGTTCCTGTCGTGGCATCATACCGCATGCAATCATGGTTCAAAAGAGTAATCGTCAACTCTTTTCCTATGTGCTGGGACAAATCAATATTTCCATACTTCCAAGGAGAATAGGCATATTGTTTTAGGGTTGTATAATTGTTATTAACCACAACCTTTGAACTCGTACAGCTCAAGTTCGCACCCATATTTTTCACAAGTTGTATGTTGGAAGCGTTTTGATTGTCCCCCCTAATCGTGAAGTTTCCACAATCCAACAATTCTTCCGATCCTACCGCAGGATTACTTACCACCATACTAACTGAGAATGAAGGCAATTGTTCCCCCGTGTGATCTGCGTCCGGACAATGCATAACGGCGGCATATCGAAAGGTTAATAGGGATGTGTTCTCTGTCACGACAAACCTGTAGACCAACTTCTCCGCCGCCGCGACACCAGCGGTTGTCCCCTCTGTCGCATCCGAGGAACCAATTCTAACAGGATGGATTCCATCGGGGTTGGTCGGCAAATCCCAACACGAGATGATAGGGTCCTGCGAGCTGTTAGGCAAGCCGGAAACAACCTCTATTCGATCGCTATTGATTACAGGCGTCCAATTTCTATACTCGTAAGTGTTGCCGGTTCCATTCCTATAAAATTCCCCAGTATACTGCTCCCATCCCGACAAATCTCCAGTCTCAAAACCGAGATTCGGGGTATCGACATTCACCTCCTGAGAAAATATGTTCAATGCGTTGAACAATACCACGGCGAATATCACTCTCTTTATCACATTCATCCGAAAGATGTTATTATGATTGATGGACATGTTCTTAATTTTAAATTACTTACCTAATTAGGGATACGAAACCTCGGCGGTCACCCTCTTTACTGATTCCCATGTAGTTACTTTTGTATTTACAGTACCACCCGTAAACACCCCATGGACATGGTTCACCGTTAAATGTACCATCCCACTCGTCATGGATACTTTTACCTTCAAAGACAATCTCCCCTAGCCTATTGTAGATGATGTACGTGAACTTATCCATGTATTCACCACCATAGAACTTGAAGTTGTCATTCAGATCATCATTGTTAGGGGTGAATCCCTCCGGCGCCCAGAAGTCGAGCCACGTGAAGATTGATTGCTTACCGAAATACACACAACCGAACTTATCGACAGCCCTCACATTCACGACGAAGGAATCAGCCGCATTTGGATTGTAAAAGTGGGATGTGCTATTGCCTTCAAACACCTTTCCACCATCGCCTGGTTCCCAATACCACTTACTTTCCAAAGGTGAAATACCTGAGAATCGCACGTTTGAACTACCTTCTTCAATGAATGTCGGATAGACCGCAAAACGCAAATCCTGTCTTGGCAACAACTCAATGTCACGCTCCGCATAGCCCTTACATCCATAAATGTCCGTGCCCTCCACTTTGAAATGGGTGGATTCCGATATAATCGCCACAAGATAACTTGAATCCTCACTTAGGGAGACACTCACGTTTTCGGGCTCGCTGGTCCATTGATAGGTATCCGCACCCTTCGCATAGAGGCTGACGGTGTCCGGTCTGTCTTGACATCCATTCTGATTACCCTTGGCAATCGTAACGTTAAGTGCAGGGCGAACCTTCACGAACCACTTGGCGATGGAGGTACAACCCTCTTCATTGGTGCCGTAGACCGTATATTCGCCAGACGACCTCAAATTATAGGTGATGGAGGAGGTCTCATCCCCCGTGTTCCACTTGTAGGTATCGGCACCCGAAGCGGTGATGGTGAATGGTGTTCCTAAACATACGGCTGTATCACCTGTCAGTTCGAGCACCGGAGAGTCAATGACCTCAATTGGGATATCCATGGATGACGGGCAATTGCTTACGTTGCTACCCGTCAAATGAATTGTCATATTACCCGTAGGCTTGATGTTCAGGGAAGGTCCCGTAACCGTCTTTACCCCATCATCCCACGTGTAGATGAGCGCGCCCACACCCTGTAAGGTGATGTTTTCACCCAGACACACAACCGTTTTTCCTTGGTAGGAAAGATCCGGTGGTGTGGTCAGACCCACTTCATGAACCGCCGTGGAGGAGCACCCAAATTTGTTTGTGGCCGTCACGGTGAAGGTGGACGCCTCATTGATTTGCGGTGTGATGGTCGTGCCAGTGCTACCATTATCCCACGAGAAGTCGTTGGCTTTATCGCTGAGATTAGCGTCTGTAGCCACTATATTCACTGATGAGCCCAAGCAGGCCTGATGCTCGCCCTCCGTATAGAGCAAAGGACGAGGATTGACCGTGATAGGAACCGTCGTGGAGGTGAAGCAATCCTTGTCGGAGTAGCCATAGATCATGTAGGTGGTGGAGGTGGTCGGATGGATGACGATGGATTCTCCCACCTCTCCATTTCCCCACTTGTAGTGGTCGGCACCGCTCACCGTCAATGTGGTGGAGTCGCCAGGGCAAACAGATGTGATTCCACTCACAGAGATGCTTGGCGTAGGCCATACCTTCACGGAGATCTCCGCATGGGCAGGACAACCATTCGATTCGCCATCTACCCAATAGGTGGTGTCCTGCGTCGGTTTCCTGGTGATGGTATTGCTTCCCGTAGTTCCATCATACCATCGGATGGTAGAGGAACTAACGCCTGAGGCGAAGAGCTTCGTCGTCATGCCCTCGCAAAGCACCGAATCGCCCACCAAGTTGATGACCGGCATCGGTTTCACCTTTACGGTGTGCCTCTTCGGCAAGGATACGCACTGCGTCTGGTTGTCGATGGCGCGCACCGTGTATATCGTTGTGGAATCCGGACGTTCCTGTCGGTTGGGTTGGTCATAATTGTCGTTCCACTCATAACGGACATCATCTGTGGATTGGGCTTCAATAATGGCCTCCTCGCCATGACAAACTTCCCTCGTTCCTATGAGCGTGACGGTCGGTATAGGATTCACCTTGACGCTTACGCTCTTCAACAACGGACAACCGTTTTTATATCTGCCGACAACAGAATAGACCATTCCATCGTACAAAGGTCGGGTCTTGATTTGTGCGGTGGAATCGTTGGTATTCCATATAAACAACATCTCTTCGTTGGAATTGGTTGAGGTCGGACGGGCAGTCAATGTGACCGTATCGTTCAAACAAACCTCCTCATCGCCTATAATGTCGAATTCGGCGGTCGGTTTGACGTTGATCCAGATACTATCCTTGTAACTACAGTAATACTCGTCATCCACATCCACCACGAAGAGTTGGGAGGTCTTCAGACTATCCACACGTATGGTTTGGGTGGTCTGCCCCGTGTTCCACTTGAACTTACTGCCGACCGAAGTGTTGAGTGCCGACAACGTGATAGACTCTCCATAGCAGACGGAATCCAATGCACTGATGGAGAGACTTGGGAAATAGCGCACAGTGATGTTTTTTGTCTTTGCCTTTGAACAACCCATCTCCGTATTCACGGTCACGGTTACATCATAGTTGCCCGGTTTCATGAAATGGGCGTCTGGATTAGGCTGGTCTGATGCGTTACCATCTCCGAAATCCCACGTGTATTTGACGATACTGTCACCTTCAGACTTTGTCTTATTGGTGAAATAGACCAATCCAGCGCAGTCATTTTCGTAGTCGAAGTCAATATCGACACCCACCTCCTGCAATTCTGTGGAAAGCGTGATGTCGGAACAACTGTTGGTACCACTGGAAAGTTTACAGGAATATAACACTCCGTTTTTGATTTGATCTTGGCGTATGATCGCGCGACTAGGCTGCTGCGGATCCACCTCTACAGCCACATTATCGGACCTAAACCATTCATAGTTGTCAAAGCCCTCTGGTGCGACAATTTCAGCATCTTCCAATCCACAGTTCTTTACTTTTAAGGCTAATTTTCTCGTCTCTGCCCAAAAATATCCATAGGCACGGTGTGTACCTGGTCCCACCGTACCGTTCATCGAATTATAACGGAGACAATCATGTGATATTATAGTGATAGTCAGCTCCTTACCAATATGCTTAGACAAATCGAAGTTTCCGTATGTCCATGGCACATACGCATATTGCGTCAGAGTGCCTTGCGCAGCTCTCGAATTGGGACAATTCCTATTGGGTTTATCGTTGACCAACTGTAGATTAAAGGAACTTCTACTATCTCCATTGATTGTTATATCACCACAAAGAGGTTTACTCTTCATTCCCGTCTGTGGATCCTCCAATTCCACGTTAATTATGAATGAAGGCAATTGTTCACCAGAATGTTCCGAGCGTTGACTTCCCTGCGCCACCAAGTCAGGACAGTGTAAAACGGCAGCGAATCGATAGGTTAACAAAGTGGTGTTCTCCGTCACAGTGAACTTATAGACCAACCTCTCCGCAGCGGCTCTTCTAGTATTCGTGCCTTCCGTATCCCCAGTAGAGCCCACCCTGACAGTACGAATACGATCAGGATTGGTTGTAAGATCCCAACACGCAATGACAGGATCCTGCGTTCTATTGGCATCATAACGGAGAACTTGTATTCTTGGAGTATTCCTAACAAGAGTCCAATCGGAATATTTGTACGAGCTATCCGTCACATCCAAAAAAAAGCCTCCCGTATACTGCTCCCATCCCGTCAAATCTCCTTCCTCGAAACTGAGATTTGGCGTGTCTATGTTCGTATCCTGAGAGAACAAATCTACAACATTGAATAACAACACAATGAGTATCAATCTCTTAACCACATACGTCTGGATGTTTCCATTCTTTCGATTTAAGGACATATCTAATACTTTTAAATATACTTCTTCCCATCCGTCTAAGGAACTGCTATGAAAAGACAATCAATTAAAGATTCCCAAAGATATATAAAAAAATGTAAATACAATCCACCAAAATGCAAACAAAACTTAAAAGTGGATATACCTACAGAGGCATACCCACTTTTCACTGTAGATGATTGAGAATTATGAAGTTTCTTTACCAATACGTAACCGGACAAGGATACTTCTCTATCTTCTTGATGATGTAGATAAGAGTCAGCTCGTGCGACCAGGAACCGTTCTTCTTGGATGACGTGAAGAGGTCATAGACGTAGAAGACTTGCAAACCCTTGTGGTGAGCGCCAGCCATCAGTCCGATCACATTGACGCCCGAGAGCGAATTCTTGTCGTTCACACCCACAATCAACGGCTCCCAAGCCACACCCACACCGGCGTTCAGCATCTGGAAATCGCCCTGTTTCTGGTAAGCTCCGTTGAGGAAGAGGTAGTTGCCGGAGAGGCTCTCCCTACCCCACAAACCGTTCTTGTACTGCAGGTCTTGCAGGTAATTGATATGCGCCACGTACTTCCGCTCCAACGTATTGTCCTTCAGTTCCATGAATCCGTTGCTAGGTTCCGAGATATGGTAGATGGCGGCGCCCAACGTCAGCTTGCTCTCTATGATGAAGGAGGCGCCCACGGAGACGTCGAAACAGTTGCGCACATCGTTGTCGAAGGACTCCAGCGTCTCGAACGACGGCCGGCGCGTGTTGCTGTCGTACTGGTCTCCATACTTGATCTTATCGTACCCGAGCTTGTTCAGGAAGAGCGAGCCCTGCACACCCAAGCGCAACGACCACTCCTCGCGGAGCTTGATCGCATGGGCGTAGACGAGCGAGAACTCGTTCACGTCATAGACACCGTTCGCCATGTTGTCGTACGAGTAGGCGAAGCCCACGGCGCATTTCTTTTGGTGAAAGCTCTCGTCGAAGGAGAAGCGTATGGTGTGGTATCGGTTGCCCAAGACCATCCACTGCTGCCTGTAGTTAAGTCCGAAGCGGATGTCCTTCGCATTACCCGCCGCTGACGGGTTGATGCTGAAAGGCGTCAGGTTATGGTTCACCAAAGAGAAGTCCTGCGCGGAAACCATTCCGCCAAGACCCATCATCAATATTAAAAAAAACTTTTTCATTTCAATCCATTCGAATAGTTTGTTTACCTAATAAGGGAGACGAATCCTCGACGATCGCCCTCCTTCGAGATGCCCATATAGTTGCTTTTGTATTTGCAATACCAGCCATAAACGCCCCAAGGGCAAGGCTCGCCATTGATGGTTCCGTCCCACTCGTCCTCGATGCTCTTTCCCTCGAAGACAATCTCACCCACTCTATTGAAGATGATGTACTCAAACCTATCCATGTACTCTCCGCCATAGAATTTGAAGGAGTCATTCATCTCATCACCGTTCGGTGTGAATCCTTCCGGTGCCCAGAAGTCGAGCCACGTAAAGATCGCTTGTCTTCCCACATATTCACAACCATACTTATCGATGGCCCGAACCTTCACCACGAAGGAGTCTGCGGCGTTCGGATCGAAGAAGTGGGAAGTATTCACACCCTCGTAAACCTTGTCACCATCATCCGGCTCCCAATACCACTTGCTATCCTTCGGAGAGATTCCGGAGAAACGCACATTCGAACTACCCGTCTCGATGAAGGTTGGATATACTTCAAAACGGATGTCTTGTCTTGGAAGAAGATCAACACTGTATTCCGCATATCCCTTACAACCGAACTCGTCCGTTCCCTCCACATTCAACACAACTGGCTCGTCGATGGTCGCCACCAAATCGGAAGTGATTCCGTTCTTCGCCACGCTTGCGCTATAAGGCTCGCTGGACCACTTGTACATCACACCACCCTTTGCGGAGAAACGTATCGTGTCTGGTCTACCCTGACATCCTGTCTGTAAACCTTTCTCGATTTGGATAATAGGGTTAGGACGCACTTCCACCACATGGGTAGCCTGTGATACACAACCCGACTCGTTCGTTCCCCATACTGTGTACTCGGAAGAAGTACCCGTGTTATACTTGATGCTGGAGGTCTCATCCCCTGTGCTCCATTTGTACGTCGACGCACCAGAAGCATAGAGTGAGAACTCGTCACCGAAGCATACCGCACTATCACCCGTGATCAAGATGGACGGCAAAGAAAGCACGGTCAACTGTATATCGATGGAGGCAGGACAATTACCCACGTTGCTACCCGTCATGCGGATGAGCGTATTCTCTTTCGGAGAGACATTGATGGAAGATCCTGTGTACTCCTTCTCGCCATCGTTCCACGTATAGTTCACGGCACCCTGGCCTTGCAACGTGGTCGTTTCACCATAGCAGACGGACGTTTCGCCCAAGAATGAGAGAACAGGTTGTTCCGTCAGATAGACAGTATGCGTCGCCTGAGCCTTACAACCATATTGGTTCTGGGCAGTCACCGTGAAGGTCTGGTCACCCATGATTTTCGGTGTGATGACAGAACCCATGTTACCATTGTCCCATGAGAAACTTGCCGTTTCACCGTTCGAATCCATCGCTTCGATAGTGACCACAGACTCCAAACATGCCTTCGTGTCTCCCTTCGTATAGACCATAGGGTTAGGGTTCACCTTAACTGGCACAGGGATAAAGACTTCGCAACCCTTCTCGGAATAGCCATACAAGGAGTAATCCGTCGAGTTGGTCGGGTATATCACGATTGTGTCGGTCGTCTCACCATTGCTCCATTGGTAACGGTCGGCGCCATGTCCGATCAACACGGCAGGATCCCCCGCACACACACCCGTCACGCCAGATCCGGAGACCCAAAGGGACGGAACAGGAGAAACACTGACAGGGATTATGATGCTGGAGGAGCATCCGTTGATGACACCCTTCACCTTCAGTTCCATATCCCTCTCCAGCACTTGGCTGAAGACAGAAGTACCGGAACCATCCTGCCACTCGTACGTGTTGGCGCCGGAAGCCGTGATGGTCAATATATCACCTGCGCACACGGCTGTATCACCCGAATAGGAGAGTTGAGGAAGTTCCTTCTTCTTGATCGTCCATGTAGCGGTGGCCTCGCACTGGTTAATATCCACACCCCGTACCGTAAGCGTGTCATCCTTCGTCACTCTCACGGAAACGTTAGATCCGTAAGCATTATTGCTCCAGAAATACTCGTTCGCACCCGTGACGGACACCTTAGCTTCGTCTCCATCACAAGCATCCGAATTACCGGATAAGATAAGAGTCGGAGGCTCATTGACACTCACTTTAAAGGTCGCCGTGCCCACGCAACCACCATTGTTCATAGTACCTATCACAGAATACTCGGACTCCGAATAAGGGGAAACCCAAATGGAATCCACATTATCCGAAGTGTTCCATACGTACGTGTCAGCACCCCGGGCGATCAGATTCGTCGAATCACCCCGGCAGATGGACGAAACACCCTCGATCCAAACCGTAGGCACATCCAAAATCTTGACGGTGAAGTCCGCCCTACCCTTACATCCGTTGGAGTATCCCTCCACCCAATAGGTGGTATCCTGCGTCGGGGTTCGGGTAATGGTAGTCTGTCCTGCGGTACCATCGTACCACTCCACATTCGTACCCACACCATTCACCGTCAACTTCGCGGACTTACCCTCGCAGATGGCGGAATCACCCGTGATCTTTATATCCGGCAAAGGCTTCACCTTCACCGTGATGGATACAGGTCGGGACTTACAGTTCTTTTCGTCCACGCAATAGACGGAATAAGTAGTCTCGTCAGTCGGATAGACAGCGCGGTTCTCACCCACTGTAACCTCATCCTCCCATATACATGACGCAAAATCTCCATTATAAGACACCAACTCGGCTTTCAGGTTCGCCGGTTCATCTTGACATACTTGTCTGTCACCGTCGACATTCAACACAGGGAGAGGCAACACATTGACCTTGTACGATGCCTCACTGAAGCAACGAGGGCCATAAGCATAGGTTCCCCTCACCGTATACGTGGTGTCAGTCAACGGACAAGCCTTCAACAAATCGGAATTCACACCCATCGATATCCAAGTGTAATTGATGGTCGAATCAGGGAAGAGATAATCACGGACCTCCAAGTGCGCCGTATCACCCAGACACACCTCTTTTTCACCAGTTATCGAAAGGCGAGGGCTCTCGACACCATATACCTTCCAATCTTTCGTGTACTTACAGAAATATTCATCTATCACATCCACACGGAAATCATTTTCATATGAATTGATCACCGTTTTGAGGGAAGAAGAAGTGGAAGTATCTGAAGGATTCGTGCTCCATACATAACGGCTATTGGCAGATGCGCCGACCGTTTCAAGCTCCACCTCATGTCCGATACAAACGGTTTTTTGGGAACTAATGCTCAAATTAGGGAAATGGCGCACGTAGATATCCCTATCGATGGATTTTGTACAACCCAATTCGGTTTTCACCGTCAGCTTCACAGTATACTGACCAGGAGCCATGTATCGGGCATCCGGAGTCTGTACGTTTTGAGGTGCGGATCCATCTCCGAAGTCCCACATGTAACCTGTCACCTTATCACCGATGATATTGTGCTTAACGTCCTTAAAATGCACCATTCCACCGCAATCGTTCTCATAATCGAAATCCAACGAGGCGTCCATCTCCTGCAACTGAGCGGTCAACTCCACAGGATCGGAACAACCCGTTTGCGTATTTGACAATTTACACTTGTAGATTGCCACCGTACTTTTTAAATCTTTCGGGATGACAGCCACGGAAGGATCGTTTGGATCCGTGTCCACATGCACACCATCATCGCGGGTCCATTCGTAGAGGTCAAAACCAGCAGGAGCCATAATCCGAGCATCTTCATCGATACAATTCTTCACCTTCAGCTCCAGTTTCCTTGTTTCCGCCCAGAAATAGCCATATGCCCTATGTCCACCTGCGCCGACCACTCCAGTGTTTTTATCCGCCCTTAAACAATCATGCACAATAACCTCAATCTGTACCTCTTTCCCGATATAGTTCTTCAAATCATAACTTCCATAAGTCCAACGACGAAACGCATACTCGGACAAAGGATTGGTATTGGCATGATCAACGAGAGAACGCGTACAGGTTTGGTCAGTCTGATCCTGTACCAATTCAAGTCCATCCGCATTATGTCCCTCCGCATTGATGACAAACTCTCCACAATTCAAGTGACCTATCATACCTGTCGATGGGTCTACCGTGGTGATGCCGACAGAAAAACTCGGCAATTGTTCACCGATATGTTCATTACCCGATCCTCCTGTGCCACCAGCACCGACAGCGCCGCCAGCACCAGCACCACCGCCAATGCCGCCACCGATACCACCACCGATACCGCCGCCAATGCCACCGCCGCCAGTAGATCTGGACGACAAGTCCGGACAATCCAAAACCACAGCAAAACCATAGTTGAACAACGTGGTATTCTCCGTAACAGTGAACTTGTACACCAAGCGTTCAGCGGCAGCGACCTTAGTAGTAGTCATACCAGAAGCGCTTTCCGGATATCTCCAATTGCCAATCCTCACAGTTTTCCTGTTGTCAGGATTCGTCAACATATTCCAGCAACTGATAACAGGGTCGTTCTGCTCTCCACTACCACTCACAACGGTAATGCGGTCACCTGCATTCGTCACCTTGTTCCATTGTTGATACTTATACGTGCTATCCGTATCGTCAAGATAAAAACCTCCCGTGTATTGTTCCCAGTTCGCCAAATTACCATCCTCGAAACTCAAATTCGGAGTATCGATGTTGGTGTCCTGCGAAAACACATCCAAAAAGTTGAGCAACAATCCTATGATCATCACTCCCTTTATCGCTTTTGTCTGGAATATTCCAGTAATCAGATTTAAGGACATAATCTCAATTTTTTAATTGCGCATATTCATTTTTAATTCATGGATAGAAGAGACACCAGCGCATGTATCCTTTTCAGGTCATCAAGATGTGTGTTTATGTTCAATAAAATTTAAAAATATACATACACTTCCCTTATTTTAGCATACTCTTCTACACGTCGCATCTACGAAAACCATTATTCCATCATAATGGGAAATCTTCTTAACTCTTCTTCTTCGCCATACAAAGGTGTATAATTAATTTCTAATATTTTAAAATATTTGACTATTGCCATGAAGATTTCAGCGAACAGACTTTTTCTTTCAGTAAAGCATTTTATTAGACCTACAGAAACGCCCTCTTTGGGGTCTCTTTCCATCTACAAAAATAACAAATCGCAACAAAACAAACAAAAACAAAATTAAAAACAAACGCAAATTAGCGCTTCCCACTCAAAATAATCCATAAAACCACAGGCGCTCCAATCAAAGAAGAGAGGGCGTTAATAGGCAAAATATAACCCGACCCCGGCAATTGGGATAGGATATCGCATGCAAGCATCAACACAGCGCCACAGAGCATGCAACAAGGGGTCAACACACGATGAGCGGAGGTCTGCAGAAGTTCCCTTATGATGTGCGGGACCGCAATGCCGATAAAGCCAATCGGGCCAGTGAAAGCAGTGACCGCTCCCGTCAGAAGCGTGGCGGACAGAATGATCAACCACCTCACCCGCTTCACATCCACCCCGACACTATTGGCATAATCATCACCCAGCAACATGGCATCCAATGGTTTGACCAGCCACGGGACAAAGGTCAAACCAATGCACACAAAAACAACCATGACCCTCAGTTTTTCCCACGTGACGCCAGATACGGAACCTAATGTCCAATTAACAAACATCTTCACGGAATCTGGATCGCTGATATTCTGCAGCAAGGAGATGGCGGACGTCGCCAAGCACCCCAACATGACCCCCGCAATCAGGAGGGAAACATTCTCCCGCAAGCGATATGAGATGAGGATCACCAGCATAAAGAGCAACGCGGCTCCCACCAAAGAGGAAAGGGCTACGCCCCAACAGGAAAGATAAAACGCTGAGATGCCCAAAAAGGAGAACAACAAGAGATAAACTGCCACCCCTAACGAGGCGCCTGAACTGATACCCAAAACATAGGGGCCAACCAAAGGGTTGCGGAACAATGTCTGCATCCAAAGACCTGACACAGAGAGGGAAACGCCCACCAATACAGAGGTAATGGCCTTGGGGATACGGATGTCGACCAAAATCGTACGATAAACAGGGTTACAATTCCCTTCGACCAACCCGACGAAGTCCCGCCATGGAACATCCACACTGCCAAACAATATATCCACACAAAAAAGTACGATAGAAAGGATAAAAAGAATAAAAAAAAGTACCTTCTTCCGTTCCATGAGCAATCACCTCCTATCTCCTTCACTCTCGCAACGACCGACGTAGACGGTCGGACAATTCGGTAATAGTTCAGGATGGAAGATGGAAATCAAATCAGACAACAAAACATCAGGCTGCGCCACCGCACTTTCATAGAAATCCGTGATGTGTATGCCATCCAACAATTTCTCCCGCTTCTGAAAATGGTAGACATTGTCATTTTTATACGATTTCATCTGACGAAGACGAGGATCCAGATCCACCTTTCTGACCATACCACAATTCATCCAAAAGTCCGCTTCCGCATATTGGGCCAGCAACCATTCCGTCCCGCAGGTGACAGTTGGCACCAAGGTGTCAGAGAGCAGGTAGGTTCCGCCCGCATCCTCATAGAGTTTGGACATAAATCCTTTTCCACCAGTCAGATACCACGTGTCTCCATACATACCAGCGGCAAAGACAGTGGGACGTACCCGCACAGTGTCCGTCAGCTTCTTCAGATCCATATACCTTTGCTCTATGGTCTGGAAGATGGAATCAGCCACCGCATATTTATCGAAGAAAAGGGAGATGAATTTAATCCACTCCGCCCGTGCGAGAGCGGAAGGCTCCTTCCACTCGAAATTGCGGACGATCGGACATGCATCCGTGTGGGGATCATCGCGCAAGTCGGATAGGAACAAGACATCCGGGTGCGCCACCAAGACCTTTTCAGCATTGATATCAAAAGAGGAACCCAAAGGGACAATGTCTCCCCGCCTAACTTTTTCCCGCACATCGTCGGAGTAAAGATAATTCACATCGCATGTGGCCACCACCTTGTTCAACTCCCCTAAAAGTCTAAGGAACTCGAAGAGCGTGCCGGAGTTGGTACCCATACGGTCAATCGGTATGTTTATCTTCCGAGCATCCTCCGGCAAACGATATGAATCATCGCGTACCAACGCATACCTGAACGACACATTCGAATCCTCCTCCCCCGCATAGATTGTGGCGACATAGCCAAACGGAGCCTCCTCCACATGGAAATGAGTGGCATACTGGAGTGGCAAGGAACGCAACTGCACATCATCACTCACCACACCCCTTTTCTCATCACGGCAGGAAGACAGAGAAAACAAACACCCAATCACTAAAAGGGTGCACAAAAACCCATATTTCTTAAGAATAACCATATCGCGAATTTAAAAAATTAGAAATAGTTATACAAGATTTGGGAAAAATGGTGTAATTTTGTAAAGACGTACGATTAAGAAATGTTATGGGAACAATAAAAACAAGAAATTTATTAATTGATGTCGCAAGAAAACTTTTCGCCGCCAAGGGAGTGGAAAACACAACGATGAACGATATCGCCGTGGCTGCCCAAAAGGGGAGGAGGACATTGTACACCTATTTCAAATCGAAGGAGGAAGTCTACTCCGCGGTCATAGAGAACGAATTGTTCCAACTGGCCCATAAACTGCAGGAGGAGATGCAGAAAAGCCAGAATCCATCGGAGAATCTGATTAATTACATATACATGAGGATGAGCCTCTTTCAGGAGGCCGTGCGCAGGAACGGGAACTTGCGCGCCAGTTTCTTCAGCAATATTCATTTAGTGGAGAGGGTTCGTCACAAGTTGGATCTGCAGGAGCGCAGGATGTTGGAGAAGATTTTCATCGAGGGCAATGCCCGTAACGTTTTCAACGTGAAGAATCCCAAGTTTGCCGCTGTTCTGTTCCAATGTGCGCTGAAAGGATGTGAGGTACCGTTTATGCGTGGTGAATTGGCCCAGTTTTCACAGCCGGAGAATAAGAAAGCACTTACGGACTTCCTACTCAGTGGCCTGTCGGAGCTGAATATCATGTCGGAATGAGAGGAGATGTAGCGCTACCCTATTCTACCCGTGAATCACCTGTCAATATTATACTGTTTTTCAGACAGCCACCACCGTAGAGACGCAATGCATTGCGTCCCCACAATGCATAGCGTCCCCGCAATACGTTTCATCCCCACATCAACCTTCCTTCACTAAAATCGTCGCCGCATATCGGGCGTTTTCACCGACAAATGTGAGCGGCAAGAAGCCGGATCGCATCCTACCATCTTGAATAACAAGGGGATAATCTCGCGAATAGTCGGAACAGATTTTCGCCAATTCATCGGACGATCTGTTCGCCCATATCACGAATTCACCGACGGAGGAAGGGGATAGATATCTATCGGTTATAATCCTCGCGCACACCCCCATGTTCATCCGCAGATTCACCTCCACGCAAGGGTGAATCCATCGGTCTGCCCCATCCCGCACCACCATCATGTCAACGCCCAAATACCCCCGATAGTACGGAGCCACCGTCCGAGAGAAGAAGGAGGCTAAAGAATGAGCTATTCGAGAGAAGCACGCTCCATCGATGGAATCACCAAGTTTTCTCTCGATCAATTCGTTAGACATCAAATAGTTGCTGCGATATGTGCCCATTTCATCGGCAGAAAAATAGGAATAGCCCGCAAACGAGACCATTTCGCCGTCACTATGGAACTCCATGGCGAAATCGGCCACTTTATCATAGACCAACTCCCCAACCACACTCTGTTGCCGCTCCAAAAGATTGGCGCACCACGATTCCAACGCACCGCTCCACTCGCCCTCCACCCATCGAAGGCCTTTGCCGCTACACGACCAGGGCGCTTTCAAGAGAGAGCGGGGATGGGACTCGATGAATTGGCGGATTTCCGACAAAGAGAAAAGTTCTTGCGGCATCCGTAGCGCAGGCGGCAACAAGCCATCCCCAGCCAGCCAGCGAAGGGTCTCAATGGAAAAACGTCGGTGCGAGCGCTCCCGCAGACGTTGCACATCCATGGAGATCTTTTTCTTCGCATTTCGATTCCAATCCCTAAGCAACGACTCGTTCCACCCCCATGGCACCAGGACATCCTCCTCCAACGGACGACGAATCTTCTCCTCGAAAGGAATCCAGCGCACGTCAATGCCCAATCGCCCGAAGATATCCGCCTGCCAATCGGAAGGCACATGGTTGCGAGACAAGACCACTTCTCCGTTATGGGCGAACCATACCGGCAAGAGAGAGAGGTCCGTGGCAAGCTTCACGGCCGACGCAGGCGGATTGTAATGTCCGCCGCCATGGGCCAACGCCAAATCATTCTCAGGATTGAAATAGTGACAAATCATGCGATGAATCAGTTATGTACCATCACAAAATCAGGAAAAACGCGAAAACGCAGGGTGACAGGCGGTCGATCCTCCACCTCGGCCAACATCACACATTGATCCATATCCAACTTCTTGAGGGTGATCTGCTCCCAATACTCAGGCTTCAAGCCCTCATAAAGTTTATAGACCGCCTCCTTGGCTGACCAGCAAAGCAACAGCTGCGTTCTATCGGTGGAATCGATGATTTGTTTCTCCTCAAAACTAAGAAACTTATCTTTCACATGGAATATCTTATCGGAAAACTGCTCCACATCCAAGCCCACCTCACGGTGTGGACTGACGAAAATAGCCGCATATCCCTTTGTGTGCGAGATGCTTATGTGCAACTGATTCTCCTCCAGCAAGTAAGGTTTCCCCTTTTCATCGTGGGAAACGACCCCTTCATGTCCCAAGGCATGTAGAAGCAAAGCTCGCACGGAAAGATACTCCTGTTTTCTCTTACTGGAACGATAATGGGCCAATTCATCACGATATAGCCCACCCTTTTCAGGGAAAAGAGCGAAAAGATCCTCAACGGACTCATTCATCTCCCATATGGAGAGAAGCTCCCCGTCAACATTCCTATCGCATTGGTAAAGCATAAAACAGCAGATTTAGCCCTTTCTATCGACAATCTCCTTCGTGAAGAACAAGAAGATGACAATACCGATAATATAATAGATGACATCCCTACTATCAATCACGCCACGGCTCATCGAATCATAATGGGCGCTGATGCCCAACGAGGCGATGAAACTCTCCGTCTGACCATCGGAAGCCATGTGAGAGACAATGTCAAAGCCAATGTATGCGAAGAAGCAAAGCACGGCGGAAACGATGAAAGAGATGATCTGGTTATCCGTGAGCGACGAGGCGAACAAGCCAATCGCCGTATAGAAGGTAGCCAAGAAGAATAGCCCTATATAAGAGCCCCAGGTGCCACCCATGTCCATGTTACCCATCGGATCGCCCAGAAGCCAAACCGACAGGAAGAACAACAACGTCGGAATAAGAGAGAACAAGACCAGCGAGACACCTGCGAAATACTTGGACATGACGATGCTCACGCTTGATATCGGACGAGTCTTCAACAACTCGATGGTACCCGTCCTACGCTCCTCCGCAAAGAGACGCATGGTGACGGCAGGCACAAGAAAGAGGTAAAGCCATGGCGCGAAGTAAAATAGGCCGTCCATATTGGCGTAACCACCATCCAAAATATTTTCCTCTCCCGGGAACACCCATAAGAAAAGACCTGTCAGACAGAGGAATACTCCAATGACGATATAACCCATCGGAGAGGAGAAAAAATTACAGAATTCCTTTTTAAAAAGTGCGAGCATAGCCGTTATTAACCTTATTTCTTACTTTTTCAGCGCAAAAATAAGAAATTGTTTTTAATATTCGGAAAATAAATGCTACCTTTGCACCGCTTTTTTTAAGCGTAAAGAAGTTTAACAAATTAATTAAAAACAAGAATGGCAACCAAAATTAGATTGCAAAGACACGGCCGTAAGGGGTACGCGTATTACCACATCGTCGTAGCAGATAGCAGGGCACCACGTGATGGTAAGTACATTGAGAGAATCGGATCATACAATCCGAACACAAATCCTGCTACAGTTGACTTAAACTTCGACAGAGCATTGTACTGGGTGATGACCGGTGCACAGCCAACTGACACCACAAGAAACCTTTTGAGCGACAAGGGCGTATATTTGAAGAAGCACTTGTTGGGTGGTGTGAAGAAAGGCGCATTCAACGAGGCTGAGGCTGACAAGAAGTTCCAAACTTGGTTGAACGAAAAAGAGAAGAAAAACAATGCTGTTGTAACTGAGCAAAACTCCAAGAAGATCGCTTCCGCAAAGAAACGTTTGGAAGAGGAGCAAGCTATCAACAAAGCTAAATCCGAGGCTCTTTCCAAGAAGAGAGCAGAGGCTGCTGCCGCTCTCGAAGCTGCCGCTAAGGCTGCCGCTGAAGAGGCTGCCGCTGCAACCGCAGAGGCTGAGGCTCCAGCAACTGAGGAGAAAGCTGCAGAGTAATCGATTATCGTTTTAATAACCGATAGGAATATAAAGGTTGGTCAATCATTTGGCCAACCTTTATTATTATATATTGAACCTTACAATGCGCGATTGTGATTCTCTACAGCAGGGAAAAATAGCGTTGCGACCACCCCACTCCAGAAAAAACCGCCCTCCATTTCAAAAAAAGCGTCTGCCATCAAAAAAAAAACTAACATTTATTTGCAATTATTAAATAAATTTAGTAACCTTGTAAACGTGAGATGGGAAATAAAAAAACCATTCCGCAATTGGAACTTTATTATTAACTAAATTCTATGTATTATGACACTTTCAGCTCCTAAACAAATCATTTGGGTTATAGCCGTCATACTCGGCGTATTAGGTATTTTAGGTTATTTTGTAGCGATTCCTTTCGTCACCGCCAACGGTTTTTGGTTCGTAAGCGCCGCATTCGCTTTGTTGGCTATAGCATCTCTAGTGAAAGGGCTGTAGAAGGTAGTCACTTTGTATTAAATACAGAAAGGGGAGGCTTCGCTTCCCCTTTTTTACTATGTATACCTATATTCAAATGCATTTCACACATGGTTTTTGAAAGAAAAGCACTCTTGGAAATGGAAATGGTATGTTTGATTGATTGTTTTTGGGAATAAGAAGAAGAAAAAATACATTTGTAGTATTAGTAAACCATATGCACATTTTACTTAAAGATAAATGTTATGAAATTAAAGAATTACTTATTATTAACGACCCTGATAGCGAGTCCGACATGGGCAACCATTCATATAAATGAAATCATGGTGCGCAACTCATCCTTCAAAGTCAATGAAGACTTCAATTTTGCAGGATGGGCGGAACTATATAATTCTGGGAACGATACGGTTGACGTGAGCAACTACTTTTTTTCCGACTCAGAATCAGATATATACAAATGGCAGAATCGTGCCAACAACATCCAAATACCGCCAAAGGGCTTCGCCATCTTCTATTTCGACGAAGAGGATAAAACCAACCACGCCAACTTCAAGCTGGACAGCGAGGGAGGCACGTTGATTCTTTCCGACGCAAGCGGTCATCTGGTGGACAAGGTGACCTACCCTAAGCCATTCAGGAACGCCTCCTACGGAAGAGTACAAGACGGTGGAAACAAATTGTCCCACTTCGTCACTCCGACCATGAAGGAGACGAACAACAACGCAGGAACAGCCGACGCCCAAACAACAGCGCCAGAGTTCAGCTTAGACGGAGGGTTCTACTCTGGTTCTCAGACCGTTAAGATTTATGCGGAGGATGGTAACGCAAAGATTTATTACACGACGGACGGCAAGGAGCCAACCGTCAACTCCATGCAATACTCCTCCCCTATCCAAATCAACACAACCACACCGCTGCGTGCCATCGCAGTCGTAAACGGGGAAGTCGCCAGCGACATCACAACAGCGACCTACTTCATCGGCATCAACAACATACCGACCTCCATCAAGGTCGTATCATTGGTGACGGACCGTGACTACGTATACGGAGACGAATTGGGTGCACTGGTCGTGGGACGAAACGGAAAAACAGTTCCTTCCAACTGTGGAGCCATGGATAGGACAGCTAACTATATGAACGAATGGGACCGTCCATGCAACTTCGAGTTGTACGACGAAAACAAGGAGACCATGGCCAACCAAGAGGTGAAAATCAGCGCATTCGGTGCTTGTTCACGCACAAAAGCCATCAAGTCAATGTCCGTCAAAGCTAGCAAGGCGGTTGGAAACAACAAATTCGACTGCGCGATATTCAGAGAGAAACCTGCCCTGAAATGGAAAGGCCTCGTGCTCCGTAACTCAGGTAACGACTTCGGAAGAATGTTGTTCAGGGATGGCTACATCCAAACAGTGGCGGCTTCCGGCATGGATTTGGACCACCAAGCCTACGAGCCAACTGTGGTCTTCATGAACGGCGAATACTATGCGATGTTGGGTATGCGCGAACGTACCAACAAAGACTTCGTCTACTCCAACTACGGACTGAAGGAGGAAGATTTCTGCATCCAAGTTACATCAAAGACGGGAACCGGCGAATGTGATGATTTCCAACAGGTCAAGAACATCGCCAATAACGCCAGCTCCGCCGACGCATTCAACAAGATCGACGAGATCATCGACGTGGACGAGTTCCTAAACTACATGATGACGGAAATATACATCTTCAACAAGGACTGGGCCGACAACAACAACAAGGCTTGGAAACGCAACGAGAACGGCAAGTGGCGCTGGATCCTCTACGACACGGAATACTCCACTTCTTTGTATGAGGAGAATATGACAGGCAACGGATTCACTTCCAACGCAAACAAACTCACTTACTTGACCCAGTTGATTAAGAATCCGGAAATGAGCAGACGTCTCATGACGAAGTTCGTCGCCCACGCAGGTACCACATTCGGAGCAGAGAACACCGCCTATATATTGGACAGTATGATGACCATTTTGGACAAGGAGGCAGACTATTTCAGGAACTTCCTCGCACAAAAGAACATCAAGGAAACTTCCTTGTCATGGAGAGATGAAGCCATGAAGGTACGCAACTTTCTTGTGGCAAGACAAAATGTGGTGTTCGACCATGTATCCAGCGCATTGAACTATGGTTCTCCGGTGCCTCTGAGAATCTACTCCGACATCCCTGGCACATCCTACTTGCTGAACGGACTGGAGCCTATCAACAAGAGAGATTTCAGAAGCAAATATTTCTCTGGCACACAAATCACAGTAAAGGCTAACGCTCCTGTAGGCTACAAATTCAAGAAATGGGAAGTATGTAGGGAAAACTACATCATCAACACCAACGATTCTTGGAAGTACCTCTACTTGAGTGACTCCGTAAGCACGCCTTACAACTGGAAAGAGAGTTCTTTCGACGACTCCAGCTGGGAATCCGGCGAAGCCCCTCTCGGAGGTAACATATCCTACTACGTGAAAACCAACGTCACCGGATCATCCGGAGGTGGCACTTGGCCTGGTGGCATGGGCGACTGGACCGGTGGTATGGGTGATTGGACTGGTGGCAATACAGGAGGTAATAACGGCAACTGGAACGGTGGAAACAATGGTGACAATACCGGTGGCAACACAGGTGGCAATAACGGTAACTGGAACGGTGGCAATAATGGCGACAACACAGGTGGCAATAACGGCAATTGGAATGGTGGAAATTGGAACGGTGGCAACAATGGCGACAACACAGGTGGCAACAACGGCAACTGGAACGGTGGAAACTGGAACGGTGGCAACATGGGTATCCAGCCTGCCCCTGGAGATGGCATCGGCGGCATCGGTGGTATCGGTGGCATCGGCGGTGGCGATTGGGGAGGCATCGGCGGATTCGGCACATCACAAGCTGCAAAGACCATCTACTTGAGGAAAGAGTTCAACATCGACAACCTCAACTCCATGGACAACGAAGTCCAATGCTTGGCCCACATCGGTGACGGTGCGATCATCTATCTGAACGGCAGAGAGATTTATCGCTACAACTTGCCTAGCAACGTGAGCGATACAACCAGAGCCATTTACGAGATGGATTCTTACGCTACGGTAAGTTTCAATATCCGCCGCAGTGATCTCGTCCAAGGCAAAAACGTTATCGCTGTGGAATTGCATAGCGCAAAGAACTCCGCTTCCGTAGCGTTCGATCTCTCCTTGCTAGACGAAAAGACAGGCGTGACATCCAACAACTCGTCCAACAACGAGGAATACACCGGCAATGTGAACGAGGCTTGCGTTCTCCGCGCAGTATTCGAGAAGGACGGCACCTCAACTTCTTACGGCAAGCTCTACATCAACGAGGTGTGCGCCGCCAACAAACAATATGTGGACGAGTTCCGCCAAGACGAGGACTGGATCGAGATCTACAACGACGGCGATGTGCCTGTCGACTTGGGTGGCATGTACCTCTCCGACAAGAGAAAAACATTGGATAGGTTCCAAATCCCGACCAACAACCCTGCGAAGACTACTATCCCAGAGAAAGGATACCTCGTATTCTGGGCGGATGCGGACTCGTCCGACCAAGGTCCTTTGCATACGAACTTCGAGCTTGCGAAAGACAAAGGTCAAACGATAGCTCTGAGCAGAAAGGTAAACGGGAAGATCGAAGTCATCGATTCCATCCGTTACCAACCTCATACGGACGGAGAATCCTATAGCCGCTTCTCTTATACTGGCGATGGGTCATGGACCGTCACTTCTCGCCCGACTTACGCCAAGAAGAACGCTTATTTACCTCTGTTGACACACAAGCCAGATTCGACATTGGTTGAGGAGATCAAATCTTCAGACTCCCCTGCCCTTCATATTTACCCTAATCCTGCATCGGATTACTTATGGTTCGCTTTCGAAGGTGAAGAGGCTGACATCGTCATATCTGACTTGACTGGACGTGTCATCAAAGTCAAGAGCGTGAAGAACGGCTCTTACATCAATGTAAGCAACTTGGAGAACAATGTTTATATCGTGACGATCAACGTCAATGGTACAACTTACAAGACAAAATTTGTAAAACTATAATAGGTTTGCATAATAAGGGGGAAGCACTCTTGAGAAATCAGGAGTGCTTTTTTTATGTCACCATACATAGAGGAATCACTCCAAAATGCCTGCTCTTTTGCGCATATTCTCCTTAATGTTCTCCGCATATAACCATGTATCGGCGAAGTGTAAATTACCCCAAGGGAAAGGCTCTTTCAGGCTTTCATTGTAACACACCCGTGGATCCACATCTCCACACACGAGCATATGGTCCTGTAACTGCACACTGGTGAAATGCGGAGTGGTTTTATATGCCTGCGTTTTCTTGTCATAACGGACGATTCCCTTATGCTGCTCGATAGGCGCCAACACACCGTCTGTTCTCCAGTTCAAGGGATTAATACAAACTACCGTATTCGCAAACAAAGGGGACTTCCCTTCAAGAGAGGTGGCGGAATTGTAGGAGACGACCACCCCCCTATCCAACTCACCTGTGGCAGGAACGATTCGATGCGGGAATTTAGCCAAATCCCTATCCGTGATCTCATAGCCCATCAAATAGGCTGCGATCATTTGATTGTACTGTCTATCTGTCATACCATGCTTCAGAAGCTCCAGAAGCATCTGGGAGCCTTGACTGTGGCCCAACAAGATGAAGGGACGTCCACCATTGAAGGTCCGCATGTAATACTGGAAAGCACGCTTCACATCCGATGCAGAAAGCTTCGCCCTGAATTTACGCTCCGTATTACTCATGGCAAACACCTTCGTCGTCATCTGACGATAGTAAGGCGCATAGAAATTAAAGTCGTCCGCAGCATAGACAGTCTTATTGTACACTTGGTTCTTCCGTGCCGCATTCCGCACCTCAGCACGACTGATATCCGTATAGGTGGGCACACTTCCACGATTGGAGAGAGGCTCGGAATTAATGGTCGGATAGATGTAAAATATATCTACTGCTTTGCCTTTGTATTGTGTAGTGGGTTCAAACCAATATTTTTCGATTGAATATCTAGGTCTCATTAGGGCACATCAAACATTAATGCGCGAATATACAACCTAAAAAGCGAAATATTAATGTCTGATCAGCGTGAAATTACCCTTCTGGACCAAACCTTGGTATGTGATAGTATACCAATAATCGGCAGAAGGCATACTATAGCCTTTCTCGTCCTTACCATCCCAGCCCATCTCATTCTCATAATGGTCATAACGACGGACAATCGCACCATAGCGGTTATAAATAGTCACCATCACATGATCGTATTTCTCTGCGTTCTCGATGATCCATTGGTCGTTCACACCATCCCCGTCCGGCGAGAAATACGCTGCAGGGACCAAAGGGACATAGTCCATCACGGTCAGATGCAAATAGATTGTGCTGTCACAACCATCCTCACTCTGAAGAGTGTTTTTATAGACACCCGTTTTGGTCAATGTCGTTCCATAGAAATCATACGATTTTCCGTACGGAATGGTGATGGTCGTATCGCTGGCATAGGTTGAATAGACATCCACATCCACAGAGCGCCTGATCTCTTTGTCAAAGACGGTCATAACGACTTGATAGACTCCAGCGTTAAACTCAGAGGCATTCTCTATCTCAGTCTCCGGTCCGACGGACTGGAAGTGTTGCGGGCCTTCCCACCGATACTCCGCATAGTCATACTGTGGATCTACCCTTAAATGGATGGTCTCGCCATTGCAATATGGATGGTCCGCAAGTATGTTGAGCGATGTGTCAGGAAAAATCACCGAGAGATGGAGGGTCACAACGCTATCGCACCCCAAAACAGTAACGAACGTCTTCGTATAATCGCCCGATTCATCCAAAGGTTCGCCACCAAAATCGTATGTCTCGCCTTTAGGGATGGACACCTCCACCTCCTCATTATATCTTTCCCGAACAAAGGCATGAATGCTTGTCTCCACCAAGGTGTCCGCATACCTGCATATAAGTTTGTATTCGCCTTGGTTACGCCTAGTGGCATTAGGGATGGAGACCTCATTCTGAGTGGACGAGAAGCCATCAGGTCCGATCCATTCAACCGATGCACCGCCCAACTCCCCATCTGTCCGAATCGTCAGTTCATCGCCTTCACACACAGGCGAATTGGTCTGTAATTGAAACACCGGCAAGGTGCGAACTACCGTTAAGGTGACAAAGCTGTCACAACCCATGACATTCGGCAACACCATTTCATATTTCCCCGCCTTATCGATTAATGTGCCAAAGAAATCCATATCTTCCCCGTACTCTAGCGAAATGGTCGTGTCATAGGCACTTCTTGGTGCGACTTGAATCGTAACGGACTTGGCAAAGGTTTCTCCATGCTGTTTTTTCGTCACAACATAGACGCCACTATTCGCCTCTGTCGCATTGTCTATGCGGACAGAAGTTCCCGTCGCCACAAAGTGATTAGGTCCTGTCCAACTATACTCCGTATTCTCCTGTGGCTGGTCTACTCGGATAACGACAGAATCTCCATAACAGTAAAAAGATCCGGAAGAGAGGGAAAGAGATGAGTCCGCAATGACCGTCAACCGCAGCGTCGTCGTACTATCACAACCTGACTGAGAGGTGGAGACAATCGAATATTCACCCGTTTCATTTAACGAACGGCCATCAAACTCATATTGATTTCCGAAGAGAATCGTATCGTACAATAGGACAGAAGACAATTCACCCACTTGCACGTCAATGAATGTATCGGAGACCACATCCGGGAGGTAGGTTATGGTCATCGTATATCGTCCACCATCCTGGGCTGTCACATCAGGGATACGCAGCGTCTTTTCACGAGAGGTAAAGCCATTCGGCCCGCTCCACAAGATATCATCCACAGGCGATTCCTGCTCCACGGAGAGGACTAACTCATCTCCCTCACAAATTGGCTCATTAGAGGAAAGGGTAACCTTCGGAAGATAATGTTCAAGATGGAGCTCAATCACGCTGTCACACCCATCCACGCTCGTATGGTTTTTCTTATATACGCCCGATTCGTAAATATTTTCACCTTCAAAAGCATAGGCTATACCATATGCGATCGTATCATAGATCAGCGAGTTATATCGCTTGTTGACACGCACCTCCGTTTCGACATCCAATTCGTCATTGGAACGAGTGGTAATATTTAACCGATAAACGCCCGACTGCTCTATGGTCGCATCAGGAATAGAAATAGAGGTTTCGTTGGAAGAGAATCCATTAGGACCCGTCCACAAGAACGTGACATCCTCAAGCGTCTTATCCATCGAGAGTTCAAGGGATTCCCCTTCACACAGCGGAGAGTTGCTGATAATATGCACCTCTGGGAATTCATAGCGTAGCTTCAAGGTGACCACACTATCACAACCATATTGATCAGTGAACACGTTTTGGTATTCGCCCGCTTGATGCAGCATAGTTCCATTGAATTCGATAGAATCACCATGGAGCAAAACAACCTCTTGTGGAACCTTATGCTTCTTATGGACTTCTGCCTCAATCTGATAGGAGAAGGTATCCGAGAAAACGATCACATCCAATTGATAGATACCACTCGAAGAGGAATCAGCGTCATCCACAGTCCACACATTCGACTGATTCTGGACTCTTTGCCCCGAAGGGAGAATCCAATCATACTGGACACCGGAGAATTGCTCGGCAGACAACACAAGAGAAGAGCCCTCACATATCGGCGCATTGGAAGTGAGGGTTATCGAAGGAGGAGAAACGACCAAATGAACATTTTTCACGCCACATGGAATCGAGGCATCCACCTCCGTATGATCTCCAGTCTCCGTGTATACCTGCCCATCGTACTGGTAAGTATCCCCATATTCCAGCATGATGGTAGTATCTACCGTAACATTAGGGTAAACGACCACCTCCGTCTCCACCACTGCAGAAGAGACTCCATTGGAGACTATTTGGAGGGAGTAGGTCCCCGCATTCGCAATCGTCGCGTTAGGGATAACAGGGGCCTTCTCTGTAGAGCTAAATCCATCCGGTCCAATCCATGAATAGGTCGCGTTTTCGGGAGCGTTTAATAGTTTCAGACGAATGACATCGCCCTCACAATAGGGACCCGTATTGGATATATCGACAATGGGTTTACAACTCACGACAGCCGACCCTCCCAATCTCTTGACATCAATATTTCCCTGTAAATTACCGAAATTGGTGATCATAAAAAGATACCAGCCCCCCTTTTGCGCATTTTCGATATGGCAAATCTCCGTATATTGGTGTGAGAACGAACAATCCTGCAGATTCATATAGGGATATTGGTCAAAATTGCCTCTATAACAGGGATTATTTATCTGTGTAAGCATATTATCACGCTCCACATATGCACTGCTCCGATCTGCCAAAATGGGACACTTGTCAATATCTTCATCTGTCAACACTCTATACTGGGGTATGAAATTGAGCGCAGTGACAGGGTCTTCACATATGTTTTGGAGAACATCGCTTTTTTTATCCCCCCAAAAGGGTCCCCAACATGCAAAGTCTATATCACTATATGCTGTGTGATTTAATTCCAACACCAAACTTCCGCTCTCCTCAACCTGCATCAACAACCACTTCGGAGTACTAAAACAGCCAGACGCCAAACAACTAGATATGTTTATGGCAACATCGTATGAATTGAACTCTTTTCTAAACGCCGCAGATGTCACAGAATCCAATTTCTCACCGTATTGATCCGCAAAGAAACAGAACATGTCGGTGTTCGTTGATGCTGGATACTTAATTCCTAAATCATTCTCATCTGTACAAAAAACAACCACATCATCCCAATCCCCCAATGGACATTCTGATTGAGAAAAGGATACGCACAAATGAACCCAGAAAACCAATGCACAAATCACTCTTTTCATAATAAAACATAAAGTGTTGTTTTATAATTGTATTGTCTATATTTGCGAAATTACAAAATATTTCGAATTTGCAATAATAATATTACGTATAACATAACATTCTATATATATATCAATAAAAAAAGTCCACCAGTCGTTGTGACCAGTGGACTTTTTTAGTTTATTAATATATTTCTAATCAATTATCATCCCAAGAACTTTATCAGGATACCGGCAGCCACAGCGGAACCGATCACACCTGCCACATTGGATGACATGCAATAGTTCAACACGTGATTACGTGTATCATACTTCAATGCGATGTCGTTAGCCACACGAGAGGCCATAGGGACAGCGCTCAAGCCTGTCGCACCAACCAATGGATTGATCTTCTTCTTGGAGAAACGGTTCATGATCTTCACCAACATGATACCACCGAAGATGGAGAATCCGAAGGCACAGAAACCACCGGCAACGATACCGATTGTCTTCAGATTCAAGAAGGCGTCAACCGTCATGGTCGCTCCCACAGACAAGCCGAGGAAGATGGTAGCCGCATTCATGATACCGTTGGAAGCCGCATTGAACAAACGAGAAGTATTGTTACCAATCTCCTTGATCAAGTTACCGAACATCAACATACCCACCAACGATACCGCATCAGGGACAATGATCGCCACAATCGTGGTAACCGTAATTGGGAAGAGGATCTTCAACACACGCATGTTCTTGAACTCCTGTTTGTTAGGATACAACTTGTCTTGCTCCTTCATGTTGATCTTCAAATCTTTCTCGGAGCAGGTCAATTTCACTACCAACGGAATGATCACAGGCACCAAGGCCATGTATGAATATGCCGCGATGGCGATTGGACCCAACATGTGAGGAGCCAATTTCAAGGTCGTGAAGATGGCGGTCGGACCATCCGCGCCACCGATGATGGCCAAAGATCCAGCCTCTTTCATTGTGAAGAATTGGCTTCCCACCAACAACACAGCGAAGATACCGAATTGCGCACCCGCGCCGAAGATAGCCAGCTTCAGGTTACGCAACATCGGACCGAAGTCTGTCAACGCACCCACACCCATGAAGATGATCGGAGGCAAAAGACCTGACTTGATCAATGCGTAATAGATGTAGTTCATGATACCGAACTCATGAGCGATGTCATGCAAAGGCATTTGCCAGATATCATACACCTCAATATGGTTCGACAAATTAGCGTCCTGAAGTATCGCATTGCCTTCCAAGGCTGGATTGTACCACAGTTTTCCAAGTTGGACGAAACCTTCCTTAGCCTCCTCAGTACCCTCCGCGAAAGAGAGAACCTGGAACCCACTATCCAATCCATTGTTCAGGAATTCATTCGAGATGCGGAAAATCTCACCCACACCATTCACAGCCAGCACACCCATGCCACCTCCAGGGAAGTTGGCGATCAGCACACCGAAAGCGATTGGAACAAGCAACAACGGTTCATACTCCTTCTTGATACCCAAATAGAGCAGGAAGAAGGCCAAAAGAATCATTATGAGGTATGAGGGATTGTCAACAAAGTTGCCAATCGCCGTCATGCCATATATTTTTTCTAATATTTCTCCCATGATTCCTGTTATTTAATTCTCATCAAAACATCATCTTCTGATACAGAAGAACCACTCGTCAAGCAAATCTGCGAGATGACTCCGTCACACTCCGCAGCGATAGCGTTGAATGTCTTCATCGCCTCTACGTAGCAAACCACTTGGCCCTTCTTCACGGCGTCACCCACCTTAACCGGTGTGTCGCCCGAGTTCTTCACCAAGTAGAACTTACCCTCCAATGGAGAGGTCAATTCAGTTCCTTCACCAGGAGCTGCAGCCACTGCCGCACCCGTCGCTGCCGCAGGAGCAGCAGAACCATCATTCGCACCGATCGTGACGTTGTACTTAACACCATTCACCTCGACAGTTACGGTTTGAGGCAACTCAACACCGCCCTTGCAAGCGGCTCTCTTCGCCTTACGCTCCTCAAGGTCAGCCAAGAAGTCTGCCTTAGCCTTACCAGACTTGTAAGCCCTGTACTGTTGTGGGTGCATAGCCAACTCGAACAACTCCTCGTCGTCCTGACCGAAGTCCCAACCCTCTTTCTTCATCTCCTCGCGGAAGGTGTCCAAAGCGTCAGGATAGTTGCTTTGAGGATCCTCTGTATGGAACTCGCGGCCTTGCTCCTTCGCCTTAGCCACCAACTCAGGTGACAATGGACCAGGCAAGTTACCGGACTTACCCAACATCATATCCCAAATATCGTCGGCGATCATAGACCAACGCTCTTTGCCCTTCTCCATTTGCATAACGTTCATCAACGCCATGTTCTTCACATATTGGGAGAACGGAGTCACCAAGCAAGGGTAACCCATCATAGGCCATACATATTTCACCTCGTCGAACAACTTGATCAACAGTTCGTCTTGACTCATCTTAGGCTTTCCGTTCTTCTCCTTCCATTTGTTGATGGACTCGAGGTTAGTCTCCAAGTCAGTCATCAAGGAACCCATCATACCGCCAGGCAATCCAGGACCGATCAACAAGGAGTTCATCATACGGTTACGAGGAGGAATATAGTAGCCCAAGAAATCATCCATCATCTCTTTGATCAAGGTACGAGCCTCCATGTAAGCCTCCATGTTGATCTCCTTCACCTTGAAGCCAGCGTCCTTCAACATAGCCTGTACTGCGATCACGTCAGCGTGACCAGTACCCCAAGAGAGAGGCTCCATACCAACGTCCACATAGTCACAACCTGCCTTGCAGACCTCCAAGATGGATGCCATGTTGAAGCCAGGACCAGCGTGGCTATGGTATTGGATGGTAATATCCTTGATCGCTTTTATGTTTTTGGTCAACTCACCCAAGAAAGCAGGACGGCCAATACCAGCCATATCCTTCAAACAGATCTCGTCACATCCAGCATCAATCAACTCCTTGGCCATTTTCGTGTAATACTCCACGGTATGGATCGGAGAATAAGTGATGCAAAGGCAACATTGAGAGATCATGCCACCATCGTGTGCATATTTGATAGAAGGGATAATGTTACGGGTATCGTTCAAACCACAGAACGTACGGGTGATATCAGTACCTTGTTTCTTCTTAACCACGTAGAAGAGTTTGCGGACATCTGCAGGAACCGGGCTCATACGAAGACCATTCAAGGCGCGGTCCAGCATGTGGGTTTGAATGCCAGCCTCATGGAAAGGCTTCGTCCACTGACGAACTGCATTGTTCGGATTTTCTCCATAAAGGAGGTTCACCTGCTCAAATCCACCACCATTTGTTTCTACTCTGTCGAAGCAGCCCATCTTCACGATTACGGGCGCAACTTTCATCAATTGGTCGACGCGCGGCACATATTTGCCTGCGGCTTGCCACATGTCTCTGAATACGAGACTGAATTTAACTTCTTTAGCCATTTTTATTAGATTGTTTTTCTCTTAAATTCTTTCGATTTTGTCAGCCTTTGATTTCCCATTCGTAATCTTACTGATCGCCATGCTGATGGCTTGTGCCACGTTGGCATCCACTGGATTAGGTGCTGCTGAAAAAGCATTCGATTTAGGCGCCTCTTCTTCCGGCGCATACTTGTTAATCAACTTGATTAACACGTTTCCTAAGAAAATAATGAGTAATAAAACGGAGAATACCGTCGCCAACCCAATGCCCATTAATTGCAGGGCCATGAAAAAATTATTCATCGTATCCTTACCATTTAAAATTAGCAATAAATATCCCCCAAAGATATGTATTTTTTTTGAGACCCGTGATATATGCGCAAAAAGTTTAAAAATTTATGTGCATATTGATATTATTTACCGTTTCCAAGACATTCCTTACAGTTTGTTATTTTTCCCCTGAAACTTGTCACACTTCCCTACCCGTTCAATAAAAAGCGTGGCTCAAATCCGTCAAAAGACTTCATTGAGCCACGCCTAATGTAGAGTTCCGGTCAATTATCCATATCGGACAATCTTCCCGAAGATTTGTTCATCACAACTGCTTGCAGACGAACTTCTTCGGACTATCCACCACACCGAAGATCCGGTCGGAAGTGAACGGAACCGACACCAAAGACTCGTACAAACTGTGGTCCGCCGCATTCCAGTAGCGGAAAGTCACATTCGTCGTCTCCGCACCCGTTCCGATGACGGTCAGAAGGAATTTGCCGTCGATGGCTTTTTTGACACACCTGCACTCGCTTCCGACAAACGCCGCCATGAGGTCATCGCTAGAGGCCTTCGTTTTCAGTTCGGCAGGGAGTTCGAAGACCACCGTCATGGTGTAAGCGTAGTCGCCAGCAATGGAAACAGACTTCCAACCCGGGTTCTCATACGTGTTACCCGTAGGGACAATCACCACGGAGGTGTCCTGTACATCCTCCCACGGATCCTCAGTTTCTCCCCCTTGGAGCTTCTTGAGCAACTCGTCCAACTTCTTGTTGGTCTCATCCAATTGCTTGTTCGTATTGTTCAAGCTATTCTTCTCTTCCTCCAATTGCTTGATAAGCGCATTCTTTTCCCTCAACTGCTCTTCAAGCGCCTCGACCTCATCGTCGTCTTTGCAACTCTGGAAAGATCCGGACAAGAGGAAGATGGATAATGCAATATAAAACCAATTCTTCATAATATACTCTCCCATATTACTTCTTTACAACTTTAAATACTTTAGACTCATCGCCTTGGTTAACCTTCAGCATGTATGAGCCAGGAACCAAGCCTGACACGTTGATGCTTTCGTCCAAAACATTATCCTGTGCGGAAACTTGCTTCTCAAAGACAAGCACACCCAACACATCGAAGAGCTCAAGCGTCACGTCGCCTTCGCCATCCAGCTTGCCGGCAACATTCAACTCGGCATCCATAGGATTTGGATATACGGTCAATGTCTCCACTCCACCCACGTTGAAGTTCAACACGAATGGGTTGTCAGGCGTGCCATATACCGCATCACCCGTAAAGGTCAAAGCGTTGTTCGCCTCATAAGTGACTCCGTCACGTTCCATCGTGAAACGTACCTTGTCACCTACCTTCGCAGAAACATTGATGAACTGGAGCGCATAGTCGTCCGACAAAGCGACTTCCACAACATTGTTCTCCTCTGTTCCCACAAGTGCGCGAAGGAGATCGCCCTCCCTCTTCTCAGGGGCAGAAGCAATAATGCTCATGTTAGACTCGTAAGCGGAAGTCTCCACGGAAACGGCGGAACGCAAAGCGGAAGAGGAAGATGGATACTTGAATGTCTTTTGGATATCGCTCGTGTTCTTCAACATATAACCACAATTAGGTTGCAAGCTGTTGAGAGAACCGATCCACTCATTGCCATAATACATGGCGAATCCTTCATTCGACTTGATGACATCGCCCTCTTTCGCATTATAACCAGCCAACGCTGCTTTCAACGTCAAGCTACCAGCAGGCAAATAAGCGATGTAGTTCCAAGAACCAGCCTCCAAAGAGATCATCGCAGAATCCAAGTTGATGTCCTTACCAGAGACAGACAATACCTGATTCTCGTCCGAATAGATCTTGAACATGCTCGTGTTGTTCAACACAAGACTATCATTCAACCACTTCCCACTCCCCACGGAGTAGTTTGCGGAATGGCCGCTCAAGTCCTTCACGATGCTGTTCGAGCCCCATCTTCCACTATTGAGGTAAGCGTTCAAGTCTGACATGCCCGCCTTGTTCTCAAGGTTGAATGAAACCCAGTTCCAGCCCTTTCTCAACGTAATGTTCTGATACTTAGTGGCTCCATTATAGAATACAACCGGTGCGGTTGGTTTTCCATAAACCGTGTCTGCCTCGAACGACACCTCAGGAGAAGAAACCGCCTCCGTCATAATGCCCTTGCTAGCATCCCAAGCACGATAAACCAAGCCATGATATTTCGAATTAGAATAAACCGTCATCATCGCATACCACAAGTCCATGGTCTTGTCATAGCTCATGTTAGCCACACCGACACACTCACCATTGTAGAAAGCGGCAAGCATATCCTTCTCGTCGTTGGAGAATTGGTTGTCCAACTTGATCTGAGCGAACACAGCCATGCTGAACTCATACTTCGAAGGATCGACACTCCACTCCGGCGTATCACCCTCCACCGTCACATTGAGGGCGAGAGGTTCGGTCACGTTATTGGAGTTCGTCAAGTAAACCACCTCGTCGTACGTGCCGACAGCGAGAGAAGGATCGATCTCGAACTCGATGGTCTGCTTCTCCAACGGGTTGATGGCGCCAGATTCCGTAGAGGCACTCAACCAAGAAGGCATGTTCTTCAGGCTGTAGTTGATGACAGAACCGCCCTTGTTAACGATCGGCATCTCGAACTTGTACGGCTCGTTCTGCTTCTTGTTGACAGTCACAGCGTCATCCATCCACTTCAACTGGTTGCGGTCGATGTAAGCACTCCACGTGATTGGGGAAACGATATAGTTTCCGTTCATATCCTGCACGCCCTTCACCGTGAAGTTGACAATGGTCTTCTCAACACGGTAGTCTTGCTCTTGCAAGTTGATGATCAACGCATCGTCGTTAACCACCCAGTCATACATCAATGAAGAAGTCGCACCCTTCGTTTTAACTGGAGGGATATTTTGGGACTCGGAGACTTCACCTTGCATCGTCGCGAACGCCAACTTCTTGCCATTGCCATCCAATGCGTCATTTCCCTTATCCTCCAATGTGAACTGCATCTCTGACCTTCCTTGCCATTCAACGTAGTGTTCGAACGGATAGTAGAGCAAGAGACCCATTTCGTCTCCATTCACTTTCTGGTTGTAGAAGGACTCCACCTGTGATTGCTGACGATAGAGATTCCATAACCTCACTTCATCAATCATACCAGTGAATTTTTGGTCTGCCTTTCTTTCCCTTCCAGCTGTCGAATCATTTGTCGCATAATATACGCGCGCACCAGCGAACAACTTATCGGAAGTAATGCAACCAACCTTGTCAGCTGAGAAGTAAGCGTTCAACTCACCATCCACATAAATACGGGCGATGCCAGAAGAACGGTTCACCGCAAGGGTGAAGTTGTGCCAATTGTTGTCGGAGAAGTCTCCCTCCAAAGGCGTCACATATCCATTGTGGCGGAATGTCAACGCACCAGTTTGGTCAAAACCAACGCTAAAGAGTTTTGAAGCATCCTCAGCATTCGAAGCCAATCCAGTACCATTAGAGATCAAAGTCTGATCTTTTGCACCTGACTCAGCATTGAACCAGAACTCAAGGGTGAAGTCCATGTCCGAAGTGATGACAGCCGACGAGCTGTTCATAGCGACGTAACTTTCGCCATTGAACTTAACAGAACGTCCCTCTGGCAAAGACCAAGAACCACCCTTCATCACTAAATTCGCACCGCGCGCCTTATCTTCCGTAACAGAGCCCTTCGCCTCATCCATCTCGTAGTAAGCGATTAGATTCAAGTCATTCCCAGACAATTGCGAAGCGCTGTTAACTTGGATAGTAGCGGACGAACGGACTGCGTTCCAAATGCGGAATTGATCCACCTTACCATTGAAATTGCCCGATTGGGTAGCCACGTTACGGCCCACCTCGACGACACCGTCGCCATAATAGAAATTCACCGCAGCCGCATCGATGACAGCCGTGTAGTTCACATACGCAGTCACTCTCTCATTATCGTTATCATAGGCCAAAGCGACATGGTTCCATGAAGATTTCTCCCAAGCAGGAACATTCTCCGAAACGAGTTCCTTATCGCCTACTCTGACGACAACCTTGCCCTCCTTGTTCATGCCCATGGAGATAGACTCCTTTGTGCCACCATGGCTGAAGAAGGTCGCATTCTGCAAGGAATCATAATTCACCCAACACTCGAAGGTCAAATCCTTATTAGCGAAGTTACGAGTAACCTCAGTCGTGAGGTAATCGTTCTCACCATCCAAAGAGATGGCCACGCTATGGTCTGACACCGCACCATTGCGGACACCAGTAATCTCAAAATTGCTTAGGGACAACATACCCTCCGCAATCGTCTCGTTGAAGTCGATTCGGATATCGTCCTCAATCGACAAGACACCATTGGCTGGTTTAGGAGAACCGAACAAACGAGGATTGTACATGTCCTTGATACCCGAAACCACCTCGGAAGGATTGTCGTACAACTCGTTGTTGATGTTACAGAATGAAACCGCGCGCAGATCGTAGTTCTGGTCTGGGAGGTTATCCATATAGAAGTTATAATAGATATTGCCCGCATCTTCAGAAGAAATGACGAAAGCGTTAAATCCATTATTCCTTGCCACTTGCGCCAAAGAATCCGACTTATAGTAGTATGCCAAAGTCAGCCAATCGTTATCCGACGAAGATGTTGGCTTATACTGTAACTCCAAGTGCTCAAAGTCAGTATAATTCACATCAAAGCCAGAAAGGGTAATTGGCATATAATGTTGTGCCACCCCATCTATCGTATCCGTAGAACAGTTCGTGTTGTATGTCCAATTGTTTGTAGGCTTAACAACAGCCACCTTCGTGCAAGAAGGTATAAAATGGACGGTAAAATCAACCGTATCCGCAATATCTTCCTGGCACTGCGAGCTAAGGATCAACTTCAGATGATCATAATTCAAGACAGATCCCTTATAGACAGCCAACTTTTTCTCCAATACATCCCCTGCAGGAACGTAATAAGAGAGGGTCTTGCCAGACATGGAGTTGCCGTCAATCGTTGGCACAGCGCCATTCGGATTCGATGCGTCCAACAAGCTAAGATCGAACCTTTGATCCGCACCTGTTTCGGATTCGTTCATCATACGCACCGTCAAGAACGCAGCCTCTCCGGAAGGCACATTTTCGATATACTTGACAGGCATATCTATCTTAGGCACTTCCATTCTCTTAGTTGCCGCACTGATCTCAGGATATACTCCATTCTCATTGAAGAATCTCGCCTTGTAGGCTCCCTCATAAGGACAGCTGGTAGCACCACCACGAGTAATGAATACAAATGTTGGATAAAAATCCTTCTTCTGTAATTTGGACGTGTCAGCACTTCCCGCATTAACCCAATCGACATATGTCTCACTAAACGAGGCGGAATCTTCCGGGTTATATATGCCTGAAATATCATCCAGAATCGGTTCTTTGATGACATCCACACTCAGATAATCATCGCCATCCTCCGCCAAGACAAATCCCTTGGAATGAGACGCTTCCGCTTCACTCTCAAATTCACCGCCTTGGGTGGTCGTGAATTGCTCTTCATATTCAAACAAAACATACGCACCTGCTGTGGTCTGCTTATTGTCGTCACTTAAAGCGACTCCCAACTTCACACAGAACGAATGAGCAGAAGCCAATACAGAAGAGTAAGATTCCGAATATTCAATATTTGAACCAGCATGGAAAGAATAATTTTGGAGAACAGTCTCTTTCTTCGCCGCAACTTTTATCCGCTCATTCTCCGTCATTAGTTTTTCCCAGTTTCTTCTGGACTGATTCAAAGTGAGAATAGTGTCACATTTAGTCTTATCACAGAAATACACATCGTAATAAGCTGTATCAGCGTCGCTTTCTCCATAATTAGGATCATCAATAGACACTTTAGAGACATAAATGTTTCTTCCTGAACTCTCCGCCAATGCCTGCATGGTTTCCTTGTCTTTTGCCTCCGACTTCGGCAATATAAACGAGTTCCTCAAACTTATCAGATTAGGGATCAATGTCTTCTCTATATAAATCTGTGGATATGCGAACATCGTATTGAATTCCTCTATCGCACTGATACCTGACGTTTCCACAATGGCATACGAATCAGTTTTAGCATACGTTTTCTCAAAATATTGATCTCCGCCCACCTCATCATAATAAGCGATTGGATAAACTGTGACATTCTGAGTCGTTCCAAATGAGATATTCGTGGAATAACCCACATAGAGGTCTGCGTCCGCACCGACATATGCGGGATCGTCACTCGTCTGGATACGAGTCGTAAGCGTGTAACTTGACGATTTTGAATTAGATCCTGTATATTCAGCTTCCTGAACAATTCCCGCCTTAATGCCACTTCCTGTTTCAAAAAGCAGATTGGACGTTCCGGTGGAAGTACCCAAACCTGTCAATGTAACGGAAGAGGACTGCAGCTTAAACCCAGTCGTCCACATTTCACTACCTTCATGGTTGAATGCGCCATTATACGTGGAAGATTGAGTAAACGAAGTTCCTTTCTCCAAGTACGAATAACTATTGGATCCCGGAGGGTCACGAAGCACGCAAAGAAGTTTATCAGGACCAGCCGTCACGAAATCGGTTCCCGTTTGGTGTTTTCCAAGGACATAGGCCTCTCCATTGGCATTCCCTAACGGATTCTCCCAAGAAACGCTGGTTGGGTTGTCACTATCACCATAAGTGAAAGTGGCGGATATCGTACTCTTCGCAGTCGTCATATCAGGTTCGTTCACCTGGAACGAGTATATCTGATTAAGCGTATCAAGGCTCGACTGGACAGCCATCTTATTATTGAATGAAACAGACGCGTCCTCAATATATACTCTATCTTTCTTTGACTCATCGGTGTTCATTTTACTATCCACATAATATGGATACTCCTCAAATATCGTATAATGCATATAGACGTTGTCATTCGTAACGAACACTGGCAATCCAAAAGTATATGTCTTTGACGATACATTATACAATGGAATCACCGTCTTCTCATTCGAACTACCCGTCAAACTTTGCAAATCCACCTTTTGTTTTCCGAAATAAGACAACTCATTCTCTCCCTCGAGTTGCTTTACCTCCATTTTCGCGCGGTAACGTTTCGTAAACACTTGCTTTTGTCGATAATCCAAGCTATCCGTACGATCTACGAGGCGCTCAAACACTCTTTGTTCATTGAACACTGAATCTTTGTACTTGTAAGTTTCATACTGATTAATAGCGTAAGAAGACAAGTTCAAAGAAGAATTGTCACCCATTATGTCCTGATGGCCATACACATCCAATTTCACATTATACTCAATCGGGTAAACCCATGCGATGAATTCACCGGTCTCATTATCAACATGAATAGTAATGTCCTTTTCATTGTAATCACATACGGTTGCAGCCGCCTGTTTTATACCCTTCGCAGATTGACTCGGAAAGACCGGATGTTTTATAGTGTCAGAATGCACATTTTCAACCTTTTGCAATGAACAGTTTGTTTTTGTAGGAGAGAGAACCACCTTCATGTCGTCCGCCAAATTGTTTTTGGAGAACGAGAAACCGACAGGATAAGCCTCTTGTATCGTTCCACCGCAGACACGTCCGATATACTTCACTTTCGTGTTGTCATAAAGATCTGCGGAGACGATGTCCTGATAGTTGAGGTCATTGCCATTTATGTCACATATACGACCATCCAATTCGAACGTGTGTCCCTCTTTCACGGCCTTCACCTCATGAATTCCCACAGGAACATTAATCGAATAAACACCATTCGCGCCTGTCATAACATATTGTCCTGTTTTATCAAGAGCAGGAACTCCGTCTATCATAAAATGCACGCCCTCCACAGGATAGTCACCGCCACTGTAGTAAACGACACCATGGACAAGGAACGAGCTATTATCCGTGAAGTTTACGGTATGAGACAATGTCCCATCTCCGACAAAACGGACCTCCTGAGAAGGAGAGAACTGATGGATGCCTTTCTTTGGTATCAACTTATAGGCTGTTCCATTTCCATAATAAGGGACAGAACGTATGTTATATACACCAGACGAATCGGTAACACCGCTATACGCCAACTGATTTGACGTCAGCTTAGAATCCGCTCTCTTGACCTTGTACAATTCACCCGAGTTCTCATGGAAGTTTTCGATGCCATCGTACGAACAATCATATATTTGTCCCGGTTTCGTTGTTATTCCATTCTCTTCACGGCTTGCGACCATAAAATCAAAAGTATAGTACGCATCCAATCCTTTTTCGTTTCCAAGCAGATACCTTGTGTAATCGTCAGCTATCTCCGTGGAATCCAACGCCCTGCTCCATAACCGGATTTCATCCATCTGGCCATTGAACTTTCTACCCAATACGACATCACTTCCGACATTGGCAGAAGAGAAGAAAATAGAAACAGAATCTGTTTTCGAAGACAATTGTCCGTTCAGATAGATTCTGAGTTGATTGTTTTTCGCATCACACACGGCAGTTATGTGCGTGTATTTATCCGTCGACAATTTTTCAGTCAATTTCAAGCCCGCATTACCGGCAATGAAATAAATGGTATCATTGTCCAATCCAAGCTCATAATATCCATTCTTGCTAATAAGGATCACCTTATCGGTAGAAGGAGCACTCGGATAGACCCAAGCCTGCATAGTGACGGATGTCGCATCTTCCATGATTCCACGACCAGGGATCACAGCCTCTCCATCTCCTTCAAATTCCAATGCGCTTGTGGACAAATCATCATCCGTTTCCAATCCCACACGGACAGAATTGACCGCCTGACCATTCTCATAAGTTATTCGTCCATAGAAATTACCCGACGGTATTCTGAATCCATAATTGCGTAGCGTGTCCGTTGAAATAGTATCGGTTCCACAATTTACCACTCCAAATATACGATATTCATACAAGATACCTGGCTGGCAAGATTTATCGTCATAGAAGTACTTTGTACTATTCGACACTTCAACACTATTCACAAACATGAACGGTGAATTATCATTGTCGCATTCCCTACGTTCAATGACAACCTTATCCAATCCAGATGTCACCACCCACGAAAGTTTCACTTTATCGGAATAATGCCCCTTTGAAGACTCCAATCCATCCACCGAACCTATATACGGAATATATATCATATTTCCGCTCTTGCCGCTAACCTGGACTTGAACCTTCTGCTCCTCGTACGAAGAATTGCCTGGCTTAAGGACTAACTGATATTCATAAGCCTTACATCTCGTAGCCAATTCATCGACAAAGTATTGATTGTTAAAATCATCCTCTGTCAAGAAGAACTCATCTTCCTTGTCTTTGCCTAATTCTCTTCTCTTAACAGAGAATTTGGTGCCTTCACTCCATTGAGACCCCCTTCTGTTCCATCGTAATATAATGTTCGTGGAATCATCATTTAACTCTGCAAACGGAGTGCCGGAGACATAAAAATGATCTGTTGAGAGCATTTGCGTCACGATTTGTTTTTCAAATCGGCTGGAATAACATGACGACGATTCCCCTTCAGGATTTACCCTTCTAACACGAATTCTATAGGACAACGTGTCAACGCCTAAATCCAAATCAAAAGGAGCCACATATTCAGTCTGCCCCGCTTTGTATGAGACATTAGCGGTATCTCTTCGCAAAATCGATTCGTTTTTTCCTAATCTCTCTAATATCACAACAAAATCACCTTTGTGGCAATTAGACGATGGAGCTTTCTCCACTCGCCATGTCGCTTTAATTTTCGAGTTTTTGCTATCCACATCATATGAGACATAGTTTACTTGAGGATAGGCATTCACAATAACCGCATTACTTTCTGAAATATAATGAATCGACTTGTTGCCATCTGGAGTGTATACATGCCTGATTTTATAAGAATGGCTATCATTCAGATTATGAATTGGGTTATTACCCGACATATCAGTCAACCCCGCATTGATACGAAATTTTCCACTCGTCGCAGTCTTATAAGTCTCTCCAAGGTATACGGTCCTCTCAAGACCCTCATCCCCATCATCGCACAAATACACGGTTCCATTTTTCGCCAAGTTTTCTGTTGCTGTATTCTCCCAATCGAAATAAATTAGAGGATCATTTTCCGGAGAAGAACAAGAATATCCCGCCTTTACGATTTTAAGGGTCGCATGGGGATAATTAATACTCAGCGTTGTCGACTCTGAAATTTTATCTTGATTTGTCCAACCATTTCCATGCCATACACCATTCATCCTGATGCTGACTGTTCCGTCCAAATCGCCTTGATCAACAGGCAAATCGAAATCCCAAAAATATGTATTGTCACCATTATCTGGTCCTCCACACGAAGAATATGGCCCTTTTGAATGACCATCAACAGATAGCGTAGTCGCATCCCAATCCGATTTGTCGTTTACGGTTATTGTGACTTTACGCTCGGACACACCTTTCTGGACTATCGTGACACCGTCCATGTAACAGTGTCCATTTCCTAAACCAGATCCCCAGTCTTGCCATACTCGAATATGGTATTTGATCACACCATTTTCTTTGTCCCACTTTACCGTACTCTTGTATTTGTCTTTTGCTTGACCCTCGTCCCAACTCCAGTACGCCTTCGCCCCTTGCCAAGGCATTAAACACATCAGAGCCAGCAACGCTAGCCACCTAAACCTTGTTGCCGGGACTTTCCATCCCGAAGAGGAATCCCACCCCCTAAATTTCTTGGCATAGCATATCTTGCTTAGCCAACCCAAAAGAATACCAATTTTCATAAACAACTTATTATTTAGTAAATAAATCTAATAATCAAGGTAGTAGTAACATACCATTCCCATCAGAACAGGACAATGCATAAACAACCCTTATCTATTTCCCAAATTTACAAAAAACAAAACTAATATCAAATAGCACTGTAAAATTATTTCTCATTTCACCACACATTTCCCCTTTCTTTATGGGATGTCAAATCGGAGAAATCAAACGTTAACAAATCTTAAAATCTTTAATATCGACAAAAGGGAAGGTCACATGCTCGCACTTCATCCCAACGTCATGCGATTTACTTCTTGATTCGGTAAAAAATAAGCTCTCCTGTAACTGATATGTTCATCATTTCCATTTTGACATTATCCGCTTTTTCGCTAAATTCGCGTGAATTTTCGCTTGCGTATAACATGAACATTTTTTGTTCCGATGCGAAACAGGGTGAAAATGTCGGTGGAATGGGGTTTTCTCCTCCACTTTATTTTATGTCTAGTGTAATTATTTTGTATTTTATTTTTCTCGAAGAATAATGAAGAACATCCGTAACTTCTGTATCATCGCCCATATCGACCATGGCAAAAGTACCTTGGCCGACCGTCTGCTGGAAATGACCAAGACAGTGACAGGAAAGGACCTCCAGGCGCAGGTGCTGGATGATATGGATCTGGAACGCGAACGCGGCATCACCATCAAGAGCCACGCCATCCAGATGGACTATATGTACAAGGGTGAGAAATATGTGCTGAACCTAATCGACACCCCGGGACACGTGGACTTCTCCTACGAGGTCTCCCGATCCATTGCGGCGTGCGAAGGTGCCCTGCTCATCGTGGATGCGTCACAGGGTATACAAGCGCAGACTATCTCCAACCTTTATATGGCTTTGGAACATGACCTGGAAATCATCCCCGTCATGAACAAGATAGACCTGCCCGGCGCTATGCCGGAGGAGGTGGAGGACCAAATAGTGGACTTGCTAGGCTGCAAGCGGGAGGAGATCATCCGTGCCAGCGGCAAGACCGGAGAAGGTGTGGATAAGGTCTTGGAGGCGATTGTGGAAAGGATCAAACCGCCTGTGGGCGACCCTGACGCTCCGCTCCAATGCTTGATATTTGACTCTGTCTTCAACCCGTTCCGCGGCATCATCGCCTACTTTAAAATCATCAACGGAACCATCAACAGTGGCGACCATGTGAAGTTCGTGGCGACGGAAAAGGAGTATTTGGCCGATGAAATCGGTATTTTACGCTTGGACATGGAGCCTAAGCAGAGACTCTCCGCCGGCAACGTGGGCTACATCATCTCGGGTATCAAAACCTCGAAGGAGGTGAAGGTGGGCGATACCATCACCACGGTGGCCAACCCTTGCGAAAAGGCGATAGAGGGTTTCCAAGAGGTGAAGCCGATGGTTTTCGCCGGCGTATACCCGATCGTAACGGAGGATTTCGAGAATCTCCGCTCTTCCATCGAGAAACTACAGTTGAACGACGCTTCCCTGACTTTCCAAGCGGAGTCTTCCCTGGCCTTGGGCTTCGGTTTCCGTTGCGGATTCCTCGGCATGTTGCACATGGAGATCATCCAGGAACGTCTGGAACGTGAATTCAACATGAACGTCATCACCACCGTGCCTAACGTGGAGTACGATGTCTATACAAAAAAGGGCGCTAAGATCGAGGTGCACAACCCGTCCGGCCTGCCGGACCTGACCCTGATCGAAAGGATCGAAGAGCCTTATATCCGCGCCTCCATCATCACCTCCACCGAATACATCGGTCCGATCATGACCCTTTGCTTGGGCAAGAGGGGTGAGTTGGTACGTCAAGACTACGTGTCAGGAAACCGTGTGGAGCTGATCTACGACATGCCTTTGGGTGAGATCGTCTTCGATTTCTACGACAAACTGAAAAGCATCTCAAAGGGATACGCTTCGTTCGACTACCACCCGCACGGCATGAGGGAGTCCAAGTTGGTGAAGCTGGACGTGCTGCTGAACGGTGAGCCGGTCGACGCGCTCTCTACCCTAACCCACTTCGACAACGCCTATCCTCTCGGCAAACGCATGTGCGAGAAGCTGAAGGAACTGATCCCGCGCCAACAGTTCGAGGTGGCCATCCAAGCCGCCATCGGCACGAAGATCATCGCCCGAGAGACCATCAAGGCGGTGCGCAAGGATGTGACGGCCAAGTGTTACGGAGGTGACGTCTCCCGTAAACGTAAATTGTTGGAGAAACAAAAGGAGGGAAAGAAACGTATGAAGCAGATCGGCACGGTCGAAGTGCCGCAGAAAGCCTTCCTCGAAGTGCTGAAATTGGATTAACCGTCAATGAAGAAATAGTGTAGTGTAACAATATAAACGTATTTTTTAAAAGTAAAAATTATGAAAAAAATTTGTGTCGCACTTGGCGTGCTATTTATGGCTATCGCCTCCGCATTTGCGGACGATAACGAGTTGGTGAAGACGGCCACGTCTATCTCAACTAAGTCGAGCGGAGAGATCTCCACGGATTCCATCTACTGGACCTTCCCCGGTTCTGTTGGTTTGAACATCAACCAAGCATTCTTCACCCCTTACTGTATGGAAGGAGAAGGATCCAGCATATCAACGGATGCTTTCCTGAACCTGAATGCCAACTACAAGAAAAACAGGGTGAAATGGGACAATAGTCTCGCCGCCAAATACGGATTCATCTATTCGAGCCAATTCACGACAGACTCACTTCGTAAAAACATGGATGAGTTGGGACTATACTCTAAATTCGGCTACAAGATGGCACAATATTGGTACGCATCTGCATTGGCTAGTTTGGAGACTCAATTCACCAAGGGTTATAAATATGAACCGCTTGCAAGCGGCAAAGACACCGCAAAATTAAACTCTGACTTCTTTGCTCCAGGCTACATAAAAGTTTCTTTAGGTTTCGATTATGTTCCAAACAAGTACATCAGTCTTTTCATGTCTCCGCTGACAGCACGATTCACAATCTGTAGAGATACCGAATTAGCTCCTTATTACGGTATGGAACTAAAGCCAGACAATAACTATAAGAAATCACGAAACGAGTTAGGTGCATATGCCATTCTTCGTTCAGATTTCGACATCAGCCAAAACATCCACTTCTTTAGCACTTTAGAAGCATTCTATGCATACAATAAGGCGGTATCCACACATACTCACGGTTTTGCCGATGACTATTACGGACCATTATATAATAAAATAACTAAGTTTTATACAAATAAAGAGTATGAAAACATTGCATATGTACTCGAAAAAGAACATTTGGATATAGAAGACCTGGATATAGAAGATATGGAAGCTGTTCTCAACAGCAAGAACTTCGAAGATGTTTATAAAAACAATAACAACAACGAAGATGTATATAAATTCATCCATGGTTGGTATTTCAAGTGGAAACTTGAGCTGATGGTGAAGCTGACTAAATACATCAACCTTTCAGTAAGGACCCAACTCAAGTATGACAATGCGGAGATGAAGACTCTAAAGGATGAACATTACGGATTGCCACATGCTGGAATGCAGTTCTGGGAGTCCACTTCCTTGGGTATCGCATATCAATTTTAATTGAAAGAATAGAGATGGGAGGCGATCCTCATGGGTCGCCTCCCTTTTAATTATCGATGAAATGGATAAAAAATTAGAAGAGATTGACTTGAAGGCCTTCCTTTTTGACATGGATGGTGTGTTGTACGACTCCATGCCCAACCACGCCAAGGCATGGGTGCATGCGTTCGAATCTTTGGGGCTGAAATTCACGGACTACGACGTCTATATGCGGGAAGGCATGACAGGTTCTTCCACCATCAGCGAAGTATTCTCCACTCAACTGGGCAGGGAAGCGACGGAGGAGGAGTGCCAACGCATCTACAAATTCAAGTCTCAATGCTTCGAAAAACTTCCGATTCCACCGAAAATGAAGGATGTGGAGAAAGTACTCTCCGCCATACAAGCCGCGGAGAAGGAGATCTTCCTCGTGACAGGTTCGGGACAACTCTCCCTAATAGACAAACTAAACCACTCTTTCCCTGGCGTGTTCGCTAAAGAGCGCATGGTGACCGCCTACGATGTGAAGAAAGGGAAGCCTGACCCTGAGCCATACCTTATCGGGCTAAAGAAGGGTGGATTGCGTCCTGAACAGGCTATCGTGGTCGAGAATGCGCCTTTGGGTGTGCGCTCCGCCGTCGCCGCCGGCATCTTCACAATTGCGGTGAATACGGGTATTTTACAGGATGAGGAGCTGACAAAAAACGGGGCAGACCTGCTCTATCATAGCATGGAGGAACTATACTTGGATTTGCCTCGCATCTTTAGCATAGCCAAAAATGCGCGCTAAAACGCCTGATTCTTCTATCTCCTTGGCACTTCCTTGCTCGATTCCATCGAACATAACCCAAATACGGTCCGCGAATTGTAACGCAAGTTCAAGTTCATGGGTGGATATCAGCACACTCTTCCCCTCATGGCTTAACGCCCGCAACAGATCGAATATCTCAAAACGATTCTTGTAGTCCAAATATGAGGTGGGCTCGTCCAATAAGATGAGAGGCGTATCCTGCGCCAAGGCTCTCGCCACCCAAACGCGCTGTCTCTCTCCGTCGGACATCTCCGACAATCGTCTGTCTATCAAATGACTAATTCCTACGGTGGATAGGGCTTTTTGTACAAGCGCCTCGTTCCTATTATCCATGGTGCCCAGCCAGTTCGTATGGGCATATCTACCGATGGAAACGACCTCTTTTACGGTTAAACGACTGGTATCTACATTGTTAGTGGAAACAATGCTGACCATCCTCGCCTTTTCCCCGATGGATAGGGAGAAAAGATCCTTTCCCTGAACGGTAACCATCCCCCCCATGGGCTGTTGTAACCCACTTAGGGTGCGAAGCAGGGTGGACTTCCCCACTCCATTCGGTCCCACGAGAACGGTAAACATGTTGGGATATAGCTGAAGGTTAAGATTCGTCTGAAGTTCCTTGACAGACTTCCCCCTCCCTTTATAGCCAATGGAGAGCGCTTGAGTTTGTAGGATCGGATCACTCATTGGATATAGGGATTATTGGCCTTCTCGAACCCAATCGACGTCTTCGGACCATGTCCGGGCAAAACGGTCGTATCCTCCGGCAAAACCATCAGTTTTTCCATAAGGGAACGGATCAGCTCAGGACCATTGCCCCGCTCCAGATCGGTTCTGCCGATACTGCCCATGAAGAGGGAATCTCCGCTGAAAAGGAGCTTTTCCTTCGGAGCATAGAAACATACACCTCCTGGGGAATGTCCCGGCGTATGGATCACATGGAGCTCCGAATCGCCTATCTTTATGACGTCACCGGCACTCAAATAAGACTTGAGCGGCACGCACTTCAACTCCTCGTCGATGCCGAATTTCCTTCCGTACGTGGGGAAGATATCCAGGAAGAACTCGTCCGACGCATGCGCCTCGGGCTGGATGCCGAATCCATCGAACAAGACCTGACATCCGAAGATATGGTCCAAGTGCAAGTGTGTCTGAATGATACGAGTCAATTTCAGCCCATTTGACCGAATATATCCGACCAATCGTTCCTGCTCCTCCTCGAAGAAACAGCCAGGGTCGATGATGATACAATTCTTCTCCTCATCGGTCAACACGTACGTGTTCTCCTGGAACATATTGAATATAAACTGTTTGACCTCCATATAATCTTTTACTTACATGATTCCTTTTAGCATAGGGACGAAAGCGCACGTCCCGAAATCCTCCTTGCTGAAGTTCGTTTCAGAGACACGGGCAAGCCGAACCATTCTGAGACCGCTCTTCTCTTGCACAGGAATGACGATGGAACCGCCTATTTTACACTGCATCAACAAGTTCTGCGGTATCTCCGACGCACCAGCGGTAACGATGATTTTATCGAATGGAGCCATCTCCACCCATCCCTCATAGCCATCCCCATATTTACATTGCACCTTATAATTCAAACTGGCAAGTCTTTTTTGGGCGCTCTCCGACAACTCCCTTATACGTTCCACCGAATAGACGGAAGCGCCGCAACAAGCCAAGACAGCGGATTGATAGCCCGATCCCGTGCCGATCTCCAAGACCTTCTCCCCCTCTTGCGGGTTCAACAATTCAGTCTGGTATGCCACTGTCCACGGCTGAGAAATGGTCTGGTCAGCCCCAATCGGATAGGCGTTATCGTTGTAGGCGAACGGTTCCAACGTGCTGCTCATGAAAAGATGGCGCGGAACGTTAGCTATCGCATTCAGCACCTTGGTGTTCTTTATCCCCTTGGCATATAGTTGTTCCGCCAGACGTCGCCTCAGCGTCGCATGTCTAGGTGTGTCATTCATGATCATTTATCACAATGGTAAATAAACCGCCTTTTTCGTTTGGAAAAACTCTTCGGTGAAGAAATCCTTGATGTCAAAGAGTGAGGCCGCATGCCGGAAAGGACTCACTTCATGCTCCAATTCACCGCCTTTCAGGCATATTAGTCCGTTGGGAAGGGCATTTTTCGGATTTTTATGCTCCACATTCTTGCGTGTCAACCGAACGAGGTCGCCCAAAGGCATGACCGCACGACTGACGATGAACTCGAACTTTCCCTTCTCATCCTCCACCCTCTCGTGCGCGAAAGTGGTGTTGGTCAAGCCGATAGCGTTGGACACCTCCGTCGCCACACGGATCTTTTTTCCGATGGAATCGACCAAATGGAACTGACAATTAGGATAATAGATCGCCAACGGAATGGCAGGGAATCCGCCACCCGTACCGACGTCCATGACGCTGGTGCCATCCTTGAACGATAGAATCTTAGGGATGGCCAAGGAATGCAGGACATGATGCTCGTAAAGATTCTCTATGTCCTTGCGGGATATCACATTGATCTTACTGTTCCAATCGATATACAAATCGTATAACGCGGCGAACTGTTCCTTCTGTTTGTCCGATAGATTCGGGAAATATTTAAGGATAATATCCATCTCTCTTCTTTTTCTTTTTCCGCAAATTTAACGATAGTTCCTCTAACGGCAAAATCCGCGGGAGGGATAATAACGGCAGTCACACGGAAGCGGAGGAAGGAAAAATATTCACTTTTTCAAACAATACAAACAGGGTTTCCCCGTATATTAGTTATATTTGCATAATGCGAAATTTTTTAAATAGTTCAACAAATCATAGAAAAAACTGATTGTCATGAATATACTTTTTTTGCACGGAATGGCTTCGAGCCACGAATCTGCCACAGCTGAGTTTATCCGTAAATACCTGCCGGAAGCGACTGTCTGGGTGCCGGACTTGTCCATCGACCCTGAAAAGGCTTTCCCTCAAATCGACCGTTTCTTGGCGGAATACCAAGTGGACCTGATCATCGGCCATAGCCTCGGTGGCTTCATGGCGCAAAAATATAGAGGAAGGAAAAAAATCCTGCTGAATCCCAGCCTCGGCATGACCTACATGTACATGTTCCAAGGCGACAACAAATACAAGGAAGGAAGAGCCGACGGCAACCAGATATGGCACGTGGACAAGCGGATGTGCGACATCTACAAGGATATGGAGCGGAAACAATACGACGACCTGACACCCGAAGAGGATGCGCTGACCATCGGCATGTTCGGACGGAAGGACTTCATGACGCGCATGGCCGCCCATTGGTTCAAACAACACTACAGCAACCGAATCTTCATGCCGGGAGGACACTACCCGCCAGAAGAATCCATCCGGGATTATGTGGTACCGCAAATACGCTCTTTCCTGAACGAATAACGCACGCAATTCTTTAAAACGCCAGATACATGAAGATATCCAATATCGACACCCAGGAGTTGCTGGACCACCACGTCATCAACGAGGAGGTGGCCAACAATATCATCAACTATTACTTGGAGAAAGAGGGAAATAAGAAAAAATTCCTCACCAATACGACCTTGCCGCTGTGCATCGTCGCAGCCCTCTTTATCATAACAGGTATATGTTTTCTCCTTGCGGATAACTGGGAGTCCATCCCACATGCGCTTCAAGTCATCATCGGATTACTACCGATCATCCTGGGCGCAGCCTCCTGCTATTACGTGTACAAACACCAATACGAGAGTCGGGCATTTAAGGAAGCGGCAAGCGTCACATATTGCGTAGGTCTGGTCACGACCTATTGCATGATTAACGGAATCTTTGATATCAAGATCGTCGGTGCCATTTCAATCTTCCTGCTGGCGATATTAGCCTACCCCATTGTATTCCTTTTCAGGTCGGTTATCGCATCTTCGGTCATCATAGCAACTTTATGTGTTTCAACAAGTGACATAAATGACGATTTGAGCGTTGTCTTATATCTCATCATCTTCCTCATTGATTTGCTGTTTCTTTACAGGACTTACCATACGGAGAAGGATACCTTCCTTGTGAAATTCAGGATGGCGGCTCTCCCCTTCGTCCTCCTCTGCGTGATTCTGTGGGGACATTCAGTATTAACAAACGGGAAGTCTTCTGAGGACAATTGTCTAATATTAGCCTCCTTTTTTGCGTCCGCATCCATATTTTACTCACTACACACATGGATCAAGCAATCCTCGCATATCCAAAGCAATGCATCTTTTCTGAAAGCAACCACATACATCGCCAACTTCATAATTCTGGCCTATTTCGCTTTCAGTCTATCCGATTACCACACCGATGAGTATGGACCGACTGCGTTCCCGACAATTGCCATCATACAGATCCTCTTATTGGGAATCTCCTTCTACATGAAATGGAAAAGAGGATTGAAACCCGAGTTGGACGAGTGGATCACGCTTCCCCTGATTCCTCTTGTCTTATTCATACCTTACGCATACTTATCGTACACATTCCAAGGTCTGACCATCATCTACTTGGCCTACCTCACATTCATTAGCATACGGACGATGGATGTGCTGAAACTGAATCTGGCCTTAGTGGGTTGGTACGTTTTTATGTTGATGACACTGTTCGAATATGATCAGTCAATCATACTAATCGGAACGCTCTCCATCATCTGGGGCGTCGTGCTTATCCTAATCAATCTATTCATCTCAAAGAAAAAGAAACATGGACTTCAACAAAATAACTAAAAAGCAACTTGTCCTCGCGGCACTCATCGTGCCAATCCTTTTGGCCGTCATTTGGGCGATTCGATGCCAGATAACATTCAGCAAGGAATATACCATCCAAAGACCCATCGAGAAATGCCATATAGGCAGGTACGATGATGATGGGGAATTATTGTATTTTAGTTTTAAAAACAAGGATTTCTCCAGAGAAAGACACACGATGTCCCAATACATTGTCTACGAGAAAGACTCCGACGGATTCTACTATCCGGACAGACAGCGCATAATTCCGCCATTAAATAAGCCATTCCATACCGACACTTGGGACAACGGACTTACGATCGGATATGGGCAATCCTTATGGATATCATATTATATCAACAAAGCGGTGAGAAACGGACAATCCGCCTATGGCACCTTACACTTCAAAAACAGAAAGACAAATTTTTTAAGCTTTGGAATCGATGGGGAATCCTGCTCGGACAATGAAGCTTGCCCTGACAACATAATTGAATCAGCGCTAAACAACTATGCGGAAGTATTGGATAGCGTAGAAAACGACAACAGCCATAACATCTTAAAATACTGCAACACTGCCATATGCGACCCGGAAAACACGTTAATTTACGCAAGTGTACTAAAGGAGAAATTCGACGACTACCTTTTCCCATGCATATTATACCTGTTCCGCATGAAAAAAGATGATAGCGAATTCCAAAAAACGCTCATCGAAAAAGGAAAGGTTTGGTATAAAAAATATTTGCAAGAAGACAAATACGGCAACCTTCAAAGCGCCATCCAACAGCTCACATCCTCCTATCATTGGGTAAATCAGGCGAACTACAAAGATCTATACAAGATTTACAACAAGGAGAATGAAGACACCAAGGTCAAGGATGACGAAGCTGTATATACAGAAGAGGATTACGATGTGGCGGCGGTCGACTCCGTGGTAGAAGTTGAGGAAAAGAACGAGCTTTACCGGACAGGGGAAGATATAAAAGACAAAAGCTATGCCCAAGACGAAGAAAAGATTTGCGAGCTTGTCAACTTGAAGGGGACGCCTGATTATATGACTTTCTCCCTCATCGGCTTCTGGGTCCGAAGGTGGAACGATGGTTCCGCAGAGACAATATACAGTGTTTTGAAGAACTTAAATTTGGAATAATCCCCCATTTTTCTTATCTTCATAGAAAGATAAAAAGATTTGAGATATGGAGACCAACGATATTTTGTCATCGGATTTGTTGAAATTTGTCTTAGTCACGCTAATGTCATTGGTTATCGGACTATCACAAAGGAAGTTATACCTGAAGGAGGAGGATTCCAAACATGCGTTCGGTGCGGACCGTACCTTCACGCTGATTGGTATATTAGGTTACATCCTCTACGTGGCGGGGAGTGGGAGCATCGTGCCTTTCCTCTGCGGAGGCGTTACTCTCACCCTATTGTTCGTCGCCTACTACATCCATAAAATCTTCGTGCAGAAGTCCTACGGCATCACCTCCATCGTGATCGCCCTGATCACCTACTGTCTGGCGCCCGTCGTCTGCGAGAAAGACCCGTGGATGGCCATTCTGGTCGTCGTGGCGGTCCTGATCCTCACCGAGATGAAGGACAAGTTCATACAGTTCACCAAGTCGATGAACGACGAGGAATTCATCAACCTCGCCAAGTTCATGATCATCGCCGGAGTGGTATTACCCATGTTGCCGAAGACCGAACTGATAGAAGGCTCAGGGCTCACCCCTTACAGCATTTGGCTCGCCACCGTGGTCATCTCCGGTATCTCCTACGCCAGCTACCTGGTGAAGAAATACGTGTTCAAGGATGGAGGCGTCATCATCACAGGCATATTGGGAGGCATCTACAGCAGTACGGCGACCTGCATCATCCTAGGCAAGAAGGCGAAGGATAAAAACGGAGACCTCTCGGAGTACGTCGCCGCCATCTTCTGCTCCATTGCGATGATGTACTTCAGGATCCTAATTCTTTTGGGCATCTTCAACTTCGAACTAATGCTGCAATACTGGTACCTGTTCGCCATCATGATCGTCACGTTCGCCTTGGTAGCCCTCTATTTCTACACGAGGAAGCGCCGCAACCAATCTGTTGTGCAGGAGTCCCAAGCGTTGGAGATCGAAGACGAGAAGAATCCGTTGGAATTCAAGGTGGCACTACTTTTCGCCGTGTTGTTCGTCGCCTTCACGATCATCACGCACTATGCGTTGATCTATTTCGGAGACAGCGGATTGCGCGTACTCTCCGTGATCGTCGGCGTAACGGACATCAACCCATTCATCATCAACCTCTTCCAGACGCAACACACCGTCGCAGGCTCCCTGCTGATTCTCGCCACATTCCAAGCGATGATCAGCAACAGCTTCGTCAACATGGTCTACGGTGTCGCCTTCTCGGGGAAGAAGTTGTTGAAGGACCTCGCCCTAGGCGCCAGCGTAATTTGTGCGGTGAATATCCTGATATTGGTGATCTTTTTATAAAGCCACAAACAAAAAAGGAAGGACGGATCCCCATGCCGGGCATCCGTCCTTCTTATTTTCTATCCTAGGCGAGGAAATCCCCGCGAAGATCAATCATTCATAGACGCGAGGAACTCCTCATTCGTGGCGGTCTTCTCCAATCTATCCTTAAAGAACTCCATGGCCTCCACAGGGTTCATATCCGCCAAGTAGCGACGAAGGATCCACATGCGTTGGATTGTCTCCTTGCTATGGAGCAGATCATCACGACGCGTACTGGAAGCCATGATATCAACGGCTGGATAGATACGCTTGTTAGCCAATTGTCTGGAGAGCTGCAACTCCATGTTACCCGTACCCTTGAACTCCTCGAAGATCACATCATCCATCTTCGAACCCGTATCGGTCAAAGCCGTGGCGATGATGGTCAAGCTACCGCCGTTCTCGATGTTACGCGCGGCACCGAAGAAGCGTTTTGGCTTGTGCAACGCATTCGCATCCACACCACCTGAAAGGACCTTACCAGACGCAGGAGAAACCGTGTTGTAGGCTCTGGCGAGACGTGTGATGGAATCGAGCAGAATGACCACGTCATGACCGCACTCCACCATTCTCTTCGCCTTCTCCAGCACGATGCTGGCGATCTTCACGTGACGCTCAGCCGGCTCGTCGAACGTAGAGGAAATGACCTCCGCATTCACGCTACGTGCCATATCCGTAACCTCCTCAGGACGTTCGTCGATCAGGAGGATGATCATATAGACCTCAGGGTGATTCTCCGCGATGGCGTTAGCGATATCCTTCAACAAGACCGTCTTACCAGTCTTAGGCTGCGCCACGATCAATCCACGCTGGCCCTTACCGATCGGAGAGAACAAATCCACCGTGCGGACAGAGAGATTGCATGAATTCTTGCCACCCGTCAAGTTGAACTTCTCGTTCGGGAAGAGAGGCGTCAAATGGTCGAAAGGCACGCAATCCCTCACGAACTCAGGAGAACGCGCATTGATTTTATCGATGCCCATCAGAGGGAAGTACTTCTCACCCTCTCTAGGAGGGCGGATCGTTCCCTCAATAACGTCACCCGTCTTCAGACCATACATCTTGATCTGGGCCTGGGAAACATATATGTCATCCGGTGAATTCAGATAGTTGTAATCAGAAGAACGGATGAAGCCGAAACCATCAGGCATGATCTCCAAAACACCCTGTCCCTTCACGATATTATCGAAGTCGTAGGAACGAACCTTCTGCGGAGCAGGTTGTTGCAGCTCCTGAGCAGGCTCATTGACAACCTGTGGATTATTATTGGAAGGAGCCTTCGCATTAGGCTGAGGTTGCTTAGGAGATTCCTTCTCAAACCTGTTAGGCTCATTGTTCTGCATTTGGTTTTGCTGAGAAACAGCCTCAGCGGCAGAGAGCACCTCCTCGATCGGAGGAGTCTTGATACCCTTCTTTTTGTCCAAGATAAGACGAGCGATAGCGGCAGCCTTATTGCCGGAGGCAATGGCATCGAAACCGCCACGAGGACGCACATGCATCTGCTTCATATCTTGTTTTTTGTTGAAAGCGGCATTATCCTGACGCTCCTGTTCGAATCTCTCAGGAGTATCTTTGGCTGGACCTTGCTCATTTGAATTACCAGAACGAGTTTTAGCTTGGATGGAGTCGGTAGGATTCCCCTCTTCAGGAGATATGTTTTCATCCGCCTCATTCACCTGTTGATCTTTTCCTCCACCTTTCTCCGCGTATAAAATCATCTTATCCAAAAAATCCTCAAGGTTTGAGGATGAAGCACCATTATCGGAATTGTCCCTATTCTGTTGTGCCGCCATCTCCTCTGCGATTCTGGCAATAAGGTCTTCCTTGCGGAAAGAATCGACACGTTTAATGCCCAACTCCTTCGCGATGGTTTTCAATTCAATAAGGTTTTTACCTTTCAACTCTATTACATCCATATTTGAAAAAATAAATATCTAAACTAGAAATACGAACCGAACAATGGAACGCATATATATATCATATTCCCACACCTAATGTCGTCCAACAGGAAAAAATTTAATGAATTAAAGATTGATGGAAATTATATTTTCTAATCGGTTTTTCCAGAATCACACATTCTCCATGAAATGAACGTGACACTAATTAAGCATAAAAAAGAGAAACATGATTGCTTCAACTTGAGAGCGGAAGACGGGATTCGAACCCGCGACCCTCAGCTTGGAAGGCTGATGCTCTACCAACTGAGCTACTTCCGCAAGTGAATTGTTATTGTGGGCGAAGATGGATTCGAACCACCGAAGGCAAGAGCCAGCAGATTTACAGTCTGCCCCATTTGGCCACTCTGGTATTCGCCCTTCTGAAATCGAGTGCAAAGGTAGTAAATATTATCAATCCACCAAAAGATTTCTCTTTAAATTTACCATTTTTATTGCTGTCACCGCAGCTTCAGTACCCTTGTTACCCAAAGAGCCACCCGAACGGTCGACAGCTTGCTGCATATCATCAGTTGTCAACAAACCAAATATGAAAGGGATGCCATACTTCGCATTTAGCTTCGCAATGCCATAAGTGGTTCCCTGGCAGACATATTCAAAATGAGGAGTTCCTCCCCGCACGACACACCCAAGGGCAATCACCGCATCAACATCTTTCGCCTCCGCAAGTTGTTTCGAGCCGAAAATGAGTTCGAAACTTCCAGGAACATGAGCCACGATAATATTCTCCTTCTTCGCGCCATGCTCGACCAACGTGCCATAGGCTCCCTCCAGCAAATTATGAGTGATATTGTGGTTCCAATCGGAAACCACAATACCAAACTTCATATTCTCCGCACTAGGTACAGAGTTTATATCATACTCAGACAAATTCTTTGTCGCCATCTCTACTATTATTGCTTAGCGATCTCGAGGAACTTCAACACCTCGTTCATATCCGCATAGCTAGGGTACTCCGTGGTGATGCTCTCCAACAACTTGGCTGCCTCCGACTTCTTGCCCAAAGAAAGATATGCCAATGCGGCACGTTTCTTATAGAGCGGAGTAAGCAATTCATTGTTAGCTGCCTTGGCTGCCTTCAAATAATAATCGATTGCCTTGGACGCATTATCAAGATCCCAATAACAATCTCCGACAGAACCTATGATAGATGGAGAAACCAACTCGTCCTCTCCGGAGAACTTGTTCAAATATTTCAACGCATCTTCGTACTGACCCAAGTTCTTATAACAAATACCAGCATATGCACATGCCAAATTTCCGGTAGTCGTTGAACCATACTCGTCAATAATATCAAGGAAACCCAAGAACTCATCCTCTTTGCCATCCAAAGCGACCTGGAAGGAATCCCTCGCAAACATTTGCTGCGCCTTAAATATCTCACCCTTCGCTGTATCCTCACGCGGTCCCCATACATATTGGTTCAACACGAAGTACAACGCAACCACAGCAACTATACCAGCCAAAACGGCAAGTATCAAATTCTGATGGCTCTCAACAAACGCAATAACACTAGATGCTGACAATGATTGCTCTTTTCCTTCCTTAGCTGAAGGCAACTCATTCTTTCTTTCCATTTTTTACAACAAATTGTTTATTTCAAAAATATTTCCACAAAAATAGTCTATTTATGGCTAAGCAAAAAAAATATTAGCGTTTTTTTTCGACAAATTCATCTCGCACACTCGTCCAAATCTGTTGGGGAACAAAGAAACGGACATCCTTCCCCTTCGCAATGGATTCCCGAATGAACGTGGAAGAGACCTCTATTCGAGGTGCGCCCGACAGCATCGTGATTCTTTCGCTCCATGCAGCCGGGATCTCCGTCGCCCCATCCAAACGAGGATAGACAAGGATTCTATAGTGCTCCAAAATCCATTCATATCTTCTCCACCCGGAAAAGGAGGATAGATTATCACCACCCATGACCAATATGAATTCGTTTCCTGGCTCCATGGACGATAAAAGCTCTAACGTATCGCTCGTATAGGATGGCTTAGGCATGCTGAACTCTATGTCAGACACGGAAAACCGAGGATAATCCGAGATCGCCGCCTTCACCCAGGAGAGACGGGTGGCATCATCCATCAAACTGAGATTTTGCTTAAATGGATTCTGGGGAGACACGATAAACCGTACCTCGTCCACCCCACCGAACTCCGCAATATGGTTCGCCAACGCCAAATGTCCAATGTGTATCGGGTTAAACGAACCGAAAAACAACGCTACTTTACTCATTATCGATAAATTCCTTCACGATTTTCCGTATCAATGCCTTCGTCCACTCCAAATTGTCATTGACCACGATTCGATCAAACTTGTCGGAGAACGTCAATTCATACGAAGCCTTGCGCACACGGTCTTCTATCACTTCCATCGTATCGGTTCCTCTCTTCACCAATCGCTCCTTCAACGTGGCGACTGACGGAGGCATGATGAAGACGGACATCGCATTATCCCCGAATTTCTTCTTGATATTGCATCCTCCCGCCACATCCACGTCAAACACGACTATGTTGCCTTTCGAATTGATACGCTCCACTTCGCTCTTCAACGTGCCATAAAACTTATTCGCATAGACCTCCTCCCACTCGAGGAAGGCATCCTCCGCGATCTTTGCGCGGAACTCTTCCGGCGTAAGGAAGTAATACTCCACGCCATGCTTCTCTTCTCCTCTCGGACTTCTACTCGTGGCCGAAATGGAGAACTCCAGACAATCGAACTGAGTCATCAAATAATTGATCAGAGTGGATTTGCCAGAGCCTGACGGAGCCGAAAAAATTATCACCTTGCCTTTTTCCATGTCCTTCCGCATTTTAAAGCACATTCAGCACTTGTTCCTTAATCTGCTCCAACTCGTCTTTCATCTTCACCACTATCTTCTGCATCTCACTGTGGTTGGACTTAGATCCTAGCGTATTGATCTCTCGTCCAATCTCTTGTGCGATGAAGCCTAATTTCTTTCCGCAATTCTCCTCGGAATCCATCGTCTCCTCAAAGTATTTCAAGTGTTGCGCCAGACGATTCTTCTCCTCGTTCACATCCAACTTCTCAATATAATAGATGAGTTCTTGTTCGAATCGGTTTTTGTCGTAATTCACATCCTGCAAGGAGGCCAGATTATCCAATATACGCTCCTTAACCTTCACAATGCGCTCCTTCTCATATGGGTCTATCTCCTTGAGGAGTTTCCGAATGTTAGAGATCTTTTCCTCAAACACGCGACGCAAAGAGGCACCCTCCTTCGTACGGAACTCCACTAAAGCATCCAAAGCCTCTGAGAAGGCGTCACGTACCTTATTCCACTCCAACTCGTCCAACTCCTGAGTCTCCGTCTTCATCGCCTCAGGAAGACGAAGCAATACGGAAAACCAATCGGAAGGAAGTGGAATGCTCAAATCCTTGGATATCTGCATTATCTGCTTGCAATATGCTTGTATAACAGGGCCATTCAACTGAGAGGAACTCTCTGTCCCCAAATTTTCCAGGAAAACGCCAAACTCAACTTTTCCTCGCTCTAAACGTTGGCTTACTAGGTTGCGTAAATCCAAATCTTTCTCCCGATAAATACTCGGCACACGAGAGGACAAATCCAATTGCTTACCATTCAGCGACTTAATTTCAATCGTAATTTTCTTGGTTCCAACGGTGCAAGTTGCCTTGCCGAACCCTGTCATTGATAATACCATATTCTTCTTCTTTTGAAAATTAGCAATGCAAATATATTTAAAATTCATTTAATTCTATCTCTTTGCCGTCTCTTTTAGAGGGTGAATCAGTGCCGTTTTTTCCATAGCACACTGAATTCATTCAAAAAACACTCTTTTCCCTCTTCCTTTAAAGCCATAAAAGATGTATTTTCGCGTCATATTTCATGTAGAGATATTGTTATGGCAAATATTATTTTGATCGACACCGCAACGGAGATCTGCTCTGTGGCTTTATCCGTCGACGGTAAGGTGGTATGGGACAAAGAGAGTTCCGAGAAAATGGCGCATTCCGTCCTCTTGGCTCAATATCTTCAATCCTTGGAGGATTATATGCGCAAGGAATCTATCCAAACGGATGCGGTGGCCGTCAGCTGCGGACCTGGTTCGTACACGGGACTCCGCATCGGAGTCTCCACTGCAAAGGGATTATGCTTTGGTGCAAACGTACCACTCCTCGCCATCAATACACTCAAGCTTATGGCCAAAGGTTACATCAATCGCTATGGGAAACCGAGCGACGGCTCTTGGCTCTGCCCTATGATCGACGCCAGGAGGATGGAGGTATACACCGCATTCTTCGATGGCGATCTAACCCTAAAGAGGGAAATATCCGCAGACATCATTGAGAGTGACTCTTATGCGGAGATTCTCTCCTCCAACAAAATCATCTGTTTCGGAAATGGTTCCGCGAAATGTCAAGGAACCCTCTCCCACCCGAACGTCTCATTCGTGGATGGCATATCTCCCCTCGCCACCGACATGGCGGAACTGGCGGAACAATGCTTCCGTGACAAAGATTTCAAGGACGTGGCCTATTTCGAGCCTTTTTACCTGAAGGAATTCGTGGCCACCGTAAGCAAAAACAAATTCGGCATTTAATTTCACGAGCATACAAATAACGGAGAAGGAGGGTCCGCACAACGCACACCCTCCTTCTCCGTTATGAATTAAAAGTTAATCTTTCTATCGTTCCGCTCTCATCGGATTGTTCAAGAAATCATCGTAAGATATTCTGATGCCATCCTCGAGCTCGGTTTTGTATCTCCATCCCAACTTCTCTGCCTTGCTCACATCCAACAGTTTTCTTGGCGTACCGTTCGGGCGTGTGGTATCCCACTTGATCTCCCCTTCGTAGCCAACCACCTTCGCGACGAGCTCCGTAAGCGCCTTGATGGTCAACTCTTTCCCCGTACCAGCGTTCACCGTTTCGTTGCCACTGTAATTGTTCATGAGGAATACGCAGAGATTGGCGAGGTCATCGACAAAAAGGAACTCCCTCAGCGGACTTCCGTCTCCCCAGCAGGTTACCTCCTTCAAACCGGCCACCTTCGCCTCATGGAACCTGCGGATCAACGCCGGCAACACGTGGGAATGCTCCGGATGGTAATTATCATTAGGGCCATATAGGTTGGTCGGCATCACGCTGATGTAATCCGTTCCGTACTGTCTATTGAGGAACTCGCAATACTTCAAGCCTGATATTTTAGCGAGCGCATACGCCTCGTTCGTATTCTCCAACTCACTCGTGAGCAGACAGGACTCCGGCATGGGTTGAGGTGCCATGCGAGGATAGATGCAGCTACTGCCTAGAAACTCGAGCTTCTTGCAACCATTCTTCCATGCGGAATGAATCACGTTCATCTCAAGGATCATGTTGTCATACATGAAATCGGCCAGTGCGGACTGATTGGCGACGATACCGCCCACCTTAGCGGCCGCAAGAAACACATACTCGGGCTTTTCTTCCGCGAAGAACTTCTCAACGGCCTCCTGCCTCGTTAAATCCAACTCCTTATGCGTGCGGGTTACGATATTCGCATAACCTTGTCTTTGCAACTCCCGCACAATGGCGCTTCCGACCATACCACGATGGCCTGCCACATATATTTTCGAATTCTTCTCCATCATTTCACAATTCCCTTCTCCAAATATTCCGCCAAATTCATTCTAACCTTTTCCGCCGCACCCTCGGAAGCGACCTTGGCGACATCATGTTCAACCATCAGTTTCACCAATTGCTCGAATGTGGTCTTAGACGGATTCCACCCCAATTTAGCCTTCGCCTTCGTAGGATCACCCCACAAATTGACGACGTCCGTAGGGCGATAGAAATCTTCCGAAACAGCGACGACCACCTTCCCCGTCTTCACATCAATACCCTTCTCGTTCACGCCAGAGCCTTCCCAACGCAACTCAATACCTGCATAATGGAACGCCAAGGTGGCAAACTCACGAACTGTATGTTGCACGCCTGTCGCAATCACGAAATCCTCAGGAGTCTCATGCTGCAAGATCAACCACATACACTCCACATAATCCTTCGCATACCCCCAATCACGCAGGCTATCCAAATTACCCAAATAGAGGCAATCTTGTTTTCTTTGGGCGATACGAGCCGCCGCAAGCGTAATCTTACGGGTGACAAAAGTCTCGCCACGTCTTTCGCTCTCGTGGTTGAATAATATACCTGAGCAGCAGAACATATTATACGCCTCACGGTACTCCTTCACGATCCAAAAGCCATATAACTTGGCAACCGCATAGGGTGAATACGGATGGAACGGAGTGTTCTCATTCTGAGGGACCTCCTCGACTTTACCGTAAAGCTCCGACGTGGATGCCTGGTAAATGCGGCATGTCTTTTCCAATCCGCATGCCCTCACCGCCTCTAACACGCGGAGCACGCCCGTCGCATCGACATCCGCCGTAAACTCCGGAGAGTCGAATGACACCTGCACATGGCTTTGAGCCGCCAGATTATAGATCTCGTCAGGACGCACCTGACCGACCACCTTCACCAACGACATGGAGTCTCCCATGTCCGCATAATGCAAGTGGAAATGAGGTTTACCCTCCAAGTGAGCGATACGCTCCCTATAATCGACAGAAGATCGGCGGATGATTCCATGTACCCCTTGTCCAAAAGGAATTCCGAGAGATACGAGCCATCTTGACCCGTTACACCTGTAATTAGAGCGGTCTTCATAGTAATTCTCTAAAGATAAAATTATTATATACACACGTGATTATATACAGAGACTACCTGATCAGCGATACGACTCCACTGATATTTCTCCAAATCGTAATGTATCCTAACTTGGCTATCATCACCCAAAACAGCCGCCAATTTCTCTGCAAGCAGAGCCACATTCCCAACGGGGAAGTAAGCATCGGCAGACAATCCCACTTCCAAATTAGCAGGGATATCACTCACGACAACCGGCAGATGGTAACTCATCGCCTCCAACAATGCAATAGGCAATCCCTCATGCGAGGAAGGAAGCACAAAACAACGGGCATGCGTCAACAACGAATGGAGTTTTTTCCCCTTCACAAAACCCGTCATGACAACACCGGCTTCCTTTGCCATGCGCTTCAACTTGATGGAATAGTCATCCTCAAAGTCCGCATCTCCCGCCAAGACCAAGCGCATCCTGGATTCCGGATGCTTTTCCTTGAACAAAGAAAATGCCTCGATCAAATGATGAAGATTCTTTTCCGGCACAAAACGACACATGCCCATCACATACTTCTCTGGCTCAATACCCAACTCGGAAAAATAGTCCGGGCAATCCTCTATTTCAGGCTCGGGAACGCCATTGTGTATCAAATGGACACTGTATTTACGATTGTACTTATCCGCAACCAAATTTCTTATAACATCAGAAATCACGATGACTTCATCCGCAAAAACACATCCCATCCGCTCTCCGAACTTCAGCATTGTTTTAGCGAAGAACCCCCATTTTTTCCGGTCGTAATCAGGCCCGTGGTGCGTGAAGACAACCTTCATGCCTTTCATCTTGGCATAAGGGGTCAATATAGCCGGACCGATGGCATGGATGTGCAAGACATCCGCACCTATTTTCTTTGCGACATTTATAGCCTTAAACGTATGGATTATCGCCTCGAAAGATTTTTTCTTAGGAGACCGCACGTCAACCAAATGGACACCGTTCCACTCTGTGAGATCATCCTTAACATAATCAGAGCGCCGAATAACCGTAACATCATATCCTTTCTTTGCGACCAAAGGGAAGAGTTCTTCGCAATGCGTCTCAACACCTCCCATAATATTTGGTATGCCACGCGTACCAACGACCACAATTTTTTTCAAGGGAGCCATACCTCTTATTTCATTCGCTTATTTGATTTCGATATCGCTTTTCGCTTCAGCCACCGTCGCCTCATATCCCTGCTCCATCACATCCGCATTCACGACATCCTCGCCTCTTTTTCCTTTCAGGGCCTCCTTGCTATCCTCCGACAAGCCATTATTTACAATCGCAGACAGATCGCACGTGCTCAACTTATCCAAATCCTCTTTCGTGACTTTCCCGTCACGCAATTGGCAACAAATAGGATTTTCATACATGGAATACTTGAGCCCGAAAAGAGACTTAAGTTTATGCTTTGCCACCCAGAAAAGAGGCGTGGTAATATACTTGTGCATAGCAGGGCTCACCGACCCGATCATCCAACAATTCCGATCACAACAACGGACCTTCCTGCGCACCTTCTCCGCTTCAGGAGAGTTCCACAACTCATCCCACGTCTGCCGATTGAGATTACCCATGACCTCCTTATCCTTCGTGCCATTGCATGGCATCACATCTCCATACGGATCGATGAAGAAGGTGTCGAAGGACATGTCACAAGGCAAAAGACGCTTCTGTCCGTAGATATAGTTGATAAGTCCATGGTTGAAGTAAGCGCGGAACCACTTCTTCGGTGAATTACTCTTTAAGAGCTCATTCACCAAATCCTCGAAGTTCTTCGCCACCATCGGACGATCGTGGATAATATTCTTCGATTCGACGAAATAGAAGGAGTTATGCAACGAAGCCGTGGCGAACTCCATGCCCATTTCATCAGAGATTTTATACAAAGGGACGAGGTCCGGCGCATTCTTATCCTGAACCGTCATGCCGAATCCCACATCCTTCATGCCCATCTCACGAAGCTTCCTCAAGGTCGTGTAACCACGCTGATAACCATCGTTCAAGCCTCGTATTTCATTGTTCGTCTGCTCCAATCCTTCGATGGAGATACGGATACCGATTTGAGGGAATTCCTTACACAGATCGAGAATACGATCCGTGAAGAATCCGTTCGTGGAGATCACGATACGATCACTAAGTTTATATAATTCCCGGACAATATCCTTTAAATCGGTACGAATAAATGGTTCACCCCCCGTGATGTTCGTGAAATACATCCTAGGAAGTTTTTTTATTGTTTCTATCGAAATCTCCTCCTCCGCCTTTGAAGGAGCCTTATATCTATTACACATAGAGCAACGGGCATTGCATCTATATGTTACTATTACCGTTCCATTTAACTTTTTTTCTGCCATATTAGAAATCATCTCAATACATTCGGCAAAGTTAACCAAATATAAAAAGACCGCAAAAAAATAGAGTCTTAAATGATTCCCTAGTGCATCAAATTCTTATATATAAGGATAATATCATCTATATATTTATCCGATGAATACTGCGTTTGCGCCTTCTTCGCTATAAATTCATAATCAAAAGAGGCTTTCCACATCGATTCAATTTTATTTTTCAAATCTGTTGGATTCCCGCTTTCAAACACCATTCCTGAAATCCCCTCCTCTATCAATTCAGGTATTCCTCCTATCTTCGCGCCCAAAACTGGTGTCCCCAACGCTTGGGATTCTATAACGGTCAGAGGATTATTCTCGCTCCACTCGGAAGGAATCACCATGAACCGCGCACCCTCCAAGACAGAACGGAACTCAGTCCATTTCCTTTGTCCTAAAAACTCAATGGATGAGTTCCCGTATTTTCCCAACAACTCCTGCTCCAGTTCGCCACCACCTATCACCAACAATTTATAAGGCAATTCAGCCGCCACTTTGCACAGGGTCTCTATACCTTTCACCTTTGTGAGTCTTCCCAAGTAGACATAATAATCACCTTTCTCAAATGATGGATTTTTCACTTTCTCCAAATCGATGAAATTACATAGAACCCGGAATTTCTCCTTGTCATATCCGCCTTTTATGCAGGTGTCAGCCATGAACCGACTAGGGGGTAGAAACAAATCGCACGAGGCCTGAAGACGTTTCTTGTTCCATTTCTTCGCCTCCAAATAGCCAATAACAGCACCTGGGACACTACCAGGCATACAACGATGCCTAATAACAGAATTCTTTTTTGTGAAACACTCCTCACACCATTTCCCGTCACGCATACAGGTATAGCATGGGCAGACCAATTTAGAATCATGTAACGTCCATACGACACGGATTCCCTTTGCATGAGCCATTTCCGCTATTACAGGGGACAACTGCGTATGAACATTATTGAGGTGTACCACATCTGGCTTAAAATCATCCAATAGAGCGGAGAACTTTCGCTTCACCTCAGCATCTCCAAACGGACGGGTAAAAGCCTTAATGGCAGACATGTTCGACGGCCAATACTTACTCCACTCAGAGGGCTCATTTTCTGGATATTGCATTGAAAAGACAGCCACCTCATGACCCTTGGCTTTCAGCAAACGCTCCAACTCCATCATATAGATGCAGTCTCCACCTCGACGATAATAGAACTTATTAGATAAAAGAATACGCATAAACTACCCCATATAACTGTTAATCACCTACAGTCTCGTCATGTTCAATTTTCCGGAGAAACAAATAACGGTACAACGATGACATAAAGCTGTTCCTTCCCATAACGATGAACTCTGTATCATTGTCCTTCGATATGGTTTTATATTTTTTTATACTCTCATCTCCCTCTTTCGCATTGAGTTTAGGGAATGATGAATCAAAGTGATAAGATGCAATATACTGATCATCATATATGTATACCACATTTCCTGACATATTCTTCGTATAATGCTTCCCACAATAAAAGGAAGAACCGAATATCTTATTATTGGTAATCCGCAAATCACTCCTATCCGTAGATTCGTAAGAAAGGAAGGCGGCGTCTCTACTTTCCGGAGAACGGAATCCGTTTTCCCCCGCATCCAATATCAAATTATCAGAGAATTCACAATTTTCATACGGCAAATCCGAAGGCAAAAAATGTTCAAAAGCCTGACGGCAATTAACGAATACATTCCCTATGAATCTAATCGAAATCGGTTTGAAACGGGTCTTCGAATTTTTACTTAACTGAATCGTCGCCCCGCAATCATATACTCTCGAAAAATAACAATTACGGATCTCGCAATTCCTCAGGTCACGATCCATATAGAACTCTATTCCATTACCAAAACGGACCCACTCATACGTATCCAATTGAATCGCTCCCCCGATCAAATCCAACTCGCATCGATCTATCTTAGAATTCGTAATTCCCCAAAAGCCATGTGCGGAAAAGCCTTGAACCTTTATATTTGACACATGACATCCGCTCAAGTTGTATACACCATATGCCCTAGAAGAAAAAGACCACAAGCCTTCCGATCCAGGATTGCCACGATGTTTCAGATATAGATATTTGAACGTCTCCGGTTTAACATTCTTCTTCAACCATTCACTGGTAATAAAAAAGTCTCCAGTCTCTTTTAACTTCTTTATATCATTCACCAAATGACCATACACCAGGTCTTTTTCCACACAATATAGGACGCCTATATCGTTCACATAATCACCCACCTTGAAAAAACCTGTGAAATTTTCATTAGCGGACAAATCGATGCGCCATACATCATTTCCCACGGAAGTCCACACTTGCGTACCCTTAGCCGCCTTGACTCTCTTAAAACCGCTCAATACAGGTTTCTTCCCTTTCCCATATGCCGTCACCGTGCAATTCTTCAAATCGGAGATGGATTCATAAAACACATCTCCAGCCTTCAATTTAATGACCACATTACTTTTAGGGGCTTTTGATATGGATTTCAAAGGTGACTTCTCCGTCAACCCATTATTGCTATCCGAACCAGACGAGGAGGATATGTAATATGTCTGAATCGAATATATCGGAGACACAACCAATAGGAACAATATGACTAACAGATGTTGCTTCATACGGACAATCTTTCAATTATTCCACTTAACTGGGTCACCAAAGTATCCTCCGAATACATATCCTTATAGAAAACCGCCTGCGCTTTTCTCATCTTATCCCAATCCACCTCCTCCATCAAATTCTCCAACTGTGTTTGAAGACTCTCCGCATCTTTATTCTTAAAGAACAAAGCAGTCTCACCATCGACTGCGCAATCCCTGAAGAACTGAATATCAGACAAAAGTAATGGTTTCTGATAATAATAGGCTAATGACATAACGCCGGATTGAGTCGCCGAGACATAAGGATAGACAACCGCCGACGCATTCGCGAACAATGGAGCGACCTCATCATCCGAGATAAATCGATTCAAGAAAAGCACATTCCGCTCCTTTAATGGATCCCTCTTAAAATAGAGATAGCCAGAACCTGCTATCACCAACTTGTATTTCTGCAGTTTTGAGGAATTGACAAAAGCCTCATATAGGTATTCCAACCCCTTATATTTCTCTATCCTTCCAAAGAAAAGGATATAATCATCGACCCCTTCCATCTCCTTGCACTTTAGCGACCCAAGCTTCTCAACATTTACCAATGAAGGGAAGTTAAAGTACTCAATGTGTTTCTGGGGATAAAGATGCTCCAATGTCTTAATTTGGGACTTGGAATTTGAAGCCAGATTAAAGGAGACTTCCCTGATCTTTCTTTCACGGTTGATAAAAAGCCACTCAAACTTGAGCCTCTCCAAGACAGACTTATAAACTGTATCATGAGGAACTAAATCATGTACAGTATATATGAATCGGAACCTCTTATTCAGCCTATTGATAAATGGGGAAAGCATGCTATCGCCCGTCAATGACCAGACGATTTCGATGCCATTCTTCTGGCAGACATCCAAAATGGTCTGATAGATCCGATTCGCATATACCCTAAAAAATATCTTGGCTACTTTGTTGTGGGGTTGTCTGAACGAGATATAACGAGAATCGTCTTTATACGGGAAAAAATCCGAATATGTCTTCTCATGATTATCCACAAAAATTGCATATACGTCCATAACCTTCATAGCCGCACAAATAACAGGAATCGCATAATCACGCATTCCCGGAGATGACTCAGAACATATAAACAACACCTTTTTCATCATCAAATATGTTTATCCAAGAAAGACATCGACAGAGATCTCATCTGATCAATCTTTGCATTAATCCTTTCGTAATCAATATTTTTCAAAGAAAGAATGTCGGACGAATCGTCATAAACTATACGATCTTCCATATCCAACATCTCCAAAAAGCTTTTCATTCTGGAACTATATCGTTGAGGAGCAACCGAAACGAACTGCTTGTTCATGTTTACGGAGAATGCCGTACCATGGAACGAACTCACGACAACATAATCCGCCTCCCGAAACAACTTTATAAACAGTTGCGGAGTAGAAAAAGAGAAGAATCTATCGCATGATATTCTGTCTCTGAACCATCCTGAAGAGACTTGGTACACCTTCCCGTTAATACCATTCGCCACACTTCTGGCACACTGCTCAACAACTCCATTTTTCGAGTCTTCGACAGAATAGACAAGCACATAAGGCTCGCTTTTCTTAAAAGGAGCTTCGTCAGCGAGCAATGACCATTTAAATCTATCCAGCAACAAGGTCGGATCCAAAACCACTTCGACAGCATCAATTCCGACACCAGCTATGATCTCTTTCGCCTTTTGCTCCCTTACTGATATTCCATCATATCTACCCAACAACAGTTTCACTCCGGCCTTCTCCGACTCAGGAAAATCATCCATTCCAATACTTGCGGCATATGCTATCCGTTTTTTCCCTTCAGGCGCATAACTCAGGAAAAAAGAGGAATCCAGCCCATTATTATAGACACTGTTCCATACCTGGTCACTACCCGTCATATAAACATCAGCCAACGGAGGGCGCTTTTCCAATTGTTTCACATTGTGGTAGACAGACTTGGAATAACGGACCTTCCCCTTTAGGAAAGAACGTAGTCTATACCTTCCCACACCAACTGAGACAAAACGATACGTCGCGGATACCAGCAAATGAATTATCGAGCTATCCTTCCTTTTTAGGATACTCAAAGACGAAGCGACAAGAGATTCGCTTTTCCTCCGATAATCCACATATTCGACTTCCGCACCTTTCCCCTGTAAAACAGACGCCAAAGCATATGCCTGCAGGTAAGTACCTATATTTTGATTATCTAAAATTGTTATAATAGATATACGCATATTCTTATTTGTAAAACCTCAAAAGCCGTTTTATATAAAACTTAAGCAAATCCCTATTGTATGTGCTAGGGATATTTTCCTTTATATAATCTTGCCCCAAAAATAATGATTTTAAATTATTTCTGGATTGTGGACGATGAGTTGGTTGATTCAAATTGGCATTATATGCAGCGATCTCGTCCACCGAGGATTTAATCAATTCTGATTTTTCCGCGATCTGGTCCATGAAAGAGTGAGCCTTCTCCGTATTGACAAATAACATTGAGACGCCTTTTGCCACATCTTGCATCTGGGGGAAAACATTTCGAACCCCCCAATAATCTCCTAAGGTAAAGTCCGAGCATCTCTTCTTCTGGGAAAACGCACATGAGTAACAAGACGTTCTCGACATCTTTCCCAATAGAAAAGCATTCATATATGATGACATAGCGATGTCATACATGATATCCTTACGTTTCCCGCTACCCATCACCAATCCAGAAGAAGTGGTAGAAGTGCAAGACCATCCGTTGACTCTCTTGTCTCTAAATTTATACCTATCCACCTTCACACCCTTCCGCGTTTCCTCATCAGACAGAAAAGCGTCAAACACCTTTTGGGAAGGCACTCCATGACACACGAAATCAACCGTCACCAGCTTGTCATACTCTTTCCTCAAAAAAAGTTGTAGAGCCGCCACTTGGCATGGGGTTCCGCAGAAACACACCCAACGATCCTTCCGCAAATGGTTCTGGATCTCGGAATAACAATTACCCATATCCGATTGGATATATTTGGAGCCCCTTAAAGATCCTAGTTGTTCTTTACGCTCCACACCGACATGAGAGAGTTTAAGTCCGTCCTTCCAGGCCGCACCATAGACAACACCGCCCCTATCCAATATGTTTTCAGCGAGGACCGAGTACATACCACCCGACGAACTTTCAAAACGGACATTCTCATCCTTATTCCAAGCAGCATAAGACGAAATCGGCTGTCGCAGTATCTCCTTATCCATATTGGCAGGACATACCGAAACACACAACCCACAATCTACACACAAATCCTCATTCACGACAGGGTACAAGAACCCCTCCTCGTCAGATTGCATCTGAATGGCTTTCTTAGCGCATATATTACTACATGCGCCACAACCGCAACATGATGATGTATCAGCTAATTTCATATAAAAATACACTTACCCTAAATTCAATTCCATGGCCAGGGGATCCAACGCCTCCATCATCTTATCCCCAATACCGACCATATCATTCAAATTAGTACCATTAAGTTGTGGAAGGATATCCTTGATCTCCGCTGTGGATTCCACAATATACCCAAAGCAACCATATTTTTTGAAAAGATAAGCAAAATGAGGGTTGGAATATACAATAGCGGGTTTTCTTTTGGCGATCGCCTCGAAAATCGAACCACTAGCAGAGAATTGGAACTTGTCGACAGCATGAGGATAATAGAGATAATCCATCTTTGACACCAGGGAATCATACTGGTCTCTGCCTAATCTCACATTATTCGGATTTAGGAACCTGACATTCTTCAGAGACTTCAGAGCCGGGATGTCAACATACATTCGTGAGATTATATTCAGATAAATATTTGAGCCTTCTATTATGGAGGAAAACTCGATCAGATTGTTCATACTCGAGCCAGGCTCAACACTTCCGGCCAATCCAATATTGACCTCCCCATCAGTCGCTTTCGTCTCTGCGACAGGCACAGGACCATCCTCTGTCTGAAAATATGGATGATCCAACGTTATAAAATGAGCCACCCGATCTTGAGGCAAGACCGTCTTCAATTTATCAACGATAAAATCACCCAAGACCAAGATTTTCAAGGTATCAGCCCACTTCGTCCTGCGATAAAAACGGTTAATCAAATAGTGCCAATTGGAACGAATTGAATAATCATCCTTTATCAGGACATCCAATTCATTGTGCGCACAAATCACAACATTTTTTTTGGTCAATCTAGCCAATAGGTTCACTAAATGGATCGAAAACCTATTATTCCCATAAGAGAACAGATAGATGGCGTTCTTCTCCCCTTTCAGCATCAGCCACATATCTTTCAAAGAGACGAAGACATCCATCCAAAACAATGAACGCACATCCAATGAAGAACGGTGCCAATTCATTTTCTCCTCCAGATCAGTTCGATTCCTTCGAATCAAATACTTATGGCAGATCTCCTTCAATGCTGTCACCCTTGAGGCTGACAAAAAGATCTCAACCGCAGAATATAGTTTAGACAAAATGACGATAAGAGACACATCCACTATCTCATGTGAATTACCTCTTAACTTATGATTGACAAAATATATCTTTTTTTCTACCATACCTCTATCCTACTTTTCGGAATCGTTTCAAAGACAGTATAATAGGGATTATATATACCTTCATATAGACCAAAAAGATCTATAATTTGGAACCTAAAAAACTGATACATGAAAAACAGCACAAATATACCCAATAATATTCTTCTATACTTTTCCGAATACTCAAGCGAATACATTATCATAAATGCGAAAGGGAAAGAGGGGAAAAAGAAATGCGCAAGACGTCCAAAACCGACCATCGGTCCTCCGAGGCCAGACAAGAAATAGACAAGGAACATGCACAAATATGCATTCGTATAAAAGTTCAACGCACGCAGTTTCATCTCCAGATGACTCAACCCATTGGAGAATTTCTCTTGGAGGGCAGAAGGGAATGTGGCGTAAAGTTTTTCAGGAATTCTACCACGCACATTGTAGTAATATTTGAACATCAGGACAAAAACCGCCACATATAGGTATCTGAATATAGACATCTTTATAGGCTCACTCGTCACATTCTCCAAATACAATGTGGACATTTCGGAAACCGCGCCAAAAGACAATCCACCCAATAGATCCAACAGATTAAGAAGCGACTCCACGTTCACAAATAGAGCGAAAAGCAAAGAGATCACAAACAACCACGAGAGCCGAATATTAACGCAGAAAAACAAGCAGAGAGGAATAAATATAATAGACATATCATGAATCGTACTTGCCAATAACACAAAGGCCATCGACAGGATATATCTTTTACATATCGAGAAATGACACGCCCATAACAACAAGACCATGGCAATGTCTTGCCGGACAGGGAATATCGGATTGTAAACCACTAACAATGAGAATGTCAGCAACGGATTTCTCGGGACATATTTCCTACTGAAATATGCGAAATTCAGCAGGATAATCAAATTGGTGATGATTAAGAAGAACGTGTAATGTCCAAAAATTGTCTTAATCAAGACATTGATGAAGACATAACCGAACTCCATAACCTCCGTATACAATCCATAACGATAATAGGAGAAAATAGAATCCCATCCCGCACGATCAAAACAAGCTTGATACTGGGCCCAATCGGTACCTGTAGACCAACGAAGGCCCCTGAACAACGTAAAAACAACGACCCAAAAATAGATGAAAAATAGATTATATTTCTTCGTCCTTTCCGACACCTCACACATCGTGGTCAGAAATAGAAGCATATATAAAACTATATAGATCCACATAACATCTGGTCTGAAATAGATTTACGAAATTCTGCTTTTTCTATATTTCACGTATAAACTAGGGAACATCAGGAAACAATTCACATGGATTTGTTCCTTAAACGACAAAGAGCCTTTTATCACCTTTAGAACAGACTTCAATTCAGCCAGGTTTTGTCCCAGAATAGACCAATCCTCCTCGCCCTTCAGATATTCCGAATATTTATGAATGAAATGTTGGAACATCTCATACACCTTCTCGTAATATATTATGCGATTCGCCTTGTCCACATGCTCTTCCGTAAAATGGAATACGGAGTAGACACCTTGGCATAACCCGGAGAGATTTCGTTCGCTGATTTTTGCGGTTATGCTTCCGTTCACACGCCTCAAATAGTAATACAAAGGTTCGCTTATTACACGAATGCCTTTCACATAATACAGCAAACGAGGCACATATTCCAAATCCTCATGCAAAATACCCGGAGGGAAGTAGAGATTATTGGAAATCAATATATCTCTCTTGACTACATATCTTTGCACAGGCGTCAGATGTGCCATTCTTTGCACGAAATCAATGCCCGTAAGGCCAGTGGCGGAATCAGGCCAGATCCCTACCCTTTTCTTCTCTCCGTCGCTCTCGCTCACCCAAAGCAAATTCAATCCGTAGCAATCCGAATCACTTTCAAAATTTTCAAACAATAGAGAAATCGCATTAGGAACGATGGTATCATCACTATCCACGAACCACACATATTTCCCCTTAGCGTTTTTCAGTCCCACATTACGGGCCACACTCAACCCGGCATTCTCCTGATTAATCAATGTCACATTAGGAAGGTCAGCAATGATCGGCTGAATGAGCTCAACCGAACGGTCCCGCGTTCCATCATTGACAATAATAAGTTCTATCTTATCAAAACCGTTTTGCTTTATTATGCTTGAAATACAATCCACAATGTATTTCTCCACATTATACACAGGAACAATAATCGACATCAAAACCGTATCCATAATCATCATTTGTGGGAGAACTTATTCTTCAATGTATTAATAAACACGACCGAATACTTCAGGAACAGCTCGTCCTTTATCAGACGCAAGAACAAGCAATAGGTGGAGAAATATAGGGCAAAGAACAAAATTATATTCAGCAAGTGAGAATCCGTAGCGATCACATAAAAGAGCGGCAATCCGATCACATAGGCATAAATGACATATTTGGAGACATCAATCAGTTGGGACATATAACTGTATCGAAGCAAATTCTTCGTGGGATACATATTCACCAACGCTGCAAATATATTATTAAAGATCTGGCCTATCAAAAGACCGAATATACCATATTGGAAAGAATAAAAAATCACGGCAAGGAAAACGGACTTCTTTAATATTTCTATTTTAAGGACAATATCCGTTCTGTTCATGACAGACATCAGGCTCAAGCTCATAGCGCCCATCGGTCCCAGCACGACACAACAGACAATCAATTGAAACATAGGAACGGTATCCAACCATTTATCCGTCCATAGGAACAGGACAATGTCTTTCGCCTCATACACGAAGAAAGCGGATAGCGGAGCGATAATCAGCACCAGAAGCTTCATCATGGTTTGGAAATGGCTCCTCAACTCATCAATGTTATGCTGATATTGGGACAGCAATGGTAACCCGACCTTCTGCACGATACCAATTGTAATGGAACTAACATGCATTGACAAGGTGTTTCCCTTAGAGTAGTAACCCAAGTCAGATTTACCGATATACTTACCAATCAAAAAGGAGTGAAGATTACCGATGATCGTACCGATCAAAGATGAGAGCAGCAGTTTAGATCCAAATCCCCACAAATAGTGAAAAGATTGCATGTTAAACCGTTCAGCAGGACGCCACTCCGCGAAGAACCACAACATGATGGTCTTTATGAAAGAGCACATGACAGTCTGGATAGCCAACGCATAGACGCCAAAACCTGAATATGCCAAATAGATGGCTACAATACCAGACGGGATCTGAGAAGAAAGGTTAATGATCGTCAAAAGCCGGATATTGAGTTGAGCCGTCAAAAGCGCGTTTTGGACGATGCACAGAGAATTCAGCAACACATTCAATCCCACGATACGGATCAGGATAACCAGTAAAGGTTCCTCGAAGAAATCCGCGATCACCCCCGCGCAAACGAAAAGTAACGCATACAAAAAGGATCCCACTGCCAAGTTGAAAAGAAATGCGGTAGAGAGATCCTTCTCGTTTCTGTCTATTTTCCTAATGAGCGCATTAGAGAATCCAGAATCAATAAATACATTTGATATAACGATAAATATAGTTGTCAACCCAATAATACCATAATCAGAAGGAGCTAGGAGTCGGGCCAAAACCACGCCTATGACAAACGTCATCGCCTCAGAGGACAATCGTTCGATAAAACTCCATATAGTGGCTCCAATTGGGCTTGTTGTTTTTGACGGCATGAACCTTTCTTTTCAAGTTTATTCGTACACCAAGTTAATCACACACACCTTCCAACCTCAGGTCTATCATCTCCGCATTTCCCCCATTACCCTGATAGCTATCACGTGTATGATTAGGGAACTTTTTCAATAGTTTATGGGATATCTGACTTCCTATAAAACCGATGCGGATTTTATAGGAGAAGCCAAAAACCGCTGACGAGAAAATCGTATAAGCCTCCTCGAAACGAATACCATTTAACATGATCAGCTGCATGGGAATAGCAAGGTCAAAGACGCTCACATTCGGGAAGAATTTCTTATAATCCGTCTTCTCCCTAGGATGGCGTTTTATCACAACGTCATCACCACCTATCACCTCTATCACCTTTGAATAAATAGAGATCTTCTCATCCTCCGTCAAAAAACCATCCTCGGAAAATGGCTGTGTCAGTAAAATCTTTTTTCGTTGCCTTAATTGAGAACAGAACTCCTCATCAACGCCAAACACACGGTTGATATAAGCTTTCTTCGCATCATCGGATTCATCCCACAATGATTGGAACGACTTGACGGAGAGTTTGTTGGAAGAATAGACCTCTCCAGTGTCCACGAGACCCGTCAAATTGATTTTACTGCAATTCTTCTCATACCCAGAGTACGGAATATCCAAGCAACACAATGGGCCTTCCCATAACGCGAAGATAGTTCGTTTCAAGGTTTTCCGATATCTCCAAGGGTATTGGGTATAATTCAGTGTGCCATCCTCCAACAACTCAAAATCATGTCTTCGAATGATGTACTTTGAAATTGGGAGGTGATCTTGACCCCAATAATGAATGTTATTCTTCAGAAGGAACGGATATTCCGACAGGATCTCGAACCATCCATATTTCCGCTTTTTATCGAACGTCATATAATGGCCTTCATAAGCGGATTTAACAGCAGGTGAAATACCCTCTCCCCAAAAATAAAACGTGTTATTCGACTCAGACTCCGGCACCAATAGCAAATACTGAAGGAAAGCATGCATAGAGTCTATGACACAGACATTTTTTACCCAGCTGTATTTCATATCAAATATGCTTGACAAAATCCAACGCCTTTTGATATTCGGTCGGAGTTCCAATATCGAACCATGTTCCATTCAAAGGATAACGAATCACCTTTTTGTTTTGGGAAATCAGTTTATCAATCAAATCTGTCGCATTAAAAAATTCATTATCTGGGATCTCGTCCAGCTCTTTCTTTTTGATTAGATAAATACCCGCATTAGCATAGTAATTGTATTTTGGTTTCTCCGCCAGACCTTTCACGACCCGGCCCTCAAGTTCCAAAATACCATACGGAATGCTAACATTATACGGAACGGCAGCGACAGACATATCGGCATCATGCAACTTAAAATGCAAGAAGAAATCCTCATAATCAATATTCGTGAAAAGATCAGAATTCATCACCAAAATAGTATCATTATAGAATGAGTCCACAAACTTCACACTTCCAATCGTACCCAAGAATTTAGGTTCACGGAAAGTCCTCACTTTCACACCATTACGAAGTTGCATGTAATGTTCCTCGATTTGTTCTCCCAAATAATTCACCGTCACATTGAGATGGTTGACACCGTAAGAAATCAACCGATCCACGTTATGGTCAATGATACACTTGTCACCCACCATGAGAAGCGGTTTAGGCGTCTTATCCGTCAAAGGGCGAAGTCTCTCACCCTTACCTCCAGCCATCAATACGGCGTCAATCGGGAGATAAGACTTATGTTTCTGCAAGTTAACGACATCAACAATACGACGTTGCTCATCCAATATAGGGATATACAAGATCTTGCGATCACGGAAATCCTTAAAGAGGGAGACATTAAACTCTGACTGGTTGATGAATTTAAAATCCCTATGCATCACGGTACAAACCTGTTCAGATAACTGCGCACCGGAGATCAAGCCTCTACGGATATCACCATCGGTAAGGGAACCCACCATCTGATTCTCCGCATTGACGACAAAAAGAGTCAGCATATCATGCGCAATGCTATTAAGAGCCACAAGAGCATCTTTAATTGAAGAAGTCTCCTTTATTATATATTGTTGCATATGTTACCTGTTTTTTAAAATCGATTCGACCTGATAGAAATCATATATATCATCAATGTCAACAGAATGTTCCTTCGACATCACATATTTAACACGTTTGGAGAAACCACCCATTCCCTTCTCGAGAAGGGAAGAGACATTCATCACATAAACCGCACCATTGTATTCATACATGTCCGGCAACTGCTGACGTCCGAGCGCTTTTTTATTATAAACGAGTTGTACAAAGCCCTCCTCATCGTCTTGACAAAGCACAGCCGGGGCATGCGACTTCACCACGGAAACGACCATGTCTATATCATCCCGGTATAAATCCATAGCCCCCTTCACATCCTCCGCCGTACGTAATGGAGAGGTCGGCTGAAGGAGACATAATTTCCTATATTCTCTATTCTGGCCCTTGTAATAATTGACAGCATGCACGAGGACATCATTAGAGGTTGCGGTATCAGTGGCGAGGTAATCAGGACGAATAAACGGCACCTTCAATCCATAAGCCTCCACAACCCGTTTAATCTCCTCCGAATCAGTGCTTACACAAATATTCTCGTCAGAGGTAAAAGCACGCGCCACATCAATGCTATAAGCGATCAAAGGTTTGCCACACAACTCCTTTATATTCTTGCCCGGGAGTCCCTTACTACCGCCACGCGCTGTTATCACAAAAAGTGTATCTGTCAAATTCATGTCACTTCATGTTATAAAACGACTTCTGAATCAATCCTTCCAAAGGGTAAGTTTTAAGTACACGAAGTATATCCGCTGTGGTATTCTTACCTTCGTAAGGGTTGCATATGTTCGTATATTCCGTATGCAAAACCTTATCAAGCCCCACAAGGATATCCTCTTTTCCCGTGCCACAATTAACGACACTATCCGCAGCCAGCCGTCCTTTCTGCCGATCGCCGATATTCAATGTCGGGATTCCAAAAGAAGGCACTTCGATAATACCGCTGGAGGAATTACCCACGGCTGCCCTTGCATATTTCAGTGCAGACAAATAACGTCTCAAACCAAGCGACGGGTATGCGATCGCCCGATCAGCATGTTTAGCCACATACGCATTGATGAGCTGAATAATTATACGGCCATCGGTATCGGAGTTCGGCAATGTGAAGATCAGCTTATAATCCGGGTATTCGTCCAATGCGCCAAGAAGATTCTGGATTTGTTCCGAAGCCGTAGCGTTCTCAAGCGTGACCGGATGATACGTGACGATCATATATTTATCCCCCAGTTCAAACCCATCAAGCGAAGCCTCCAATTCAGACTTAGACATCAATGGAACCTTCTTGATGTTTTCAATACCAGGAGCACCCACATTAAATACGCGTTTAGGATCTTCGCCCAATTGGATGACACGGTGCCTATATTCTTCTGTACTCGTGAAATGCAGATGGGACATCTTTGTGATCGAATGGCGAATACAGTCATCATACGCCCCCTCCGTAATCTCGCCACCATGAAGATGAGCTACGGGGATCTTAAAGAAGAGAGCCGTGGAAACTGCGGAAAGGATCTCATAACGATCTCCGAGGACCACAACCATATCGGGTTTCAGATCCTCATAAGCATCCGCGAACCCCATGAAACCAAGTCCGACCGATTTGGCTGTAGCATTAGCCGTATCCGAAGAAAGGAGCATCACCACCTTTTTATTGATGGTAAAGCCATCCTCCTCTATATTACGATATGTAAGTCCGAATTCTGGAGAGAGGTGCATGTTCGTGGCAATGACCTGAAGTTCAAGTTCCGGATCAATCTTGACGGCATGCATCAAACCAGAAAGAAGTCCATATTCCGCACGGCTTCCCGTTACCACACAAATCTTTCTCATAACGTAATCATCTCCTCCTCTTCAAAATCCTTTATGGCGGTCCGACCGATCACCTCATTCCAACGCATTGGAGAGATACCGTTCCCGGGACGCTTCACCGTGAGATTATCTTCCGTAAACACATCACCCCTCTTTATAGGGCAAGCGGCGACGATGCTTTTCCGAGCTATCTCGATGTTTTTCCGTTCCGATTCGGAGACACACTTATGACCAGAGCCCAATGCCAGCTCTATGTTACGGATAGCGACGACCATAGCCTTTAATTCATCAGGCTCAAGCGAAGCCTTATGGTCAGGGCCCTCCATGTTTCTATCCAGTGTAAAATGTTTTTCAATCACAGTAGCGCCCAAAGCGACAGCCGCAATAGGGACCTCAATACCTTTCGTATGGTCCGAATATCCGACAGACACGCCAAACTTCGATCCAATCTCAAGCATTGCCTTCAGATTCACATCCTCATAAGGCGTTGGATATTCCGTATTGCAATGCAATATAGTAATCAGTTCCTTTTTGACACCAAAATCGACGAGAACCTTAACCGCCGCCTCAACATCCGAGAGTTCAGACATGCCAGTTGAGAGGATAACAGGTTCATGATATTGAGCGATTTTCCGGAGATATGGATAATTGGTGATTTCACCAGAAGGAATTTTCCACAAACCCATCTTCAAAGAATGAAGGAAGTCGATGGAATCCATGTCAAACGCAGTGGAGAAGAAACGGATTCCCTTCTTCTGGCAATATGCGATAAGTTCCTCGTGATCAGCCTGCGAAAGCTCCAATTTCTTCAGCATCGCCAACTGGCCCTCATCTTTCTTTCCAATATTCCGTTGCTGGTATTCCGCCTGTCTAGCAGCCTTCGACACCAGTTTCTCCGACTTGAAAGTCTGAAATTTAATAATGTCCACACCCGCCTCGACAGCCTTGTCGATAAGCTGTTTCGCTAAAATCAGCGATCCATTATGGTTCACGCCAGCCTCGGCTATGATGAGCACACGATTCATATACTTTTTATTTTAAGAGTAGCAGGGTTACCCGAATATATACCTTTCACAGAGATATTTCTGCGGACCAAAGAACCGGCCCCCACTATGATATCGTCACCAATCGTAATACCATTCGCAAGTACAGACTGGCTACCGACGAACACACGTTCACCGATCTTACAATCACCGTTCACCATCGTACCCGTTGAGATATGGCATTGATCCCCCACCTGAGCGTCATGCTCGATATTGCAGAACGTATTGATAATACAATTACAACCAATTCGGGCGCCCGCATTGACAAAGGCTTGGTGCATGACAACAGTCCCCTCGCCCACCTCGGCGTAACAGGAGACCCTCGCCGTAGATGCGACGATGGTCGCAAGGTGGCCACCTGCGGCCTTGATACGATCAAAAATGCGCATACGAACAGTAGGATTCTTGATGAACCCGACCGTTATGATAAAATCAGCCTTATCCACATATTGGGGGATATCATCGTCTGTGCCAATCACCTTATAGTCAAAGACATACCTCCCCACCTCCTCTGGCATATCAAGTATACCAAGGATATTATAACCAGCAGACTCCGCGACATCAATCACAGATTTACAGTGACCACCGCCGCCTACAAGAATTAAATCCTTTTTCTCCATTTAGATTTTAACGCTTGACGGAATATTCACGACACGATCAGCGAACCAAATCGTATTCTTCAGACCATCATTTTCGCAAGTCTCAAACATCGGCAAACGATTCATCAATTCCCAGATAGGGCGAGTCATAACCTTATTGTCGTTTGTTTGTTGAAGGAACTCGAGCTGAGCCTCTTTATCTTTCAGGATCACGACATTAAGCCAATAGTTCGAGAAAGCGTTCTCCGGCTCCACAAAGAACTCGATGTCATCAACACCCTTGAAGAACTCTGCATAAGCAGCCGCAGTCTCACGTTTACTAGCAATATACCTATCCAGATTCTCCAATTGAGCGCATCCAAGAGCCGCATTGATATTAGGCATACGGTAATTATATCCGATATGATCATGACGGAACTCCCATCGATGAGGAATCTTAGCCTGAGTAGTGAGATGCTTAGCATAAGCGCCCAACTCCTCATCATTGAAGAGCATCATACCGCCACCACCTGTGGTTATGGTCTTGTTACCATTAAAGGAAATAGCACCCACTTTGCCGAATGTACCGGTATGTTTCCCTTTATACCGGGAACCAATAGACTCCGCGGCATCCTCAACAAGTTCAATATGATATTCCTCGCAAACAGCCGCGAGTTCCACAATACGAACAGGATGTCCGAATGTATGCATAGGCACACAAGCCTTCACTCTACGTCCCGTATTCTTGTTGAAGCACTCTCCATTACGGATCTCCGCATTCTTCACGAGCCATTGTTTCACTGCATCAGGGGAGAGTCCCATAGTAGAGCGGTCCACATCGATAAAAACAGGATGCGCGCCGATATAAGAAAGCGCGTTACATGTCGCGATAAACGTAAGGGCTTGCGTAAGCACCTCATCGTCACGTTCCACGCCAGAAAGCATCAACGACATATGGAGAGCGTTCGTTCCGCTCACGCAGACAACAGCCCTCTTCGCACCCGTATATTTGGCCATATCTTCCTCGAAACGGTCCACAAACTTTCCGACAGAACTCACAAAAGTAGTATCGATACACTCTTCAAGATATTTCTTCTCATTTCCCACGAACACAGGGACTGAAAGCGGTGTGAATTCTTGATTTCCGTATAGATCTTTTATGAAGCGGATAGTCCTTGAATAATCTGCCATATCTATTTATATTAACGAATTGTTTTTAAAATAAAACGATAACAGTCTACATTTTCTGGTCCAAATTTTTACCCTTCTCCTCATGTTCGAAATTAGGGATGAAACGCTTGATAGCCGCCACGACGTCACTCTTTGTGAAGTCAGGAGATGAGAATATAGCCTCGAGTTCAGAGAAGAAACTGTTTATATCCTCCATCGGTCTGCGGGTACTTTCACACACGACCCCCAAACTGGAGAAACGGTCCATATCTATTCTCTCGCCAGGGACGAAAAACTCCTCATAAGCCTTCTCACCGGTTGTATCGCTCTTGAAATAAACGACAGGGTATGTGTCTGATTCGTACGACATCTCCGCCGCATATTTTCTTGCCTCCTCATCATTTGCGCACTCCTTTTTCTTGAAACCCTCCGCCTTAACGAAATCATCACATATAGAAGAGAAGGTCAACATCTGCTCCTCGCCCAATTTCGGGAAGAAGACCTCTCCACTATTACCAAGGATACAAGCAAGCATACAAATTTGCCCGCTCTCCTCAGGGGAAACAAAATAACGCTTCACATCAGAAGGGGCAGCCAACGGTTGTTTTTTCTGAAGACGATGAATCCATCCATCAGGCAACGAACCATTAGAGAACGCCACATTGGCGAAGCGTGCCGTAGTCACCTTGAAATACTGGTTGTACGCCATCACGAGGTCCTCCATGATACGTTTCGAAGCCCCCATGATATTGACAGGATTAGCCGCCTTATCCGTCGAGACACAAAAAAAGTGTTTAGGAGGATATACGGTCAGAAGATCCATGAGTTTCTTCGCCTTGATATCATTATTCTCGATAAGCGCCTGCACAGAATACTTGTCCTTTTCGGAACGCACATGCTTATGAGCAGAGAAATTAGCGACAATATCAAAGCCCTTCTCCTCACGGAAAATCCGCTCGAAAATAGGATCCGCGAAGTTGAGCGTATAGCAACGGAACTCCGCAGGGCAATAGAGTCCATCCGTAGAACGAATATCACGCACGAGCTCGGCCAATCCGTTTTCATTAAGATCAATGACAACTACAGATTTAGGTTCAAAGCGCAAAACAGCTTTGATGAACGAAGAGCCAATTGAGCCCGCCCCACCTATCACGCAAACAGATTTACCCTTAATTTCCTGGGACAATCGATCCTTATTTGCCGCTATATCAGAGACGAACATGCTCTTCGAGCGAGACAAGACATTATCTGATATGAATTTATCTAAATTAAACATATATATAGCCGATATACTTTTTTACAAAACCTACTCAATCCCTTCTAAACAAGTCTCTCGTATATACCTTTTGCGCCACGTCATCCAAGCAAGCGTCGTAACGGTTAGCAATAATGGCCTGGGACATTGACTTGAACTTAGACAGATCATTCACCACCATACTGCCAAAGAAGGTGGAGCCATCCGCCAACGTCGGCTCGTATATGATGACATTCGCCCCCTTCGCCTTCACTCTCTTCATCACGCCCTGAATAGAACTCTGGCGGAAATTATCAGAGTTAGACTTCATCGTCAAGCGATAGACTCCGATCGTCACAGGTTTCTCGTGGCATTGGCTATAGCCATTTTGGTTGCTATAAGCATAATAGCCCGCCTTGCGAAGCACCTGGTCCGCGATGAAATCCTTTCGGGTACGATTGCTCTCCACAATAGCCGTCATCATATTCTGCGGCACATCCTCGTAGTTCGCTAGAAGCTGTTTCGTATCCTTCGGCAGGCAATATCCACCATAGCCAAATGAAGGGTTGTTGTAATGCGTGCCGATACGAGGGTCCAAACCGACACCCTGAATAATAGCCTGCGCATCCAGGCCCTTCACCTCCGCGTAAGTGTCCAGTTCGTTGAAGTAGCTGACACGGAGCGCCAAGTAGGTATTGGCGAAAAGCTTCACCGCCTCCGCCTCCTTCATGCCCATGAAGAGCGTATCGATATTCTCCTTCAAGGCCCCCTCCTGCAATAGAGCGGCGAATGTCCTCGCAGACGCCTCCAAGAACGGAACGTCCGCAATCTTGGAGATCGCGTCATTCTCCTCCTTGAACAAATCGTTCTCTATCATCTTCGGATAGCCGACAATGATTCGGGAAGGATAGAGATTATCGTACAAAGCCTTGCTCTCCCTCAGAAATTCAGGGGAGAAAAGCAGATTGAACTTTTTACCTTTCAGAGCCGACTTCTCGGCGAAGACCTTCGCGTAGCGCACATACAAATTACGCGTATAACCCACAGGGATGGTCGACTTGATCACCATCACAGCGTCAGGATTGACTTCCAGCACCAAATCGATCACCTCCTCCACATGACTCGTGTCGAAATAGTTCTTCACAGGGTCATAGTTCGTCGGAGCGGCGATTACGACGAAATCAGCCTCCTTATAGGCAGAAGCGCCATCCAACGTGGCACTCAAATTGAGCGGTTTCTCCGCCAAATATTTTTCGATATAATCATCCTGGATCGGTGATTTACGGTTATTGATCAAATCAACCTTCTCAGGGATCACATCCACCGCCACTACCGGGTGATGTTGAGCCAACAACGTGGCGATACTCAATCCTACGTAACCTGTGCCCGCAACGGCAATCCTTAAATCCTTAAATTCTCTCATAACTAAACATTCTTCGACCAGACACCATCACGGACCGCATAGATCCGTTCGATGATATCGACCACTTTAAGACCTTCCAACACATTGGTAGTGATGGAGTTATCATTTTGCAAAGTATCAATCACATTCTTTATGACCAAATGATGGTTTTGGGCGGAACCCTTGTAAGCGCCATAATCGTTCGGAGGATTGCTCGGAGCCAATTCCGGCATCACATAATCCTTGACATGGCAATAGACCACCTCGTTCATATATTGGCCAGCCACCTTGACCGTGCCCTTTTCACCCACGATCGTGATGCTGCTCTCCAAGTTCGTATCCCACACAGCGGTGGAATAGTTTAGGCAACCCATACCACCATTCATGAAATCGAACGTGACAACGCCACTATCCTCAAAATCAGTCAGGTTCTTGTGCGAGAAATCGTTGAAATGACCGACGATATTGGTGATGTCGCCAAAGAGCCAATACATGATATCGATGAAATGGGAGAACTGCGTGAAGAGAGTTCCGCCGTCCAAGCGGCCATCCCCATGCCATCCGCCCTTCTTGTAGTAACGATCGTCGCGGTTCCAGAAACAATTCAGCTGCACCAGGAATATATTGCCCAGACGTTTTTCCGTCATCATCTGCTTCAACCACACGGAAGGAGGAGAATAGCGGTTCTGCATTACGCAGAAGACCTTTCTAGAGACCTCCAAAGATTTAGAGACCAACCTCTCCGCATCCGCCTTGCTTAAAGCGATAGGCTTTTCGATCACCACATGATGTCTCGCCTCCAGGACCATCAATGCATATGGAGCATGGAAATAGTTTGGCGTACAGATATTCACCACATCGACATCCAAACCAGAGGTGAGCAAATCCTCGATAGAGGAGAAATACGGAAGGTCATCCGTGAAATCGACCTTCTCCTTAGGCAACACATCGCATACCGCCACCAATTCAGCCTCAGGGTTCCTGCGAATCATCTCCGCATGACGTTTACCGATGTGACCATATCCCACTACAGCGAATCTAACCATTTCCAAAGAAAATCTTTATACTGAGCATTACGGCAGGATCCATTTTCAAAAGGATCTAACCAATTTTTGTGACAAAATCGTTTTTCAGTTCATACACGGATTGAGTCTCGGGACAAACCGCCCGACCGGACGCATCGAAGCTCAAGCGGTGGCCATACTCGCTCACCCACCCGATCTGTTTGCCCGGGTTTCCCACCATCAAGGCGAAAGGCTTCACATCCTTGGTCACCACCGTACCTGCGCCTATCATCGCATAGGCACCAATTTCAACGCCACAGACCACCGTCGCATTCGCACCGATCGAAGCACCTTTCCGCACCATCGTGGAGCGGAACTCAGACTTCCTGTCCACAAAGCTTCTAGGGTTGATAACATTTGTGAAAACCATAGAGGGTCCCAAAAAGACGTCATCCTCACAAATCACCCCCGTGTATACAGAAACATTATTTTGGATTTTCACGTTGTTTCCGATCCTCACATTCGGAGAGACAACCACATTCTGCCCGATATTGCAATTATCACCGATACAAGCCCCCTTCATGACATGAGAAAAGTGCCAAATTTTCACGTTGTTTCCGATCAGACACCCCTCATCCACAACAGCGGTTTCATGAATAAAAGACATAGTATCAGATGAATTTAGGCAAAAACTTCGTTATCGTGAGTAACATATAGGATCATGCCAAGTCACTCACAATCAGAGAATTTCAACATTTATTTAGGATATGATTCCACATTCCACACAAATTGTCTCAGAAGAAAAGAAGGAACACATACCCACATGAAGGTGCTTACCAGGAAACAGAACGGCGTCTAACTCCCGAAAAGCAGTATGCAAATGTACTACAAATTCAAGAATATTACAAAACTTTGCTATGCTTTTCTCCCCCGATTTTTCAGAGCTCCGAAAAAAATATAACGGCAGATTATCTGCCTTTATACATATCCTCGTAATACTTTTCGTACTCCCCACTTGTGATATTATCCATCCACTCTTGGTTATCGAGGTACCACTTCACAGTTTTTTCTATTCCCTCTTCGAATTGAAGGCTAGGTTCCCATCCCAGTTCCTTCTGTAGTTTGGTGGAGTCGATGGCATAACGGGCATCGTGGCCCAAACGATCTGTCACATAGGTGATTAAGTTCATATCTTCCCCTTCCTTGCGTCCCAACAAACGATCAACCGTGTTGATCACGACCTTGATGATGTCAATGTTCTTCCACTCGTTGAAACCGCCGATATTGTATGTTTCGGCCACCTTTCCCTTGTGGAAAATGACATCGATGGCACGGGCATGGTCCTCAACGAACAGCCAATCGCGCACATTCTCACCCTTGCCATAGACAGGCAATGGTTTCCTATGACGTATATTATTGATAAACAACGGAATCAACTTCTCGGGGAACTGATATGGTCCATAATTGTTGGAGCAGTTCGTCACGATAGTAGGCATCCCATACGTGTCGTGGAAAGCGCGCACGAAGTGGTCGGAACCAGCCTTCGACGCTGAATATGGGGAGTGTGGCGTGTATTTGGTCGTCTCATAGAAGAAATCCTCGCCATAGGCCAAATGGTGCTCCGAGCTGGATGCTGTGGTGGAGAAGGGAGGTTCAATTCCTTCCGGGTGAGTCATAGAGAGTGCGCCATAGACCTCATCGGTCGAAATGTGGTAGAAGCGTTTCCCCTCATACTTCTCAGGCAAAGATTCCCAATACAATTTAGCAGCCTGCAAGAGAGAAAGCGTACCCATCACATTGGTTTTCGCGAAGGTAAATGGATCCTTGATGGAACGATCGACGTGGCTTTCAGCCGCCAAATGGATGATTCCATCGATCTTTTCATCCTGCATCAGTTTATAGAACGCATCAAAATCGCAGATATCCATCCTAACGAATTTATAATTCGGTTTGTTCTCCACATCCTTCAGATTGGCCAGATTACCCGCATAGGTAAGCTTATCCAAATTGATAATGTTATATTCAGGATACTTGTTCACGAATAAACGGACAACGTGGGAACCGATGAAACCGGCACCACCTGTAATCACAATACTTCTCTTCACTGCCATTTTATGTTATTATTTACAATAAAAATCCAAACGATAGCCTCTCGATAGCGTCATTATTCACACATAAAAGCGTGAATCTTTTGCGATATGTAGGTCAAAACATCATCGGAAAGTTCCGAATGCATCGGCAAAGACAACACCACCCGGGACAAATGTTCAGCCACCGGGAAGGCACCCTCCTTATAGCCGTAAATGTCATAAGCCTTCTGCAAATGTAATGGAATCGGATAATATATCATAGAGGCGACGCCATTCTCTTTCAAAAAAAGTTGAAGGGCATCTCTTTTCTCCGCCGGCACCTGAATCGTATACTGGTGATACGAATGGGTGGAATGGACATTTTTGCGGGGTGTGAGAAGCGCAGGGATATCCGCCAACGCCTCATCATAAAAAGCCGCAGCGGCACGACGATTCGCGATATAATCATCCAAATGCCTCAATTTCACGTCCAATATAGCGGCTTGCAGGCTGTCCAGCCGGGAGTTCACGCCTATTCGATCATGATGATAACGCACAGTCATACCATGGTTCGCAATGCAACGGGCGGCCTCCGCCAAAGCATCGTCATCGGTGAACAATGCTCCTCCATCTCCATAGCATCCCAGATTCTTGGAAGGGAAGAAGGAGGTACAGCCGAAATGGCCCATACAACCTGTTTTTTTCACCATTCCATCGGAGAATTTGTATTCAGAACCAATGGATTGGCAAGCATCCTCAACGACAAAAATATGGTGTTTTTCCGCAATATTCAGAATGGATTCCATCTCCACATTCTGTCCAAACAGATGGACCGGCACAATCGCCTTCGTTCTCGGTGTAATGGCCTTTTCCACGTCCTCCGCCGTCATGCAGAAAGTATAAGGATCGACATCCACAAAGCGAGGCGTAAGTCCAAGCAAGGCGACCACCTCTGCCGTGGCAATAAAAGTGAAAACAGGCGTGATGACCTCGTCGCCAGGCTTTAGACCCAAAGCCATCAGGGCGATCTGCAAGGCATCCGTGCCATTTCCTACTGGGATGACATGCTTCACTCCCAAATACGACTCGAAGTGATGTTGGAACAAAGAGACAGCCTCCCCTTTCACGAAAGCGGAAGAATCCAGCACGCCTTGGATAGCGGCGTCCATTTCGTCCTTCACGTTCAAGTACTGACTTTTCAAGTCAACCATGGGGATCTGATTCATAACCGAAACATTTAATATTCCACATCACATAAGAAGAGGCCCTCCGCCGGAGCGGAAGTACCAGCCAAACACCTGTTTTTCTGTTCGATGATTTTCCGGAAGCCTTCCACGCTCAGTTTACCCTTCCCCACCTCCAGCATGGTCCCGACAATCGCCCTGACCATATTGCGCAGGAAACGGTCTGCCTGTATCGTGAAGACGAGGCAATCCTCCTCATACATCCATTCGGCGCGCATGATCTTGCAATTATTCGTCTTCACATCCGTATGGACTTTGCTGAAACTGGTGAAATCCATATAATCGAACAGAGCCATAGCCGCGTCATTCATTCTATCCACATCCAATGGGAAGGTCATTTTTGCGGACAAATCGCCCAAAAACGGATTTTTCCTCCTGGATATGTAATACCTATACGTTCTCGATTTAGCGTCGAAACGAGCGTGGAAATCATCCGCCACCCTTTCTATACCAAAGACAGAGATATCGGAAGGCAAAAGACTATTCAATTTATTTGAAAGAGATTCAAAATCAACGATTTCATCGTCGAAATCGAAGTGGGCGAACATCCGTTTGGCATGGACACCGGCATCTGTCCTACCCGCTCCCACCAACTCGACCTCTTGGCGCAAGACCAATGAAAGAGAAGAAGTGAGAATCGACTGGACCGTCACCTCATTAGGCTGTATTTGCCAGCCATGATAATTAGTTCCCTTATATGAAAAACATATCAGATAACGCATGGAAAAAATCCGATGGAATCGTTAACATTTGATATTCAAGCCGTTCAGAACATCCCGAATCTTATCATACGTCACCATACGCGTCGGCACAAGCGGCAGACGCAATTTATTCTGAATATAGCCCATCAGCGAGAGCATACATTTCGCACCCGCAGGATTACCGTCCACGAAAAGAAGGTCGAAAAGATCCGTGAACTTCTGGTGGATCTGTCTAGCGGATTCGTAATCACCTTGTAATGAAAGCCTGACCATGCGGCCGAACTCCTTAGGGAAAGCATTTCCGATAACAGATATAACGCCCTGGGCACCCATAGTGATCAACGGATAAGTGATACCGTCATCGCCCGAAATGACCATGAAATCCTTCGGTTTCCGTTTGATGATATCGTTGATTTGGTCCATATTGCCGCTCGCCTCCTTGATGGCTATGATCTTATCAAACTCACGGGCCAAACGGATCGTGGTATCGACTTGCATATTGACACCCGTTCTACCCGGTATATTATACATGATGACAGGGACGGGAGATGCTTCGGCGATCGCCTTATAGTGCTGATAAATACCCTCTTGGGATGGTTTATTGTAATAAGGCACAACGGAAAGGATAGCGTCAATTCCGGTGAAATCGTCGTTTTTGAGCTTTTCAACAACCGCTCTAGTGCAGTTACCGCCCAGTCCCAAAACGATAGGCACGGAGCCCTTCACCTTATTCTTAACGAACCGAATGATAGAATTTTTCTCGTCCTCGGACAAAGTCGGCGTTTCAGCCGTAGTACCCAACACAACCAAATAGTCGATTCCGTTCTGCAACTGATAGTCCAATAACCTACCCAGCGCATCGTAATCGACACTCTCATCATCCTTGAATGGGGTTATCAAAGCGATTCCCAACCCTGTAAATTTCGTCTGTACCATAGACTATCTTAAAACTATCTTTCAGGCGCGAAGATAACAAAAATTATGCCTTTGTCCCTATCGTCTTAAGGTAAAATAATATTTGTTCCAGCAATTGTTCCTCAGAAGGATTGCCTTGCATGGACATTTTCAAATCATAGAAATCGAAAAACGGCTTGTCCAAACCGCACTTGCAATGGGCGGCAGAGATGGATGCCAAATATTTCAGGGGTAAAGACTCCTTCCTCGTCAGATCGATCAAAACGTCGAACGAATTGGAGACGAACTTTCCCGTAATAATATTATTGGGTTTCTCCAAGAAGGAAATAGATTTAGCATCGAAGAAGAAGACCTTCTCCGAATCGCCCGTACGCGGGTCATACTTAGGTATCATACACCAAATCTTCGCCTTTTTATCGGAGACCATCTTATACAGATTAGCCAACTTGGTGTGATTGATATGGTCTGCATCCATCAGAATGACAACGCTTTTCACATCGTTCCAATTGATGAACCGTTTCTCCCGCTGCGCCTTGGCCTTTTTGACAAAAGATTTAGCGCAACTATCGATGTATTTTCTTTTAAGTTCAAAAAACATGAGTCCTAAAATTAGTACATCCGCAACAACGGACTTGCAAATATAGTCATTTTCAAACTTCCGCAATCATTTTTTCGAAGTCAGACTCAGAAATCATCTGAATATTTAACTTCTGCGCCTTTTCCAACTTGGCAGGACCCATGTTGGCCCCCGCCAAAAGATAATCGGTCTTGGAGGAAATGGAAGAGACGTTTTTACCTCCGTGACGCTCGATAAGTTCCTTGAGTTCGTCCCTCGAATGGCGCTCGAACGTGCCACTGATCACGAAGCTCTTGCCTCCGAGGGAATCGCTCAGCCGGCTCTCCTCGTCACGCATCGCGAACTGCAGCCCCGCCTCTTTCAGACGGTTGACAAGGGCCACATTCTTCGGATTACGGAAGAAATCCATGATACTCAGAGCGATGCGGTCACCGATTTCATCAACCTGCACCAACCGATCGAAACTTGCCGTCTCAATCTCCTCGATGCAACGCAAATCGTTCGCCAGCTTCTTGGCGGTCGTCGCGCCCACATATCGAATGCCCAAGGCGAATAAAACACGGTCGAATGGCACATTTTTCGATTCAGCGACACTATTCACCAGATTCTTAGCGCTTTGTGCGCCCCATCTTTCCAGACCAGACAAGTCGGACTCCTTCAACGTATAGAAATCCGAAATATCCTTCAACAATCCTTTACTATAGAAATAATCAATGCTCTCCTCCCCGATGTTGATGTTCATCGCCTTACGGCTAACGAAATGCTCCATCTTACCCTTGATTTGAGGCGGACAAGATTCGTCGTTAGGGCAATAATGAGCAGCCTCACCCTCCATGCGGACCAATTTCGTACCACACTCCGGGCAGACGTCGATGAAAAGAGCCTTTTCACCGCTATTACACCTTGCATCCATATCCACACCCACGATTTTAGGGATGATTTCACCGCCTTTTTCAACGTAAACCATATCCCCAATATGAAGATCCAAACTCTCGATGAAATCAGCATTATGCAAAGAAGCGCGCTTCACGACCGTACCTGACAACTGGACAGGGTCCAGATTCGCCACCGGAGTGATCGCACCCGTCCTTCCCACCTGGAAAGAGATGGAATTGAGCCTAGTGCACGCACGTTCAGCCTGAAACTTATAAGCAATTGCCCAGCGCGGGGTCTTGGAAGTATACCCAAGTTCCTTTTGTTGAGCTATAGAATTAACTTTCAATACGATACCATCCGTAGCGACAGGAAGGTTCTTCCTCTCGACGTCCCAATAATTGATGAAGTCGAAGACCTCCTGCAACGTCCGGCACCTCCGCATGGCGTCGGATATCTTGAAGCCCCAAGACTTAGCGGCCTGTAAGTTATCGAAATGGGTATCGGCGGGCAGATTCTCGCCCAACAAATAGTAGAGATACGAGTCCAGCTTACGTTCCGCCACGATTCTGGAATTCTGCTGTTTCAAGGTGCCGGAAGCCGCATTCCTCGGATTGGCGAACAATGGTTCCTCCTGCTCGGCACGCTTTTTGTTCAATTCATCGAAAGAAGACCACGGCATCAAAATCTCGCCACGAATCTCGAAACTGGAAGGATACCCTTCCCCCGACAAGACCAAAGGGATGGTGCGGATGGTACGGACATTCTCCGTGACATCATCGCCCTTTTCACCGTCACCGCGGGTTACCGCCCTGACGAGCTTGCCATCCTCATAGACCAAAGAGATAGAGGTGCCATCGTACTTCAGTTCACAGACGATCTCAAACGGTGCGCCACCCAAACCACGGTTGACACGGTCGAAGAAATCCGCCACCTCAGACTGCGAATAAGTATTGCCCAGGGAGAGCATCGGATACTGATGCTTCACCTGCTTAAACTCGACGGAAAGGTCACTTCCCACGCGACGAGAGGGGGAATTCGGATCATCCAATTCAGGGTGCAATGCCTCCAAATCCTGCAGCTCCCTCATTTTCTGATCGAACTCAAAATCAGAGATTGTCGGATTAGATAAGACATAATAATCATAATTGTGACGATTCAACTCCTCACGCAAAGACAATATTCGTTGCTGTTCTGCATTCATATCGATCCCTCCATAAACCTAAAAACAGAATCAATGTCCGAAGATAGCGGACAAACCGAACTTCAAATAAGACGGATCCATCGCATAACCACGCATATACAAGGAGTTATACTTATTGGTCCACAACTTATTCAAATGGTTCATTTGCAAATAGAAACGTACCCGCTTCAGCTGCAAATTGACATATGCGTTCATGTACATATAGTCGCCATACTTCTGGTAAGTATCGCTTTCAGGGTCCTGCAAGAAGAACTGACCCGTAGCAGGCAAATAGTTTGGCGCATAGTAAGCGGAATTCCAACGGGCATCCACACCCACCTGTAGGTTCAAGACGTGGAACAACTGATCGAAACGCAGATAGGCGGTTGTGTACCAGTTGAGCGAAGGCAACGGCAAAATGCTCTCCTCGCTACATTTTTGGAACACAAAATCATTATCCCAATGGAAATGCCAGACGCAAGCATGCTCTTTCAAGGAGAATGTCAACAACTGAATCGTTCCATCATGCTGTTGCGGCAAAGCGTGCTTATCCCAATAGATGTAGTTCGAGAGGTTTTTCAGCACAGCAGTGGCCGACAGACCCAACTTGTCATAAAAGGCGAACGAAGGGAAACGCAACGAGCCGTCGATTGTCATTGTATTCTTATAATCGAAATCCCTGTTCCAGGAGATATGGTTCGAGAAGTAATATTCCTCGAAGAAGTCCGGACATTCACGGTCATATTGGGCATTTGCCTCAATCTCCACACGTTGTCTGCCCCAATTAGCCTTACTGGAGAGCGTTCCGCCCAAATTGAGGCTACCCGCCTTCTCTTTTTCATCCAAAAAGTAATATTCGCCGAAGAAATCATAGGTGAAAGCCTCGCCGGTATGTTTAGACAATTTGGCGCCGACACCCAACTTCTTTCGGTAGAGTACACTGTAATTAGGATTGAGGAGGAAGCCCAAAGAGTCGTTTTCGTAAGTAGTTGGGCCCGAAGCCAAAGACTTTTCCCGATCCAAATATGTATATTTCTTCACGTCGAAAGCCAGATAAGCGGCCAAACCGAAGCGCATCAACCGGTTAAACTCCTCATTGAGCGTGATACCCAAGTTTTGTCGAATCTGCCAGAAACGGGTCGAATCCATCGTATGAAGCGAGTCGCAAAGGAATTTATCGTTCAGGTTATACGAATGATAAAAACTATCCACCTTGACGCCCCCCACATTCAAGTTATTGACGGTATAGCGTCGCCAATCACTCTCCATGTTCATCGTATAGACGATGGAAGTGACCGGAACGAAGATATACGTGGACGAATCCTTGGAGACAGACACCTCACGATCAAACCCAAAATGTTTCTTGAGATTCAAATAAGCATTCCAATTATGGACCCTATTCCATGAATTATCCATGAAGAAGACCGGCACATTCGCCGGCTCCATATTACCCGTGTTTTTAGGGTCCGTTATATTTCTATCATCGGTGAAACCGCCATTTTCATACGATTCGAAACCGTTGAACGAAACTGCCGCCATATATTCGAAGCTACCCCCCACAAAAGAGGAGAAGAAACCCGAGTTATGGTATTTCGTGGAAAGGGAGAGGTATGGACCATACGCCTTGGTCCAGTTCCCATACAAGCCGAAATTAAGTTTCGAATTAGCATTCACAGTGAACAAACCATCGATGAAACGGTTATCTCTGTTATGTGAGCCACCTCCATAATATTCCAAAATAGAGAAAGGATCCTTCGTGTTATAGAAGACGACATCTTCCATAGACGTATAAAAGTCCTGATATGGACGGAAAAAGAGGAAATTCGTCTTGTTCAAACGGTCGACAAAGATCGCGGACTGGGAAGGAGATCCCAAGTTACCAAGCGTCTGCAGGTTAATTGTTTTCCGAAGCGCATGATTGTTGATATAGAAACGTTCCATGGTCGTATCCATATCCGCCTCTCTACGATAGCCCAAAGCCCCCTCGGAGTGCCAGCCATAGATCCGCCGATTAGAGCGTTCCAAGGCGATAGAATCCTGCCTTTCCTTTTTCCGCAACGAATCGGATTTCAAATCCAGATTCTTCGATTCCATCGACGAAACAGCGGCTGACGAATCACCATTCACCACTATATCAGCAGATTGGGCAGACAATGAATCGACGTCAGACGCCCCAACATCCATCAAGGCTCCGAACAAAAGAGAAAAAGGTATGAATATTTTAGCAACTAACCTCATCACGACTATTTAAATTTGTTTTCCAGCGGAATTTCAAGAAGATGAAGACCGCCACCAAAGCGCCGATGAAAGCGCCCAAAATATCTGTCTGCGCATCATACGGATCACCTTGCGTTCCGACAAAGTCATCCGCACCATCCACAGAGAATATGCAAGTGAAATATTCGATCAACTCATACAGGGCACTCACAGCGAGCGAAACGCTCACAGCGAGGAAAATAGGGAAGAACCCGTTTTGTCTCACACCCCTGACGGCAAGCAACTGCCTACAAGCCAAATAAGGGGTAAAACCCTGCATGAAATGGCCTACTTTATCATAGTTATTACGTGACCAACCCAACGCCTCTCCCAAGGAGTCGTCCGGATTAAAGAATGGCACACGGGTATAAGAGAAATAACCTCCCACCATGAGGATAAACACATGGAAGAGGAAAATAACATTCAAGAAAGTAGGGAAATGGACACCCCTAGCGATGAGGATCAGAATCGCGATGAGCCCCAACAATGCAGGAGCGACCTCCAATAACCACACGATGGGATCGTACGAACCAAACACTGTAAGCACGCACAACAAAAGGACCCACGAATACAATCGGAAATCCTTATCCCTTAGCAATTTACATTCCACAAAAAAAGTCGACCTCAAATATATGACGGGGGGAAAGGGTTTCCCCCTTCCCTCCCCCTGATTATACAATTTGTTCGCGGTTCCACATCTCGATGTTATTCTTCTTCAATGCGGACAGGCAAGCCTCCAACTTGTCAGGACGAATCACCACATTTGCGTCATCGCCTTCAGAAAAGGCGTACATGTACTCGATGTAGATATCCTCCTTCTCCAAAATGGAGAGGACAGAGGATAGAGACCCTGCCTTATTGCTGATCTTCAAGCAAATAACATCAGTAAGGGACACCGCAAAAAGGTGGTCACGAAGGATCTGGGCAGCACGCTCCGGCTCATGCACAATCACACGAAGAATACCGAAGTCGGAGTTATCCGCCACACTGAAGGCCGTCATATTGATGCCAGCCTCACCCAATATCTTAGCCACATGATTCAATCGTCCCGTCTTATTCTCCAAAAAGACAGACAACTGCTTCACAATCATATTATCACTACAAATACTCATAATCCCTAAAATTAATTTTTAAACACTCGTTTATCAAGCACTCGTTTCACCTTGCCCTCGCTTCTCGCTATGGAACGAGGCTCCACTAACTTAACGTCAGGCATGATGCCTATCACGTTCTGTATCTTATGGGTAAGCGATTTCTTCAATTCCAACATACCCTTCATGTCGTCCGTGTAGTATTCTGGCTTCACCTCGACCTTCACCTCGAACGTATCCGTGTTATTGACGCGGTCTACCGTGATGAAGAAATGAGGCTCGAACTCCTCCGTCTCGCAGAGCACAGACTCGATCTGTGAAGGGAAGACGTTCACTCCTCTCACAATCAACATATCGTCACACCTACCCATGATCTTGTCCATGCGCACCAAAGTACGTCCGCAGGCACACTTCTCGTAGTGCAGGGCGGTAAGGTCATGCGTACGGAAACGGATCAGAGGCATACCCTCCTTCGTCAGGGTGGTGAACACCAACTCACCGTGAGAGCCTTCCGGCAACGGTTCGCCCGTATCAGGATCCACGATCTCTGGGAAGAAGTGGTCTTCGTTCAAGTGCGTACCATGCTGGCATTCGCACTCGTAGCCCACGCCCGGACCCATGATCTCCGTCAAGCCATATATATCGTATGCTTTGATGTGCAATTTCGCCTCGATGGTGCGGCGCATCTCCTCCGTCCAAGGCTCCGCGCCGAAGACTCCGACACGCAGTTGGAAGTCCTCCCTAGGGAAACCGGACGCCTCCAATGCCTCCGCCAAGTACATCGCATAAGAAGGTGTGCAGGCAAGGGCTTTCGCACCGAGGTCGCGCATCATCATGATCTGCTTCTGCGTGTTACCGCTGGAGATAGGAATTACCGTACCGCCGATGTTCTCCACCGCCGCATGGGCGCCCAAACCACCAGTGAACAATCCGTAGCCGTATGCCACCTGCACCGTGTCGTTCTTTCCCAGTCCGAAGGCTGTCAGGCAACGGGCACCGACCTCCGACCAAACGGAGAGGTCATTACGGGTCAGACCGACCACGATCGGCTTTCCTGTCGTACCGGAAGAGGCGTGGATTCGTACGATTTCAGACAACGGGGAGGATAACAAACCGTAAGGATAGTAGTCGCGCAAATCCTGCTTGGACGTAAAAGGCAACTTGTGGATGTCCTCTATACCATTGATATCACTTGGAGACACACCAGCCTCCTGCATTCGCTTGCGATAAGGCTCACAATTGTGATACACCCTTTCGACCACTCTCTTTAATCGGACACTCTGCAAATCCCTTAGGCGCTGCCGGTCCATACATTCTACCGTCTCGTTCCAGATCATTTCTTACACATTATACTTGTTAGACTATGCAAATGTAATACCAAATTCCAAATAACACGCAAAAATTTTCCATAAACTCATTAGGTAAAATAAAAATGGGACCGAGAAGGGAACTCCATCTTAATTTTTTTGCCTAATTTTGCACCGTTCCTTTCTGAAAGGAGGAGAGCTTTCCCCGTCAGAAGGCATATAGTACTATAAAAACGTAATACACAATATATTATGAGCGATCAACGTTACAATCTGCGTGGAGTGTCGGCCAGCAAGGAGGATGTACACAACGCGATCAAAAACATCGACAAAGGTATTTTCCCTAAAGCGTTCTGCAAGATTATCCCTGATATCTTAGGGGGTGACCCGGAGTACTGCAACATCATGCATGCGGACGGGGCAGGCACGAAATCATCCCTCGCCTACCTCTATTGGAAAGAGACGGGAGACCTCTCCGTATGGAAGGGAATCGCCCAAGACGCGCTGATCATGAACATCGACGACCTGCTTTGCGTGGGTGCGACGGACAACATCCTGGTCTCCTCCACCATCGGACGCAACAAACTGCTGGTGCCCGGTGAGGTCATCTCGGCCATCATCAACGGAACGGACGAACTCTTGGCGGAACTCCGTGAGATGGGCGTAGGCGTCTACGCGACAGGCGGTGAGACGGCAGACGTGGGCGACCTGGTCCGCACCATCATCGTGGACAGCACCGTCACTTGCCGCATGAAACGCGCCGACGTGATCGACAACGCCAATATCCAGGCGGGTGACGTCATCGTGGGACTCGCCTCCTACGGACAAGCCACCTACGAGAAGGAGTACAACGGGGGTATGGGCAGCAACGGACTAACCTCCGCCCGCCACGATGTATTCGCCAAATACTTGGCTAAGAAATACCCAGAGAGCTTCGATGCGGCGGTTCCAGACGAACTGGTATACTCAGGCAAGCTGAAACTGACGGACGCAGTTGAGAACTGCCCTGTCAACGCAGGAAAGATGGTTCTTTCCCCTACCCGCACCTATGCGCCGGTCATCAAGAAAATCCTCGACACCCACCGTTCTTCCATCCACGGCATGATCCACTGCTCCGGCGGTGCGCAGACCAAGGTGCTCCATTTCGTGGAGAACGTGAAGATCACGAAGAACAATATGTTCCCTGTTCCTCCATTGTTCAAGACCATTCAGGAGCAGTCCGGCACAGACTGGCAAGAGATGTACAAGGTGTTCAACATGGGGCATCGATTCGAGATCTATTTGCCAAAAGAGAAGGCGGAGGATATCATCCGCATCTCCCAATCCTTCGGCATCGACGCACAGATCGTCGGCTTCGTGGAGAAGTCAGACAAGACGCAGCTGGTCATCGAGAGCGAATTCGGAAGGTTCGAGTACTAAAAGAGGGAAAATATAATGGAATGAAGGTGCGTTTCTTGAAGGGGCGCACCTTTTTCTCATTATAAATCGTATATTTACAAAAAATATAAGCACAATACATTGTGACTGAAAATTGAAAGATAACAGTATGGCAAAGAAAGCAAAAGAAGAAACTCTCAATCTTGACAATATTCTTTTCAAGTGCAGGGATATATTAAGACAGGCGAAGAACTCAGGATCGTTCTTTGAGAAGCGCGACATGATGCTTACACTTGTGTTCCTTCGCTTTATGGGTGAGAAATACGAGGATGGCGTGGCGAAGTTGCGCCAAAAGCTCATTGAGGAAGGACTTGACCCTGATGACGAGGAGATCATCAAGGCATTCTTCGATGATGCCACTTTTGCAGATGGTACGTTTGATTTGCCTGTGGAGTCCCGTTGGTCGACCATAATCAATACGGCTGCACCTCAACTGAATGTGGCTCTTGATACCGCTTTGCGTAGTATTGGCGAAACGAATCCTACGCTGAAGGGCTGTTTCGTTGAAGGTACATTCACCCAGCGCAATCTTGGAGCCAATGACATGAAGAAGATTGTGGACGAGGTCAACAAAATCAGCCATAAGACGTTTGGTGAAGAGAAAGACCTGATAGGCCGTGTGTATGAGTATTTCTTGAAGGAGTTTGCCGTTAATGCCACGAAGGAGGAAGGCGAATTCTATACACCACATGACGTTGTTCAGCTCATCGCAACTGTTATCGAGCCTTTCGACGGAACATTGTATGATCCATGTTGTGGCTCTGGTGGAATGTTCATACAGAGTACCGACCTTGTGAAAGCCAAACAAGGCGACATCAGTCGTATCAATGTGTATGGACAAGAGAAGGAGGCTGCCACCTATCGTCTGGCAAAGATGAACCTCGCTCTGCGCGGCATCAGTCATAATTTGGGTTCTGAAAGCGATTCCTCTTTCACCAATGACCTGCATAAGGGATTGTATTTCGACTATATCATGGCCAATCCTCCATTCAACTTGAAAGGTTGGTATAATGATAACTTGAAGAATGACTCTCGTTGGACAGACTACGATACACCGCCAGAGAGCAACGCCAACTATGCCTGGATTCTGCACATGCTTTCTCACCTGAAGCCACTTTCGGGTGTGGCTGGATTCTTGTTGGCCAATGGTGCATTGGGCGACACCGATGCTCTTGAAATCCGAAAGAAACTGATAGAGAATGACAAAGTGGAAGCCATTATCATCTTGCCAAGAGAACTTTTCATCACAACGGATATCAGCGTCACTTTCTGGATTCTCAATCAGAGCAAGAAGGGCGGCAAGTATCATGGTCGTGAACTCCGTAATAGGGAGCACGAAATTCTCTTTATGGACTTGCGGCAATGGACCGAGAACCCTGTCAAGGGCGAACAGAAGAAGAAGGTACAACTCGTTGCGGAACAGATTCAGCGTGTGGCAGACATCTATCATCAGTGGCAGTCAGAAGGTATTGATGGCAACAACTTTGCTGTGCCAGAGCTATATCGCAGCGTCAGCATTGACGAAATTGAGCAGAACAATTGGACGTTGGTGCCAAGCAAATACATCGAGTTCATTGACCACGATTTGGAGATAGACTATCCCACGGAGATGGCTCGCATTCAGCAGGAAATGAAAGAACTTATGCAACGGGAGAAGGAATCACAAAAGATGCTTGAAGAGGCTTTCAAGGGCATTGGCTATAGCATAAACAAAGAGAAGGTATGACCATGGAGAATGTAACGTTGCATAACCAAGAAGGTAAAGAGACAATTTTTGTAAACGACCTTCGGACAATCGTCTCTGCTGCCAGAGACGCCAGCTACCGTATGGCTAATTTAATGCAGGTTGCGCAAAATTGGCTTATCGGCAGACGTATTGTAGAGCAGGAACAACAGGGAAAGATTCGTGCGGAATACGGCAAGCACGTTGTAGAACTGGCATCCCAAGTTCTTACAAAAGAGTTTGGGCAAGGCTTCTCTGAAACACAGATAAAGAGTTTTCGCAAGTTCTACTTGACATTCAGCGACTTGCAAATTCAGCAGACAATGCCTGCCGAATTCAAATCGAGACTTAGACAGATTCGGCAGACAATGCCTGCCGAATCTTCCGACAATGGAATCGCAATGCCAGTTCAGCTTTCATGGAGTCATTATGAAAGGCTGATACGTGTGGCTGATCCAGATGCACGCTTTTGGTATATGCATGAGGCTGCCACGCAACAATGGGACTATCGCACGCTGAAGCGCAATATTGATTCTCAATATTACTATCGCCTTGCTCAAACCCCAAAGTCACAGAGACAAGAAGTGATTGACGAGATGTGCCGTTTGACAGCTGATTATGAGAACGAGAAATCAACCTTTGTCAAGAACCCTATGCTTGTCGAGTTTCTGGGGCTTAAACATCGGGAAGCATTCACAGAAAGCAAACTGGAGCAAGCCATTCTTGATCACTTGGAACATTTTCTGATGGAGATGGGCAAAGGGTATGCTTTGGTTGATAGGCAAATGCACATACATACGGAAGACAATGATTACTACATTGATCTCGTATTCTATAACTATCTATTGAAATGTTTCGTTTTGGTTGACCTCAAAACCACCAAAGTGTCTTATGAGGATGTGGGGCAAATGGATATGTATCTTAAACTATTTGACACCTACAAGCGTCCCGAAGGCGATAATCCAGCAATCGGAATAATTCTTTGTTCAGAGACAAATGCCGATGTGGCACGTTTTTCTACGCTCGCCACCAACAAGCAGATGTATGCTTCAAAGTATCTTACGTATATGCCGTCAAAGGAAGTTTTGGCACGTGAAATAGAACAACAAAAAGAAATATTCCGTTTGCAAAATAATGAAGAGGAGGAAGAGTAAGGATATGGGATTGAAGAAGTATAAATTAGGAGAATACATAGAGCGTTCCACGGCTAATAATCATTCCTTGAAATATAAGGAAGATTTAATAGTTGGCGTTACAAGTGATGGAGTTTTCTCTCTTCCGAAAGGTAATGTTCAAGGAGTCGATTTGAAACCATACAAAATCGTGAATAATGGTGATTTCGTTTATAATCCCTCACGATTTGATCTAGGTTCAATTGCTTATCGAACAGAGGGGCTATGTATTGTTTCTCATCTTTATCAAATATTCCATTTGAATGAGAAGGGGAAAGAAATGATAGACCCCATCTGGCTGTTTATATATTTGCGACGTAATGAATTTAGAAGAGAAGTTACTTTCCGAAATTTTGGTAGCCAAAGACCTGAATTTAATTTCAATGATTTAAGTGATATTGAATTACCTCTTCCCTCCATCGAGCAGCAGCGCAAATACGTTGATGTTTATTTGGCTCTCCAAAACAATCTCGCTGCCTATCAGAGCAAAGTGGAAGAATTGAAGATGGTGTGTGATGGGTACTTGGATAAATTGAAAATTGAAAATGAAAAATTGGAAATTGGAGAGTTCTTAGAAGTGTGTGATGAGAGAAATAGCGAGGGAACATATACATTGAATAATCTTCGTGGAGTCTCCATAGAAAAGAAGTTCATTGCCACAAAGGCAGATATGGCTGGTGTTTCTTTGTCACCTTACATTGTGGTAAAACCAGACTACTTTGTATTTGTTCCTGTAACATCGCGAAATGGAGAGAAAATCACTCTTGCCATTAACGATTCTGATGATACTTACATCGTATCATCGGCATATACTGTTTTTCGAGTGAAAGACAAACAGAAATTGCTTCCAGAGTATCTTTTTATGTATTTCAATCGTCCAGAATTCGACCGCTATGCACGTTTCAATTCATGGGGAAGTGCAAGAGAGGTGTTCACGATGGATGATATGAATGATGTTGCAATTCCTATTCCTGACATCTCTATTCAACGCGATATAGTCAATATCCACAAGTGTTATATCGAGCGCCAACGCATAGCAGAGGCACTCAAAGAACAATTGAAAAATATATGCCCTGTGTTGATACGGGGAAGTTTAACTTAATCTCTCGCAGATGGCACAGATTTCACAGATTTTTGTTTATCAGTGTAATCAGCGAAATCAGCGAGAAAAATTATACGCTCGCAGATGGCACAGATTTCACAGATTTTTTCATCTGCGTAATCAGCGAAATCTGCGAGAAAAAAACGAAATCAGCGAGAAATAAATAACGAAACCCGCGAGAAAAAAGTAAATAAGAAATGAATGAGAACGATATAACATACAAAATAAGGGGAGCCATCTTCAAAGTCTACAACGAACTTGGTCCAGGACTTTTGGAATCTGTCTATGAAGCCGCGCTGCTTTATCAACTGCGCGAAGATGGGTTACAAGTGGAGAGTCAAAAAAAACTGGATGTATATTACGATGGTCATTTGCTTCCAGTGGACTTCAGACTAGATATCTTGGTAGAAGATAAAGTGATAATAGAACTGAAATCGGTCGAGCTGTTGAAAGACGTGCATAAGAAACAATTGCTCACCTATCTGAAAATATCTGGCAAGAAAGTTGGGTTGCTAATAAACTTCAACACAACCGACTTGTCAAAAGATATTGTTAGAATAGTGAACGGATTATAAAATCTCTCGCAGATAACGCAGAAACAAATCTGTGAGATCAGCGAAATCAGCGAGAAAAAAAATACGAAATCAGCGAGAAAAAACGATAATTATGGCAAAATTAAAGAACATCAACGGCCACTTCGTGGAGAGCGATTACGAGAATGCTCTCATTGCTTTCCTTGAACGAGAAGGTTGGCAGTATCTGTTTGGTGACTCTATAACCAGAGCCAACAGAAAGGAAGTGCTCAACATGGAAGACCTGCTACAGTTCTTAAAGGATAATTACAAGAACGTGAAGGACGAGGAGCTGCAAAGAATAGCAGATAACGTCAGACTAGTGGGTGCCGATTCTGATTTTGCCACATTGCATAAAGTCTATAAGTGGATGGTGAATGGTATTTCTGCCGTTGATATGGATGGTAGTCCAACAATTGTCCGTCTGATTGACTTTGAAACTCCAGAAAATAATATCTTTCGGGTTGTCAACCAATTTACTGTAGAATACAATAATAATGGAGAGAAAAAGAACCGTCGCCCTGATGTCTTGTTGTTTCTAAATGGCATGCCTGTATGTGTGATTGAACTGAAAAATCCTGCAGATGCCAACGCTACTATTCATGACGCTTGGGAACAGATAAATGTCCGTTATTGGAGAGATATCCCCAGCTTGCTTCATTATTGTCCATTAGCTTGCATAAGTGATGGCGTGAAAACACGTTTGGGTACTGTACGTACTCCTTATGAACATTTCTACGCCTGGCGTCGTGTGGAGGATGGAGATAAGGTTTCAACAATGCCTTTTGAGGAGGTGCGTACTATGGTGAAAGGGGTATATCGTCCTGATCGTTTCCTTGAAATATTCAGGGATTACATTTATTTTCAGGATGAGAATTTCGACAGCGAAGAAAAAGAAATCGTGTGCCGTTATCCCCAGTTTTTCGCAACTCGCCTACTAAGAGAAAGTATTGTAAAGTCTGTAAAAACAAAGAGCGGTAAGGGTGGCACATATTTCGGTGCGACTGGTTGTGGAAAGACCTATACGATGGCATTCCTTGCCCGTCAACTCTCCATGCGTTGTGCCGAAGAAATTGGTTCGCCAACCATTCTGATGATTGTCGACAGGGAAGACCTGCAGAAGCAGGGAGCCAAATTGTTTACCAAGAGTACCGAGTTTCTTGGCCTTGGAGAAGTGTCTGTCGTGAAAAACCGCAAGAAACTTCGTGAGGAGCTGAAAGCTCGTGAAAGTGGAGGCTTTTTTATCTGTACAATCCAAAAATTCTGTGATAGAAAAGATGATCCGATCGGTCTTATCAATCAACGATCCAACATTATATGTTTCAGTGATGAGGCTCACAGAACACAAATAGAAGGATCAAAGCGTATACAGTTTAGCGAAGATGCTGACGAAAACATGAAGGCTATGCTATCAAAACCATACGCAAGTGTGTTGAGAGAGGCATTGCCAAACGCGACTTTCGTCGGATTTACAGGAACGCCTATTGCCGAAACCTACCAGACTTTTGGCGATGAGATAGATCGCTACACGATGGATCAGGCTGTCGCAGACGGAATAACCGTGCCTATTAAGTATCACCCAAGAATAGCCAAGGTGTTGTTGAATGCGGAAAAGGCCAAGGAGATTGAGGCCTATTATGCCAAGTGTGCCGAGGAAGGCTCAACCAAAGAAGATATAGTAAAGAGTAAGAAAGCCATGAGCTCATTAGAGGTTATTCTTGGAGAGTCAGATCGTCTTGAAAAACTTGCCGTTGATATACATGACCACTATGTATCTTCCGTTGCCAACGACCCAGACAGAGTGCAGAAAGCCATGATTGTCTGCTCAAACAGAAAGATTGCTTACGACTTGTTGCTGAAGTTCAAGTCTCATTACCCTGAATGGTTTGATGAAAAGAAGATTCCAGAAGGTGTCAAAGTATCGCCAGAAGAGCTGAAAGAACTGAAGGAAATGCCGACTATCGCCATGGTAGCCAGCGTGGGAAGTAATGATGCGGCGGATATGTACGACTATCTAGGAGGCGTTAAGAATGACCAGCGGTCGGAAGAGTTGGATGCTGCCTTCAAACAGGTACATTCCAATTTCCGTATCGTCATTGTTGTGGATATGTGGATAACGGGATTCGATGTGGAATGTCTTACCTACATGTATAACGATAAGCCGTTGCAGAAACATTCGTTGATACAAACCATCAGCCGTGCCAACCGAAAATTCCCCGGCAAGGAGTATGGTCTGATTGTTGACTATATCGGTATTCGCGACCAGATGATGGAAGCTAGAAAGATGTATGGTGGAGACAATTCCGTTGCATTAACCGAAGATGACATAGAACAGGCTACTCTTATCTTCCGTGAGTACATGGAGATTTTGAAGGCATTGTTCAAAAATTATGACCTGACTCCATTTCTGAATCCTGATACTGATCCTGCAACCAGATACACACTATTGGCAAAGGCTGCGGAGTTTGTATTCTCGTCAAACGAAAACTTCAACTCTGTCAGCAAGGATGGAAAGAAAACAAAGAAAGTTACTTTCAAGACCTATTTCCTACAAAATGTGAAGAGGATGCGAAAAGCTTACGACCTTTGTCAACCTTCAGGAGAACTCAGCGAGGAGGAGTCGGCATTGGCACAATGCTTCATGGCTATTGCAGGTATGGTATATAAGATGAATGGTACTGATGCACCTGATACCGACACCATGAATCGGCGTGTAGCAAAGATGGTGGAGGAAGCATTGAAATATAATAATGTGGAGAGCATTCTTGAAGAGGGTGAGGAAATGGATATTTTCGGACCAGAGTTCACGGAAAGGCTTGAAGACATCAAAATGCCTGCTTCTAAGTTGGAAACACTAATAAAACTTCTTCGTAAGCAAATCACGGAATATGGCAAGACCAATCAGGTTGCCTCGAAGAAATTTCAAGAAATGCTGGAAGCCACCATTCAGGAGTATCACGACAGGCGTAAATTCCTGTCAGAACAAGAGGCTGGTGCAACACAGGAAGCCACTGCGGAAAGTATTATCAAGAATGCCACCGAGCAGGCTTTGAACATCCTAAAAGGAATGCAGGCAGACCGTGAGAGTTTCCGTAAGTTGGGACTAACCTTTGAAGAGAAGGCATTTTATGACATTTTGATTCATCTAAGGGACAAGAACAACTTCGAATACGGAGAAGACAAGGAGGTGAATGGTATAGTTGTCAACGATAAGTGTAAGAGTCTTGCTTGCAAGATTCGAGATATCATTGATGCGAAATCGTCCTTTGCCGATTGGCTCAATAATGAGCGTGTCAGGGAACAACTAAAACTGGATATCAAGATTTGTTTGGTCAAGAACGGTTATCCTCCTCGATACATACCGGAGGTGTTTCGTGAAGTGATGGAGCAGGTTGAGAATTTCAAGGAAAATGAGGATTATGAGGATGAAATGAATAGTGCGCAAGCGACAAACTTCCACTATAGCCAAGGAGAAGAGGGTCAATCCTCAATGGCTGCCGAGCCCCCTTCGGAATATAACAAATGATTTCAATAAGGGTGTAGGTGAACTCTTCCTTTATATGAATGGAAGGAGTTGTAGGATTGACCAAAGAAAAGATAGCAAAAGGGGAAAGAATAATTGTACGAACTCATTCAATCGCATACACAGTTAACGATTATTGCTCCATATTTTCACCTTAAAATTTTACATTTTCGTCGAAACTCAACAAATATTCGTTGAAAAATATTTTCAGTTGACAAGGGGATTTTTTACATTTGCCTCGTCTATAATCTATAGGATGTGTGTGTATTTGTTTCATATGACATTTTATAAATGACGGACTAATATGATGTGAATCAACTGATTGCATATCGTATATTTTTATGATAGGGAGAAGAACATTATCCACTAAACATGGATAGTGTGGGCATATATTTAAGCCATAAACTTATAGTAATATTTATATCATGGATAGGGGAATGAGCATCATCAGAATGTTTCTTATGGTTGTGTTTTGCATTCAATGCACAACAATCTTCGCACAGCAACCTGGCGGTGGACCAGAAGGTGGAGGTCCGGAAAGAGAACCAGGGAAAGAAGAACCCGGCAAAGAGGAGCCAGGGAAAGAGGAGAACGTACGTCTAAACCTCACCATATCTCCCACTTCGGGAGGTAGCGTCACTTGCGACAAGGAAGAGTTGAAGCGAAACGACACCGCCACCTTCGTAGCCACGGCGAACGAGGGATACCGGTTCGTCAAATGGAGAAGCGGCGACAGGGACTACTCCGACCAGGCGACCATCACGATCGAGGGACTCCCGCACGAACTCCGCCTGACCGCCATCTTCGAACTCATCACCTATACCATCAACGTGAGCGTGAGCGATGAGAACGGAGGTTCCGTTTCGTCCAACAAACAAGGTAACCAATTCGTTCCGTCCGACACGGTAACATTCACGGCGACACCTAACTGCGGCTACCAATTCTCCCACTGGGAGGGTGACGAGGCGGACGTGACGGAAGGTAACGTGATACGCATGAACGGCGTCACGGAAGACCATTCCTTCACCGCTGTGTTCGAGAAAGATAGCGACTACATTCCCGCAATCAGCATCAGTGAGATCATGCCATGCAACCTATCCACCTACATGGATAGCGACTACTACAACTTCTCAGGCTACATGGAGTTCGCTAACAACGGAACGTGCCGAGAGAACCTGAAATCCTACACCATCACCCATTACAAGCTGAAAAAGAAAGGCAAATACGCCCTCAAATGGGAATGGGAGATACAGCAAGACTACTACGTGGAATCCAACAGCCGCAAATTAATGTGGTTCGACGAACGATACACGGACGAATCAGCCAAATCAAGCAAAAAATGTGACCACTCGCCATACAAGCTCGATACAGACGGCGGCTACATCCTCATCAGCAAGGAGGGTATCCTCATCGACTCCATCGCCTACGGGAAAATGGACGCCCACGTCTCATTCGGACGAGACGAGTCCGGAGAAATCGGATACATGAACCCGTCGCCTTACAAAACCAACAACAAAGCCTACCCTTCATTGACGGAGGAAGACCGCTGCGAGCCTGTGGAATTCAGCGAGCAAGGAGGTATCAAAGAAAGCGGATTCACGCTCTCCCTCTCCTGCTGGACCCAAGATGCCGAGATCTATTACACCATAGACGGTAAAGAACCTACCCCGACTTCTGGCACACTCTACACCGAACCGATCCAGATCGAGAAAAACACCTGCGTCAGGGCTCGTGCATACCACGCAAACAAAATCAAGAGTTCCATCTCCACCCATTCATATATCTTCAGCGACGAAAAACATGAAAAGTGCGGTGGTTTCAACATTCCTATCGTCTCCCTCACTGTCGACAACGATTATTTCTATGACGACATGATAGGCATATACACCACAGGAAAGAATGGCACACAAGGAGACAAGGACTGCAGCGGTTACGGCAACTACAACCAGGATTGGCAACGTCCGCTCAACTTCGAATATATCGTGGACGGGAAGCAAGAGGTGTCTCGCGAGGTGGAATCCTCCATCGTCGGCGGATGCTCCATCACCGAGACCGTCAAATCCCTCTCGCTGAAGTCATCCAAGCAAACGGGCAAGGAATACTACGACTACGCCTTCTTCGCCTCCAAGCCGGAGATCAACCACAAGACTATCCACCTACGCAACGGAGGCACCGACCATAGAGGAATCCGCTTCAGGGACGGCATCATGCAGACCTTCGCCATCGGCATGAACATAGACTACCAAGCCTACCAGCCTGTCGCCTACTACCTCAATGGTAAGTACATGGGCCTGATGAACCTGAACGAGCGCACCAATGCGGACTACGTCACCTCCAACTACGGCATCGACGAAGACGACATCGATTTGGTGGTCATCTCCGACCAGAAGGGCATCTACGCCAGCAAAGGAGACTTGGAAGCATACAATGAGTTGGTGGACTACCTCACCAGCAGCGATCCCGAGGACGAGAACTATTTCGCAGGTGCTTGCGAAAGAATGGACATGGACGAATACATCGACTACCAAATCATCCAACAATTCATGGTGAACATGGATTGGCCAGGCAACAACACCAAGATCTGGAGGGAAAGGAAAGAAGGTTCCAAGTTCAGATGGATTCTCTTCGACATGGATTACGGATTGGGATTGAACAACTTCAAGAACTACAAAACCAACATGATCAAATGGTGCCAAGGAGAAAATGCCTCCTACAACTGGGCCACCAAGAAAGACTGGATGACGAAGATATTCGCCAACCTGAGTCAGAATGCGGAATTCAAGAAGAAATTCTACAACCGCTTCAACGAACAGCTCGAGACTACATTCTCGCCTGAGCACATCACAACCGTATTCGACAGCATCACCACCATGATCGATGCGGAATTCTGCGCCACCAAAGGACAAACGGCCACATCTGCGTCAGAATCCATCAAGGAATATGCGCTGAAGCGCCCGGATGTCATCGAAGAGCAACTCAAGGAATATGCGGGAGATATCATAACAAACACTGCACTCACACAGTCCGCCCACATCACCCTATATCCTAACATCGTGACCGACAAGATAGGCATTTCCAGCGACGAAAGGATAGAAACCGTGAAGATCGTCTCTACGAGCGGCATCGAGCTTCTAGAGGAGCAAGTCAACGGCACAACGTACCAAAGAGACCTCAGCGGATTGCCAGCAGGCATCTATTACGTGACGATCTCGACGGCAACATCTTACCAAACAGAAAAAATAATTAAACAATAATTACTCTTCATCACAACGAAAGATGCGAGAACGTCAATCACCTCGCATCTGTTTATCACTCTAAAAGATGCGCCCGGCTAAACCTTAGTCGGGCGCATTCAATATTAATCATTCATCAAGGCAATCAATATACAGCCTGAGGGGCAGAAGCCTCCTCTTCCTTATTCAAATCATCCGCCTTATTCGCACCATTCTTCTTGTCCAAATCATTCGCCTTGCGTACCAACGTCCTAAGCTCATTGACATAGCCATTAGGATCCGACGGTATATCTTTCAGATGCTCCAGAACAGAATCATAGGTGGCATCACCCGCATATTTTGCCCCCCTGAGCAACATACCAAAACTAGCCACACTGGAGGCCAAGATGAAATCTGAAGAAGGTTTCTCCGTGAAGGTGGACTTATTCACCTTCTTTTCAACCAACTGGCTGACGGTGTCTTGAGGATTCTTGTAGCGGAATTTCACCGTCAGGTAATTCTCCGTATCACCAGTAGAGGTCGATTTCGTGTACTCTGATTTAGTGCTAGTATTCTGAATCTGTTTCTTGCTGGAAGCGGTAACAAGCTCATAAATAGCCGTTACCGTATGACCTGAGCCCATGTCTCCCGCATCCTTCTTATCATTGTCGAAGTCCTCATTCGCCAACATGCGGTTTTCGTAGCCGATGAGACGGTATGATTTCACAATATTAGGATTGAAATCCACCAAGACCTTCACATCCTTCGCAACGACAAACAAGTTGCCCCACAAACCGGTACCAAGCGCTTTCTTCGCCTCCGACATGTTATCAATATAGAAATAGTTGCCATTACCCGCGTTTGAGATCTTTTCCATCATGGAATCGTTGAGGTTATACATTCCGTAACCCAATACGGTGATGAAAATGCCACTCTTCGCCTTCTCTTCCACCAATTCCACCAAAGCGGCATCCGAAGATGGACCGACATTGAAATCACCATCGGTCGCCAACAAGATACGGTTGTTACCCCCACTGATAAAATGTTCCTGAGCCAAATCATAAGCCTTCTCAAGCGCATTGAACCCTCTCGTGCTACCACTTGCGGACAAACTTTCCAACACCTTGAAAATCTTCTCCTTACCATCAGAGTCACATGCTGTAGGTTCCAGTTTCACCTCGTCATATCCAGCGTAAGTCACAATGGACACATAATCGTTGCGCCTCAATTGGGAAGCCAACATCTTGAAACTATTCACCAGCAAAGGAAGTTTATTTTCATCGTACATGGAACCAGAGACATCAAGCAGGAAGACAAGATTGTTGGAAGGCATAGTCGCCACATTCACCTCTTTCGCCTTAATGCCGATCTTCAACAATTCATGATCCTGGTTCCAATCACATCGGGACAGCTCCGTATGGATAGCAATAGGCTCTTCTCCTGATGGTTGCGGATAGGTATAAGGGAAATAATTGATCATCTCCTCAATCCTCACGGAACCTGGAGCCGGCATTTGATTAGAGGATAAGAAACGACGGACATTGGAGTAGCTGGCATTGTCCACATCAACTGAAAAGACAGAGATAGGATCCGTTTCGGCAGACTTAAAGTCATTCTCCACAATCTCTTCATATCGCTCAGTATTAAAAGACCTGTCATCTTGAATCTCAGGATCAGGCTCAAACTCAGGCTCATAATTTTCATACTCTGCCGACGCAGAAAGTTCTGCTCCTCTGTTGCGAATTTTACAACAACTTGCCATCAATAGTATAGCAAAAAAATACAAGGAAATGCGTTTCATGTTCATATAGTTCTTTTATTAGACTTCAATTGTTTTTACAAATATAAATAAATGAAAATATTTTCCAAATAATATTTCCAAGAGCTATAATCACACTCATTCCCTTGTATTCTGGTCAGATCCACCTCGGACCTAACGCTAGCACAGAAGTTTTGTATTGGGAAAAACGATTTCTGTTTTATCTCTTAGCCTTCCAATAATTACTCTTTATACCCTTCACACCTGGTTTAACCACGAACATCTTTCCCGCCTCAGGGTATTGAGCGGCACAGCTATCAGGCATATACAAAGATGCCGTCGTGATGTATAGTTCGTCCAGATTTTCTCCACCGAAGGCCAACGCCGTGACATTCAACGCAGGCACATCGATCCGTTGCAGGAGCTCACCCGTCTGCGGATTCCAGCGGGTCACACATGCGGCGCCCCAATTGGCCACCCATAGCATACCCTCCGCATCGATCGTATTGCCATCAGGCGTACCAAGATCTTCCGAGAGAGAGATGACCTCCCTTCGGTTGGAGATCTCACCCGCCTCCACGTCGAAGTCGAAAGCCGACACCTTGCGTGTAGGAGTGTCCTGGTAATACATGGTCTTGCCGTCCAACGACCATGCCACACCATTCGAGATGGTGACGTCGCCCAGCACTTTCCTACCCGACCCGTTCGAGTCCACACGGAAAAACGAAGCCTTCAGCGGAGTGCAGTCCTTATCCATCGAACCGATCCACAGATGGCCGTTTTCATCGCATTTCCCGTCATTGTAACGATTGCCCGCAGCCCTGCCCTCAGGGTCACAAAGGAACTTCAACGCACCGGAAGACAATGCCAGTTCGTAGATACCATCCTCTAGGCCGACCACCACGGTATCCTCAAGATAAGGCACCACCGTACCAATCATCTTCGGCAATTTGATCTCTCGGTTCTTTCCATCACTAGGCGTATAGATCATCAGACTGCCTTGCGTGTCGATCCACAGCAAACGATTAAACTTATAGTCCCATATCGGGCCCTCGCCCACCCGCACAATTGAGTCGACCGCCACCTTGCAGCCCAACCCACACATTGAATCCTTCATGATATCACCCTGATTATTAACACTAACAGTACTCGAATCGCAAGCGGCAAAGAGTCCGCCGGCCATCATTAAAGCAAAAAATAAACCTTTTTTTCTCATAAGAATAAATGGATTACCTGAATTAAGGAAACATTAAATACCTAACAGACGCAAAAATAAGAAAAAACGAACAACCATAACAGAATGACTAAAAATATTCAAAGAAGATCGTCAATATGAATCCGCACGACACCCTATCAAAGAGCACTTGGGAAATTAAAGAATTAGCATTAAATTCGCGTAAAATTTCGGAAGCGGCACCAAACAAGACGTCAATGCCGCAACGGAAAGACAATAATCTCTGAATCAAAAGATTAAAACATTTATGGCTGAAAATTCTTTGTTGGAAAAACTGGAGGGACTGGAACATAAATTTCAGGAAATATCCACACTCATAACCGACCCCGCCGTCATAGCGGACATGAAAAGATACGTGAAACTCAACAAGGAGTACCACGACTTGGAGTTGATTATGAACGCCAAGAAAGAATACCAGAGCGCACTATCCAACATCCAACAGGCGAAAGAGATCCTTGAGACGGAGACCGACAATGAGATGAGGGATATGGCCAAGATGGAGCTGGACGAATTGGAGCCGAAGATTCCGGGCATGGAGGAGAACATCAAGCTGCTTCTTATTCCATCGGATCCTGAGGACTGCAAGAACGCTGTCGTGGAAATCCGCGGAGGAACAGGAGGCGACGAAGCTGCGCTGTTCGCCGGAGACCTCTTCAAAATGTACGCAAAATACTGCGAAATGAAGGGGTGGCAAGTGAGCATCTCCAGTTTCAACGAAGGAACCGTCGGTGGCTACAAGGAGATCATCTTCAACGTCACGGGCGAAAACGTCTACGGAACGCTGAAATACGAGTCTGGCGTACACCGTGTGCAACGCGTGCCAGCCACAGAGACCCAAGGACGTGTACATACCTCCGCCGCGACCGTGGCCGTATTGCCAGAGGCGGACGAATTCGACGTACAGATCAACGAGGGAGAGATTAAATGGGACACCTTCCGTTCAGGTGGTGCCGGCGGACAGAACGTCAACAAGGTGGAGTCAGGCGTACGTCTCCGCTACATCTGGAAAAACCCGATCACAGGCGTTTCCGAGGAGATCCTCATCGAGTGCACCGAGACTCGTGACCAACCGAAAAACAAAGAGAGAGCCCTCTCCCGCCTGCGTACGATGATTTACGATAGGGAACACCAGAAATATATAGACGACATCGCGGCGAGAAGGAAGACCATGGTCTCCACGGGCGACCGTTCGGCGAAGATACGCACTTACAACTACCCGCAAGGACGTGTGACCGACCACCGCATCAACCTCACGCTCTACAACCTCCAAGCCATTGTCGGAGGAGACATCCAAGAGATCATCGACAAACTGATCGTGGCCGAAAATGCGGAACGATTAAAAGAAAGTGAATTATAGACAACCATTCATGACGCAATTATGACGTGCAACAATATATTAGAAGCCATCGGTAACACTCCGTTGGTTAAGATCAACCGATTGTGTCCGAACCCTAATGTGAATATTTTCGCCAAGGTGGAAGGGTTCAACCCGACAGGAAGCATCAAAGACCGCATCGCCATCCAAATGGTCGAACAAGCGGAGAAAGAAGGAAAACTGACGCCAGGGAAAACAATCATCGAACCCACCTCCGGTAATACAGGTATAGGTCTAGCCATCGCAGGTATCGTGAAAGGCTATAAAGTGGAAATCGTGATGAGTTCCGCCGTCTCCATCGAACGACGCAAGATCATCCGCTCCTACGGAGGCAAAGTCATTCTAACGCCTGCGGAAGAGGGAACAGACGGAGCGATTCGCCTGGCCCACAAATTAGTCGACGAGAACCCTGAAAAATACTTCATGCCCGACCAGTTCTCCAATGCGGCCAATTACCAAGCGCACTACGAAGGAACCGCCACCGAGATATGGAACCAAATGGAGGGTAAGATAGACTATCTGGTCTGTGCGTTAGGCACATCAGGCACCATCATGGGCATATCCAAGTTCCTGAAGCAACACAAGCCCGACATCAAAGTGGTTTGCGCACATCCTATCAAGGGACATTATATCCAAGGATTGAAAAACATGGAAGAGGCCATCGTGCCAGCCATCTACAATCCTTCACGCATCGACGTGCAAATCATGGTGGAAAGCGAAGAAGCCATTGCCATGGCACGCCGAATCATCGCGGAAGAGGGTATCTTCGCAGGCATGAGTAGCGGTGCAGCTATGTTAGCGGCCCTTAAAACCGCAGAGAAGATAGACAAAGGAAACATCGTGGTGGTCTTCCCCGACAGAGCGGAGAAATACCTCAGCACAAAAATGTTTGATCAGTTCGCTGATTAAATCTCGAATCACAATATGACCTACAGCAGAAAAGGAGGGCGTTCAACCCTCCTTTTCTGTTATATCATCAATCCGTAAAGGTCATAAACCAAAAGATAGTGCCGTGGTATAGCCGCTCGGTATGGAGAACGAACCCGAATACGATTCTTTTGATGGAGACTGCGACAAGAGTATTAGGAATTCCAAGCCAAACATTCCATGACCAGCAAATACGTCATTCTCCACGAGATAAAAAAGAGGCATGTCCGCCGGACATGCCCCCTAAACTATCTTAGATTCCCGAAGGAATTAAGCACCGAAGTTATCGAAGTGGATCATATCGTCCTCTACGCCGAGGCTATGAAGCAGATCGAGCACCGTCTTCGCCATCATCGGCGGACCGCACAAGTAGTATTCGATGTCCTCTGGCGCATCGTGCTGCTTGAGGTAAGTGTCACCCATAACAGGAGCGATGAATCCAGCCGTATACTTCACGCCAAGTTTGTCAGCCTTAGGATCCGGACGGTCAAGCGCCAAGTGGAAGTGGAAGTTCGGGAACTCCTTCTCCATCTCCAGGAAGTCCTCCATGAAGAAGACCTCGTCGATGGCACGGGCACCGTAGAAGTAATGCATCTCACGATCCGTAGTATGCAATGTCTTCAGCATGTGCATGATTTGCGCGCGGAGAGGAGCCATACCGGCACCACCACCGACCCAGATCATCTCACGCTTAGAGTCGAATATAGGGTGGAAATCACCATAAGGACCCGACATCATCACCTTATCGCCAGGCTTCAAGCTGAAGATATAAGTAGAAGCGATACCGCAAGGCACATCCATAAAGCCCACTTCCGGTTTCGGTTTGAACGGAGGCGTAGCGATACGGACAGTCAATGTGATGATATCACCCTCATCCGGGTAGTTCGCCATAGAGTAAGCACGGATAGTAGGCTCCGTATTCTTTTGGTGAAGACCGAAGATACCGAACTTCTCCCATGTAGGCACATAAAGATCACCGATCAAACCACGGTCGAAATCGTTGTAGTTGATATCATACTCAGGGATACGGATCTGTGCGTACGAACCAGGGATGAAGTCCATGTGTTCGCCCTTAGGAAGAGCCACCTTGAACTCCTTGATGAAGCTGGCGACATTCCTGTTGCCAATAACGGTGCACTCCCACTCCTTGACGCCCATGACAGACTCAGGAACCTTGATGGTCATATCACCCTTCACCTTCGTTTGGCAACCCAAACGCCAGTGGTTCATTTGTTCTTTGCGGGAGAAATGTCCCTTCTCGGAATCGAGGATCTCTCCTCCACCCTCCAAGACTTGGCATTTACATTGACCGCAGGAGCCCTTACCGCCGCAAGCGGAAGGCAAGTGCACACCATTCACAGCCAACGTGTTGAGCAAGGAAGAACCCGTCTCGACCTCCACCTCATTATCACCGTTGATAGTAATCTTAGCCGCGCCGGAAGAGACCAAGAATCTCTTGGCGACGAGCAAGAGTATAACCAAAGCCAAAATAATGACAAGGAATACTCCAATACTTGTTAAAATTAAAGTTACATCCATCGTAAATATTCCTTACTATTAAATGGTTAAACCAGAGAAACACATAAATGCCATAGCCATCAGACCCACCGTGATGAAGGTGATGCCCAATCCGCGAAGAGGAGCAGGGACATTCGAGTAAGACAACTTCTCACGGATAGCGGCCAAAGCCACAATGGCGATCAACCAACCGATACCTGAGCCGAAAGCATAAACGGTAGCCTCACCAACACCCTCAAAATGTCTTTGTTGCATGAAGAGGCTGGCACCCATGATGGCGCAGTTCACAGCGATCAACGGCAAGAATATACCCAATGAAGCGTACAACGACGGACTGAATTTCTCCACCGCCATCTCCACGATCTGAACGATACCGGCGATGACCGCGATGAAGAGGATGAAGCTCAAGAAGCTGAGGTCCACACCTTCCACGATCGCATTAGGAGCCAGCACGTAGTTCTCCAAGCAGTAGTTGACAGGAACAGTCACCAACAACACGAATGTCACGGCCGCACCCAATCCCAATGCGGTCTTCACATTCTTCGACACCGCCAAATAGGAACACATTCCCAAGAAGTAGGCGAAAATCATATTGTCCACAAAAATGGACTTTACAAATAAACTTAAATATTCCATTTCAATACTCTTTTAGGGAATTAATTGTTCTTTTCCTGCAAATCAGGGTTCTTCGCTCGCTGGTACCAGATGACGCAAGCCACGATGATCAAAGCCATAGGAGGCAAAACCATCAAACCATTGTTCATATAGAAACCACCCTCTTTCACGTAGAGGCACTCAGGAATCACACGGAAGTTCAGCAATGTGCCAGAACCGAGGAGTTCCCTGAAGAAACCAACGATCACGAGGATCAAGGCATAACCCAAACCACTTCCGACACCGTCGAGGAACGACTCCCAAGGCTTATTCTGCATTGCGAATGCCTCCAAACGGCCCATCAAGATACAGTTTGTGATAATCAAACCCACATAAACGGAGAGTTGCACGCTCACATCGTATGCGAACGCCTTCAGCACTTGGCTCACAATCGTCACCAACATGGCGACCACCACCAACTGCACGATGATACGGATACGATTCGGAATCGTATTACGCAACAATGAAATCACCACATTTGCCAAAGCCACGATAATGGTAACGGACAAGCCCATCACCAAAGCTGGCTCCAACTTGGAAGTCACGGCCAACGCAGAACAAATACCCAACACCTGAGTAGCGACTGGGTTATTTACCCAAAGAGGGGTAAAGAACGTCTCTTTATTTTTCTTTGAAAACAAATCCATACCGTATCCTCCTTATTTATTGAAAAAATTAGCGTACCTTTTCAAGCACTTTTGTAACATTGCATCAACACCTTTAGAAGTGATCGTACCACCAGAGATACCATCCACCTGACAAGAAGAGTCCGTCACCTTGCCGTTCTTCACCACAGAGATCTTCACGTCCCCGCCCTCTTGCAATTGCTTGCCTTGGAAAGGTGCGCGGAAAGATTCCGTCGTGATCTCGGCACCCAGTCCCGGAGTCTCGCCCTCGTGGGAGAAGTAAGTGCCATACACAGTCTTCTTGTCGCTGTTAAAGCTGATGTAGCCCCAAATCGGACCCCAAAGACCTGCGCCATACAATGGAGCGACATACTTCGTCTCACCATTCACGCTGCACACATACAAAGGAACTTGAGAAACCTCATCGTCGTTCAAGCTCTTGGAAGAGATCTCAAATCCACCATTCTCAGCCACCACATTACCGTTAAGGTCGATAATCTGGTCAGCCTTCACGTATTTCGTATAAGCGGCCTCAGCATCCTGCTTCAACTCATCCTCGGAGATGTTCAAAGAGGTCAGGATCTGTTTCATCTTATCCAATTTCACATTGCTCTCCTGTCTCTCTTTCAGAGAAGATGAGACGAAGGCCAATAGGAATGCCACGATAATCACCATTACCGAAGCATAGATGATAGTATAACTATTACTATTTGTATTCATGACTGTCTCGATATTAATGATTATTTGTTAGCACGTTTCAGTCGTCTCTTGATATTGCTTTGCACGAAGCAGTGGTCGATCAGCGGAGCGAAGAGGTTCATCAGCAAAATCGCCAACATCATACCCTCCGGGTAACCAGGGTTCAAGCAACGGATCACAATAGCCACGAAACCGATCAAGAAACCATAGATGTATTTACCGCACTCTGTCCTTGGAGAAGTGACGGGGTCGGTAGCCATAAAGACTGCGCCGAAGCAGAAACCACCCAAGAGGATGTGCTCGTACCAAGGCAAGTTCATCACATCGTTCGCACCAATAGAGTTGAACATCATAGCCGTCAAAATACCACCAGCGAAGACAGACAACATCGTCTTCCAGCTTGCGATGCCCGTCCACAAAAGGATGATCGCACCGATAGCGATAGCGATCACGCTCGTCTCACCGATAGAACCCGGATAGAGACCGATCACCATATCCATTGGAGACATCGATGCGCCAACCGCATTCGTGATCTCCGTGATGCCCGTAGAAACCTGACCGAGCGGTGTAGCGCCCGTCAAGCCGTCCAGCAAGGCATTCTCGCTACCTACGCAGCACAAAGGATCCTTTGCCACCCAAACAGCGTCGCCCGACATCTTGACAGGGTAAGCGAAGAACAAGAAGGCACGCGTGATCAATGCGACATTGAAGATATTATAACCAGTTCCGCCGAATACCTCTTTTGCGAAGATCACCGCGAAGGCAGTCGCCACAGCGAGGATCCACAAAGGGCACTCAACAGGGACAATCAAAGGAATCAACATACCAGAGACCAAGAAACCCTCTTGGATCTCCTCATTCCTCCATTGCGCAACGACGAACTCGATGCCCAAGCCGACAGCATACGCAACGACGATCTTAGGCAATACAGCCAAAAAACCAAAAAGGAACATCGCCCAGAAAGAGGCTTCCTCACCATGCACCAAATAGTGTTGGTAACCAACATTGTACATACCGAACAAAAGAGCCGGTATCAATGCGATCACAACCATAGACATCGCTCGTTTGGAGTCTATGCAGTCATGAATGTGGCTTCCTCTCTTCGCAGTAGTGTTAGGGACGAACAAGAAGGTCTCGAATCCGTCGAACACAGAGCGAAATGCGTGAAATTTTCCGCCTTCCTCAAAAGACGGTTTCACTTTGTCGAGAAAATTTCTTAACGCTTTCAATTTTATATCATTTTAATTTATTACACATTCACTAAGCCAATTCCTTGCGTAAGAAGTCCAAGCCTTCACGCACAATCCTTTGCGTCTCAATCTTCGAAGTGCACACGAACTCGCACAAGGCGAAATCCTCCGGCGCCACCTCATAGATGCCCAACTGCTCCATCTTGTCGATGTCGCGAGCGAGGATCGCCTTCACGAGGAACTCAGGATAGATATCCATCGGGAAGACCTTGTCGTACTCACCCGACATGATGAAGGCACGCTCGCCACCGTTCACGTTCGTGTCGATCTCATACTCCCTGCTGCTACCGAGCAACCATGAGAAGTAAGAACGGCTCACGCTGAACTTCTTCAATCGAGGCATGATCCAACCCAAGAACTCATCATTCTTGTCGCCCTCCGGGATAACCGTCACTTGGGAATCGAATGCGCCCAAGAAACCATCCGCAGGGATCTGTGTACCCGTCAATGGGTTACCGCTGATGTAACGTACGTTATCACCCTCGATGTTATTAGCCACGATATTTGAGATTGATGCGCCGTAAACCATCTTGCAATAAGAAGGATTCTTCACGGAAGAACCTGCCAAGACGACAGAGCGAGAGAAGCTAAGCACACCCGTTTGGAAGGCTTTACCGATCATGGCCACATCCTGTGCATTGACCGTCCAGACGATCTCACCCTTGTTGATAGGGTCCACGTGGTGTATCTGCACGCCCACGTTTCCAGCAGGATGAGGACCTTGGAACTCGTGAATTTCAACGCCCTTCGTCAACTTAAAGAGTTTGGAGGCATTGTCCACATTGATACCCACGTGCACCTTCGCACCCGAAAGCTTCGCCAGCGCCTCAACACCCAATTGGAACTCCTCGTCACGACCCACCATGATGAAGTCATAATTAGGCGCCAAAGGAGCGGTGTCGAAACCAGAGATAAAGACCGCCTTAGGCGCATCTTCCGGATTCGCTACCACGTCGAATGGACGTTGCTTGATGAAAGCGAAGAAGCCAGCATCAAGAATAGCCTTACGGACCTCTTCCTTACTCATGGACGACGGTTTGGCCTTCACGAAAGGCACAGACTCGAAATTACCGTCCGACTTGATACGGATGTCAAGCACCTTGCGCCTGTCACCCCTGTTCACGGCAATCACCTCACCACTCACAGGAGAGACCACCTTCAAGTCCGGATTTGCTTTGTCATAGAACAAAACACTTCCGACCTTTACGGAATCACCTTCCTTCACAACGGTTTTGGGTTTGATGCCATGGAAATCGTCAGGTCTGACAGCAAAGAGATCAGGCAATTGTGCTTTCGAAAACACCTCTTTAGCCTTTCCCTTCAAATTGATATCAAGACCCTTTTTTATTCTTATCACTTCTGACATAAAACTATTATTTTTTGTGTTTTCCTTAATCGAAATAGCCTCGAATGATACCGCGCTCAGCCGACTTCAAGAAAGAAACGACCGTCTCCTTCTCGTTAGAATCTGGTATTTCGGTGTAAATCTTCTCAGTTGCCTGAGTCATATTCAGACCAGATTGGTATAAGATTCGGTAAATCTCTTGGATCTCGCGTATTTGGTCGTTAGAGAAGCCTCTACGGCGCAATCCGACAAGGTTCAGACCCGCATAACTCAACGGATCCCTTCCGGCGGTAACGTAAGGAGGAACATCCTTGCCGACGCGCGAGCCACCTTGGATAATCACATGGGCACCGATGTGGGAGAATTGGTGAACCAAGACGCTACCGGAAAGGATAGCCCAATCGTCGATCAACACCTCGCCCGCAATTTGTGACGCGTTACCAATGATTATATTATTCGCCAACTTGCAATCATGGGCGATATGAACATATGCCATGATCAAGCAATTAGAACCAACGATTGTCGTACCTTTCGATGCGGTACCCCTATTCACAGTGGCACACTCACGAATGGTCGTATTGTCACCAATCACAGCGGTAGTCTCTTCTCCTCTGAATTTCAAATCCTGAGGAATAGCGGAAATAACGGCATTCGGGAATATCCTTACGTTCTTGCCGATTCGAGCGCCATTCAAAACTGTCGCATGCGCCATAATCTGACATCCATCCCCAATCTCAACATCTCTGTCGATGTATACAAATGGGCCAATCTCAACATCCTTTCCGATTTTGGCCTCGGGATGGATAAATGACATTTCTTTTATCATAAAATATCTATTCAATTACTTATTCTTCACAACTTGCGCAAGGAACTCCGCCTCTGCGACAATCTTTTCCGCCACAATGGCGTAACCCTTCATGTAGGCGCATCCACGTCTAATATCCGTCAACAAATCCAGTTTGAAGATAATCGTGTCGCCCGGCACCACCTTATTCCTGAACTTCACTTTGTCTATAGACAAGAAATAGGTGGAGTATTTCTCAGGATCATCCAACTTGCTTAGCACAAGGATACCTCCCGTCTGCGCCATCGCCTCGACGAGCAATACACCTGGCATAACGGGCTCCTCAGGGAAGTGTCCGCAGAAGAAGTTCTCGTTGCCCGACACATTCTTCACGCCCACAACGCCACGCTCCTTAACTTCTATAATTCTATCGATCAACAACATAGGCCAACGGTGAGGCAAGTGTTGCTTGATCTTATTGATGTCCATCAACGGTGGAACGGTAGGGTCATAATGAGGGATGATGATCTCCTGACGCTTCAAGGTCTTATAAACCTTCTTCGCGAAGTCAGTATTCAACTTGTGTCCAGGGCAATTAGCGATCACGCGGCCCTTAATAGGTCTGCCGATCAAAGCCAAATCACCGATCACATCCAACAGTTTGTGACGGGCTGGCTCGTTGTTGAACGCCAACGGACGCGCCTGTATGTAGCCAAGGCTGGAAACAGAGATAGGATCCATCCCAATCAGAGAGGTCAGGTGGTCAATGTCCGCCTGGCTCATCTCCTTGTCATATATCACGATGGCGTTATCCAAATCCCCACCCTTGATCAGGTTGTTCTTCAGGAGAGCCTCGATCTCACGCACGAAAACGAACGTACGGGAAGCGGCTATCTCCTTCGTATACTCCGACAAAGAGTTCAATGTCGCATATTGATTGGACAAAATGCAGGATGGATAAGACACCAACACATTCACGCTAAACTCGTCGTCCGGAAGCAATGTGATGGAGGAGCCAGTCTCAGGATCCTTGTATTCCACCTTCTTCGTCACGACGTAATACTCCCTATCGTAAGGTTGTTCCTCAAATCCCACGCGCGCAATCTCTTGCACGAAAGGGAAAGCACTACCGTCTAAAATAGGGAATTCAGGCTGGTCCACCTGAATCAAACAGTTGTCTATCTCAGACGCATATAGTGCAGACATAGCATGTTCAATCGTACTAACCCGAACGTCACCCTCCGCGACCACAGTGCCACGAGAGGTCTCGACGACATTCTGCGCGATAGCCTCTATAATTGGCTGACCCTCCAAATCGATCCGCTGGATCTTATATCCATGGTTTGCTGGAGCCGGGTTAAATGTGATTGTAACGGGCAAACCCGTATGCAACCCTTTTCCTTGAAGCGAAAACGCTTCCTTCAATGTTTTCTGTTTGGCCATATTCTTTAGTTATGTTCTAGCTTTTTCTTCAATTCCGCCACCTCTTTCTCCAACTCCAGTATCTGGTTTCTGATGGCCGGGAAATTACGGAAGCACACAAACGCGCGCTGGAAGGTCTTCGCCTCCACGTGAGGGAAACCATGATACATGTGGTTCGGTTCCTTGATATTATTGGAGACGCCACACTTCGCGGCGAGCATCGTGCCGTCCGCAACCGTCAAATGTCCTACGACACCAGACTGGCCACCAAACATACAATGCTTACCAATCTTCGCAGAGCCCGCGAAACCTGACTGAGCAGCCATCACCGTATCCTCACCGACCTCCACGTTATGGGCGATCTGAACCAAGTTATCTATCTTGACACCTCGTCTGATAATCGTCGCACCCATCGTCGAACGGTCAATGGTCGTGTTCGCTCCGATCTCCACATCGTCTTCGATGACAACAATGCCGATCTGCGGAATCTTATCGTACTTTCCGTCTGCCGTAGGGGCGAAACCGAAACCGTCAGAACCGATGACCGTACCCGCATGCACCATGCAATTGTTGCCGATGACACAATCATTATAGATTTTCACGCCCGGATAGAGCGTCACATTATCACCGATACGCACGTTGTCACCAATATAAACCTGAGGGTAAATCTGGGCATTCTTACCTATGACCGCCCCATCCTCGATACACGTATAGGCACCGACATAGGCATTCTCGCCTATCTTAGCTTTCTCCGACACACAAGCCTTCGAAGAAATTCCGCTCTTCTTCGGCTTATAACTATCCACCAGCGACAACAAAGAAGCCAAAGCGTCGTATGAATTCTTCACCTTGATCAGGGTCGGCTTCAATTCTTGCTTCGGCTCAAATGTATCGTTCACCAACACAATACTCGCTTGCGTGGTGTATATATATTCGGTGTACTTGGGGTTTGACAAGAAAGTCAATGTTCCAGGAACACCCTCCTCTATCTTGGAAAAATTAGAAACCTTAATTTCTGGATTTCCAACCACCTTACCTTTTAGGTAATCGGCGATCTGTTGCGCTGAAAACTCCATGTTACTATAAATTTTTTTGCAAAAATAAGGAAAATCAGTCAGTATGAAAATTTGTTTGTATAAAATTTGCAGAAATATCACTCAGTGACTCCGCAAACGTTACTGCAAATCAACGTCTTTCACATAACCGAAATAATATTTTTTTTCGTGTTTGCTGATAAGCGACAAGTTCAGCAAGTCGGAGGCATCCGTAATGTCCTTCAGTTCCCCATCCGCATAGAGCACCTTGATGCTATCGTTTTTCGGGCGATAGGTATAGGAAGAGACGGGGTGTATCGTCACGAAGTAACGAGCCTCCGCTTCCGTCAGACCCAACTTTTCGGCAATCCTCCTGACATGGTCACGCACTTCACTGGCCTGTGGCTTCTTCTCCCTCACCTCGATCTTGAACAGTTTCCTATTCATCAGATTTCGGCACAGGGTCGAAAGCACTTTATCCTCAGAAGAGGACCATGTCTTGACCGCGCTGATGACATCCGAGTCGTCAAATTTCGCATAATTGGACAGAGCTTCTTCGGAAATTTGGAAATCTTTTCCCGTAATATTATTTTCCAAAAAATAAGCGAACTGCGGAGCAGCGAATGGCTTCTTACCTTTCAAAGTAAGTTCCTTCGCGCGAGCCAACGTCTTGATTAACAATTGTTCAGCGGAAACCGACGTTTTATGGTAATAAACCTGCCAATACATCATTCTTCTGGCGATAAGAAACTTCTCGACGGAGTAAATTCCCTTCGCCTCAATGACCAATTGATCGTCGTGCACGTTGAGCATCTTGATGATGCGCGCGGCACCCACGGCACCCTCCACCACCCCGGTGAAGAAGCTGTCGCGGATCAAATAATCCAAACGGTCCATGTCCAATTGGCTGGAGACCAACTGGTGAAGAAATTTCTTCGGATATTGGTTCTTGAAGATGGAGAGGGCCAACTCCAACGCGCCTCCCATCTCCTCGTTGATATGCTCCATCATCAGCAAGGAAATATCCTCGTGCGAGATCTCCTTGGTCAGCGTATCCTCCAACACATGGGAGAAGGGCGCATGTCCGATATCATGCAACAGGATAGCCGCCAGAACAGCATCCGCCTCCTCGTCCGTGATCTCCTGCCCCCTCGCACGCAATTGGGCGATCGCCTCCTCCATCAAATACATGGCGCCCAAGGAGTGTTGGAAACGGGTATGTTGAGCGCCCGGATAGACCAAGAAACTCACACCCAACTGCCGGATTCTCCCCAACCGTTGGAAATAGGGATGTTGGATCAAATCATAGTGCAGCTCGCTGGGAATCGAGATGAAACCATGCACAGGATCGTTGATGATCTTCCTCTTGTTATACATTCCTAAGGGATTAATCCAAAGACTTCAGGAACTCGCTCATTTGTTGCTGCACCTTCTTCGCCTCGGCTGCCGCAGCTTGGGCATAGTCTTCACCGCTAGAGGCGTAGAGTATCGCACGCGAAGAGTTCACCAGAAGTCCACATTGTTTGTTCATGCCATGCTTAACGACATCGGCCAAGCTTCCTCCCTGCGCGCCAATGCCTGGCACCAAAAGGAAATGGTTCGGGATGATCTTACGGATATCCGCCAACATCTCAGCCTTCGTGGCGCCGACCACATACATCATGTTGTCTTCGTTGCCCCACTTCAAGGAGGTCTTCAACACCTTCTCGAACAGACGGTCGCCCGTCTCCTTGTCTTCCGTAAACTGGAAATCGAAAGCACCTTTGTTAGAGGTGAGGGCCAACAACGTGACCCACTTGTTTTCATAGGTCAGGAAAGGAGAGACTGAATCTTCCCCCATATAAGGAGCCACCGTCACGGAATCGAAGTCCAACGCCCCGAAGAACGTCCTCGCATACATGGCGGAGGTGTTACCGATATCACCACGCTTAGCGTCCGCGATCAGGAACTGGTCCGGATACTTTTCACGGATATAGTCTATCGTACGCTCCAACACATCCCACCCCTGCAAACCGAGGCTCTCATAGAAAGCCAGGTTAGGCTTGTAGGCCACACAATATTCGGCGGTGGCGTCGATGATGGATTTGTTGAATTCGAAGATCGGGTCCAAATCACCCTCCCTGTCGAACAAGAACTCCGGAATCTTATTGACGTCCGTATCCAACCCCACGCAAAGGAACGATCTTTTGCGCATGATATTCTCAAACAATTCTTCTCTTGTCATCTCTATTGTTAAGTCTAAAAATGTTTTTAAATATTGCTTTGCAAAAATAAGGCTAATTCGCGAATTTACAATTAGGTCGCAGCCTTATTTCAAAGTAACGGAGAAAGAGGGGACTCTTCCCAATCGCCAAAACATTCAATCCGTTAATATTTTTTAAGCCTAGAGCAACGCACGAAGCGTCCAATATCCAACGGAAAGCTTAAATTTGTGATTCGTAAGCAACCAAAAACAAACTTTAGCAATATGATGAAACAGACTATCCTTACATTAGCATGTCTCCTCGCGATGGTCGCACCATCCTTCGCCCAGAATTTCGCAGGAGATAAAATCATCGGCACCTACTGGGTCGAGCAAGACGGAGACAAATCCAAGGTGCGGTTCAGCAAGACTGGCGCCAACACCTACAAAGCCCAAATCATTTGGATAGAGAAAGCGAAAGACGAGAAGGGCAACCTCCGTACGGACATGAAGAACCCCGACAAAGCGAAACGAAAAACACCCGCCGGTGAGATCGTCTTGGTGGAGAAAGTCTCCTACAAAGACGGGAAATGGACGGACGGAGAGATATACGACCCTACCCGAGGCAAATCATTCACCGTCAACATTTGGTTCAGCGACGCCAAGACACTCTGCGTGAAAGGCTCGTTCGGACCATTCAGCGAAAAAGTTTACTGGAAGAAACTCGAATAGGACGATTGCCCGCGGCAAGAAAAGAAGGAGACAGACCACATCGTTTGTCTCCTTTTTCATATCCAAGCAACACATTCTGACAAATTGGCACACGCCTGGGACGGAAGACTGCCATCGCCTACCCAATTTGTCAGAAAAAGAACAACAAATTAGGTTTGGCACAGATTATGATAGTAGATAATCGAGACGCGGCAGATGCGTCGTGAGATATTAATATAACAAATTTAAAAATATAATTATCATGAACATTAAACCATTGGCAGACAGGGTTTTGGTAAAACCAGCTGCGGCAGAAGAGAAAACGGCAAGTGGAATCATCATTCCAGACTCCGCAAAAGAGAAACCTTTGAGAGGTGAGATCCTCGCCATCGGGAACGGGACGAAGGACGAAGAGATGGTAGTTAAGGTGGGCGACACCGTATTGTACGGCAAATACGCTGGCACTGAATTGGAGTTGGACGGAGAAAAATACCTGATCATGCGTCAGAGCGATATCCTCGCCATTATCTAACACTTTAATATCAAAACAATTACTACTAACTATTAAGACTTACAAAAATGGCTAAAGAAATAAAATTCGATACAGATGCCCGCGACCTTTTGAAGAAAGGTGTGGACGAATTGGCAAACGCAGTGAAAGTGACCCTTGGCCCTAAGGGACGTAACGTAATCATCGAGAAGAAATTCGGTGCGCCTCACATCACGAAGGATGGTGTGTCAGTCGCCAAGGAAGTTGAATTGGCCGATCCATACGAGAACATGGGTGCGCAGATCGTCAAGGAGGTTGCCTCTAAGACGGGTGACGACGCAGGTGACGGTACAACAACCGCTACCGTTTTGGCTCAATCCATCATCAACGTAGGTTTGAAGAACGTAGCAGCCGGCGCTAACCCAATGGATTTGAAGAGAGGTATCGACAAGGCGGTTGCCAAAGTGGTCGAGAGCATCAAGAAGCAAGCCAAGGAAGTGGACGACGACTTCAGCAAGATCGAGCAAGTGGCTACCATTTCAGCCAACAACGATAATGAAATCGGTAAATTGATCGCCGACGCCATGGCGAAGGTGAAGAAAGAGGGTGTCATCACAGTTGAGGAGGCTAAGGGTATGGACACGACCGTAGAAGTTGTCGAGGGTATGCAGTTCGACCGTGGTTATCTCTCACCTTACTTCGTCACCAACACGGAGAAGATGGAGGTTGAGTTCGAGAACCCATACATCCTCATCCACGACAAGAAGATCTCTTCTTTGAAGGATATCCTCCCTATTTTGGAGGCCACCGCACAGTCTGGCCGTCCTTTGTTGATCATCGCCGAGGACATCGACGGTGAGGCATTGACCACCTTGGTAGTCAACAGATTGAGAGGCGCCTTGAAAATCGCTGCCGTGAAGGCTCCAGGATTCGGCGACCGTCGTAAGGAGATGTTGGAGGATATCGCCATCTTGACAGGTGGTATCGTCATCTCTGAAGAGAAGGGCATCAAGTTGGAGAGCGCAACCATCGATTTGTTGGGTAAGGCAGAAAAGGTCACCATCAACAAGGATAACACGACCATCGTGAACGGTGCGGGCGCTAAGGAGAACATCGCTGAGCGTGTGAACCAAATCAAGGCTCAGATTGAGACGACCAAGAGCAGCTACGACAAGGAGAAACTCCAAGAGCGTCTGGCTAAATTGGCTGGCGGTGTAGCTGTGCTCTACGTGGGTGCGCCATCAGAAGTGGAGATGAAGGAGAAGAAAGACCGCGTGGACGACGCATTGTGCTCTACACGTGCGGCCATCGAAGAGGGTATCGTTCCTGGTGGTGGTGTGGCCTACATCCGTGCCATCGCCTCTTTGGAGGGCTTGAAGGGTGAGACCCAAGACGAGACCACCGGTATCGAGATCATCAAGCGCGCCATCGAGGAGCCTCTCCGCCAAATCATCGCCAACGCAGGCAAAGAGGGCGCAGTATACGTACAGAAGGTGAAGGAAGGCAAGGACGACTTCGGGTACAACGCTCGTACCGATAAGTTCGAGAACTTCTTCAAGGCGGGCGTCATCGACCCTGCCAAGGTTACGCGTGTGGCTTTGGAGAACGCAGCTTCCATCGCCGGCATGATGTTGACCACCGAATGTGTGATCGCAGAGAAGAAGGATGACAAGGCCGCTGCTCCTGCTATGCCTCCTATGGGTGGCGGAATGGGCGGAATGATGTAATCCACCACATTATATCTCATACGGGAAGGGTCGTCCGAATCGGATGGCCCTTTTCTTTTTTAGTTAAGAGTTAAGAAACGATAGTTCGACGAAGTCAATTAAGAGTTAAAATCAAGGATTAAGGATTTAAAGTTTAGAGTTTATTCATATATTTGGGGATATTGTTTTACTCTTTCATGGCAAGCTATATGGACAAAATCATCCGACTACTATTCTGCGGCATATTCCTCCTCGTCTACTCCTGTCAATACCCCTTCGCAGGCACACCCGTTACGGAAAGGAGGGAGCAACACATCCAATTCGATTCGACCTACAAGTCCATCCATATCTTCGTAGCCCTTTGCGACAACGAGAACCAAGGGATTGTGAAAGTTCCCGCAAGCATAGGGAACGGACAAAAGCCTTCCACCAACCTCTATTGGGGCTGCGGCTATGGCATTAAAACCTTCTTCAAGAAAAGTGCAGAATGGAAACTACTGAAAACCAACACCATCAACGACACGATTATGGAGAGGCTCGTTTTCAAGCACACCAGTCAAAAGTATTACTTGGTGGCGGATGCCTACAACGGGAAGTACATCGCGCAATGCATCTCCGACTTTCTTTCCAGCTCATGCGGAAGATGGAAAGACACCGTCCACGTCAACGACAATCTGACGATCGGATGCTGCGGCAACTCGCAATTAATAAGCTATATCGGGCACGACGGTTTGATGGAGCACATCCTAAACGACAGATTTACCAACACGGACGGGAAGAAACGTGACGTGATTATCCTCGCATGCAAAAGCAGGACATACTTCTCACCCTATTTGGAGCCGGCCAATGTGAACCCGATAGTTTGGACAAAACATTTCATGGCGCCCGAAGCCTATACGATCCATGACGCCATCACAGGGTATATCAAGAAAGAGTCCAACCAAAAGATATTGGAGAGAGCCATCAAAGCCTATGCCACCTACCAGAAATGCGGAATCAGGGGTGCCAAGTCCATCCTCGTAACAGGCGGACTCGACGAGAAGTAGCCCCCATCCATTCCCCCCAAGTATAAATACTCTTAACCAATTCATAATTCAAAATTCAAAATTAGAATATCCTCTTCCGCAAGAAAAATTTAAACACTCATACCATAAAAAGCAATTAGAATTACTATCTTTGCGTTTCAATTTAAAACGAAAGGGATGCGAATCCTTTAAGACTGATTAGTAAATTTAGTAAAAACACAACATATATGCCACAGACATCGAACCGAGGACAGATTATGCCAGAGTCACCGATCAGGAAACTGGTTCCATTGGCGGACAAGGCAAAAGAGAGAGGCGTGAAGGTATATCACCTCAACATCGGACAACCCGATTTGAAGACACCACAGATCGCACTCGACACATTGAAGAAGATTGACCGGAAGATCCTTGAATATAGTCCGAGCAACGGATTCAAAAGTCTTCGTCTCAAGTTGGCAGAATACTATAAGAAATTCAACATAGATGTTGAAGAGAAGGACATCATCATCACCAGTGGAGGTTCGGAAGCGGTGAACTTCGCCTTCATGTCCTGTTTGGATCCAGGCGACGAGATCATCGTACCGGAGCCTGCCTACGCCAACTACACGGCCTTTGCGATAGGCGCCGGTGCAATCGTGAAACCTATTGTTTCCACCATTGAGGAGGGATTCGCCCTACCCCACATCGAGCGGTTCGAGGAGATGATCACCCCGAAGACCAAGGGTATCCTCATCTGCAACCCGAACAACCCGACAGGTTACCTCTACAATCAGAAGGAGATGAACAAGATACGCGACCTCGTCAAGAAGTACGATCTGTACCTATTCTCCGACGAGGTGTACCGTGAGTTCTGCTACACGGGTGCGCCATACATCTCAGCTTTCCACCTGAAAGGCATAGAGGACAATATCATACTATTCGATTCTGTGTCAAAACGTTACAGCGAATGTGGCATCCGTGTCGGCGCCCTCGTCACCAAGAACGAGGCGGTAAGGAAAGCCGTGATGAAGTTCTGCCAAGCCAGACTGAGTCCGCCGTTGATCGGACAGATCATCGCCGAGGCTTCCATGGACACGCCGGAGGAATATATGTTGGAGATGTACAACGAGTACGTGGAGCGACGCAAATACCTCATCGACGGGCTCAACAGAATACCAGGCGTATACACGCCTATACCGATGGGCGCCTTCTACACCGTGGCAAGGCTGCCGATCGACGATTGCGACAAATTCTGCGCATGGTTGCTGAACGAGTTCGAATATGAGGGACAAACCGTCATGATGGCTCCCGCAACCGGTTTCTACACCGAAAAAGACAAAGGCAAGAACGAAGTGCGCGTGGCATACGTGTTGGAGAAAGAAGAACTGGCGAAGGCTTTGAATGTGCTGAAGAAAGCATTGGAGGTTTACCCTGGTCGAACTATCTAACAGAACATGAATTTAGAACTATTCATCGCAAAACGCATCCATTTCGAGAAAAAAGGCGAGAGAAATGTTCCCCGTCCTATCGTGCGTATTGTGATGAATGGCATAGTGGTGAGCCTAACGGTCATGCTGATCGCCGTGGGTATTCTGAATGGTTTCAAGACAGAGGTGAGGGAGAAACTCATCGGGTTCGGCAGCCATATCCAAATATCCTCGTCCGTCAGCAACCAGACTTACGAGACGCAGCCCATACAGATAAATCCCAGCGTCATCGACTCCCTCAGCAACCTCTCGGAGGTCAAGCACGCACAACCATTCGCCACCCAGCCCTGCATTCTGAAGGTGGGGAACGTGATCCACGGCTGTGTACTCAAGGGAGTGGACAAGGATTACGAGTGGGAGTTCTTCAGGAGCAACCTAAAGGATGGCAAGCTATTCCCCATCAGCGACACCGCCACAACCAATCAGACCATCATATCCAAAAAGATCGCCAACCTTCTCAATCTGAAGGTGAACGACACCTACCAAGCCTACTTCATCATCGAAGGAAAGGTGCGGGCTAGACAATTCACGGTTTGTGGCATCTATGAGACAGGGTTCCTGGACTACGACAAACTCTTTATCGTGGGCGACATCAAGCACGTGAGGAAACTAAACGGTTGGGAAGAGAACCAATGCAGCGGCGTGGAGGTCATCATCAATGACTTCGACCAACTGGAGAAGGCACAAGAGCAGGTTTTCGGCATCATAGGCAACCGATACGACAACAACGGGAACTACTATCTGATGAGAACCATCAGGCAAATCAACCCTCAGATATTCAGTTGGCTCGATCTGCTGAACACCAACGTGGTGATCATCCTAGTGCTCATGACGCTCGTCGCAGGGTTCACCATCATATCCGGGTTATTGATCCTCATATTGGAGCGCACCAACATGATCGGACTGATGAAGGCGATGGGGGCAACCAACAAGAGCATCTGGAAAATATTCTTCTATCATGCCTTCTTCCTCATAGGGAAAGGCATCATCATCGGGAACATCATCGGAATAGTGGTGTGCTATCTGCTCCAGAACCATCAGATCATACCCCTCAACGCAGATGATTACTACGTGGATTTCGTACCAGCCCGTCTGGAATTGGCGCACATCATCATCGTGAACATCTGCACGATCGTCGTATCCGCTGCCATTCTGCATATTCCGACGAATATCATAGCAAAAATATCACCTATCAAATCGATTAAATTCGACTAAACAAATAATCAGCGATGAAGTTTGATTTACTACATACGGATGCCAAATGCCACGCCAGAGCGGGACTGATCAAGACAGACCATGGCGAGATCGAGACGCCTATCTTCATGCCCGTCGGTACGCTCGGCTCAGTGAAAGCGGTCCATACGCACGAAATCAAAGAGGATATCAAGGCTCAAATCATACTGGGCAACACCTACCACCTATACCTGCGTCCCGGGCTGAAAATCCTCGAGCAGGCAGGCGGTCTGCATAAATTCAACGGGTGGGACAAACCCATCCTGACGGATAGCGGAGGATTCCAAGTCTTCTCCCTCTCCGACAACCGCAAACTCACCGAAGAGGGATGCACCTTCCGCTCCCACATCGACGGATCCAAGCATATCTTCACGCCAGAGAACGTGGTGGACACGCAACGCATCATCGGTGCGGACATCATCATGGCGCTCGACGAATGCACGCCCGGCACGGCAGACTACAACTACGCCAAGCAGTCATGGGAACGCACACAACGCTGGTTGGTGCGAGGGCTCAAGCACTTCGACGAGACGGAGCCGAAATATGGCTATAGCCAAACCTTCTTTCCTATCGTACAAGGCTGCACCTACAAGGATCTCCGTCAACGCTCGGCCGAATTCATCGCCGAGCAAGGACGAGAAGGGAATGCCATCGGCGGATTGGCGGTGGGAGAGCCTGCCGAGGTGATGTACGAGATGATCGAGGTGGTGAACGAGATCCTCCCGACCGACAAGCCCCGCTACCTCATGGGCGTAGGCACCCCCATCAACATCTTGGAGGGAATCGAGCGGGGAGTGGACATGTTCGACTGCGTGATGCCAACCCGCAACGGACGCAACGGAATGCTCTTCACCAAGCAAGGCGTCATGAACATGAAGAACCTGAAATGGGCGAACGACTTCTCCCCTATCGAGGCGGACGGAGCATCGTACGTAGACACAGCATACAGCAAAGCATACTTGAGGCACCTCTTCATTTCGGAAGAATTATTAGCTTTGCAAATCGCTTCCATACACAACCTCGCCTTCTACCTTTGGCTGGTCAAAGAGGCGAGGAAACACATATTAGCGGATGATTTCTCCTCATGGAAAGCATCCATGGTGAAACAACTAAGCGTAAGATTATGACACGGCAAGATTCGCGAATCAATGGCACAACCCCGAAGTTCAGAACCGAGGGATTTTCATGGGATGACATACGTCTGAAACGATACGACTGGTACATCATCAAAAAGTTCCTGGGAGCTTTTTTCCTCTCCATTCTATTGATTATCAGCATCGCTGTTGTATTTGACATATCCGAGAAGATTGACGACTTCATGGAGCACGAGGCGCCACTCAAGGCGATCATATTCAATTATTACCTCAACTTCATCCCTTACTACGCCAATCTGTTCAGTCCGCTGTTCACCTTCATCGCCGTGATCTTCTTCACCTCCAAGATGGCGAACAATTCGGAAATCATCGCCTCCTACGCTTCGGGCATCAGTCTCTACAGGATCACAAGGCCCTATATGATTTCCGCCGGAATCATCGCCCTGATGACCTTTATACTCAGCGGATACGTCATACCACCCGCCAATGTGGAACGTATTGACTTCCAAGAGGAATATATCAAGAAAAAGAAGAAAGACAACATCCTCAAAGTCCAGATGGAGGTTTCACCTAACGAAATCCTCTACATAGACTATTTTGACAGAGAAGAGAACAAGGGACACCGCGTCTCCATGGATATCTACAAAGACAAATCCATCATTTCGCGCATCACCGCCCAAAACATCATATGGGATGGTGACCACTCTTGGCACTACTACAAATACACCAAGAGAGATTTCGACGGGCTCTACGAGTCCATCTCCAAGGGAGATACCCTAAGCACGACCATCAACGTCATACCAGACGATTTCTTCATCTTTCCAGGCATGCAGGAACAGATGAACAACAACGAACTAAAAGTCTACATCGAGAGGCAGAAAACACGAGGAATCGGAAACATCAAGAACTTTGAGCTGGAATATGAGAAGCGATACGCCTTTCCGTTCGCTTCCTTCATTCTGACCATCATAGGCTTATCCCTGTCGTCGAAGAAAGTGAAAGGAGGTATGGGCCTCAATTTAGCCTTAGGCCTATTACTAAGTATCCTATACATTCTGTTCTACTCCATCTCATCCACCTTCACGGTCAATGGTAATCTATCTCCGATGCTGGCGACATGGATGCCGAATGTAGTCTTCGCCATCATCGCGGCCTACCTCTACAAGAGAGCTCCGAAATAACAAACGACAAGATTGCAAAAACAAATGGGCGTTTGACAGTGGTCAGACGCCCATTTTCATAATGATTCAGAAAAATACTACCTCACATATGTCCAGAAACGAACAATCGCTTACTAACGGTAATACTGAAATCTATAGTCCAAAAAGTAAAACATTTTTTACAACAATGTGCTGGCTAGCTCGGAGAGGTAACTTCTCTCGCCCTTGATCAGGTTCACATGGGCGAAAATGTTCTGTCCGCGCATCTTGTCGATCATGTAGACGAGTCCGTTCGACTGCATATCCAAGTAAGGGGTATCGATCTGTTGCACGTCGCCGCAGAATACCATCTTACAGCCCTCTCCTGCCCTTGTGATGATGGTTTTCACCTCGTGTGGGGTCAGGTTCTGCGCCTCGTCCGCTATGAAGTAGGTGTTGCTCAAGCTCCTACCACGGATGAAGGCCAATGCTTCGATGATCAGTTGCTCGCTCTTCTGCATGTCATCCAAGAGCTTCAGCTCCTTGCTGCTTGGGCCGAACTGATGTTTGATGACGTTCAGGTTATCGAACAGCGGCTGCATGTAAGGAGCAACCTTCTGCTTCTCGTCGCCCGGCAGGAAGCCCAAGTCCTTGTTGGACATCGCCACAATCGGACGCGCCAAGAGGATTTGTTTGTACTTCTCATGCTGTTGCAGCGCCGCAGCCAAGGCCAGCAAGGTCTTACCCGTTCCGGCCCTTCCTGTGATGGCCACCAGTTTGATGTCGTCATCCAGCAATGCGTTCAGGGCGAAGGACTGTTCCGCATTTCTTCCCTCGATACCGAAAGCCTTCTCCTTCTTCACCTTCTCCACCAACTTCGTGTTGGCGTTGTAGCGTGCCATCACAGTCGAGCGGCTACTCTTCATGATGAAGCACTCGTTGGCTCCAACCTCCGCATCCAGTTTGAACTCTTCGATCGGCAGTCCTGTCGGAGAAGCGTATAGCTTATCGATCATATCCGCATCCACATTGTCGAACACGGTCTGAGCCTTGTCGAACACGTCTATGTTGGTCACCTTGTCTGTGCTGTAGTCCTCAGCCTCCATGCCCAGCGATCTCGCCTTCATGCGGAGGTTCACATCCTTAGAGACAAGGATGGTTTTCGTTTTCGGGAATTTAGTGGCAACCACATCCACCACAGCAAGGATCTTGTGGTCTGGAATTTTCTCCGAAAAGGCCTTCGCAATCTTCTCCGGATAATCGGAGTTCGTCACGATGAAGAGCTTACCTAACCCTGCACCTAAGCTTACGCCTTTCTGAAAAATGTCCTTGCTTCCGCTTATAGAGTCTAACTCGCGTACGAACTCACGCGCGTTAAAGTTTATTTGGTCATTTCCTTTCTTGAATTTGTCCAACTCCTCTAAAACAACGATCGGTAAAAAAATATCATTGTCCTGAAAGTTGTAAATACACTTGTAATCGTGAAGGATAACGTTGGTATCCAATACGAAATTTTTCTTAGCGCCCATGGTCATACAATTTAAGTGTTTAAAGAAATTTTTTATGAAGGAAATAATCCTTACCTTCGTATTGGTAAAGTTAGTGATTATTTTGAAAAAACAAAGCATATTGGACTAAAAATGACATACGCAGAGACAATTGAATACATATTCAGCCGCATGCCAAGTTTTCAGACTGTTGGCACGTCCGGATACAAGCCAGGCATAGAGAGTATGGAGACGATAGACGCCTATTTCGGGCACCCGCACGAATCATTCCGCACGATCCACGTCGGAGGGACGAACGGCAAGGGCTCTGTTTCCCACACCTTAGCCTCCATCCTGCAATCGGCCGGCTATAAGGTCGGACTCTTCACCTCCCCTCACCTGAGGGATTTTAGAGAGCGCATACGGGTGAACGGAGAGATGGTGCCGGAACAGTTCGTCGTGGAGTTCGTGGAGGCGCATCGTGCTTTGATCGAGAAGGTTTGCCCCTCTTTCTTCGAGGTGAACGTGGCCATCGCCTTCGATTATTTCAGGCAGGAGCAGGTGGACGTGGCCGTGATCGAGGTCGGTTTGGGCGGACGGCTGGATAGCACGAACATCATCACGCCAGACTTGTGCGTCATCACCAATATCAGCATGGACCACATGAACCTGCTGGGTGACACGCTGGAGCAGATCGCAGCGGAGAAGGCGGGCATCATCAAGCAGGGCATCCCTGTCGTGATCGGCGAGGCGGAAGGATCGGTCAAGGAGGTCTTCCAACGCAAGGCGGAGGAGGTGAACACACGTATTTGCTTCGCCCCTCAAGAGGAGTGCGAATTCATCGGCATGGAGGCCTCGTACAAGCAACCGTTCCAATTGCTCCGTGTGGGGGAAGAATTGGTGCGCACGCCGTTGTTGGGCATCTACCAGCGGAAGAACATGACGACCGTCCTGACTGCCGTGAAGGAGCTGCGGCATTTGGGCTACCATATTCCTCGTGACGTTATGCGCCACGGCATCGAGCACACATTAGACCAGACTCACCTCATGGGACGCTGGCAACAGCTGAAGGAGACCCCTTATGTGGTGTGCGACACGGGCCATAACGTGGGAGGGATCCAATATGTCGTCCAACAATTGGAGAGCATGCCATACAAGACCTTACGCATCGTCTTCGGCATGGTAGGCGACAAAGACGTGAGCCACGTGTTGGAGCTATTGCCTAAGCAAGCGGTCTATTATTTCACGAAGGCAAACAGCAAACGGGCGATGCCGGAGACGAAGCTGAAGGAACTCGCCGAGCAGAAAGGGTTGAAGGGCAAGACCTACCCTAGCGTGCCAGAGGCGTACCAAGCCGCATTGGACGATGCCGACGATGAGGATGTGGTCTATGTAGGCGGCAGCACCTATGTGGTGGCGGAGATCGTATAAATTCCTTCCTCGTTAGATTTTGGGGAGATAAAACGATTAAAATACAGGCTGTCTGTCGTCTGTTTTGACGGAAGGAAAAAGCATCCGCAATGCTCCTGATGGACATTGCAGATGCTTTTTTGCTTGTCGGGTCGGACAACTTATTTTTTCACGATTCTATGTGTCTGCTGTTTCCCGTTCCAGCTTATGATCACATTGTAAATTCCTGGCACGGTATATTCCAGTTTGAAAATTTTGTTACCGTTGAGGGATCTGAAGTTTGCGATGTTTTTTCCGGTCATGTCTAGGATGGAGATGTCGTAATCCTTTTCCTCCGAGACGACGCAAAACTCGTTGTTTTCGGCATTTGAATATATGGAGAACTTATTCCCTCCAACCTCTTTCCGAAGAGCGACGGAGGTACGCTCACTTTTTATGTCAAGTTCGTAGTAGCTCCAGTCCTGCGCCAATGTCTCTTGGCAAATGCTGCCAGCCGAGAAGCCCCATTCGTCGGGTTCCTCAATTTCACATTCGGTTCCGTCAAAAAAACATTGTTTATGGGTATATTGCCCGTTTTTGTCGTATGCCACGAAGCAGTAAAGGGTCGCATCATCGATTAAATCGGAACCGCAATCGATCCTTATGGAGGAAGGGCTCTCGTCTACAATACCGAATTTTCTGAGGATGATTTTGGGACGTTTGACCTCGTTAACATACATATTTCCGTTGATTATGAGGGTATCCATGACTTCAAATTCTTTAATCGCCATGAAAACATACGATTGCGCATTGGACACTTCTGCCTCGAAGAAACCATTTGGCCCCGTCTTGCTTGTGGCATTGCTGATGACGGGTTTGTCATTTGACGAATGTATAGGCATTATGTGGTGTATGAATCTGGACTTTTCCAGATAAGGAAGGTATTCATTCCCCCTGTCTGAGAAATTGTAAAACGCATTGTTGCGTCCACCCCATCCCAGGTTGCAGTAGAAATATTCTTCATGTTCATCGTCTATTCCACAGACAACAAAAGAGTGCCCAGAGGGGGTCCTTGCAGAACTTCCGGAGAACAATACGGGTCTACCCTGTTTGATTTCGGAACGTATCAACGTCACCAGTTCTTCTTGAGCAGCCTCGGCCTTTTCGGTACTGCTCACATATGGATCCTCCATTATTGTTAAATATCCGTAGTCGCGGAGCGTCTGTTCCACTTTGCTTATATTCCCAAATGTGCTGTCCACTCCATATTCGACTTCCGTATGTTTGCCTATTGACGCTAATAATAATGCGACATGTTGGTTTTCGTCCGTCAGTTTGCCTTCCATCTTGTCCCATTCTATCGCCACATCGCCGTCAACATCTTCCCGAGGGTACCTTTCTGGCCATTGCCACATATACATGATCATGCCTGCGGCTGTCGGGACACATCCCGTCAAGCAATGTTTTCCGTCGATGACAGGACAGAGCGAATTGTAAAAGGTTGATTGATTCCATAATATCGCTGCCCTTTTATCGTTTACCAACAGGTTTCTGTATGAAACGGTGGAACCCGCTACTCTCAACGTATTCCTAGGGTATGGCCTCTTGGATAGGATGCTCCATTTCTCGGACTTCCGGGTGGACGATTTGCTTAGATGCTCAATGCGATCACTCAGCCCCTTGAAGATGGAGGCCTGTATGTCATCCGTCGTGTCCAATGCGTAGGTGTTGTCATAATTGTAAGCTACAATAGGCTCAATCGCATCGTCCGCCGCAACCATGACCCAACCTCCTTGGCTGAAGTTGTGGACGTAAGCCACGGTCCGATTGCCTGATTGGCAGTTGACCGTTGATGAGATGAATCCTTTGGCTACCCCTTTTTGTGAGAAAAAGTTGTCTGCGATTTTGCACGTGAACTCCTCGGATACAAAAGACGCTGTTAATCCTACAGGTGTGATGACAGATAGAGTAAAGATAAAAGCAATTTTTCCAAACTTCATGTCGCAAAAATTAATTAAACTTAAATTATATTGCAAAATTACTTCTTTTTTTCACATAGGGTATGGAATCACATGGATTTTTTCGAGACCACACATGATTCCACTCGACGGGCTAACATTATGAGCGTCAACCCTATTTTCGTTCCTAACATCCAAAAACGCATTTTATTGAAAAAAAAATACGTCGTTTCCTTTGGATGTTACGAAAATAGCACTACTTTTGCAACGCTTTTAGAGAAAGCGAGAAGACATATGATGTAGTTCTATATAAATGGTCCTATAGCTCAGTTGGTTTAGAGCATCTGCCTTACAAGCAGAGGGTCCTAGGTTCGAATCCTAGTGGGACCACGACAAACAGACATCGGGTGATGCAGAGAGCGCTCCGGAAGTTTTTAACCGCCATGATGTCATCGGAAAAGATTTTTGGTCCTATAGCTCAGTTGGTTTAGAGCATCTGCCTTACAAGCAGAGGGTCCTAGGTTCGAATCCTAGTGGGACCACGACAAACAGACATCGGGTGATGCGGAGAGCGCTCGGAAGTTTTTAACCGCCATGATGTCATCGGAAAAGATTTTTGGTCCTATAGCTCAGTTGGTTTAGAGCATCTGCCTTACAAGCAGAGGGTCCTAGGTTCGAATCCTAGTGGGACCACGACAACAGACATCGGGTGATGCGGAGAGCGCTCCGAGAGGTTTTATCGCCACATGTCATCGCAAAAATGATGAAGGTCCTATAGCTCAGTTGGTTTAGAGCATCTGCCTTACAAGCAGAGGGTCCTAGGTTCGAATCCTAGTGGGACCACAGAATGGTGAGCCACCTATGAAAGGGTGGCTCTTTTGTTTATCCTAATCACACACGTTTGCCGAATGAAGAGATACGTTGTCATCGTGGCGGGAGGGAAAGGGCTACGGATGGGTACCGACATTCCCAAGCAGTTCTTGCCAGTGGCGGGTACACCGATTTTGATGAGGACCATCCGCAGATTCCGTGAGTATGATCCGCAAATGAACATCATCGTCGTGCTACCTGCGCATCAAATCCCCTACTGGAACGAATTATGTGCCCAATATCACTTCGATGTCCCATTCCAATTGGCATTAGGTGGTGAGACGAGGTTCCACTCCGTAAAGAACGGATTGGCGCACGTGGAGTTCGCTTCGGACGCGTATGTGGCCGTCCATGACGGGGTTCGCCCGTTCGTTTCGGTATCGGTCATCAACGAAGCCTTCAACGAAGCGGAGCGCTCCGGGGCCGCCGTACCGGTCATTCCGGTGGTGGACTCCATTCGAAAAATAGCGGAAGACGGCACCAACAAGGCGGAGAACCGCGCTGCGTATCGGTTGGTTCAGACACCGCAGGTTTTCCGTGCGGACATGCTCCGCAAATCGTACGAACAACCTTATTGCGAAGCGTTTACGGACGATGCCAGCGTGGTGGAGTACTCCGGTCATACGGTCAGCCTGACGGAAGGGAACCGTGAGAACATAAAAATCACGACGATGTCCGATTTAAAATGGGCGGAGGCGTTTTTGTCTGAATGATTGTTCTTTCGCGACATTTTTATATATTCGCGAGTTATAAAAAAAAATAGGAAGAAAAATACATAAATATTGATAGGAAATGAAAAGGACGAGGATTGTTGAGGCTGTCAAGATGACTCAGTACGGCGAGACAGTGAACGTGAAGGGATGGGTTCGCACCAAACGTGGCAACAAACAGGTGAATTTCATAGCGTTGAACGATGGTTCCACCATCAATAACATCCAGATTGTCGCGGATGTGGACAAGTTTGACGAAGAGTTGCTGAAGTCAATCACCACAGGCGCTTGTTTGAGCGTGACAGGAAAGTTGGTGAAGTCAGAAGGAACTGGTCAAGCCGTTGAGATTCAAGCAAGTGAGATTGAAGTGTATGGATTGGCAGACAACACCTATCCTTTGCAGAAGAAGGGACACTCCATGGAGTTCCTCCGTGAGATCGCCCACCTGAGACCGAGGACCAACACCTTCGGCGCAGTCTTGAGGATCCGCCACAACATGGCGATCGCCATCCACAAGTTCTTCCACGAGAAGGGATTTTTCTATTGGCACTCCCCTATCATCACGGCTTCCGACTGTGAGGGCGCAGGACAGATGTTCCAAGTGACCACGCAGAACCTCTACGATTTGAAGAAGGACGAGAACGGTTCCATCAAATATGACGACGATTTCTTCGGCAAACAGACCAGCCTTACCGTCTCGGGACAATTGGAAGGCGAGTTGGGTGCCACCGCTTTGGGCGCCATCTACACCTTCGGTCCTACCTTCCGCGCCGAGAATTCCAATACGCCTCGCCACTTGGCGGAGTTCTGGATGATCGAGCCAGAGGTTGCCTTCATCGACTTGGCTGAGTTGATGGACCTCGAGGAGGAGTTCATCAAATACTGCGTAAGCTGGGCATTGGAGCACTGCATGGACGACCTTACTTTCCTGAACAATATGATCGACAAAGGTCTGATCGAGCGCTTGAAATCAGTAGTTTCAACGGAGTTTGTCAGATTGCCTTATACGGAGGGAATCAAGATTCTGGAGGCAGAAATCGCCAAGGGAAAGAAGTTCGAGTTCCCTGTGTTCTGGGGCTGCGACTTGGCCAGCGAGCATGAGCGTTTCTTGGTGGAGGAACACTTCAAGAAGCCAGTCATCATGATCGATTACCCGAAGGAGATCAAAGCCTTCTACATGAAACAGAACACCGACGGCAAGACCGTTCAAGGTACAGACGTTCTCTTCCCACAAATCGGTGAGATCATCGGTGGTAGCGTGAGGGAGGAGAATTATGACAAACTGATGGCAAGGATCCAGGAATTGAACATTCCTATGAAGGATATGTGGTGGTACCTTGATACCCGCAAGTACGGTTCATGCCCTCACGCAGGCTTCGGTTTGGGCTTCGAGCGATTGATGCTCTTCGTGACGGGAATGCAGAACATCAGGGATGTCATTCCTTTCCCAAGAACACCAAAGACTGCGGATTTCTAATCATTCACAGAACACGTCCGAATCTCTTGCGAGATTCGGACTTTTTTTTTTACATGAAAAGGCTTTAAGACACATTTTCACGAAAACGTGGGAAGAGATGATTCATTCTTTTTGAACATATTCAATTTTTTACTAAATTTGAATCATAAATATCGAATAACCTTTTTTAAAGTATATGAGTAAAACTTTTCAACGCATATTCACACTAACGATTTCCATCATATTATGCCATGCCTCTTTTGCGGCTCTTGAACAAGCGGCAGATGGTTATTACTTGATTAAAAATGCGGCAGATTTAGCAGAATACCGAGATGCGGTCAACAACGGCACCGCGATGGATGGACGTCTTGCGAACGACATAGACATGAGTACGGTGTGCGGTACTGTGAACGGAAAGAAAGTCACATGGGTGCCTATCAATAGAAAGAGACTATCCATCAAATTCGATGGAGCGAACCATACGATATCCAATCTATACATCTTCACCAGGAACACCAACCAAGGGCTTTTCTTCAGTGCGGACATCATCCGCGACCTAATAGTGAAGAACGCATATGTGAAGGGCATGGACAATTGCGGAGGTATCGTCGCAAGCGGATACGGATCTGCCAGAAAATGCCTACTCGACAACTGCCATTTTCAGGGAACCGTCATCGGAATGCACAATGTGGGCGGTATTACCTCGGGAGCGGACATGGTCTACGCCACGATCGTCAACTGCAGCAATAGTGGCACCATCGTAGGCGGAACCAACGTAGGCGGTATCGCAGGTTTCACAAGAGGGACAACCATCATCAACTGCTATAACATAGGAAGAGTGAAAGCGGTGCCAAACATCACCTCAGAAAATGACGTGATATACAATGGCATTGCGGGTGGTATCGCAGGCACATTTGACGGAGGAACATTCTATAACTGTTATAACTTCAATAAAATAAGTGGATTGTCGACAGGAAACATCACGGCGCAAATCCGTAGCACTGGGAAAGCGACCATCTCCAACTGCTTCGGATTGCAAGGCATGGCCAATGTCAACGACTTTGAATCAGGTCTCAAAATCAATACCGCAACCAGTTTCAGTGACGGTTCCATCCTAAAACTTTTGAACAACTACGTCAAAAACACTCCAACCAGAGACGAGACACTATTTGGAGGAACAGTCTCATTCAGGTCTTGGGTACAAGAAGAAGGTGATAACCATCCAAGATTCGAGGATGTGAACTTCCCGATTGAGGATGTATCCATCGTCACCTATCGAGGAGATTATTTCGGCATGGACGTATTTTCATCGACAATGGCCCTACCCGTATGCAACGAATCTGTATTCACCTATCAATTCGCCAACTCATTCGACGGCAAGAATGTGAAGGGAGACACTGTGGTCATCGTAACAAAAGTGCTAAAAGAAAATTTCCTCAAAAAGGATAACGAAGGATTCTATTTGATAAACAATGAGAAAGAGCTTGGGTTATTCCGTGATGCGGTAAATGGTGGGGCCACATCCATAAAGGGTCGCCTAACCACAAACATAGACATGTCCGAAGTATCATCCAACGGAGAATGGATTCCGATCGGATCACGCAGTCTTTCATCCAACGATAATCCTTTCAGTGGCGTATTTGACGGCGCGAACTACTCGATAACGAACCTGAAAGAATCAGGAGAGAAACAAGAGTTCGCCGGACTATTCGCCAGCGTCAAGAATGCATTGATCGAAAACATCACCATCAAAAAATCTTCATTTACAGGCTATTATGCCAGTTCACTCTGCGCATATGCGGAATCCTCCACATTTGCGAACTGCGGCAGTGAGGCACGGGTCATCGGCACATCTGCGGATGGTGTAGCAGGATTTATCGGTGTGGCCATCGATTGCGACATCATAAACTGTTTCAACGTAGGAACCATACAAGGTGAAGGAAAGGCCAGCGGATTTGTTGGCGTAGAACAAGACAACTGCAGATTAGTCAACAGCTACGCCTCTTGTAGCGTCACAAACACCTCTGAGGAGACTGGTATTAGAAGCCCATTCGTTTTTGAATTCCTCATCGGAGATGTCGACAACTGTTACTACGATAGCACATTGTTCTACGCAAGTTCAGGCTATTGGGGACAAGTAAACGACTCCGTGATTGCCACGACAACAGATTATATTAAATCTGAAGCGTTCATCAATTCGCTAAATAAGACGGTTGACTCTCTGAACAAAGTGCAAGACACAATCAAATACCGCACATGGAAAGCTGGAGAGTATTCCAAGTACCCTAAATTCAACGAAGAGGACGATGCCGCAGTGTTCGATTTCTTAAACAAAGCGGAGAAGACCCATCCATTCTTCGCCTACTCCGTGGAAGATAAACTGTACATCAAAGCCGAAAAGAGAGGAACAGCCCTATTGTTCAACCGTAAAGGCCAGCCTGTCAGAATCATTCAATACGAAGAGGGTCTGACCGAGGTGTCCGGGCTGAGGAGCGACATATACATCATAGGGGGTAAATCCATCATAATCAAGTAACAGGCTTGTATTACGGACAATGATGATGAATAACATCCATTGAGGGGTCATCATTTCTTTTCACACAGGGGGTGACACCCCTGTCTGTGATATGTCGCCCACAACCTAGGGCGTTGCCCATGGGCTATATCTGTTTAGGCCTTGCAGACCAATATGCACAGTCCTTGAGGAAGTGCTTAATTCTTACCAACCTCTTAACTCTTAATCATTGCAGGTCGTTATTTCTTGCCCACACGTCAAGAATATTAATATAATCGGCACAGAATACAAAAACACATTCGCCACTAGCACACTTCCCAATCACACTCTTTTTGCCAGTAGAGTCCATCCCGATTGACAACGAAAAATGTTCGTTGCGTAAAAGATTCAGATTCATAAACCGATATTGAATATTCTCAGAAAAATCCATGGAAACACATATGTTTTTGATACCATTTACCCTCCACTTCTCAGGAATAACTTTGGGCAGTTTGCACAATTCAAAAACCATGACTACCCAATCAGGTCTCCATTCAATGCTCAAAAGTATTATGTCGCTTAAATCCGGTATCTCTCCTTTGAATATCGAACAAACCTTTCGTTGACTATCTACCTGTAAACAATCCGTCCACATCTAAAATTTCTATTTTGTATTAACAAAAACATTTCACCAAACATCCGAGCCCCAACAGGTACTTAATCCAACCGATGATCCACATAACCAAAATACGACACCGTAACGCAAAAAGTTGTCAGCTCAAATATCAATTGTCCCACACCAGTTTTAGCCTTCATGTTAAATTCTCCATCGTCTGAGACCTCTATATCAATCGAGCAATGATCATTATCATAAAGACAATTAAAATCCGTGTATTTAAAAAGAACATTTTTCATCGAGAAATCAAGATAAATCCCACAATACTGTTTGTCTGGTATCCAACCTTCAGGCAAAGGAGTTGGCCAATCATAATATTCGATTTGAACCACATACTCATTTTTGACATAATCCATTTTCAAACCTAATAAAACGGCATCGTGAAAGCGAGGGGATATATCACCATACAATCGCTTAATTTCCAAATTATTACCAATCCTATTCAACCACATATCCTATGCAATTAAAGAATACCGATTACACAAATATTATTCACCAGCTCAATCATTATATCTCATTTTCAATCCTCATCCACACACGCAAAATCGTCCAATTCCTTTTTCAAACTGACATCGCCATCAAGACATATGGTCCATTTCTCATGATGGATCAATTCTCTATCGTTATTTAGATACATATTAAAAGTTGACCATTGAGAGAAATCGCAATAGACTTTATCGTCAGATTTGTAGAAATGAAGCCGTATAAACATGTCATACCATGCCCTTAACTTGAAAAAGCCACAAACCCTATAAGCGGAATCGTGCTTCAGCAGGAAACGATGTTCCCCATATTCCTGTCTGAACAGAAAAAAGGAACCTTCACCGTTATACAATTCACGTCTTTCATAATAGCACGGCGTGCGATGTTCTTTACGATATTGACGTAATTGACTAGGCGTCATCTCTCTTTCCTGATACAAATAGATCTTCAGCTGGCTCTCTAGTTCCTTGTCCGCGCTAATCCACACGACATTCAACGGCACGAAATAGACAAACACGAGGAACAAGGGAAACAAACTTGCCAAAAGCGCTATCAATACTATTATTTTCTTTTTCGTTAGCTTCATACGTTATAATTCTTAATTACTTACCAAAAGCTCCAGCGCCACAAAAGGACCCAAACTCAGGAATCAGTCCCTTTTCAAGCCTATACCACTTCAAGCGTTCCCGATTCTCCTCAAAGATTTTTATCACGGTCTCTTTCTCTGCACCATGTGAAGCCCAATAATCCGCCGCATTGTATATATCGTCTATAGACGTCAAAACGTTAGACAACAAATCTCCTTCGTAAAACTCAACCCCGATGAATGGTTTCACCTTGAGGATCTCTATCGCAACTGGCATAACATACTCAATGATAGCGGATTGACGAATCAGGAAAGCGATGTCCGAGGCGGTAAAATCCTTGATCGGAACATGGTATAAATGATAATACCGCATGCCTATCCTATCCCATGTTGGGACCTCACCCTTCCATGGCCCCATGATCCGCTCCATGGTGCTCTCTTCCGTCACTTCCATGAGTATTCCTCTTCGGACTTTTGGGGTCATGTTGGCGACCGCACGAATCGGCACCCCCCAATAACGACTCTCAGAAGAAAGAGATGTTGACCAGTCAGAGAAATCCAATCTACACGCTTCATTACTAACCATATCGGTCGCCAAAGAGGCTGACCAGTAACAACCACTGTCGTACTTCTCCCCTAAAACAGGGAAAAATATCTCTTGGAGATTCTTTTTAGAGACACCAATAAACCCTGCCACTTCCGATTCATTAAATGGACCCACAGGAATCCATTCGCAACCATCCAACAACTCCATCATATCCTCGATAGTCGGCATACTCCAGAACTCACCCCAATGGCACCTGACGGCATCATCCTCATCATCCAGCAAAATCTTATTATCCACAACTCCACTCTCCTTGTCAAAGACATATTTGCTGAAGGTGTACATCTCACCGGGCTCGTAATTCACACCGAACTTATAATTCGATGCAATGTACTGCGACTTGGGTTGAGTCTCTCCCCATGCGAAAAAATCGCCCGTCTCATACGGAGAAGAGGCACCTATATTGCAGTTCGCCCACAGATTACCGCTAGGTAATCCAAGGTCCACATAGTCATGACCTGCCAATTGTCCATCCGGATTGTTTATATATTTATATTTCATGGGTTCAGAAGTTTTTAATTCTTCTTTTAGATTTCAAAACCCTAATCAACAAGGCAATCAAAGCTGAAATTAATAAAAGTCCCGATCTATATGGAGTGTACTGGAAACCCGACATACTAACAAAGGTAACAAAAATAAACAGAGAACAAACAAAGACAATCCATACGGACTTCCTGCTCCCTTTGAAGAAAAAGGTTGAAATGGGATTACCGAAAGCCACAAGGACGCATAACAGACCCAAAGAATACCTGTAGAGCAATCCCCATCCCAAATCCGGCTTAGCGGATAGGAAGTGTTGTCGAATATGCAATGCTATTTCACAGATTAACAAATACGTAACAATCTGAATCAGACTCACAATCAGTGTTTTTATCCAAGGTTTCAACTCAGCCATTTCTATCTTGTTTTTAATTTTGTTTCACCCCTTCGGGGTTCCAATACCGTCCGTCACCGTTTACAAAACAGGGGTTGACACCCCAGCCTGTGATATGTCGCCCACAACCTAGGGCGTTGCCCATGGGCTATATCTGTTTAGGCCTTGCAGACCAATTAACGTGATGCCACAAGTCCCGAAGGGACGATATATTATAGACAGGGGGGTATGCTAAATTTTCCAATCTTAAATGAAAATTCTGTTCTCATATCGATTGAATTTTGGCCTTGTTTTTCTAACCTTTCAGGCATTAGAAATCTCCTTTGTAGAAGGGACATCGGGACATCTCCGCAACAAAAAAGGAAGGACAAACGCCCTTCCTTTTCCCTATAGTTTGTAAGAATTCCTCTAATTCTGTAATGCAGCCGCACCACCAACGATGTCAAGCAACTCACTCGTGATCGCTTGCTGACGAGTCTTGTTGTACAAGACGGTCAACTCGTTGATTAACTCATTAGCATTATCCGTTGCGACCTGCATAGCCACAACACGTGCGCCATGCTCAGAAGCGTTAGAGTCTAACAAGCAAGCATACATTTTCGTTCTCAACGCCTTAGGAAGCAAAGATTCGAGGATTTCAGCCTTATTAGGTTCGACGATGTAGTCTCCACCCAAATTAGCCGACATGCTCTCATCAGACTTCAAATCAATCGGCAAGAACGTTTCAGTCGTCAATTTTTGAACCGCGGTATTCTTCAAATGGTGGTAAATCACGATCACTTTATCGTAAACCTTATCCAAGAACTTTGCCATCACCTCATTCGTCACGACGCTGATTCCCTCGAAAGAAGGGTGGTCTGCCAACTCCACATTGACAGGAACCACATCCACGCCAGAGATCTTCGTCACGGCATCCTTTACCTTTTTACCGACAGGATAGACCGTGATGTTATCCACAGCATTCGAGCGTTCGTTCTTAATGACGGTGTTCAGTTCCTTGATAACATTTGAATTATAGGCTCCACAGAGACTCGAATTAGAAGAAAACACTACAATAGCCACACTCTTGACCTCCCTGACAGCGGAAAAATCAGACTGGAAGTCACTTTCCGTAGCCAAGAAATTGTTCAAGATTCCATTCAGGCGACTTTGATAAGGCGAGATGTTCTCAATAGCCATCTGAGCCTTCTTCAACTTCGCTGAAGAGACCATCTTCATCGCTCCGGTAATCTTCTTCGTAGAATTTACCGAACCGATACGTGCTTTAACTTCTTTTAACGATGCCATCTGGTACTGTTCCTAAAATTTGTTTTATAACGACCTGAGACTCCTCTTTGAGGATAGCCTTGATGTTATCATCAATCTTACCTTGTTTCAAGAGATCCAAGACATCCGCTCTGTGGAGATGTTCCAAACGTTCGATGAAGAGACGCTCGAACTCATGCACAGACTCTACCGGCAATACGTTCAGGATACCTTGCGTACCGCAATAAATAACGGCAATCTGGTGCTCGACAGGGAACGGAGTATACTGAGGTTGCTTCAGCAATTCAGTGTTACGCACACCCTTATCGATCGTCATCTTCGTGACGGCATCCATATCACCACCGAACTTCGTGAAGGACTCCAACTCACGGTACTGAGCCTGGTCGGTCTTCAACGTACCGGCGATAGACTTCATCGCCTTCACCTGAGCACTACCACCCACACGAGACACTGAGATACCCACGTTGATGGCAGGACGGATACCTGCGTTGAACATGTTCGTCTCCAAGAAGATCTGACCATCCGTGATGGAGATCACATTGGTAGGGATATAAGCGGAAACGTCACCAGCCTGCGTCTCGATGATAGGGAGGGCGGTCAAGGAACCACCACCTTTCACCTTGCCCTTGAGGGAAGCAGGGAGGTCATTCATCTGTGCGGCCACATTATCATTGCTGATGATCTTAGCGGCACGCTCCAAAAGACGGGAGTGCAGATAGAAGACATCACCTGGATAAGCCTCACGACCGGAAGGACGTTTCAAGATCAAGGATACCTCACGGTAAGCGACCGCCTGTTTAGACAAGTCGTCGTAAACCACCAATGCGTGTTTACCTTGGTCACGGAAATACTCGCCAATGGCAGCGCCCGCAAATGGAGCGTAGTACTGCATGGCGGCAGGGTCGGAAGCCGTAGCGGAGACGATGATCGTATAATCCATCGCACCGTACTCCTTCAAGGTATTCACGATATTAGCGACCGTGGAACCCTTTTGACCCACAGCGACATAGATACAATATACAGGGTTACCGGAGAGGTAAGCCTCCTTTTGGTTGATGATCGTATCGATAGCGATAGCAGTCTTACCCGTCTGACGGTCACCGATAATCAACTCACGTTGACCACGACCGATAGGAATCATCGCGTCGATCGCCTTCAAACCAGTCTGCAAAGGTTGCTTCACAGGCTCACGATAGATAACGCCCGGAGCCTTACGTTCCAACGGCATCTCCAACAAATCACCCTTGATCGGACCGAGTCCGTCGATAGGGTTACCGATTGAGTTCACAACTCGACCGACCATGCCTTCGCCCGTCATGATGGAAGCGATACGACGGGTTCTCTTCACCGTGTCGCCCTCGCTGACTTGATCAGTAGGTCCCAGAAGCACGGCACCCACATTGTCTTCCTCCAAGTTCATGACCACCGCGTTCATACCGTTCTCGAACTCAAGGAGCTCGCCTGCCTCAGCGTTCTGCAGTCCGTAGATACGAACCACACCATCGCTTACCTGCAAGACGGTACCAACCTCTTCGAACTTGACCTTCGTGTCAACCTCTTGAAGTTGCATTTTCAGCACGTCGGATACTTCACTTGCTTTTATAGCCATAAAAATAATTTCTTTAATAAATTAAAAACCGAAAAAACCTCAAGCATCCTTAGCGTTGTCGTTGAGCAAGGAATCCCTTACGCTCCTCAACTGGCCTCTGATGCTGGCATCCAATTGGTACGTTTCAACATTGAGGATGAAACCGCCAATCAGATCCGGATTTACAGAAGTTTCAAATTCGACGGAACCCGTGGAGACCGTCTCCACAGCCTTACGCATACGTGCAATTTCAGCGTCGCTGACTGGGCTCGCCGTCACCAGTTCGCTAATCACGATGTTCTTTTCCTTGCGGTAAAGATCCTGATAAACCAAACTGATGCCTTGAAAATACTCTTCTCGTTTGTTCTCGATGACAATATCCACGAAACGTTTAAATTCCGAGCATACATCGGTACCTGCAGCGGTGATAAGTAAGTCCACTTTCTTTTGCCTAGAAATAGTCGGGTTAATCATCGCCTCACGCAATTGTGGGACGGTGAGGAAACTCGAAGAGACAAGTTTCATCGCCTCGTAAACATCCGTTTCATGTTTACTCTCTTCCGCAAACTTGTATAGAGCCTTTGCGTATCTTGCTGAAATTTTACCTGTATTCATCGAACTTACGATTTAGCAATATTTACCTCATCCAAATATTTGTTGATCATGTCAGTCTGCGCCTTCGCATCCTTCAACTCGCCTCGAATGATCTTTTCAGCGATATCCACGGAGAGTTGAGCCACTTGCGAGCGTATATCTTTAATGGCATTATCCTTTTCTAGTTGGATGCTCTCTTTTGCGCTATCCATGATCTTGTTCGCCTCCGCAACTGCCTGCGTCTTAGCGTCCGAAATCATTTGGTCCTTCAGCCTGGAAGCCTCCTTCAACATCTCGAGACGCTCATTCTTGGCTTCTGAAAGGAGCCTTTCCGCAGCCTCTTTGGTGTTAGCCAAAGCCGCGTTGGCTTCGTCAGCCTTCTTGAGCGAATCTTCGATGTACTTCCCTCGCTCCTCGATCATCCCAACGATAGCGGGCCACCCCCACTTTCCTAAGATGAAAGCCACAGCCAGGAAGCATAGAAGCATCCAGAATAATAGACCGGGATCTGGTGTCAGTAATGACATAACTTTTCAGTTTTATAGTTAATTACATGAGCAAAGCCAAGATTGCAACGATGATAGCCAAGAATGCCACACCCTCGACCAAAGCCGCTGCCACAATCATGTTGCTTCGGATATCACCGGATGCCTCTGGTTGACGACCGATAGCCTCCATTGCAGATCCACCAATTTTACCAATACCGATACCTGCTCCGATTGCCGCGATACCTGCTCCGATTGCTGCTCCCAATTTTGCAGTTGCAGCACCTGCTGCTGCCGCTGCTGCTGCTTGTAATAAAATACTCAACATAGTCTTAAAAAATTTAATTGTTATTTAATAATTATTATTTATTCTAAAAAAACACTTTATCATTTCATTATTCCTCTTCCTCCACCTGCGCCATTCCGATGAACAAGGCGGAAAGAGTCATGAACACATATGCCTGGATGAAACAAACCAAGCACTCCAACAAGGACATGAACACTACCAACAGAACGGAGATGACCGAAACACCCAAGCCTGCGGCGATGCTCATCTGAGAGAACACGAATATCAAACCGATCAACACCAACACCATCACGTGTCCCGCGAACATGTTCGCGAAGAGACGTATGCAGAGGGCGATAGGCTTCGTGAAGATACCCAACACCTCGATGAACTGCATGATAGGAACTGGCATTTTCAAACCGATCGGCACATGTGGCCAAAAGATATCCTTCCAATAGGCCTTCGTTCCGAAGATGTTCGTCAACAAGAAGGTCAACACAGCAAGCACCATGGTAACCGCAATGTTACCCGTCAAGTTCGCACCTCCAGGGAAGATTGGAATGATACCCAAAACGTTGTTGATGAAGATGAAGAAGAAGACCGTCAGCAAATAGGCGGAGAACTTCCTGTAATTCTTACCAACACTTGGCTTGATGATATCGTCATGCAAAGAGACGATGAGCGGTTCCAGAATCGCCTGGAGGCCCGTAGGCTTGCAATAGCCCGTTTCCTTGCACTTGTTATACTTCTTTGCGATGGAGAGGAAGATGATCAACAGAAGTGCGCAACTAATCAGCAAAGAGACCACGTCCTTCGTGATGGACAAATCCACCGGACGTTGTCCCGTAGACACCTCGATGATCTTTCCGGCATTGTCGCCTTCCTCCGCGATTTTATATCCATTGTACTCCGTGTAATGGCCTTCGTGGCCCAATCGGGAAGCACAAAAGACGTTCAAACCGTTCTCCCCATAGACGATACAAGGAAGAGGAATGGAGATATGCGTCTCGCCAATCGTCGTAATATGCCAGTTGTAGGCATCGCCGATATGTCCGAAAACCATCTCCTTCAGGTCTAATTCCTTTTTCGTCTCTGAATCATGGGAAGCGAAAGCCACGATGCCCAAGACACCCAGGATGCATAGCAATGCGATGAAGAGCACCTTTCCCGTTTGACCCATCGTTTTGTTTATGGACTGACTCATTTTGAAAAAATCCTTTATTTAAGTTTCGTGAGGGCAATCGCCTCAAATACTAAGTATATCATAAAAAAGACACCGAATATAACCAGAAACGGTAAGAGTAACTCTCGGTTGAAAAAGCCATATATTGCCACGACCAAGACGGATAATATAATCTTCAAGCCCTGTAAAACCATGTAAGCTCGCGTATACTTCACCGCATCGTTCCTCACTCCCTCCAACGCCAGGAAGGTAATCACGCCAAAGAGGCAGAAAAAAGCGGAGGAAAGGGCAATCGCCGGCTTTGCGCCCGAGTATTCAGGGAAACGAGTGTCTATCAAAAAGTTGGCGACAAAAGACGTCAGTGATAAAAGCACCACCATAGCCACTTCCGCCATGATAACAGCACGCCTCATTCCACCCTACTCGATTACATTCTCAATACATACGGAAATCTCATCGTTCTTCACCTCCGCGAATCCTCCATCCACATTCAAGGAAGTCTCGGCACCCTCAGCCACATAGGTGATTCGGCCGGCCTTCAAGGACGAGATAAGGGCCGCATGGCGAGGCAGAACGGTGAATCTTCCGGCAGCTCCCGGAAGGCTCACGGATTCCACTTCTCCAGAGAAGACCAATTTGTCCGGTGATATGATTTCTAATTTCATGACACTGATTAATTAGCCGCCTGCGACATGAGTTTCTTACCCTTCTCTATCGCATCGTCGATGTTTCCGACATTCAAGAACGCCTGTTCTGGAAGGTCATCCACCTCGCCATTAATAATCATATTAAAGCCTCTGATTGTCTCTTCGATAGGAACCATCACACCTGGGAGACCCGTGAACTGTGATGCCACATGGAATGGTTGAGACAAGAAACGCTGGATACGACGCGCTCTGGCGACAACCAACTTATCCGCCTCTGACAACTCCTCCATACCGAGGATGGCGATGATATCTTGCAACTCCTTGTATTTCTGGAGAATCTGCTTCACATTCTGAGCGCACTCATAGTGTGCCTTTCCAATCACATTAGGATCCAAGATACGGGAAGTGGAATCCAATGGATCCACAGCAGGGTAGATACCCAACTCCGCAATCTTACGGCTCAACACCGTGGTTGCATCCAAGTGGGAGAATGTCGTCGCAGGCGCAGGGTCGGTCAAGTCGTCGGCTGGCACATAGACCGCCTCGACAGCGGTGATGGAACCATGCTTGGTGGACGTGATACGCTCCTGCATCTGGCCCATCTCGGTCGCAAGTGTAGGCTGATAACCCACGGCTGATGGCATACGACCCAACAAGGCGGACACCTCGGAACCTGCTTGCGTGAAACGGAAGATATTATCCACGAAGAAAAGAATATCCTTACCTCCTTGTCCAGAATCACGGAAGGTCTCCGCAACGGTCAAACCAGACAATGCGACGGAAGAACGTGCTCCCGGCGGCTCATTCATCTGACCATACACCAAGGTCGCTTGAGACTTGGCCAACTCGTTGTAGTCGATCTTGCTCAAATCCCAATCACCCTTCTCCATAGACTCCTTGAAGGCGTCTCCATAACGGACAATGTTAGATTCAATCATCTCACGGAGCAAGTCATTACCCTCACGAGTACGCTCTCCCACTCCAGCGAACACTGAATAACCATTGTATCCTTTCGCGATATTGTTGATCAACTCCATGATAAGCACGGTCTTACCTACACCGGCACCACCGAACAAACCAATTTTACCTCCCTTCAGATAAGGGACCAACAAGTCGATGACCTTGATACCCGTGAAGAGAATCTCCTTGGAGGTCGCCAACTCTTCAAACTTAGGAGCAGGTCTGTGAATAGGAGATACATCGGCACGGTCGAACGATGGCATGCCGTCAATTGGCTCGCCTACGACATTCAACATACGTCCTTTGATTTGTTCTCCCCTTGGAACGGCGATCGCCTGTCCCATAGAAACCACTTTCATTCCTCTTCGCAACCCATCGGTTGAGTCCATTGCGATGGTTCTGATTGAATTTTCTCCAATGTGCTGCTGGCACTCGATGACCAGGTTACTCTGGCCAGGACGCTCAACTTCCAACGCATCATGAATCTGAGGAAGGGACGCCTCAGAATCCGGGAAACTTACGTCCACGACAGGTCCGATGACCTGCACAATTTCACCAATTACTTTTGCCATGTTTTAGCTTTTTTGTTTTATGGTATTATTATAATTTTTTGTACAATTTTCAATCCCTACAGAACCAAACTCCCGCAAGTCGTATGCAAATATAAGTTTTTTTTTCTCCTAAAAACTATTTGAACATTCTTTTTTTACTCATTTTTCTGCCCTTTTCGCTAAATATGTTGAGCAACATAATTAAACATTCATGATTTCGTAAAATTGACGCTCTCGACTCATTTATTGACTAATATCGATTGTTCAAAATGCCGCGCAGGAAATGATGCTTTCATAAACTCAACATCTGAAAAAAAAAGTTACTTTCGCACCATAATAAATAAAAGGGAGAAAAAAGATGAAATACAATAGAGTTCTTACCATTGCGGGAAGCGACTCGGGAGGAGGCGCCGGCATACAAGCCGACATCAAGACAATTTCAGCGTGCGGTTGCTACGCCGCATCCGCTATCACGGCCATCACTGTACAGAACACCTTGGGTGTCGAGCAAGTACAAGGATTGCCCATCGAGATCGTCGGTGGACAAATCGAAGCGGTGCTCTCTGACATCGGTGCGGACAGCATCAAAATAGGCATGCTCCACTCCTCGGAGGTGATTCGCTGCATCGCCGGGAAACTGAGGAAGTTCAGCGACATCCGTAATGTGGTACTGGATCCCGTCATGGTCTCGACCTCGGGACACAGACTGATTGAGGAGAGCGCTATCGAAACGCTCAAGAAGGAGCTGATTCCCCTCTCAAGGATCATCACCCCGAACATACCAGAGGCGGAGATACTCGTCGGAAAGAGGATAACCGACCAAGAGGAATTGCCCCAAATAGCCAAGGAGATGGCGAAGGAATATGGAGTCTCCGTCATGCTGAAGGCAGGACACCTGACTGACGATCAACTAACCGACATCCTCTATGATAACGAGACCCAAAAGACGCTACGTCTGACGAGCCCACGCATCCAAACACAAAACACTCACGGAACGGGTTGCACCCTATCTTCCGCCATCGCCGCCATGATGGCGAAGGGATACAACGTCAGCGAAGCGGTCGAAAAGGCCAAATGGTATCTCGCCAATGCGCTCCAAGCGGGCGCACGATACGAGATCGGACACGGTCACGGACCAGTCTGCCACTTTTGGAATTATGAATTTTGAATTATGAATTTTGAATGCCCGCAGATTTATTGTCCGCTCCGAAAGGGTAACATCATATAAACCAGGGCATCGCCCTGCAAGAAACAAAACGGGGACCAAACCAAACGTTTAGTCCCCGTTCCTTTTTTGGTGATCGAGGAGGGATTCGAACCCTCGACCCACAGCTTAGAAGGCTGTTGCTCTATCCAGCTGAGCTACCCGACCATCCTTAAATTGAGCGCAAAGGTAATACTTTTTTTGTGTTCACTCCTAACGCAAAGCGCGAAAAAATTCATTATTTTTCATAATGAACTGAATGATAAAACATTGACAACGCACAAGAGGGGAAAAAACGTTAGAAAGGATATCCTACGGCGAAGTGGAGAGCACAGTCATCCGACCAATTGAAGCCCTTGAAGCGCCAACGCTCACGTCCATCCCTAGCTGGGTTGAAGGCTTTCGCACCCACATCGAAACGGATGAGGAAGTAAGAAAAGTCGAGACGAATACCCAAACCATAGGCCAAAGCGATCTGTTCGTAGAGTTTCGTAAAATTGAACTGACCTCTCGGTTGGGAAGGTGAATTCTTCAAGGTCCATATATTTCCGGCATCCACAAACGCAGCCGCCTCCGCCTTCCAAATAAGTTTCGTACGGTACTCCAAATTCAACAAGAGCTTCACGTCACCTGACTGCTTCACAAAATCATCATATCTATCAGAGAAATAACGGCCCGGACCCAACGTACGAACCGACCAGCCCCTCACACCATTCGCACCACCTCCGAAGAAGCGACGTTCGAAAGGCACGACCGAAGCATTGCCATAAGGGCAAGCGATACCCAAACCAATATGGTAAACCAACCGGCTCCTTCCATCCAGCTTGATATTGTAGGCATAATCAGCCTCCGCCTTCACGTATTGGGAGAACGGTATTCTACCAATCGTATATTGCCCCGAAGAGTCCTTCGTGGAGACCAAATGACAGATACCATTCAGCAATGCGCCGGCCGACTCAAAAGAGACATGGTAGTACGTCTTATTCGAGCGGGAGGCCTGCGCCTGGTTGTCGTAAGTAAAAGCGAAACCGGAATTCATCACGAAGTGGTCCGAGTAACTCTCCCGCAAAACGGAATAACGATCCGCACTATAGATGGAATCGAAGGTGCGATCCGTCTCAATATCGACATAGTTCAGGTCGATCAAATCCAACGTATACCTATAGAAACGACGCAACGTCCACAGATACTTCATACTAGTGGCGATGGACTTGCGCTCATAGGTGTTCGGCCGGACCTGATAGTTGTAGCGCACATTATACTCCGTGCTGGCAGAAATCCTTCGTTTAAAGTCCCTCTTCAGGAAAGGGAACATAAAACGGGGGAAGGTGATGCCCACACCTCCGCCAAGATCCAACACATACTTATGGAGAATATCAGACAGGCCCGAATAAGCCTCCTGAGCATATCGTCCCCTCACGCTCAACACCTCAGAGCCACGGAAAACATTCTTGTGGGCGTATCCTAAGTTCAGGGCGAAACCCAAATCACCATCCGAGTTAGTGCCTTCCACATCCAAAGAGAAGGATTGTGGCTTAGCCGGATAGAGGTCTATCTCACAATCCACCTCATGCCGCTCGTTCTGCAGATCAGTGAAACGGATATTCGACGAGCGCAAGATACCCAATCCGTTCAATCTGGAATAGGTACGCTCCACCAGGAATTCATTGTAGAGGGAATCCGTCTCGACACGCAACTCATCATCCACGACAGAAGGGCGAAGGAAAGGTTTCCCCTTCAGGAGGAACGACATGTTGTCCGAATAGTGTAAGGTATCCCACTCGACCCCTTCATTCGGCAACTCCGATCGGTTATGCTCCGTAATAAATATATGGCGCACCCTGAAACGTTCATGATTCGTCTCCACGCGCTCTCCGTTCGGAAGCACACGGCTATATGGCTTCAGGTGCAGTGTGACATCGATTTGGTGGTTGCCCACGGTACTATCTGCGGTATAGGTCAAATAATCCTTGTTGAATCGATAATATCCCCTGCGACGGAGGAAACGGCTCAAGCGCTCCCGCTCCTCGTCCAGATCGTCCACGTCAAACAACATGCCCCCCTTCAGACGCGTATTCTGCAGACCGCCCCTCATATGAAGGATCGAATCCAAGACACGGTCGCTCGGAACATCACAGTTGACTTTACGGATACGATAAGGCGTTTTCGGATCGATCAAATAATTAATCTCAGCCTTTTTCTTCTTGAACTTGACGGACGAAGAGACCTCCGCATTCATATAACCCTTCGAATACATAAAGGCTTGGAGTTCCTTTTCCGACCGATAGGTCAAGAAAGGATCATAAATGACAGGAGCCTCGCCTATCTCCCTCAATTTACGATTGATACGTTTCGTGGAATCCCTTCCGGACAGGTTGTAGACCCCCAGATAGATACGGAACAAGCCAAAAGCCTTGAAGTTAGGTCTTTGGCGCAAGTGTTTCGACAGATCACTGTTGTTGACCGTGCTGTTCTCCCCAGAGAAGGAGACTTTATCCAACAAATAGCTATTCTCAGGCACATACTTAGTCGTAGAGCATGACGGAAAAAGGAGAACCACCATCATCCCTATGAACAACGACCACTTACTGATATGCCTTCCCATTTGTTAATAATCTTCGGACAAAGATACTACTAAAGAATAAAATAATAAGTATATTTGCGTCGATTAGAATTAAAAAAGGTAAAATATCATTCAATATGACACTTATTAAATCTATTTCCGGCATACGCGGAACAATCGGAGGAGCCGTCGGCGACGGATTGACCCCGTTAGACGTAGTGAAATTCACGGCTGCCTACGGCACGTGGATCAAAAGGAACACACAGTGCAAGAACAACCTGATCGTCGTTGGACGTGATGCCCGCATATCGGGCGAGATGGTGGACCATCTCGTTTCCGGAACATTGATCGGTCTCGGACTGAACGTGACCAACATCGGACTAGCCTCCACACCGACCACTGAAATAGCGGTACAAAAAGAGAAGGCCTGCGGAGGTATCATCCTCACCGCCAGCCACAACCCTAAACAATGGAACGCCTTGAAACTCCTCAACGAGAAGGGTGAGTTCCTCAACGACAAAGAAGGGAAAGCGGTTCTATCCATGGCGGAAAACAACGACTACGAGTTCGCCGAGGTGGACAATCTGGGCAAAATAACCTACAAAAACGACTACAACAACATTCACATAGACGACGTGCTCAAACTGAAACTCGTGGATGTTGAAGCCATCAAGAAAGCCAATTTCAAGGTGGTCATCGACTGCGTCAACTCTGTCGGCGGCATCGTGATCCCTCAATTGCTGGAGAAATTGGGCGTCAAGAACATCGTCAAGCTCAACTGCGACCCAACCGGCAAATTCGCACACAACCCGGAGCCATTGCCAGCACACTTGACCGAGATCTCGGACAAGATGAAAACGGAGAAGGCGGATGTCGGATTCGTAGTAGACCCGGACGTGGACAGATTGGCCATGATCTGCGAAGACGGAGAGATGTTCGGTGAAGAATACACGTTGGTTTCCGTTGCGGACTACATCCTGAGCAACACGCCAGGCAACACGGTATCCAACCTAAGCTCCACCCGCGCGCTCCGCGACGTGACCCGCCAGCATGGAGGTCAATACAATGCAGCGGCTGTCGGCGAGGTGAACGTGGTAGCCAAGATGAAAGAGACCAACGCCATCATCGGTGGTGAAGGAAACGGTGGCGTCATCTACCCTGAGAGCCACTACGGAAGAGACGCGCTCGTGGGCATCTCCCTATTCCTCTCCCTCATGGCTAAGAAAGGAATGAAGCCAACAGAGTTGAGGAAGCAATACCCTCCATACTTCATCTCCAAGAACAAAATCCAGCTTACGCCAGACATCAACGTGGACAACATCTTGGCGCAGATGAAGGATAAATACAAGAACGAGGAGGTGAACGACATCGATGGCGTGAAGATAGACTTCGCAGACTGCTGGGTACACCTACGCAAATCCAACACGGAGCCAATCATCCGTATCTACTCGGAAGCATCAACCATGGAGAAAGCCGACAACCTGGCGAAGAAAATCATGGGCGAGATAGAGTCCATCTACAAAAAATAAAGGAACACGTTCCTAAACAAAAAGAGGATGCGCCGATCCATCAAGATCAAGGCGCATCCTCTTGTTTTTATGGGTTGAGGAGGAAAGCGGATAGGCTCCCCCACTCCGCTCACACATCACAAAATGCACTGGAAAGAGAACATATCAGGAAAGATCGTCTTAACGTCCACTTCCCGCTTGAAGAAGCCAAAGACAGAGGATCCCGAGCCGGACATGGAAGCATAGAGTGCATCCTTCTCATACATCAGATCCTTGATCATCTTCACCGTCGGATGAGAGGCAAAGACACTCGTCTCAAAATCATTCACGATATTATATTTCCACTCGGAAATCGGTTTCATCACCATCTCTGAAAGCGGCAAGACCGTCTTTTTAGGCGTCACTTTCGAGTAAGCCTCCTTTGTGGAGACAAAATCATCCGGCTTCACCAAGAGGAAAGAGACCCCCTCCAAAGAGAATTCGATAGGCTGCAGTTCATTCCCGATGCCCGTCACGTAAGCAGGTTTGTTTTGGATGAAGAAAGGGCAATCCGCACCGATTTTAGCGGCGACAGCCTCCATCTGAGGAATATCCATCCCCAACCGGAACATATCATTGAACAACTTAATGGCGAAAGAGGCGTCGGAAGAGCCTCCGCCAAGACCTGCGCCCGAAGGAATCACCTTTTCCAAATAGATCTTCACGGGAGGCAAGTCGAACTGTTCTTTCAGCAAATTATACGCCTTCATAACAGAGTTGTCAGACACTTTTCCGTCCAACAAAAGTCCGCCGACCTGCATCTCCGTCTGGCCATCCTCAGCCACAACAACCTCCAGGACATCCTTCAACGGTATGGGGTAGAAAACACTCTCGATATCGTGGTATCCATCTTTTCTCACGCCGGTTATATTCAATCCGACATTAATCTTTGCATTAGGAAAGACTATCATCTCATTATCCATTTAGACTATGCAAAAATAACAAAAATCCGCAAAAAAGCAGAAAGAATGCAACAGAAATCCCTCCTGCTTGGCACTCAATCAGTTAGGACCGATTACACAACAACAAAACGCAAATGGAATCAATATTACCCGCATATTTTGACGAATAATAAAAAAAGGCAAAAAAAAAGATACAATAAGGCAATAATATATCGAGTAAAGATTTGATACTACGAAGAAATTTTTTATCTTTGATGTGGATATGTGAAGGAAGAGATTTGATGAATTGGATAAAGGAGGAGAAGAATATGGAAGAAAATTTGGTGACATTGGCGATACATACCTACGAGAAAGCTCAAATACTAAAGTCCGTGCTGGAAGTGCATGGTATAGACGTGTATATACACAGCGTCAATCAATTTTTGCCGGTCGGCGTAAGGGTTCGCATCAAGGAAAGCGACCTGCCGAAAGCGTTAGGCATCATTGAGGAGATGAACAACAAAGACGGACTGAACAAGGCTTTGGAGGAGATGAACAAAAAACCGATGGTGCTGCTTCCTATTGACTTCTCAGACTACTCGATGAAAGCGTGCGAATTCGCATTTCCATTGGCTGCCACGTTGGATGCGGAAGTAGTCTTGTTCCACGCCTACCTTCCCCCATCATTCTCGACGATGCCGATTGGGGACGTGATCAACCACGAAGGCAGAACGGAAGAATCCGCCCTAGAACTACTGGAGAGCGCAAAAAAGAATTTGATCGACATAGAATCCAAAATCGAAGAATACATTTCCGAAGGGAAATGGCCACGCACCAAGTACCGTCACGTGCTACGTGAAGGCGTGCCGGAGGACCAGATTCTCGGATATGCGGAAAGACATAATCCTAGAGTCATCATCATGGGCACAAGAGGATGCGACAAAAAGGACATGGACTTCATCGGGAGCGTGACGGCGGAGATCATCGAACGCTCGCACGTGCCAGTATTCGCGATTCCGGAGAACATAAGCCTCAACGGATTCGAAGACATCAAGACCGTAGCATTTTCCACTAGTTTTGACGACAAAGACCTGATCGCGTTCAACAAAATGATGACGCTATTACAGCCGAACAACGTGACAGTCCACTTCATCCATTTCGACAACAAAGATGACAGATGGGCAGAGATCAAGTTGAGCGGAATCAAGGTATACTTCCAACAGAACTACCCGAACAGCAAGTTCGAGTATGATCTGGTACCAGGGACCGACATACTATCCGCCTATGACGAGTTCATACACAAGAATAGCATCGACGCCATTGCCCTAACGACACACAAGAGAAATTTGATCTCCAGGTTGTTCAATCCGAGCATGGCAAGGAAGATGATATTCCACACGGATACACCGATGTTTGTGTTCCACGCATAACGGAAGGAAGGTCTGACAGGATGACAGATGTATATATGATAGATAAGATTGGTTGATTAGAGGTTGAACAGAAAGAGCAGATTCATGATGAAGAGATTATACAAAATCGGGGGATTAGCGGTAGCGTCCATATTCCCTCTTTGCGAATGTGCGGCGGATAGCGCACTAAAGACAGAAGCCGCACCACGGCAAGAGGTTCATTACCAAGCGCCCACCATCCCCAACGAAATTAATTTCTGTGGCGAGAAAATAGACTTATCGAACTACTATCTCCGGGAGAGATTCGACAGGGAGTTGCTAAGCTTCTCTTATTGGCACTCACAAGTGTTCCTTTTCATCAAGAGAGCAAATAAGTTTTTTCCCATCATAGAACCGATTTTGAAAGCGAATGGCGTCCCTGATGACTTCAAATACTTGGCCCTAATAGAGAGCAATCTGGACCAAAGGGCTCAATCTCCCGCCAAGGCAGTCGGGATCTGGCAGATCCTGCCAGGAACAGGAAAGGATGCGGGATTAGTCATTAACGACGACGTGGACGAACGATATAACGTGGAGAAGGCCACAAAGGTGGCTTGCTCAATGCTGAAACACACGCATGACGCAGCTGGCAGCTGGACATTGGCGGCGGCCGCCTACAATACAGGTCATGCACGTGTCATGAGACAGATTGAAACGCAACAGACGAACAACTACTTCGACATGTTGTTCAGCGAAGAAACGAACAGGTATGTCTTCCGAATCATCTTGGCGAAGTATCTCATGGAAGACCCTCAAAGGATGGGGTTTTATCTGACGAGGGAAGACATGTATTACCCAGTGGAATCAGATGTCGTCAAGGTAGACTCCACCATTGAAAATTTAACTAACTTCGCGAAGGAAAGAGGGATAAATTACCAACTCCTCAAAGATGCCAACCCTTGGCTCAGAAGCAACAAGTTGCCGAATAAAGAGGGAAGGGAATATCTCATCAAGATACCAAGGAAAGAGGCATTGGAATTTGACCCGAAAAAGGGAAGACTACATCAAGCGAATTGGGTCACCAACCCATAGTATGAACTGGATTTAAAACAAAGATTATGAAAAGAGTGTTGAAATATATATTATATCTCTTATTCGCCGCATTCTCGATCAATACGGCGAACGCACAATCTATTGCGTTCAAATCCTTCAGACAGACCGACGGTGTCGTCACGCAGCAATCCAAGGGATTATACGTATGGGGGGCTTGGGAACAGAGTTCTACTGTCGTCGTCCTGGACATGGCCAACAACTACATTGTCACAGACGACCAACTGAACAAGAAAGTCACCGTTTTCGAAATATTCGACAAACCCCAGAAATGGATTGTCAAAAAGGATTACAAATATCTCAACTACGAATGCATGAACAAACGGACACTGGAGAAGTATTACATTAAACTTTACGAATACGACTCGGGGGAATTCCGCGTGACAGTGATGTCTCCAAAGAAATCCACTCGCTACTCCGTCGTCTTCCTAAAAGATTACGAGATGGACAGCGACCTCGAAGCGAAAGTGAAGAAAGCATTCGAGAAATAGAATAAAATAAAAAAATAAAAGCGGCTTGGAAATATCCTTGCCGCTTTTATTATGCACTTTATCAAGATAATATATCAATCCCAATTCGCCTGACCGATCGTCTTTCCTTGCACCAATGTGTCACTCCACACATAATCATGGGAAATACTGATCACACGGCATGAACGGATATGGGAATAACCTTTCTTCCGCATGTCATGAAGAAATGATCTAGCCAAATTATCTTGGAAATGTTCCTCTCCCCTACGGGAAGAACAACCCACATAGATCGTATCCCCCACGACAGTAGTCATGTCCAGATAATATAATCCGGCCAAATTCTCCATGTAACTGCGTTCGTCCGCCAACTTCTCTTCCGGAGTCATCTCCGAATAGGGCTTCTGCACCGGCTTCGCTTCCTTTTTTGTGACATAAGCACAAGAAGAGAGCATTGCGACAACAGCAAAAACTAAAAACCGATTTCTCATCACAACATAAACATTTATACGTTACACATACGCGAAATTAGAAAAAATATCAAAACTTACAACAAAAATGGAATGTAATCATTCTAGATCTTACACCCAACATATACACACATAAAATAACAAAGAGTGAAAAAAGGGGCGAACATCCAATGCCCGCCCCCTATTCTTCTAACTATCTGCAGAAGATTATTCTACAACAGCAGCAACAGTAGCAGCAGCTGAATCTACAACAGCAGCAGCTGAATCTACAATAGCAGCAGCAGAATCTACAACAGCAGTAGCAGCTGAATCAACAACAGCAACAGCGCTATCTACAACTTCTGCAGCGTCTTGAACTGCGTTCTGAGTGTTAGCTGAATCATTGCAAGATGCAAATGCGAAAGCAGCTACAACAGCGAAAAATAAAACTACTTTTTTCATTTTTTTATTTATTAAATAATTAAACAACGTTTTCTCAATGTTTTTCTTCAGATTCGTTTATTTCCCATATCTAAAGACACCGCAAAGTTATATATTTTTTTTTACAACAATTCAATAAGCATAATATTTTTTTCTAATGGTATAAAAAAAGTTAAAATATAACGTATATAACTAAAAATCAACCCAATATACATATCATCACCACCGAATACACATCTATAAAACGTAAAAAAATAGACACGAATCACCCCTTTGACATGAAAAAATCTTCAGTAAGAAGCTAAATATTAGAAATTCTCCCCCCCTGACATCATGGGATGGCGCCACTTCAAAAAGGAATAAATAATGTAATTGTTCGCTATTTTAGTATTATCTTTGTCCCACCAAGAAATATCAGACAGAAAGAATGAGGACCGTATTAATTAGCCTATATATAGTGCTGTTCGTCAGCAACGCCATCGCACAAAGCAACGAAATGGATTCCCTTAAGACGGAAAGCACGCCCAACACAACACAAGTAGACTCGCTCACGACGGAAAGCACCCCCTCTCCCACTCCAACGAATACATTCACAACGGAGAGTGCGGCCGCCCCAACCCAGGCAAACACCTCCACAACGGATCAAGGGTATCAAACAGAACTAACGCTGTCATCCGAGCAAACAAAGGAGAGAAGCGACACCTCCCAATACCTCACCATCTTCGAGAAGGCCTACTACAAACTCAAGGAAAGCAAATTCGCAGAGTTCATAGGCACCAACCATTGGGGAGGATTCGGCGGATTCGGTCCCGCCAACGTCCACTTCGAACGCTATGATCTATACCAACATGCGGTCTGCAACGTGCGACTCGGAATCGTGGCCGACCACGACATGGATATGATCAACGAGAACCTATTCGTGGAGACGGGTTTCGAACTGCAAAGAAAAGGTTACCAACGTTTCTTCGACGAGCATGCGGATTCACTCCACGTCACCTATAAGGAGAAGACCAACCTCTATTATATGGTCATCCCCACCACCGCCAGCTATCGGTTCGAGTTCAGGGGATTTGAGTTCACCCCGATGATCGGTCCCTACTACGCCTTCGCTCTGGGTGGCAGATTCAGATACAAACGGGAGACAAACGATAGAGGAGAATACATCGTGCAGGCCAAGAAATACTCCATGTTCGGAGACAAGACAGGCACCGACCGGCTCTACGACACACGCAGATTCGACCTCGGTCTACGCATAGCCGTAGGCATACAATACTTCAAGAACATGAGAAGTTCCATGGGTTACGACTGGGGATTCATAGACATCATAAAAAATGATTTCCGTGGGGAGAAATACAAAAGTAAAAACGGAGTGTTTTACCTCTCCCACACCTATTTTTTCCATTGATAACCCAATTCCGCAAAGGACAAAAAGATTTAAAGTATAAATGAAAATTCCACATGTATGAAAAATTTATTAAAAGGATTAACGATTCTGCTGGTAGCATCCGCGACAACAGGCGAAATTTACTCGCAGAAATTCATTCGAGTAAACCAAATCGGATATCTGGTCAACGCACCTAAGTACGCGCAGGTCGGAAGCATAAACGCATACCGGTTCGAGCTCAAGGACGCAAGGACAGAGGAGGTCGTATTCAAGGGCAGCCTACCCGAGGGGAAACGATGGAACCAATCGAGAGAGGTGACGCAATTCGCCGACTTCTCCGCCTTCCAGACACCCGGCAGATACTTCGTGGAAGTGAATGGAGAGCGTTCACACCCTTTCGAAATCGGTGACGGGTCCATCTACAAGGAGTTCTCCGTCTGGACAATCAAGGCATTCTACCTTTGGAGAGCCTCCATCGACATAGAATCCAGATACGCCACATTCAAAGGCATCGACTATGCCAGGCCATTAGGGCACCCCGACGAGGAGGTCTTCATCCACAACTCAGCAAGCAGCGAGACAAGGAAAGCAGAATCGACCATATCCTCGCCCAAGGGATGGTACGATGCGGGCGACTACAATAAATACGTGGTCAACGCAGGCATTACGCTCCATCATCTCTTCCTCGCCTACGAGATGTCCCCGAACTACTTTCAGGACATGAACCTGAACATCCCCGAAAGCGACAATTCGCTACCCGACCTGTTGGACGAAATCAAATGGGAGACGGACTGGCTCTTCACCATGCAGGATCCAACCGACGGAGGCATCTACCACAAACTGACGACAAAGAAATTCTGCGACATCTCCACACAACCCGCCAACGACAAACAAGACCGCTTCGTCGTAGAGAAATCCACCTCAGCCGCCCTCTGCTTCGCCGCAGTGATGTCCATGGCGTCACGCGTGTTCAAGAAATACGACGAGCCATACGCCAACGCAGCGCTGGAAGCGGCCCGCAAAGCGTGGGATTGGGCGGAGAAGAATCCGGAAAGATTCTACAACAACCCCTCCGACATCAAGACAGGAACCTATGGCGACAACAACTTCTCCGACGAATTCTTCTGGGCAGCCTCCGAGTTGCTCATCACGACAGGAGAAAAGAAATACTACCAAAAACTGGATTTCTTCCGCCAATTCGAGACACCAAGATGGAACGCATGCAACTCATTGGCCCTCATGTCCATGATATGGCACCTACACGAACTACCTAATTTTGTGGACACCCAACTCATCCATAGGAAGTTCTTCACCCTTGCGGAGCTAATTTACAACGGATACAAATACTCGCCAGGAAGGTTGTCGCTCAAATCATTCATTTGGGGATGCAACGGAGAGATCGCGACCAACGGAGCTATCCTCGGGTTGGCTTACAAAATATCCCAAGACCCTAAATACAAAGATGGCATGTCGAGCCAATTCGACTACCTCCTAGGCATGAACCCAACCGACTACTGCTTCATCTCGGGCTTCGGGACAAAATATCCTAAGCACATACACGACCGACGCTCCTTCAGCGACGGTATCGAGGAACCATTGCCCGGCTACCTCTGCGGAGGCGCCAACCCGAACCAGACGTCAGACTGCGGCAGAAGCAACTACCCCTCCTTGGCACCAGCCAGATGCTATTTGGATGAGGATTGCAGCTACTCAACCAATGAGATAGCCATCAACTGGAACGCACCACTTGTACTACTGACTAGCATAATACTAAATACATACGAATGAGAAAGTTAGAGATAACAGAACTACATAGGATCACGGCCGAGGAATTCAAGGCCGCCAAAAAGATTCCACTCGTGGTCATACTCGACAACGTTAGGAGCTTACACAACGTAGGATCGGTCTTCAGAACCTCCGATGCCTTCTTGGTGGAAAAGATCTGCCTCTGTGGCATCACCTCCACACCACCCCAGCCAGAAATCCACAAGACCGCGCTGGGGGCGGAATTCTCCGTGGACTGGCAATACTACGAGAAGACGCAAGATGCCGTGACAGAATACAAGGAGAAAGGATACCACATCTTCTCCATCGAGCAAGTGGAAAAGAGCATCCAACTGCCCGACCTGCAATTGGCCCCCGACGGTAAATATGTCGTAATTCTCGGCAACGAAGTGAAAGGTGTACAACAGGAAGTCGTTGACATGTCGGACGATAGCATAGAAATTCCACAATACGGAACCAAACATTCCCTGAATGTCTCCGTCACCTCCGGTATCATCATTTGGAACTTCTTCGAAAAAATGCAAAAAAATTTCAAATAAACGCTTGCACTTTCGGAAATAAGCATTACCTTTGCACCGCATTTGAGAAACAAAGGCACCTAATTGGGGAATGGCCCCGTAGCTCAACTGTATAGAGCATTTGACTACGGATCAAAAGGTTGTGGGTTAGAATCCCGCCGGGGTCACAAGAAATTGGAAATCAAGCACATACGCTTGGTTTCCAATTTTTGTTTTATTACGGGGAGAGGAACGACAACCACCCTATCGAAATGAAGGGAATCGTAGCGGGACAAGTCTTACTCCCTATGTGGATCCGCAGCAACTCAACCCACTCAGCCGAAATCCCCACTCAAAAAAATCCACATCAAAACTTATTTTTTAGTCTAATATTCAAAAAAGATTATTATTTTTGCCGTTGACTCGCAAAAAAAAATAAACATGGAACTAAAACTGAACAAATTCATCTTGTCCATATTGTCCATTGTCACCATATTATTCATCCTGCATGGATGCGATAAAGGTATCACTATAACCATGTATCACGAGATCAACCCAGGTTTTCTACAAAGAGGCAAAACGGATAGCGATGGACAAAAGCAAGGCACCTTCTTCGCCCAAGGGAGCGACAGCTTCAAAATCGACACCTACAAGGACAACGTGCTCAACGGGTACTTCTGCCACTACGACATAGAAGGCAATATCACCGAAGAAGGTTTTTACAAAAATGGCGCATTGGATAGTCTTTATCTAGAATACCATCCGGGTTCTGGACTGAAATCCAAATGTAACTACGCCATGGGTAAAAGGCATGGCGTCTACTACGAATACTACCCCAACCACACCCTCAAAGGAGAGGGCAATTATGTATTGGGCAAGAAAGAGGGTGAATTCATTGAATACGACAAACTCATGAACGTGGTATACCGAGGCATGTTCCACAGCGACACGCTCATAGGAGAAGAAGTAGAATATTACCCCAACGGAATCGTGAAATCAATCAGAAGCGGGAAATACAAAGACTTCAAGGAGTTCGACTCCATCGGCCGCATCGTCAGCTACAGCATTGAAAGGGACGGAGTGGTTTCCAAAACGGAGTTTCCTCCCAAACCACAAAGAGATGACATCATCAACAACTCCGAGCTCATTGTGGACGAAGTATATTCCAACTACTACGAAATCCGGAACGGGAAGGAACTATTGTGGACCGGACGAAGCGTCTCACTTGTCGACGACGTGATCAATATCTCCTTCAACGGTGGATACACAACCGAAAACGAGCCGATTCTTTGCAAAGAGACTCATTTCCAAATTCTGAACGGAGAACTTGTGAAGGGAGAATATTTCGGAGAGGACAACAAACCTTTGGACTACTATCTCTTCGATGTGAACAAATTTAGGCACGTCAATCCGAAAGACGATTTCGCAGGCATCAGTTCCGCCACACTGCCTATCGCCAAGGACACAACCATCCAATATGGTCCTTATCATATCACGGTGCACTCCCAACGTGAACGCATACCAGGCACTGGCTTCAACCCTATCACCATCCAATACAAGGGGGGAGACTTGGAGTTGAAGGAGTTGTATGACGTGACGCTCTTCTCCTATGACGGAGACCATGACGGGGAGAATGAGCTCTACATCATCTCCAGCACAAAAACATACGGACACATTCAGATCCTTAGAGTTAGAGCATAAGAACAACGTCAAAAGCCATAAAAAAAGCCGTACGGAAACCGCACGGCTTTTTTCTATGTTATATAGATTACATCATATCAACGCTACGCTTGATGAATGCGCTGAGCGCCTCGCCCTTCAACAGGTTGTTGGAGAGAAGGGCCAAATCAACCAACTGACGCAATGACTTGCTCTCTGAAGCATATTTCGCATAAACATCCTTCTTCTCGTCACGCACCTTCTTGGTCTCATCATCCAGTTTCTTCACCTCCTCCTTTACAGGATCCGGCAAATCGGACTCTTTCTTATCACCCATCAAATCGGCACGTTTCTTGGAGAGTTCATCCAATTTGGCGACCAAAGGATTCACCTTCTCGCCACATGCGGCCTCCTCGTCCTTCAACAAACGCGCAATCAGCGGATGAGCGGCATTCACCACCAAGTTGTAGGAGTCCGGCATATCACCGTAGAAGTTCATACCACTTTGCGTAGCGGACATCTCCTTCATACGACGCATGAACTCGTTCTGCATGATGTAAACCGGCAAATTGTCGGCGGAGAGGTTCTCGAAGGTGATCACGAAACTCTTCTTGTTATCGTTCGGAAGTTGGGAGTTGAACATGTCGATCAACGCATTCTGCGCCTCGCTCGGCAAATCCACCTTCTTGGCATCCTCCTTCATGATCAACTTATCGATCACGTCAGCGTCCACACGCGCATAACGCACCTTGCCCTCGGACTTCTGCTCCAAGCGGCTAATGAAGTGAGAATCGAGCATACCGTCCATCATCAGGACATCATAGCCCTTGCTCTTAGCCGCCTCGATATAAGCGTGCTGCGCCTCCCTGTCGGTAGCGTAGAGATAAACCAAGTTGCCGTCCTTATCCTTCTGGTTAGGCTCAATCAACGTTTTGTACTCCTCGAACGTGAAGTATTTGCCGTCCACATTCTTCAGCAATGCGAAGCTCTCAGCACGCTCGGCGAACTTCTCGTCCGTCAGCATACCATAGACGATGAAGATCTTCAGATCATCCCATTTAGCCTCATAATCAGGACGTTGTTGTTTGAAGATATCCTGCAGTCTGTCCGCCACCTTCTTGGTGATATGGCTGGAAATCTTCTTCACGTTGCTATCGCTCTGCAAATAACTTCTGGAGACGTTCAACGGGATGTCCGGAGAATCGATGACACCATGCAACAACGTCAGGAAGTCAGGCACGATGCCTTCCACAGAATCGGTGACGAAGACCTGGTTGCAGTAGAGTTGGATCTTATTCTTCTGAACTTCGATATTATTCTTGATCTTAGGGAAATAGAGGATACCCGTCAGGTTGAACGGGAAGTCCACGTTCAGGTGGATATAGAACAACGGATCGTCCGCCATCGGATAGAGCTCACGGTAGAACTTCTGGTAATCCTCGTCCTTCAAGTCGGCTGGCTTGCGAGTCCAGGCAGGCGTCGTGTTGTTAATCACGTTCAACTCGCCCGTCTCAACCTGTTTGCCATCCTTCCACTCCTTCTTCTTGCCGAATGCGACAGGGACAGGAAGGAACTTGCAATACTTGTTCAGTAATTCCGTAATCTTATGATCCTCAAGGAATTCCTTATTCTCGTCATCGATATGCAGGACGATATCCGTACCACGGTCCGCCTTTTCGGCATCCTCCATCGTATACTCAGGGCTACCGTCGCAAGACCATTTCACAGCCTTCGCACCCTCTTTAAAAGATTTTGTGATGATGTCCACACGTTTAGAGACCATGAACGAGGAGTAGAAACCGAGTCCGAAGTGGCCGATGATCGCGTTCGCGTCATTCTTGTACTTCTCGAGGAACTCCTCTGCGCCTGAAAAAGCGATTTGATTGATATACTTCTCGATCTCCTCCTCCGTCATACCGATACCACGGTCGGAGATAGTGAGCGTACCCTTATCCTTATCAATGTTGACGTTGACCGTCACATCGCCCAACTCACCCTTGAACTCGCCCACTGAGGCGAAGGTCTTCAGCTTCTGCGTCGCATCAACTGCGTTAGAAACCAACTCACGGAGAAAAATCTCGTGGTCACTGTAAAGAAATTTTTTGATGACGGGGAAGATGTTATCCGTCGTTACCCCAATATTTCCTTTTTGCATACGTATATGTTTTTTAAATTATATTCAACATATACGTAAGACCAAAATCCGTGCCACACCGTTCTTTATGACAAAATGGCAGAAGATTTACAATACACCATGCGATTTACGTATTAACCAACGGTTCAGGGAGAACAAAATAACGCCAAGCGCGACAGAGAAAACGCAAATAGAGAGGAATATCGTACCCGCACCGACATCAGAGATATGGGAAGAGACCCAACCACCCAATATATTGGCGAAGAAACTGCTCAAGAGCCAAACACCCATCATCAGGGAAGCCAACTTCACAGGGGCCAATTTAGAGACCATGGAGAGACCGATAGGCGACAGACACAACTCTCCCAACGTGTGGAAGAGATAGGTGAAGAGGATGAAGAGGATGCTCGCCTTGACAGACTCGTCAGCACTGTCCCCGCCACGCACACAGACCGCACCATACAGCACTAGGAACCCGGTGCCCAACAGGATCATACCCATCGACATCTTCACAGGAATGCTCGGCTCCTTTCCCCTTTGTCCCAACCATCTCCACAACACCGTCAAAAGGGGAGCCAATATGACGATAAGCAACGGATTCACGGATTGGAACCACTCCGTCGGAACCACGAACGAGCCGACCTCCCTATCGATGTACTTCTCAGTATAGAGCGTCATGGAGCTACCCGCCTGTTCGAAGCCAGCGAAGAAAAATATACTGAAGAGTACGAAGACGACAATCGCCAACGTACGGTCCTTCTCGTCCTTCGTGAGAGGCACATTCTCCAACGAATCATCCTTCGCCTTGCAAGAAGGAGCCTTCCCCACCTCACCAAGATAGCGGTTACCCAATATTGTGAAGACCAGCAGACCGATCAGCATACCAATACCCGCCACCATGAATCCGTAACGATAGCCGTAGGTGAGCGCCATGTAGCCCGTCAACAACGGAGCGAAGAACGCACCCACATTGATACCCATGTAGAAGATCGTGAAGGCGGAATCCTTGCGGGGATCCCCCGGTTCGTAGAGATGGCCCACAATCACGGAGATATTAGGCTTGAAGAAACCATTACCGATAATCAGCAGGACAAGACCCGTATAGAGGAACGGCAAAGAGGATTCGGTGGCGAGGCAGAACTGCCCCAGCATCATCAGAATGGCGCCAATCACAATCGCCTTGCGTTGTCCCAGATAGTTGTCGGCCAACCAACCTCCGATCAGGGGCGTGAAATAAACAAAACCCGTGAAAAAACCATAAAGCAAGGAAGCGTTATCATCCGTGAAGCCCAGACCACCATCGATCAACGACTTCGTCAGATACAACACCAACAATGCACGCATGCCATAATAACTGAATCGTTCCCACATCTCCGTGGCGAACAATAAGTACAAGCCCTTCGGATGTCCTTGTCGTCCAAGTCCCATAACCCAATATATTTCTAAAAAGGAATCTGAGAAGAACTCAGTATTCCACTTCGTTACACATAAGACAAAATTACATAAAAAGCGGCAAATAGCGCACTATGGCAAGAGAAAAAAGGGAAGATGCTTCATATAAGGGGAACGTGAGAATCGACAAAAGATTTATTCTTCATTAGAAAAGATGTCGTATAATCATTGCTAAAAATTTGGATATCAGAATATTTTTCACTATATTCAAGAAGTCTTCCTCCCAGAAGGCGACCTGTCGGATTGGTGAATGGGCTCTGCCAATACTGACAGGAAAAATCATAGAGCTCACGACAATTCAAATGGCAGAGAATCATGAAACGGATATTCATCATCATAGCAGCACTGACTCTGTGTCTATTGAGTTACGGGAAAAGTGCGAAATCACAATTGGAAGAGTTGGTGGAGATAACGAACAAACAGACTCCGTTGTTTGGCAATGGCATGACATGGACGCTCGACAGCGTGCATTACGACAGAGATCGCAACCTATTCACCTACTACTACTCTAGCCTTCTCATCTACGATGAAATATTGTCCAAAAACATACAAAGGCTAAGCGAGAAGATGTTCAAGCACCAAGTATGCTCCAATTTGTCAGGCAAAAAAGGGGACTTGGATCTGTTCAAAAAGGCCAAGGCTGACCTTGGCTACCAATACAAAAAATCGACAGGCGAGGTCATCCGCACATTCATTCTAGAGAATGAACTTCTTTCAAAGGAATTCACGGCAGAAGAGATGAAGGAGAATGACCGATTCATCATGATCGAGTCCGCCCAAAACGCCAACGCACAATGTCCTATAAACGTGGATATGTACACCATCATGACCAGTTGCAGCTACGACGAACAGAACTATCTTCTGACGTACAACTATAACGTCACGACGGACAACATACGGATAACCGAGGATTTCGAGAATAGGATGAAGAATGCGCTGGTCCAGCTAGTTCAAAGCAGCATTTCGTTGAACCCCTATAAGAGGAACAACGTGACCTTCAAATATAGATATCTATTCAACGGCAAAGATCTAAAGGAGGTCATTATCATGCCGATTGATTATAAATAAAAAAATCGGGGGATAGGGTCGAATAGGCATACGATCTAACCCCTTATAATGAAGCTCGCACATACATGGAAAAGGGGCGATCATCCATTCGGATGACCGCCCCCATTCCTTTGAAACGTGATACGATTACTTCTGAGAATCGTTGACAACCGGTCCACCGATAGAAGACCTCATGTTGGTATCCGCCTCGATATTCTTCATGCGATAGTAATCCATGATACCCAAGTTTCCGCTTCTGAAAGCCTCGGCCATAGCCTTTGGCACCTCCGCCTCCGCCTCGATAACGAGTGCGCGGGCCTCTTGCGCCTTCGCCTTCATCTCCTGCTCTTGGGCGATGGCCATCGCGCGACGCTCCTCCGCCTTCGCTTGAGCGATGTTCTTGTCCGCCTGGGCCTGATCCATCTGCAACTGTGCACCGATGTTCTTACCCACGTCGATATCAGCGATATCGATGGAGAGGATCTCGAAGGCCGTACCGGCATCCAATCCCTTGCTCAACACCACCTTAGAGATGGAGTCAGGGTTCTCCAACACCAACTTATGCGTCTCGCTGGAACCAATGGAAGAGACAATACCCTCACCGACACGGGCAAGAACCGTCTCTTCGCCCGCACCACCGACCAAACGCTCGATGTTCGCGCGGACCGTTACACGAGCCTTAGCGATCAACTGGATACCATCCTTCGCGACAGCCGTCACAGGAGGCGTGTCGATCACCTTAGGGTTAACGGACATCTGAACCGCCTCGAACACGTCACGACCCGCCAAATCGATGGCCGTAGCCTGCTTGAAATCGATGGCGATATTCGCCTTGGATGCGGAAACCAACGCATGTACCACACGGACGATATTACCGCCGGCGAGGTAGTGCGCCTCCAAATCATCCCTCGTAATAGTCTTCAAACCAGCCTTGTGAGCCTCGATCATACACTCCACGATCACACGAGGAGGAACATTCCTCAGCCTCATCAGGAACAACTGAACCAAAGAAATCGAAACGCCTGACACCTTGGCATTGACCCACAACAAGACCGGCACGTAGTGGAAAAATATGCATAGCAGTATGAATACAACTACCAGCACAACAATTAAAAATACACCTGGCATAATTTATAAATATTAGTTATACAATTAATTCAAAACTCATGAATCGTAACTGATATAGAATACGATACTGTAAGCGATGCTCAACAGCATGATCGCATAGGCTACCAACGACACGTTCTTGTAATCCTGCCTCGTATTGGCCTTCGCCAGCAAAAAGGAGATGGCGATCGAAGGTGCCAAGACGGCGCAGAAATAGTAACGAAGAGAGATCATCGGGTCATACGGCAACATGCGGAATACGACATGTGCGCAGAACAGGTTGACTAAGATGATGGCGGCGAACATGATAATGCGCGCAGGGGTGTGTCCCCACACAATAGGGAACGAATGACACTCCAACTCACGGTCACCCTTCTCCTCCTCGAAATCGATGGCCACTTCAGCGACGAACGTCCACAGAAAAACGCAGACAGAGAAAATCGCCACGATGGCTAATAAATAGCGGCTGAAGGCCACAATCTCAGGGTTGGCTCCGTACTTCATCGACAGGAAGAAATTGAAGCAGACCACCACCAACATCGGCACCAACGCATTCAAAGCGGAGGCGAACAGATTGCCCAAGACAAAAATACGTTTATACGAAGAGGAGTAGAACCACAGGATTCCCGCAATGATCAGAAACAACAACACATACGTGAAGGCCACCGAGAAAGGCGCATTCAGCTTCATCCACGCATAAAGACCAATGACGGCGCCCAAGACGGCACCAAGGATGGAACAGACGATAAAAACTGTCATCGTGGAGTGTTTCGAGATAGAGCGCCCCACCAAATGGGTGAGCGGATGGTTAATTTCGTCAATCTTCACATCAAAATAGTCGTTGATGGCATAGCCGCCTGCCGCAGTGAAGACCGTGGCAAGAATCAAGCACACAAGCAGGGAATCAGGGAACACCTTATCCGTCGGAACACCCGCCACATTGGAGACCGGCGTGATCACCAAAAAGAAAATCGCCAGCTGAACCAACGCTATGATCACCAAATTAGGCAATCGAACCAGTTTTAAATAATCCTTCATACAAATTAGTTTCTTAGATTCACCAACCGAACGCCACGTTATCGGACATCCAGTCTCCATTCGCCTTCATCACCTGCTCTATCACGTCGCGGGCACACCCCTCGCCTCCCCTCTTTGGGGAAATATAGCAAGCGATCTCCTTGATCTCCGGAGCCGCGTCCGCAGGGCAGCAAGGGAATCCGCACTTCCGCATCACAGGGAAGTCAGGGATATCATCGCCCATGTAGAGCACCTCATCAGGAGACAAGCCATATTTACGGACAAAATCGTCGAAATCCTTCATCTTGACGGCGGAGCCCATGTAGACATCCTGGATGCCCAAGCCCTCGAACCGTTTCCTCACCGCCAGCGTGTTACCGCCTGTGATGATCGCCAGATGATAGCCCTTCTTCACGGCCAACTGCAACGCATAACCATCCTTGATGTTCACCATGCGCATCGGCTCGCCACTCACGTGCAACGGCACGCAATCCGAAGAGAGCACTCCGTCCACATCGAATGCCAACGCCTTTATTTTCGATAAATTAGCCTTAAAATCCATATTCCTACAATGAGTCTTTAGAATGCTTCAGCGACATCTCATGAATCGACTGGCTCACCAGCGCGTATATCTCCCGCTGCAACGGGTCGTCGATACGATCCTTCTGCGCCTCGATCACATTCAGGTCGTAGCGCACCGCCGGACCCGTCTGCGCCTCCACAGGCGGCAAAGAGTGAATCTTGCTCGCCGTCTCGTCGATCAAAGGGAGCAACACCTCGAAAGGGAGTCCCAACTTCGCCAATTGTTCGCTGGCGATCGAGTACATGTGGTTGCTGAAGTTAGAAGCGAAGACAGCCGCCAAGTGCAACTGTTTGCGTCCCTCCGTGTCCAAGGGCATGACAGTGTTCGAGACATGTCTCGCCACATCCTGCAAAAGGTCCATCATCCTTGTCGTGGTCGCCTCCACGAAGACGGGTATCTTCGAAAAGTCAACAGGTTTCGCCTTGGAGAAGGATTGCATAGGGTATAATACCCCGCCCTCGTCGGTGAACTCCGAAAGAAGTCCGAGGGGCATGCTACCCGCCGTATGCACGATAGGTTTCCCCCTCAAAGGAGTCTTGCGCAGCACATCCACCAAGACCGAGTCCTTCAAGGCGCAGATATAGAGATCCGCCGAAAGCGTCAGTCGGGAGAGATCTGTCGTGAAGGGAGCATTCCCCACTAAACTGGAAAGTGCGGTCGCCGACTCCACCGTCCTACTGAACAACTGCGCAATCGGGTACCCCGCATGATACAAAGCCTGAACAAGATGGGTGCCCAGATTACCACATCCGAGTACACAGACAGAAGGCAGAACCGCCTTACAATCCGAACCATTCGTCACATCCGCCATCCTACTCTATGATTTACATCCTATAAATTTCTCAGGCGAACCGTCCACCTTAGGGAGAAGGTCATCCGCCATCAGAGAATACACACTAAAAACTGTTCTTATGAATGCGATCCAATTTCAGTTTCGCCTCGTCGAAAGGATTCTTCTCCTCTCCCTTGTAGCCCACGCCGATGATGCACTCCACGCTGAGGTTCTCAGGCGCATTGATCAAGCCACGGATATAGGCATCCGACGTCAGGTCGCCCGCCTCCGTTTTCTTTCTGTTGCGCACCTGCACCCAGCAAGAGCCCAAGCCCAAGTCCTCGGCCTGCAGCTGCATATAGGCGGCGGCGATGGAAGCGTCCTCAGTCCACACATTGCTCAGCGTAATGTCGGCCAAGACGATGATGGCGGCAGGGGCGCCCTCCAAGAACTTGGAGCCCATCTCCCTACAAACAGACAACTTCGCCAGCGTCTCCTTGTCGTCCACAACGACGAAATGCCACGGTTGACAACGCTTGGAAGAGGGAGCCATCAGCGCAGCCTTCACAATCGACTGCAACTTCTCCTCCTCCACCTTTCTATCCTCGTATTTACGGATGCTTCTTCTTTTCTTTACTAAATCGATAAATGCCATATCACACTAAAATATTTCAGGAAACAAACTTAATAAATTTTCAAGAAATTCGGTAGTTAAATAAATAAAAAAAGCGAGCGTCCAACTCGCATGGATAGGAAGATTTCCTTCAATCAAGGATACAATTCTTAATTCAAAATTCTTAATTCTAAATTCTAAATTCTCATGATTCCCGCCACCATCCGTCCGCAAGCGAATCCGTCACGCCTAGCGGAGAAATAGCGCGGGTTAGAGAAGGTGCAGTCCGGATGCGTCCATATACGCGCGTCCTGCAAACCCAATGCCAGCAATCTGGCACGCACCGCCCCACGGAGATTGATATGGGGCTTAGGATACCCTTCGCGTACCAGTATGCCAGACATTTCTTTTTCGGAGAAAAGCGAGCGGAAACGCTCCACCACCTCCTCACCCACCTCGAAACGAGGGACCGATATGGAGGGCCATATCTCAGCGTATAGGTCAGAAGGAGCCACGGAGGATATCTCGCACATGCGCTTCACCGTTTCACCCAAGACATCGGAGACGATACCCTTCCAACCTGCATGAGCCGCCGCAATCACATGGTGTTCCTCATCGTAGAAGAGCACCGGCACGCAATCCGCCACCGTAACACCCAGACAAATATTCCGACACGTCGTAACCAAAGCGTCGCATTTGAAGGACTCGTCACGTTCAGCCAACGGTACTTGCGGGGAGTCGTGGTCTATCACCATCACCCGGTTGCCATGCACCTCGTTCGGCACGAACAGATTCTCGGGAGGGATGCCCAGGCGCCCGCAAAGCAGGGCTCGGTTCCTTTCCACACAAGAGCGTTCGTCGCCTGAGAAGAGACCCAGATTGAACGAAGAGTAAGGCCCTTCGCTCACACCTCCCTCACGATCCGTGAAGAAGGTAGTCACCTCACCACACCTACGACACTCCATCACCTCAGTCTCCCGTGCATTATCAGAACATGATTGTCTTATCCACCACTTTCCAAGGCTTCATTGAGACGCCATAGTTGCCATGTTGCGTAGCCACCCTGATCTCGCCCACCTCTTCAACTTGCTTATTCAGATAGTTACGGATCGTCGTGCACATGGTAGCGTAATTGGCAGGTTGGCCACCCAATCCGTCAGAGATTTGGGATCTCTCCGGACCATAATAGCAGTCCGTCACAGCGCAGTTGCCGCTAGACCATCCGCAGATAGCTCCCACATACTCCTTCTTGACAGGCATCACTGGACCTGTTGAAATACAATTGAGCAGGACAGCCTTAGACGAAACGCCTTGCAATTTACCGCAAATGCCACCCACAGCGCTGATTCCGCCCTCTACCTCGCCGTCATTGAGGCAGTTGTAAACAAGAGAGTGATTTTGTCCGCAGATACCACCGATACCAGTATCAGGGAAACCGCTCCTCACCTTACCATGATTCATGCTGTTGATGACGAGTTGATCATTCACACACACGATACCACCCACGGAAGCGTTGGAGACCCCCACCACTTCGCCAGAGTTCTCACACTCCGTAACGACACCCATCTTATTGAAGGCGCAGATACCAGCGGCGACCTCCTCGCCACGAACGGTCACTTGGTTAAAGCATCTCTTGATCACACCGTAATTGTAGGCGCAGATACCAGCCACGTCGCTCGAGCCCTGCACATTACCGGATAGCGCGGTACAAGCGAACAATTCGCCTTGTGAATAAGCGCAAATCGTAGCGACGCCCACACCCGCATTGATATCCAAATGGGAGAATATGACATTCTCAACCACTCCACTCGGGCCCAGCATGCCGACAAACGCAGCGCCATCGTTGGTCTCACCAACCAGTTTCATGCCGATGATCCTATGTCCATTACCATTGAAGACACCATTGTATGCGGCGGAGAACCGTTCGCTCGCCTTCACGGATGAGTTATCCAACACACGTGCGATAGGCGTCCAGTCCCTGCGCGAGATATCGATGTCATTCATCAGCCTCGCGTTCAGGTTATACTCTCCCTTGTTCACACGCTCAGCGAAAGAGAAGAGCTCTTCTGCATTCGTGATCTTACAATGGTAAAAAACCTCCTGAGGAACATCGCTATTTCTTTTACCCATGCCCTCCTCGAGAGCATTATCGTTGTCATCCTTACAGGAAAAGAAAGATGCAACAACACCCAACATCAATATAGGAAGTATAAATCTATTCGTTTTCATAAGCCAATCTCCTTTCACAATCTTTAGGAATTACACATACCTTACAAATTTGTCATCCTCCACCGTTACTCATCAACACCCTTTTTCATACATACATCTTATTTACAACCGTCTAAATATACATCTAACATCTGCTTCTCATCTATCACGTTTATCTAACGCTTTGTATAAATATAGCTTTATTTTTTGAAACTGCAAAATTTTCGAGGGATTTTTTTATTTCAGGGCTGATAGTTCTTCATCCAGAGAACGTTTTCGATAAAGCATAAAGCAACAAGAAGATAAAATATAAATACAAGAATATACATCTGTTCAAAATAGAATTGCTACATTTGTGATATCTATTATAACTATAATTCACAACCAAAATGTACAAGAAATTAATAAGCCTTATTATTCTACTGCAATGCGCTACTAGCACCATTTTCGCAGCCAACTACATGACTTTCACCGCAGAAGACTACATGTGTTCGTTCAAAATAGAAAACCATGGAGGAAACGCCCCCGACATACAATACTCACGAGACGATGGAGAGACATGGGATAAACTTAGCGATGGGGTTATAATCTATTTGCCCCAAATAGGGGATAAAGTATTATTGAAAGGTAATAACCCTGGTGGTTTTAATCAGGATTTGGATGTGTATACATCGTTTGTCTTAGAAAAACCCATTGCCGCCAGCGGAAGTATAATGAGTCTGATTGACGGTGAAGGAGAGAGTCTAGTGATTCCCAACTCGCATTGCTTTTGCGAACTATTCGATGATTGCTCAGACTTGACGAAAGCGCCGGAACTGCCCGCCACAACACTGACTGACCATTGCTACTACGGCTTGTTCAATTTTTGCCGCAATCTGCGACAAGCGCCAGAACTGCCGGCCGAGCAATTAGCCCCAGGTTGCTACGATTCAATGTTCTTTGGCTGTTATGAACTAGAATCTGCGCCAGAACTGCCGGCCACACATTTAGCTTACGATTGTTACAGTTACATGTTTGCAGCTTGCTCTACTTTGACAAAAGCGCCCAAATTACCTGCCATGGAGTTGGCACCCTCCTGTTACGAGGGCATGTTCGCAAGTTGTGCCAATTTAAAAGAGGCACCAGAACTGCCCGCCACGACATTGGCGTCTGATTGCTACATACTAATGTTTGCCGAATGTGACAGCTTGAAGCAAGCACCAGCGCTACCTGCCACAAAATTAGCCTTTCAATGCTATTGGGGAATGTTTTCTCACTGTACAGGTCTAACACAAGCGCCCCGATTGCCTGCCAGGAAGATGGAGTATGGATGTTATGGTGAAATGTTTAGTCATTGTACCAGTTTGACCCAAGCGCCGGAACTGCCCGCCACCCAAATGGCACAATATTGCTACGAACAAATGTTCATGTGTTGCAGTAGCTTGACAAAAGCGCCAGACTTACCTGCCTCAGATATATTCGACGCTTGCTATACAGACATGTTCCGTTTATGTCCCAACCTATCCTCTATCACGGTGAACTTTTCAGGATGGGATTATACAGCAACGATTTCATGGGTGTTAGATGTCGCTCCAACCGGCACATTCTACTGTCCAAGCGCATTGCCAGAAGAATATGGAATCAGCAGAATTCCAGAAGGTTGGGACGTGGTATATACAGATGTGGGAGTTGACGGAATCGGCGCCGACGCTCCATGGTCGATTCGCACCTCAAATCTTACTATCTTCGTCACCGGAGCCCAAACGGACGTGGAGGTGTATAACCTTACGGGCTCACTTATAGCGAAGGAGAAAGCCAACAAAGAAGAGACGAAACTGACCATGAGTCATAAAGGTGTCTATATCGTTAAGATCGGCGACAAGAGCCAAAAGGTAGAATTATAAAAATAAAAGATGGAGAAACATATCCACAAAAAGCGAGACATCTGGTTGGCAATCATCTGCGTTGCCATCCTCGGCATAGGGATTGTTTCCGTGCACGCCTTTGACAAGAAGGACACGGACAAGACCGTGACTGCGGTTCGTCCCGCCAAATGGGCGGAACCCATAGCCCTGGCTGGCGTACCGAACCTGCACAAGGTCTCGGACGGACTCTACCGCAGCGCCCAGCCTACGAGCGAGGGAATGGCCAACCTCGCGGCGATGGGGATAAAGACGGTCGTCAACCTGCGCGACAGGCATTCCGACTTGGACGAGATAGGCGACCTGCCACTGCAAGCGAAGCGCATCGATATATTCACGGGTCACATGAAGGACGAGTACGTCAAGGAGTTCCTTGCGATCGTGGACGACACGAGCAACGCCCCCATCTTGGTGCATTGCCAGCACGGGGCGGACCGCACAGGCACCATGTGCGCCATGTACCGCATCCTACGACAAGGATGGACACCAGACGAAGCGATAGAGGAAATGAAGAACGGAGGATATAATTACCACTCCATCTGGTCGAACATTCCACGCTTCATCCGCAAATCCGCCGCACGCCTTGGAGAGCAGGCGGGTCATGATCCGAATAATAAATAGAAACCCTTCTTACCAAACGATTATTTCCAATCGTTACTGTCCCGTTGAAGAGGTCTCCCTCCCCTCTTCACGACATAGACCCCATGAGCAGGCATTGAGACGTGGCGCGCCGCGTCTCTACGCGTTCGCGGACATGATTTCGGAAACGTGATGCCCGCATCCTATATGATTTCGATATGTTTTTTTGCTAATTGTAACCAATTTGTAACACCTACTTTTTCCCGATTATGGTCACTTCATCTTAATTTTGTATCATCATGCAATAAATGGAATCATGACTATAGGAATCGTTATAAAGCTTTTGGGATCTCTTGCTTTGCTTATCTATGGAATGAAGATAATGAGCGAAGCGTTGCAAAAGATGGCTGGACCAGGGTTGCGCCATATATTAGCAAGAATGACATCCAACCGTATTTCAGGTATGCTCACTGGTATGTTTGTGACGTGTGCCGTGCAATCCTCTTCGGCAACCACTGTTATGACTGTTTCGTTTGTCTCTGCGGGTCTTCTGTCGCTGACACAGGCCATCAGCATCATCATGGGAGCTAATATTGGTACTACGCTTACCGCTTGGATCATGTCGTTAGGATACAATGTGGATCTGTCGAATGTTGTCTTCCCCGCTTTTATGTTGGGTATGTTGCTCATCTACAAAAAGAAGCATCGTGTGGCTGGTGATTTTTTATTCGGAATAGCTTTTCTATTCTGGTCGTTGGTGATGCTCAACTCCACAGGAAAAAGCATGGATCTGGAGCACAACGCAAGTGTAGTGGCTTTCTTTTCATCATTCGACACAAGCAGTCACTTCACCATCCTCATTTTTCTCTTTGTCGGCACCCTGATAACATGTGTTGTGCAATCATCGGCTGCTGTGATGGCCATCACCATCTTGCTCTGCTCCACGGGGGTCCTCCCCATCTACCTTGGCATAGCACTGGTAATGGGCGAGAATATTGGCACTACGGCGACAGCCAACCTGGCAGCCATGGGTGCGGGCATTCCTGCACGACGAGCGGCATTGGCTCACTTGCTGTTCAATGTGTTCGGTGTTTTCTGGGTTTTATGTGTGTTCTACCCATTCGTCAATATGGTCTGTTGGCTGGTCAACTATGATCCTGAAGCGTCTGGACAGGTAGCGCGACTTCCCGTTGTACTGGCCATGTTCCATACCTGCTTCAACCTAATCAACACATCCATCCTATTGCCTTTCGTTTCTCAGATAGAACGAATTGTCTGTCGTCTTTTGCCTGAGACAAGCGAGAAGGAACGACAACCTGTCACGCTGCATTTCATCAACGGAGGACTCATGACAACGCCTGAAATTTCTGTTCTCCAGGCACAAAAAGAGGTGATACACTTTGCCGAACGTATGCAACGTATGTTTGGTATGGTGAGAAGTTTGCTCGATGAAAAGGAAAAAAAAGAGATCGAACGTCAACACGAGCGAATCTGCAAATACGAAGAAATAGCCGACCGCATGGAAATAGAAATCGCCTCCTATTTGGAGAAGGTGAGCAATGAACGATTGTCTGACGATACAAAGGGGAAAATACGTTCCATGCTACGTATGATAGGAGAATTGGAATCTATCGGTGACTCGTGTCGGAAGATTTCACAAACCATTCATCAACGAAATGAGCTTGGCGAAGATTTCTCTCTACAACAGTACGAATATATGCACGAAATGATGCATCTTGTAAACGAAGCCATCACTCAGATGATGGTTGTCATGAACGGAAGACGAGAAAACGTAACCATTGAACCTTCGTTAGAGATTGAAAACGACATCAATGCGTTGCGAGATAAAATAAAAAACGACAACATCACCAATGTGAATACAAAGAGAGACTCTTACATCGTCACAACACTCTGTACCGACATTATCGCCAGTTGCGAAAAAATAGGTGATTATATCATTAACATACTAGAAGCACGAATAGGAAGACGTCACATCTTCTTCCGCGGATTACACATGGATTGCGACAAGAAGGAGGTTTATATTGATGGGGAACCTATTAATCTCACGCTCACGGAGTTCAATTTGCTTTACGAACTTCTATCTTGCAGAGGCTCCATCTGCTCCCGTCAGCAACTCATGGAGAAAGTCTGGACGGGTGTGGTGGTTACGGGACGTACTGTCGATGTGAACATCACCCGACTTCGCAAAAAACTGGGACCCTACGCGCATTGCATCGCCAACAAACAAAGTCTTGGATATTATTTCGATGATAAATTCGGACAATGATATGGCAACAATGTTCCGTACGAAGACGGGATTACATATTGCATAAAATTTTTTACTTACAGCTCCACCTTTGAACTTTTCCCTCCCATCTTCACAACATAGACCCCATGAGCAGGCATGGAGAGGCACACTGGGGAGTCCGCATCGCCTTGTTCTTTGCATATTTGTTTGCCATTCAGGTCATAGACCTCCACCTCTCCCGCATAGCACACATAGAGGTTAAGACCATCCGTCCATACACGGGTGTTCTCGTTGGCTATATCTTCTACAGCATCATCATTACAGATATATTCAACATTCCAACCCTCTGGTATTCTGCTTGGGCCATATTCGATAGGAAGTTCTTTGGGACAAATGAAGGTGCCGGTTGGGGCAACATTGACGACCCAATCTTCCGTCCCCTCATACTCTAAATGTAAGGCTCCGATTTCACTCCACTTGCTAAAAGATACAGATATTTCAGATAGGTTCGTACAATCCTTAAACATATGATGAGCAAAATAATCATATATTTTGGTCCCATACAATACGGGAGCCTTGGTTAGGCTGGTGCAACCCTCAAACATCGAATTGTAGCAAGCAGAAGTCATATTTGAGGAAGGCAATTCCGGCGCTTGCGTCAAACTAGTGCAATGCTCAAACATACCAGCATAACAAGACTCGGCCAGTGTGGTTGCTGGTAATTCTGGCGCTTGTGTCAAACTGGTACAATGACTAAACATTTCACCATAACATCCATAATCTAGCGTAGTGGCAGGCAAAGCAGGTGCCTTTGTCAGGCTCGTGCAATTATTAAACATATCACCATAGCATGTGAATGTTAGAACAGTTGCAGGCAATTCGGGTGCTTGTGTCAAACTTGTGCAATTCCTAAACATTTCCAAGTAGCATGATTGCGCTAATGTGGTTGCAGGAAGTGCTGGCGCTTTCGTTAGATTCGAACAGCCCCAAAACATATCAAAATAACATTTAAACGTCAATGTAGTTGCAGGAAGTTCTGGCGCTTGTGTCAAACTAGAGCAATTAATGAACAGACGATAAAAGCAACACTGACTAGGTATGACAACACTTTCACCTATTCCGTCAATCAAGCTCATTACACTTCCACTGGCAGCTATAGATCCTGTCATTTTAAACTTTGTATAGTAAACATCATTTTGGGCGATTCCTTTAGGGTTTTCCCCTTTCAGTAACGCCTTGTCTCCTTTATGCTCCAATGTGATCATCTCTTCATCTAAAAGTTGAGTCCAAGTCGCACCTTCATCTAAGGAGTATTGTATATCTGGATCATTATAATTATTACTGATTCCGAACCTGGAGCCATCCTCTTCGGCCGTAAAAGTCAAATAATTAGCTGAAAATGCAGTACACAATATACATTGGAAAAATAGAATCGCAAGTAGTTTTCTTACCATAACACGTTGTAATAAATTAGGTCTTCTCTTTATTTTTCGGCAATCGGCAGGACCCACACCCATCGCCGGAACCCATTCGTTCGAATGAGGGTGCAAAATTAGCGAAATTGTCTATTTCATCAAATACAATCTATTTCTAAAAAATATATTTTACGATTATGTTTTGACCACATGATTGTGCAGACGGTGATATTTGTGGTAGGGGCGATGGCGGGTGTGGTAGGGGCGAAAAATTTTTCGCCCCTACGATGTCACGTACATCCACATTGTTATGTACATCCACATCGTCACACGCATCCCAATCCAATACATCCATGGATTTTTTTATTTCAATAATACCATGGATATGATTAGGCATAATGACATAAATTTTTTTATCAACCGAGATTTCTAAAAACATGAATAGCCACCACCATTCACCAAGAATGTGTGACGGCTATTTTATCACTTATCACTCTTCCTCCGATTACATTCCCTACACAACATCTGGCAATTCTCAGCGATGGTGCGACCGCCCTCTTTCCATGGGGTGATGTGGTCGGCCTCCATCTGATCTATGTCGAAATGCTTGCCACAGATTTTGCAGATACCTTGCTGACGCTCGTAGACCTCTCGTTTCGTGTTGTCGTCGAAGGCACGGATGCCCAGGTGGTGCTCGTCACCGTCTAAAACGTAGGCGTAGATGCCCGACTTTTTCTGCACATCACTGTCCATCATCAGTTTCGTTACCTTTTCTTCCAACGCAGTAGCGTCCAACGACTGCTCCTTGAATTTTTCGTACAGTGTTCCCCAATCCACGCCCTTCATCTCTTTGCGGTATTTGGGGAAGAGGGCCTTCACCCAGTTGATGACACTGCTGAAGTGATTCCAGAGTGCGACTGCGTTAGGGTCGTGCTGGTGGTTGCCCATATAGACCTCGATGTTCCCTTTGGAGATCCAGCGGATGGCTGTTTCGAGGTAGTCTTGGCGGATGGGCGAACCGTTCACGTACTTACTCGCCAACCCGTAAGCAGCACAATTGTTTTTGCTGAAATAACGCTTTGCATCACTCACCCAACTGCCAGCATAGACCGCATTGCGCAGCTCCTGCTCGGTCAGCTTCTCGCCCGCTATGTTGATGGTCTCGAACCATTTCAGTTTCTCGCTGTCGGTGCCACTACAGATATACACTTGCAATTCGTAATTGAGAATCTGCTCCTTTTCGTCTTCCTGCAGGTTGTGGAAGTACTTGAAGAGATAGGCGAAGTCGCCATTCACATACTGGCAGATGGAGATGGTGCGTTGTTGCCCGTCGATGATCTCGAATGTGCCATCGTCGCGTGTCGCCCAGTACATCACATTGAGGGGAAAGCCCTGCGTGAGGGTGTCGATAACGGCGGCACGTTGTTTATCGCCATAGACGAACTCCCGTTGGTAAGGCGGACGCACATCCAGCTTGCCGCCATACGCCTTCACACCTTGTTCCGCATTGTCCGCATACCCATTGGTCAGGTCGCGGACTGTTATTTTATGCAATTTGATTTCCATATAGCTTGGGTTTTATATCGTAATTGAAATAATATTTTAGTTCAACTCTATTAAATGCTATTCTGTATCTCCAGCACTGCGTTAAGCCTTTCCCTGAGATATTCCGCCACGAGTGTTATCATATCGTCGGGCGACCCACTTCGTGCGAAACTATCGAATGCCTCGTAGTAGCGGCGACGGTCGGCGAACTTTATATTCACAGGTGGATAGCCTGCTCGGATGAGTTGCAGGTTCATAAGCAGACGACCAGTGCGTCCGTTGCCGTCAATGAAGGGGTGTATGCTTTCGAACCGTAAATGGAAAAGCGACACTTGCTCAGCGATATGCAACTTGCCATACTTTTCCTCCATGTCGGTGATTAATTCTTCCATTTTGGGTTGAATCAAGTAGGGTTGTACGGGGTCGGTCAGAGCGCCAGCTATACGGACGGGCACTCTTCTGTATCGCCCCGCATCCTCGTGTCGGTGGGCAAGCACCAGCGAATGGATGCAATGTATGTCATACTCTGACAAAGGACGTTTTTGCTTTGTCAGTTCCTCCATTGCCTCGAAAGCCTCCTTGTAACCCACAGCCTCAAGGTGGTCTTTCAAAGGTTTTCGGTCGATGGTCATTCCCTGCAGCACCATGGCAGTCTCTTGCAAGGTAAGGGTGTTTCCCTCAATAGCATTACTGTTGTAGGTATGTTCCACCACGAAGACCTCTTTGAGTGCTTCCACTTCCGCAGGGGAGAGAGGTCGCATGTCTGCCAATTTTTTTTGCAGCGCATCCACCTCCATCAGTAGTGGCGTGTACACTTTCTTGTCTGCCCGTTTGCTATAAGAACGTGCGTCCACAGGTTGTGTGGCATTAGCAGGAATGTAATAGAGATTTCCCTTGCGGATTACGCCCGGGATTCTGCCATCGGAGCATAATACCCTTATGCGGCGGGAGGATAGCCCCCACCTTTCAGCCGCTTCTGTGATTTTCATATAACCTTCCATATTATTCCGATTTATGATATAAAACCACTACAAAGGTATTATATTATTCCGATTTTCACCAAAATCACCGTTATATTATTCCGATTTTATAATTTTTCGGAACAATATCATTATAAGTTCGAAAAAGACAAATGGTTATGGTCTTTCTTTAATAAGACCATCGAAGTTGAGCATTTCTTTTCTAATTGCACTGTATGCCTCATCCCAGTTCGATCTCCATTCAATATACCCCTCGTGACTTTTGCTTTGTTGAATATTACTAACTGGCACGATAACACATTTTTCTCTCTCTTGCACTTTTTTAGGAAAATAAGATGTTACAACACAGTATTTCCATGTTGTATATAAGAATCCGCTCATGGGTTCATTCTTTACATGAATACGTATACTATCAATTGTAATGGACTTTACATCAGACATTTGTTGTAAAGTAAGTGGTAATTGTTCTTGTTCTCCGTTAAGGACAGCATTTTGGGCCTCTTCTTCCGTCAGAACGTGTTGCTGACAAGATGTTAATCCTAAAATCACAACGCAAAGCATTGTATAAAAAAATGTTCTTTTCATGATTCTATGTTTATCATCCCTTTCCATACCCCTCCTGTTTCTCTGCCGCCATCAGTATATTTTCCGCGGGTTGTGGGTATGTGGAGGCGGAGGGTTGACGACGACGGATGAGGATACGGGCGTATATCTTTTTCCCATTTACATAAGGATACCCAAAATTTAGACTATCTATAGTCGTAGAAGCCATTATTCCTAATATCTCAAATTGTTCAGGATTATATTTATCCAAAAAAGTAATAGGTACACCCATCACACCATCATAATCCATAGGAATATCAGCCACCTTATTCACATTGATAGCCTGATAATTGTCATATTGGGGATACTCTTCTTCATTGTAGGATTTATAAAGAATAATCTCCTCGTGTCGTTTAGCTATATCAAGATTGGTAAACCAACAAATATTTCCCATGCTTCGCCATTTCTGACCTGTTTCATCAATCCAAAAACGCGTTGACTTTGGTTCGTAATAATCTGGCACTCTGAATTTTGCAAAAGAAAGTGTGCTTCCCAACCATAGTTGATTCGCCTTTATATATGAAAATATTTCCTTATATGTTATTGCGTTTTGGTTCCCTATAATCACAAATTTCTTGTTGTATTTCATCAATTGTGCGACGTACTCTCTAAACAGCGAAAAAGGAGGGTTGGTCACTACAATATCCGCTTGCTTTAATAGTTCGATGCATTCCTGCGAGCGGAAATCACCATCACCCTTGAGATAGTTGATGCCTATCTCTTCAGGGTCTGGTACACGGTTGCCATTATGGTCACCCGTATATTCAAGCCAAATGGCACGCTCTGAGTTGTTTTGACTAAACAAATCACGCTCTTGACTTTTATAGCAAGTGGTGATAAGTTTTTTCAAGCCTAATTGCTCGAAATTGTAGCTGAAATAGTGAAAGAAATTGCTGATACGAGGGTCATCACAGTTACAGAGCACCACTTTATCTTTGAAGTGTTGTTTGTAGTGCTTCAATTCGTTTTCTATATCAGAGAGTTCTGTGTAAAACTCATCCTCTTTTGCCTTGTTGGCGGCATGTAAACTTTTATTTCCTGCCATGCTGATTGATAGTTAGCGCATCACTATCAATCTCACTATCGGGCAAAAGAAAGGTGTGAGCCTTTCCATCTTGTCCACGGAGAGCCTGCAAGAACTCCGCCCACGCCTCAGATTAGCCCACACCTAATCGGTGCGAGCATTAACTCATAAAGCGTGGAAGGGAAGTGCATAACTCTCCGTGGATTAGCGTTTATCCGATAATTCTAAATCATCAGTTTGCAGGCTTTTGATTTGGACAAGAATAATAGCTAATGCTGTATGTTACTATTTAAAAATTCTTACTGTCTGTTTCGTAAAAATCAGTTTTTTAATTTGTTTTCAAAGATATAAGTTTTTGTGATGTCTGCAAAATATGAAGGCAGAGATTGTCGGGTACTATAGGCCTTCACATTCTCGCTGTAATAGTTGTAATATTTGCTTAGAAGATTATTGCGATAAAAACATCATTCGTTCCCATAAAAACAGTCATTTTCCCATTTCAGTGGGTTTTGTACAATGTATTCTGCGATTCTCTCATATTCCATGTAATCACGTATGATATGTTCATAATAATTGCGCTGCCACGGGGAATAACCGATTCCCTTCGTTACACCGATTTTGAATCCACGAACAATCGATCCAATGGTACGTGATGTCCCCGTTGGTCGTATGAATTCATTCGTCAATGATGATGGGTGCATGGACAATGATGGGTGTGGTTGGGGCGATGGCGGGTGTGGTTGGGACGATGGCGGGTGTGGTAGGGGCGATGGCGGGTGTGGTAGGGGCGAAAAATTTTTCGCCCCTACGTTGTCATACGCATCCACATTGTTATGTATATCCACGTTGTTACGCACATCCCTATCCAATACATTCATGGATTTTTTTATTTCAATAATACCATGGATATGATTAGGCATAATGACATATTCATGTAACACAACATCAGGGAAATGGGTGGGTATCTCCATCCAACATTTGTCAGCGATAATTCCTTCTTCTGACAGCTTTGTCTCCCCGTTTTCTATGCTACAAAATATATGTTCCCTATTTTTTGTGCAAATCGTCACGAAATAGATTCCAGATTGTGAATAATCATAATTCTTCAATCGTATCGACCGCCGGTGGTGTCGTGCAAACATAATCAGATCATTAATTTATTTTCAAAGATATAAGTTTTTGTGATGTCTGCAAAATATGAAGGCAGAATATGCATGCAGATGTTTCTAGAAATATAGTATAAATTTTATCGATTATATTCGATAAAAACACACACTTTCCATCGATTATACTCGACAAAAACACAAAAAAAGGCATTCGTGCCATAGCATTTCACGCACAAGAAACGTCCTTCCCTCTTAAAGGGGAAGACCTGCAAGCTATATATGGAACAAGGAACTAACAAAACAGGGCGGAGGCACCTTACGCCCCTACCGTTGCCGTTTCGGGAACCACCCCTTCTCTACCCTCTTCCGCTGGTCAAAAACCTCCTTGATGCTCCAGAAGCAGGAGAAGGCGACCACCCCCAAGAGCGATGAGACCGTCTGGTTCTCCGCAAGCACGGACAAGACCACACAAACAAGTCCGGCAAGGAGAAACACCCACCAGCACTTCACCCCGAAGTAGTACTCCCCTTTGATCACCAAAGGGTGGAAAAGTCCGATAATCAGGAAAGTAAGAAGGCCCACCAAAAGACCCAAACAATTATTTTCTGCAAGAAACTCCAACATACGTCACCTATTTTTCGTCATCCCACTCGATTTCAATATCGTCGCCCAGCTCCTCGTCCTCATCCTCCTCATAGTCATCCACCTCCATCGGACGGTGCGTCATGGTCATGTGGCGATCCACATCCTTGCTCAGTTCCTCCCAAAGCAGATCCTTCAGTTCCATCAGGCCCATGCCCGTAATGGAGGAGAAGAAGACGCACGGCACATCCGTAGGCAACAGCTTGCGCATATCGTTCATCATATCCTCATCGATCATATCGCACTTGGAGATGCCCAGCACACGCTGCTTCTTCAGCAACTCAGGGTTATATTGCTCCAATTCGTTCAGCAGGATCTCGTACTCCTTCATGATATCCTCCGTATCGCAAGGAATCAGGAAGAGCAGGATAGCGTTCCGCTCGATGTGGCGGAGGAAACGCAACCCGATGCCACGGCCCTCCGAAGCCCCTTCGATGATACCGGGGATATCCGCCATGGCGAAAGACTTCTGGTCGCGGTAGGCCACGATGCCCAGGTTAGGCTCCAGCGTCGTGAAGGGATAATTGGCGATCTTAGGCTTGGCGGCCGTCACGGCGGAAAGCAGTGTGGACTTGCCAGCGTTCGGGAAACCCACGAGACCGACATCCGCCAGCACCTTCAGCTCAAGGATCACATTCTTCTCGATGGCAGGTTCGCCCGGCTGCGCGAAACGAGGCGTCTGGTTCGTGGCCGATTTGAAGTGCCAGTTGCCCAAGCCGCCACGACCGCCCCTCAGCAGGATCACCTCCTGTCCGTCCGCGGTGACATCGCAGAGGAACTCACCGCTGTCAGCGTCATAGACCACCGTACCGCAAGGCACCTCGATGATCCTATCCTTGCCATCCGCACCGAAGCTACGGCTCTGGCTACCATTCTCGCCATTGCCCGCCATGATGTGCTTTTCGAACTTCAGGTGGATCAACGTCCAATAATCCTTGTTACCACGCAGGATGATATGGCCACCACGACCGCCGTCACCACCGTCAGGTCCACCCTTAGGGATATACTTCTCACGGCGCAGATGAGCGGAGCCTGCCCCACCCTTGCCCGACCGGCAATAAATCTTCACGTAATCGACAAAGTTCGTTTCAGCCATATATCTGGGAATTAAATATTTACAACCAATTCTTTTTCTTAAACCACACGACGACCCCGATGCTGACCACCACCATGCTGATCAAGGCGATCAGGTAACCGTAGCGCCAATGCAACTCAGGCATGAACTCGAAGTTCATTCCATAGATGCTCGCGATCAGTGTCGGCGGCGTGAATATCACGGACACCAAGGTGAATATCTTGATGATCTTATTCTGTTCGATGTTAACCAAACCGAGGAAGGTATCCTGGAGGTAATCCAGACGGTCGAAGCCGAATTTGATGTGCTCGACCAAAGAGTTGATATCCTTGATCACCATGTTCAGGCGAGGCTTCAGATCCTCCGGCACCAACACGCTACGCAGGATGCTGGAGACGACGCGGTGCTTGTCCACGACGTTCTCACGCAAGTGCATGACACGCTCCTGCATGTTCTTGATTTCCAAGAGGACATCCTCGTCGACGTCCTCGGCCACCGTCAAAGTCTGGCTCAACTGGGTGATCGCCGAAGTGGCGTCCTCGATCATGTCGGCGTCATACTCGACACGGGTCTCCAGCAGGGCGACGAAGATATGGAAGCCCGTCGGGTAGCTCTTCGGGTTAGCGAAAAGCTTCTTCACCGTATCGTTGAAAGACTTCAGATAATCGTTTTCACGCACAGAGATCAAGATACCATTCTTCAGGATAAAGGAGACCGTCTCCTTCTCGTACGTATCCAACAAGAAGCTAGCGTTGGCCACCAACGTGTCGTCCGTCTCGATGAAACGGGAAGACATCTCGATCTCCTCCATCTCCTCCTCTTCCTGGATATAGATTTTCAGGAATTGCTCCAACTGCGACTCCGTATCCGGGGCGACGTGGTTCAAATCGATCCACACAAAATTCTCCAATGGTACCTCCTTCAAGATAGAGATATCCCTCGCCATCTTCAGACGTCCTTTGTCGAAATAGAACAGTCTGACCTGTTGTATGCCTTTACTCTCCTCCATTTTCTTTCTGTTTTTTTGTTTCGGCCGGCTCTTCCGGCATTGATTTCTCCACAAGATTCGTCAGGTCAACGAACTCATGCACGGATAACTGCTCAGGGCGTTTCGTGAAGACAACGTCCGAGAATACCGCATTATCCTTACCTAAGATAGGTTGAAGAGAGTTGCGCAACATTTTCCTGCGCTGGTTGAAGGCCGTTTTGACGACACGGACGAACAAAGCCTCGTCGCATCCCAAGTTACGCACACCGTTTCTCCTCATACGGATAACCGCGGACTTCACCTTGGGAGGAGGGTCGAACACATGTTCATGAACGGTGAAAAGGTACTCTATGTCATAAAAAGCTTGTAGCAGCACGCTCAGGATTCCATAGGCCTTGCAGCCCTGTTTGGAAGCCATACGTTCAGCCACCTCCTTCTGGATCATGCCCGAGCAGACAGGGATACGGTCGCGGTACTCCAAGACCTTGAAAAAGATCTGGCTGGATATATTGTACGGATAATTACCGATCACATAGAAATCGCCGGTCGGATAGACCTTATTCAGATCCAACTTCAGGAAATCCTCCGCCAAGATGCGGCCATTCAATTCAGGGAAGTTAACGTTCAGGTAGTCTACAGATTCCTTATCCAGTTCCACCACTTTGAGATCAATCTGCTCATTCTGAAGCAAATATTGGGTTAGCACACCCATACCAGGTCCCACTTCCAAAACCTGTGTAGGTGAGCTCACACCTAAACTATCAGCAATTGCCCGAGCAATGTTTTGATCCTTCAAAAAGTGTTGCCCGAGAGACTTCTTGGGCGTAACTGTCATAATCCATCTTATTTTTCGTTAAAATTTGGTAGCGCGAAAATACAATTTTTCATTAGGAATCACAATAGAAAAATAAATATTAGTAATTTTGCGTAAACGATTGCAGCGATGAAGAAAGATAACATAAAAACCGCACTTAAAGTTATATTCTCCCTAGGCTTGGGAATCCTTATTTTTTGGTACGTCTACAAGGATTGGGACATCGACACATTGATGGACAACCTCCGCGGCGTGAGAATCATCTGGATCATCATTCCTCTCTTCATCGCCCTCCTGAGCCACTTCCTGCGCGCCGTAAGATGGAAAATGCTGATCGACCCGCTCGGGAAGGAGGTGAACCTCTGGAACGTATACGGAGCCGTCATGGCCGGATATTGCATCAACTACGCCGTGCCGAGAGCCGGAGAGATCGCCCGGTGTGGCTTGGTGAAGAAATACGAGGGGGTTCCCTTCACAGAATTGCTCGGCACGCTCATCGTGGACAGAAGCGTGGACATCATCGTGGAGGGCTTCGTCATCCTCCTCACCATCGTCCTACAATACTCCGAAATCATGCAATTGGCGGAGCAATACCACCTCATCGAGGGAGCTATCGGACTCTTATCCAACCCTATCACTTGGATAATCATCATTTTGCTCATCGCCTTACCTCTCCTATTCAGGAAGGCGATCAAGAACACGAAGATATATGCGAAGATCAAGGAGATGCTCTCGAATGTGGTCAACGGACTGAAATCCGTGCTGAAATTGGAGCACAAGGGGCTCTTCATCCTCTACTCCATCCTCATCTTCGTCTGCTACTATTTCATGTTCTACCTCTGCTTCTTCGCTTTCGACTACACGGAGAACCTGAGCATGCTCTGCGGACTCTCCGCGTTCGTCATGGGTAGCCTCGGCATCATCGCCCCTGTACAGGGCGGTCTGGGCGCATGGCACGTCCTGGTAATCGGAACCCTCGTCACCTACGGTGTGTTCGAAGACCAAGCCTGCTCTTTCGCCCTGTTAGTCCATGGTTCCCAAACCCTCATGCTGATCTCAGTGGGCATACTCGCCATGGCCCTCATGTTCTACTTCAACAAGAAAAAAACGAACGCATGACCAACAAGGAAATAGAGACACTCTACAGAGAATTATGCGCCCACGTGACGGAGAAGAGGATCAAGCCCGCGCTCGACATCCTGCACACGCTGTTGGACATCAGGCAATCGGGGGAGATGACCGACGAGTGCCGCCGCATCGAAACGACCTACCAATACATGCTGCAATATGCCCTGTCCGGCACGAAGGATAAGGAGCAGAAGAAGATATACGACCAACTGCGCACGGACCTGCTGGAACTGGCGGACCGCCTCCGTGAGGGCATCTTCACACAGAACGCCAGCAACTACCTCTACGGTAAAAAGAAAGGCTTAGGGCAAACCACCCTCCCTCCCGCCGAAGAGATGCGAGACCACCTCTCCACAGAGAAAATGAACTGGCTATCCAGCAACCTCGAAGCGAACAGGGACGCCCTGCGGGAGAGGGAGAACTACACCAACCGCCTATTCGACCTCATATGGCTGAACGACAAGATGACGGAGAGCGAGGCTCAAACCATCAGCGACCTCTGCACCGACGAGGATATCTATTGGTGTGACCAATGCCTCCTCGTATCCGCACTGACCGCCAGCCTGTTCCGCATATTCGACGAACGCAAGTTCCTGATCCTCATCGACGCCTATGAGCTGAACCCATCCGAACAGGTCAGGCAAAGAGCCATCACAGGCTTTGTGATCTGCTCCTACCTCTACAACAGCAGGCTTCCCCTCTACTCCAACCTCCACAACCGCACCCTCATCTGGGCGAAAGGCCAAGGGGTGAGCGATAACCTGCAAGAGATATTCCTTCAGATCATCCGTAGCAAAGAGACCGAAATCATCGAGAAGAAAATCAAGGAGGTCATCCTCCCCGAGATGGAGAAGATCACCCCCCTCATCAAGAAGAAACTGAAGCTGGACGAACTGATGGATGCGGGAAAGCCATCGGCGGACGCCAACCCGGAGTGGCAGGAGATGATGGACAAGAAGGGCATCACCGACAAGATACAGGAGTTCTCCGAAATGCAACTAGAAGGGTCGGACGTGTTCCTCAGCACATTCAAGGAGATGAAAACGTTCAGCTTCTTCGACGAGACCGCCAACTGGTTCAGACCATTCGACACCAACTCGCAGATTCCGTCCTTCTTCGCCAACGGAATGGCTGATTCGCTCTTCCACAGCGCTTTGGAAAGCCCCATCTTCTGCAACTCGGACAAATACTCCATGGTGATCGGTCTGAATTACCTCCCAGACGAGCAGAAGAAAACGATGAGCCAATCCTTCAAGGAGGAGGCCGAAAACCTCCGCGACCTCAAGGAGAGCCAAAATACGCTGAACAGCAACGCAAACAGAATAACCATCAGCAAACAATACTTGCATGACCTCTACCGATTCATGAAATTGGGTCGGCACAAAGAGGACTTCATCGACATATTCAAACTCAGGCTACTCCTGCACAAATCCTTTTACCTACAGGAGCTCCCCGACAAGGAGAACATCCTACGGGCCATGGGAGAGCTATACTTCAAGAAGGAGTTCCACGAGGAGGCGAAGAACATCTTCATCATCCTGCTCTCCTCGCAACCCAACGACACCGAGCTACTGCAGAAATGCGGGTATTGTTTCCAGAAGGAGGGAAACTACAAAGAGGCGTTGACTTACTACGAGAAGTCGGACACCATCAAGACGGGGAACGTCTGGACCATCAAGCGAATCGCCTTCTGCCACCGCAACCTGCGCCACACGGAACAGGCGTTGCGTTACTTCAGGGAAGCGGAACGGCTCAACCCAGACGATCTGAACACCCAACTGAACATCGGTCACTGCCTGCTCGAGATGGAGCAATACGAAGAGGCGCTCAACACCTTCTTCAAGGTAGAATACCTCTCCAGCAACAACGAAAAAGTGTGGAGAGCCATCGCTTGGTGCGCCCTCTCCATCGGCAAGTTGGAGCAAGCGGAGAAATATGCGCTCAAGCTACCGGAGGAGAAACGTGACCAACACGATTGGCTGAATCTCGGACACGTAGAACTCTGCCTGGGAAAAATCAGCGAGACCGTCCGTTGCTATGCGACAAGCATACAGAAATTAGGCGAAGAGAGTGAACTATTCTCCGAGATGATGGAGGAAGACAAAGAGATGCTATTCAGAAACCACGTGGACGAAAACCTGTTGCCGCTGGTCATCGACCAAGCCTACTTCAAATCATAAAAAAGTCTCCCCTAAAATTTAAAGGGGGAAACGTCTTCATTCACATAACAGGCAAAACACACGACAAGGGCATTGTCACGTCCTTACAATTCTTAATTCTTAACTCTTAATTCATAATTAATTTTTCGCCCTGTATATCAGCGTCGAACTATTCTCCGGCACGAACACCTCCCTCGCATAGCGGCGCACATCCGCAGCCGTCACCGCCCGATAACACCGCACATCCTCGTGCATCAGGTTCGCATCGCCCAATAGTTCATAATAGGCGAGGTTATTGGCCCGCTTCAGCAAAGTCATATTATCCTGCAATTGGGCCGCCTCGTATTTATTCTTCACCTTCTCCAATTCATCATCCGGCACTAGCTCGTCACAGAGGCGCTTCACCTCCGCATCGAACGCCTGCTCCGCCTGTTCGAACGTCACCCCATCGGACAACAAACCCGTCAGGTAGAAGAGGCCCGTCTCGATATCGCCTGTAATATAGGCGTTTAGCTCGGTAAAAAGAGGGTTCTCCTTCACATACTTGCGGTAGAGACGAGACGATGTGCCATTCGACAAGACATCGGAGATCACGTCAGAGGTATAATAGTCCGGCTCCAACCGTCCGCAGACATGATAGACCCTGCAGATCAAATCGGCTGGCACGTTCCGCTCCACCTCCATCCGCCTTGGTTCCGTCTGTTTCGGCTCAGGAGGAATCGCACGCATCCGCACATCCCGACGAGGAATGTCACCGTACCACTTCTCCACCAAGCGTTTCGTCTCCTCCAAAGAGATGTCGCCCACAACCGAAAGGATAGCGTTGTTAGGCGCATAATAAGAGAAGAAGAAGGAACGGACCTCCTCCAACGTAGCGTTCTCTATGTGAGATAATTCCTTACCGATCGTAGGCCATGCATAAGGATGATGATGGAAGGCCATGCCACGCATCAGATGCGACACGTCTCCGTAAGGCTGATTCAAGTTGCGTTGTTTGAATTCCTCGCAGACCACATTCCGCTGCACATCCAGGCTTTGCTGGCTGAAATCGAGGCTCAGCATACGGTCGGACTCCAACCAGAAACCCACCTCCGCGTTACACGAAGGAAGCATCAGGTAATAGTTCGTGAAGTCGTTGCAAGTCCAGGCATTGTCCTCGCCACAAGCGCGTTGCACAGGGTCGTCGTACGAAGGGATATGCACGGAGCCACCGAACATCAGATGTTCGAAGAGATGGGCGAAACCTGTATGGTCGGGATGCTCATCCCGAGAGCCCACATCATACAACGTATTGATCACCACCATCGGCGAGGTGGTATCCATCTGGTGCACCACCCTCAGCCCATTCTCCAGCACAAACTTATTGATTGCCATTGTACCCTTTTATTTCTTATAGACATACATCTGTCCCATCTCATACTTGCGGATCACGACCGTCTCATTCTTCTCGATGAAACCATTTTCGGCGACCGCATCATAGATCTCTCCATCCACGATGACCTTGCCCGCCGGACGCAGGTCGGTGTGAGTCGTGCCCTCCTTGCCCGCCATAGCGTTCAACGACACATCATTGCTCACGTAACCATCCTCCTTATCCTGCGATTTAGTGAGCGCGAGATTCTTGAACATACCATCCGTTCCGATCTTCGAAGTCAGATAGATGATGAGAACAAAAGAGCCCAGCATCGAGGCGAGCACCGTGGCCAGAGCCACGACGAAAGAACTCGACGTCACGCCACCGAAATCGAACGCATCATTCGGCAGAAGGCTCAACGTGAGACCTGCGATGATGCACAATATACCGGCGATACCCGCCACACCGAAGCCCGGTATGACAAAGATTTCCAATAGCAATAGGACAATACCCACCAAGAAGAGGACCGCCTCCCACACATCCACCAGACCATCCAAATAGAGCGGAGCGAAGTAGAGCAAAGCAGCCACGATGGAGGCCAACAAAGCGAAACCAATGCCTGGTGTCTGCATCTCGAAATAGATGCCTCCGATAATGATCATGATCAGAATACCCTGAAAGACAGGGTTCATCAGGAAGCCAAGCAGTCTATCGAAGGCAGTCGCCTTGTAGGAGGTCAGCTCATAATCATCCACTTGGAAAGCCTCAACGATGATTTGTGGAATAGAGTTGTAGATACCCTCGCAGTAACCATTCTGGCGAGCCTCATTGGCGGTGAAGGCCAGGATACGGGTGGAATCCACGATATCAGGCACCACCACCCGCTCGTCCACCATCGCCTCCGCGATGCGAGGGTCACGGAACCAAGTCTCTACCGTGTCTCCATTCACCACCTTCTTAACCTTTCCATGGCTCTCCGCCGTCGAACGGATGGTGGAGCGCATGTACGACTGATACTTGTCCGGCATCTTCTCACCGCTCTCGTTCACCACTGTCGCCGCACCGATGTTCGCCCCCGAGCGCATGTAGATACTATCGCAGGCGATGGAAATCAGCGCACCCGCAGAGGCCGCATTATTGTCGATGAAAACATAGATGGGGATCTCGCAATTGATGATCAGCGTACGCATGGAATCGGCATAATTCACCAACCCACCATACGTGTTCAGGTGCAGGAAAATACCATCCACATGAAGCGAGCGAGCCTCATCCACACCATTCTTCAAGCATATCCAGCTGGTACTCCCGATCTCCTCGAAGATTTTAATCTCATGATATTTCTTCGTCGCACCGAACGAACTGAAAACAGAGACAAAAAGTCCCAATAATATCAGCAATAATAGAGAACCCTTTTTCATATATCATTCAAATAATTTTACTCAAAATCATCCGCACCCTTCAGCCTCAACACACAAGCCGAGCGTGAAGGCAAATAGAGCAGTAACCACTCCTTGCCATCAGGGCGGGGAGCGTCGCCTGGCATCGTGAGATGGTTCGTGCTATCATCCACCAATCCGAACCCGCCAAACTCCTTATCGTCCGTATTCAACACAATCTCATACTCGCCCGCCTCCGTAAGGATACCATAGTCTGAGAAAGACTTGTACGGGTGGAAATTAAAGACAAAGACCAGATCCTTGCGGCGGAAGGCCAGCACTTGATCATCAGACTTGTCCCACAGTTCGATCAGCTTGGACTCCTCGAACTTGTGCGAGTCACGTATCAGCTTGATCATCTTCTTGTCGAAATCACCCAAGTACTTGTATTTAAGGTCGGTATCATCCACCAAGTGCCACTGCCGGCGCGCATACTTGTACGACCAGCCATTCCCTTCGCGAGGGAAATCGATCCACTCCGGATGACCGAACTCATTGCCCATGAAGTTCAGATAGCCACCGTTGATGGTCGCTAACGTAATCAAACGGATCATCTTATGCAGAGCGATGGCACGGTCCACCATGTACGACGAATCGAACAAGCGAGACATGTGCCAATACATATCCGCATCCGCCAATCTGAAAATCAACGTCTTATCTCCAACCAAAGCTTGGTCGTGGCTCTCCGCATAGCTAATCACCTTCTCATCCCCTCGCCTATTCGTCAAGGTCCAGAGGATATGCCCCGGCTTCCAATCCTCGTCCCTGCACTCCTTGATGATCTTGATCCAGAAATCAGGGATACCCATGGCGAGGCGATAGTTAAAGCCCATTCCACCGTCACTGATCTTAGCGGCCAAGCCAGGCATACCGCTCACATCCTCCGCTATGGTGATGGCCCGAGGGTTCACCTCATGGATCAGATGGTTCGCCAACGTGAGGTAGCAGATGGCGTCACCATCCTGGTTCGGGCTATAGTAGTCGGAATAGTTCGAGAAGGAAGTACCCATGCCATGGTCGAGGTACATCATGGAGGTGACCCCATCGAAGCGGAAACCATCGAAATGGAACTCATCCAGCCAATATTTGCAATTGGAAAGCAAGAAGTGGACCACCTCGTTCTTCGCATAGTTGAAGCAATAGGAGTCCCACTGCCGATGTTCGCCACGCGCACCGTCGTGGAAATACTGGTAACGGGTACCATCCAAGCAGCCGAGGCCCTCGTTCTCGTTCTTCACCGCATGGGAATGTACCAAATCCATGATAACGGCAAGGCCCATTTGGTGGGCGGTGTCGATCAGTTCCTTCAGTTCGTCAGGCGTCCCGAAGCGGGAAGAAGGTGCGAAAAAGCTGGACACATGGTAACCGAACGATCCATAGTAGGGATGCTCTTGTATGGCCATGATCTGCACGCAGTTGTAACCATCGGCGACAATGCGCGGCAGCACATTATCCTTGAACTCACGATAGGTGGAGACCCGCTCCGCCTCGCCAGCCATACCCACATGCGACTCGTAGATCAGCAACGGGGAGACCGATGGCTTGAACTTCTTGACCGTAAACTTATAGGGTTTCTCAGGCGCCCATACCTGAGCGGAAAAAATCTTCGTCTCATCATCCTGAACCACACGATTGGCCCAAGCCGGGATACGTTCGCCACAGCCACCATCCCAATAGACCTTCATCTTGTAGAGGTCGCCATGCTTCATCGCATTCTCGGGCATTTCCAGCTGCCAGATGCCATTCTTCAGGGGTTGAAGTTGGTATTTCTTCGACTCTTGCCATCCATTAAAATCTCCAATAAGATAGATAGACGTCGCATTAGGCGCCCACTCACGGAAGACCCATTTCTTCGCCTCATGATGCAAACCAAAATAGAGGTAACCTGATGCAAAATCAGACAGGGATTGGGATGGCCCACACAGCTCGGAGAGCCGTTTCATATAGTATTTATACCTACCGACGATAGCATCCTGATAGGGTTTCAACCATAAATCATTCTTAATCAGCCTTAACATTTCCATAACAATTGCTTACATGTTATTAATGTAAAAGTAACAAATTAATCCTAAAAAACGGTACGATTCCGCGTCATTTTATCTAAAAAAGTTTAAAAGAGAAAACGGGTGGACTTTCCACCCACCACCAGGACGGAAAGGAGGGAAACGCAGCGTTCCGACCATACAAAAATTTAGAAATTGAAGTGGACACCGAAGCGCACCCCACTCTTATCAACCCCCTCGTGTTCCTTGTAGGAGAGTCGCCACACATAATCGACACGGAAGACCTTGAAGATATTCTCCACACCGGCGCTGACCTCCATATACGGACGATCCCCTAAGGTGTAGGTGGTCGACGGGAAGGCGAACAACCCCTCCGGATTATCAGCGCGCAACGGATTGTTGTCACGCGACAAATTTCCCCATAACCCTCTGAAGGAGAAGACCTCGCGCAATTGCAACTTGCGGATCACCGGTATTCGGTTCAGCACAAGACCGTTCATGTAATAGGTCAGGTACCATGCCACAGACTGGTCGTTGATGAACTCAACCGGATCCATCAAATTGAAGGCCTCATTATCAATGAAATACGAAGAGGAGACTGGCGGTATATCCAGCAAAGTATAAGGAACCCTATTCCAAACCTTCACTCCCTTCAAGACAAAATCTATGTAGCCGAAGTAGGAGAACCAGACCCTTTTCTCGAAGCTCAGCTCTGTTTTATGGCAAGTATAGTCAGAGCCAAGAAAGCCATCCTTAGCGACGGAGTGCGACAAGAGCAATATCGGCACCTCTTTATTCAAGGTGAAGCGGTGTTGTCTGGACTGGAAGAATTTCTCCTTCGGAGCGAAACGGAAAGAGAGCTTCAACGTGCTCATGGAATAGTTATCGAGCGAAGACACACCCCCCATTTCATCGTACCGCTGGAAATCAGTCAAGAAGGTGGAATAGGAAGTCTTGAAACTGAAATGGGCATTGAGAGAAAAGCCCGAATGGTACTCATGGCGGTAAGAAAGGCCGGCATCCCTGGCGTAGATCGCGTCACGATCGTCCGAGCGACTAAACAAGGAGCTGATCGCATTGCCCCCCACCGAGCTATACGACTCGTCACCCACCTTTTCCACATCGTACCGGTAGTAGCCCGTCAGAGAGTGGACAGGGAACTCCACATGATACTTCTTCTTATCGTTGAACGAATACTCGACGGACCCCATTCCCTTCGGACGTTTGTCCTTAAAGCCATAGGCGGCATAACCGGAAAGGAAAAGATGCTTATGGAACGAGGTGGTCGTCTCACCTCCAAAACGAAGGCGGAAACCCTCCAGTTCATTGGCAGAGATCATGGAGAAGACAGGGCCGATATCGAACGGACTATTTTCCTTTCGGATAGGGATAAAATTATTGGTGCAAATCTTCACGAACCCCTCCGTGAAACGGTAGATCGGCACATGACGGAGCTCTGTCATCAGGAGGCTCGTGCGTGACTCCTGTTCGGAAAGCGGCACATGGCGTAACGAATCCCACTCCGTAGCAGAAGCGGCATGCGTGGCCGACTCGTCCACCACAGGGTCAGGGAAATCAAAGAGCGGCATATCCGCAGGACGTTCAAAGGAGTAGTTACGGTAAGCGTTCAAACGCTCCCCATAGACGCGAGGAGCCGCCGGCACAAAGAATGCCACGCTGATGAAATCCTTCGTCAACAAGCGAGTCCCATCCGGCGCATAAGCGAAGTCCTGGTCGAACGACATGCTCTCGACGAAATTCAGATTGATATTCTTCGGCAGGTTGAAATGAGCCCTTTTCAACGCATATGAAGAGTCCAACGCCACATATAGGCTACCCGTGAAACCATACGCCTCCGTCGTGTGGGGCGTAAAGGCGATGTTCACGCAACGCACGCTATCGATTTCCAACGTATCCACCGCAAAAAACTTATAGAAAGCGGGAGCCACATTGGAGAGCGGGCTCACAAAGTGATTCGAGAGCAGAACGATATCATTTTCAAAGATATCCACATCACGGAAGAACTCGTTGAAAGTATTTTGGACCTCCTCCTGAGGCAATAATTCATCGATTCCATCGAATTTTTTCGCATGGATAACCGTCCGAACGCGTTCAGGGGAGGATTGTCGATAGAGGGTCGAAGCCACCTCACGCAGGCCAAGAGGAAGAATCGAACGACCCTTCTGCGTAGTGTCTATATGATCATACAAAAAGCCAAAACGCTTGTTCAGCATACCGAACTTACCCGCCTCGAAACCATTCCACGCATACGTAATTTTCTGATACTTATCGCATTGATAATACGGGAGGTTGAGTAGAGAGGTCTTGTCCTTGTTCTCTATCACCTTGCGGACCAAATCGAGCGCAGGGTTATTCTTTTTGGAATAGCGCTTCCTGTTTCGTCTGGAAACGACCACTTCATCGAGGGAATACTCCTCCCAGTTAAGGTCCATCTTCAGCGTGCGTTTCCTTCCATCCGCATTCACATAGATTTTCTTATCCCTATAGCCCATCATGGAAAAGACCAGATAGCCGGATTCTTCGGTGGAAAGGGAAAAAGTGCCATTCATGTCAGTAATCGTCCCCAAATCCGTCTTTTCGAAATAGACAGAGACATAGGGGAGCGTCTCCTTGCTAAGAGAGTCGCGGACAACCCCGCCAATCTCTGTTTTCTCAGAGAAAGCCTTCGTAGGGGAAAGCAGGAAAGCGCACAAGAAGAGTAAACTTCCGAACTTTCTTAGAAAAAATAAAACAGGGCTCATATCACATCAAAAAATAAAAGTTTTACCATCAATCGCCAAATCGGTCGCTTCGAACACACTTTTCGCCTCCTCGAGGAGCGGAAGAGGATCATCGTATCTTGCCGAATAATGGCCGATGACCAAGCGCTTCACATTCGCCATTTTAGCGATGGTGGCCGCCTGAAGTGCGGTGGAATGCATCGTTTTCTTCGCGGAAGGGAGGTCTTGGTTCAGGAAAGTAGCCTCATGAAACAAACAATCCACCCCCTCGATATGCTCCAAGAACTTCTCCGTATAAGCCGTATCGGAGCAGTAAGCGAAACTCTTCGAAGGCGTCGGGTCGGTCGTCAGCTGCCGATTAGGGATCACCTCACCCTCCTCCGTCACGAAGTCCGCCCCACGCTTGACGAGGGGAATCTGGGCGATGGGTATATGAAAATATTTCACCATTTCACCGTCAATGTGGCGCTCCTTCTCATGCTCTTTGAAGAGGAATCCGGAAGAACGGACCGAATGTTTCAAGGGGAACGTCTTGACAGACAATGATCTATCATCATATATCACCTCCGATTCTGTCGGTGAAAAGGGCTCAAAATGGACATTGAACGACAACCCTTTGCAGAAATAAGCGATCAACGGACGCACCAATTGCTCCAACTCGGGGTGAGAGTGGACATAGACGTCAGAGGTACGTCCCTGCGTGTCCAAGGTGGAGATGAGTCCAACCAGCCCGAAGCAATGGTCGCCATGCAGATGGGAGATGAAGATATGGTTCAAGCGGGAGACACGGACCCCATATTGGCGCACACGATGCTGCGTACCCTCTCCACAGTCGATCATGAAAACTTTCTCACGCAGGGAAAGCACCTGTGACGGGTGTGAAAAACGCTTCGTCGGCACCGCCGAGCCAGCCCCTAATATCTGTAACTGAACGTTCTCCAATAAAGTCTACGATTATAGTCAACAAACAATCATTCCGCAAAAATAACCATAATCATAAAGAGATGAAACCATTTCACACTTTTTAGCACAAGCGGCGAACGTCCACCACTTTCATGGATCCGACGGCGGCACCCCCACCATCCGTATCAATAATATTTTTCACGCATATAAAATTCATTAAAAAACCCATGTATTCGCAAGATAAATCCAAGCAAAAGCAATATATTCGCGGATGTTTTCCTGACAAGTAAATGTAAAACACCATGCGTAAAAAAATCTTATTCTCGACAATCATCACCACCTTATGGGTGACAATGTCCTTTGCGAAAGTATCCGTCAGCGAGCTTTCCACCTGCAACTATTCAGCCTTCATGAATAAAGACAACTACGATTTCTCCAATTACATCGAGTTCACCACCGACGGAGACTCTGTCAACATGAACGGCTACCTCATCATCCACTACGGCAAACAGGCAGTCAAGGGCAACCTTGTCGAACGGTGGAGATGGAGAGTGAGCTCAGATTGGATGATCGGTCCGAACAGCATCCTATGGCTGGACGACACCCGCAAGGATGGGCATGCGTCCTACAAGCTAGACGCAGATGGCGGATCCATCGTCATCTACGAGCAGGGCGCCCTCATCGACTCGATCACCTATGGCAAGATGGACATTAACCTATCCTACGGAAGAACCACGGCAGGAGAAGGCTACATGTCCCCCTCCCCCGGGCAACCCAACACCCAAGCATACGCCGACATCAACGCATGCAGGTGTTCCGCCCCGACCTTCAGTCACAAGGGAGGCATCCTGGAGGAGCCAATCGAGCTGACCATCGAAGGTGACGGAGAGATCTACTACACCACCAATGGGTCAGAGCCCACCAAAGAGAACGGCACCCTCTATACGGGTCCCATCTACATCGGCAGCAACACGAACATACGAGCCATTGCCTTCGCCGACAGCCTGATACAGAGCAAGACCAGCACCGCCACCTATATCGTGGGAGACGAAGCACACGCAGAAACAGGATTCACCATACCCATCGTATCCATCACAGTAGACTCCGACTACTTCTACAGCGATTCCATCGGTATCTGCGTCAGGGGAACCAACGGAATAAAAGGAGAAAAGACCTGTACAAAAGGAATAGCCAACTACAACCAGGAATGGCAACGACCCATAAATTTCGAATACATCGTGGACGGACAAACCGTTGTCAGCCAAGAGTTGGAGGCCAAAGTGGAGGGAGGATGCTCCAGAACCGAGAAAATCAAGTCGCTCGCCATCAAGGCAAGCAACAAGACGGGGAAAGACTCCATCGACTATCACTTCTTCCAATCCAAACCCAACGTCATCCACAAGACCCTCCACATCAGAAACGGAGGAACAGCCTACTCCAAGGTGCGTTTCAGGGACGGTTTGATGCAGACCTTCGCCATCGGCATGAACATCGATTACCAAGCATTCCAACCCGTAGCCTATTACATCAACGGTGTATACCAAGGCTTCATGGACCTGAACGAACGCACCAACTCAGACTACATTGAAGCCAACTACGGCATCAAGGAGGAGGACATCGATCTCATCACCCTCTCCGACCAGTTGGGGGTACGAGCCAGCAAAGGAGACAAGGACGCCTACAACGACTTGGTCAGCATGCTAACAAAGACAAATGAGAAAGACTCCGTCACCCTATACGAAAGAGCCTGCGCACGCATGGATATGGACGAGTACGTGGATTACCAGGTATTCCAACAATTCATCGTCAACACAGACTGGCCAGGCAACAACACGAAGATTTGGAGAGACGTGGACAATGGGAAGTTCAGGTGGATACTCTTCGACACAGACTTCGGATTCGGACTCCCTGGTTATGAATACCTAGGCGGCGCAAGCAAGAACATGATCAACTGGTGCGCAGGCATAGGAAGCACCCAATGGGCCAACAGCGCTGGATGGATGACCATCATATTCGAACAACTATACCCGAACAGATTCTTCAAGAAGAAATTCATGACCAAGTTCCTCATCCACCTCTCCACCACCTTCTCCCCTCAACGAATCGAGAGCGTCTTCGACAGCATCTCTGCCCTTGTGGACAAAGAGTACGAGGCTTCATTCGGAAAGAGCGGAGCGAGCGCGGCAAGCTCCATGAGGAACTTCGCACTCAACCGGCACAAATTCATATACGGACACCTGCAGAAGTATGTCCATGGAGGCGACACCGTCAGCCTACAACTCGCATCCGAGATGAAGGAGGCCAAGCTATATTTCAACGGAGAACCTATCACAGAATATAACGGCAAATATTTCTCCGACTATGAGCTGGAGCTCAACGCCATCCCCCCACAAGGCTATGAACTAGACAAGTGGGTCATCACCTGCGACACGATCGGCAATCCGTGGGCAGACACGCTGGATCCAAGGAAGAAGCTCCCTGGCTATCTGGTGACAAAACTCCGCTCGGGAGGAAAGATCACAGCCACCTTCCGCCCGATCAGCGAGCAACAACCAGAAACGCATCCGACCATCGTCATCAACGAAGTGTGCACCTCCAGCAACGCTCTCTCCAAGAACCCGGACCCACGAGGGAAATATGCAGACTGGATCGAGTTGTACAACTACGGAGAAGAAAGCTATGACTTGGCGGGCTACACCCTCTCCGTCATCGGGTCGGACGCAAGGATCGTCAGCCAATCGACCATCCCCGTCGGCTACGAACAGACCATCATCCGCCCGAAGGAGCACAAGGTGCTTTGGGCCAACGGAGACAGTATCTATGGGCCATCCAGCCTCAACTTCAACCTCGACAAAGACAGTCTCTACACCATCTGTCTATCCAAGGGAGGTATAGACCATATAGACTGCGTCGAACTCGTTTCCCTGCAGACCAATGAATCGTACGCTAGGGAGGTTGACAGCTCATCGAACTGGGTCATCTACGGAATCGACCCGCTGGAACTGAACCCAACGCCAGGCAAGAAGAACGGAGAAAAGGATACAACCGGCGTCGGCAATACATTGAACGACCCAATCGCACTCATTCTCTTCCCGAACCCAGCCAGCCAACAGATCAATATCCAAGCCTCTGTGCCAATGGAAAGAGTTGTGTTCCTCGACATGACAGGCAGGCAAATCTGCCATCTCCGTCCGAAGAAGGAGCAAATCAACCTAGACATAACCGCTTGGAAGGAGGGCTTATACCTCATCGAAATCGTCACGGAGAATGAAACAAGAACGCTTAAACTCATAAAAAAGTAAATCGAGAAGATTCGCCACCGTGAGAGAAGCGGGGAAGCGTCAGAAAAAACTTTTCGAAACGCCAAATTATTTAGCAAAAACCACTTGTTTCATTCGAAAAAAAGACATAATTTCGCAGTTAATTTGTGTGCAGGTACACTAAGCACATAATAAACTGGAAATTAACGGTATACATAGAAACCAAATTATAATAGACGAAAGAAAATGGATCAAGTATCAGCTCGTTTAGCGGCCTTATCGCCATCAGAGACGCTTGCCATGTCACAAAAAAGCCAAGAACTACGTGCACAGGGCATAGATGTAATCAACTTAAGTGTGGGAGAACCTGACTTCAACACCCCCAAGCACATCAAGGCGGCTGCGCAAAAGGCAATCGACGACAATTTCTCATTCTACTCCCCAGTGCCAGGCTACATGCCTCTCAGAAAAGCTATCTCGGAGAAACTGAAGAAAGAGAACGGGTTGGATTTCGACCCAAGCCAAATCGTCTGCTCAAACGGTGCTAAACAAGCGGTCTGCAACGCTATCATGAGCCTTGTCGGACCTGGTGACGAAGTGATCGTCCCTGCCCCATACTGGGTTAGCTACGTCGAGATGGTGAAGCTGGCTGAGGGTACCAACGTGATCGTGAAGGCTGGTTTGGAGCAAAACTTCAAGATCACTCCTGCACAATTGGAAGAGGCTATCACGCCTAAGACTAAATTGTTGATCCTCTGCTCTCCTTCCAACCCTACCGGAAGCGTTTATTCCAAAGAGGAGTTGAAGGGATTGGCTGAGGTGATCGGCAAACACCCTAATATGTTCGTCCTCGCCGACGAGATCTACGAGCACATCAACTACGTGGGCAAGCACGAGAGCATCGCCCAATTCCCTGAGGTGAAGGACCACGTGATCATCATAAACGGTGTGTCCAAAGGCTATGCGATGACGGGTTGGAGATTGGGCTGGATGGCCGCTCCGAAATGGATCGCCAGCGCATGCAACAAACTCCAAGGACAATACACATCCGGTCCATGCTCCATCGCACAGAAAGCGGCCGAGGCTGCCTATACGGGCGACCAAAGCAGCGTGGAGACCATGCGTCAGGCTTTCGAGCGCAGACGTGACCTCGTCGTTAAGATGGCGGGCGAAATCTCCGGCTTCAAGGTGAACAAACCGGACGGCGCCTTCTACATCTTCCCTGAGTGCGACTCTTACTTCGGCAAGAAGACTCCTAAGGGAGACGTGATCAAAAGTGCGGCTGACCTCGCCATGTACCTCTTGGTGGACGGCCACGTGGCTTGCGTGGGCGGTGGCGCCTTCGGTGCTCCGAACTGCATCCGTATGTCCTACGCCACTTCGGAGGAGAACCTCACCGAGGCGTTCAAACGTATCAAAAAGGCATTGGACGTCCTGAAATAAAGGATTCCACACAATACTTGAAAAGGATGTGATCATTTCACATCCTTTTTTTTATTTTTGTCAGCAATTAATCCTAAGGCATGAAACTGAAGATATTGACAGAGAACACGGTCTTCCAAGCGAAGATGAAGGCCGAACTGGGTTTTTCCCTCCTCATCGAGACTGACGAGAGGCAAAACATCCTGTTCGACACGGGGCAAACCGACCTCTACGCCTACAACGCGGAGATTGCGGGCGTGGACATCTCCGCCATTCAAGCGCTCGTCATCAGCCACGGACATTATGACCACACGGGCGGACTGGCCCACTTCCTTGCCCACAACAACCATGCGCCGGTCTATGCGAAAGAGGGCTTCGACGTGGTACGCTACGGCACAGGCAACCGATGCATCGGACTGCCCAGTCCCAACACCATAGACGCTTCACGCATCAGGAGGGTCACAGACATCACAGAAATTCTGCCCGGCATCTTCATCATGCCGGAGGTGAAGCTCTTCGACCCGCACGAAACGCACTTCACCAACATGGAGATCCAGAAGGGGGAAGGCCGCGCGGAGGACCAATTCGAGGACGAGCAATACATCTGCATCCGGCACGAAGGGAAAATCACCATCGTGAGCGGTTGCGCGCACCGTGGCATCGTCAACACGATACGAAGCGCGAAGGAACACTTCAGTGAGCCCATCCGCCTCGTGATCGGAGGGTTCCACACCCTGCACGAATCGCCCAACAAAATCAGCCACATCGCAAAGCTGATGAACCAGCTGGAGATCGAGGAGATCGTCGCCTGCCACTGCACCGGCATCGAGCAATACGCGCAACTCAAACAAGAGTACAACGGGAAGATCTCCTATGGGCACGTGGGGATGAACTTCTTCGTCTGAAAAAAACAGAGACCGATTACTAAAATCACTTAGAAAACGTAGGATTGTCTAACAAAAAACATACATATCATGAGATTCAAATTAATATTCACGCTATTATTGTTCAGCCCAAGTTTAATGGCTCAAAACGTAAAAATCATAAACAAAACAGGTACAACATTAAAAGAGTGTTCATGGGTTACAGAGCGTGACACGGGCAGGCACAATGCCGGCTATAAAGGAAGCATATGGATTAAAAACCAATATAATTCACCCGCCCTGGAATTCAACACAAAAAAATTCGACGGCAAGATAAAATTCGCCAATTCGGGGAAACACACCCTAACTTTCACAGGCGATAATGATTCCATATATTATCGTTGGAACGTGGAAATAAATCGCAACACAAAAAAACTCATTGTAGATGAATCTTATATGAGAATCCACAAAAGCGCATTAGAACCCAGATTATGTACGGATGAAGAAGGTAGAACCGACTTGCATTTTAAATTCATCAACAAGACCTCCTATAAGATATACGCTTGCTTCCCATGGTTATCAGATGAGCCAAAAGAGCGTAACGATATATTTTTCTACAACCCCGACAAAAGATTGGATCCAGGAGAAGAAAGAGACGAAATCGTAGTGTCGGAGCGTACGTACAACAGTTATTTAAAAGGGGTAGACCTTCAATTCCGTTACGTTGGAATAGACGAGAATGGCAACATGGTCTCATTTTACCAAGACAATGTCACATCTGCGGCAGACGATGACGTTGTGATTACTCCCGAAAATATAAAACCGCTGAAGATGAACCAAAATCCTTCCTTTGGCAAAAAATAAGGAATGTGTTGATGTCAGGTCTATTATTAGGCCTCAAATTCTAAAAAATATGCTAATCTAAAAAAACGTTTGCCAGAATTCTGACAAACGTTTTTTTGATGGAATCTTTTTTCCAAAAGGAATAGATGACTCGTCAAAATTTTATCGTCCCCACCTTATAGACATCTTTAGCATTGCCCAACTGGAGCGTCAGGACCTGCTTCTTCTGGTTCGGCCGTCCAAAGTTCGTATAGATGGTAGCCTGAACCACCACCGGCTGTAACTGTTTTTGGCTGCGCGTTCCATAATAATTCGCCTCAATCAGATAGTCGCCCTTAGCTGCGTTCTTCAAGCAGAACTCCTCCGGTCCGTATCCCTGCGTGATATCATCAGAGAGCCTACCCCCGATAACAGTATAAGGATGTTTATAAAAACACTTTTCACCATTCGGATCGGTCACCCAAAGATCTATGTCACAATCATTGGTGTTCCATGTGAGGATAATCCTGATATCGACAGGGCAATTACCCAACAAGCGCTTATCGTAGGCTGACGTGTCGATTTTGCCTGGGTTCAACTCGATAAGGGAGTTCAACTCGTTGATGGCTATTTGCTGAATGTTCCTGAAACGGCTATCCCACTTGGAGAAGCCCACCTTATAGAGCAAGTCGGCCGCTTTCTGCAATTGTCCCAATTCAATGTAGACCAACGCCAGATCACGGTAAGACTGAGGCTCCTCGCCTCTCATCTTGGCCACACGCTCATAGACGGAAGCCGCCAACTCATACGATTTGAACTCCACCAGTTTATTGGCGCAGGAACGGGCCACCTCCGCATCCTCCAGCTTCAGCTCCGCCAAGTTGGACAAGACACGAATCGCCGCGTCAGTCTGCTTCTCCCGATGGAAATACTCCGCCACATCCAGATAGAACGATGGAGATTGGGCATATTTGGGTTTCATTTTCAGATATGCGTCATACATCTGCTCTGACCTAACAGACTTCAACTCGGAAAGATACGGAACATCAGGATTCCAATACTGGACCTGAACAGATGCATTCCCACCACCATCTACGGATGAGGCAGAAGAGCCGTCTCCATTCCTCTGTTGCGAAGTTCTCCGCGATGATGATTCAGCAGAGCTAACCCTAATCCCACTAACACGACCCGCTAAAGCATTTTCCACGCTTGCCGAAGGCGCTCCATGAAGAGCCTCAGCCTCCACTTGAGAAACAGAACCCGTCATGTCACGTCTACTTTCACGTCTATGGCCATAATCCGTAGTAACAACAACCTCCGCGAGTTCACCCGGATCTTCATCGACTTGCATTTCATCTGCCAAGATGACTGGTTCTTCCGACTGTGCGGCGAGAGACCCTACACCCCTGATTCGTACAGTCGATCTCACCTCCGTTACGGTGTCGTTCGAAGGTTTCGCATTCGGGTCATATTTAGTATTCCACCATTGTAAGAAGTCTTTTCTTACGGCAAGAATGCCAGTTCTATAGGAAGTATCGTTTGAGGCGGGTTTCGGTTTACTAGCCATCATCCTAAGATATTGATCCATCAATTCTTCAGGAGGTGTTATCTCATAACGCACATAATCATTTACAGTCTCTAAGACAATAAGCGAGGTGTTACGGGTGACGATGCCATATTGTTTCGACAATTCTATGATCTCCCGCTTATTCTTTTCCGAATCGAAATCCAGCTCCGCCAATTTTTTCTGGGCCCATATTCGTTTCACATTGTTGGCGCGGACTGGATTAATGGCCGAGACATGACAAGTCACACTGTCCGTCACACGATTGCCAAAACCGTAGTAGAGGGTGATATCAGCCTCCTTCGATTTCATGATTCCAGAGATGGAGAATGACTCGATGACACGGGTCGGCATGGAAGGATAGACCTCCGAGATCTTATCCGCATCATACTTCGCCTTAATGAACTGGTACTCCTGATGGGTAAGCAAATTCACTGCCTCCACATTATTCAAGGAACAGAGGTTGATGTAGGTGCCACCATTCTTCAAGGCGACAAGCCTCAAGAAATTATGGTCAGCCATAGGGTTCGAATTAACGGTTATCACCGAGCCCTTCGCCAGCGAGAGGGTGTCCTTCCCTATATTGCCCATTCCATCCGAGAAGAAGAGGATTTCGTCCGTCCCAAATTTCGAGAGGTCAACACTACCCAATTGGGTCGCTCCGTCGAATATAGGGGTGTCGGTGCGAATAATCTTCCGGACATCCTTCACTTTACACGTCGTATCGAGATGTTGCCTATAGCTGAAGGTCACCAAGCGCACATTCGATATGCCTTGGGCTTGGGCATAACTCTCCAAGAAATCGAAATCCCTGTCCAGATTCCTATCCTGTGAGGAAGAAGAGACGTCGTAGACCACCGTCACCCCGCTCGGCTTCTCCTTCTCCAAAACAGTTTTAGGCTTTATCGGTGAATAGATGTAGAAATAGGTGTCGAGACCTGCATTCTCCGTGTAAATCTTCGGGAAATCCGACTGCGGGAATTCCAGGAAGAGACCCTTCTTCAAGGTGATGTTTTTGCGGACCAACTGTGACACAAATCCTTGATCCTTAGGATTAAAGTAGATATCATCGATGGATCCTTTGGAGACAACTGGTTTGTTAAGTTCATTCCTGACATTGGTTTCAAGGGTGAAGTTCGCAATCTTCGAATCCGTTTGCATAGGCAGACTATAGAACCTTTTACCGTTAGAGGAGGTCAGTTCTTGCTCACAGGCCACCACCACACGGCGGGTTCCTTTTGAAGAGAAAGGATATATGCGGGTCCGGAAATTATTGCCCGCCGTCATCTCCAACAGACCAGGGTCAACTCCCTCACGCACTTTTTTTTCGAAGGTCACTCTACCCTTCTCCTTTTCGACGACAACCCCTTCCCGAAGCTTACCATCGATGTCGAGCGCATAACGGGAGACCGTCTGCCCCTCCGCCAAAGGGAAATTGAACTCACCCTCCAACGTGCGTGTTGTAGGGTTGTAGAATGTCATGTCGAATGTGGTAGTGGCCACATTCCCGACCACCTCCACATTGACCTTCAAATCCCTGAGTTCAATGTTTTTACCATCGGCAGAAGATGATTTAATCGTAGGAAGACCCAGTTGGGCAAAAACGCTTGTCGAGACGAACGACAAAAATGAAAAGATTAAAACGAGACTCTTTCCCTTCATACGCATAAAGAATAAATGTTTAAAAAATCAGAAGATGCATTCAATCCCAAGCCGAGCCATCAGCGTCCTCCATGAAATATCAAATTCGTTAATAATAATGAATTTAATTCATCTAAAATAAGAATAATCTTTCAAATCCGCAACCTAAAATTAGTTAAAGATAACAAGAAAAGGCTACAAGAAGCAATTACATCCACGCTTTCAGGCCTTAATTCTTCGCCTCGTCCTCATCCGTCACGCCCTCCTCCTTGGCAGGCGTGGCCTTCTCATCCTTCTTATCCTTCTTGTCACCCTTCTGTTCATTCTTTTCTTCCTCATCATCCTTCTTGAAGACACCCTTGACGTTGCTCCAATAAGACTTCATCAAACCCGAGAAAGTATCGAAATCCTCATGGTAGACCACACCCACACCCTGCGTGTTGGCCGCCTGCTTGAAATAACTGTTGTTGGAACGGTTGAACGCCTTCGTCCGGAAACGTCCGGAATTGGTCAGTTTATACTCGATATCGAAGTCCACGATACTATTCGAGATATTGGAAGCCTCATCCGCCTCGTCCCTGTATCCGAAGTTACCATTCAGCATCAACCTATCGTTGAAGAGCTGTGTGGAGAGCGCCACGTCGAACTCGCTGGAAGCGCTTGTTCCGTCAGTCGTCGTAGTGGTAGGCTTATAGTTCAGACCGATGTTGATGTCCCGGCTCATCTTAGAAATCCAGCTGGAGAGTTGGGAGGAGAGCGTGGAGAATCCGACGGAGGAGAGCTCCGTCGTGGTGACGCTGGAGAGCGTGGACTTGTCCATCGTGTAGAAATGGCCCAAGGCAAGGAGGGAAGCCACGTTTCGGTTGACCGCCTCCTCCGTATTGATCACACTTTTCAGTTTACCGCGCACATCATCGTCCGAATTAGGCAAATCGATATCGAACTTAATGATCGGTTGAGAAATCGTACCGCCCAGGTTCAGCAAACAATGGACAGGCGTAGGCGTGGAACGCAAGCTAGGATCCTCGATGATGTCCGTCAGCGAAGCATTCAGGCCATATTGCGCTTGGATATCAATAAATGCGTTATACGGATTGCCCGTCCAACTCACCGTACTACCGCTGTTGATGTCGAACTTCCTCGAGATCATACTCTGGATGGTAAAGAGATAATCACCCCTCTCGATTTCGTAACTACCATGCATCTTGAAATCATTCTCGCGCGAGTTATAAATCAGGTGAAGATTACCCGATCCAAACGCCCTGATCAAATCCCCCTGCTGCGCATCCATGATCAGTTGTACCTGAGCGTCCGGCGTGGCAACGATTCTAGCGTCCACGGCGATCTCCGTAGGAGAATCATCGACACGCTCCCTAATCTTCTTCAGACGTTCCATGCGGGAGCGCCGCTTCTCCGACATCGACTTGTTATCCTCCGTCTCCACGAAAGAGATGAATTTGCACTCCTTGATGGAGGAGGTCCCCTCCACAGGGATGGTCAACAACGTATTCTTCTGCGTCAGGAGGTTCAGGTTGATATTCACCCTATCAGAGTTTCCCGAAATATTCGCCCCACCCTTCACATACGCCTTTCCGAAGAACGTCTCGTTGTCCTCCTCCTGCGTATTCAAGGCGAGGAACTTATCGCAATTCATATCGAAAGCATACTTGAAGTTGCGGAACCCATCATGCAGCAACAAGCCGGACAAGACCGCATAGTTACCCTCCACATCATAAACAGCCGTCTGGTTCAGGCGAATCGTGTTAGGTGTCAGATAGACCGTATCAGACAAGACGTAAGAGGTGTTCAGGTAATCCACGTCGAAGGCCATGTCCTTCACATAAGGGGAACCCGCCAAGCCAATATGTCCGAACTTGCCATACGCCTTCACCAATCCGCTCACGGTACCCGTATTATTCAACATCACATTGCGAAGGTAATGACGGAGGAACTTCATGTCCACATTCTTCAGATTGCCTTCGATATAGAGGGAATCAACCCCTAGGAAGACTCCACCGGACAAGTCGGAGCGGTAGAGTTGGTCGTCGTATAGGGTAAGCAGTTTAGACTTGAAGCCAATACATTTCTGACGTTCCAGCCAAGACGATTTGACGGACAAATCACCCACCGTATAGCCGTTGATGGTAGCATCGTAGACGTAGAGGTCACCGTTGAAATGAGGCGACCCCAATGCGTCGAACAGGAAGACGTCACCGTCAGAGACTCCATCAAAGGTAATATCCTTGTTATTGATGATATCACTGATATAGTCCAGTTTCATGTCGCTGAAATGGACATTGATGCTATCCCCATAAGAAGGGGAATTCACACCATTGACACACAAGAATTGAGTACCATGGTTAAAGTAGAAGCTATCCACCTCCAGACGCTTCCTATCCAGACTAATGCGACTCTCGTGCACCAGCCACTCCACATCGTTGAGGATAACGGAGGATGGGTTGACATGGAAGTCTGCCACCAAGCCCTCGCCCTTCGTGTAATCCTTAAAGTGAGCGCCGACCAGCAAAGATCCGCTATAGGTCACGTCACTAATATTACTGAAGGTATATTTGAAATCGACAGAGTCATTGGCCGTCAACGTGTTGATCGAAAAGAAATAAGGGTTACGCCGGCCACTGGCAGATTGGCAGGTGGTACGCATCACCGTCTTCAGCTTGTCCCCAGGGTTCTCCGCCAAGAACAACATGTCCGTCAAAATCTTCTTCCCATACTGCAATTGTTCAGACTCCACCCTCACGCGGAACCGATTCGTGGAATCATTCAGGAACCCGCTCACCCTGGTCTCCTCCAAGATGGAAAGAGGCAATTCATAGGCATCATTGATCGGCTCCGTGTTATCGACGACGAAATCGAACGAGAAGTCATTGTTATATCGCTTATCAGGCAAGGCGTACTCTTCCTTCACGATGGAAGGCAGATAGCGATGCGCCAAGTTATGGAAACACTTCCCTATCGTGGAGAATCGGTACTGACCGACCACGCTACCATTGATGTAGTCCGAATAAACCGTCAGCTTCCGTTTGCGGTTCTCTACCGTGGCGGCGATACTTAAATTATTGATATCCAATTCCTTATTACCATTAACAAAGACCACATTATCCAATGAGAAGGCGCCCTCGATATTATCAATGGAATTACCCACGATATTAGACTCCACATCAAAAGAGATACTAGCGTTTTGATACTTCGTCACCAGATTCGTCTCGCTTAGGTTCAGTTTATCCACATGCGCCGAGAAATGGAAGATCGGCATGTCATGTTTCTTGAAGTCCGCCTTTCCCAAGAAGTTCACCTCCGCATTCTTGTCACTCATGATCAGTTCACCGTCAAAACCGTCTCCGTCAAACTTACCATTCAATCGGATATTCTCATAACAATATCCCTTATACGTGATGGAATCGACCCTACCCTCCGCATCCAACACATAATTACGGTCGGACAACTTCTGCAAAGCGATGTTCAGTCCCATCGTGATATCCCCCACCTGCGAAGAGGCGCCTAAGATATCCACCAGATGATAGTTCTTGGCACTGATTTCACCCACCGCCTTATAGCTGTTGAACTGAAGATCATTCGATTGGAATGTAGCCGAAACATTCAAATCCCCCGCGATGGAAGAGACAACTCCCTTGGTCAACAGATCCTGCAAAGACCCCTTTAAGATACCCTGGTAAGAGACCACGCCCAACGAATCCAACGAACGAGGCAACAAGACCTCCCTATCGATGACCACATAAAGGAGGTCCGTAAGCTCCATCGGAGAGGAGGAGATACGATTGACATTCGCGTCAATATAGAAATTCTTCGGGTCCGGATAGATATTACGCAAGAAGGCGGAACCAACGAACTTCGTATCCGCCCCATAAGTGACGTTCATGCCATTCACCTGAAGGTTATTCGGTGTGCCGACAAGGGCACCACTGATCCTGACATCGTCGAAAAGGACATCCAAAGAGGGATGCAGCGAGGAGAAATCAGCAGGATGCAACACCGAAGGGGCGATGTTAATCACACCACGAAGCCGATTCATCGGATCATCAAACGCCTTGAAATGGTCATGATTAACCAATATCTGATCCAGGCGCAAATGGCTCCTAGGCGTCGCCAGCACAAAATCCTTCACATAAATACGATCAGTGTTGATGTCCAAAACAGCGGAGATCGTATCCACGACCAAACCAGACTTCTCCTGCATAGAGATATTGTCCACATAGAGATGCACCGAATCGCCCAAAAAGGAGCTGACATATACCCTACCATTTATCCCACTCACATTCAAGTCGTTAGGATTCAGTTTACCGACAACGTCCTTCTTGTATGGATTCCGATAAGAGATATTACTTTCGCTAAAAGCGATCGATTCAATGTTCATCGACCACTGCCAAGAGAGGGAATCATCCTCCTCTTTCGGCTTAAACGCATCCACAAAAAACTGGAAATTAGGCACTTGTAGGGAATCCATGGAAAGGTTCGCCCTCATGCCTGAGAATTGAATCGTACGGAAAGAAATCGTAGAAGAGAAAAGCTTCACCATGTCGATCGTCACCTTGGCCCTATCCCACGCAAGCATGGTGTCGCCCTGCAAATCCTGCACATAAACATTCTGCAGGACGAAACTGTTCGGGAAAGACCAATCGATATGGTCCATGCCAATCTCACTACCCACCTGTTTGGAAAGGCTTTCCGTCAAGGAAGAGACCAACCGACGCTGTATCCTATCATTCTGCAAAGCCGCATAAGCCAAGAGGAGTAACACTGAAATCACTCCTATAATGGACAACAATATGTACGTCAGCTTTTTCATGCCAATATAATCATGCAAAGATAGCACATATACACGATTTATAACGAAGTTATAGGCCTCTATTGCGTTAAATAAAATATAAAAAACGAATAATTTCGTTAACAGAGGGTAAAAAGGGGACGAAACCCGTCGGATGAGACGTCAGATAGGCTTGTACTTTCCTATTTTTTACCTACCTTTGCACACATCATGAGGATGGAGAACATCTTGAACAAAAGAGCGACAAGAAAAGAATCGAAACAATAAGAACCATATATGATAAGCATTATCACCGCAATTTACAATCAATTAGCAATGAACCGTATCTACTACGATTCCATTGTCAAGAACACAGATTCAGAGTTTGAACTCATCATTATCGACAACGGCTCAACGGACGGAAGCACCGAGTTCTTCAAATCACTAGGGGACAACGTGCATGTGATTGTAAATGACGGTAATTACTCATACTCCTACTGCCAAAACGTCGGCATCAAGGCGGCGAAGGGTGACGTTTATGCATTCTTAAACAACGACATCGTCCTCTCCCCGCACTGGGACAGCCGATTGATGCAGGTTTTAGGGAAAGACGGGTATCATATCCTATCGCTCGCCAGCAACGACCGTATGGCGACCAAAGAGGAGACCAAGAAACTATCCCGTCACTGGAAGCATGTTAAATACCCGACAAAATTCATCATGGGGCAAGGTAAACTAGCCCTGAAAACGATGATAAAGCTATGCTACGGTTGCAATTGGGAGAAGTTCTGCGAAGAGGTATGGAACCGACATAAATTAAACCTGAGGATAGGTTTTTCCGGCTCGGCCGTCATCATGGACAAGCAGGGGCTCGAAATGGTCGGAGGGCAATGGGACCCTACGGTCGAAGCGCCAGACTTCGACATGTACCTTCAGACGATGAAACTAAACAAAGAGGGCAAGGATATCAAACCATTATCCATTGTGGGAGGAATCTTCCACCACCACTTCCGCCGACTAACCTTCTACACGAAGTTTCCTCCGTTCAAAGACAAAGACAACATCGTTGATCTGAACAAGAAATGGTCACAAGAGGAGTTGGACGAATATCTAGGATTAATGAGGAAATAAAGCCGCTCCTTCCGCGCCGAGAGGCATTGAATATCAAACCACTGCACGACAAGCGCAGGAGAGGGAGACGGATGAATGAAAACTAAAACACCTCGGAAAATTTAATTTCCTTTTTTGAGAAAAAAAGAGTAATTTCGCGACAATTAAAAAACGACATAATAAACAGTAAGAAAAATGGCTAAAATCAAAGGAGCTGTTGTGGTTAACAAAGACAGATGCAAGGGATGCCAATTGTGCGTGGTCGCTTGCCCTGCCAACGTGTTGGCGATGTCCAAACAAGTTAACGCGAAAGGTTACAATTACGCCATCATGGCTAATGAGGACGCATGCGTAGGCTGCGCAAGTTGTGGAATCGTATGTCCGGATGGATGTATTTCAGTGTACAAAACAAAAATAGATTAATATAGAGATGAGTGAAGAAGTAAGATTAATGAAAGGTAACGAGGCGATCGCACACGCCGCGATCCGTTGCGGATGCGATGGTTACTTCGGTTACCCCATCACTCCTCAATCCGAGGTTATGGAGACCCTCATGGAGGTGGAGCCTTGGAAAGAGACAGGTATGGTAGTGCTACAAGCAGAAAGTGAAGTCTCTTCCATCAATATGGTGTATGGTGGAGCCGCCACAGGTAAAAAAGTCATGACATCCTCTTCCAGCCCGGGTGTTTCCCTGATGCAGGAGGGTATCTCTTACTTGGCGGGCGCCGAGTTGCCTGCCTTGATCGTCAACGTGATGCGTGGCGGACCGGGTTTGGGTACGATCCAGCCTAGCCAGTCGGACTACTTCCAGACCACCAAGGGCGGTGGACATGGAGACTATCGTCTGATCGCTTTAGCCCCTGCTTCCGTACAAGAGATGGCGGACTTCGTGGGATTGGCCTTCGATCTGGCCTTCAAATACAGAAACCCTGCGATCATCTTGGCGGACGGTGTCATCGGCCAGATGATGGAGAAGGTGGTTTTGCCTGACTACAAGCCAAGAAGAACCGACGAAGAGGTTGAGAAACAATGTCCTTGGGCGGCTACCGGAAGGAAGATGTCCCGCAAGAACAACATCATCACTTCCCTGGAGTTGAAGCCAGAGGTGATGGAGCAGAACAACCTCCGCTTCCAAGCTAAATACAAAACGATCGAGGAGAACGAGGTACGCTACGAGGAGATCCTCTGCGACGATGCGGAGTACTTGTTGGTGGCTTTCGGATGCTCCGCCCGCATCTGCCAAAAGGCATGCGAGATGGCGCGCGCCGAGGGAATCAAGCTGGGACTCCTTCGCCCGATCACCCTGTGGCCTTTCCCTACCAAGGTCATCGCACAATACGCCAACAAGGTGAAAGCCATGTTGTCCGTAGAGTTGAACGCAGGCCAAATGGTCGAGGATGTTCGCTTGGCTGTCAACGGAAAGGTTCCTGTTGAGCATTATGGACGCTTGGGCGGTATCGTCTTCACCCCAGACGAGATCGTGAACGCAGTGAAGACTAAATTGATGTAATTCACTTAATCGAAAAAGAAAATGGCTTTAGAAGATATCATAAAACCCGAGAATCTGGTTTACAAGAAACCGGATATCATGAACGACAACCCAATGCACTACTGTCCGGGTTGTAGCCACGGTGTTGTTCACAAGCTGATCGCCGAGGTTATCGAGGAGATGGGCTTAGTAGAGGACACGATCGGTGTCACCCCTGTGGGATGTGCGGTTTTCGCCTACAACTACATCGACATCGACTGGGAAGAGGCAGCGCACGGCCGCGCACCTGCCTTGGCAACGGCCATCAAGCGCCTTCGCCCGAACAAATTGGTCTTCACCTACCAGGGTGACGGTGACCTTGCCGCCATCGGTACGGCCGAGACCATCCACGCCTGCAACCGTGGCGAGAGCATCGCTATCATCTTCATCAACAACGGTATCTATGGTATGACGGGTGGTCAGATGGCCCCTACAACCATCGAAGGCATGAAGACGGCCACCTGCCCTTACGGACGTGACGTGAAATTGAATGGTTATCCGCTGAAGATCACCAACCAACTGAAAGACTTGGAAGGTACCCGCTACGTGACCCGCCAAAGCGTGCAAACCGCTGCGGCTGTCCGCAAGACCAAGAAGGCCATCAGAAAGGCTTTCGAGAACTGCATGGACGGCAAGGGCGGCGCTAACGTGGTGGAGGTGGTTTCCACTTGCTCATCGGGTTGGAAACTCACCCCTGAGAAGGCTAACAAGTGGATGGAGGAGAACATGTTCCCTCAATACCCGCTCGGTGACTTAATTGACAAAGACGCTAACCAATAAAATCAGAAGAAATGAAAGAGGAAATTATCATAGCTGGATTCGGAGGACAAGGCGTTCTCTCCATGGGTAAGATTCTTGCCTACTCTGGTTTGATGCAGGGCAAAGAGGTGACTTGGATGCCTGCCTACGGTCCGGAACAACGCGGTGGTACCGCTAACGTGACCGTCATCCTGAGCGATGAGAAGATTAGCTCTCCTATCCTAAACTCCTACGATACGGCCATCATCCTGAACCAACAGTCATTGGATAAGTTCGAGAAGACCGTTAAACCGGGCGGAACATTGATCTATGACCCATACGGTATCACGACGGAACCGACGAGAACGGATATCAATATCCACAAGATCAACGCGATGGACGCCTGCATCGAAATGAATGCGGCGAAGTCCTTCAACATGATCCTCCTCGGTGGATTCTTGAAAATCAGACCTATCGTTGAACTCGAAAACGTTCTCAAGGGTCTGAAGAAGACACTCCCTGAACGTCACCACCACCTCATTCCGATGAACGAGGCTGCCTTGAAGAAGGGCATGGAGATCATTAAGTAAATAATAGTCTATTCTAAATAATTAGGAGATGTCTTTGGGTAAGGCATCTCCTAATATTGTTTTCGTATTCTATCAGCAAATATAGTCCCCTCCCATGATAAAAACACCATACGTCATCAACGGAGAGCACCTAGACATGAAAGGAACTAGGAAAGCCTTATTCGAAGGATGTGGCATTTATTATCAATCAAAAAAGAAATGGTTTCTATCGACCTTAGGCATCGTATTGCCAATATGCCTAATATGTATGGTAGTACTGCTCGTTGTGCTAAGTTGCATAAACTTCTCTAGCCAACATCCTTGGGGCGAAGTCTTCCTCATGAGTTTTATCTGTCCAGCAATCGTCATCCCGCCAACACTTATTGGAACATATATCCAATCATTCGTAACCATTCGTAGAATGACACAAACGCTCTCCGACTTTGTGTACAAATGGTTTTCCAAGGGCACCAAAATAATAGTCCAACCCCGTCCTCTGAACTACTTCATCAAAACAGTTGATGGATGGGACATTGAACTTGCCTTCATAAAAGAAGAGTCAGAGAGTTTCAGAAAAGCAAATATCATAGCAGCCATATATATTATTCCCCCCATGCAAATGGACCGCATTGTCGAAGAATGGTACAAATATTGTCAAGAGAAAAATAGTTGCCGCAAATTACACATTGTGGAGGATATCGTCTATGCATACTACTCTATTGACGGAATCGATCAAGGGAACGTCTTAGAGACTATTGATCAGATGAAATACCTGATACAAAGGTTCCATATAACTCCGGAAAAAATGATCCACGACAACATCGATCAAGAAGAGGCGAAGAAGAGACTACAAGCGCAACAATCCTAGGAATCAAAACATTACAAGTATACACATTTCACAACATCAAGGATGTGGTTGGCAAACAAAAACGAATCATCACCTTTTAATCAATTGGTTTTATCAATGAATAATATAGAATAAAATCGTAAATAACGATAGATTATTTATGTTTAGCACCCTAAATTTGTCACATCAAACAAAAGGGAAGACAAGCGGTCGGACTTACATTGGTTGTGAATTTATATATACTATTAACTAAAATTTGTGGATTATGAGAAAAGTAGTTTTAACAATAATTCTGTCAGTGGCATACCTAAGTTCGTATGCTTTCGACATAAAGTGTATGAGTGTGGACTTCGAGAAGAAGGAGTTGAAACACAACGGTTGCATCTATGAATTGGTGGAGGTGAAGAACAGGCAAAGAAGCTCCTGGCGAGAAGTGACTTACCTCTGCATCGATAATAAGCTACACGCTGTGGCCTTCCGTCTCTTCGTCACCGACGGCGGGGATTTCGTGAGGCTGCAGAAGTATACATCTACAAAGTGATTGAGCGAGTAATTAAATAATTGGGTGTTTAATTGATTGAATGATTGATAGATCGTTTTGCGTTTTTTTAATTCTTTTCATTTTCCAATGCCAGGATCGTTTTCCAAAACCATCTTGGCATTTTTCACGTTCTTTCGAGATCATTCACACGCGTTCCCATTGTTTGGTCTCAAAATTGTACCGTTTGATCACACGTGCCGGATTGCCCGCGACCACAGAGAAGGGCGGAACATCCTTCGTCACAACGGAATTCGCCGCCACCACACAATGCTCTCCGATGGTCACACCCGACAAGACATGGCATCCAAACGCCAGCCAACTGCCTTTCCCGATCACAACCGGTCCCTTGTGTATAATGGGTTGCTTGCTGACAGGGAGGGTAACATCCTCATAACCATGCGAATGGTCTGTAATATGGACAAATGCGGCGAGGAGCACATCATCCTCTATGGTGACGGAATAGGCGGAGGCTATCCTGTTATAGGCGCCAAAATTCACATTGTTTCCCACCACGATTTTGGAAGGATAATCCGTTCCCATGTGACTGTGAAGGGGACAAAAAGCGGTACGCTGATTCACCACACAATGGTCGCCGAAATAGATGTGTTGCGGATGGAGGAAGAGGACATCCTTCCCCACATTCAGTTTCCTAGGATTGTTTCCTAACTTCTTTGTTATCGAACGGTTACGTATTTTAGATTGCCAAAATGACAGGCTTAATAAACGCTTAACTTTCGCCATATTGCTACGTTTAAAAAATCCTCTGGTCTTAATCCTCCTCACTCACATAATCGATCACCTGATTCAGGTATTCCACGAAGGGTTTGTTGCGACGGAAGAGCGTCAGCACATGTTGGAGGAGCTCCTCTTGTTCCGACACCTCCTCCTCGGACATGAATTTAGACAAGCAATAGACCTTCAGCCTAGCATAATCAGGGTATTTGCACTCGGAGAACTCCTTCGGCAGTTTCTTCAACGAGCCCTCGCTATCGAGTGTGAAACCATCTTTCGCGCCTGTCCGCACAAAGGAGGCGAACTTCTCAGGCTCGTCCATCAGGTCTTCCCGCACGATCTCCACCACCCGCTTGTCGTAGCAGTAATGACCGATCGCCACCATGTTCGCATCCGGGTAGGAGTCACCACCCACGGAGAGGTGGAAATAGTAACCTGCCCTACCCGACTTCTTGCCACCGGGGGCGATGAAGACCCCGAAATGCGTTTTGTAAGGCGATTTATCCGCCGAAAAGCGGATGTCCCGGTTAATGCGGTAGGTGCAGTCCTTCAGTTCCAGACCCGCCACGCTCTCGTCGAACCGGCCCGTCTCCTCTATCAGCCGACGGGCGAACTGGCTAAAGGAATCCTTCGCCTCCTCGTACTCCTTCCGATGGGCATGGAACCACTCCGTATTGTTATTCTCCCGCAACGTGCGCAGGAATGCGATCACTTTCTTCATATCAACGTTCAATTATCGTTACGGTCACGAAATTACAAAAAAGAAAAACAAAAAAACGAATTAAACTTTTACGGAATATAAAATCATTGCATATTTGCATCGGGTTACGCATTTCGGTTAATCCCGAAATGCCTTACCCACCAGGGGGCTTAACCCACAGAGGGGACTTCGCTTTTATGCGTTGACGACTTTGCCCCAAGTTCTGTCATCTGAAATGGTGGCAAGGCGCAATCGACAAAGGGCTTTCTATTACAGGAAGTCCTTTTCCTTTTTTCGTATATTCCTAAATCAAAGTTTTTTCGTAAGCATAATATAATCACTAAAATCAAACGTGGAATGCAAATTTTCCGTACATTAGGGAATTGATAACAACCATGCGTCGAGGGTTGACATCCTCCGCAGGAATAACATACGACGATCATGACAAGAACCATCACCTTCGCAGGCCTTCTTTTCTTAGGCATAACGCTCCACGGGGCTCCCGTCCCGCAAAATCTGGACTTTACCGACGCATTGGAGAAAGTGGAGAACCCCGGCATCGGATTCTACCGCACCCAAGGCTTACACCTGAAGGCGGAAGGAAATCAACCAGCAAGCACATGGGGCAACATCTCCCACCTCAGGATGGACATCTCGGAATTCTCCAGCAAAGCGGTGCTGAGCGTCAATGAGGAGACGGGCGACACCACCTTCGGGGTCTCCCGACCACTCACCCAAGATGCCTTGGATGCATTCGAAGCGACGCTGGACGCCGTGCGCCAACGTGGGAAAACCGCCATCGTGCGCTTCGCCTACGACCCTTGGTTCAACGGCTCGACCAAATGCGACCCGGAGCAGTCCGTCATCCTCGGTCACCTGAAGCAGTTGGGGGAAGTCTACGCCCGCAACACGGACGTCATCACCTTCGTGGAGCTGGGCATGTACGGCAGTTGGGGAGAAATGCACTCCAGCAACGTGGGTAGCAACGAAAACATCGCGGAGGCGCTGCAGACACTGCTCCAATGCACACCTCCGGAGATCATGATCGGTGTGCGCCGTCCCGACATCGTGGCGGTCTGGTTGGGCGTCAACCAAGGCAGCAACTACTCGGGCTTCGACATCCACTCAGATGCGTTCCGGAATGCCCTTGCGGCGAAAGGGGACACCATCCTGCGCGTCGGCATGTACAACGATGGTTATCTGGGCTCCTACAGCGATCTGGGCACCATCGGCATGGGGGAAAGCGGCCACCAGATGACCCGTGAGATGATGGTGCAATGGCTCGAAACCTATTCGCAACACACCCCTTACGGTGGAGAGCTCGTCGCCAACTACAACGGTGACGATCCGATCAATACCCCCGCCTACCTCGCACAAGAGGGATTCCGCACCCACACCTCCTACCTCAACTACGAATGGCACCAACCCACCATCCTCGGCTGGAAGGAGATCACCTTCGAAGGCGACGACCCCGAATACAACGGGAAGGATGGCTACACCTACGTGGAGAACCACCTGGGCTACCGCTTCATCCTCCGGAGCGCCACGATCGACACCGCCTCGCCTACGGGTAAAGGCATCGACGTGACGTTGGGCATAGAGAACGTCGGCTTCGGCAACCTCACCCGCCAAGCGATCGTCTCATTCATCTTCAAAGGAGAGGCAGAGAGCCACGAGGTGCTTCCGGAAAGCCCTATCGACCCCATGGCATGGCTTTCAAGGGATACAACAACCCTAAGCACCCACTTGGAAATTCCGCAAGAGATGGAGGAAGGCACGTACGAGCTATTCATCCGAGTCTCAGAATATGGTGACCACAAGAGCGACAAGAACTACCACTGCATACAATTCGGCAATCCATCCGCCCAATACGACGCGGCCCTCGGTGCGAACAAAATCGGACGGTTAGTCTACAAGGAGAGGCAAGGAAATGGGTTGAACGATGCCCCTCAAGAGAGTTACGTCCACCTAATCGACGGGCAACTTCGCCTCCGAAAAGGTGAAAAAGCAACGCTCTACAGCCTAAAAGGCGAGCACATTGCGGCGCCGACGAACGATTCGGGGGGAACCATCGATCTACGGATATACAGAGGACAAATCATCATTGCGGAGATATGCCAAGAGGGAGGGAAAAGAAGCATAAAGATCCTAGTGGAATAAGCGAAGCTAACGCATCAGGCGCACAAAAGAAAGGAGGGACGATGATTCGCCCCTCCTTCATTTCTATCATTTAAAGCCCAGGAATTCACTTCCCCGCTCAGATGTTTCGACCTATGGTTTCAGAACTTAAATGTGAAACCACCTGCGAAATTCGTAAGATTCTTCTCGTTCCAGTCAGAACCGAACTCGATCTTCAAGCCGAAATGATCCGTGAAATAATATTTCACGCCACCGTAAATACCACCGGCATACTTACAATCATCGAAGTCCCATCCTGGATGGTCATTCGTAGAACCGAAGATGTTCACACCATTGGCGATGCCCATGAAGACATCCAAGTTTTTCACGAACTCGAAGTGGAAAGCGGCTCTGATCAAGATGGAGTTCTGCAACATTCCCCTTCCGCGATCCCAAACACCTTTGTAGTGGTCGATACCCCAATATGCGCCCAAATCAACAGCACCATTGTTACCGAAAGTCTTCGTCTTGATGAATCCGGAAGCCAAGCCCCAATTAGCATCTACCGAGAACGTAGGGATTGTAGGATCCGTAGGTTCACCACTCTCGTAATAATCAATTGGCGGCACACCGATCATAAACCCCAAATTGCAACCGCCCTGTTTCACAACACCAATTTCACTCACTTTTCCGTTACCTGCCATCATATTCCCGACGAGCAGAAGGGAAATAAACAATAAAAAAATCCTTTTCATAATAACAACCGAAATTTCACATCTCACCCTCAAGCGAGGGAATCCGTTAATAATATATTACTTACAAATACTTTCCGATTAGAAATTGAATGTCACACCGACGGCGAAAGGAGGCAAGTTGTCATGTTCAATGCCATCTCCGATCCAATCGCTCGAGAATTCAGCCTTCACGCCGAAACCATCGGTGAAGTGCCATTTAGCGCCCAAATAGTTACCGAAGATACCATCGCAATCTCCATCGCTGGTCTTCACTGCGTCATGCGTATCACTCCAATGGATAATTGCCACACCACCCTGGAAACCAGCATATACGTCCAAGTGCTGAACGAACTGGAAATGGAATCCGCAACGGACAGCCATCGGCAACTCCCAATAAGAATGCTTATAATCACGGCCTTCATAACGCAAATTATCCGTCCAGTTACAATATCCGATATATGCGCCCAAATCGATGGCACCATTGTCACCAAATGTCTTCGTGTGGATGAAACCATCCGCCAAGCCCCACATACCATCCACAGAAAGAGAAGGCATGTTCGCATGGCTATGAGGAGGAACACCAATCATAATACCGAGGGAGAAATCGCCAGCATTGGCATACTCAATCTTGCTCACATTCGATGCACTGACTCCCATGAAAGGAAGCACAGCCAACAGTAAAAACAATACTTTTTTCATACTATAACGATTATAAAATTAATGACGCGAATGTACATCATTTTTTTGAATGGGACAAATTTGCCCCAAGGCATGATCCTAAACCCACGGAATCAAGGGCGGAAAAATTGCGGACGAATCAATTCAACGTTTACTTTGAGCACAAATTCCGAGCGTGTGTGGATCACATTTAATAATAAAAAATTTCTCTCGTCTCTATACGATACTCTCTCTCCTCTTTCTCAATATTCTTCCCGTCCTGAGAATACTTATTAACAGTGGTTACACGACGTTTTGTCCAGTTACCCAAACTATCCCGCTCCACGATGTTGAAATACTCCATGGCATCTGTATAAAGATATTCGCCTTCTCCCATAGAGGGTTCAACAGAGGAAACACATTCTAAATCACTGTCATACATGAAATACTTTTTCCCATGGCATTCTAACCCATTGATAATCATCGTATCCAACATCCCCTGTTCATTATAGAGATACTCTTCAGAAATATAAATACCCAAGTCCGCCACATAGACTTCCTTCTTTGTGATTTGTCCATTATCGTTGCGGGAAAGCCTGATTTTTTCCTTTGTATCAAAAGCGACAACACCTTTTTGATCGAATGTGTATGTCTTATCCATCCATTCCACATGTTCGAGCTTGCCACTCCAAGTAGAGTCACAATTACTTACCTGAACAGACAATTTGGAAACGTTGCCACGCACATCCATAAATTGGCGGTCGGGAGAGGTAAATGAAGGCTGTTCCTTCACTGCCACTACCGTATCTTCAGGAAGCTCCTTACTCAGCGTGTCCGAACGTTGCTCCTGATTGGTGTTCGCCCCGCCGCAAGCGCTTAACACAGCCGTTGCCAGAATGAGCAATTCTTTTCTCATGATCATATATTTTTTGTTAAACGTCCAATCCTCCAATCTTATTGGCATAATCCATCAAGATTTGTGTTCTTTCGCATGCCTGTGTGTTCCCATAGGTGACATCCAGAATTTTCAAAGGGAAAGAGGGAAACAAATCTCTCACCAATAATCAAGGCAATTTACAAAGAATCGGCAATATAGCATCACAAAAACAATTTAATTTTCATCAGATACAATTTTCACCCTACCCTACAAAATAAATAGTCAATCGTGTCACATCACTCGGACAGAATGGCACAAAAGTGGACAGAAAGTTCCTTCTGACGTTTGGCACGGTTTTTGTATTAATATAGACGACGATAAAGATCGTCAACTATGATCGAAAATCATTTCGAAGAGCTACCCAGCTATGTTTTTCATAACCGAGCAACTCCGTTTAAATAAAACAAATTGTTTAACTTTAAATTGGTAGTATTATGAAAGGTAATGAGAAAAAGCCTAAAAAGGTTGAGAAAAAAGCAAAACACATTGCTGCTTATTTGGCAGCTGAGGAGTCAGCGTCTCATATAGATGCTAAAAAGAAATGAACCGAAGGGGGTTGCCAAACAAGGCGATCCCCTTTCCTTTTCCAGGAACATTCCCCAACATTTTCATAGGGATGAGGCAAAAGACGATCAACCATTTCCGCCTCTGAAACAGTAAATCGTAAATAGCTAAATAGTAAATCGCAAACGTCCAAACAGTAAATAGTAAATAGTTAAATAGTAAATAATGCCACGAGGGTCACTGCATCCCCCGTGGCATCACCAAATTTATGAAAACATATTAACCTATTTCGTCACAACACCCGTCAAATCCTTGGAGAAGTCAACATCGAACTCCACGCCATCCACAACGAGATGGTATGGTTTCGCCTCAAGATTCACCACCTCTGATTTGACATCAAATATGCACAAGCATCTGCATCTATCTCCGCCCTCTATCGTGCGAATCGTGATGGTATCCCCTTGGGCCACCGCCTCAGTACCCTTTGTCGTGCAACAATTAATTTCGAGGTCATAAGAAGTAACAATCAACACGCCAGTCTCTGGAGAGAACTCATAAGAGACAAGTGTATCCGCAGATTCAATATGCGTTAGGGTACGTTCCAAGGAACGAAGGCTATCCGCCAACTCTCTCGTCTCTCTCTTGCAAGGGCTCAAGGAAAGGAGACGACCCCTTATACCCGTAGGAATAATTCCCTCCACGATAGAGTCTTTAGACAAGTCAACATCAAAAGAGATATCACCATACGTCGAGCCCCGCACTGTAATATGATAGACACGAGGCTTCAGATTTTCCAAACCAGTGGTAACATCATAAGTACACATGCACTTACATGGCATACCGACCTGAACAGGGGTAATAACTATATTGTCACCATTTACGTCAGTCACAGACTGCGCCTCGATGCAACAGCTCAAAGGCACATCATACGCCACAACGACGCCCTCGCCCCGACTGAGGTCGAAGCGGTAAGAAACCAACGTGTCTGAAGATCTCTCGAGCTCCTCGGTCAAACCTTTTTCCGAAGAAGAGCCCTTGCATGAACTGCCCTCCAAGAAACGGCCCTTCGGATCTCCATACAGAATCACGCCACTAAAGTCTCCTTCGTTTCCGATATGCAAATCGAATGAGCTGCCCTCCACTCGGAAGTGGTATATTTTTTCACTATCCGCAGCACCTTTCCTCAATCCATTCACATAAGAAGTGACATCGTAATAGCACATGCAATCACAGTCCAGTCCGGCTTTCTCATACACAAACACGACAATTGTATCCTTCATTTGAATCACCGAAGAGAGTATATTCGCACAACAATTTGTATAAACATCATGGGAGGTGATATAAAGTTGGTCGTTTTCATAATCATATTGATAAGAAACCAATGTGTCGCCGACTTTTCTTCTCCATCCGAACCCATCAATATCATCGCCATACTCTTCTTCCAAATAATGGTTCTTACAATTGCTATGTTTCACATAACCGCCATTCGGGAATCTATAGATAACACCCTCTGTACTAGTGCTCAAATCGATATAAAAGTTGTCGGTGCCTTGCAGGTCGATGCGATAAGGCTCTGCATGAACACCCGTTAAGACCACATTCACATTGTAGCCATAACAGAAACAATCACACGCCGACATGACACCCGTTGCAGTATCCTCGATAATAGGAAATTGATCAAGATTGATGCCGATCTGGCCACTGGTTCTTGTGACCAAATAATTCAGATCCGCAAACCACTCCGACTCGCAACACATTCCCTCCAAGGAATAGATGGTTAAGGACAACTCTCCTTTCTCTGGAGAATACTGATAGGTGACTAACGTATCGCTCACATATAAGGGAGCATTGGAGTCAGCAGAACAGTTTCTCACTGCGGAGACCTTCTCCACGTCCAATTCCGTATGTCCAGAGAAATAGACTTGGGACAAATCCTCCACGTAAAATTTCTTAGCGAAATTTTGGTGCCTACCCTTCGTTTGGATCTCCACCTGGCGAGTGGAATCGATATGGACAACAGTATCATACACCGACAACTCGTAAATATACGTTTCTCTGCCGCTATTTATATAAATTTTATTGGCTACTGAAGCGAAGCAGAAAGCTATCAACGCTATCAGGCTCGTAAGTATATATTTTCTCATACCCTATTTCTTTATAAGTTTGATTGATTGGTCATTAACTTTCACGATATAAACACCCTTGACATCGGGTAAGGTCAATTGGACTACTCCGTTCTCCGATGAGTTTGTTTGCTTGATTAGCTCTCCCAAAACAGTGAACAATCCCACTTGCGCCGACTCGGCCAAACCCTCGATCAAAACGTTTTTGTTGTCCAGATAGGTGACACGCACTTCGTTCGCCTCAACCTCAGGCACTCCCACATTACAGCATGGCATAGGAATTTTCGCGAAATAATACTTGCTGACTTCCGAGAATGAATAGGATGTAGAAACCGACCCCACCACAATCAGACTATCATTCTTATACTGTAATTTCGGAGAATCTTCCAAAACATAAGAATACGTTGTGTGATCCTTTAATTCGATCATCACAGCGTTCGGGTCATCCGCATTAGCGAATGCAGCCCCACACGCCCCTATTAAGGCCCCAATTAGTAAACATTTCTTTCTCATTGCTAAAAATTTACGTTAATAAATACACTATATATTAGAATCAAAAAAATTCATGGCAATAATTGTCAGCTTCACCACACAAACACAACACTAAAAACTTGCTGATTGTACCCTATTATTGTTTTTAACTTCTATTGATGTTCAAATATACATAAAATTTTATTCACTCCAAAAAATACACATGCATATTTTACATACATACGAAATATTTAGCATAGATCAATTTTACAAAGAGGACAATAGCAACAACAAATAGGGCAAGAATCAATCAGGCACATGGGGAATTAATCGATTTCAGGTCCCCCCCCCTGACAAAGCGGCATCACGGTCCTGCAGAGGATCACTTGTTACCTAATTTGAATGAAGCAAGAACAGAAATGATAGGGAGGGCGGAACCACCATAGTGAGAACGTCCGTAAGCCTCCAGGCAAGCTTCGTCATCCGTACGGAGAAAATCATACGAAGCCTCCAAGCCCAAGGCGAAATGATCGGTAAAAAACCACTTCGTACCCACGTAAGCGCCAAGAACCGGGGAGAACGTATTCGATTCGATCTCATTCCACAACTCGAAATAGGACTGTTCACTATATCTAGTAACCTCTTTGAAGCTCTCCGCACAGATATTCACGCCTCCGCAAAGGCCCGCGTATGCGTCAAAGTTTTTCATGAACTGGAAATGGAAAGCGCTACGAAGGGTCAACGAGCCTTGGAACACCTTCACATATTGCGTCGTGTTATAGAGAGAATACTCATCCTTATAATGGCAAGCCGAGAACTGTACACCTAAATCAACCGCACCATTTTTTCCGAACAAATCACTATTCACGAAACCACTCGCCATACCGGCAGAGGCGGAGAGTGAAAGACATGGGATATCCGCCGCCGCACCAGACGTGAACGGAGGGATACCGACCCCCAAAGCCAAGGTGGTCTGTCCTTTCGTGGCAATTTCAATCTCATCAATGGATGACGCCAAAACAGAGCCACTTACGAAAACACCGAATAGTATGCACAGAAAACGCCTCATAACTCTTAATATAATTCAATAACAAAGATATAAATATATGAGAGAAACACAAAAAGTCACTAATGTTTTTATGGGATAGTGAAGAAGACTACAACCCTGCGAAGAAACCACAATCAGCGCATATCGGCTCCACGACCTCATGTCGGCGGAAGCCCTCCAAAATCCGCTGAGCCCTTTCCGAAACGATGATGTCGGAGAAAGGTTGTTCGAAGAGATTCCCCAACGGCATGGCGCCATTCGCATCGAGGCAACAAGGCACCACCGTACCATCGACCAAGATAGCCACATGATCCCTCACCGCATAACATGAACGGCGATGAACCTGCAAGCGTTTCTCCCCCGGCCAAGAAAAACGAGCCGAATTCTGGAAATAGACATGATCCGCCAACTTCTTATTTCGGGAAGAAAACGCATCCGACATATCCACCCTCCAAAAATCAGACAGAAAGGAGAGGCACAACTGGTTGAAGCGAGAAACGTCATCACCCACCCTATTCCATAAGCGAAGAGAGAAATAACTATCGGATGATTTATCCTTCGCGAAGCGTGAAACCTCTTCCAAGTAGGATAACCACTGGGATTCAGGCAAATTCTCCTCCGCATCGTGCAAAGAGAGATTAAACTGACGGATCGCGGAGCGAAGCAACAATTCACGCCGACGTTGGAGCAAGGATCCATTGGTCGTCAAGTTGACATAAAAGTCCTGTTTGGAGGCTTCAGCCAACAATATATCCAATTGAGGATGCAGCAAGGGTTCGCCCAACACATGTAGGTAGATGTAATCCGTATAGGGCTTGATAGAAAAAAGTATCGCCGAAAAATCTTCCGGCGATACAAATCTCTTTTCCCGAACCGACGAGCAGCAGTAGCTGCAGTTAAAGTTGCATCGGTTGGTTATTTCGACATAAACTTTTTTAAATCGCATTACGATTATGGGTTGTACTCCAAGATACCCGTGTTGTAAGCACGTCTAAGGGCTTTCCAGTATTGGAACTTATAACCTACGGAAAGGCTAAGACCAGTCGACTTAGAGGTTGTCATACCCTGGGAGAATCCCAAGTTCAGATACAAACCACTCGCCACGTTTTGGAATTCGTAACCGATCTTAACGGTAGGACCCCAATCAAACTCATCCAATATACCATCCACGCCGAACGTGTTACGCTCCGTTTCAGAGCTCTTTCCACAAACACCGCCGGCGAAGAAGAGACCCAAACCTGGAGACAATTGACCAGGACCGACATTCATGATATTGTAGTACAACACAACAGGAATTCTGATATATCCCGCAGTATATTTTTCAGTAATTGTACCATCACCGATTTCCTGACCTACCATCTCACCCTCCTCATTAAGTACCGGCGTAATGATAGGCGTGGTGATTTCAGAGCCTTCCATTTGGAACAGCACCTCTGGCTGAATGGACCAATGCTTCTCGATGATAATATCCATCAACGCACCAGCATGGAAACCAGGTCTAACACTTGCATCATCTATATTAGCTGTCGCAGAAATCAGATCGGGAGAAACGCCGTAGTTCGGCATCAAATCACCGTTCCACTTTGTCATGTTAAAACCGCCTTCCAATCCGAAACGAACCTTAACATCCTTCTCCGCAAATACATTCGACGTCAACATGAGCAACGTCGCAAGCGCAATAATTATCTTTTTCATGGACTTATAACAACAATTACATTTTCAATACACCAGAAAAAAAACTTCTGAGTGCGACAAAGTTATTTAAAATTCGTTAATAACAAATAAAAACGATGACCTTTTTTTTCTAAATAGTGAAAAAACACCCAAATTGATTGTCCAAATTAAAGATCCGCCCTTCCGAACAGATTCGGAAGGGCAGAGAAATACGTTCATCAATATCTGTACAAATCGGATTTGTATGGTCCATCGACAGAGACGCCTATATAAGCGGCCTGCGCAGGCGTCAACTTCGTCAGTTTCGCACCGATTTTAGAGAGGTGAAGTCTAGCGACCTCCTCGTCAAGCTCTTTCGGCAAGCAGTAAACGCCCACCTCATATTTCTTCGTGAAAAGCTCGATTTGCGCCAAAGTCTGGTTGGTAAACGAGTTACTCATCACAAATGAAGGGTGGCCAGTGGCACAGCCCAAGTTGACGAGTCTTCCCTCCGCCAACAAGATGATAGAATGTCCGTCAGGGAAGAAGAACTGATCCACCTGAGGCTTGATGTTTCTACGTTTGATGCCAGGATATTTCTTCAGCTTATCCACCTGGATTTCACTGTCGAAGTGTCCGATGTTACATACGATGGCTGAGTTTTTCATCTTCTCCATGTGCTCCACCGTGATGATGTCCACGTTACCAGTCGTGGTCACATAAATATCTCCGATAGGAAGCGCATCCTCGACGGTAACCACCTCATAGCCTTCCATAGCGGCCTGCAGAGCGCAGATAGGGTCTATCTCGGTAATCAGCACACGAGCGCCGTAGTAACGCATGGAATGTGCGCAACCTTTTCCGACATCGCCATATCCACAAACAACGACCACCTTACCGGCCACCATAATATCCGTGGCACGTTTTATACCATCAGCCAAGGACTCGCGGCAACCATACAAGTTATCGAACTTAGACTTCGTGACAGAATCGTTCACATTGAACGCTGGGATGCGAAGTCTTCCCTCCTTCTCCATTTGATAAAGACGGTGCACACCCGTTGTCGTCTCCTCAGAGACACCCTTTATCGAAGAAAGCATCCTATTGAAGAACTTGCCATCCACTTTACGGACTTCCTTCAAGATGTTAAGCAACTCTATTTCGTCCTCACTCTCAGCGGAACGGTCCAAAACAGATGGGTCATCCTCCCCGTTCGCACCCAAATGGATCATCAACGTGGCGTCACCACCATCATCCACGATCATATTAGGTCCCTGTCCGTCGCCGAAGTTCAACGCCTGCAGGGTACACCACCAATAATCCGAAAGGGTTTCACCTTTCCAAGCGAACACAGGCACACCCGCCGCAGCGATAGCCGCCGCAGCATGATCTTGCGTGGAGAAAATATTACAACTAGCCCAACGGACCTGAGCGCCCAACTCGACCAACGTCTCGATCAAGACCGCCGTCTGTATGGTCATGTGCAAAGAACCTGAGATTCTAGCACCCTTCAACGGTTTTTGCTTACCATATTTTTCACGAAGAGCCATCAAACCAGGCATCTCATTCTCCGCCAACTCAATTTCCTTACGACCGAAATCAGCCAAATTAATATCCGCAACCTTATACGGAAGGGACGAAAACAAAGAATCGCTCATATTTACTATTTTACAATTTACGATTTACTATTTATCACGATTTACTATTTATCACACACTAACAACAAAACGATCCGGCCATATGCCAGCCCCAATTGTTACACGGTACAAATATAGGTGTTTTAAGAAAGCCATGAAACATCCATCAATGTTTTTCGCACATTCAGAAAAGGATTCTTTCCATTTTTTAACATTAGCATGCGCCGCAACCGTTGCGAATAGAAAAAAAACATTAACTTTGCAAAGTAATAGAGATAATCAAATCGATAAAAAACAAGATAAATTATACAGTAAAATGGGAACAAGGAATTTATTAAAGACATCGATCATGTGCCTTTTGTTAGGTTTGTCATCATGCCTATACGCAGGTGGTGGAAATAGCGACAAAGGGAAGTCTGAGCAAAAAACATACGTGAAGCACCTGAACCGCGAGCAATTCAAGAAATTGGTTGTCAACGTTGATTCAGAGGGGTGGAACTACTTGGGAGACAAGCCTTGTGTCATCGACTTCTACGCATCTTGGTGTGGACCATGCAGAATGATTTCTCCTTTCCTCGATGATCTTTCAAAAGATTATAAGGATGATATATACATCTACAAAATCAACATCGACGAAGAGAAGGAACTCGCTAGATACTTTGGAGCGACCAGCATTCCATTGCTTATATTCATCCCTAAGGAGGGACAGCCGCAGGCCAGCAGAGGAGCGCTTCCTAAGGAAGAGATCAGGAACGCCATCAAGACAGTACTTTTAGCAGACAAGAAACAAAAGTAATACATGAAAGGTATCATACTTGCGGGGGGCAGTGCCACCCGCTTATTTCCGCTGTCGAAAGCCATATCCAAACAGATCATGCCGGTTTATGACAAACCGATGATTTACTATCCACTTTCGACGCTTATGCTAGCTAACATACGCGAGGTGTTGATTATCTCAACGCCTCGCGATTTGCCTATGTTCAAGCAATTGCTCGGAACAGGGGAAGATTTCGGCATGAAGTTCAGTTATGTCATACAGAACGAGCCCAACGGCTTGGCGCAAGCATTCGTGTTGGGTGCGGATTTCCTCAACGGAGAGGCGGGATGTCTCATTTTAGGAGACAACCTATTCTATGGACAAAACTTCTCGGAAATGCTCCGCAACGCTTCGAAGCCACAAAAGGGAGCGACCATATTCGGATATTACGTCAAAGATCCTTCCGCCTACGGAGTCGCGGAATTCGACGAGACGGGCAAAGTGATCTCCCTGGAAGAGAAACCGAAGAACCCGAAATCCAACTATGCGGTGCCCGGTCTCTACTTCTTCGACGAAACAGTGACGGAGAAAGCCAAGAGGCTAAAGCCATCCGCACGTGGCGAATATGAGATCACCGACCTGAACAAGATGTACCTTGAAGAGGGTACGCTCAAGATGATGAAATTCGGAAGAGGGTTCACATGGTTGGACACAGGGAACTGCGATTCGCTCTTGGAAGCCGGCAATTTTGTGGCGACAATCCAAAAACGTCAAGGTTTTTATATTGCTTGCATCGAAGAGATCGCATGGCGAAACGGATGGATTTCCGACGAACAATTACGAAAATCAGGCGAACAATTAAGCAAAACCCTTTACGGGCAATATATTCTATCACTATTGGAACAGAAATGATTTTCACAGAACAAGAGATTAAAGGAGTATGGGTCATAGAACCTAAAGTGTTCTCTGACAGCAGAGGATACTTCATGGAAGCCTTCAAACAAAACGAGTTTGAGGAACACATTGGGAAAGTCAACTTTATTCAAGACAACGAATCCAAGTCTTCTTATGGTGTGCTGAGAGGTCTCCACTATCAAAAGGGAGAGTTCTCACAGGCGAAATTAGTACGAGTAATCAAAGGCGAGGTGATCGATGTCGCCGTAGACATCAGAAAGAGCTCCCCGACATTCGGCAAACACGTAGCCGTCCTGCTCAGCGAAGAAAACAAGAAGCAACTATTCATCCCGAGAGGATTCGCCCACGGCTTCCTTGTAAAAAGCGAAGAGGCGATATTCACCTACAAAGTGGACAACGTATATGCACCCCAAGCTGATGCCGGCATCATGTTCAACGACCCGACCATCGGCATAAAATGGGATATCCCAGCAGAAAAAATGCTTCTATCGGAGAAAGATAAAAAACATCCATTCCTTCTGGAAGCGGAAGTATTCGATTAAGACAAGGACAATGAACATATTGGTTACAGGCGCTAACGGACAATTAGGCAACTCCGTGCGCAAAATAGCGGGCAATTACCCACAACACAAGTTTATCTACACCGACATGCCGGAGGTTGACATCACCAACCTTCCCCTATTGGAGGATCTCGTCAAAAAGGAGAGCGTCGGTGCGATCATCAACTGCGCCGCCTTCACTGCGGTAGACAAAGCGGAGAGTTGTGAGGAACTTGCGGCAAAGATTAACGTGGACGGGCCTAAGAACCTCGCCCTCGCCGCCAAAAGCGTCGGGGCCAAGCTCGTCCATATCTCCACAGACTACGTTTTCGATGGGAAGTCAAGCCTGCCACTGAAAGAAACCGACGCCACCCAACCCATAGGTGTCTACGGACGCACCAAACGGCAAGGAGAGATAGAGGTGGAGAAGAGCGGCTGTGACGCCATCGTCATCCGCACGGCTTGGCTGTACAGCGAATATGGAAACAATTTCGTCAAGACCATGCTCCGCTTAGGGAAGGAAAGGGAGTCGCTTAACGTTGTCTACGACCAGATAGGGACACCTACTTACGCAACAGACTTGGCCTACGCCATCATGACCTTGCTCGAGAAAGGATTCAAGGGATTCGACACTTACCACTTCTCCAACGAAGGGGTCATCAGTTGGTTCGATTTCACGAAAGCCATATTTGAGATCGCAGGCTTAGGCACGAAGGTGAGCGCTATCGAGAGCTTCGAATATCCGACTGCGGCGGAGAGACCGGCCTACAGCGTACTCAACAAACGAAAGATCAAAGCCGCCGGCGTATCGGTTCCTTATTGGAAGGAGTCACTCAAGACATGCATCTCCTTATTGGAGAAACAATAAAATCATCACAAGGAAAAGGCTAGATCCCCGACGGAATTCAGCCTTTCTTATATCAGGCAACAAGGAAGCCCCTTATTGATCACTCTGCAACCACTTTAGCGGCAGAAACAAAGGTCTTCTTGTAATAATTGCTACCCAAATCAGCGATTGTAACGCCTTTCGAAGAACTTACAATCACGAACTTGTTGTTTTTCAAGTAGATGCCCGCATAATTAGGCGTTTCATCCATCTTTCCGTCAGGACGGAAGAAGACAATATCACCCATCTTCGCCTCAGAGACAGGAATGGTTTTACACTTCTCGTATATCTCGCACGTCCGACGAGGCAATTTCTTGTTATATATGGTTTGATACACACTGCAGATGAACCCGGAGCAGTCTACCCCACTCTTGTCATTTCCAGCCAACATATAAGGAGAGCCCAACCAGGAAGCCACCTCATTGAGAAGCTCCACATCATCACCCGACGAAACCGGGAAGCCAAACTTCTCAGAGAGGGATGACATATCCGAAGAAGAAACATTATCTCCTGAAGCGGCACTATTTTGGACCGGCGTGCTCTGAGGTTCATCCACCGACGCACTATTATCCGCAAAATCCTCCACAAGAGGCTCTGGTTCCACAGTTTCGCTCTCCTCCACCGCAGCAGCCACCTCCTCCGTTTCCTGCGGAGAGGCGTCAACTTGTTGATCAACAGCCGCTGGTTGTTGTTCCGCCTCGACACTATTTTGCTTCTCTTCCGACGCATTGAGAGACTCAATGGCAGCCTTGGACGCCTCTGCCGCCCGATCCTTTTTGTCCGAGCAAGACAATAGCAAGCATCCCCCCAATAAAAATGCAACAATATACCTCATACCGATCTTGTTTTTAATATTATTCTACACATCAAAACTTAAAAATCGCACAAAGCGAACTCACTAATAACAAATATAATAAAAAGAGAAGAAAAAACAAAACGGAAGAGGTACCATTTCCGAGGAGAAAAAGAGAGGGAACGGAGAGAGAAGCAAAAGGTGGAATCCGAAAGGAACGGATTCCACCCTCAGTGACCCCGGCGGGATTCTAACCCACGATCTTCAGAACCGGAATCTGACGTTCTATACAGCTGAACTACGGGGCCGATTTTGCAGTGCAAATTTACATCTTTTTCGTAAAAAAACAATCATTCGTCCACCACTTTAATGTAAAAATAACTTTTTGTCAGTCCACAAAGCGATTCGATATCATTTTTACACCCATATTATATTTTTAATAATTTTTTGCACGATTTCAAATCTTCATTTGCCGATTTTTGTAAACTTTACTATATTTGCATTAAAATAAAAAACAGATCATGAGTTATCTTAGAATTCCAAAAGGTTACAAACCGTTGATAGATGCCAGGGAAACGGAACTAGGCATCAAGAAGATAAAGGATTTCTTCCAAGGAAGTTTATCAGCCGAATTAAGATTGAGGAGGGTAACAGCCCCTCTTTTCGTATTAAAGGGTCAAGGCATCAACGATGACCTTAACGGAGTTGAGCGTGCCGTAACATTCCCCATCAAGGAATTAGGCGACCAGAAAGCGGAAGTGGTGCACTCCCTAGCCAAATGGAAGAGATTGATGTTGGGAGAATACAACATTGAGCCAGGCTATGGACTATACACGGACATGAACGCGATCCGTTCGGACGAGGAGCTCGGCAACCTACATTCTCTCTACGTAGACCAGTGGGATTGGGAGAGAACGATGACAGCGGCAGACAGGAACATCGAATTCTTAAAAGATATCGTCAACCGCATCTACTCGGTAATGGTGCGCACAGAATACGTAGTATACGAAATGTACCCTAGCATTAAGCCAGTGCTACCGAACAAGATATTCTTCATCCATGCGGAGAAGCTCCGCCAATTATACCCTAACCTGACCCCAAAAGAGAGGGAGTACGAGATCACCAAGAAATATGGTGCAGTGTTCGTGATGGGCGTGGGTGGTCCCCTCGGCGATGGCGAGCGCCACGACGGTAGAGCTCCGGACTATGACGACTGGACAACTCCAGGCGAAGATGGACTTCCTGGCTTGAACGGAGATATCCTCGTGTGGAACAGCGTGTTGGAGCAATCAATGGAATTATCTTCCATGGGCATACGCGTCAACAAAGAAGCTTTGCTGAAACAATTAGAGATGACTGGCCAAGAGCAACGCAAGGAGCTCTACTTCCACAAACAATTACTGGATGGCAAATTGCCGCTCTCTATCGGTGGAGGCATCGGTCAATCAAGACTGTGCATGTTCTTCCTAAGGAAAGCGCACATCGGAGAGATTCAGGCAAGCATATGGCCTGACGACATGCGTCAGAAGTGCGCTCAAAACAATATTCATCTCATATAAGAAGAGAGGTAACAAGACATGAGGACAATCAGGATACTATTCACGATCCTACTAGCAATTGGATTTCACACGTACGCTCATGCATCCGTCAGCTACAGCGATCTACAGAAGTTGCAAACAACTGTAGTTGCCATCGATCGGTTCTACCTAGACACGGTCAATGCTAACACTCTGATCGACAACGCCATCAACGGCATGTTGGAGAAATTGGACCCACACTCCAAATATATTCCAAAGAGCGAAGTGCAGAAAATGAACGAACCGCTCGACGGGAAATTCGAGGGTATTGGAGTGGTCTTCCAAATGATGGAGGATACCCTATTGGTTATCCAAACCATTTCAGGCGGACCGTCCGAGAAGGTGGGCATCTTCGCCGGCGACCGTATCGTCTATGTCAATGATTCCACTATCGCAGGTGTAAACATGCAAAACACGGACATCATGAAGAAACTCCGCGGACCGAAAGGGACATCCGTAAACGTGAAGATTCTAAGAAGGGGCGTGAAGGATCTGATTGAATTCAAAATCATCAGGGATGTGATTCCGATCTATAGCATTGACGCCGCATACATGGTGGACGACAAGATTGGATACATCAAGGTGAACAAGTTCAGCGAAACCACCCTCCAAGAGTACAACGAGGCGATGAATAAGCTGAAGTCAAAGGGCATGAAGTCCCTCATCCTTGATTTACAAGACAATGGAGGTGGATACCTGAAAACTGCGGTCCAACTAGCCAGCACAGTCCTTTCCCCTAACAAATTAGTGGTCTATAGCGAAGGCGTCTCACAACCAAGGGAGACATTCAACACCACAGGCAAACCTAGTTTCGAGAACGGAGAGGTTGTCGTACTAGTCAACGAGAGTTCCGCTTCCGCCAGTGAGATCCTATCCGGCAGTATCCAGGATTGGGACAGAGGATTGATCGTAGGCCGTAGGACATTCGGTAAAGGATTGGTACAAAAGCCTATTCCGCTCCCAGACGGTTCCCAAATCCGTTTGACAGTTGCCCAATACTTCATCCCTTCGGGAAGATGTGTGCAACGTCCTTACAAAAACAACCTGAAGGATTACGACAAAGACTTCTTGGAGAGATACAACAGAGGAGAACTGATGCACGAAGATAGCATCTCCTTCCCTGATTCCCTCAAGTATTTCACGCTAGAGAAGAAAAGACCGGTATATGGTGGTGGTGGTATTATGCCAGACATCTTTGTTCCGTTGGACACGACTAAATATTCGAAGTACCATAGAGATCTAGCCGCCAAGAACGTTCTCAACAACTTCGTTCTAAACTACTTAGACAAGCACAGAAGTGCTTTGGAGAAGAAGTACAATGTGAACAACGCAAAAAAGAAGGAAGCGGGCTTCAAGTTGTTCAACCAGACATTCGAAGTATCTGACCAAGACATCAACGAGGTGAAAGAAGCGGGAGATAAAGAGAAAGTCGAATTCAATGAAGAACAATTCACAAAATCCAAAGCGCTCATTAAAAAACAACTTAAAGCAATGATCGCAAGAGATTTATGGGACACATGTGAATATTACCAAATCATGAATGATGAGAACGCCATCTTCCTCAAAGGCGTAGAAGCGCTACGGAACAAAGAGCTCTACGAAAAAGGGATGTCCGCCAAGCAGAAATGATTCGGTTATATATAAATTTATCAAGGGATGGAAGTGAAACGCTCATTTCTATCCCTTTTGGTTTATCACGAAACCATTTTATTAACCTAATATAAACTAAAATTATTTATTATGGAATTTTCAAAAGTAATCAAATGGAAAAGGTTCAGCCACAGCCCTTATGCGGTTTTCTGTTCCATCCACAAAGTCATCAACATCGGAGTGCTTAGTGTCGCCGTCATCGCGAACGCAGACGCCAAATCAAACAAAGAGCAAGAACCGGAAGAGAACCCAGCATACTATGAGATGCTGGATGATGTGGAGGTTACCGCCGAACAAGAAGGGATAAGTATAAACGGACCTGACATTTTCTCCTACAAAATGGAGCTACAAAACATTCAGACTGCGCCTCAGCAATCCGTCAACGACCTTCTCAAGCAGGTGCCGGAAATAGATGTAAGGCAACGTGGCGCCAATGGCATCCAAACTGACATCTCCATCAAGGGCGCCACTTCAGAGCAAACAGGCATCACGCTAAACGGAATCAGCATCGCCTCACCTCAAACAGGGCATCTGTCAGCAGACTTCCCCTTATCCATCGAGGCAATCAAAAGAATAGAACTAATTGAGGGGGAAGGTGAAAATGAGACAATCAACCTGGTGACAAAGACAGACACCATCAATCTGTTTCAGTCAACGGCAGCCGCCGGCCTATACGGTTTCTTCCACACCGACAATCTAATCAACATCCGTAACAAAAAGGATGTCCATCTTATCAACGGGTCATTCTCCCGCTCCGATGGAGCAACCCTCAACAGCGATTTCAACGCAGGCAAATTATATTATTTCGGAGCGACCCAAACCTCCCCTGTCCGCGCTGAGTGGCAGATGGGTTATAGCAGGAAAAGCTTCGGAGCGAACACTTTCTACTCTCCCGCCTACGACAACCAATGGGAACGGACCAACCGACTGCTCACATCCGCAAAAATAGAGACAACGAAACCCGTACAAGTCTCAACGCAACTGAGTTGGAACAGGGATTACGACCACTTCCAACTAATCAGGAACGAGCATTTCGGGGAGAACCACCATCGGACAGACGCACTCTCCATCGCCCCAGAAATCAAGCAAAAGAAGAGAAAGCAAGAGAATAGTATAAAAGTCTACTACCGACACGAGAAGATACTATCCACCAATTTGGGCACACCATTAGGGAAGGATTCCGTCAAGATCTTCGGAGCCGAACAATTCTACCAAAAACGTCAAAGCAGGGAAATATATGGTGCTCTACTGACCCATCGGCAAGACATCAGACGATGGCACCTAGATCTTGGTTTGCACTACACACATTCCCAAGACCTGAGGAAAAGGGACAACCTCCTACCCTTCTTCAAGATATCCTACGGATTGGACCATACCCGCTTTATTCTATCGCTAAACAATTCCGTCCGAATCCCCTCCTTTACAGAGTTGTTCTACAAAAGTCCGACCAACCAAGGGAACGTCGACCTCAATAGCGAAAAGAAGAGGACCATCCAACTAAAAGCCAAGCACCACAAGAATGGATTCCACAACGAAGTGATGGTATTCCACACGAGGGGGAAAGAAATGATAGACTGGGTCATGTACCATACGGAAGACACCTACCACTCGGCCAATTTCGGGCTTAGAAACATTGGCATCTGTTACCATGGGGAACTCGATTTATCAAGACATGTGCGACAGGTACCAGTCAAGCTCGGTTTAGGCTATCAGCACATCTGGCAAAAAAGGGAAGACGATATATTCATATACAAATCTTTATATGCGCTTGAATATCTTCGAAACAAAGCGACCGCAAGCGTAAGCGTAGAACCATTGCATGACCTAATCATCCGATTCGACACAAGACTCATTGATAGGATCGGGAACTATATCCTATACAAAGAGCGCACCAACACGGGGATTCGCCAAGCATACGAACCCTATTGCATATCAGACTTGGAGATTAATTACCAACTGAAGAGAGCAAAGCTATTCGCGACAATCAACAATCTGTTCAATAAGAAATATATTGACTACGGGAATGTTGTTCAGCCTGGAATATGTGGACAGGTAGGAATAACCCTTCAAGTGGCAGGAAATAGGTGAAAGAAAAGGGGTTGCGAGCAGAAATCGCAACCCCTATCTGTTTTATAGAAAAAATCCGTCACTACTTATTCGGGTCAATGATCAGATCCTTGCTCGTCGTATTACCATTCGTCAGCGTATTCCATATGATAATTTTGCCATCAGGCGCCACCTCCATACGCTGAATATCGATCACGCTGTTGTTTTGGAATTCGTGACTGATTTTACCGAAGTTACTACCATTATCCTTGATTGTGAATTTACCCGTACTACCCGTTACCGCAGCGGCAACCGTCTCTGCCTTACAATGGCTGAAATCATTTGCGTTAGAGTTGATCACACCCATATTATTGCTGGTATTGTAGATTCTGAATATCGTCTTTTGGTAATAAGAAACCGGTTGATCGACTTCGATGCTATCCACCACCACATTATTAGAGAAATTGAAATTCAAACCTCTGTTGTTGCCCTCCCTGACATAAACGATAGCGGAACCCGGCAGAGGCGTATTCTGATATCTCTCCAATCGAGCGCCCCTAGAGAACGTATTACCAGATATATTGACACAATTAATACTTGGCGTATACATCTCGGAAGCTGCGATCATATTGTTAGCATTATTCTCGTTATACAACATAATACAACTATGCACGGCGGCATCGAAGATACTATTTTCCACATTAATAATCGTGGATGCCTCGTCGATAAGGAAATGGATAAAGTTGAACTCAAATCTACAGTTGATGAATTGAACCATACCTACTCTCTTTATACGGACACCACCACCCACATTACGTAGCGTATTAGGGTCAGTATCGGAGACATTGCGGGAGATCCAATTGTAATTATGCATGTTTGAATTAAAATGGCAGTCCTCACAGATAAAGTCAGACGTGTAAGCCGTGAACATACCGAATCGGCAAAGGCTAAAGTAAGTACTTCTGATCTTTTCGATATAACCACCAATAGCCTTAAGTCCATAAGTGAAACCAGCGATAGAGCAGTCCACCACAGCAGTCAGAGAACCCGCACCAGTTTTCATGAAAATACCGATGGTCTCCAAACCCTCCTGAGGATTACCACCCCCATATAAGTTCTTATTACCGAGAATACTAACACCAAACAGATTCAAACTACCCTTACCATCCTCCGAAAATTTAATCGCAGTAATGTTCGAACTGGTTTGGAACCCATACTCCGCATTGCCAAATCTATTGGCATAAACGCTTTCCGTCCAATCTATACCCCTCATCGTAATAGCACGAGGGACCACGATGGTTTTGTTAATCGGATACAACGCATCCAAAACAAGTGTTTCAGGAATAATATTCAAGACCTGGTTAATGATTGCGGAGTTATCCGTATTGCTAGCATCTGCGCCGAACCAAGAGAGGACAACCTCCTTATTGGTAAGCGTACCTTTAAAAGTGACACCCTTAAACTTAACCAAACCTTCTATATAAGTGTTGTTAAATGTAATGGTACCATTGTTAATGCTACCACCATTAAATCGGAGCACGCAACTCGACGGCAAAGACACGGTCTTACCATCAAGGTCGATTTTGTCCTGTATTTCATAAATCGTATTCGTCTGAGTAACCTGACTCGAGAAAGCCGAATTCGTATTAATCAACACATAACCATAACTGCCATCCGTATAGGGACGATTCAGAATCAACCTGTTAGAGAGGTCTGTTGGAACATCCGTCTCCGCGTCATTCATCTCCTCCGCAATTGGATTATTGTCCACACTGCACCCCAAGAATGCCAACAAAACCATTATTGGCGCAAAAATAAGAACTAATTTTTTCTCCATATCAACTAAATTTCCATCTTAAACATAAGGTTTTGTGACTTATAACACATTCAGTAACAACACGTAAAGCACACGGACTGAGAATCATAACATCACACCACCACTTTAGTCCATAAACAAAGAATTAGGATATTACACACGATTGCATCGAATTCGGAAACACCACTAATCACTATCGTACAAAGGTAAAAAAAGATAAAAAAAATGAAAAATATATTGCTTATTTTTATTGAACAAACATCAAAAAGGAGGATATAGATGTGAAGCGTTTAGCTTGACGCAGTCAATTGTCTGAGGGATGTGCGTATCCTCATGTGATGCGCGCGCCCCGAGCGATAACACCGCAGGCGGGGGCGCCCCCCGTGCGGGCACAAAAAAAGGGGTCAACCCGAAAGGATTGACCCCGAAGACGGCGGCGACCTACTCTCCCACTATACGCAGTACCATCGGCGCCGGCGGGCTTAACTTCTCTGTTCGGAATGGGAAGAGGTGGGACC
>JAEERP010000026.1 GCA_016285885.1 Paludibacteraceae bacterium
ATGTGCTCGTACTCACGACGGGCGAGTTAAAGAACCTGACGATGACCCTGACCAATGCGGAGGGGCAACAATTGTTGTCCGCGCCGGTGAGGGAGAGCGAGACCCGCATCGACTTCTCCCGCTATGCCTCAGGGCTTTATCACCTCACGCTGACACAAGGCGAGGCAATCGTCAAGTCATTCAGCATCGTCAAAAAATAATGGTCACAAGCGTAGAAAGGATTGGACCGCAGACATACTTTGAAAAACAATAATTATTAACTTTTTTATTACACATGAAAAAAATTTTTACGATTGTCGCAATGACATTGTTGTGGTTTGTGTCGTTGTCGGCGCAAGTACCACAAAAGCTCACTTACCAGTCGGTCATACGCGATGCCGCAGGTAACGTAATCAACAATCAGGACTTGGCGGTTCAGATCACCATCCTGCAAGGATCCGTCGAAGGTCCAGTGGTATACTCGGAGAATCACACCACCGCAACCACCGTCAATGGAGTCATCACGGTCGAGGTCGGAGGCGGAAAGACTTCGTACGACTTCACCTCCATCGATTGGAGCAACGGACCGTTCTACATCCGTTCCACGGCCGAGCTGAACGGCAAGAGCATCTCCGTCACTTCACAACTGCTGAGTGTGCCTTACTCACTCTATGCACACAGGGCATTCTTGGCGGACAAAGTGGACGAGCAGTTCCTGGAGGACGTCATCGCAGCCAAGATCCAAAGCGCCTTGGAGGAGAAGGAAGCCGAATGGCAGAGCAAGATCGACGCACTCGAGGCGGCCTTGGACTCCATCTCCGCACAATTGCAAGTGCCGCCGATCGACACGATTCCTAACGACACCATCCCTACGGATACTATCCCCACAGACTCAATTCCTACAGACACGGTTCCTGCCGACACAACACCTGCGGACACGGTATTCAAATCAGCAGCCATCCATGGAGTGTTGCCGGGCAAGTTCTCCATGGGGGAGAATTACCAAGTACAATTCTCCAAGGGAATGTTGCAGTACCTCGCATACAAGGATCTTTGGAGATTCGCTAAAACACAATATGACATCATCGACAAAAGTTATCAGGACTATTGGATGTACCCACCCAAAGGTTGGGCCGACAAATTTGAGCATGGCGCTGTCAATGAGAGAGAGCCAGAGTGTCCCTATTATTACTTGAGTCAAGGCTATTCCTATGACTATGTAGAACTCGCCCAAGTAACTGGTGCGAATGCGATTCACAACGGAGGAAACAAGAAAAACCTATGGAGCACCCCATCCAATGACGAATGGAGATATCTCACGACCGTGAGGGAAAGAGCGGACAGCCTTTATTCAAAAGGCAATGTGAATGGAATAGATGGATATATCTTCTTGCCAGACGATTGGTCATTTTCCACCGATTCATCCTTCAAGCCTAAGGCAGAGAATTGCTCAGCGAATGTTTACGACAAAAAAGCCTGGGAAAAGATGGAATCCCTGGGAGCTGTCTTCATGCCATGCGCATCCTATTGGACTTGGGGATACATGGAATATGAACCCACGGCGATGAACCTAACTGCAGACCACGCATATCCCGACTGCCATTATGATATAGATTGGGGCATGTACATGTGCGAAAATAGCACTATAAATTATGCCGACGGCAGTACTCCTAGGCAATATCGTCTAGTGGTACCTGTCGATAAGGCAACGGAGATAATGAATGGAGAGGCTATTGAGAACGAGGATCTTGATGGCGAAGATGAAGACATACCAAACAATTACCTTCCAGATAGTCTTGTTGATCTTTCGAATGTTGACATGAACGCAGGTCTCCTAAAAGGGAAGTTCTCGGTTTCGGAAACCAAGCAAGTGAATTTCTCCAAAGGATTTCTTCTATACAACACGAACACAAAGATTTGGAGTTTCTCTGGCGATGATTTGGGCGAGGAACGCGGCTGGGTTGCCGGATTCAGTTACGGCACATCAGGTTATTCATGCGACCCAATGAGGGAATTCTTGTTGGCGCACACTTATCCTTACGCAAATTCCAGTTCAATCGCAGGCACCAAATATGATTGGGGAGTATATAACCCGATTTCCAATGGCGGCAACACGCCGAACATCTGGCGAACCCCAACAATAGAAGAGTGGGAATACCTCATAAATGGCAGGGAAAAGAACGGAAAAAAACTTTCCACTCTAGCCACTGTATGTGGGTCGCAGGGCATGGTTCTTTTGCCAGATGACTGGGATCTCAACAACGAGTTAACATTCGCAGACACGGTTGATCTCAATGAAGATTGTTATAGGCGCGTCATCTACACATGTGAGCAATGGGAACGAATGGAGGAGTTGGGAGCTGTCTTCTTGGTTAGTGGAGGAATGGGAGTGGATATTCCGCCTTACGACATGCCTTTTGAGGAGGACAGATTAGATTGGTATGGTTGCGCATACTGGTCAGCTTCGACTGCACAAGCTTTTTTGGTTCGCGATCACAAAGTCGAATACAATCAGAGACCTTCTTATACCTACAAAACCGAGATAACCTTCGAGCACAACAATCCCAAGAACAGGTGTCTCGTCCGCCTTGTCCGTGACGTGATAAAGTAACATCCCAACTAGGCAATAGAACAGTTGTGACATAGCAAATTAACAGCTAACGAAGCCCCCCTCAGGAAACGATCCTGACTGGGGGGCTTTCCCTATTTTTTCAAGTGGTTATTGGACCTCGTGTTAGCCGGAAGAAATCCATGCCTAACATAGGCTATCGACGAATAACGTTCACGCTACTTCGAGGATCCGAGCAAGAAAGAGAGGTCTATCCCAAAGAATCTTTTGACCAGACTTATAAACCATTTAATGATTCCCTCGGTCGGCTCGACGTCAATGACCAGCTTCACGGTCGGCGCACCCACTCCTGAAGGACCCAACTTGCTCGCCTCTTCTTCTCCGAACCAGATGATGATACCTAAGTCATCCTTTATGTAAACGACGTTTCCCTTTTGCGTTTTCGACTCAGAAAAGCCCCTCGCTTTCAATGCAGAAATAATATCGTTGTAAGTAGACTCGTCCGCTTCGCTATAGCCGACATGCATGGTGAAAGGGTCGGAACAATCCACCAACCGCTCTATCCTATCGATATCCTCCTCCATGAATTCGTTGTAGTAGAAATAGGTTCTCGACATCCCTAACATATTCTCCTGCACCACAAACGGAATGGGGGTCCTCATGGCAGGAACCATCGGGTTCCAGCACAATTTCGAGAAGTCATCGCATGGTCCCGCATACATGAAAGAAGCCTTGTAGGTTCCCTCGAACGTGGCGTTACTTTTCACACCCTCCTCCAGTTCGGCCGTTCCTGTAGCGACGATGCGCACCTCCACCGAATTGCCCACCTTTCGCTTCTCGATCCGCGCCGAAGTGGATTCAAAGTGGTATTTATCAATCTCAACAAATCCGTCATGGCGGAAAGATTTCTCGTTATAATTATAGAGGGTCGCAGCTATACCTGATCCTTCCAAACCCAAATGTTTGCCACGGAAGAGGCTGCAATCCAATTCATTATCGTCAAACATAATCACATCCTCACCCACGACGAGCCTAGGGCGGTCCCTCTCCTCCACATCCTGGAGGCAGAACATGACAGGGTCATAAATTTGATAATCCTCTCCCGTGAAGGCGACATCCTTAGAGACTTCCTCCCCGCCAGGCACCACCACGCGAAGCACCACATTCCGGGCGTCGGACGGGACCTTAACCGAGAAGACACCATTCTCGTCCGGCAATATATAACGAGTGGTTTCAGTCTGCCCATTACGCTCATATCGGCAGTAGACAGGGACAACAACATTCGCGCCACACATATTCGCCAGTTCCCCCACCACCAACGGGAAGGCGGGGAGGACAATATCCTGCGTGTAAGTAGTACCACCAGGCTGACCCGCCACCAAGACGGAGAATTCGTTATCATAATTCAGGTAATCCTCCTTCCGAACCTTCACGGTCACATCCGTTTCACTAGGGATGCGGACACTGTACCGCCCGTTTCCGTCAGAATAAGTATACACCTGCTCGACGACCACCTTTATGCCTGACAACGGATTACCATTTTCATCCCGCACAGTGCCCTCCAGCACCACGAACTCCTTCGGGTCGTCCAAGTTCACCCAAGAGAAGTGCGCCACTTCCCCCTCATAGACATCACCATTCCTCACGGCCATGCCACTCTCCTCCCACAGACCCGTGTTCTCATTGAAGTGCCACAAAGGCATTTGGTCAGGCGCATTCTTCGACATCCCCGCAGGAATCGGGAAAGTAACCTTCGACTTCACCGCCTCGTTCACCTGCAGCTTCTTTCCCACCGAATCCTGCATCACCACATTCACCATGCCATACGAAACCAGCGGCACCTCCTCCAAGTTGCTCCGTTGGGCAACCAGGTCACCACCAGGCATAGCCGATTGGAAAGAAGGTTTCGTAGGATCCAGATACAAGACACTCACATTCACCTCACCCTCGCAAGGCGTACCATCCTCGTAGACAATAGCATTTTGAGGGAAGTCGACCGTCATCCTACCCACGGAGACCTTCGTCCCCTGAGAAGCCGTGAACGTTGCGGTCGTGCTCACATTCTCCACGTTCTCCTTCACCATCACCACATCCATCAAGCCCACCGAGCCAACCTCGCCCGAGCGGACCACAGAGAAATAACCCCGCTTGCGGAAGTTCACGACATACCTTCCACCCGTGTTTTGAACCCGGTCCAACGTAAACATGCCGTGAGCGTCCGTCTGGACACTGTAATAGTTAGACTCTACCTCCACACCTATGATAGGGTTTCCCTCCATATCCTTGACCACACCACAAACATAATCGGTCACCGGCGCCGGATGGGAGCAGGAGCAGATTCCGACCACCAGCAGGACCAACAACAAAGGGAACAACGTTTTCCTACACATAACAACCTCAAATTAGGGAATTACACATAATCTTTCCCAAAATTACAGTTTTTCCATCTCCCAACAAAAAATTCCTGAAAGGATTACCATCCACACCTTGCCAAATGCGCGATAGTTTTATTATATTTGCGGACTAATTTTCAATCACTGGTGGCGTTTGTAGGCCATCAACTAAAATTAAAGATATGATTAAAGTTACATTTCCAGACGGTTCCGTACGTGAGTATGAGAAGGGAACCACTGGCATGCAGATCGCGGAGAGCATCAGCTCCCGCTTGGCACAAGAGGTGCTTTCAATTAGTGTAAATGGTGAAGTGCGCGACCTGAACCGTCCGATCGACGAGGATTGTTCAGTGAAATTGCACAAGTTTGAGGATGAAGAGGGCAAGCACACCTTCTGGCACACATCGGCGCACTTGATGGCGCAGGCGGTCCAGATGCTCTACCCTAACGCGAAGTTCGGTATCGGTCCGGCCATCGAGAATGGCTTCTACTACGATATCGATTTCGGAGAGACCATCCTGAAAGAGGCGGATTTCGCCGCTATCGAGAAGAAAATGGCGGAGATCGTCGCACAGAAACAAACCCTCACAAGAGTGGACATTTCCAAGGCGGACGCATTGAAGATGTTCGGAGACAGAGGAGAAACATATAAGACCGAGCTCATCAGCGAACTCGAAGACGGCAAGATCACCCTCTACGAGCAGGGTTCCTTCACAGACCTCTGCCGCGGTCCACACTTGCCTGACGTAACCCCTATCAAGGCCATCAAAATCACCTCATTGGCGGGCGCCTACTGGAGAGGCGACGAGAAGCGCAAGCAGTTGACCCGTCTCTACGCCATCACCTTCCCTAAGAAGAAGATGTTGGACGAGTACTTGGCATTGTTGGAAGAGGCGAAGAAACGTGACCACAGAAAGATCGGCAAAGAGCTGGAGCTCTTCATGTTCACCGACATGGTCGGAAAGGGTCTCCCGATGTGGTTGCCTAAGGGTACTGCCCTTCGTCTCCGCCTGGAGGATTTCCTCAAGAGAATCCAGAAGAAGTTCGGTTACCAGCAGGTGATGACGCCTCACATAGGAAACAAGGAACTCTACGTCACTTCCGGTCACTGGGACCACTACGGAGAGGACAGTTTCCGCCCTATCACCACGCCTGAGGAGGGTGAAGTATACTTGCTCAAGCCAATGAACTGCCCTCACCACTGTATGATCTACAAGTGGCAGCCACGCTCCTACCGTGACCTTCCTTTGCGTCTGGCGGAGTTCGGAACGGTTTACCGCTACGAGCAGAGCGGCGAGTTGCACGGATTGACCCGTGTTCGTTCGTTCACACAAGACGACGCGCACATCTACTGCCGTCCTGACCAGGTGAAGGACGAGTTCATCCGCGTGATGGACATCATCTCCATCATCTTCAAGGCTTTGAACTTCGACAATTTCGAGGCGCAGATCTCTTTGCGCGATCCTAACAACAAGACCAAGTACGTCGGAACGGACGAGAACTGGGCAAAGGCGGAGGCCGCCATCGTCGAGGCCTGCAAGGAGAAGAACATGCCAGCCAAGGTGGAATACGGAGAGGCCGCATTCTACGGACCTAAGTTGGACTTCATGGTGAAGGACGCTATCGGAAGAAGATGGCAGCTGGGTACCATCCAAGTAGACTACAACCTGCCGGAGCGTTTCGGCTTGGAATATGTGGGTGAGGACAACCAAAGACACCGTCCTGTCATGATCCACCGTGCGCCTTTCGGCTCCATGGAGCGTTTCGTGGCAGTGTTGATCGAGCACACCGGTGGTAAGTTCCCGCTCTGGTTGACGCCAGACCAAGTGGTCGTGTTGCCAATCAGCGAGAAGTACAACGATTACGCGAAGAAGGTGATGGCTTACCTCGACGAAAACAACATCCGCGCCATCTTGGACGACAGAAACGAGAAGATCGGGCGTAAGATCCGCGACAACGAGGTGAAGAGAATCCCTTACATGCTCATCGTCGGAGAGAAAGAGGCAGAGAACGGAGAGGTATCCGTCAGAAAGCAAGGCGAAGGAGACATGGGTTCGCTCAAGTTGGAGGATTTCGCTGCCAAGATCAACGAGGAAGTGGAAGCAATGATGAACAGCTGGCAGAAGGGCGAATAAAAGCCCCCAAGCAAGCAGATTCAATATCTATAAAAAATCGGAGGTGAATAGCCTTCGATTTTTTTTGATAGAGACTCACAAATCCACAAGGCAAACGATTGATTAGCAATCACCTAAACAAGGCTGTCAAGCATAAACATTTCAGAACCAATTCAACCGACAAATATGAAAAAGAGAGTGTTCCTTTTGATGATTACATCCGCACTATGGCTGCCGTTGGAGGCCGCTAACGATATGCGAGGAGAAGAGGAAAGAAAAACATCAGAGGTCGTGGATCAATCGTCCACACCACTGAAATTCAGGATTCTATCAGACAGTACGGCTTATGTGCACAAAGACGAATCATACAAGATGTTCCAATCCATTTCGATCCCCGACAGGGTAAGAATAGACGACAAAGTATATACGGTCACAGCCATCGCCCCCGAATCATTCGCCGGATGTGAAGGATTGACCAGCATAGAGTTGCCATCGACACTAACCGACATTGGCATGAGCGCATTTTCATCATGCATTGGACTGAAAAAGATAACCAGACCTTCCCGTGTAACCACAATTGGAGGATTCGCTTTTGCCAATTGCAAAGAACTGACTAGCATCAGCATACCCGCAAGTGTGGCAAAAATCGGGACCCTGGCATTCCATATGTGCAAAGAGTTGTCTAGCATCAATGTCGCCGCCGACAATCCATATTTCGTGAATGAAGGGGGAATATTATACGATTATCAGAAAACAAATATTATTCATGTTCCCTGCAAGACGAAAGGGATCATCACCCTACCCTCCAGCGTCACGTCCATCAAGGACCACTGCTTCTACGAATGCGAAGAATTGGTAGGCATAAAGTTGCCAGAGGGCATAACCAGCATCAAAGACTACACGTTTAAAGGGTGTAAAAAGCTAAAAAGCATTGAGATTCCTGCAAGTGTGACAATGATAGGGACAGAAGCATTTGCCGGATGTGAAAGTCTGACAGACGTGAAGATGCCGACCAGCGTCACATCCATCGAGAGCGGAGCATTTGCCAATTGTATCAGTTTAAAAAGCATAAAGATACCAACGAGCGTCACATCCATCGAGAGCGGAGCATTTATGGGATGTGTCAATTTGAAGGAGATAAACATACCTTCAGGAGTAACAGTGATTAAGGCCTTCACATTCGACGGGTGCAAGAGTCTGACAAGATTGGAGCTATCCCCAAACGTGACCAAGATTAGGGCTTGGGCATTCCGCGGATGTGACAAACTCACGCTCGTGATTGATCAGGCAGAAGGATTCATAGACTTTGCGCCATACGTCCTCCTCGAATGCAAATCAGTGGAATACACGAAAGGGGAACTACCACGTTCAAACCCCGAGCCATAAGCGACACAAGCCGACGGCAGGTGCACAGACGAGGGATGGGACTTCAAGGAAAGGATTTTGGGGCCAATCGTTTATAACGGACAGCGATAAAAAAAATGTGGAAGTCAACAGAAAAAAAATAATTGAGGAAAAATACATAATATCATAAAATTAACTAAATTTGCAGTCGATTTTGAAGAAAAGGCGGGATAAAGACGGGCGACCGTCGATTGGAAACGGCCATTTTTCTGACAGTCAATAGGTTTAACAAAAGAATAGGAGGAAATAATTATCGCAACAACAAAACCATTCATCAAGAGAACGGATGCGAAACCGAGTGCCAATTCAGGTAATGGCAGCACGGGGAGAGAGCAACATCGCATCAATGATCGAATCCGAGAGAGCGAGGTTCGCCTCGTAGGAGACAATGTCGAGCAAGGAGTCTACTCCATTGAGGAGGCGCTTCGTATTGCTGACGATTTAGAGTTGGATTTGATTGAGATTTCTCCGAATGCGGTTCCTCCTGTTTGCAGGATCGCTGACTATCAGAAATTTCTGTATCAACAGAAGAAGAAGGAAAAGGAGATGAAGGCCAAAGCCACTAAGGTAGTGGTGAAGGAGATCCGTTTCGGGCCGCAGACCGACGACCATGACTACGAGTTCAAGTTGAAGCACGCCATCGGATTCCTCCAGGACGGTGCCAAATTAAAGGCTTACGTCTTCTTCAAGGGACGTTCCATCCTTTTCAAGGAGCAAGGCGAGGTTCTCTTGCTGAGATTCGCCAACGACCTCGAGGAGTACGCTAAGGTGGACCAACTCCCTCAGTTGGAAGGAAAGAGGATGATCATCCAACTCTCGCCTAAGAAAAAGAAGTAAGAAATTTTCTTAATACACAGTTTAATTTAATTTACAAAACAATGCCAAAAGTAAAGACTAATTCCGGTGCCAAAAAGAGGTTTGCCCTTACCGGATCAGGAAAGATTAAGAGGAAGCATGCATTCAAGCGTCACATTTTGACGAAAAAGACGAAGAAACAAAAGTTGGGATTGACTCACATGGGACTTGTTTCTTCAGCAGACAGAAAGGCAGTGAGAGAAATGCTTTGCTTACGTTAAAAACTTAGTATTAATCGATTGTTTAGCATGAAGTTCTCATTCAATTGAGGCGCTAACGGTCACAAATTTTTAAGAAAATGCCAAGATCAGTAAATCACGTTGCTTCAAGAGCAAAGAGAAAGAAAATTTTGAAACTCACCAGAGGTTACTATGGTGCAAGAAAGAACGTATGGACAGTAGCAAAGAACACTTGGGAGAAGGGTCTTTTGTATGCTTTCCGCGATCGTAAGAACAAGAAACGCAACTTCCGCGCATTGTGGATCCAACGTATCAACGCTGCCGCTCGCTTGGAAGGAATGTCATATTCCCAATTGATGGGCGCTATCCACAAATCAGGTATCGAAATGAACCGCAAGGTGTTGGCTGACTTAGCCATGAACCAACCTGAGGCATTCAAGGCTGTTGTGGACAAAGTAAAGAACGCTTAAAACATTCTTTATCATATGAGAGAGGTTATCCGACGGGTAACCTCTTTTTTTTGTCCATTCCGCCGCCTAAACCGGCGAACATGGACAACCACCTACCCTTCACCCTAAAAACAGAACAGGAGACCTCTAAGAGGCCTCCTGTTTCGTTTGCACCATACCTTTATAGGTGAAACATTAACTTGTTATTAACTTACCCGCATAAGGATCAATTACTCGTAAAAGTTTTGTTGTTCCTCTGCGGATGTGAACTCACTCCTCATGGCTGAGAACAATTGTTCCCCACCTAAGTTTTCTTCAACTGGCTCCTGAAGCACCATGTCTGGTTCTGGCTCCACGTTAGCAGCACTCAACTCACAAGAATTGTTCAAGTGATTTTGATAAATCACTGCAGCGGCAGCGCAAACACCCAACACTGCGAAAATTGCGATTCCTTTTTTCATGGCCGTAGAATTTTTAGTTCGACATACACATTAATAATAAGCGCGAGGTTTTTCAACCATCACATACCAAACTTAGCATTTATTTTTTCAAAATCCAAATCCGCCAACCTGTTTTTTCACAAACGAACGGATATTTTATCCATTCGTAATTTAACATTATTTTAACATTATTTTCGCAATAGAATTAACATAGATAGTGGATTTAATGGGATTTATTGATTAAAATTATGACAAATTCCAATACATTCCACAACGGCCGGAAAGGGGTGATAAAACAACCTTACATTGTACAAATTCGCATGGTGTGCCCTCCTCATTAGAGATTTCCGTTATCTATCATAGGAGACACAACTCACGCTTCATCGAAGGACACGCCAAGTAGCATAAACACTCCACCATGCGCAGCTCTTTTGCGCAGAAAAAAAATGAAGAGGAGAAGAGACAAAAAAAGCGTCTACGCAAATAGATTGCGCAGACAAAATGTATATTTGCCATTGGAAACGAATGGAATAGTACAACTGAAGAGAGACGAAGACTATGACGCAAATGCCTTTCAAGCTAAAACCGGATAAACAAATGATTGTTTTCATTGGCATCCAAGCCAGTGGGAAAACAACTTTCTACCGCAGTTTTTTGGCAGAGGCTGGATACGTTCATATCAATTTGGACACACTGCGCACACGCAACAAGGAGAAATTGGCCATTCAAGCCTGCTTTAGAGATGGTCGTTCGTTTGTGGTCGACAACACGAATCCAGAGAAGGCGGATCGGGCAAGATATATCCCCGACGCACGGGAGCATGGCTACGAGGTGATTGGCATATTTTTTCAAAGCATACTGAAAGAGTGCATCTCACATAACGAAATGCGGGAGAAAAAAGTTCCCCCAATAGCTATTCCCGCAGTGCAAAACAGATTGCAGATGCCAGAATATGCGGAAGGGTTCGACCAATTATATTTTGTGAGGATCGAAAAAGATGATTTTTTAATTACAGAATGGAGAGAATGAGACATGGATTTTAATACGCTGGATAAACAAATGCGCCGTTTTGAGCAGTCAATTGATCGCACGATACTCGAAGGCACATATATTGTCGCACGCCTGGACGGCCACGGGTTCTCCCGTCTCACGGAGAAGGAATGGAGTTTGGAAAAACCTTTTGACATACGGTTTCATGAAGCGATGACCACAACCCTCAAGCATTTGATGCTTTGTGGGTTCCATATCATGTACGGATATACGCAGAGCGATGAAATATCACTGCTTTTTCACCTCGACGAGGATCGGTTCGGGCGCAAGGAACGCAAGCTGATATCAATTCTTTCGGCAGAAGCATCGGTCGCATTTTCCACTCACATAGGGCATATGGCGGTATTCGATTGCCGGCTTGTCCCTCTTCCCAACATCGACTATGTGATCGATTACTTCAGATGGCGCCAAGAAGACTCCCACCGCAACTCGCTCAACGCCCATTGCTATTGGCTATTTCGCAAGGAAGGCATATCAGCCAGTAATGTTCAAAAAAGGATTGCCGGATTATCCATCGAGGAGAGAAACGAGCTTCTATTCAACCATGGCATCAATTACAATGATTTGCCAATGTGGCAACGCCGCGGCATAGGAGCCTATTTCATAGACAAAGAGAAAGTAGGATACAACCCTGTGACCAAAGCCCAAAACATATGCGTTAGACGCTCGCTTTTCGTGGAGAATGAGCTCTCCATCGGCGAGGAGTATGCGGATTTCATTCAATCACTAATTAAAAAGAACAACCATGCCCGCCAATAAAAATGCACTGATACGCTATAAGACCATCGACAAATGCCTTCGCAACCACTACCGTCGATGGACGCTTGAGGACCTTGTGGATGCCTGTTCCGACGCTCTATACGAGATGGAGGGAATTGACAAGGGGGTTTCTGTCCGGACCATACAAAGCGACATCCAAACGATGCGTTCCGACAAATTAGGCTACAACGCACCCATCGAAGTATACGATCATAAATATTATCGTTACACGGACGAGGAATACTCCATCATGGACATGCCTCTGTCCGAGAATGACTGCAATGTGCTTCAAGAGGCCATAGACATGCTTCGACAACTGGAAGGATTCGAGCAATTCGCAGAGATAGCGGACGTGGTCGGGCGTTTGCAAGACAAGCTCTCCATCACCCGTAACAACCGCAAGCCCATCATCCATTTCGACAGTGTGCCTAATCTGAAGGGCATCCGTCTGCTCACTCCACTCTACAACTACATCGTCCAGAAGCAGACGCTACGGATCATGTATCAATCATTTTCGGCGAGGCAGCCAGTGGAATACATCCTATGCCCCTACCTGTTGAAAGAGTTCCGTAACCGTTGGTTCATTTTCGGCTCGAAAGCGAGCAATCTTCAGTTGTATAATTTAGCGCTTGACCGCATTGTCAGTGTAGAGCCCATAGAGATTCCTTTCAGGGAGAACCCGAACTTTGATTCGGAGCACTTCTTCGATGACGTGTTAGGCGTGAGCAAAAACATCAACAACACGCCAAGGCGCATCGTTTTTTGGGCGAATGAGGAGCAAAGCAACTACATTAGGACCAAGCCCATTCACCCGTCCCAGCAGATAATCAAAGAGGATCCCGAAGACGGCAGTTGCACCTTTAGCATCGAAGTGGTAATCAACTTCGAGATGTATTCAATCTTCATGTCTTATGGTCCAGGGGTCAAGATTCTTCAGCCACGAAATGTGAGGGCATACATGTACGACAAATTGAAGCAAGCGATGCATTTATACGAGGAGGAAGGCAAAGGCGAGGCAAAAGAATAGTCATCCACGAGTTTAGGGCAAGCCGCAGGGGTCCGGTACGGACAAAAAAAGGGGTCAACCCGAAAGGATTGACCCCGAAGACGGCGGCGACCTACTCTCCCACTATACGCAGTACCATCGGCGCCGGCGGGCTTAACTTCTCTGTTCGGAATGGGA
>JAEERP010000035.1 GCA_016285885.1 Paludibacteraceae bacterium
CTACCTTAGGACCGTTATAGTTACGGCCGCCGTTTACCGGGGCTTCAATTCAATGCTTCACCTTGCGGCTGACATCTCCTCTTAACCTTCCGGCACCGGGCAGGTGTCAGGCTGTATACCTCATCTTGCGAGTTTGCACAGCCCTGTGTTTTTGTTAAACAGTTGCCTGGACCTATTCTCTGCGCCTCCATTACTGGAGGACCCTTTATCCCGAAGTTACAGGGTCAGTTTGCCTAGTTCCTTAACCGCGAATCTCTCAACGCCTTAGTATATTCTACCCGACTACGTGTGTCCGTTTGCGGTACGGGTTCCATAATGGTTAAGCTTAGCGGTTTTTCTCGGGAGTCTGATTACCTGCACTATTGGATTCCCCCGAAGGGGACTCCATACTTTCAGAGTTCAGCTCGGAAGGTGGATTTGCCTGCCTTCCTCAACGCCTACATCCTTCAACGCGGACATCCGTCGCCGCGCGGCAGTGTCACTGCTCCGTCACCACAATTCGCCCATCATGGAAGTCACGGAATATTAACCGTGTCAGCCATCGCCCTCGCCGTTCGGCTTATGCTTAGGACCCGACTTACCCCGGGGTGATTGACATCGCCCGGGAAACCTTAGTCTTTCGGCGGGGGGAAATCTCATCCCCCTTATCGTTACTTATTCCTACATTTGCTTTTCTTGAAGCTCCACCAGCAGTCATCCACTGGCTTCGGCGCCGCAAGAATGCTCCCCTACCGATACTTTTTAATGCTATCCCGCGCCTTCGGTACCTGTCTTATACCCGATTATTATCCACGCCCGGTCTCTCGACTAGTGAGCTGTTACGCACTCTTTGAATGAATGGCTGCTTCCAAGCCAACATCCTAGCTGTCATCGAGACCAGACTTCGTTAGACTAACTCAGACAGGATTCCGGGACCTTAGACGGCGGTCTGGATTCTTCTCCTCTCGGGCACGGACCTTAGCACCCATGCCCTTACTGCCGGACTGCAGACCGTGAGCATTCGGAGTTCGTCAGGTCTCGATAGGCGGTGAAGCCCTCTTGACCTATCGGTCGCTCTACCTCTCACGGTGACCATCCGACGCGGCACCTAAATGCCTTTCGGGGAGTACGAGCTATCTCCGAGTTTGATTGGCCTTTCACTCCTACACACACCTCATCCGGAAGCTTTTCAACGCTTATCGGTGCGGACCTCCATCCCGTGTTACCGGGACTTCATCCTGGACATGTGTAGATCACTCGGTTTCGCGTCTACCCCCACAGACTTGACGCCCTCTTCAGGCTCGCTTTCACTGCGGCTCACGTGGCTTAACCACTTAACCTTGCCTGTGATGGTAACTCGTAGGATCATTATGCAAAAGGCACGCCGTCACTAGTAAAACTAGCTCCGACCGCTTGTAGGCGCCTGGTTTCAGGTACTATTTCACTCCCCTGCTCGGGGTGCTTTTCACCTTTCCCTCACGGTACTGGTTCGCTATCGGTCTCTCGGGAGTATTTAGCCTTACCGGATGGTCCCGGCAGATTCGCGCAGAATTCCTCGTGCTCCGCGTTACTCAGGATACCACTAAGTCTCGTCTCGCTTCGGTTACGGGCCTATCACCCTCTATGGATCAACTTTCCAGAAGATTCTCCTCACGATTCAAGTACTACGGCGTGGTCCTACAACCCCGTATATGCATTGCTACACATGCGGTTTGGGCTATTCCCCGGTCGCTCGCCACTACTGGGGGAATCATTAGTTTATTTTCTCTTCCTACAGGTACTAAGATGTTTCAGTTCCCTGCGTTTGCCTCTACACTTAGGTGTAGATAACTGGCCTTCAGCCAGCTGGGTTGTCCCATTCGGAAATCCATGGATCAAAGGTTATTTGCACCTACCCACGGCTTATCGCAGCTTATCACGTCCTTCATCGCCTCCGAGAGCCAAGGCATCCACCAGACGCCCTAACTTTCTTTCGCCTATTACTTTCGATATTGATATCGAAAAGTAGCTCATACTATCAGCTGTAATTGAGATTTTCAAAAATCTACTCAGTTTCTAAAAACAAAGTCTTTTACTTACAGTTTCTTGTGTATCAACATGTCAAAGATCTCTAGTCTACTTGACCTCTGGTCGTTCAACTTAGTGGAGAATATCGGAGTCGAACCGATGACCCCTTGCTTGCAAAGCAAGTGCTCTAGCCAACTGAGCTAATCCCCCAAGTTCCCAATTTAGAATTGAGATTTTAGAGTTTAAAGATGTAGTCCCAGGCAGACTTGAACTGCCGACCTCCACATTATCAGTGTGGCGCTCTAACCAACTGAGCTATAGGACTGGCTTCAAGCTGTCGGCATTTCTACGCTCAGCTTCATCTTTCTCTATTCTATTTTATAAACATCAGCAGTAAAGAAGCACTGGGTTGATTCAAACCAACTTCTTGTATTTCTTATTATAGTCATTCTCTCCAGAAAGGAGGTGTTCCAGCCGCACCTTCCGGTACGGCTACCTTGTTACGACTTAGCCCCAATTACCAGTTTCGCTCTAGGCCGATCCTTGCGGTCACGGACTTCAAGCGCCCCCGGCTT
>JAEERP010000036.1 GCA_016285885.1 Paludibacteraceae bacterium
GGTACGTTGTCGAGACAGTGCCCAAATCATTACGCCATTCGTGCGGGTCAGAACTTACCTGACAAGGAATTTCGCTACCTTAGGACCGTTATAGTTACGGCCGCCGTTTACTGGGGCTTAAGTTCACTGCTTCGATTGCTCTAACAGATTCCCGTGACCTTCCAGCACCGGGCAGGCGTCAGCCCCCATACTTCATCTTACGATTTAGCGGAGACCTGTGTTTTTGGTAAACAGTTGCTTGGGCCATTTCTCTGCGGCCTGACATCGCTGTCGAGGCTCCCCTTATTGCGAACTTACGGGGTTAATTTGCCGAGTTCCTTAACAACGCTTCTCCCGCTCGTCTTAGGATTCTCTCCTCATCCACCTGTGTCGGTTTGCGGTACGGGTACCAGTACTCTCGATAGCGGCTTTTCTCGTCAGTGTGAAATCATCGACTTCGGTACTTTAATTTCCCTCCTCATCACGACCCGGAAACACAAAGCGTACTTAACTACTTCGCTATCCTCATCGCTTGAACGCACATTTCCTGCAGTGCGCTTCGACTATCCTCCTGCGTCCCCGCCTCTCTATAACGAGTATAGGCAGTACAGGAATATCAACCTGTTGTCCATCGGCTACGCCTTTCGGCCTCGTCTTAGGTCCCGACTAACCCTGGGAGGACGACCCTTGCCCAGGAAACCTTGGATTTTCGACGGCAAAGATTCTCACTTTGCTCTCGTTACTTATTCCGACATTCTCACTACTGATACATCCACACGTCCTTACGATCGTGCTTCGACTGCCTACAGTAAGCTCCTCTACCGCGCATTAAAAATGCACCCGCAGCTTCGGTATACGGTTTGAGCCCCGGTAATTTTCGGCGCAGACTCACTCGACTAGTGAGCTGTTACGCACTCTTTAAATGAATGGCTGCTTCTGAGCCAACATCCTAGCTGTTTTAGCAAATCCACATCCTTTACCACTTAACCGTAATTTTGGGACCTTAGCTGGCGATCTGGGCTGTTTCCCTTTTGACAACGGCACTTATCTGTCGCTGTCTGACTCCCGTACTCTGATCTGTCCGGCATTCGAAGTTTGATAAGGTTCGGTAACCTGTGTAGGCCCCTAGCCAATTCAGTGCTCTACCTCCGGCAGACATATACGAGGCTAGCCCTAAAGCTATTTCGAGGAGAACCAGCTATCTCCGAGTTCGATTGGAATTTCTCCGCTATCCACAAGTCATCCGAGCAATTTTCAACTTACACCGGTTCGGTCCTCCAGTAAGCTTTACCTTACCTTCAACCTGCTCATGGATAGGTCACCCGGTTTCGGGTCTATAACAGCAAACTTTTCGCCCTATTCAGACTCGGTTTCCCTTCGGCTCCGGACCTTAAGTCCTTAACCTCGCTTACTGCCATAACTCGTCGGACCGTTCTACAAAAAGTACGCCGTCGAGCCTTAACGCTCTTCGACTGCTTGTAAACACAGGGTTTCAGGTTCTCTTTCACTTCCCTCCCGGGATTCTTTTCACCTTTCCTTCACAGTACTTCTTCACTATCGGTCACCGGTTCGTATTTAGGCTTGGAGGGTGGTCCCCCCGGCTTCCCACAAGGTTCCTCGTGTCTCGTGGTACTCTGGATACTCAAAGCTCTCTTCCTCTTTCGCTTACGGGGCCTTTACCCTCTATGGCGGTGTCTTTCCATACACTCTTCTGCTAGATTTCGAGTCACTTGATTGAGTCCGCAACCCCGGAAAACCGAAGTTTTCCGGTTTGGCCTGTTCCGCGTTCGCTCGCCACTACTTACGGAATCTCGTTTGATTTCTCTTCCTGGGGCTACTTAGATGTTTCAGTTCGCCCCGTCTATCCTCGTAACGCTATGGATTCACGTTACGATGCATGGCAATTTAATCCATGCGGGTTTCCCCATTCGGAAATCCACGGATCAAGGGATATGTGCTCCTCCCCGTGGCTTATCGCAGCTTGTCACGTCCTTCGTCGTCGACCGGTGCCAAGGCATTCGCCCTGCGCTCTTAGTAACTTGACCTATTCGCATGCATTCTCATGCATGCTGCTATGGTTCTTTCTCTCGTCTAATTATCCAAAACACATGTTTTTAAGAAGATCCTTTAGACTCGCTTTCTACTTTCCGTGCTTGTTAGTACTTCTACTAGATTGCAAGACCTAAATTTCTCATTTGTCTTCTCTTTGTCTTGTTATTTAGTCTTCGTATGTAGTTGTCAAGGTACAATGGAGAGCCTTTTGGCTTCTCCGACGAACTTGACCAAAGGTCAGATCGTCAATGGTGGAGACAGTGGGGGTCGAACCCGCGACCTCCTGCTTGCAAGGCAGGCGCTCTCCCAACTGAGCTATGCCCCCGTATATCAGGACTTTGGGTCCTGAAGATTGAATAGAAGCAGAATCGAAATGAGACGAATGTATTGTTTTTGTTTTGCACCGGTCTTAAACCGGTGATTGACTTAGGATACGTAAGATCCGTGATCTGATCTTACACGTTCTCCTTAGAAAGGAGGTGATCCAGCCGCACCTTCCGATACGGCTACCTTGTTACGACTTC
>JAEERP010000037.1 GCA_016285885.1 Paludibacteraceae bacterium
CAGTAATGCGATAAAAGTAAGTTAAAGATATGGTAATAAAGAATCTGGAGAATAAGATTAAGTTGGTGATGATAGTGAGTTGCCTGTTCATGGTGGGCTGCATCATCATCTCGCTGGGGTCCATCTTTACCGCCAAAGGCATGGTGGACGATGCCCACAAAAAAGTGTATGTGTTGGACGGCAATGTGCCTATCCTGGTGCAGCGCACAACGATGGATGAGACGCTCGACGTGGAAGCCAAGAGTCATGTGGAACTGTTCCACCACCTCTTCTTCACCCTCGCGCCTGATGACAAGTACATCAACTATACGATGGAGAAGGCCATGTATCTGGTCGATGAGACAGGACTGGCTCAGTATAATGCCCTGAAGGAAAAAGGCTTTTATAACAACATCATGGGTACGAGTGCTGTATTCTCAATCTTCTGCGACAGTATCAAGTTCGACAAGCAGCAGATGACCTTCACCTATTATGGCCGTCAGCGCATCGAGCGACGTACAAACATCCTGATGAGAAAGCTCGTAACAGCTGGAGAACTGAAACGTGTGCCGAGAACTGAGAATAATCCTCACGGACTGTTGATAACAAACTGGCGAACCCTCCTGAATCAGGATCTGGAGCAGAAACAAAAAACCATTTATTAAGCTATGGGTTGGAAGAGATTGATAGTAGGAGAGCCGATGCCGGACAAGAACGATCCGAAGTATAAGGAGCGTTATGAGCGCGAGGTGGAAGCAGGCAAAAGGTTTGCCGACAAGTGCGGCATCAGCTGGGGAGCTAAACGGCTGCAGGAGGTCGGTCAGGAACATAAGATGGCATTTCTGGCTATCGTGTTCGGATTCGTGATGGTGTGCTTTATGATGAATGTGTTCTATCTGATGGATGTCATGCAACATCAGGGGCAGATAAAGGCGACAGCCATCGAGCGTGTTGACAGTGCGATGCAGTCGAAAGGTCACCACATAGTAGTAAACAAAGTAAAGTGAAGATATGAAGAAGATTAATTTCAAACAACCGAAGTACGTCATTCCGACATTGGTTTATATCGGGTCGCTGGTGATACCCTATCTATTCATGGAGGTATTCGATGTAGAGATAGAGGATAAGAAAGACGCCAACCTGCAGACGACCGAGTATCTGAATGCTCAGTTGCCATCAGCCAACGTATCTAAGGATATTGGCAGTAAGCGAAAGAACATGCGCGATGCGTTTGGTGAGATTACTGACCGCAGTGCCGTGCAGGACTTTACGGAGAATCAGGACACCGTGAATAAGAAAGAAGATTTTGAGTCGAAGTATTCTGAGGAGGAGTTGCGTCTGTTGGATGCACAGGCCCAGGAGCAGGCAAGAATCAAGAACCTTCAGGACTTAAATAACCGTATTGCACAGTCAGCCAAGAAGGGTGAGAGCATGAGTAGCGATGATTATGTGGTGCCAATGACAGACGAAGAGCGTGCCAAGGCATTGGCGATGCGTCGTCAGGGCATGATGGCAGAACTCGACCGTGACTTAAATAATATCCGTGCGCAAGGTGCAGCAGCTATAGGTGCTGTGGCAGATGCCCAGGATAGTATTATTTCCAAGGGTGCGAAAGCGGCAAGGGATGTAGCAGATGAAGCACCCAATGCCGTGCGTGAACTCGATGATGATGCCCAGAACAATATCGTGACGAAGGTATCGAAGGATGAATCGGAGTATTTCAATACACTGAGCGAGAATGCGCCTAACTCGAACCTGATAAGGGCTATCATCGATGAAGAGGTAAAAGCCGTAGAGGGTAGTCGTGTACGTCTACGCCTATTGGATGCCATCGACATCAATGGCACACAGTTGCCCAAAGGCAGTTATCTGTATGCTACGATGAGCGGATTCGGTCAGCAGCGTGTAAAGGGTAAGGTACAGAGTGTGCTTGTAGGTGATGAGATCCTGAAGATAGGACTGTCTATTTACGATGTAACGGATGGTCAGGAAGGTCTTTATGTTCCTGCCAGTCAGTTCCGTGAAACAGCGAAGGATATTGGTAGTACAGCTATGCAGGGTAATATGAACCTGAACCAGACCAGTGGCGGTACTTCTGTCAGTCAGTGGGCAGGTCAGGCTTTGCAGAATGCCTATCAGAAGACCTCTAATGCCATCAGTAAGGCCATTAAGAAGAACCGTGTCCGCCTGAAGTACGGAACACAAGTGTTCTTGGTCAATTCCAAACAACAACGCAAGCGTTAGTTGTTATGGAAATGTTAAAGATGTTTAAGAAATAAAAAATTTTGACAATATTCATCATGAAAAGAATTTCGAGAACCAAATTGGGCGCGTTTTTTCTCTGCGCCGCGTCTGCTTTGAGTGCTTCAGCCCAGCAGACTTACAACGAGATGGAGCAGTTGACGGTGAATGAGAACGTCACCACAGTGATAACGGCATCAGAACCCATCCGACTGGTGGACATCAGTACCGACAAGGTGGTGGGTGACAAACCCATTGAGAATGTCATCCGAGTGAAGCCGAAGGAAGGTGGCCATGAGGATGGAGCCGTGCTGGCTATTGTGACAGT
>JAEERP010000038.1 GCA_016285885.1 Paludibacteraceae bacterium
CCATCCGACTGGTGGACATCAGTACCGACAAGGTGGTGGGTGACAAACCCATTGAGAATGTCATCCGAGTGAAGCCGAAGGAAGGTGGCCATGAGGATGGAGCCGTGCTGGCTATTGTGACAGTTGTGACAGAACGTTACCGTTCTCAGTATGCACTGATTTATACTACCAGACTGGAGGAAGCCGTTTCAGACAAGGAGGTACAGATGGATGAGCGTAATGCTTTCCATAACCCTGCCGTGAGTATGAGTACACAGGATATGGTACGCTATGCCCGTCGTATCTGGAATAGTCCGGCGAAGTATCACAGTACCAGGACCAATAAGCACCATGCAACGATGCGACTGAACAATGTCTATGCAGTGGGGGAATACTTCTTTATCGACTTCAGTGTGGAGAACAAGACCAACCTACGCTTCGACATCGATGAACTACGTTTTAAACTCTGTGACAAGAAGCAGCAGAAGGCAACGAACGTCCAGGATCTGATGCTGGAACCAACATTGTTACTCGATAGGAGTATGTCGTTCCAAAGAGGCTATAGGAATGTGGCCGTGCTGAAGAAGATGACATTCCCTAATGACAAGGTGTTGACCATCGAACTGAGTGAGAAACAGATTAGTGGTCGAACTATCTCGATGACGATAGACTATGAGGATATCCTGAGTGCTGATGCGTTTGACAGTTCCCTTTAAATTGAAGATTAGCTATGATGAAGAGAATGATGTTATGTTTGGCAGTGGTCTCGATAGGTCTTACTGCCAATGCACAGACGAATAGCAACCATCTGATGTTTGGGGTGGGAGCTTTGTATGAGAAAGGGCTGGATGCGACCATTGCATACGAGCATGGCAGCAAGTATCATAATGCCTGGGAGTATTTCGCAACGGGCTATCTTCAGTATGACGATGACCCCAATGCGGGGCATGTGACAAAGAAGAGCTTCTGGCATAACTATAACTCCTGGCATCTGGGCATTGTCTATAAGCCATGTGTGAATCGTGGGCGTAACCATCATGGAAATGTCAGGATAGGTGCCAGTGGCGGCTCAGACTTGCATGACTTCGTAGGCGGTGTACATCTCGGATATGAACACACCTATGCCCTGAAGGGTGGCTGGGAACTGTTCTTTCAGGTGAAGGAAGATGTAATCATCGGGTCAGGTCTGAGTTGGAGAACGGGCGGTTCCGTTGGCTTAAAACTACCTTTATAGTCCTGTAAATAAAGAATTTAACTATTTAATATTTAATAAAGAAGAAATATGAAGAATTTATCTTTAATAATAATGATGGCATTGTCGATGATATTGACTTCGTGCGATGAACATGAGCCGATAGACCTCGACATCCATCCAGGTTACATCCTCTGTTCGGATGGTCAGATAGTGAGTCCTTCGGTTTTCAATAGTGACGTTCATACGCCAGTGGCGGTGGTGTTTGCTGAAAAGACAGACAAGCATCAGGCATTGGCTGTGCTGCTCGATGAGATTGCGCCAGTGGCCTTTGCTGATACGTTGAGTTTTGACCAGAAAACCAGTGGCAGTGAGACGGAGTATGACGGCTATGTCAATACGGTGGCACTCCAGACAACGCATCTCGACAGAGACAGCTTGGTGGTGAAGGACAACAAGGCAGATCCACGAAACTATTACACGTCACCGTTAGGCTTGTTGGCCTTCCGTCATCACTGGTTCTTCCAGAGTGACTATGTGCCAAGTGTCGCGGAGTTAGGATTGCTCTATAGTACACTTACGATTGTGAACCCCATCATCGAACGATGTGGTGGGACACCTGTGAATCGCAGTCCTGAGAATGCAGGTTGTTGGTATTGGACCAGTACGGAGGTGGAACAGAACAAGATGAACCAGGCATGGCTCTTCTCGATGGCCGATGGTAGCCGACATAAGGCACCAAAGACCAACTGTTACAGAGCACGACTAATTGTAGAATATAATCCGTTATAGATATGGGAGGTTGGAGTACAGCATTGAACATGGGCGGGCGAGTAGTACGATTCGCAGGCCATAACCCCAAGACGTTCTTGGGACTGTCGGCAGGATCTGTTGCAGGTTGGAAGTATTTCGTCAATGACGAGTCGCTTTTGGAACAGGCTACGGAGGTAGCCTTGGGTGATGATGCGTCGAAAGGCTTGAAGGAGAATGGTGTCACAGGTGGACTGAAAGGTCTCGCCTTTGGTGCCGATGGTGCCGACAAGTCGATTGGCGAGAATGTGGTGGATGGCGTGGTAGGCGAGGGAACCTACGACCACATCACTCATGCGGCAGGCAATGCCGTTGATTCGGTAGAGAACGGAATCCATGCTGCCGGACAGGGATTGCAGAATGCCTATCAGGGTGCTGGCCAGATGGTGCAGGGCTACCAGCAGCAGGCCATCATGCCACAGCAGGGTGGGGGATTGTTTTCTGCACTAAACCCGTTTAACAGCATCGGACAGTTGGCCAACAGCTTCTGGAATGGCGGTTCTGGCATGAGCTTGG
>JAEERP010000039.1 GCA_016285885.1 Paludibacteraceae bacterium
CCACGGAGATTGCGAAGTACGTGCCTGTGGCCGTGAAGCTGTGCTATGCCATCGCTGGTGTCGTAGCCGTAGTGGGTGCTATCAGTGTGTACATCAAGATGAACAACGAGGAGCAGGATGTCAAGAAGAGCATCATGATGCTCGTGGGTGCTTGCATCTTCCTGATTGCAGCAGCCCAGGCTCTGCCTCTGTTCTTCGGCATCGGTGGTGAATGATGACTGGTGCAGAACATCTCGATTACCAAGTTTTCAAGGGGCTTCAGCGGCCTCTTGAATTCTTGGGTTTTCAGGGACGCTACATCTACTGGGCTGCGGGAACGGCTGGCGGTGCCATCGTCGCGTTCATCGTCGGCTATGTGGCCATCGGCTTCGTCGCTGCCCTGATCTTGTGTACGGCTGTCCTCGCCTTTGGCGGTGTGATGACATTCCTGAAACAGCGGAAGGGTCTGCACTCCAAGAATGAGGAGAAAGGTGTGTTCGTGTTGCGTCGGACGAGGGAGTTTTAGTATCTCTCAGACATAGGCGGACACGGAGTGAAAGGAGGAATATAAACAGAGAATAACAGAATGACATTAATAGTAATCTTAGGTTTTATTTTGTTCCTTGCCGGAATGGCCGTCAGCGTCTATGCCTTTGGCACCGGCGGCAAGCGTGCCAATACGTTCAAGGACATTTATTTCTCGATAGAAGATGTGGATGGGGTAGGGGTTCTGTACACCAAGACGGGCGAGTATTCGGCCATCCTGAAGATGGAGAACCCTGTGCAAAAGTACAGTGCCGACACGGACTGTTACTATGACTTCACGAACCTGATGACGGCGGTAGTCCAGACACTTGGCGAGGGCTATGCGCTACATAAGCAGGACGTGTTTGTGAGGAAGAGCTTCGACGGTCGCGCCCTGCAAGTCAGCGACAGCGGCAAGTTCCTCTCCAATGCCTATTTCCGCTTCTTCAATGGCCGTCCCTATATTGAGGGATGCACGTATCTGGTCATCACGCAGGAAAGCAAGAAAAGTGCGTTGCTGAGCTATGACAATAGCAAGTGGCGCGACTTCCTGGTCAAGATCCGCAAGGTGGCCGACCAGCTGCACGATGGCGGCATCAAGAGTGCCGAGTTCCTGAACGTGCAACAGGCCCGTGAGTATGCCGACCGCTTCTTTGCCCTGAACTTCCGCGATGCCCATTTCTCGATGACCAACTTCAAGGTGGACAGCGAAGCCATTCACATGGGCACTCGCCAGTGCAAAGTCTACAGTCTGCTGGATGTCGATTCCGTCGGACTGCCCGGTGTGCTGCGTCCTTACGTCGATATGACAGTGAACAATGCCGTGATGCCCGTTGACCTGATGAGCGAGATAGACCATATCCCCGATGTGGACACGGTTGTCTATAACCAGGTCATCTTCCTGCCCAATCAGAAGCGTGAGCTGGCATTGCTCGACAAGAAGAAGAACCGTCATGCGAGCATTCCCAATCCATCAAACCAGATGGCCGTCGAGGACATCAAGCAGGTGCAGGAGGTGATAGCACGAGAGGGAAAACAGCTCGTCTATGCCCACTATAACCTCATTGTGGCGATGGATGCCCAGAAAGATATGCAGAAGGTGACCAACCATCTGGAGAACATCTTCAGCCGTCAGGGCATCCATATCTCGAAACGTGCCTATAACCAGCTTGAACTCTTCGTGGCCTCGTTCCCTGGCAATGTCTATCGTCTCAGTCAGGATTACGACCGTTTCCTGACGCTTTCGGATGCTGCCTTGTGCCTGATGTACAAGGAGCGTCAGACGCATGGCGATGATACGCCCGTGAAGTGTTACTATACTGACCGTCAGGGTGTACCGATGCCTATCGACACCACAGGTAAGGAAGGAAAGATCAAGTACACCAACAACTCGAATTTCTTTGTCCTTGGCCCCTCTGGTAGTGGTAAGTCGTTCTTCATGAACACCGTTGTGCGCCAGTATTACGAGCAGAATACCGATGTGGTGATTGTCGATACAGGTGACAGTTATGAGGGACTGTGCAGCTATTTCGGTGGAACATATATCTCTTATAGCAAGGAGAAGCCCATCTCCATGAATCCCTTCAAGGTGACTGAGACGGAGTATCTCCAGAACTTCGGTGAGAAGAAGAACTTCCTGATGTCGCTGATATTTCTCATCTTCAAGGGCAGTCAACAACCCACGAAGATTGAGCAGTATATCATCGAGCGAACCATCATCGAGTATTATCGTGAGTATTTTACTCCTTTCGAGGGCTTCTCCGAGGAAGAGAAGAAAGAACTCCATCAGACGCTGGTGATTGCGGCCAAGAGCAATGGCGAGTATGAGAAATACGAGGAAGAGCTGCAGGCGCGCAACGGCACTGGCTCCTACGACGTAACGGAAGAAGAGCGTGCGAAGTATGAGCGTAACAGCCGACTCTCTGAGAAGTTGCAGGCCGTGGTTGATGACGCAGCCAGTACGGAGGGAGAGAAGAATGCTGCCCGGA
>JAEERP010000017.1 GCA_016285885.1 Paludibacteraceae bacterium
GCTATATGTGAAGGGTAGAACCGTATTGGACGTCTCCGACGAGATGTTGCTCCTGCTCACTTCCCCGGGCACCAGCATCCACTTCGACAGAGTGGTCAACATCGATGGGGAGGTCCCGACCAACACCATCACGTCCGACGAGATGGGCGGATACTCGCCGCTCAACTTCCGCGACAACAGCTACCGCTTCTACATCGGCTCCGTCTTTATGGACAACGACCTCACGGTGAACGGCAAGATCACTTGCCACGACGAGATAGAGGTCTCCAAGCTCACGACAGACAACATGAACGTTAACCAACTAAAAGCCAAGGACATCCGTGTGAATCTCAACAACGCCGCCGACTATGTGTTCGAGGAGAACTACAACCTCAAACCGCTGAAGGAGGTGGAGAGCTACGTGAAGGAGAACAAGCACCTCCCGGGCATCCCGTCCGCCGCTGAGATCTCCCAAAACGGCATGAGCGTGTCGGAGATGAGCAACCTCTTGCTCGAGAAGGTGGAGGAACTCACTTTGCACCTGATCCAATTGGAGAAAGAGAACGAGGCGTTGAAAGCGAAAGTTGAATCACTACAAAAATAATTGAGCATGAAAAGAATCGTATATCTTTTTCTCATGCTAATCATAACATGCCCGAGCACATTCTCAAACTCCCCGGATGAAGCATATTCCGGCAATAGAATGTTGGTGGTTTGTCATGAGAAATTCAAATCAGCGATGGAGCCCTTTGTGCTCCATAAAAATGAAATGGGACTCAAAACGGAGATGATGGTCATCCGAAAAATGGATTTCGACTCGCTGCAAGGCATGGTCAGGGAGTACATAGGGAATCATGACGATACGAAGTTCCTACTCCTGGTGGGAGATATCGACTATGTACCTTACCGGTACTTCATCGGGAAGCAAGTAACCGGTGCGACCGATCACACTTTCGCACCAGAGGGTACGGCGGGCGATTACATCACCGGACGATTCTCATGCGAGACGGTGGAAGAGGCGGAAGCGATGGTCACAAGATCCATTCTTTATGACCACATGAGAGCAGAACAAAGTTGGAGCAAGAACGCATTGATCATCGCCAGCAACAACATCTACTCCGACCCCATGGGCGAAAAAGTCGGGTTAGACATACCAGATTACGAATTCGCGTTGAAACTTGAGGAGATATTAAAACCAGTGGGCCTATCCACCATCGTTTTGGTTGACAAGGACACCATAAATCTGATGGACAATAAGGAGGTGATCTCAACCATCAACAATGGTTGTTCGTTCATCAACTACACAGGTCATGGAGACCCAGAATCATGGGTGACTTCCAACTTCAGCAGGGAGGATGCGTGGAACCTGAAAAACGCGAATAAATGGCCATTCATATTCTCCACCGCCTGTCAAGTAGGCAACTACATTGACACTTGCTTGGCAGAAGCATTCTTGCGGGCGAAAGATTCGGACGGATACCCAACAGGAGCCATCGCATGTTACGCATCCAGCGCAGACCAGTCGCTCGGATTCCCAATGTACGCCCAACAGTCATTCAATAAGTTCTGGGTGGAGGGTAAATATTTCACGTTTGGAGAGCTTTGCGAAAATGCGGCCCTCTCGATGTACGAGGTGGATCCAGCCGCAAACTACACGCATACCACATGGAACATATTCGGAGATCCTTCCGCAATCATCTTCCCATACAACGGGCAAATAACTCCCTACGAATTGACCGTGTCCACAAGGATCAAAGGCGGAGAATACGACTTTAACGCCACCGAGCAAATCGTTGCCACCAACAAGATCTCCAACAATGCGGACGTGGAGTACCATGCTAACAGCGTGAAACTGAAAGACGGATTTAAGTTCAGCGGAAAACATCTCGTCGTATCGCCTCAGAAATATTATTCCGTTCCAGGAAACAATATGTGGCATTCTATCCTCTCGAATGATCAACCGAACGAGCTTACCGATCTCTCGCATAACGCCTCCGAAATGGACAAAGAGCCTCAACTCTTCCCTATCCCATCCAATGGGTTAATTACGGCTGACTTTGGGAACTTGGAAGGTGAGAAGACGGTGGTCATCACCGACATGAACGGCAAGGTCGTTTACCAAAACAGGTTTGACGAGCAAAAGAGCGACATCGACCTCTCAGCCCTTCAGAGCGGTGTTTACACCACAAGGATCATGACGTCACAAATGTCCGTCATCAAGTCTATAATTCTGAAATAAAACCCTATTATTTTTTTATTCTTTGGGACGTGGCCACAGGATCTTTCCATGGCCACGTCCTTTTTGCGGAAACACATCCGCAAATCATCGTTTGTTATTCCATCTGATTGTATATCTTTGCGTTAACAATAACATGAAACACCATGGGAATATTAGATCATCTAATGAAGATTTTCAAGGCATTCGGTGAGGCTAGCTCAACCATAAGCAATGCCAATAACTATCTGGTGAACTTCACCGTAAAGGGCTCCGGAGATTGGGACGGTGAGCACTACATGCGCGTACCCATCGTAGGGGAGTACACGGATGCGCAGGCTATCAGGGCGTTGCGCATGATGAACGGGCTGGATAGCAACGTGGAGATCACCATCACACAAGTAGAGAAAGAGGACTAACCCGCTGAAGGATAGTCCTCTCTCTATTTTTTAAATTACGGAATGGTCCATGATGACCTTCCCGGAGCTTGTTTCACGCCCTTTTATTGCGCCCAGATATCCGTATACTCGTCGTCGATCTTGAAGGATACGGGTTTGCACTGGGTATAGAGCGAAGGGCAATTCACCGCCTTGTAGTAAGGGCAACCCTTCTGCTTGGTCACGCTGATTCCCCGCCAAGGGGTATCATAGCCTGAACTATAGACCTCGAGGTAGAGCACTGTCCCTTTAAGTGCATTGGAATCCTGGTATTTATTCACCTTGTGGGAACGCACCTGAATCGTGAAAGGCTGATTCGCCTTGTAAGCGTTCTCGGGCGTGGCACCCTCCATGTAGGTCGCCACAAGCTGGGGCGTGTAGTAGTCTCCGTACTGCGGGTTATACCTGTCCTTCAGGATTCTGGTCACGTCGGGAATGTTGTTGTCCACATTGACCATCTCGAGGCATTTGCTTCCCTCCTCTTTGTCATGATTGTAGATCTCGAAAGCCATGAGTTCGAGGAGCACCGCCACCTCTGGCTTGCCGCCATATTGTTCCTGCACAGCCTGCAATTGCGCCGCATTACGAGGGAAACCGCTGAACGTGAGGGTCGCTGTCTCACCCGGCTTCCAGGCACTAGGATTGATGCCCCCCTTCACCGTGATGGATATGGATTGGGAAGATTCCTGCACAAGCTGCGCCTTCGCCTCCTCCCCGCAGGAAGGAATTGCGGCGATAGTGGTCACCTCGTCCGTACTGTTCTGCCGCACTGATTGTCCGTTCTCGCCCGTTTGGGCACACGCCCCGAAAAAGATGGCGGCGAAAAGAGAGATTGGATAAAAGATATGTTTCATATTTCTACCGTTAAAGTCCAATGTCACACATTGTCGAATACTATTGCAATAATCGTAAAAAAACAGGTAATATGCAAGACAAATCCGTTTTTCCCTTTCCCCAACTCTCTTTGTAACAGATGGAATGTTTTTTATCACACACCCCTATTTTTTATTTTTTGTTCTGCTTTTTGTCGCTTAGTTTCTGTATCTTTGCGAAAATGTATAATTGTAAACACCAATGAGAAAAAAACTCATTTTAGCATCCATGCTGGTTTCGGCGCAACTGATCTGTGCGCAGCAATCAAAGGATTACACACAAGCGGACAAACTATTCCATGAGGGGAAGGCCCTATATGACCAGGGGCACTTCAAGGCGGCGTACGAGCGTTTGAACGAGTACTTCCTGACATTGGACATGAAAGACCGTTCGCTCCGCCACATAGAGACCGAGTATTACATCGCATGTTGCACCTACGAGATGCAAAAAAGGGAGTCCGGCAGGAAAATGGAGGACTTCACTTCCAACAACCCTCAATCCACCTTGGCAAACAGGATCTATTTCCTATCCGCTTCCCAGAAATACGACCGACAGCTCTACAAGGAGGCTGTGGAGGACTTCAGCAAATGCGACAGGTTGCTCCTTTCCCAAAAGGAATCGGCAGACTACCTCTTCAAGCAGGGCTACTCCCTGTTGCAATGCAAAGAAATCGAAAGAGCTAGGAACACCTTCTCAATCCTATTGAACCAACAATCCAAGTATAACGTGGCGGCGAAATACTACAAAGCCTACACGGATTATCTCCTGAAGGATTATGAAACCGCCCTCCCCGTCTTCGAGGAGTTGCAGCAGGTGCCCGAGTACGCACGGATCGTCCCTTACTACATCTTCCAAATCTATTACGCCCAAAAGCGTTACGACGAGGTGTTGGAGACGGGCGAGGCGCTACTGAAGGCTGACCCGAACAACCCGAACAGCAAAGAGATCCATAGACTCTTGGGTGAATGTTATTACACGAAGAAGGACTACGCCAACACGATCAAGTACCTCTCGCTCTACCAGAAAGAGGCGGAGCAGGTGGTCCGCGAGAACATGTATATGTTGGGTAACTCCTATTACCAAACGGGCGACTACCAGAACGCAATCACATGCCTGCAGACAGTGACCGCCGTCGAGGATGCGATGGGACAGAACGCCTACCTCTACCTCGGATCCTGCTACGTCAAACAAAAGAACATCACCAATGCGAGGTTCTGCTTCGAGTCGGCGAGCCGCATGGACTTCGATCCGAACGTGAAGGAGGAGGCATTCTACAACTACGCCCTGACCATCTACGAGCAGTCGTACTCCCCTTTCAACGAGTCGATCACCGCCTTCGAGCGCTTCCTGGAGACCTTCCCGAACTCCCGCTACAGGGATAGGGTCTACAACTACATGACCAACCTCTACTTGACGACGAAGAACTATGCGGAGGCCTATGCGTCCATCGAGAAGATCAAGGAGAAGAACATCCAGATCTACGAGGCACGCCAACGCATCGCCTACAGCATGGGTATCGAGAACTTCACGAACGGCAACTACGCCAAGGCCATCGAACACTTCAACACCTCCCTGAAGGACGGACAATACAACCGCACGCTGGAGGCTTCCACCATCTTCTGGAGGGGCGAGGCCTACTACAAACTGAAGGATTTCAGCCACTCCGCCAGCGACTTCGAGACCTTCGTCAACTCCCCTGGCGCCAGAAGCTGCGAGGAGTTCACGCTCGCCCACTACAACATGGGTTACAGCCGCTTCACGGAGAAACGTTACTCGGATGCGTTGTCATGGTTCAGGAAGTACGTCAACATGGAGGAAAAGAACAAGACGTTGATCGCCGACGCCACCAACCGTATCGGCGACTGCTACTTCTTCCAACGTGACTTCAGCAATGCGGTGAAGAGCTATTCGCAAGTATTCTCGATGAAGGGACCGGGCGCAGACTACGCCTGCTTCCAACAGGCTTTCATCCAAGGATTGCAGAAGGACTACAATGGCAAGATCGCCACGCTGAACAAACTGCAGAAGACCTTCCCGCAGTCCGAGTACCTGGCGGACGCCAAGTATGAGATCGGCCGCGCTTACATCATGATGAAGCAAAACGACAAGGCCATCAAGACCTACGAGGCGCTGAACCGCGACTATCCGCACAGCCCATTGAGCAGGAAAGGTCGCCTACAGACCGCCATGCTCTACGACGAGATGAACAACTCCAGCAAGTCCATCGCCACCTACAAGGAGATCGTCGAATACTTCCCTACCAGCGTGGAGGCCCATACCGCCTTGGAGAACCTGAAGCGTGTATACTTCGAGCAGGATAACATCCAAGGCTACGCCGATTACGTGGAGACCTTAGGCGGATTCGTCAAGTTCCAACGCTCCGAGCAAGACTCCCTCACCTACCTCGCCGCGGAAAACCTCTACGAGAAAGGGGAATACGCCAGGGCGGCGAAGAGCTTCAGCAACTTCTTGGAGAAGTTCCCGGAGAGCGTGTTCGTCAACAAAGCGCATTACAACCTCGGAGACAGCTATTATCAATCAGGCGATTTGGAAAATGCGAAAGAACAATTCTCCATCGTCGCCTCATTAGTCGGCTGTCCTGACAGAGAGAACGCCTTGGTGCTCCTCTCCAAGATACAATACGACAACAAGGAATACAAGGAGGCCATCACCAGCATGGAGACACTGGATAGCGTGGCCCAGAACCCAGAGAACAAAATGGCCGCCCGCCTGGGAATCATGCGTTGCCATAACCTATTGGGCAATCTGGAGCATACCGTCGATGCCGCCACCCTGCTCACCAACAGCGACAAACTAGACCCGGCGATCTACAGGGAGGCTCTCTTCACCCGCGCCAGGACATACGAGTTGTTGGGCGACTCCGCCTTGGCACTCGCGGACTATAAGGTGCTTTCGGACAACTGCATGGATGCCTACGGTGCGGAATCACAATTCATCAAACAAGAATACTCCTTCCGCGCAGGTGATCTGACAGGGACAGAGAAAGAGATCTTCGCCTTCATAGACAAAAACACACCTCACCAGTATTGGTTGGCCAAGAGCTTTATCCTCCTTTCCGACATCTACATGAAACAAGGGAAGATGTTCGAGGCGAAACAATACCTGTTGAGCGTCCGCGAGAACTACAACGGAAACGACGATATCGCCTCTGAGATAAGACTCAGACTGAACCGCATCGAACAGAGTGAGAATGAAAAGATTGTTAATGAGAATTAATGGGTAACTACAATATGAAACGTTTGTTTTTGATAACTGGATTCACCGTTTTCTGCGCCATCACTGTCACTGCACAGGAGAGTTCGGACACAACCATTGAGCGCAACGTCGATGTGGTGAAGGAATACAACCCTATCATCAAAGATGCCGGGAAGATCAGCACCATGCCAGAGTTGAAGCCGATCGAGACGAAGAAGAGAGAATCGACATACTCTGTCTGGACTACACCTTACGACGTGAAACCGAGCGATTTGTATCCCTTGGACTACGCCACCGCACAACCAATAAGAAAGAAAGAAGACAAACAACACTTCGCCCGCATAGGCGGAGGCAACTACACCTCCCTCTTGGGCGAGTTCTACACGCCGCTCTTCCAACAACAGAACTATATGATGGATCTGGACATCAAGCATAGATCCACCTTCGGGAAGGTGAAGATTTCCGCCGACAACTACGAGCCACTGAACAGCGACATGAAGTCTAAGGCGACGGACTGCGACACGAAAGGTAAACTCCGCTTCAACTCCACCATCCGCCGCAACAAGGAACTGAGTTCGTTCGTGGCCGCTGACTACGACGCCTTCCGCTACTACGGCTACGATGACGCAATGCAGTCATTGTTCAACCAAGGATACATGGAGACGGGCAACGAGGAGTTCAAACAACATTTCCTCAACATTAACGCTAACGCCCGATTCAAGACGAAGGAGTTCATCGGGAAATGGCGCTACGACTTCCAGACGAACTACCAACTATTCAGCAATAACGATGATTTCTCCGAACATACCATCCTTACCAACTTGTGTGGGAGCTACCGCATGGAGAACTACACGATCGGTCTGGATCTCGACATGTACAACATCCTCATGAGCCTTCCTGAGGAGAGCGCCACCTACGACTTCGAGAAAGCGGAGAACATGAATAGCCACACCATCCTGAAATTGAAACCGAACGTTGTGTTCAGCGGTGAGATCGGTAAAATCAACATCGGTATCAAAGCAACCTTCGGATTCGGACAAGGCAAGAAGGGTTCCGTTTGCCCGGATATCTTCGGAACAGTGAAACTGAAGAAGGACATCGCCTACCTGTACGCATGCGTCACTGGCGACTACACGGTGAACAACTTCAACCACATAACCAAAGAGAATAAATACATCGCTCCTGACGTGCGATTGGAAGATACATATACCCCTATCGACGTCTACGCAGGCGTCCGCGTGAAAGTGGCCAAGCGAGTAGACATGGACATCTATGGCGGTTACAAAATCATCAATAACCCATACTTCTACGTGAATAAGATGCGTCCGCTCGTTGTAGCGGGGGATACCTCTATGGTCATGACCCGCCAGTTCGGTGTGGTGTACGAAAAGAACGCCGGCGTCTTCAATGCGGGAGTCTCCCTGGGTTATCACTACAAGGAGAAGTTGGACATGACCTTCGACGCCGTGGTCAACAAATGGGCGCTGGAGAAGCTCGAGTACGCTTGGCAAAGACCAGACTGGAAACTGGACTACCACGCCAGCTACCGATTCACTAAAGCGCTGCGATTCAGCTTGGGCTACCAGTTCGAGGGAGGAAGACACGCCTACGTGAACAAGAAGGCGGTCGACATGAAGAATGCCCACAACATCAATCTCGGAGCCGACTATAAGTTCCTGAACTGGTTGGACTTCTTCGTGAAATTCGACAACCTGCTCAACCAATCTTACCAAAGCTGGTACGGATATGACGACCAAAGATTTAATTTCTTGGCTGGTTTATCATTATATTTTTAATAAACGATGCACTTCGCCCTATTCATATTGCTTCTTGTCATCTTCTTCGTGTTGAAAAGCATCCCAACTGACGATGAAGAAGGAACATCGGGCATATTCAGCGACGATGGACGAGGTGCAAGTGGCTCCCAATACGACCCTTTCTTCAAAAGCGTGGCGCAATTGCTGTGCATTGTGATGGCCGCGGATAGGAAGACGACGAAGACTGAATTGAATGTGGTCAAGAAATATTTGTCCCTCAACTTCAACGAAAGGGATGCGCATACGATACTACAGATAATGTCCCAATGCCTAAAGAAGCCTATGCCGCAGGACTTGAGACCCTTCTGTCTCCAATTGAACCAAAACATGTCGTACAGACAACGGCTCGCTTTCCTCACCACCCTATTCGAGATCGCGGTCGTTGACTCACGCATCGAAAAGGAGGAGGCGAGAGTCATCGAGATGTATGCTCGCTTCGCTTGTATCAAGCAGGTGGACTTCGACCGGCAACGTGGGTATTTCGCATACGGCTTTACATGGGAGAATACGGGCAAGCAAAAGAGTAATTCATCCGACACTTCGTCCAGCGAAAAGAACTCCACGACAAAGGATTGGGCATACGATGTTTTGGGTGTTTCCCGTAGTGCGTCCGAGAAAGAGATCAAGAACGCTTTCCGCAAACTATCCATGCAATACCACCCGGACAAACAGATCGATGCTACCGACGAGGAGTTGAGAATCTCCACGGAGAAGTTCCAACGAATCAACGAGGCGTACGAACTGCTGGCAGGAAACGCCTGATTGGGCATTTAGAGCCTCTCTGCCCGCATTTCTTCCGCAAAACGAACAATGGTATGGCAATTCTATTTTAACACTTTCTTATGGCAAAACAACAATCTTCCGTCAAAGAACGTCAGAGGGTCGATATAGATGAGCCCCGACAGTTCAAGGTGATTTTCCATAACGATGACTTCACGACCTTCGAATTCGTCGTGAAAGTCCTGATGGTCGTTTTCTTCAAATCTGAAAGCGAAGCACAACGACTAACGTTCGAGGTGGACCGTAAAAAGCAGGCGACCGTCGGCATCTATTCCCACGATGTGGCGGTGTCGAAAATGGAGAAAGCCACCAAGATGGCGAGAACAGAGGGTTTTCCCTTGAGAATTACATGTGAACCTTTAGATTAAATTAGGCATGGAAGAATTAGATTATGATGATTATTCAAAGATTATCTTTGAAAAGGCCAGATGTTGCGCCGAACAGTATCACCACGAGTTTCTGATGCCGGAGCATCTGCTGCATGTTTTGTTGGATGAACCTTGCTTCTACTACGTCTCCATCGGTGATGTGCAGACTTCCGAATTGAGAGCGGAACTGGTCGATTACTTAGCGAACCGGGTGGAGCAAGTGCCCCCAAACGTCACTTACGAAGTTGAGTTCTCCGAACATACCACCCAAGTGTTGTTGATCGCCAGCCGTATCGCACATTATGCGGGTCAACAGGAGATCAATTTCACGCATATACTCAAAGCCATCATTGAACTGCCCGAATCAATGGCATCCTACCTCCTGAAGAAATATGCCATGGTGGACATGAGCGTGCTACTGAGCGACTTCATTTCCTCGTACGATAGCTATAGCGACGAAGACGAGGATATGGACGACGAGGACGAGGAGGATTTCCCCGACGACGAACACTTGTCCGGCATGGGGGAAAAATCATGGCGTAGCATGGTGCTCTGCATCAGCGACCACATCGACGACCATAACCCGCTGATCGGCAGGGAGAAGGAGCTGGAACGTACCATACAGGTCTTGTGCCGCAAGGATAAGAACAACCCGCTGCATGTGGGCGAACCGGGTGTCGGAAAGACGGCCCTCGTCTACGGTCTGGCTGACCTGCTTCGCAAGGGGAAGGTGCCTGAACGACTGAAGGGATACAAGATCTATGAACTGAACTTAGGCTCGCTCCTGGCGGGCACGCAATTCCGTGGTGACTTCGAGAAACGCTTGAAGGCGATCATGGATGGTATCGCCAACGAGGGGAAATCGATCGTCTACATCGACGAGATACATAACCTGGTCGGCGCAGGTAGGACGGGCGACGGCTCCATGGATGCCAGCAACCTGCTGAAGCCTTACCTGGAGGGGGATAACATCCGTTTCATCGGTTCCACCACCTACGAGGAATACAACCGATTCTTCTCGCAGGACAAGGCGCTCGTGCGCCGCTTCCAACAAATAGACATACCGGAGCCTTCCGTCGAGGAGGCCATCCGCATCATCAACGGATTGAAGAAGAAATACGAGGAATACCACCATGTGGTCTACGCCAAGGGCGCAGTGGAGTATGCGGTGGAGAACAGCGCGAAGTTCATCGCGGACCGCTTCCTGCCGGACAAGGCGATCGACCTGATCGACGAGGCGGGCGCCTTCCGTGAGCTCCATCCGCTGAAGACCAAGGCGCAGACAGTGGATCAGTCGCTCCTCTCGGATGTGTTGTCTCTGGTCTGCAAGATAGACGCCGCCGCTTTGAAAGAGGAGGGGAACGATACGCTGGAGAGCCTCGAACCGAACATCAGGAAGAAGATCTACGGCCAGGACGAGGCGATCCGTCAGGTGGTCGAGGCGGTGCAGATGTCCAAGGCGGGCCTGCTGGACGACGACAAGCCGATCGCGAGCCTCCTATTCGTCGGACCAACGGGCGTGGGCAAGACGGAGCTCTGCAAGGTGCTGGCGGCGGAACTGGGCATCAGCCTGGTACGCTTCGACATGAGCGAATACACGGAGAAACATACGGTGGCGAAACTGATCGGTTCGCCTGCGGGCTATGTGGGCTACGAGGATGGCGGTCTGCTCACCGATGCGATCCGCAAGACGCCTAACTGCGTGCTGCTCCTCGACGAGATCGAGAAGGCGCATGCGGATATCTACAACATCCTCCTGCAGGTGATGGACTACGCGCGCCTGACGGACAATAAGGGACGCAAGGCGGATTTCCGCCACGTCATCTTAGTGATGACCTCCAACGCGGGCGCGCAGTACGCCCACCTCTCCTCCATCGGCTTCGGTGGCGGCAAGTCCGCCGGCACAGCCATGCTGGACCAGGTGAAGAAGACCTTCAAGCCGGAGTTCATCAACCGCCTGAATGGTATGGTGACCTTCAACGATATGGACGAGACGATGGCGGCGGCCGTGCTGGACAAGAAGGTGGACGAGCTCAGGGTGAAGCTGCAGGCTAAGAACGTGACGCTGAAGATATCGGACGAGGCGCATGCCCATCTCCTGAAACAGGGCTACTCCAAGACCTACGGGGCAAGGGAGATGGACCGCGTGATCCGTAACCAACTGAGCACCTCCCTGATGCGTGAGATCCTCTTCGGCTTCCTGAAGTCGGGCGGCACCGCCGAGGTAGTGCTGGAGAATGAATCCATAAAATTAGTCCAAGGCGCATGATCTACCAACTGACGGAACAGATAGCGTTCCCCGACCCACGGAACGGGGAGGAGGACGGACTTTTCGCCATCGGCGGAGACCTCTCCATCGACCGTCTCCTATTGGCCTACTCGAACGGTATCTTCCCATGGTACTCGTTCCGCGACTCGGACATCCTATGGTTCTGCCCGATGAACCGCTTCGTCATCTTCCCCGACGAGATCCACGTGTCGCACTCCATGCGGACATTGATGAACAAGGGTCTCTACCATGTCACGATCAATCAGGACTTCGCCTCCGTGATCAAGAACTGCGGAGACCTCCGCAAGGAGATGGAGGGGGCATGGTTAGGCGATGACATGACGAAGGCATACACGGCGCTACACGAACAGGGGTTCGCGGCGAGCGTCGAGGTGTGGGACCAAGAGGAGAAGCTGGTCGGCGGACTCTACGGTGTGACCATCGGAAGGTGTTTCTTCGGAGAGAGCATGTTCTCCCTCGTGCCAAGCGCATCCAAACTGGCGCTGATCTTCCTGGCTAAAGTGTTTGCGCAAAACGGCGGTGTGATGATCGATTGCCAACTGGAGACCCCCCACCTCAAGAGCATGGGCGGACGATACATCCCCTACGACGAGTACATGAAGTATGTGAGGATGGAATGAAAAAAAGCGGTAGGTACTATTATGTTTTTTATTTTTTTGTAGTAACAATACTTCTTTCTACTACAGGTCTTACGGGTTTCCCTTCATACCTATGACAAGTATTTAAATTTGTATCAATCATATTATCAACAAAAAACATCTCGTGTGCAAACCTGTTTTTACTTAATGTTGAGGTCCAATATCTTCCTGCTTGATTCACCCCATATTCCATATTCTCACTCTTTACTCCAGCACATGGCAAAAATATTTGATTGCCATTTTTCCCTCTTACTATATATCCATATACATCCTTTCCGTTATATCTCTCCACCCAAATCCATTCACATTCGGTTACCAACTCTATATATTCTTTATTCGTCGGCATTCTCCACGGACTACCCCAAACACACGTCGCAGCATCATCTATCGGTTCCAACACTGTGAGACTATCCACCTCAGAAGGGAAATCAATCTGCCATGTATAGTAAGTGTTTACATACTTGGATAAAACTGGGTATCCAAATTTATATTCTTTCCAACCATAACACTCCTTCGCATTTGTTTCCCCCCAAGAGAAATAATCACCCGATTCGTCTTCCGCACATGCTCCTATATTCTTCGTTGCCCATAAAACAGAGAGTCCTAAATCAACATACTCTTGTCCATTTATTTCGCTCATATTCTGTGACCAGCATGAACAAAAACAACCCAATAACAATATTATAGAACAAATTATACGATTCATTTGAACATCAGATTAATAATATACAATAATATGGATCGAGAATTCAACGGTATTATAATTCATGCCATTCTATTCTGTTCTAAGCAATTGATCCACAAATATTTTCGCTCAAATAACATATTTCATCTTATATATTTGTGTCATGATACACATTTCTTAAGTTAAAGGTAGCGGTTTTTAACAACAAACCAAAGATTCATGTTGTTATTTTCAGCGATATAAAACTTATTGGAGACCCCCCACCTCAAGAGCATGGGCGGACGATACATCCCCTACGACGAGTACATGAAGTATGTGAGGATGGAATGAAAAAAAGCGGGGAAGATCCTATTATAATTATTCTGTTAAAATTTCACCAAGTGCAAATATTTGATTCACTTTATCGTAATCATAAAACTTCTCTGTATGATTCAAATATATCAAACTACCGTCTGTCTCATCTTTCTCCACAATAAATTCATCACCCAACTTCAAATCTTTTTTATGTGTGTAGGATATCCATCCGAAATAGTTACCTATTTCATCCTTCATTTTTCTTAAGTTATATGTTTGAACACACCCATAGTCTGGCTCAAAATGTTTTAACATACACCTCAAAATAGACAATAAAGTGTCTGTGTCAAATAAATCTGTGGCAACATATTCAAATATACATAGTGCGGTAAAATATCCTTCTAAATCATTAGAATAGATCTCTAAATTCATCGGTTTTTCCTCTCTGTCTTTATAAAGATAAATAGTATACCCTATGTTACTATACTCTCTTTCATCCATGTCTCCTTTATAAAAACGTAACAATAACTTTTTTATGTACGTTGGGGAATTTTCGAATTTCCTACTTAGAGCATCCTTTCTTCTTTTCCCTAAATTACACCAACCCTTCAAGACTGGAGAAATTGTTTCAAAATCTACCAAGAAATCGTAAACAAAATTCGACATCTGGTCAATCGTCATCGGATTATCCCAATAGAATCGAACACTTACTTTATCATTCTTACTCTCTTCCATTGCTTTCCTTTATTTTGTTAATTCTTGTTGATCACCGTTTGGGCGATGCTGGCCCAGGGCGTCGCGGAGTATGTTTTTCTTCATGGATGCCAAAGTAAGTTTTTTTCTTAATTTGGCAAATGGTTCTAAATTTCGACAATATTTTACCCTAAACGCTTAATTGACTTCGTCGAACTGACGTTTCTATACTCTTAACTCCCTCGAAATCTATTCCCGCTATTCACTATTCCAACTTGTATATACACACATCTTCCCCCCAGCATGTTGCGTTCAGATTTAACAACATCATTTCTTTCTCAAGCTTATGATAAAGCGGAGAATCGGGCGAGATGCAATTCCGTATCAGCTCTTGGAAAGCTAATCCATGATATCTGAAATAGCACCCATTATAAGAAAATGTCCAAATATAGCCATTCGGGTCAATGTGGGAATTATTAACCGCTGTAAAAATCCCTCCCCAAGCGTCCACGAATTGGATTTCAAGGAGATTCCACATTGGCGCATTCCCTGCTGGAAGTGACTCCTTTCTCATTTTTTCTATCACATCTGTGGCAGATAAGGGTTTACTTAGGAAATAGGGCCCAGGAAGTTTATTTGAATTTAACAACGAATCGAACCGTTGTATATCTTCCTCCTGAATGTTCATACGGTCTAATGAGATTGAGTCTGTCGGGGTGTGTTTCACCTCATTCGCCAAGGAAGTCCACCAAGAAGTGGGAATGCAAACAGTATCCTTAGTCGACGACAGCCACAAACTATCACGCAGATTTTCAATGCGATAAAGTTTCGCAGTATCATATGTCTGTTCCCATATGTTTATTTCGCGGACATTCAAACGCATGATGGCTTTTTCAAACCAATCTGCCAAAATAGTATTATCAGTTCTTCCTGTCTTGCACGAAACGCATCTACTATCTATGAGATTTTCGGGATTTATTGGTCCTAGGAATCTGTTGAGGACAGTATAATATTCATGCAAGTCCTCGTCATAAATAAAAGATTGGGAGTGGCTGATACAGTCCGCTTCTAGTATACAATTATTTTGTATAGAGCGGAAGAAATACCCCAAATAAACACATATGACACAAAGTGCCAATGCGCAGAGCACATTAAACGATACTTTTTTGGCTTTCATTTCCGTTAAATATTTCTTGCGGCTCGGCAAAGATTCACTGTTGCCAGTGACAGGATTTAAGCCACTTGGGGGTTTTATCGAGAATAAGCTATAACCTAACTCCTATTCGAAGTTAATGTTAAAGATGATCAGCCTTGACGTCAACCGAGACATGGCATTGGTGAACTTCATGTCTTCAATATTAGCGATCTCAGGCCTATCACGTTCCAACACATCACCCAGTCCGAAGTACAATTTGAGTTCAGGCGCCAGTTTGAAATAAGGCAAATAGAAATCTATACCTATACCTACCTCGACACCGTAGTCAATTTGTTTCAACATAATAGGGTCTTCGCTCGAGCGGCCCATGTCGACCGTGAATGCGCCACCCGCCAATAGGTATGGACGATAGTTATTCTTCCTCTGTCCGCGGAACTTAAGCGTAAGCGGGAACTCCATCATATTGGACTGGACGGTTATCTTACCATCCTCCCTCTCCTCACCCTGTGCATTCCTAAAGCATAGCTGGCGAGAGTTGAAGAAAAGGGTCGGCGTGAAACGCAGATCCAACCATGAGAAGATACGCAGGTCCGAAATGATTCCCACAGAGAAACCAGGAGACAACTTAGTGTCCTCCCCGAACCATATCTCTCCCACCTCTTCACTGCCTTCGGGGATCAACTCCCCATCGGGAGTGCTCACCACACCCGAGTTGGTCACATTGAAATCCATGGAATTGAGTCCCAATATGAAACCGAAGTGGTATAGCCTATTATCGGCATTGATAAGATTCATCGTCCTGCCATGAGCATATTCCGCCTTGGCTGTCGAATAACTTGATAGGAGAGCTCCTATGAAGAGTATGCTAAAAACAATCTTTTTCATCTTTACGATTCTCACCTTTGAGGTTGTTATGTTTGATATTAACGTTTTTCCTCCCTTTTTATTGTCTATTCCAGTCTATTTCAACGAGTAGGAGAGCCCTATGGTCGCATAGATTGGATACATGTTAAACGTGATGGTTGTGAAATCCTTCACGAAGATATTGTTCAATCCCCAGTTTAGATCCGCGAACACGCCCAGCCGGGAATATATCCTGTAGTCGAGACCTGCCGTGAGGCCAATCTGCAGGTTGCGCATATCCTCCGAGAAGTCGAAAGTCTGCGGTTGGTCGTCTATCTCTATCTTCGCCCCCGTCGGGTCTCCCTCCCGCAAGTAACCGTTGGAGACCTCCCCGTAGAACTTATGTCTTAGCAGGAAGCCCATGTACAACCCCGCATGGAGGTCCCACCGGGAAGAACAACGATATGCGGCAGAAAAGGGAAGCGTCAATTGTATCATGTCCGCAGTCATGCGGACATCACCCGTCCACCTGCCAGAGACAGTGCCACCTTCGTCGTCGGTGATGGTCATCCCGTAATTCTTCACGTTGGCATCGGAGGTCATTCCCTTTCGTTCGACACGCAGGCCAGGCTGAATGCCCCATCGTTCGGAGAGTGCGATTCGATAAAGGCCTTGGACCGACAGGTTGCATAGCGGCTTGAAACCCTTGATTTCCCTGATTTCGGCAGGAATCGGCAAAGGGGACGTTCCACCCACGCCATAACCCAACTTAGCCGTGAAGTAGGATTCTCCCTCCGGTTGCGACTGAGGAGCACGCTCCCCCTCCGCATAAGCGAGAGCAGCGATAAGAGTGAGCCCAACAATTATGGAGAATCTTTTTTTCATCATGAACCCTTTGTCATTTACATTCAACTTCCACGTCATCAATCATCAACGTGCTTCCCACCGCACCTGTGAAGAGATCCCCCTTCAGGCTAGAAGAGAAGACAATGGAGAAACTATACCCGAATCGAGCCAACTTCTCCGTATCGATCACTTTTCCGTTCATCGCCTTCATGTCGAAGGAGAACGGTGTCCATTCGTCAGCTTCCCCTTGTCCCTCAATCTTCCCGTATAGGACGAGGTAAGGACTGTCGTTGGAGTTGGTGCCGTCGAGGACCACATGGTTGCCGTCTTCATCCGTATTCTCATAGAGCATCGCATAGATATTGAAGTCATCCTTCCCCGCGATCTCATTTCCCTTTCCATCGGTCATCTGATCCCCCGACTTGAACTTGTAATACCCCTTGATGGTGGTCGGTATTTGGCGGAAAGGGATACCAAAATGGGTAGCCTCTAACGGGGCTCTCAACGCATCCGACACGTTAAACGAACCCAAGAACAGATTGCCTGGAGCGATCGGCATGCCAGCCATCTTTCCGAACACGCCCGCAGAGCGGGTGATCAATTGAAGGCAATTCCCTGACCGGCCACCCGGCACAATGGCGGTCGGATACTCCGTCGGAGTAGCCAATGAGTTGGCGAGACTATACCCTGGATTCCCGGTACCCCACCAGTTCAACATCAAACGTCCATCGACCTGTTCACATATCAGTTGGTACTTCCCGTTCGAAGGGAGCACATAATCCTCGAAATGATAGCTTGTCGTCAACTCGTACGAGACATAGGAGACATAGTAGGTGCGCTTCCACTTCCCGTCCTGCGAGGTCACTTCATACCGCACGGACTTCCCTTCGGAGAAGTCATGGACCGAGCCGTTGGCGGGAGAGATGGTAGCCCCCTCCGTGAGGTGGAATTTAGGCGCCCTGGCATGGAGATCCGCCCCTAATTGGACGTTTATATCAATCTTCTCGGTAGTACTGGTAATAGCCATCGCCGTATCCGCCTGAACAACTAGGATATCTTTGTCAGAGGAGAGGTCACAAGATAGAATATCCGCCTCCGCATTCAATGGTTCATCCTGAATACAAGAGGCAAGTAGACATGCGGCAGGTAAAAGCACCGCTACCCTTTTCGTCCATGTAGCCATTCTATCTCCTGATCATTACACCGCGAATCTAATCATATTTTTCCGTATTCAAAAGAGAAACGCTACCCGCACTACGTTCAAACACAAACACTTTATCAAAAGTGCTCTTGTAGGTATGGGCCAACGCCTCGCTCGCCGTGAGCGGATTATAGGAGCTAGACATCAGGAAACTATTCTGTATGATGATCAACCACTGTTCGTCGCAGATCGGGTTGTACTTCTTCAACTTCCACTCCTTGGCGATCAACCGTTGTGATACGCTGGCGATGGAGAGAGGCTTCACCTTCGCGGATATGGCGGCATACCATAGGCCGTCATACCATCGTCCCGTCACATTCTTGATGTTGATACACTCGATCTTCTTCGGGAGGTTATGGAATCCGTACTTGGAAGTGCGGTCAATCTTGTACTGGATGCCCGTCGCCTCGGGCAGATTCTCCTCCACCAACTTGACAATGGTCTCCGCGAAGTCTTGCCGGATAATGGACCGCAGGTCATCGTCCATCAGCGAAACGGTCTCGTTCAAATCGTTGGAGAAGTGGACGTCAACAATCAGTTTGAAATTATGCTTGCGCTCGAAGATGGCTTGGGCATCCTGCATAAGCACGGATAGGAAATCCTCATGTGCCCTCAGGTTGAACTCCTTATCCTCCCGTTCGTACTTCAGCTCGGTGAGCTCGATTCCGTACAAGCGCTTGTCTGTCTGCAAAAGGAAGTCGGGCGACTCTGACTTGTCCAGTTCGCCGATCGGGAAGGCAGGATAGGACGAGCGGAACATCTTAATGATCGCCCATTCACGCTTATCTTTCTTCTCCTGATTATGACTTATCTCCGCACTCATATCATTTCGCATATATCTTAACAAACTTAACAAAAATATATGGCACTGCCAAACAAATTCATCCCTTATTGTGTCCCGATGCGCATAACATCCCCTCCGATCACATCAGCCCACACAGCGTAAGCTACAACAGGCATTGAATCGACGAGTGAGGAAAAATGGAGAAATTTTATCATGTTATTTTTGTTATATATTGATACAATTTGTATTTTAGCAAGCAAAACATATAAAAAAACATATTAACTATATCATGAAAAATGCAACGGATTTTCTTATCGACATTTCCGATAAGATGGACAAGAAAGTGCCTATTGTCCAAAATGTGGTTATAGATGGCATCGTTCCGAACTTCGATTTCTCGGAACCATTTGGTATGCGTACCTTTCTCTCAATCGTTAAGTCTCCTATCATCATCAACTCGTTGGATCTAGGTACCAACATGCGCGAGGATTTCGTGAAAAAGATCCAAGGCCTTCCTTTCCCGAATGGTGGTGCCCCTATTGCGGAAGCGTTTAAGGAGTCTTGCGCAGGATTCAAGAAATTCGAGAAGACAAACGGAGAGGTTACCCGTCGCATTGTTTATGTAACGAATGGAGAAGACACCGACGCAGGCATCTTGGACTACGAGGTGGAGAAGGCAATAAAAGATTATCCTATTCAAGTAAATATCATCGGTATCTGCATGTCCGAGGCAAACCAAAGGACAGCCAAGAAGGTGGCCGACATGACAGGTGGTGCCTTCTGCAATGTGGAGCAAACTTGCGACGTGCTGACGCTCCGCGGCATCATCACCCCGATCATCGACGCATTGCACAAAGCGGTTCCGGCCCAAGCGCCCGCTCCTACACCTCAATCCGTCGCACAATCCGCACCTGCGCCTCAACCAGCGCCAGCGCCAGCACCTGCCACGGCGAGGGTTCCTGAACCAGAGCCTGTCAGAGTGAGGGAAGAACCTGTCCGCGCCGCATTCGTCTCCCAACCAGTCGCACAAGCGCCTGTTCAACAAGAGAAGCAAGAGGAGCCATCGTTCGCATCCATAGCAGCCGAGGTGAAGGAGCCTATCATCGATGCCGCTAAAGAGCAGGAATACAAAGCGGAGATCGCCGCCATCGCAGAGTTGCAGGCCGCACGTTCCGCACAGAAATCCGCCAACGTGAAAGCCATCGAGGAATCCAACTCCAATATCATGGCTCTACTTGACAAAAACAAGGTCATGATGGATGAGATCCTGGAAGGCGGGAAAGAGACCGAAGTGGCGCTGGATAAACTGCGCGCAGCCATAAAAGACCATGAGATGACCATCGATGAGTTGAGGACAGTGAACAAGAAACTGACCGAACAGAACCTCCAGCTCAAGCATCGCGCGAAGGAGCAGGAGGCCAACATGGAGGCTCTCAAGCAAGAAAAGATGGCACTGCAAAAAGAGATCGACCGCCTAAGGGAGATCGCCAACGAGATCTTGAAGATAAGTTAATACCTAATATCAAATCCCTTGAGGAGGCTGTCTTCCCGGACAGCCTCTTTTTTTGCCCATACCCGAAGATTATCCACCGCCATAAGGCAGAACCCACCGCCCCAAGGAAATGGCAAGAATCAGGCGCTAAAGGGGCAGAATCGTTCTCTCTACGTTACCACAAAAAAGAAGGGCGAAGGAAAAACCTCCGCCCTCTTAAGCCGTCGCTATTTTATCATCATATCTCCTTCTTGAGATAACGATTGATATTCTTTTTATACCTCCAAATCATTGTCACAGCCAAGAAGAGCACCAAAGCTATCAAGCCATTGCACAACAATAATTTAGGGAGAGAGTTAACTGGAGCCTTCACAGGATGGAAATCGGAAAGCACGGTGACGACATCCAAATTAGCCGCCATATCCTCTTCAATCTTTCCTGTGATCTCAAACAACCTCTGGATATCGTCGTAGAACATCTGCTTCTTTGCCTTGATGAACGGAACGCTCGCCTTCTTCTCGTTGAGGGAAGAGAACTCCAAATAGTTGCCGCCAGGGTTCTTGAAATACTCTATCTTTTGCAGGCTATCCAAATTCATGAGCGCATTGTGGAACATCCACTCTTTTTCCTCCTGCAGTTTTATCCTCGCGATATTCAGGGAGACAAGATAGTCGTTCTTGGAGAAGTACTTCTGCAAAGCCTCCTGCAACGACTTGAACTCCTCGATACCCTTGATCTTCGCGGAAATCACAAGTTGATCAGGAACCGCGAAATCCACCGTGTCACCCACTGGGACGCTGTTCTTGTAATCGATATAATCAACTATGGAATCTCGATATTTATCTATGACACTGTGAGCATCCAATTTGACGATTCTAGCCGCCAGATCTTCCGTCACATCCAACTCCTTCGCAAGGCCTTCCACATCCTTCTTCTTGGAATACCTGTTCAGGTCGTTCACCAAAGACTTGTAGAGGACAGCCTCCCCGTCATTGAGTTTCAGATGCAAATAACCCTCGTACGTACGATTGTCCTCTCTCGACTCATACAAACTGAAGCCGATCGTCAACAACACGAAGGCAAGGAATAAGGATTTGTATTGATAGGCAGCTCTGAGGATATAACCCAAAATGGAGAGAATCCATTTTATTACTCCGTAGATGGCGCGCCCCAAGCGCGATGTCATGGTGAAGATATTCATCTCCTGGTTGTTTTCGTTTTCCATTCTGCTATTATTTTTTTATACGACTTACAAATATAAATTATGTTACGAACCTACAAAAATTATTTGCGATAATCCTTCAGTTTCTTCGACGAAATTTTTATCGGCTGGATCAAATCCCCTTCACGAGGACCGACCGCCTGCGCCTCCTTCCCGCTCCGCAACGTCGAGCCAAGCGTATACAGCTCCACCGAGGTGATATCCACCCGACCCCAAGCAGGCAAGATCACGCCAAACGACAGACAAGGCACATCCGCCTGATAGTCGTTCCTGAAGATCAACTGGTCGTTGATGTAGAAGAAAAGCTCCCCGTCATGCCTGGAAATCGCATATTTATTATAATCATCATGCTTGTACACGTCACGGATCAGCACCTCCATGACAGGAAGGAAACAATTCGTGTTGATCATATAGAACTGGTCGCCTATGCTCTGCTCCCTGACAGCTATGTAGTTGCACCCATCGTTGATGGGGTGTTGTCGATCCCTCTTCTGCGGATTATATTTCTGGTTATTGTCGTAATCGTAAAGAACACAGACACCTGTCGTACTGATATCCTCTGTCATATACGCTTTCATGACCACCTCGAAATAGAAATCCTCCGTAACAAGCTCCGAAAGGATCGAAATAATATTATTGCTCTGCTTATTAGCGGACGTGATCGTGTAGACATAATCCCTCATGAGATATGAGTTACCCAACTCATCCTTCCCATTATAGGATCTGTTCATATCCAGATTCTTGATTAGCGAACCCTTCTCCCCGTCAAAGGTGGCCTTCTTGCTCCATTCGGGAGCCGGGGTACGCATGTTGAAGAGCTCGTCCAGATAATAATCCTTGCGGTATCCATTGAAGTTCACCGACCAATCTCTTCCATCCACGTCATCGCCTCCGCACATGATTGTCTTCCACTCATAGTTCTCGAGGTATCGGTTATCGTGCGACCGGTTGAGCAACCCATGCCCCAACTCATGGAACACAACATTCTGGCGAAGGTTTTCCTGGTCTTCGTACTGTGTGGTCTCCTGCCAATAATCCTTGTCGATCTGGATGAGCAAAGGACGTTGATAGGTACATAGTCCTATGGTCAATCCATCCAAATCGGTGAACTCCATCAGCAACCCATCATTCTTCACATCAAAGTTCATCCCTCTCTTGCTTCCTTCCTGCAAAAACATCTGGAGATACGGATCCAACAGAGGCTCCACCTCGTACCGATTCGCATCCTCCCTGCAGGAGACAAAGGCAAGAAGAGACAACAAGACTATATGATTGACGATTCTTTTCATCCTGACCGGTTTATCTCGTTTAAGCAACAAATCTAATGAAACTATCGCTGTTTCGCAAGAGTTGAAACGCAAAAAAGGTGAACACGTCCAACGCATTCACCTTTTACTGAGCCGATAGCGAGACTCGAACTCGCGACCTACGCATTACGAATGCGTTGCTCTACCAACTGAGCTATAGCGGCATTTGCGGTGCAAAGTTATACAAAATATTGATTCGAGAAACAGATTGGCAAAAAATATTTTCAGCAATACGGGAAGGGGAAGAATAACAAGAAGTTTTTATGCGCTTCACGGCAAGCAGAGATTGCATTTTTACACATTCTTTCGAAACGGCTTTGTTTTTTGAATTATATTCCGTATCTTAGATATGTTCTGTCATTCTAAGGAGACATGCCGCCACGCATTGTGGAATGGCAGGTGGTTTTATTTATTGTACTATCATAAATTAGTTCGCTTATGGAACAATTGAGGCAATTAGGCGGTCGCCTTCTCGGGAAGAAGCGCGTCGCGGTCATTTTAGGGTTATTGGGGCTTTACTGTCCCTCTTCGCTTTGGGCGGAGAAGTTGGACACCACCTTCGTGTTGGACATGGTGATAGATAGTACACCGTGCTATTTTACCCAATACAATAACAAAGGACGAATTACCCAATACGACATATACCAGAATAGTTCTTCCTACTCATCTCTCAGCACAACAAGCTATGCTCTCATCGACAATGACGACTTCTCTCACATTAACATAGGTTACATCACCGACATGACAGGGGAAAAGGTGGACACAATCTACTACATTCGCGATAAAGTGACGAAACAATGGATAGAAAAAAAAGATTTTCCCAATTATAAGGGCTATAGTCCCGATAAAATAGAACTTCGTTTCTATAATAACGGGATGTTGGAATCCATCAATGGTTCCGAATTCGTTAATTCCTCTACGTCAGGTCACGTTGAATTCTCGGAATCTGGTGAATTAAAGGAATATAGTAATGTTTTTCATTTATGTTACACATGGGATATAGATGAAGATTATCTTATGAACTACGATTCGTTCGGAAATATAACCCTTGAATATAGGTTAAATAGTAGCTCACATAAGGGAGGCGTTGCGGAATCGAGTTCATCTTATGTCAAAACAATCTATAAGAACCAATACGACAACAAATATAATTTGATTGAGGTAGAGGAATTCACAGAATCCAGGAGAAGAGAGTCTAGCCTCGACGCTTATTCCTCTGATTACGATGTGAAAGGTACATCTCGTCGCAAGATGGAACATAGCTACGACAGCCAAAATAGAAGAATAAAAACCATAACATATGATTACATAGGTTCAAATTATGTCCTGAGAGATAGTACCATATACTCGTACGGGCACGCATTACACGAAGGAGAGGCTTGCCTCTTGTCCGTACTCGTTAGTGATAATCCGATAGATAGTTTCTCTCCCGACAAGTACCACTACGACTTTCCGAACGTAGTATGCGGAGACTTGAAATACATAACGCCATACGGTTCCGCTGTTGAAGAATCATACAATGCCCAAACGAGCACGTTGTCAGTTACCATCAAAGGGTCAGATGGTCATGTGAACACCTACACGTTCACCCTGAAAAAATCGGAATCCTTTATGACGGCATTGAGCCCTGACTCCGTATTGTCCATTGATTTTTCCCCGGAGAAATATCAATACAACGAATTAGAGAATTACTATATATCATACTTTATTTTCTATCAATCGGGCTATACGGTTAATTATTTTAGCATAAGTTCAGATGACACTCTGAAGAATGGGGAGAAATCCGCACGTATACATTTCGATGTCTCTGAGGATGCGCATGCGATCCACTCCTACGATGCCCGGAATGGTATTTTCACTATTACTGTCACGGGCTCAGATGTCCAAAAAAATCCGGACAACAAACACACATACACTTTCAAAACAAAAAAGATAGAAAAGGCCTACATTTCTTCATTGCGTTACAACAACAAGGAATTTGAAGGATTCTCTCCTGACGTGTATGATTATGAGATGCCGGCTGACGCCACATTAGCTGAAACTAGCAGCTGGGATTTCGATGTGGAGACATATCCTGAAGACCTTTACACCATAAAGGAATACTCCCATTCAACCCACACGATGTACATAACCTTACTTGCCATGCACAAGTATTGTGGTAATGCTGACACCCTGGCCCTCTATCAATTCCATTACAAGCCAGATCTTCGTGAAGTATACGATAAACGCATCAACTCTTACTCGAATATAGTGAATGGATTCTCCGAGAATGTATTCGAGTATGAATTGTGGGGGAAATATTATCCAGGATGTTTAGGATATACTGTTTGGTATTCGTCGGATAGTATCAATATAGACGAATCATTTGACGAGCAAACCAACATCCTCACTGTCTCAGCATCCTTTAAGAATGACAGCATAAGGGTGACCAACTACCGCTTCCACTTCCCGGAAGGATCCGAAGAAATAATTCCTCCGACCCTGTACATCTCCACAAAAGGAGGGAATGCACTGGATGGTATAATTGTAGACAATACCGAATTCGAGGTAATCGGATTCTTCTATAGCTCTTTTTGCCAATGCGAAGTGGTCGATGGGAAAATCGTGAGCGATTCGTATGATGAGTCAACCAATGTGTGGACCATCATAGTAACGGATGATTTCGGCTCCAGCCAGACGACATACCACATCCACTTCAAACACCCATTCCTCTCCTCCTTTACCATCAAAGGGGAGCCACTGGATACCTTCTCGGCGGACACTTATGACTATCTGTTTGACATGGAGTATGATTCAAGTACGGTCTCATACGAGCTGCCAGACGATGTTGACGCAACAGAATCCTTCAATAAAACGACCAACATCCTTACGATTCGTCTCACGCCAAGAAAAACTTATGGAACGGTTGAATACAAGTTCCACTTCCGCCCTACAGACGGTGTCGACGACTTCTTGGGCGACCAGGTGAACCTCTATGTCACGGACAAGACCATCTGCGTTGATGGCGCGACGGAGCCAATCAGCGTCTATGATCTTCTCGGTACTTTGGTCGGCATTAGCCGTGGCGAGGAGGCCCGCATCCCTGTGAGTCAGGCGGGCGTCTACGTGGTGAAGGCTGGAGGGAAAGCCGCGAAGGTGGTGGTGAAGTGACACATTGAAAAATTTCTCTAACAAAGGGGGCGTCGGATTTTCGAATATCCGATGCCTCCTCATTTTTATGCGCCAATCGGCATGAGATGGTTTATTTTACATAAATTATCCCCAAAAAATTTTTATACCAAATTTTTTTCGTATCTTAGATATGTTCTGTCATTCTAAGGAGACATGCCGCCACGCATTGTGGAATGGCAGGTGGTTTTATTTATTGTACTATCATAAATTTAGTTCGCTTATGGAACAATTGAGACAATTAGGCGGTCGCCTTCTCGGGAAGAAGTGTGCCGCAACCATTTTAGGGTTATTGGGCCTCTGCTGCCCCTCTTCGCTTTGGGCGGAGAAGTTGGACACCACCTTCGTGTTGGACATGGTGATAGATAGTACGCCGTGCTATTATGCCAGATACAATAACACTGGACAAAGAGTCGCATACGGGATCTACAGGAATGGAGGAGATTTATACCTCGGAAATTTTTTCCGCATTAATACAGGTTATATTACCAACGAAAATGGTGACACATTAGAAACTCTCTTATACAAATGCGATAATGTCACGAAGCAGTGGTTCCAGGACATCGTTTCAGGACAAAAATTTGAATGCCACGACAATGGTATGCTTAGTTATGCCCAATATACTGATTCCACTAGTCAGTCTCAATATTTATGGGATCATGTAACAAATGAACAAATAGAAAGGAGAGGCACATATCTTGATCACAGAATAATAAGGGCTTTTGGCCCAGATGGTTATTGCCTTTCTTTTAGTTATCTTGACGAGTCATATTGGACACAAAATGGTTTCTTGCAAGTGGAAACTTATAGATCGGAAGATACTCAGTACGATGCTCTTGGGAATATTTACTCCCAACATAATATCTATGTTAATGGCCATTATTTGGACGCGAACGTTATTATCAATACATACGATGACAGACAGAATCTGATTTCATCCCACACTATAGGTCATTATGATAATACAATAGAGGAATACACATATGACAGCCTTGACAGAAGGATTAAAGCCGTGAGATATGATTCCACGGAATCGGGTTTCATCATGGAAGATAGTGTCGTGTACACTTATGGACACTCGTTGAGGGAAGGGGAACCATACATTTTGCTTGTATATGATGGAAAATACCAAGTAGATAGTTTTTCTGTCGAACAATTCCACTACGATTTTTCGAAATCCATCCCATATTCGAAATTTAGTTATATTGCTCCGAGCGAAACTACCACTGATGAAACATTCGACGCAGAGACAAACACGTTGTCTGTCACAGTCAAAGGAGCAAATTATGATCATGATTCGACAGATGCGAACACCTACACTTTTGTCCTAAAGAAGATTGAGTCATACATAACTGGCATGTCTTTTAAGACCACTAAGTCTTCGCCTTGGCAGCCCGTTGAGGATTTTTCTCCGGGAAAATACTCGTATGATATGTTCAGAGACTTTGACTTTATATTTTGTTCATCATCTTCTATCTATCTGCAAAGAGAAGACTCGGCCATACTTGTGTCTTGGTCTGAATCAGAAAACGCAAAGGTTTTGTCGTCTCATGATGAGCAAACTGGCATTATTACTTTAGAAGTTAGGGGGGCTGATTATGATAAGAATCCGAATAACGTGCATGTTTATACATTTGCGGTTAATAAAAAGATTGATCCATATATCTCTTCTTTGCAAATCCATGGGAACGATTTTGATGGCTTTTCTCCGAACAAGTACGATTATGAATTGCCTCTCAACTTTATTGTAGGGTATTCACTTGCTAGTTCTGATTGTAGCGTATCTGTTTATCCTGAAGAATTCAGCGCTTTGTATCCTCGTGTGGTAAAAGAGTATGACTATAAGAAACACACGTTGATTTGTGACATCTACGGAACCACCTATCGTTTTCACTTTCAACCAAGCCTAATGCGTATTGACATCACTAAAGATTCCGTCTCATTGTCGATACCTGACTTTTCTCCTGACAAATTAGAATATGAATTGCCGTATGAATACAAGGATTTATCCTTTAAATATTATAGTGGAAATGATCCAGAATTTAATTATACGACTATAAAGGAGTCTTTCAATGATTCCACCAACACTCTCACCCTTTCGGTTTTCTTTGATGAGGATAGTTCAACCGTGACGGAATATCACATCCACTTCCGCCCTACAGACGGTGTCGACGACTTTCTGGGCGACCAGGTGAGCCTCTACGTCATGGACAAGGCCATCTGTGTCGATGGTGCGACGGAGCCAATCTTCGTCTATGACCTCCGAGGCACTTTGGTCGGCACCGGTCGTGGTGAGGAGGTCCGCATCCCTGTGCGTCAGACGGGCGTCTACGTGGTGAAGGCTGGAAGGAAAGCCGCAAAGGTGGTGGTGAAATGATGATTCAGATTTGATAGATTTCTGTTAGAATTAAAAGCGGCGAGTAGTACCGAACTACCCGCCGCTTCTTTTTTATGCCTTTTCATCGAGGAAAATCAGCCGTTCGATCTTGGATAACCTGCTTCGGAGTTTCTCCTCGTCCCGCTTTCGGATGGAGATCCGCATGGTGCAGTCATTGTCGAAATTCTGGCTAACGATGGTAGCATTCTCCTCCTTCACGACGCGCATCACGTCGTTGAGGAAGGGATACTCGAATTGGATGTCGCAACGGTTCTCCACGATCTTCTCCACCACCTCGTTCTGTTCCAAAGCATCGAGACAAGCCTCCCGATAAGCGTTGATCAGTCCGCTGGTGCCCAGCTTCGTTCCGCCGAAGTAGCGGACCACCACCAGCAGCACGTTGGTCACCCCCTTCGAGACGAGCGTTCCCAGCATCGGTTTACCCGCCGTTCCGGAGGGTTCTCCGTCATCGTTCGCCCGAGTCTCCTCCCCTTTTTCGCCCATCACGTAGGCGAAGCAGACGTGTCGCGCGTCGTGGTACTCCTTCCGCTTATCCTTCAGTATCTCCTTGACTTCCTCCACATCGGACACTGGAATAGCGAAGGCGAGGAATTTACTCCCCTTCTCTTTGTAGAGGCCCTCCGAGGTCCTTGCCAGTGTCAGATAAGTATCCATCCTATATCTTAGCGTTTTCTTCTGAAACTATCCTTGTTCCTTCTGAAGCTCTTCGAGTCGTCATCACGGTGTCTGCTCTCCTTCTCGTAGGAGCGTTCCCGCTTGGTAGCGTTCTTCGCACCCTCCCAGAATGCGGGTTTGCCCTTCTTGTCGGACTCCCACTCCTTGCCACGGCCAGAGCGGCCACCTTCCATGCCACGCCTCAACTCCTCACGTTCACGCTTGTTCTTGCGGTCCTTGAGCACCTCCAAGAGTTCGATACCCTCACTCCTTCTGCGCTCAAAAGCGACCATCATCTCCTTCACGACGTTCTTGTCCACATCGAAGAAAGAGTAGCGCGGCGTGATTTCGATGTCGTGCACATCGATATCCTTGTTGTTGGTAGTATCGTTGATAAGGCCCAAGACACGTTTAGGGGTAAAGCCATCACGTTGACCCATATTGATCTTCAGGCGAGTCAGTTCACCGCTGCCACGTTTCCGCGAGCGTCTCTCTCCCCTATCGCCACGTTCACCCTTCTCACCACGCTCTCTGCTAGGCTTATCCTTCTTATCAGGGATGTTCAGATCCACCGCATCCTTGTAGTATTCAAGGAAACGGTTGAACTCTTGGGAGACAAAATTGACGATCAGCTCCTCGCGGGTCATGTCCTTGAGCTGGTCCATGATCATCGGCAGGTATGGATCAATCTGCTTCTTGTCGACGTTCTCGCCGGACTCCTTGATTTTGTTCACGAGGGCGAAGAGCTGGCTTTGGCACACCTCCAATCCGCTTGGCACGCGTCCTTGGACGAAGGTACGGTTGATCTCCTTCTCGATCGCTCTGATCTTATGCTTTTCCTTCACATGGATGATGGCGATGGATACACCCTTCTTACCGGCACGGCCCGTACGTCCGCTTCGGTGGGTATAGCTCTCGATATCATCCGGCAAGTTGTAGTTGATGACGTGCGTCAAGTTGCTGACGTCCAGACCTCTGGCGGCCACATCCGTCGCCACAAGGATCTGCAGGTTCTTGATGCGGAACCGTTGCATGACCGTATCACGCTGCGCCTGGGAGAGGTCTCCGTGGAGCGCGTCCGCATTATAACCATCCTCCATCAGCTTATCGGCCACCTCCTTCGTCTCCTGGCGCGTGCGGCAGAAGATGATGGCGTAGATGTCCGGATTAATGTCCACCAAGCGTTTCAGACAGTTGTAGCGGTCCTTCGCCTGCACCATGTAGTAGATATGCTCCACGTTCTCGGTGCCCGAGTTTTTCCGACCGATAGCGATCTCCACGCTATTCTTCATGTACTTCTTCGCGATGTTAGCGATCTCCTTTGGCATGGTAGCGGAGAAGAGCAACGTACGGCGCTCCTCCGGTGTCTCCTCAAGGATTCGTTCGATATCCTCTTGGAAACCCATGTTCAGCATCTCGTCCGCCTCGTCCAACACGAGGTGTTTGATGCCCGATAAATCCACTTTCTTACGTTCGATAAGATCAATGAGTCGGCCAGGTGTAGCCACTAAAATCTGCGGAGGCACGTCCAATTGCCTAAATTGGGTAACGATGCTCTCTCCTCCGTAAACAGGTACGATCTTCATTCCCTGGATGTACTTCGCAAATTTCTTAAGGTCGTTGGAAATTTGGATGCAAAGTTCGCGCGTAGGAGATAGTACCAATGCTTGGATTTTGTTCACACTGCTGTCCGTCAGCTGTAGGAGCGGCAGACCAAATCCCGCCGTCTTTCCTGTTCCTGTTTGGGCCAATGCGACTAAATCCTCTGTTCCTTCCCCAAGAAGATAAGGGGTCACCTTTTCCTGAATCGGCATCGGTTCCACAAAGCCCAAATCTTCAATTCCGCGTAGGATTTCTTCGCTCAATCCCAGTTCTCTAAATGTTGCCATAAAATAAAGATATCCGCTCTCATGCGGCGTTAAGTGGGGGAAAAAGGTCCCCCTTCCTTCTAAAAATCAGCGCGAAATTACATAAAAATAGTATCGGTTGCAAACAAAGGAGACGCTTACCTCGAAAACAGACATACGCCCCATGCCCATATTTGCTCACATCTTCATTTATTTGTGAATTTTATTTGCCTGATTATCAATTTATTAATAATTATTTCAATTATTTTCATGTATTTTTTACGTAATTTATTTTGTGGATTCAAAAATATGCATTTACTTTGCGTACAGTTAACACGATTAATAATTACAAACAAAAGCAAAATAGAAATGAAAGCATTAAAGTTATTACTGATTTCGCTACTCCCCACAGGAGTCATGGCACAAGATTACATATTCAAAGTAGATGAGCAGCTCAACGCAAACGTCTCCGACACGCTCTACTATGAGGGAGACAAGATGGACGCCTACCAAGACGCAAAAACATGGCTATTAGAGCAAAAATGGACGGTGAATACAGAAAAGGATGAAATAGGCGAAGGATTTGAATTCAATGCGAACATGATGACCAAGTTCCGCTACAATCCGATCATCAAAACATCGTACGCGGATTTTGTTTCGTTCAAAGGGCAAGTGATCGTGGAGGAAAAGCGAGTGATCCTCCAATTTAAGAACATCCAGTTCGGTGAAGCCGTAAAAGGAATCGGCGAAAAGAGCAAGACACAACCGTTGGCACAGAAAATCCACAAGTTGAACAAGGAGAAAAGGCATAAATCCTTGGTCGAGACAGACGACACGTTGGACAAAAAGACCAAAAAGAAGAAAATAGCCGAACATGATGACGTCATCAAAGACATCGAGAGTTCGCTAAAGGAGGTGGACGAGGAGTTCAGAGTACGAATCAAGAATCTTCATAATTCCATTTAATACCGTAACATTAAATTTTCATATACGCTTACAAACTATGGTAAAGTGATTCTGACCTAACTATGGAAAAGTTCCTGTTTCGTTTGCATTTTTAACGAACTTATTTACAGCACAGTATAACAAGGAGTCTCCCCTCATACACATAGGGATGCTCCGGGAGAGTAATCTGTCTGTTTGTATTTTGCGTGGTTAGCCTGTACCCCGCAGGCGGAAATTGGGAGTGTACCGCAAGATTCTTCTCTTAGTTGTTCCAGAAGAATGAATGCCGGCTCCCAATTTTTTTTTTACAAGACACATGCCCTCAACAAAAAATAAATGGGAACAATTTGTTGTATAAACAGATAAATTACACGAAATTTGCATAAGGGGGATTTATACCAAGCCACACGGCGCATAGACCTCCGAAACCCGATAAGACCAAAATAAAGACACGATTAATAACTGAACGCATGGAACCCGAGACAAAGAAATATGCTCCAGTAGCGATTCCAACCTTATGTCGCAGCACACACTTCAAGAGAACGATAGAGAGCCTTAAAAGAAACGGATGGGCCAAATACACAGACGTATACATCGGATTGGACTATCCACCCGCAGAGAAATACGAGAAGGGATGGAAAGAGATATGCGAGTACCTCGAAACAGGTGATTTCTCCGTATTCAACAAGTTCGTAGTCTTCAAGCGGGAGCAGAACATGGGTTCATACCAAAACTCCGTGGAGCTAATCTACGACATAAAAAAGCTAAACTATGATCGATGGATCTACTCCGACGACGACATCGAATATTCGCCCAATTTTCTGGAATACATGAACAAATGCATGACACGATACTACGACGACCCTAATGTCTACGCCGTGACAGGTTACTCGTATCCAATAGATTGGACGCTCTCCGAGGGATGCACCTGCTTCAAACAAGATTTCAATGTATGCTCATGGGGACTTGGTTTCATGAGGAAAAAGGAGGAAACCTTCTATCAATACGTGACCTCAGGGAAACTGATCAAGGCCGCACCGGAGATCATCAAAAGCGAGTCGTACAAAAAGATGATCGACGCCTGCTTTTACGACTATTTCTTCGCCACACTATCAGCAGACCCGAGCAAACCCAACCTGATGAGACAAGAGACCGACATCTCCATGCGAACCTATATCGCCCATCACAACATGTATTGCGTCACACCAGCCATCTCAAAATCAAGAAATTACGGATTTGACGGATCTGGAGAATACTGTCAAAAAGTCGAGGAAGGGAAAACCATCACCGCAAGCAACTACAACTATGGGGCGCAACCCATCGACACCGCGGAGAGCTTCGACATGGTCATGGACGAGGATCCAAAGCACCTTGAAATCAATCGCCAGAAGATGAACGAGTTCGACTATAGATCACCTGAAACGATGGAAATAGCGCAACAAAACTTCAGGTTGATTAAACGATTCGGACTACCACTCGCTAAAATCATCCACTTAGGATACGTTGCGATAAAGAGAGTGAAAAAGATAATGAAAAAGGGGTAAGGAATTCGAAGACACCCACCCCATACACATGATAAGATATTATTTAACGACAGATTAGAGGGTATTATCCTCCGATCTGTTCTTGGATCAAACGAACGATTCTTTCCATATCGTCACAATCGTAGCGTTGGTCGCACGGAATCGCCAAAAGGTTATCCGCGAACTCATGCTCCAGCATATCAGGCGTAGTCCAATCATACACATTCGGCCAGTAGGTCGCCACAAAGATAGCGTGCGAAATCAGGAAAGACTTCAGCTGTTTATTGTCCGTCCAATAAGGATAAACCATCGGAGAGGCGAACGAATCCATAGAAGGCAAGCTTAGCTTATTAGACGAGCTCAGCCTTTCGTGCAGATAAGCGAAGTTCGCATTGCGTTTCTCCCTGACCTCGTCAAAATCTATATGGCTCATCAAATCTTTTGAAATGACGGAAAGGCGACGGATAGGGTTCATGATCAGCTTGTCCGTATTCTCCTTGAAGAGCTCATAACCGGCAGAAGCACCTTTCTCCTTACGGAGGAAAAGATGACTCATACGCTCGCTCGAATCATCCAAAGGGTATTGCGACACATCCAGGCCATTCTCGACGAATGCCACACCACTATCGGACAGCCCCACGAACTTCCTCGGGCTATAAAAGATATTCAGTCCGGCCAAGCGTTCAGCGTACAAGGCCTGAGCGGCATCAATGATCAAACGCTTGCCATACTTCTTGAAAAGAAGAGCCACATACTCGTCCATCACACCGAAATAGTTGTTATAGACAATACACTCCCCCTCCTTCACCTCGATATCCTCCCTGATGTGCAGGTGTTCGTCCAGAGAATAAAATTCATACGGAATCCCTAATTTCACGAAAGGCTCAAGCACGACAATGCATGTGTAATAGGGGATATAAGCCTTCTTCACATTTCCAATGGAGAGCAAGATATACTCCAGGCAGTTGCGACCCGTATTCAGAAAGACGCCCTCGGGATGGGGGAATCCCCGTCCCACACTGAGCTTCTCTATCTCGTAGTATCCACCGATTGGCTTCTCCATATCATTGTTCTTTTTTCACAAGAGTATACTCCTCCAACATCTTCAAGACCTCTTCCCGTGAATTAAACATGATAACATCTATGATAGAGAGGTTCTCGATGAAATCGTTGTCGAATTGTTTGTATCTGATATCGTTTGTCTTCAGGAACTCAAGTTGAAGTCCACGTTTTTCAAACTCCTCGAAATCATACAACTCCATGCCACCGACAGCGTTGATATAAGTATCGGCGCCCAAACGCTCACAAAAATCGTAGATACGGAACTCTCGCTTCAACAGGTTATTACCCTCAAAATCAGAAGTTCTCATGATCTTTGTGTTGATGTCCAGATACTCCGCCATCACCTTGATTGAATTCTCCAGGAAGAGCGAAAGATTACGTTCCGGGCAAGACAGGATCTTGTTCATCAGATCATATCCATCCTGGAAATTAGGACTTTTGCGATAGGTACATTCAAGAGACCTCAACTGTTTCTCGATGTCGATCTCTTTGATAAAGGTCTCATTGATCATCTTGTTTTGGCTGGCCTTGTCTAGCGTCAAATTACAATATACCGGCTCTTTGCCATTCAAGACTCTATTGCGGTTAATCCACCCCCCCTTAATGTAGTTGTAATCATCACATACCAGAAAAACATCGCTACACTTGATCAATTGCCAATACCCGATGTAAGGGATAAAATATGGCTGGTTAGCTGAAACTTTCATGTAAATACAAGGGTCCTAAATATCATACTTCCGTGTTGGAAGAACCCATTAATCCAAATCGGAAGGTCAATCACTCTGTACAACAATGCAAAATTAATAAATTTCTATTTTTAGGAACAAATTTATACGTTCACAATTTGAAAGAAATCGATTTTTTTTGACATATGACCTTTATATTCCACTATTTATGTTGTGTATATCACCAGATACGACAATGACCACGCAAATAACAGACGCAAGTGAACATTTTTACCATTTTATTCACACGATTAGCCATTATATAGTAACTTTGAATGATTTTATTAGACCAATGGTTATGGAATCGTATGATGATTTAAAGCAAATTGAGGAGCAGACCAAAAGGATTATCACAGCTCTATTAGATGAACACCCCATGAAAAAGGGGTCAATCTTCGTGATCGGATGCTCTTCGAGCGAAGTGGCAGGTGGCACCATAGGGAAGAACTCGAGTGAAGCCATCGGGAAGAGGATATTCGAGACCGCCCACGCCATCTTATCTGAACGGGAGATATACCTCGCGTGCCAATGTTGTGAACATCTAAATCGGTCGTTGGTGATAGAGGAGACGTGCGCCGAGAAGTTCGGTTACGAACCCGTCTGCGTGGTACCATGGTTGCATGGCGGTGGATCCTTCGCCACGGCGGCATATTATGGATTTAGTCATCCGGTGGTGGTGGAGCACGTGAAAGCCTCCGCAGGATTAGACATCGGCGACACGCTGATTGGCATGCATCTCAAGGATGTGGCGGTGCCGGTTCATCCCAAGCCGAACCAAATCGGAGAGGCGCATGTTGTCGCCGCATACTGCAGACCTAAACTGGTAGGAGGAGAGAGAGCACGATACGAGCGATAAAACAACTCACCACGCATATGCGAAGTGGGGCAGGACTTTTTCCCTCTAAATTTGTATATTTGTTCTGACAAAACATCAAACATGGCATGGAATCTGACGGATAAGCAGAAAAGGATTGTCGAGAACTTCCTCTCCTTGGGACTACTACAAGGAGCCAATACCCTCATTCCGGTACTCGTCATTCCCTTTATCGTCCGGGCCCTAGGCGTAGAGATGTTCGGGAAGGTCACTTTCGCCCAAAGCATCGTGCAATTCTTCACGATCGTCATCAACTACGGATTCGACTATTCCGCCACGAAGGAGATAGCCGTCTACCGAAACGACAAGGAGGAGACTTCCCGTACATTCTGGGGGGTGATTTCGGCGAAATTCACGCTCTTTGTCATCGCCACAGCGGCATTTTTTCTCCTTTCCATCGGGTATTTTAAGATTCGGGAGGATTATCTTCTGTACCTCTCCATCTTCGCCATCAACATCGGACACGTTCTGTTCCCCACCTGGCTTTTCCAGGGCATGGAGAACATGAAGAGCATCGCGATCTTAAATTTCATCGTCAAGCTGATAGGAATGGGGCTACCCGTTTTCCTCGTCACCGCGCCGGAGGATTACTTGATTTACGCCGCAATGCCTTCAGCCGCCTATTTCGCCGCAGGTCTCTTCGCATTCATATATGCCACCCGCCGTTACGGGATAAGTCGGCCATCCGCCGAGGAGATTCGGGAGAAGCGGGACGATGAACTACGGAAGGGGTTCCCTATCTTCCTCAACACCCTGTTCGCCGCCCTTTACACCGTGGCGAACCTCACCATATTGGGTCTCTTCAAAGAGAACTACGATGTGGGCATCTACTCCGGCGCATACAAAATCATCTGCGCCATCATGATGGTGACGAGCATGCCCATCCACATGGCCATCTTCCCCTCCATCGCCAAGGAGATGGAACAATCACCCCAAGCGGGATGGTGCTACTACAAACGCATGGTGTTCTATGTCCTACTCTTCGGGATCGCCGTGAGTCTGTGCACCTACATAGCCTCGCCATGGGCAGTGAAGATACTTTTGGGAGAGCAATTCATGAAATCGATTCCGTTGCTACGCCTCCTCTCCGTCATTCCAGCCCTGGTGATCATCGCCAGCATTTTCACGGTGCAGGGGTTATACGGCTTAGGTTTCGAGAAATACGCACCCTACGTGGGTTTATGCGTAGGGCTCTCCTGCATCGGCCTGAATCTTCTATGGATCCCCCAATTAGGCAGTTACGGTGCGGCGTACGCATGGATCGTAGCCCAAACGATGGAAATCCTCATCTCGGGCAGCATCGTGATATGGAATGTGAAAAAAAGAGTCAATAACAGAGAATAGAAAGAGCATGGAGATAAGGAAAAAAATAACCACTTGGCATACTTGGCTAGGCTATATTTTTGCCCTTTCCATCGCACTTCCGAGGGTAATATCGAGTTGGGCGTTCGCCGCCTGGGGTATTCTATCCGTTTTACTGATTATAGACGATTTCATCGAGAAAAAATACCATTTCGGCAAAATAGAGAAAGAGGATGTTCCCTGCTTGCTACTGATTGCGCTTTCCCTTTTAGGATTGGTCAGCGCATTCGTGGCGGAGAGTCCGGAACTGGTCTTCAAGAAATTCTTCGGTCCACGCTTCTCACTCTTCATCCTTCCCCTGCTTGTGGTGCTCCTACGAAGGAGGATCGACTTCCGGGGCATGATAAAGTATTACATAGCAGGAAATGCCCTTTCCATCGCACTTTCCATATGCTTTGTCGCCTTCAAAGTCTTCTCCGAGGAGGGGATTGAACTCTATCGAGATTTCCTTTCCAACTTCACGGAGGTCTGCACTGGATTCACCCACCGCACCTACGCCGGACTGAATATCCTGCTTTCGTATGCGGCGATGGCATATTTGGTGAATGGACGTAGCCTCTCCAAACGTGAAGCCCTTGTGTGGGTCCTCTACTTGGCGGTTTCGCTGATCTATCTTTTGTTGAACAACTCACGGATCATTACCCTGAGCCTACCATTGTTGGCCATATCCATATGGCTGTGCGGCGCGCGAACCACACTCCGTAAATGTCTGATCGGAGGAGGTGTCCTCTTGCTTGTCACCGCAGCATTGCTCCTCTTGCCCACACGACTGAACCAGCTGCTCACGGGGGGAGGCGTTCTCGGGATGTTGGCGAACGACCCACGGGCAGAAATATGGCCTTCGGCTTGGGAACTGATTCAATCCAAACCACTAATTGGCTATGGATTGGACAATATCGAGTCACCGCTTGTATCGCTCTACATGGAGCACGGATTCATGGAGGGTGTCGCCTGTGCCTATTCACCACACAATGAGTATCTGAGCGAATGGTTGCAGATGGGCGTTCCCGGATTGCTCCTTTTGGTCGCGACACTTGTTTTTTGGCCGATTCCATCGAAGAAACAGGAACGTATTCTCATCTATCCCGCCCTACTCGCCTTTGCCGTGGTCTTCCTTACGGAATCGTTGCTGGACAGGTATATGGGGTGCCTCTCCTTCGCCTTCTTCCTATCCCTGACACACTGTGTCCACGAAAGGGAAGAGGTTCCCGTTGTGGGGGGAAAATATGTGGGAGGCTTGATGCTATTCCTACTCATCGCACTCTCCGTAGGGACTGCCTCTTTTCTACGGACCACCTGTTTCGCACCTAGAGAGATAGTGAAAAAAGATAATTGTATCGATAAAAGGGAGGGGGAGCTTTATATGGTCCATCAGGAGGATGTCGTTTCATTCATCCACCAAGGAGTTTGTGTGAACCGTGTTCCCTTCGCCTTTTGCGATTTGAAGGAAGGCGAAAGCGCGACATTCTCCGTTCTCTGCCGATGCACGCCGGAGTTTGACGGCTCAGCCATTAAGATCATTGCGGAAAAAGACTTGGAGGACGGCACACACGCTCCGGAAGAGTGCGCCTACGACCTGAAGCGGAAAGGAGAGTGGCAAGAACTCTCCGTCACTTTGTCAGGCAAACAAACCATACTCATTTACTTCACAGGAGAGTCAAAAATCCATTTCGACGACTTCCGAGGATATATATTCTTTAAAAAACCTCACTTCACCGACAACTAATTCACTACAAATTCATTACATTTGTGACATGATTTTCGCGATTATTGCAATATGTGTACTCTTCACTTATGGTGGATTATATTGTTCCAGAAATAATCCATTCGCCCCTGCCGTGATGACCTCGCTGTTGTGGTTATGCTGCATGGTGCTCTCCTTGACGGTCAACCACCACCTGCCCCCATTGAACGGCACATTCCCCACCGCATTGCTGTGTTGGATCATCCCCTTATGCGTCTCCTCACTGCTGACCCAATCCGTCAGTTACCAACCCAACCAATACAATGATCCGAGTACCTTTGTCCGCAACATATACTTAATCCTAGCGATCGCCTTTCTACCCTCGCTCTTCCGATTCGCGCAAATCGCGCTCGCGAACGGCACATCAGGCAATTGGGCGCTTGATTTACGGCTCGCCTCGCTAGGGAAAGGAAGCGGATTCAAGGAATCATACGGAGGGTGGCAGATCGTCATTTGGCCTGTATCCTATATGCTGGAACTCCTTTGTTTCAAGAAGAAGACATGGTGGCGCCTCGCCATCCCGCTGACAATCTACATCCTATTCGGAGCGATCACAATGTCGAAGATGGTATTCCTATCCATCTTCCTCTATACGGGCTCCATCCTCCTCTTCAAGAGGGTCATTAGGCTGAAGCACTTCGTCATGGCGATTGTGCCATTGTTCATCGTCTTCACATTGCTTCAAACGACTCGTCACGCCTCACAATTCTCCGCGGTTATATCGGACTTCGTGAGGACATACATCGTAGGCAACATGTCTGCATTCGAGACCCTTACGCCAGGCGGTTCGGAGCACTTCGGGGAGAATACCTTCCGCCTCTTCTATGCGGTTCTTTACAAGACAGGGTTATCGTCAACCGAACCTATCGAGGTGATTCTTCCGTGGATCGAAAAACCACTCGTGACGAACACCTACACCGGGATGTACCCCTTCTACGTGGATTTTGGCCTTATCGGAATCATCCTCTTCGCCCTCATTTTGGGAAGCATCTACGGATGGACCTTCAAGAAGGCACAAAACGGAAGCAACTTCAGCATATTGGTTTATGCGGTCTTCACCCAGATTATCTTCACCCAATACGTGGCGGACATGTTGTTTTCCAACACCGCCTTCTACATCAAATTGATTCTATTGTTACTCCTGCCCTTTTATATCACCAAGAACAATCTATTGTCTTGCAAAGAGAAAGTGGAGTTGATCATTAGGAAATAGCCTATGGATGTATCCGTCATCATTGTAAATTATAACACCTCGCAGCTGACTCAGCAGGCCATCCGCTCCCTCTATGATTGTGTCGACGAGGGTCAATATGAGGTCATCGTCGTAGACAGTTGTTCTACCGAGGACCTCAGTTCGCTCAAATCCTTTTGTGAAGAGAAGGATATCATGCTCATTTTACTCGATGAAAACGTCGGTTTTGGTTCGGCTAATAACGTGGGGGCTCGGCATGCGGTAGGAAGAAACCTATTCTTCATGAACCCCGATATCATCTTGCAGAACAATGTGCTGAAGATATTGTCGGACCATCTGGACACCCATCCCAACGTGGCGGCTTGCGGCGGCAATCTCCTCACAAAGGATCTCCATCCTTCCCACTCCTACAGCCTCTACCACCCCTCCATCATACAAGAGGTGGATTTCATATGCGGAAGAATCATATCCAAGCTGGCGCACCCCAAGGACGCGACTTACAATCCTACGGACGAACCTCGTCAAGTCGCCTATATCTGTGGGGCGGATTTAATGGTGAAAAGGCAGATTTTTGAAGAAATGGATGGTTTCAACCCTGAGTATTTCCTCTATTACGAAGAGAGCGACCTGCAAAGGCGAATGGAGGACGCCGGGTATGAAATGCACTCCGTTCCACAAGCAAGGGCCATACACTTGGACGGGCAGAGTTTCCGATTCACGGAAGAGAGGGAAACCCACGTTTTCAACGGAAGAAACACCTACTTCCGCATGCATCATTCCGCCGCCTACCACTACGCCTCCAACCTCATAAATAAGAGCGCTTTGTTCGCAGGCGTACTCCTCTGCTCGCTCATAGGTGCGAAGGAGAAGAAAGAGAAGTATCGCTTCAGGCTACACCTATACCGAAAATCATATGCCCAATAAAACGCTATACATCAACGGGCGATTCCTCACCCAACCGATGACGGGGACCAACCGGTTCGCCTATGAGCTCTGTTTAGCCCTTTCGAAGCGCCAATACCCTATTGTGCTGCTCGTCCCAGACGATTCGTTGCGGACCGACACATACGACCTCTCCCAGCTGAAAATAGAGACGGTTCGCCCATTCAAGTCCCACCTTTGGGAACAAATGGCACTGCCTTGGTATATGCGAAGGAAGAAGGATTCCATATTGCTAAGTCTGAAGGGATTAGGACCCGTCTTCATGAGGCGTCAGGTGGCGACCATCCATGACATGTCCTATCGGGTGAATCCGCAGTGGTTCTCCTTGCCTTACCGTCTCTTCTATCGGCTGATGACCCCGTTATTGGCTTCCCATGCCCAGCATCTCATCACTGTCAGTGAGTTCTCGAAAGGCGAGATCGTCAAATGGTTGGGAGTCTCTCCCGACAAGGTGAGCGTCATCCACAATGCACCGTCGGGTTGCTTCCGCCAAGAGGAGGGCGTGCGGGGAAACATTTCTGAAAATGACGATTCCACCGATAATTTCATACTGACAGTATCCTCTTTGGATCCGAGGAAGAACCTATCATTGGTCTTTGAAGCCTATGGCAAATCCGCCCAACGGTTGCCCCTGTATGTGGTGGGGGAACGTTACCCGGTTTTTGGGAAGTTGGAAGTTCCGTGGAACGATAACATCAAGTTCCTGGGACGAATCTCTGACGAGGAGTTGCGTAGCTATTATGCCCACGCCTCTTTGTTTGTCTACCCATCCTTGTACGAAGGGTTTGGCATGCCGCCCATGGAGGCGGTCGCTTGCGGTTGCCGCAATGTTGTGCTCTCCGACATACCCGTCTTCCGTGAGGTTTACGGCGACTTGGCACATTACGTGAAGGTGGACGACTCCGATGCCTTGGCGGCGATGTTCGACACGTTACCCGAAGCGCTCCATCCTGAAAAAATATCCGATTTCATCGGAAAATTCACATGGGAGGCAAGTGCGGAAAGGTTGATGGAGACGTTGCGCAACGTATAGGCGGTTTTTGCCAGTTGACAGATTTATATTGTATTCTGACCTGAAAATCCATTGTTTTTGCGCTAATATCACATACGAATAATACAAATTTTCAATCCATAATCAATGCTTATTCGTATATTTGTGACATTAACAACATAATTTTTTACGCCATGAAGAACATATATGCATTCTTACTGTCGCTATGCCTCTTAGGGTTGGCGACGACAACAAAGGCGGATCCAGACCCTAATTTCCACATCTATATTTGTTGGGGCCAATCGAATATGGAAGGAAATGCACCAGTACCGGAATCAGAACAAAAGAATGTGGATGAAAGATTCCAATTGTTATATTCCGCGAATGATTGCGGTCGAGGTGACCGTAAGAAAGGGCAATGGTACACCGCCATTCCGCCTTTGGCCCGCTGTTTCCACGGATCACAAATGAACGGACAAAGTATGGGATTCGGTCCCATTGATTATTTCGGACGTACCATGGTCGAGAATTTGGACCCTGCGATCAGAGTGGGTGTGATCGTGGTGGGTGTCGGTGGCGCTGACATCCAGCTATTCGAAAAAAACAACTACCAATCCTACCTCAACTCTGCGGCGGATTGGTTGCAGAATTATGCCAAGGAATACGGAAGCAATCCTTATGGACGAATCATCGAGATGGGAAAAATAGCGAAGGAAGTGGGTGTCATCAAGGGCATCCTCGTTCACCAGGGAGAGACCAACTCAGGTCAGTCCAATTGGCCTAACCGATTGAAAGGCGTTTATGAGAACATGCTGAATGACCTTGGACTGAAAGCCTCCGAGGTGCCTTTGCTGGTGGGTGAAGTGCGCTATACGGGCCCTTGCAGCGGCCATAACAATGTTATAAGGAACGTACCAAATGTTATATCGACCGCGCATGTCATCTCCGCGCAGGATTGCGAAGCGGCCAGCGATCAATATCATTTCTCCGTCAATGGATATAAGCTGTTAGGCAAACGATATGCTGAGAAGATGTTAGAGCTCTTAGGTGACAATCCGGTCCAGCAAGTTGACCTCTCTATCGCAGCCGCTGTCACAGTGGAATCTGAGCCAGGAAAAGTGGATATTTCCATCAGCAAGGAAAATGATGCGATCAACAGGGTGGATATCTATGCCGATGGCGAGAAGATAGCCAGCGACCAAATGTCTTACGTGTGGGAAGAGGTGGAGCAAGGCGACCATACCATTTGGGCTGTCGGATACGACAGTCAGAACAAGGAATACACCTCCTCGAAGATTAAAATAAACATTAAGAAACCTCAGACGCCTTTCAACGGCACGCCGGCCAAGATTCCTGGGAAAATCGAAGCTGAGGAGTTCGATTACGGAGGTGAAGGCAACGCATACCACGATATGGATGAGCTGAACCACAATGGAGGGGATCGTAACGAGGGTGTGGACATGAACAATACGGCCATCGGATATACCGAAACCGGAGAGTGGATTGAATACACCGTCGAAGTGGAGAAGGATGGCGAGTACGTAGTAGAGACAAGAGTCGCTTCCGGTAATAACGGTGCCGCTTTCACCCTCTATATGGACAATACATTCATCATCCCTGGTGACGATGGAACGCCTGGCGGATTTGTGAATGTACCTAATACAGGCGATTGGAGCACTTTCACCACTGTGGAGACGAAACTCAACAAGCTAACTAAGGGTGTTCATGTGTTGAAGGTCGAAATCACAGGAGACTGGGTGGATTTGGATTATATGGATTTCAAATTGGTCAATTCGGATGAATCCCACGTGGTCGATTACGTCTCTTCCGGGAATAGTCTTCCTGACGGGTTCTACTTCGCATACGACGCATCCGGCAAACTGGTTAAGACCGTTATCATTCAGAACGCATACAGCAGTGAATTGGGACAAGGATTCTATATCCTCAAGAATGCCGAGGGGAAATCCTACCCTATCGTTGTCAAGTAGGAGGTAAGTAAAATACTCTTATAACGAAAGCTCCAGCTTGCACAAGCTGGGGCTTTCGCATTTTTTTATACGACAAGAGGGCATATCAATTTTGATACACCCTCTTCCCTATAATCAGAAATCCATATTAGTTTCTTCTGGAACCAAAGATTCTCAACAGATAGAGGAACAGGTTGATGAAGTCCAAATAGAGCGACAATGAGCCCATCAGAGCTAATTTCATGTTGTCGTCACTCAAATCCGTTCCATACTGATGGATCATGTTCTTGATTTTCTGGGCGTCATAAGCCGTGAGTCCCACAAAGACCGCCACGCCGACATAAGAGATGATGTAACTCATCATGCTGCTCTTCAGGAAGATGTTCACGATAGTGGCGAGGATAAGGCCAATCAAAGCCATAAATAAGATTTGGCCGATTGACGAGAGGTCCTTCTTCGTGACGGAACCTATTATGGCCATCGCTGCGAATGTGCCAGCTGTGATAAAGAAAGTCGAAGCGACAGATTCCATCGTGTAGGCAATCAGTATGGAACTGAGTGTCAAGCCATTCACAATGGAATAGATGACAAAGACAATACCAGCGGCAACAAACGACATCTTATTGATGCGGGCGGACAATACGATCACCATGATCAACTCCGCAATGATTAGGCCAATGAACAGACCCGAACCGAAAATGGCATCCAAAAGTCTTGGAGAAGAAGCCGTATAAAAGGCAGACAAACCTGTCACCACCAAGGCGAGAGCCATCCACCAATATACGTTTTTCATCAACGTACGCTGTGCGGACTCGACCACGCTCTGGTCTATTCCACTATTTTCAATGTAGTTTTCCATATTATATCAATTAAGTTATTATAATGATTCCAAGATACGTTTGATGACGGTCTCCGCGGAGATCTCACGGTTGGCAGCCTCAGGGATCACCAAAGACTGAGGGCTCTCGATCACATCGTCCGTCACGATCATGTTGCGGCGTACCGGCAGGCAATGCATGAAGTATGCGTTGTTGGTGAGCGCCATCTTCTCCGTGCTTACCGTCCACGACATATCCTTGCTCAGGATCTGTCCGTAATTAGGGTCTTGGTAAGCCGACCAGTTCTTCGCGTAAACGAAGTCAGCACCCTCCAACGCCTTGTCCTGATCGTATTCGACCTTCGCGTTGCGGACAAACTTCTCGCTCAATTCATATCCCTTTGGATGAGTGATGACGAAATCCACATTCGCCTCGTTCATGAAGTCCGCGAACGAGTTAGGCACAGCCTGCGGAAGGGCACGTGGATGCGGAGCCCAAGTCATCACCACCTTCGGACGCTCTTTTTTCTTGTACTCCTCAATGGTGATGAGGTCGGCGAATGCCTGCAAAGGATGGGCGGTAGCCGACTCCATGCTGAACACTGGCTTGCCAGAGTATTTGATAAACTGGTTTAATATAGTTTCCTGATAATCAAACTCTTTATTCTCAAAACGGGCAAACGAGCGCACACCGATCACATCGCAGAACGATGCCATCACCGGGATAGCCTCGAGCAGATGCTCCGACTTGTCTCCGTCCATCACGACGCCCCTCTCCGTCTCCAGTTTCCATGCGCCTTGGTTCACATCGAGCACCATCGTGTTCATCCCCAAGTTCATACCCGCCTTTTGGGTACTGAGACGTGTACGCAAACTATTGTTGAAGAAAACGCACAAAAGGGTCTTGTTCTCTCCCAACTTCTTGTACGCATATCTGTTCTTCTTGATCTCCAAGGCCTCTTGCACCGCCTTGTTCAAGTCGCCCAAGTCCTGGGCCATTAATAACTTCCTCATATTTTTCTACGTCAATTAAATGCACATTTCTTACTACGCAAAGTTATAAAGAAACTTCATTCCGTTTATGTACAAAAGTATGAAAAAAGAGGAGCGCCACAATAGGTATAACAATTTTTAAAATTCATTTACTTTTTTCATCAATCGACAATCATCCAATGATCCTATTCTGTTAGGGAGAAAACATTTGTATGGATACACCTAGCATATGGGAGCCATATCCAAAAAGGGACCACCTAATATGGCAGTCCCTTTTACTCATGCTCGGATTTCCCCGATAAGTGTTACTTCTTGACAATATATTTCGCATACGCGTTATTATCGCTGGTGACACGGACTAAGTAAATACCCGTCGGTTGGTCAGATATATCTATCTGGATCTTCTTGTCCGAGGTTCTGCCCTCGTAGACAAATCCACCCCCTATATTTACGATGGAAACCACCTTCTCTCCCACATCTTCTCCCAAGAGGATCGTGAGGATGCCCTCTGTCGGATTCGGGTATAGCGTAAGATTCCGCACCTCATCATCAAGTTGTTCATTCAACTCTGTGGCATATTGCTCCCTCGAATTTATATCACCAAGATAATCATACTGATCCTCGCAAGATATGAATTCAGTCCTGAAGTTAGCGTTTTTGGTTCTAAAGCCATCACGGAGATGAATGTATTTACCGCTTCTGAAGACCACATCGCAGTTTTCCAGCGAGCTTCGACCAATTAGATCGTACATAGCTTCCAACACGATGTCGCTTCTCCTGTCATATTTAATTTCCTCCATACCGTTTAAGTCATAACGGCAATAGATGAAATCACTTTCGCTCGAGTAGAATTGAGGAGCTTCAAAAGAATCCGGCCGCGCCAAGCGATCCTCCACTTTCGACCAACCATCATTGTCTTTCGCATATATAAAGGCCTCCTCCATCGACACGTTCTTGTCTCCGTTCGCGTCAATGTATGAGTCTAAAGTCTCTCCCTCAAATGATACACCAACCAACGCATCGAAGAATTTCCGGAAGAAATGGCTAAATTCACCATTGAGACTCCAAGAAGATTTAGACGCGGAGGTAGCAGTGACAATTGTTCTGTTATCCCCCTTCAACTCACTAAGAAAGCCACCACTATAACACTGTGCGAAGAAGATATTAGTATATTTGAAGGTGAGGCCATCCAAAAAGTTCTTGAATTGACGCGGATTCACGTTTTGGGTGGTGAGGGGTTTCCACAAGCAAATCTGATTCTGGCTTCTTGACCCATGATCTGTGACGAAGATCCACAACGTATTAATATCCTTGATGTTAGCAAGAGAGTCGAAAGTGTTCCGCAAGTCCGCCCAAGTGGCAGGTTTATCAATATCGTCGGTACCATCCCCATTCAAATCTTTCGGAGCATCCACAAAATAGAAACGATACCCTCCGGATTCTGTTATTTTTACCTCAGGTGAATAGGAAGTGGGAGAAACGGAATCCTTTTCACTTCGGAATAACGTCTCTTGGTCTGTACTCTTGCCATCTGCCATCAACACCGTGATATTTGAGGCAGGTATACCCACCACATCCGTATAATACTGGTACACTAACGAGCAATCGTTCCAATATTGATTGTAATTGTAAAGAGGGGTATCTCCTCCGCTGATAATTATGGCATGGTCGTTAGGAGCAGACTTCCCCGACTTCCCAAAAACGCTTGGAGAGACGAAGTGGTACGGAGATGTAAAACTTCCTCTCCTGAACGTATTAGTTCCTCCTTCAGCGTCAATCTGAGCCATTGACACATCCGCAAATAGGATGAGCATCACGGAGATGGAAAAGATATGTTTTAAATTTTTCATGCTCAATTATTTTTGTAGTGATTCAACTTTCGCTTTCAACGCTTCGTTCTCTTTCTCCAATTGGATCAGGTGCAAAGTGAGTTCCTCCACCTTCTCGAGCAGGAGGTTGCTCATCTCCGACACGCTCATGCCGTTTTGGGAGATCTCAGCGGCGGACGGGATGCCTGGGAGGTGCTTGTTCTCTTTCACGTAGCTCTCCACCTCCTTCAATGACTTGAGGTTGTAGTTCTCCTCGAACACATAGTCGGCCGCGTTGTTGAGATCCACACGGATGTCCTTGGCTTTGAGTTGGTTAACGTTCATGTTGTCTGTCGTGAGCTTGGAGACCTCTATCTCGTCGTGGCAGGTGATCTTGCCGTTCACCGTGAGGTCGTTGTCCATAAAGACGGAGCCGATGTAGAAGCGGTAGCTGTTGCCGCGGAAGTTGAGAGGCGAGTATCCGCCCATCTCGTCGGACGTGATGGTGTTGGTCGGGACCTCCCCATCGATGTTGACCACCCTGTCGAAGTGGATGCTGGTGCCCGGGGAAGTGAGCAGGAGCAACATCTCGTCGGAGACGTCCAATACGGTTCTACCCTTCACATATAGT
>JAEERP010000040.1 GCA_016285885.1 Paludibacteraceae bacterium
AGAGAATGTATGAGGCTGGGCAGAGGCACCCCCTCTGACCGACGACAGAGTCCTATAGCTCAGTTGGTTAGAGCGCCACACTGATAATGTGGAGGTCGGCAGTTCAAGTCTGCCTGGGACTACCTCTGGTTAATTGACAATTGATAATTGACAATTGATGATTCTCTTTCGGGGGATTAGCTCAGCTGGCTAGAGCACCTGCTTTGCAAGCAGGGGGTCAACGGTTCGAATCCGTTATTCTCCACTTTTCCGACGGTTTAGGATAGGATTCAGGAAATCATAATTCCTAATTTCTAATTCCTAATTACTAATTCGGAACGTGATCTTTGACATATTGACACACAAGACTGTAAGTAAAGACTTTAAGTTAAGAAACTGAGTAAAGTATAAATAACTCTCAATTTACAGCTGAAAGTATGAGCAATCATGCCGTCTGCCTGGTGCTATATTCTATAATCTGTAGTCTATAGTCATCCATCTGCAGTCGGCAAACGGCGAAAGCAAGTTAGGGCGTCTGGTGGATGCCTTGGCTCTCGGAGGCGAAGAAGGACGTGATAAGCTGCGATAAGTCATGGGTAGGTGCAAATAACCTTTGATCCATGAATTTCCGAATGGGACAACCCAATTACCTGAAGGGTAATTATCCATACCTGAGTATGGAGGCGAACCTAGGGAACTGAAACATCTTAGTACCTAGAGGAAGAGAAAATAAACGAATGATTCCCCCAGTAGTGGCGAGCGAACGGGGAAGAGCCCAAACCGAAGGTGTAGCAATGCATCTTCGGGGTTGTAGGACCACGCCATAGTACACAAAGAGTGAGTAGAATGTTCTGGAAAGTTCAACCATAGACGGTGATAGTCCGGTAGACGAAGCTTGATGTGGCTTAGTGGTATCCTGAGTAACGCGGAGCACGAGAAATTCTGCGCGAATCCGCCGGGACCATCCGGCAAGGCTAAATACTCCCGGGAGACCGATAGCGAACCAGTACCGTGAGGGAAAGGTGAAAAGCACCCCGACGAGGGGAGTGAAAGAGTACCTGAAACCAGTCGCCTACAAGCGGTCGGAGCATCATTTTGGTGTGACGGCGTGCCTTTTGCATAATGAACCTACGAGTCACCATGACGTGCGAGGTTAAGCCACTCTGTGGCGCAACCGCAGTGAAAGCGAGGCTGAATAGGCCGTCGAGTACGTTGGGGTGGACGCGAAACCGAGTGATCTACACATGTCCAGGGTGAAGTCCCGGTAACACGGGATGGAGGCCCGCACCAATAAGCGTTGAAAAGCTTCTGGATGAGGTGTGTGTAGGAGTGAAAGGCCAATCAAACTCGGAGATAGCTCGTACTCCCCGAAAGGCATTTAGGTGCCGCGTGTGGCGATCTGCATCAGAGGTAGAGCGACCGATAGGTCAAGAGGGCTTCACCGCCTATCGAGACCTGACGAACTCCGAATGCTGGTGCACTGCAGCCATGCAGTAAGGGTGCGGGTGCTAAGGTCCGTGCCCGAGAGGAGAAGAATCCAGACCGCCGTCTAAGGTCCCGGAGTTCTGCCTGAGTTAGTCTAACGAAGTCTGGTCTCGGTGACAGCTAGGATGTTGGCTTGGAAGCAGCCATTCATTCAAAGAGTGCGTAACAGCTCACTAGTCGAGAGACCGGGCGTGGATAATAATCGGGTATAAGGCAGACACCGAAGGCGCGGGATAGCATTAAAGAAAGTATCGGTAGGGGAGCATTCCGTCGGCGCCGAAGCCACATGGCGATGTGTGGTGGAGCTTACGGAAAAGCAAATGTAGGTATAAGTAACGATAAGGGGCGTGAGATCCGCCCCCGCCGAAAGACTAAGGTTTCCCGGGCGATGTCAATCATCCCGGGGTGAGTCGGGTCCTAAGGATAAGCCGAACGGCGAGTCCGATGGCTGACACGGTCAATATTCCGTGACTTCCGCATGGGGCGACGTGGTGACGGAGCAGTGACACTGCCGCGCGGCGACGGATGTCCGCGTTGAAGTGCGTAGTCGTAGATCCTGGCAGGCAAATCCACCAGGAGAGATGAAACACGAAAGTATGCCGGTCTCTTCGGAGACGGGCAACAGTGCAGGTAATCATACTCCCGAGAAAAACCGCTAAGCTATACCCGTGTGGAACCCGTACCGCAAACGGACACACGTAGTCGGGTAGAATATACTGAGGCGTTGAGAGAGTCGTGGCTAAGGAACTAGGCAAACTGACCCCGTAACTTCGGGATAAGGGGTCCTTCCCTCCGGGGAAGGCGCAGAGAATAGGTCCAGGCAACTGTTTAACAAAAACACAGGGCTGTGCGAACTCGAAAGATGAAGTATACAGCCTGACACCTGCCCGGTGCCGGAAGGTTAAGAGGAGGCGTCAGCCGCAAGG
>JAEERP010000041.1 GCA_016285885.1 Paludibacteraceae bacterium
GCCAAAGCACCTTCGCCCGTAAAGGTCAAATCGATGCGATCACCAGAATTCTTAATTTGAGACACCAGCCGATTTGCATACAAATCAGCGAACAAAGCAGAATTGTTATCTGCCACTTCTGAAGTCACAGTCGGCTTCGTTGAAAAATTGTCTTTATACATATTTTTGTGCTATTTTTTATTGTATTCTCAAATTATTTGTTTATCTTTGCAGCGAGATTTATCTCAAAAACGATTTAGAGAACCCAGTTCTCCGTCAAATTTGATTGCAAAGTTAGTCATTTGTGATTTAATACAAATCATATTTGATTTACTTTTAAGTCATTTTAATAAAACGTATGTATTTATGGTTGACAATTTAAGAAACGTTCACATAGGAGAAGCGATAGAACAAAAGCTTAAGGAAAAGAACATCAGCAAGCAAGAGTTTGCTGACAAGCTTGGTATTCCTCAGCAAAACCTGCACAGGATCTTTAAAAAGTCAAGCATAGATACAGATAAGCTATACACCATATGCCAGATATTGGACTATAACTTCTTTGATGATTTCAGCAATAGAGATGAAAGCATCATGGCAGGAGAACAATATAGCAAAATTGTCCAGCAGCATAAAACGCTATTAACAGAAACAAAGACAATAAAAAAGAAGCTGGACGAACTTCAGAAAATCGTAAGACCAGATGTTTTCTATGAAGGCATGCATAAATTGCTTCAACTTACCAAAGCTAATGGTAAAAATAAAGCTTTCAGTGAAGAAGACATGGCTACTGTAGAGAAGATTGTCCTCGAACTTGACGAATGGGGAGGGGTAAGAGATCCCGAATTACGCTCAAAATTCGAAGAATACGAACGTTTATTCAAATTACATGAAAAAAATCAGGACGAACTCGAAAGATTGGAGCTCATCCTGGAAAAGTATTATGAGTTAGACTCGTTACTTACTCAGCCCAAAAGAGAGGGGCCTATTTTCCCTCATCTTTGAATAAGTACCAGTCCGTCCTACACGCTTACAACATAGACTGAATCTCATTCCAATAGAAGAAGGCCTCTGGATGGGTCTTCTTTAGTTTGTTTAGCTTTGTGGGAAGCGGCTGCTGAATGGTTTGTGCCGCCAAATCGCCCAATTTGTCAGGGTCATAATGATGTACCTCATTAATGTCGTGTTCCAAAAGCTTGCTGAGATAAGCGGCTTTGGCGGCATTGATGATGGCAGAGTCGAGGGTATATTTCTCGCTGTGAATGAAGTTCCCAATACGGATGATGCCATCCTGCAACAACTTGAATTCGTTAGGACTCTCCACGCCACGCATGCTAATGCATAGAGCGGTATGGTAGATGTCATCAAGAACCTGCTGGATATTGTCTGTCGGCAGGTGACGATACTCTAATTCAACGGCAGCAAACTTCGTGAAGGTGTTCCTTGTGACAGAGAGGTTGTCGGTGATATCAAACAACGATGCCACATCAAAGAGTTGTTTGATAATCTCCATCGTACACTTCTTCTCGCCTTTGAAGAATGGAATGCCTGTAGTGTGAGGAGCAAAAGCTGTCAATTTATCGCCAAGCAAATCTTCGTGACTTGGGAGGTTTACCATAACCAGAGGTTCCTCGGTAAGAAGTAGCGGGCTTTGTATGGGTAGAGAAACAACTTTGGAGTAGTGTGTTTCCTCAAAGAGAACATCGAGCAAGATCTTATCTTGGCCGCCATTGCCAGGATAGCTTACCTCATAATAGAACTTGGCATGCTTTTTGGGAACATCGGTGCGTGAGATTCGCTCAACCAGTTCCACCTTACCAAAGCCATATTCCTCAGCATATTTGCCGAGGTAATCCTCGATGACGGTGCCTGGTGGGCAGATAATATCTATATCTATGGACAGACGTTTGCTGGTATTCAGGTGAAGCATCAGTGAACTACCGCCTTTGAAAAGGAAAGGACAGCCAGAACGAGCCAGAGCCTCTAACAACGAGAAAGCTCGGATGGTTTTCTCCATTAATGCTTTATCGCGAACACCCATCTTTTGGGCTACCTCCGTTATCCATTCAAGAGATCTGCTTCTTGGATTAATCATTGTCTATGCTGTTTATGATTTGTTCTACTTTTGTTTTACGGTTACGGCGAGAGGCGTATCTCAATAGTTTGCTCATGTTGACATGGTTCCTCTCCCGCGCGTATTCAAATATATTATATATCTCTGAGCCACTGGCGAAAAAGAGTTCATTGTCGCCAATGGCATCAACCATGATTTTCTCGATACGTGGTACGGTGCAACCATCCACTTCCGTCAACGGCGACTGACCTATCAGCTGACGGACGACAATAGCATCCGTGCCCGTCAGATAACGGTCGCAGTCCATGAGTGACGGCGAAAGGAG
>JAEERP010000007.1 GCA_016285885.1 Paludibacteraceae bacterium
GTTAGCGGCTGAAATGGCTACCGTGAGCTCCGTATCATCCTCCACTTTGTACTTGTAGTCGCCTACCACGAAGAAACTTCCCTTCGTAGGCTTATTCTTTCCGATAACAACACCTGCGCTCCATGGGTTACCCGTAGCGGTACCAGAATAGTATACAGTATCAATTCCGTAGAAGGCATCATACTCGATGCGGGTCGCACTGTCAGGCACCGTGAGTGGAGAGAGTTTCTCGCACGCCTTGAATGCGTCGTACTCGATGAGGGTCACACCTGAAGGGATTGTCAGCTCCTCCAAGTTGTAGCACTGGTTGAAGCACTGGTTAGGGATCTTCGTGATATGGCTAGGGATCGTCACGCTGGTCAAGCTTGAGCACCATTTGAAGGCGCTTCCGCGGATCTCCTGAACCGTGTTAGGGATTACCACAGATGTGATATCACCGCAGGATCTGAAACCACCACCATCGACGATGGTAACAGTGTACTCCAAGCCGTTGTAAACCACCTTGCTAGGAAGTTCGAGGTCACCAGCGATGTCCGTGTTAGCGGCTGAAATGGCTACCGTGAGCTCCGTATCATCCTCCACTTTGTACTTGTAGTCGCCTACCACGAAGAAACTTCCCTTCGTAGGCTTATTCTTTCCGATAACAACACCTGCGCTCCATGGGCTGCCCGTAGCGGTACCAGAATAGTATACAGTATCAATTCCGTAGAAGGCGTCATACTCGATGCGGGTTGCGCTGTCAGGCACCGTGAGTGGAGACAACTTCTCGCAAGCCTTGAATGCGTCGTACTCGATGAGGGTCACACCTGAAGGGATTGTCAGCTCCTCCAAGTTGTAGCACTGGTTGAAGCACTGGTTAGGGATCTTCGTGATATGGCTAGGGATCGTCACGCTAGTCAAGCTTGAGCACCATTTGAAGGCGCTTCCGCGGATCTCCTGAACTGTGTTAGGGATTACCACAGATGTGATATCACCGCAGGATCTGAAACCGCCACCATCGACGATGGTAACAGTGTACTCCAAGCCGTTGTAAACCACCTTGCTAGGAAGTTCAAGGTCACCAGCGATGTCCGTGTTAGCGGCTGAAATGGCTACCGTGAGCGCCGTATCGTCCTCAACTTTGTACTTGTAGTCGCCTACCACGAAGAAACTTCCCTTCGTAGGCTTATTCTTTCCGATAACAACACCTGCACCCCATGGGTTGCCTGTAGCATCACCAGAGTAGTAAACAGTGTCGATGCCAGAGAATGCGTCGTACTCGATGCTGGTCACATCGTCAGAAATCGTAAGAGGAGACAACTTCTCGCATGCCTTGAACGCATCATACTCGATGCTGGTCACTCCAGCAGGAATCGTCACGTCCACCAAGTTGTAGCATTGGTTGAAGCATTGGTTAGGGATCTTAGTGATAGAATCCGGAAGCGTTACGGAAACCAACTTAGAGCACCACTTGAAGGCACTACCGTTGATGGTCTTCACTGAGTTAGGGATAACCACTGAAGTGATTTCACCGCAAGATCTGAAGACGCCCTCACCACCGATGAGACCAACAGTATATTCAACACCGTCGATTTCAACTGAACTAGGGATTACGATGTCACCGCTGATATCAGTGTTGGCTGCGGCTACAGCAACGATATGGTTTGTAGTATCCGTAATTGTATATCTGAAGTCGCCTACAACGAAGACACCTCCAACGGAAGGTTTATTCTTTCCGATAACAACACCTGCGCCCCAAGGGTTGCCTGTAGCATCACCAGAGTAGTAAACAGTGTCGATGCCAGAGAATGCGTCGTACTCGATGCGGGTCGCGCTGTCAGATACTGTAAGAGGAGACAACTTCTCGCACGCCTTGAACGCGTCGTACTCGATGAGGGTCACACCTGAAGGGATTGTCAGCTCTTCCAAGTTGTAGCACTGGTTGAAGCATTGGTTAGGGATCTTCGTGATGTGTCCTGGGATCGTCACGCTGGTCAGCTTAGAGCACCACTTGAAGGCACTACCGCGGATTTCAATCACTGAGTTAGGGATAACCACTGAAGTAATCTCGGCGCATGATCTGAAACCGCCGCCATCGACAATGATAACCGTATATTCGTCACCGTCATATACCACCTTGCTTGGAAGAACAAGGTCACCAGCGATGTCCGTATTAGCGGCTGAAATAGCCACCGTGAGTTCTTTGTCATCCTCCACTTTGTACTTGTAGTCGCCTACCACGAAGAAACTTCCCTTCGTAGGCTTATTCTTTCCGATAACAATTCCTGCGCCCCATGGGTTGCCTGTCGCATCACCTGAGTAATAGACAGTGTCTATATCATAGAAGGCGTCATACTCGATGCGGGTCGCACTGTCTGGCACTGTAAGCGGAGACAACTTCTCGCACGCCTTGAACGCGTCGTACTCGATGAGGGTCACACCTGAAGGGATCGTCAGCTCCTCCAAGTTGTAGCACTGGTTGAAGCACTGGTTAGGGATCTTCGTGATATGGCTAGGGATCGTCACGCTGGTCAAGCTTGAGCACCACTTGAAGGCGCTTCCGCGGATCTCCTGAACCGTGTTAGGGATTACCACAGATGTGATATCACCGCAGGATCTGAAACCACCACCATCAACGATGGTAACAGTGTACTCCAAACCATCGTATACCACCTTGCTAGGGAGTTCGAGGTCACCAGCGATGTCCGTATTAGCGGCAGAAATAGCCACCGTGAGTTCTTTGTCATCCTCCACCTTGTACTTGTAGTCGCCTACCACAAAGTAGCTACCCTTGACAGGCTTGTCCTTCCCGATAACAACACCTGCGCTCCATGGGGCACCCGTTGCGGGACCAGAATAGTAAACAGTATCTATGCCTGAGAATGCATAACGCCCGATGCTGGTCACACTATCAGGCACAGTAAGTGGCGACAATTTTCCGCAAGCCTTGAACGCATCAAGCTCGATGAGAGTCACTACCGACGGAATCGTAAAATCCACCAAGTTGTAGCATTGGTTGAAACACTGGGTAGGGATTTTATTGATATGTTCAGGGATTGTCACGCTAGTCAGCTTAGAGCACCACTTGAAGGCGCTACCACGAATTTCAATCACTGAGTTAGGAACAACCACTGAAGTGATTTCAGTGCATGATTCGAACCCGCTGCCATCGACGATGATAACGGTATACTCCACACCACCGTATGTCACCTTGCTCGGGAGCTCGATAGCGCCAGAGATACTCGTATTAGCGGCGGAAATGGCTACGGTATGATCAGTAGCGCTCTCCACCTTGTACTTGTAGTCGTCTACCACGAAGTAGCTTCCAGCGGCAAGGGTGATCTTTCCCTTTTCAGTAACAACACCAGCACCCCATGGAGTTCCTGATGCGGACCCCGAATAGTAAACAGTGTCTATGCCTGAGAATGCGTCGCCTTCAATGGAAGAAACACTGGAAGGAACCGTGAGCGGAGAAAGTTTCTCGCACGCCTTGAACGCATCATACTCGATGGTTTTCACCGATGAAGGTATCGTCACATTAGCCAATTTAAAGCACTGATTGAACACTTGGTTGGGTATCGTCACAAGGGAATCAGGCAACTTCACACTCGTCAAGTTGGAACACCACTTAAACGCACTACCACTAATCGTCTTCACCGTATTAGGAATCACCACGGAGGTCAAATTTTCACACGAAATGAAGACTTCACCTCCACCTATTGCAACGACAGTGTAGACTACTCCTTCGTATTCCACCGTATCCGGAATAACAATATCTCCAGAGATTTCCGTGCTTGCCGCATGTACATTCACGGTATTTCCTCCTCCTGTGCGCACATCGTACGCAAGGTCTCCAACAACAAACGCATTTCCTATGGCAGGAATGCACATTAACAATAAACAGACAAACCATTTATACATGTAATGGCTCATCTTTTTTCCATAACTTTCTTCTTTCATTTCAATATTTGTTAGTTTGCAAATTAAAGATTTCCAACAAAAAAAAACATAAATCAACCATCCAAAGATAAAAACATTATGCATTCGCGGCAAAACTTTCACAAACAAATTCTTACGACTTATAAATTTATTGATATCAGACAATTAAATCAAAGTCGGCACATTTCCGCACCAATATACACATTATGACGCTTTCCCAACTGTAGACTAGGGTTAACGGCTAATAAATTACAAGTTTTTTTCTGTCCTAATAGGGTAGGATTCCCCTATCTCTTCATATTCCTCCGCTTCACTGGGATGGCCCGGATGGTATCGTTTCTTTCCTTCTCTTTCAAGCGCATTCGTTTCTCTTTTAGTATTTTTTGCAATTTCTCTTCGTCCACAGAAGACCTGGTGATTTTTTTTATCACGAATATGGTGTCCGCGTGGGGATCGTATTTCTCCACCTGCAGGGTGTATTCAACCCCCTCCACATACCAGAAGTTGCTGAACTTCCCGCAAAAAGGCTCCCAAGCAGTCGTATCCCGCCTTCCCCAACCCTTTCTAATCTGATAGCAGAGCGAATCGTTGACCGTGATTCTCTCTTTATGAACCCTCATGAATACCCTTGGCACTTCATAGCTTGCCACTGTTTTAATCACAAACATCGTGTCCGCATGAGGATTGTATTCTTTTACTTGCAGGGTGTATTCAAACCCCTCCTCATACCAAAGGTTGCTGAACTTCCCGCAGAAAGGCTCCCAAGGGGTCTTATCCCGCCTACTAAAGCCCTTCCTCACCAGATAACAGAGCGAGTCGTTGACCTTGATTAGCTCTCCATGGACCTTCATGTACTGTACCTGGTCATCCTGCGAAAAGCAAAGACCGGCGGTGAAAAGAATCAGCAGGAATATTAGTAGTGGTTTGCGCATACGAAAACTATTATAATCAATTGGATATGAACAACATATCACAAATATAATCAATAGTTCAGCAAATCACAAGGGGCGACCACCCTTTGGTCAAGGTCCATGCCTCTTTTCTTGAGGACATCCTCCATGCCTTCGATGCGATACTCACGGATCGTCCGAGGCTTGCAAAGCTGTTTAAATTGCACATTGCTTGCGAAATAGTGTTTTTCTGCTTTCATTCCGAGAAAAAGTAGTACCTTTACAAGCCAAGAACAAGAAATCTTATTTTTTATTGTAACCGTCATTACAAATGAAATTGGAGACTCTGACTGCCGAATGTACAGCATACGATTTCAAATTGATGCTCGAAGAAAAGAAACCTAAGAGTTGGTTGAAGAGTGTAAGTGCTTTTGCCAATGGCTTTGGCGGATCCCTTTTCTTTGGTATTGATAATGAAGGCAATGTCAGGGGACTTGATGATATGCAGCACATATGTGAGGTAATCAGTGGAAAGATTCGTGACTATATGGATCCGCTTCCTGACGTAGAGATGATACCCCATAAGACTGACAATCTTGATGTCTTGCAGGTAAAAGTACATTCAGGGAACTATACGCCATACTATTATGTTGGCGACGGTCAACGTGTCGCCTTTGTTCGTATAGGTGATGAGAGTCTTCCTGCCTCAGCTGAACAGATGGTTAGACTGGTGCTCAAAGGTTCAAACAAAACATTTGATTCACTTGTCACAGATTATAAGGCAGAAGACAATACTTTTATCATATTAGCAAACACGTTCAAGAAACAGACCACACAGGAATGGGACAAGAAGTTTCTCGTGTCTTTTGGACTTGTCACAAACACCGGTGTTCTTACAAATGCAGGAGCTTTATTTGCAGATGACTGTCCATTATGGCAGTCTCGATTATATTGCACTCGTTGGGACGGAATAGGCAAAAGCGATGCAATCAATGATGCTGAATTTACAGGTAATGTTCTTTTGCTTCTTCGTGAAGCTATGAACTTTGTGAAATCTAACACAAAGAGAGGTTGGGAAAAACTGCCTGATGGCCGAAAGAACAAACCTGAGTATGCCGAACGTGCCGTTTTGGAAGCGATGGTAAACCATTTCATCCACCGCGACTACACAGTAATGGGCAGTGAAGTTCATCTTGACATTTATGATGACCGAATTACTGTAACATCTCCAGGCGGCATGTATAATGGCTTGTTGATACAGAATCTAGACATTGCAAATGTTTCTTCTGAAAGACGCAATCCCATACTCGCAAACGTAATGGCACAATTGGACTATATGGAGAAACGTGGCAGTGGGCTCACACGCATCTGCAATGAAACCAAAGCATTGGATGGATATCAGGAAAAGCTGAAACCAGTGTTCAAATCTACTCCGACCCAATTTCAGACCATTATATATGCCACTGCCGACACACAGGATGTCGGAGACCATGACGGAGACTTGTCGGAGACGAAACTCACTGAACGTCAGCAGAAAATACTCAATCTTATCAAGGAGTCTCCCACAATTACCGGCAAACAAATGTCGGAGACTTTATCGGTGAGCCAACGTACCATTGAGCGTGACCTTTCTACAATGCAGAAGATGGGGATCATAAAGCACAAAGGCAAGGATAACAATGGAGTATGGGAAGCAATTGCCATTCGAGAATTTTAATACAATTCTTATGCTTGACCAATCATTCTCGGCACATAATTGTGAGACTATATATAACCTTGAGAGTCATAAGGGCAATATAATGATAACACTATGCCTGAAAATATCGTATTGTCATAGCAAAGGCTAAGGAAATCAAGAAAGGCAATCAATAGTTCAGCAAATCACAAGGGGCGACCACCCTTTGGTCGAGGTCCATGCCTCTTTTCTTGAGGACATCCTCCATGCCTTCGATGCGATACTCACGGATCGTCCGAGGCTTGCAAAGCTCTATGCCTAACTGTGTTTTGTAGATGTCATAGATTAGTTCCGAGCAATACCACTTGCCGTTGTCGAATTGAAAGGCAAGGTCGTATGGCTTGCCGAGGTATTTCTTGTATTTGATCTTAACAGGCCCCTTTTTCACGCGCATCTTCTTCACCTTCCCGTCTTTCCCTCGCTTGATCCACTCCTGCAAGGGTGTCAGCTTGACCACCTTGGAGGCTTCCAGCACATACATCTTCTTGCCCTTCTCAACCACGACACCGCAATGGGACCATTTCGAGCCGGTGGCTTTCTGAATCAATGGGGACTGACCGCTCTTCGAAACCTGGAAGAGAATATCACCCTCCTTGTAACTCCTTTGCTGACGTACATAGTAAGCGCCACCAACGGCCACGGATAGGAGGAGGAATAGGAGGAATAGTTTCTTTTTCATGTGGAAGGGATAATAAAGGGCGAACCATTAAGCAATGATTCGCCCCCCCATATTTAACATTCAAGCTTACGCTTTCTTCACCTCGATATTCACCTTGAAGTCGTCGAAGTCCAACTCGGTCGGGTTGGCCACCTTCTCCACCAAGGAGATCTTGTTGGCGAGCACCTGCGAGGAGATGTACTCCTTGAACTGCTCCACCGCAGCATTTACATTATCGTTCTTCTCGATGTCGATAAGTATCTTGTCGGTGATCTCGAATCCGCTTGTCTTACGGATGTTCTGGATACGGTTGATGAACTCACGCGCGATACCCTCCCGTTGCAACTCAGGCGTGATGGTCACGTCGAGTGCGATGGTGATTGTTCCGTTGTTGGCTACCAACCAGCCTGGGATATCCTCCGAAAGGATCTCCACGTCGGCCTTGTCCACAACGACGCAGCATCCGTCGAGACAGATCTCATAGCTGCCGTTCTTCTCGAACTGCGCGATCTGCTCTTGCGACAGGCTCTGCAACTGTGCCGCAACCGTCTTCATGTTCTTGCCGCACTTAGGACCGAGCTTCTTGAAGTCTGGCTTGATCTTCTTCACAAGGATGCCGGCTGAGTCACGCACGAAATTGATCTCCTTCACGTTGACCTCGTTCATGATCAAGTCCTTCACCGCCTCGACATTCTCCTGCTCATGCTCCGCCAAGATAGGCACCATGATTTGCTTCAACGGTTGACGAACCTTGATGTTCTCCTTCTTACGGAGAGAGAGGGTCATGGATGAGATGTCTTGCGCCAACTGCATGCGCTCCTCCAAGGTCTTGTCGATCAAGGATTCGTCGTACTTAGGGAAGTTAGCCAAGTGTACGGACTCGCTCTTGTCGCAGCCTGTGGCATTGTTCAGATCCAAGAAGAGTTGGTCCGCATAGAACGGAGAGATAGGCGCCATCAGACGGGCCACCGTGTCTAGACAGGTGTAGAGCGTCTGGTAAGCGGCGAGCTTATCCTCTGTCAATGTGCCACCCCAGAAACGTTTACGGTTCAGACGAACGTACCAGTTACTCAGGTGATCGTTCACGAATATAGAGATCGCGCGACCTGCCTTGGTCGGCTCATAGTCATTGTAGCTCTCGTCCACCTCCTTGATGAGGGAGTTGAGCAGAGAGATGATCCAACGGTCAATCTCAGGGCGCTTGTTCATTGGCACCTGTGGCTGGCTGTTGGTGAAGTTATCCACGTTCGCATAGAGGGCGAAGAAGGAATAGGTGTTGTAGAGCGTGCCGAAGAATTTACGACGTACCTCCTCGACACCATCTGTATCGAACTTCAGGTTGTCCCAAGGCGATGCGTTGGTGATCATGTACCAACGGAGCGGATCGGAACCATATTGCTCGATGGCACCGAACGGATCGACCGCATTGCCGAGGCGTTTGGACATCTTGTTACCGTTCTTATCAAGCACCAAACCATTGGAGATAACCGCCTTGAAGGCTACGCTATCCTTGATCATGGTGGAGATGGCGTGCAATGTGAAGAACCAACCACGGGTCTGGTCCACACCCTCCGCGATGAAGTCGGCAGGGTAGAACTCACCGTTATCGACCACCTCCTTGTTCTCGAACGGATAGTGTTGCTGTGCGAAAGGCATGGCGCCTGAATCGAACCATACGTCGATCAAGTCCGCCTCACGCTTCATCGGCTTGCCACTGTCGGAAACCAGGATGACGCTGTCGATATATGGACGGTGGAGGTCAATGTTCTTAGGATCATAGTTCTCCTTCGAGTAATCGCCCACCTTGAAGTTCTTCCAAGGGTTCTCCTTCATGAAACCAGCCTTGATGGACTTGTCGATCTCCTCGAACAATTCTGCGATGGAACCGATGCACTTCTCTTCCGTGCCCTCTTCCGTTCTCCAGATCGGGAGCGGTGTGCCCCAATAGCGGGAGCGGGAGAGATTCCAGTCGTTCAGGTTCTCCAACCATTTGCCGAAACGGCCGGTACCCGTCGATTCAGGCTTCCATTGGATGGTCTTGTTCAACTCCATCATTCTCTCGCGAGCCTTGGTGGATTTGATGAACCAGCTATCCAGCGGGTAGTAGAGGACAGGCTTGTCCGTACGCCAGCAGTGCGGGTAGTTGTGGACGTGCTTCTCGATCTTGAAGGCTTTGTCGGTCACCTTCATGTCCATGCAGATGGAGATGTCGAGCGTCTCGTCCTTGTCCGTCAGGTTAGGATCGTATGCGTTCTTCACGAAGCGGCCTTCGAATTTCTTGTAGGCCTCCACGTTGATGCGTGATTTCACGAAATCAGCGTCCAAGTCTGAGAGCAGATAGAACTTACCCGTCAGATCCACGGAAGGACGCAAGTTGCCGAACTTGTCGACCAACTGCAACGGAGGAATGCCGGCGGCCTTCGCCACCTTCGCATCGTCCGCACCAAAGGTAGGGGCGATATGGACGATACCCGTACCATCCTCAGTGGTGACGTAATCGCCTGGGATGACACGGAAAGCTTGATCAGCATTCTCCGGTGTGATCCAGTCGAAGAGTTGTTCGTATTTCATGCCTACAAGGTCAGTGCCCTTGTATTCGGCAATCACTTTGAACGGAATGAGTTTGTCGCCCTCCTTGTAATCCTCCAAAGCCAATTCAGCGGCCTTAGGGTTGAAATGAGCGTTCACCAGATCCTTCGCCAGCACGTAGGTGGCAGGCTTACCCGTGTAAGGGTTGTAGGACTGAACAGCCACGTAGGTGATGTTCGGTCCGACGCAAAGAGCCGTGTTGGACGAGAGGGTCCAAGGCGTGGTGGTCCATGCCAGGAAGTACGGTGTACCGAACTGCGCCATCTCAGGCTTCGGATCCACCATCTTGAACTGTGCCACGACGGTCGTATCCTTCACGTCACGGTAGCAGCCCGGCTGGTTCAACTCGTGGGAGCTAAGACCCGTACCCGCAGCAGGAGAATATGGTTGGATGGTGTAACCCTTGTAGAGGTAACCCTTCTTGTAGAGTTCCTTCAAGAGGTACCACAACGTCTCGATGTATTTGTTGTCGTAGGTGATATAAGGGTTCTCGAGGTCCACCCAATAACCCATCTTCTTGGTGAGGTCGGTCCACTCCTTGGTGAACTTCATCACATTGGTACGGCAAGCCTTGTTATAGTCATCGACAGAGATCTTCTTTCCGATATCCTCTTTTGTGATGCCCAACTCCTTCTCGACGCCCAACTCGACAGGCAATCCGTGGGTATCCCAACCCGCCTTACGCTTCACGTGGAAGCCCTTCATGGTCTTGTAGCGGCAGAAGATATCCTTAATAGAGCGCGCCATCACGTGGTGGATGCCCGGCATTCCGTTTGCGGACGGCGGGCCCTCGAAGAAGACGAAGGAAGGAGCACCTTCCCTGATTTTCACACTCTTATGAAACAAATCTTTTTCCTCCCATTGCTTCAGAACCTCCTTGTTGATGTCCGAGAGGTTGAAACTGGAATGTTCAGCGAATTTCTTTGCCATTTTATTATGATACTATATCTTTTTTTGTTCGAATTAGAGGATTAACATAGCGTCTCCGTAAGGGCCGAACTTATAGCCCTCCTTCAAAGCCACGTCGTAAGCGTTCATCACATAGTCATACTCGCCGAAGGCGCACACCATCATGAGGAAGGTGGAGTATGGCATGTGGAAATTGGTCACCAGGCGATCCGCCACGGTGAAGTTGTATGGAGGGAAGATGAACTTGTTCGTCCAGCCCTCTGACGGTTTGATCAAACCATCCGTACCCACGCTGCTCTCGACGGCGCGCAACACGGTCGTTCCGACGGCGCAGATATGTTGTCTCGCCTCGTGCGCGCGGTTCACTATCTTCGTGCACTCCTCAGAGATGGACATCTCCTCAGAATCCATTTTATGCTTCGTGAGGTCCTCCACATCGATCTCGCGGAAGTTGCCCAAGCCAGCGTGCAGGGTCAGGAAAGCGAAATCGCAGCCCTTGATCTCCAAGCGCTTCATCAGCTCGCGGCTGAAGTGCATACCAGCGGTCGGAGCGACCACGGCACCCTCGTTCTTGGCGAAGATCGTTTGGTAACGCTCAGCGTCCTCCGGCTCGACCGGACGGTTGATGAACTTCGGCAACGGCGTCTCGCCCAATTTATAAAGGGTCTCGCGGAACTCCTCGTAGGAGCCCTCGTAGAGGAAACGGAGCGTACGTCCGCGGGAGGTGGTGTTGTCGATCACCTCGGCCACCAGCGACTCGTCCTCACCGAAATAGAGTTTATTTCCGATACGTATCTTGCGGGCAGGATCCACAAGGACATCCCAGAACTTCAGTTCATGGTTCAATTCACGGAGCAGGAAGACCTCGATCTTCGCACCGTTCTTCTCCTTGATACCATAGAGACGAGCAGGGAACACCTTCGTGTCGTTGAAGATGAACACATCCTTGTCGTCGAAATACTGGAGAATCTCCTTAAAGATTTTGTGTTCTATCTCACCCGTTTTACGGTTGAGTACCAGCAATCTAGCCTCATCCCTGTTATGGGCAGGGTAAAGAGCGATCTGCTCTTCCGGCAAGTTGAATTTGAATTTTGATAATTTCATGCAATATCGGAATTTATCTGTTCTTGTTCATTTACAATGTTTTGGAATTGTTCGAGGGAGATGCAATTCTCCACCTTGAACTCCCCCACCCTCGTACGACGCAGCGAAGTGAGGTGCGCACCGCTCTTCAGTGCGACGCCAATGTCGCGCGCCAGGGCACGGATATAGGTGCCTTTGCTGCAAACCACGCGTATCGTGATGTACGGCAACTGGCAATCCAGCAGTTCTATCTCATCGATGACGAGCAGCTTAGGCTTCAGCTCCACCTCGTTGCCCTTGCGGGCGTAGTCGTAGGCGCGCTTCCCGTTCACCTTCACGGCCGAATAGACGGGCGGGATCTGCTGGATCTCCCCGAGGAAACTCTTCAGCGTCTCCTCCACCATCTCACGGGTGACATGCTCCGTAGGATATTCCGCATCAATCTCCTGCTCCAAGTCGAAGGAGGGCGTAGTGGCGCCCAGCCTCAACGTGGCGACATATTCCTTCGTCTGGTACTGGAACTCTTCAATTCGCTTAGTAGCCTTCCCCGTGCATACGATCAACACGCCCGTCGCCAGTGGATCCAGCGTACCGGCGTGGCCAATCTTGAACTTCTTCACACCCAGTTTGCGCTTGATCATATAGCGCACCTTATTGACCAGGTCGAAGGAAGTCCACTCCAATGGTTTATCGAAGCATAATATTTCCCCGTTCAAGAAATCCATTCTCCACTAATCATTACGAGCACAGCACGCAGACCGCACCCACGATGAAGCAATAGACGGCGAAATAAATGAGTTTACCCTTCTTCACTATGTTAATCATCCACTTGCAAGCGAGGCAACCGAAGATGAAAGCGGTGACGAAACCCACGCAAAGCGCAAGAGGTGAGATACCACTGGCGACAGAATCATATCCATCCTTCGCGATCTTCAAGCAATCCAGCAAGGCCTCTCCAAGTATCGGAGGAATGACCATCAGGAAAGAGAACTGCGCCAGGTTTTCCTTCTTGTTACCCAACAAGAGACCCGTGGCGATCGTGGAGCCGGAGCGGGACAAACCTGGCATCACGGCACATGCCTGCGCCAAACCGATGACGAAAGCGTCCAATTTGGAAATCTCCTCCTTCTGACGAGGCTTGGCGAAATATGCGAAAGCCAACAACGCGGCAGTCAAGAAAAGCATTAGACCCACAAGGAACAATCCGGAGCCGAAGAACTCCTCCACCGTATCCTTGAAGAAAACACCCACGATACCCACAGGAATCATGGAGATAAGTATGTTGACGAAATACTTCATCTCGTCGTTCCACTGGAACTTCAAGACGCCCTTGAAAAGCCAAACAACCTCTTTCCACAGGATCACCAACGTGCTCAACACCGTGGCGACATGCACAGCGATGGTGAACATCAGGTTGGACTCACCGTCCTCCAAACCGAAAAGATAGGAACCTATGGTCAAGTGACCACTACTACTAACGGGAAGATACTCCGTCAAACCTTGGATAATACCCAATACTAAAGCCTGTAACCAATCCATCACACCAAGTCTCCCCTAATTATTTTTTCAACTTACGAAGGGTTCTCTTCCCGCTAAAAGACGCTCGGGAAGAGTTCGCATCACCTCCTGCCTCCAACAACTCAGGTCCATCATTATCATCCTCTGGACGCGCATAAGAATCCTCACTGAAAGTCTTTTTGCTTCTGCGTACCCATATGATGGCGAAGATCTCGAAGAAGAAACCAATCATCATAATGATCGGCGCCACCGTGATCCTCATCGAACTGAAGATTTCCGGGTTATAGGAAACACCATCATTACTTCCACCACCAAGCATGCAAATACACCCAATCAAAATGATAACAAAACCAACCACCAAGAGACGTAGGTTCTCTTTAGGCAACGCGAAATTTTCTTCTACTAAAACCATTTCTTTATTATAAATTTTTATTTGTCCCAAACGATATTAGAGGTAATACAAATCATCCACCTGCTGCTTCAGATACTTGCTCACCGCACGGTGCGTAGCCACACATGTGATAATGATGCTGAAGACGAATATGCTGCCCAACACGACGATGTAGAGCATCGGGTCGCTCGTCATTCCCTCCAGACTTGGCGGGAAATCATCCTTCAGCAGATAGCCCAACCCCATCAGATATATGGTCGCCAACACGAACGCCGCCATGGCGATGACAAGGCTCTGCAAGATATACGGACGGCGCACAAAGCCTTTCGAGGCGCCCACCAAGGTCATCGTATGGATAAGGAAACGATCCGAGTGGATCAACAGCTGTATCGTGTTACTAATCAGCACATAGGAGATCAACAACAACACCGCCGCCGTACAGAAGAGCACGGAAACCAATTTCTGAATGTTATTACCAATACGGTCAATCATACTCTCTTGGTAATCAACACGATCCACACACTCGAAGAGCTGGATGGTCTGGACAATCGGCAGGATACTGTCATTATTCGCAAAGGAGGCATTCATGCTCACCTCAATCATATCATTGATTCGATCGATCTCCATGTCCTTGTACTCTTCCGGGTCCTCACCGATATCCTCGCAAAGTTCCTCGATGGCGGTCGCCTTGTCGATGAACTTCACCTTTTTGGCATAGGGTTGCGAAGCCAAATACTTCTCCAAGTTCACGCGGGACTCCTCCGTTGTGTTCTTCTGCAGGAATACAGTCAACGACACACTCTCTAAAACGTAGGTAGACAACGTTTTAGACATGAAACCAACAAATATGATACATCCTAGGAGAAAGAGTACGATTGATATGCTAATCGCCGACGTTAACTTCGAATTAAAGAATCTATGTTTCGCTTTCTTTTTCATCAGATACTATACACCCAAATTTTCCGCAAAAAAAGCAACAAATATCCTCTCATGGAAATAATTAATGTTAAAAAACATTAACTGCGCTTTTTTAGGGCAATAGAAAGCGGCCCTTCCACTGGGGGAAGAAGGGGGGCGAAGGAGTTACTTCAAGTCTTCCACCGAGACATGAGGAGGCAAGAATGTGGTGATGTCCTTGCCGTAGCGGATCAGGTCACGCACCACGGTAGAGCTGATGAAGGAGTGTTGCGGCTCCGTGAAGAGGAGGACCGTATCGATACCCGACAGACGACGGTTGGCATCGGCGATGGTCTTCTCGTACTCGAAGTCCTGGATGGAGCGGATGCCCCTGAGAATGATGTCAGCGTTGACCTCCCGTGCGAAGTCGACCGTCAAGGAGTCGTAGCTCTTCACAGAGACATGCGGCTCGTCACAAAATGCTTTAGAGATGATCTTATACCGTTGCTCGACGGAGAAGAGTGACTTCTTCGCATCATTCACACCTATGGCGATCACCACCTCGTCCACGAAATTCAAGGCGCGCTTCACGACAGAATAGTGCCCTATCGTAAATGGATCGAAACTACCAGGAAATACAGCTATTTTCATCTCTTTTTTTTTTGCAAAGGTACAAATAATATGTTAAAAAACATACTATCAGGAAGAAACATCACATTTTGTGTCATGACATTTACAATTTTACGATTTACGATTTACTATTCCATAGATATGGAAAAGTTGATCGTATGCTGACAGATTATGGGCAACGTCTATGATTCTCATTGATAACATTTAACATTTAATCATTCACCATCATCAACTCCTCCATCACCGCATCTGAGACGAATAGCCCCTGCTCCGTCAGAAAGAGTCGGTCCGACGCGCGACGAAGCAAGCCTCTATCAATGAACGGTTGCGCCTGCCTCATACAATAGGAGACATAAGGTTCACCGAACCGCTCCGAAAGGTGTTTCAAATCCATTCCCGCAATGGTGCGCAACGAAGTGATGACATAGTCGTTGTAGGAGGAGGTCTCATCCAGCACCTCCAATTCATAGTAGGGTTCTCCCGAGCGAATGGCTTCGATGTAGCGGCGCGTGTTGGAGATATTCCATCGTCTATCCTTGCCGTCGAACGAATGGGCGGCCGGACCCGCACCCAAGTAAGGCGTGCCGTCCCAATAGGAGGAGTTGTGCCGCGCATGACAACCCGGCCGCGCGAAATTGGAGATCTCATACTGCTGGATACCAGCCTCTTGCAGCATGGAGCGAAGCAGATGGAACATCTCGACGCTCTGCTCCTCGTCCACCTCACGCACCTCCCCCTTCTGCAACATCCTGTAGATCTTCGTCCCCTCCTCGTAAGTCAGGTGGTAGGCGGAGATGTGCGGGACATCCAGTTCGATGGCTTGGCGCAGGTTATCCTCCCAAGCGGAGAGGGTCTGGTTCGGCAGACCGTAGATAAGGTCGATACTGATGTTCGTGAAACCGTGCGACTGGCAACGACGCACCGCCGCCTTTGCCTCCTCCGCCGTATGCCTGCGGTTCAAGAGGGTCAGGTCATCGTCGTGGAAGCTTTGGATACCAATGCTCAAGCGGTTAATGGGGAAACGTTTCAGCGACGTCAGGAAAGCATCGGAGAGGTCGTCCGGGTTCGCCTCCAGCGTCACCTCCTCGAAGGCGCAAGGGTAATTCGCCCCCACGGCAGAGAAGATTTTGGAGAGCTCGTCCGGGCGCAGGAGCGAAGGCGTACCGCCCCCGAAGTAGAGCGTCTTCACAGTCTCCCCCCGCAGGTAGTCCCGACGCTCGGTCAACTCCGCACAGATAGCCTCGACCAGCTCGGAACGGTTGCCGTCGAACGTGGAGGAGTAGAAGTCGCAATAGACGCAACGGCTCCTACAGAGCGGAATATGGATGTAGATGCCAGCCATGACGCGAAGATAGTAAAAATAGGGGCCAGGAAGACAAACGTTTTACTATAGAGACTTAACCTCCTCAACGAAAGCGTACAAAGGCAAATTCGTCATCCAATCCTGCCTGTCTAGATCCTTCATTGATAATCGAATAGCTTTTAAATCGGGTTGTTTATTAACAATTGCCCTTAATGATTTGGAATAGACATTCTCCTCCGCCCTCACCTCCACAGGGAAAACAGAAGACTTTCCTTGAATCACAAAATCCACCTCCAAATGGGCATCCTCCGACGAGTAATAAAAAGGATTTATGCCGTTGCAGATCAACGAATCACACACAAATAATTCCGTAAAAGCACCCTTATATTACAATAAACACAACATTTTTCGGGACGATAATAACATTTTTTAACACACTTTTCGGGACGACAAAACGCTCCAACCATACACTTTTCGGAACGAATATAACATCTCCAATTGGTTGCACCCCCTCACCCAAGGCGTTGCCATTGGGATGTATTTGTTCCAGCCTTTCAGGCTGACCGGTACACACATGCATTGGTACCCTTCCGAGACGTACGAGCGTGCGTCTCTACAAATGCAGGGAAAACACCAAACGTCCGTTTGCGCAAACGAAAATTTTACATAACTTTGCGTCATCATTCAATTTTATTATTAACCTGTTTATTTGTGGAATCATGGCAGAACATAACGAATTAGGCCTATTAGGCGAAGAGAAAGCAGTGGAATACCTCTCGGCGAAAGGGTACACGATCAGGCATCGGAACTGGCGAAGCGGCAAGCTGGAGTTGGACATCGTGGCGGAAAAGGACGGCACTTTGGTGGTCGTGGAGGTGCGGACCAGACGGGACAACTATCTTTTAGCGCCTGCGGAGACCGTGAACAAGACGAAGATGCGCAACACCATCATGGCGGCGGAAGCCTACATCTTCAAATTCAACATCATGATGCCTACCCAGTTCGACATCCTCTCCGTCGTCGTCGGTGCCCAGAACAGTTCATTCAAAATCGAACACATAGAAGATGCATTTTTACCATAAGGAGATATTGGATTGGCACTTTTTTAATACATTCGCGCAAAATATAAAAAACGATAGCAAGATGAGTATCAACATAGAAAAAATCAGGGAGGACTTCCCTATTCTGAAGAAAGAGATATACGGCAAACCGCTTGTCTACATGGACAATGCGGCGACGACCCAAAAACCGCTCTGCGTGGTGGAGAAGATCAGCGAGAACTATCTGAACCACAACGCAAACATCCATCGCGGCGTGCATTTTCTGAGCCAAGAGGCGACAGAAGCCCACGAAGCGGCCCGCGAAACCGTGAGGAAGTTCATCAACGCGAAATATGCCCGCGAGATCATCTTCACCCGCGGCACGACCGAAGCCATCAACCTGGTGGTCTCCTCCTTCTGCAGAAGCCAATGCAAGGACGGTGACGAGGTCATCATCACGCAGATGGAGCACCACTCCAACATTGTCCCTTGGCAACTGCAGCAACAAGATCGGGACATCCGCTTGAAGGTCATCCCTTTCGATGCGGACGGTGTGCTGCAAGTGGACCAGCTGGACCAACTCATCACGGAAAAGACAAAATTCATATCCGTGACGCACGTCTCCAATGCGCTCGGAACGGTGAACCCAGTGAGGGAAATCATCCAGAAAGCGCATGCACACGGCATCCCCGTACTGGTGGACGGTGCGCAATCGGTACCACACATGCCGATCGACGTGCAGGAGCTCGACGCAGACTTCTACGTCTTTTCCGGGCATAAGATCTACGGACCGACAGGCATCGGCGTGCTCTACGGTAAAGAGGCTTGGCTCGACAAACTACCTCCTTACCAAGGCGGTGGCGAGATGATCAAGAAGGTGACCTTCGAAAAGACCACCTTCAACGAGCTGCCATTCAAGTTCGAGGCCGGCACACCCGACTACATCGGCTCTACAGCCTTGGCGGCGGCGTTGAACTACGTCAGCAAAATAGGCATGGCGAACATCGCGGAGCATGAGCAGCAGCTGGTCAGATACGCCAAGGAGAAGCTGAGCGGAATCGAGCACATACGATTCATCGGCAATGCGAAGGAACGGAGCGGACTCATCTCGTTCCTCGTCGGCGATATCCACCCATACGACCTCGGCTCCATCCTCGACAAACTCGGCATCGCAGTGCGCACCGGCCATCACTGTGCGGAGCCCGTCATGACAGCGTTCGGCATCGAGGGAACCGTGCGGGCATCCTTCGGACTCTATAACACCGAAGAGGAGATCGACACCCTCGTGGCAGGCGTGGAACGTGCCGCGAAAATGTTCGGAAGAAGATAAAGAAGACTAAACACATACACCATGACAATAGCGGAGAAACAAGAAGAGATCATCTCGGAGTTCGAATTCCTCGACGATTGGTTGGACAAGTACCAGCAGATCATCGACAAGGGCATGTCTAACCCAGGCATCGACCCGCAATACAAAACGGACGAGTACCTCATCGAGGGATGTCAGAGCAAGGTGTGGGTCTATGCGGAATACAAGGACGGCCTGGTCTATTACCAAGGCGAGAGCAACACCGACATCGCCGGGGGCATCGTCGCCATGCTGGTCGAAGTGATGTCCGGGCACACCCCAGACGAGATACTGGAGACCGACCTCTACTTCATCGACAAGATAGGGTTGAAAGAGCACCTTTCCCCCACCCGATCCAACGGAATGCTCGCCATGGTGAAGCAGATGAGGATGTACGCCTTGGCCTTCAAATCGAAGAGATGCGAGGATTGAGGAACTTTTCGACCGAATCAACGCCAGAAAAATAGGGACAAATTCTCTTTCAAGACATTTGTCATTCCGCATTTTGTTAATAACTCGGTTCCTAAAAATTTCATATCTCCACCGCAGATGACTATATTAGCGGGAACGAATATGAACTAACAAAACGCCAAAACAATGGAAAAGGAACTAGAGCCTATTACAAGGAAAAGCGCGGCAGACATCGCTAGGGAAATCGATCGGTTGTTGGCAGACATGAAGCAGAAATTCAATATCCTGCAGTTTGAGCAAAAACAGATCCAACCCCTCACCAATGACATCGCGAACGTCAGTCCATCAGACTGTGACTCTCCTGAAACCATGGTCGTAACGAAAGACTTGGTATGCAGACTCACCCAAGCGGACAAGACCCTCAAAGAGGCCTTCTACATGATTCAAGACGCCCTATCCTCCATCGCGACAGGTTGCAAGAACTACAAAGGGAACGACCAGTTGCAGAAGAAGGTAGGATAGCGGGATCCGCAGGGGAAAGAAAACACCAAGGAATCATTTATTAACTTAACAAGAAAGCGATGGCAAAACCGTCGCTTTTTTCTTTGTCTTCTGCCAAGGAAGAGAGAAGCGACACTACCGACCAGTCCTCACCGCCTCTTCATAGCAGGAGACGAGGAACCGACCCACCTCATCGTATCCATAGCAACGGGCCTTCTCGCGGACACGTTCCGCATCATAGCCCGCATGATGGTCTATCATCCAACCCATTCTATCACAAAGGGCCTCCTCATCGCCCGGGTTGATCAGGCAGCCCGACTCGTCGTCCACCATTTCAGGAATGCCCCCCACGTTAGTAGAGATGACCGGCGTGCCCGTAGCCAACGCTTCCGAGATGACCACCGGCGCATTCTCAAAGTTAGAGAACAACACAAAAGCATCCGCTTCGGAGAAACAACGGCAGACCTCCACCGGGGGCAGTTCGCCAAGGAAAGAGACAAGGCCATCGGGAAGATGCAATTCCTCCGCATAACGCCTAACCATTTCATAATCAGGGCCAACACCCACCATCACCATCGTAAAATCACCTCTTCTCTCCGCCAATCGTTTCAGGGCCCGTAAGATGCCACAGACATTCTTTTCACGCTCGCTAAAACAAGAGACATGTAGGAACCTAAACTTAGCGGCATGCACTTTTTCCGAGTCATAAAAGAAATCGTCCACCACATTATGCACCACCCCGTAATGGTCACTTTTCAGTCCCCAATCACGCATCACCCCCGCCAAGTGTTCGCTCACGGGGAGCACATACGAGGCATTTCTCACCACCAATTCACTGACCCGTTTCCGCAAGAACCCCCTATATCCATCCTTATGAGGCAAGTACCGGGTCCAATGTTCCACCACCAGATAAGGAATGCCGGAGCAAACCTTCAGCAGGTAAGACAGAAGGCCGCAACGCGTCAGTACATTCGCTTGAGTCACATCAGGCTTGCCGAAACACTTTTTCACCCTCGCATAGCCTTTCAGGAATGCCAGGACGAAGCCCAAAGCCTTTGTCAACGGTCTCAGGAGAGGAAAATTCAGGAACGGGTAATAGACATAAAACTCCCGCACCCCATTAGTCACCTGGTCCACCACCTCATAGCGCCTCACCTTCTCGTCCGCGAACAGATACAACACACAGACCTGGCAACGTCGGGCGACCGCCTCCGCATGCTTACGGACGAACAAGCCCAACATCGCATCGTACCGATGAGGATACCATGGTGAGAAATAGAGAACCTTCAACATAGACACGAGCCCCTATAAAATTAAGAAAGGGAAGAAGAAAACTCAACTTCCCTATTTTTCGAAGCAAAGGAGAGGATCACACCATGGATGCGGGCAACACCCGCCCACGGAGGCAATCCAGTTTGCCCATGCTTATTTACTTTCCTCCTCAGCCGGAGCCTCATTCCCGCTCTTCTCCTCGAAATCATCACGTCCGCTCTCGATCAGGATATTGTACCAAGAGATCAGTTTCTTGATGTCAGAAGAGTAGACCCTATCACGGTCGAAATCAGGTAACACAGCGGCCAAATAATCTGAAAGTTGTTTGCCATCCGCCTTCTTCGGGTCGAAAGAGACGACCTTACCATTCTCCTTCTCCTTCATGGAACGCAAGACATTCACCAAAGGAACTTCACCAGACTCCGTATATATAGCGATATCACCAAGCGAAAGAATCTTCTCATGCGTGTAAGCAGGAACGCGCTTCTTTTCCGTGAGAGACTCTAAAATCAACATGTTCTTTCCCTGAGAAACCAACTCAAACAAACCCGGTTTCCCGGAAATCGACAAAATTCTCTTCAACATAATTTTCTATACAAATAAACGTTTATACTAATGCATGTTATAAATATACCAAATTCAGACGCAAAAGAAATAAAAACATTTTATTTAAAATAGTTAAAAATGGATGTTTTTCTTTTATCTTTCAAACGATTTTACCTATTTTCGCGGATTAGATTTATGATGGGAAAGACGATTAGACATATAACATTAATAATCACCGCGTTGTGTTTATTCTCTTGCGGGGGATACAACAAAGTGTTGAAGAGTACGGACAACGACTTCAAGTACGAGAAGGCGATGGAGTACTATGAGAAGGGGGAATATTACAAGGCGCACTCCATTCTAGAGACCGTCGGGTCCGCCTTCAGAGGCACAGAGAAAGGGGAGAACGTGGTATATACGATTGCGATGTCTCACTATAAAAACAAGGATTATGAGATCGCAAAGAGCTACTTCGCATCCTACGGGCGCAGCTATCCGCAAGGCAAGCACGCCGAAGAGTGCAAATTCCTTGTCGGCGTATGTCTTTACAAGGTGTCGCCAGAGGTCAAGCTCGACCAAACAAGCACATCGGAGGCGATAGACGAACTGCTCGAGTTCACCAACCTCTACCCTCAAAGCGACAAAGTGCCCGAAGCATTGAAGTACTTGGAGGAATTGCAGGAGAAATTGGCGGAGAAGGAGTACCTCAACGCCAAGCTATACTTCGACCTCGGCGATTACATGGGTAATAACTACCAATCGGCCGTGGTGACCGCGACCAACGCATTGAAGCACTACCCCGAAACGAAAAGGAAAGAGGAGCTATTCTTCCTTATCCTCGAGTCGAAGTACATGCAAGCCGAGAAGAGTGTGGAAAAGAAGATGGAAGACCGCTACAGAGACACCATCGACGAGTACTACAACTACATAGGTGAGTTCCCTGAGGGCAAACACCGCAAGGAGGCGGACAAGATCCTCGAGAAGTCCCAACGGTACATCAAACATATTGAAGAGAGAAGAACAAATTAAAAACATATATAAATCATGGACTACAAAAAAGTAACAGCTCCGACTAACACCATCACCCGCGACATGAACCAGCTTTGCGCCGACACGGGGAACGTTTACGAGACGGTGAACATCATCGCTCGCCGTGCCAACCAAATCGCCGTAGAGATGAAGGCGGAATTGGACAAGAAATTACAGGAGTTCGCTTCTTTCAACGACAACTTGGAGGAGGTATTCGAAAACCGTGAGCAAATAGAAATCTCCAGATTCTACGAGAAACTTCCTAAGCCAACCTTGATCGCTGCTCAAGAGTATGTGGACGGTAAAATATTCTGGAAAAATCCTTCTAAGGATAAAATGAAATATTAACAGCATCCGTCTCCCCCTCGGGAGCGATGCCTTCATCGATTATTGGGGCGTGCCAAACGGCATACCCCTTTTTATTTAAGACAATATGGACATCAAATTACTGCTCGTCTATCTCGCGGCCATTAACATCGTGACCTTCCTCGTCTACGCATGGGACAAACGGCTCGCGAAAAAAAGCAATGCGAGACGCATCCCCGAGAAGAACCTGCTCCTCCTCGCCGCCATCGGTGGCTCTGTCGGAGCCCTCTGCGCCATGTACAAACTGCGCCACAAGACCCTCCACAAGAAGTTCTTCATCGGCGTACCCGCCATTCTACTCGCCCAAGCCGCATTGGGCCTCTATCTACACCTGAAATTAAGCGTCTGATATTCAATCATAAAGAAAAAATATTCATTCTTCAAGAAAAAAGTGCCCGAAAAAATTTGCAGAAACACAAAAAGGTGGTAAATTTGCACCGCATTTGAGAACGAGGTGTAGCGCAGTCCGGTTAGCGCATCTGGTTTGGGACCAGAGGGTCGGGGGTTCGAATCCCTTCACCTCGACTGATGCGAGGAAGTGGCGTAAGTTACTTCCTTTTTTTTTAACCATGGGGGACGGAAGAGGTCGGGACTTCCAAGACCCGTAAATCTACTCTGATCCTCCGTTATATTCTTTCATGATATGAGTCATTTAATCGCCCCTTCCGTTCTTTCAGCGGACTTCGCCAATCTTCAGGACGACGTGGAGATGGTGAACGAGAGCCAAGCGGACTGGTTCCATTTGGACGTGATGGATGGCGTGTTCGTGCCAAACATCTCCTTCGGAATGCCTGTCACCGCCGCCATTCGGAAACATGCGAAAAAACCATTGGATGTCCATCTGATGATTGTGGAACCTGACAAGTTCATCGAGGAATTCCACAAACTGGGAGCTTACGTCCTGAATGTACACTACGAGGCTTGCACGCACTTGCACCGTTCCATCCAACACATCAAGTCCTTGGGGATGAAAGCGGGCGTCACCCTCAACCCTCACACACCCGTGTCGGTCCTTGAAGAGATCATCGCCGACGTGGACGTGGCCATGCTGATGTCGGTCAACCCTGGCTTCGGCGGACAGAAGTTCATCGAGAACACCATCGACAAGACCCAACGTCTGAAAGAACTGATCCTCAAACGCAACTCAAACGCATTGATTGAGATTGACGGAGGCGTCAACTATGATACTGGTGCCAGACTGCTCAAGGCTGGTGCGGACGTGCTCGTGGCTGGCAGTTTCGTGTTCGGCGCAGAGAACCCGACCGAGACGATCGCCAAGCTGAAAGCGCTATAACAATCAGCGCCGTAAGGGAATTCCTTGCGGCGCTCTTTTTTCTAACCTGTTTTTTATTGCCCATGGAAATCTTATACCGTTTGCCATTCCTACGCATTTGCCTCTTCTTCATCGCCGGCATCCTTTTCGGACTGCTCTGCCCGACCCTCCATACCCCTTGGTGGCTGCCCTTCCCCTTCGCGATTCCGCTCGTCGGCACATGTTTCATACCATCCCGCCTAAGCTATAAACTACGCTGGCTACCGGGCTTTTCACTCTTCCTTCTTCTCTTCGTGGCAGGATTCGCCCGCACACAAGAGACCACCCCCGTCGTCTGGGAGGCGCAAGCGGACAATACCCCTTACGTGATCGGTGAAATAGAGGGAACGCCCCAAAAGAAAAGATCGACCTATGGTGCCACGCTTCTACTCTACGGAGAAAAGATACCCCAAGGAGCCAAAGCGATGGCCTACATTGCCCAAGACTCCGCCAGCGAGCAGCTACAGGAAGGAGACATCCTGTTCTTCCCCACCCACCTTGCGCAAAAAGAGAAAGAGAGGTCCGACTACGAAGCATACCTGCTCCGCTCTGGCTATTCCGGCAGCTTCTACATCCCACAAGGGAAATGGAGGAAAGCGGGAAGCACACATCGCACCTCCCTTCGAAGGAGAGCCAGAGAGGTCCGGCGATGGGCGGAAGGCCGATATGAATCATGCGGATTGCAGGGAGAGAACCTCGCCATCGCATCCGCACTAACACTCGGAGACAAGAGCCTACTCGGCAAAGAGTTAAAGAACAGCTACTCCGCCACGGGAGCCAGCCATGTGCTAGCCGTCAGCGGACTACACGTCGGCATCATCTACCTCGTCATCGTCACCCTCCTGCAACTACCATTCAGGGGGAACCGTCTCAAGCCCCTACGCGTCATCCTCGCCCTGACCGCACTATGGAGCTACGCCTTTGTGGCAGGGCTGTCCGCCTCGGTGGTGCGCGCCTCCGTCATGTTCTCGCTCGTATCGTTAGGCGACATGATAGGGCGTAAATCGTTGACGTTCAATACCGTATTCGCCTCCGCCTTTCTCATGTTACTGTACGAACCAAGGTATCTGAGCGATGTGGGGTTCCAACTCAGCTATGCCGCAGTGATCGCCATCCTGATGTTCCATGAAGAGGTATACAAAAGCCTGAAGACCAAAAACTTCCTAGCCGACAAAGCATGGTCGCTCACCTCCGTCTCCATCGCCGCACAGCTCGGCACCATGCCCATCATGCTCTACCACTTCCACCAATTCAGCAACTGTTTTTGGCTCTCGGGGCTCATCGTCATACCCGCCGCCACGCTTCTCATCTACGGCTGCGCCCTACTGCTCATGGCCACACCCTTCCCATTGATTTCCAAGACAATAGGAGAATTATTATCCCACCTCATCGGAGGCATGAACACAAGCATACGATGGTTGGAGGGGATCCCCCACTCCAATGTGACCAGCATAGACTTCAGCGTCATAGACGTCGTATGGCTCTACGCCCTGCTAGGGGGACTCATTGCCCTACTGCAAATGCGCTCATTCCGTCGCATCAGCATCACCCTCTCCATCCTCCTCACCTACACCTGCTATCTGGCCCTCTCGAAAACCATCATATAAGGACGTATAAAACAGGCATATATCAACAAAAAAGCAATTATCACATGACGCAATGGAGATTTAAAAGAAAAAGCCACACATAAGAAATCAATCCGATAGGCGTTATGAAAGAAATGCCAAACTTTTTTTGTAATTTAGCGACGTCTTTAACGAAGAAGTTTATGATTACGAAGATTATCGACGAAGACTTGATACAGCAGGCAAAATCCATGATAGAGGATGCCGAGAACATTGTCATCACGACGCACGTTTCCCCTGATGGCGATGCGATAGGGTCTTCGTTAGCCTTATGCGATTTCCTCAAGTCGATTGGGAAGGAGTCCTACGTGGTCGTACCCAATGATCTACCAGGTTTCCTGAAATGGATGTCAGGCGCATCTGACATCATCGTCTACGAAAAGAAGAAGAACATAGCCGACGCCCTGATAGCGAAGGCCGATCTCATATGCGCATTGGACTTCAACATCCTGAAACGCATCGAGAACGTGGCGCTCAGCGTGGCTGACTCGGCCGCCAAGAAGTTGATGCTCGACCACCACCTGAACCCAGGCAATTTCGCAGACGTGATCATCTCCTATCCTCAGTTTGCCTCGACATCGGAGATGGTGTTCCGCCTCATCTGTAGGATGGGATACTTCACCGAGATGACGAAAGAGTGCGCCGAGTGCATCTACACCGGCATGATGACCGACACCGGAGGGTTCACCTACAACTCCAACAACCCGGAGGTCTACATCATCATATCAGAGCTCATCAAGAAAGGCATCGACAAGGATGCCATCTACGACAAAGTGTACAACAACTATTCGGAAAGCAGATACCGCCTAATGGGTTACATGCTCTACGAGAAGATGAAGATATACCCGGAATATGGGGCAGCCATGATCTCCCTCACCAGCGAGGAACTATCCAAATACGACTTCAAGAAGGGAGACACGGAAGGGTTCGTCAACATGCCACTCTCCATCAAAGGCGTTATCTTCTCCGCATTCTTCAAGGAAGAAGGGGGCAAGATAAAATGTTCGTTCCGGTCGCAAGGCGACGTGGCCGTCAACACCTTCGCAGAGAAGTTCTTCAATGGTGGCGGACACAAGAACGCATCTGGCGGAGAGTCCTACCAATCCATACCGGAGACGATCGCCAAATTCGAAGAGAATCTTCCTTCCATGAAGGAGGAATTGACCGCTGAACTAAAGAGACGCACCAATGGCTAAGCTCGCAACCTACATATTCGGCATATTGGTCTTCGCCCTCACCTCCTGCGGGAAGGAGCAGGTGCAAATCCCAGTGAACAAGAATGAGCGGGAGAACCTCAAAGAGGATTTCATGGAGATGAACAAGCAGTTCGTCGAATTAGAGGACCAAGAGATCAACCGCTACATCGACTCCACTCAACTAAAGATGGGCAAGACCATCTCCGGGCTTCGTTACCTGATCGTCGAGAAGGGGGAAGGAGACTCCATCGTCGAGAACGATAAGGTCACATTCCAATACACGATAGCGCCATTGGGCGGCGAACCTTGCGAAAACCTGACCAATGTGGTCAAGACCATCACGATCGGGCACTCCGACATCGAAAAGGGAGTCAGGGAAGCCATACCGTTGTTGCGCACCTCAGGAAAAGGAAAATTCATCGTGCCATCCATGCTGGGCTACGGCGTCGTAGGGAAAGGCAGATGCATCAATAGTTGGACACCCCTCTTCATGGATCTATCCATCATAGAGGTGGAGAAAGCCGACAAACAAGTATTAACCAAATAACAAAAAGACAAGAAATGACCCCAACCAATCGGTTAAGAACCACATTCATCTCACTCTCCACCGCGCTCCTGACCCTATTGCCGAGCTGCGGCGACACAAAGACCTACTCAGACTATCAAGATGAGGAGGATGAGGCCATCGAAAGATTCATCAACAGCAAGGGCATATCCATCGTAGGAACCATGCCTGAGACTGACGGGGAATGGCTAAACAAAAACGGAAAGGAGGAGTATTTCCTCTACACCTCCGGGAAGGCCAAAGGGTTATATTACCATCAGGTGAAGAAAGGGGAAGGAGATCTGGCTCCGCAAAACAACTGGACCGCCTACATACGCTACGTGGGCTACAACATGAAGGGTGACATGATATACAACTGCACCGCCCAATATGCGCCAGACCCTCAAAGCTTCAAGATCAGCTCCACAAACTCTGACCAAACATTCGGCGTGGGATTCCAGCAAGCAGTGAAGAACCTACGCATAGGAGGCAAATGTAAAGTCATCATCCCATTCGACATCGGCAACTCGGAGAACACAACCATCAAGGGCTACATAACCTCCGACGAAGGAGAGTACCGCACAATGTACTACGAAATCGAATTGGTAGGATTAGAGTAAGAGACGAAGGATGTCGCTGAGTAAGAACAAGATACGGGCAATCACCTCCTTGTCGAGAAAGAAGGAGAGGGACGAAGCGGGACTTTTCCTCGCGGAAGGGGGCAAAATAGTGGATGATCTGCTCTCCACCTTCCGCTGCCGCACCTTGGTCTGCACAAACGACTTCAGGGAAGATCATCCGCACGCAGAGGCGGAAGAGATCATCCTCGCCGAGAAAGAGGAGATCGCCAAAGCATCTTTGCTACAATCCCCACCCTCCGCTTTAGCGGTTTTCGAGAAGCCACGCCATACGATTGACATGGGAAGGATCACCAAGCATCTCACCTTGGCGTTAGACACGATTCAAGACCCAGGCAACCTAGGCACCATCCTGCGTGTGGCGGATTGGTTCGGCATCGAAGATATCATCTGTTCCACGGATACGGCAGATGTTTACAACCCGAAGGTGGTTCAGGCTACAATGGGCGCCATCGCCAGGGTGAGGGTCCATTACACAGATCTGGAGAGATTCCTTCGGGAGAATGAAGGGATTCCAACTTATGGAACATTCCTCGATGGAGAAAACATTTACGAACAGCAACTCACGCCCAATGGGATCATCGTGATGGGGAACGAAGGGAAAGGCATCTCGGAGGGAATATCAAGACTCATCTCCAAGAGATTATTCATTCCCAACTATCCTGCGGAGAGAGCCACCTCGGAATCACTCAACGTAGCCATGGCCACGGGCATCGTCTGTTCAGAATTTAGAAGAAGAGCATTGTAACATGGAGAATAAATTAGATAATTTCTTAAAGAAGATTCGTTTCAAATATAAGATTTCCATCTTAAACGAGAACACGCTGGAGGAGGTGTTCCACATCCGCCTTTCCAAAGGCACCGTGGTCGGAGCATGCTTCCTCATCGCCGTCGTATACTTCTTCCTCATCGCCTTCCTGATCATCAAAACGCCTATCCGTGGATTCCTGCCAGGCTACACGGAGAACATCAACCTCAGAAGACAACTGATGCGCGACGCCCTCGTAGTGGACTCCCTTTCCGAACAATTGGATATTCAGATTCAATACATGGATGGACTTAGGGCCGTAATGTCCGGGCAAGTGATCATGGACTCCGTCTCATCCCCTAAGACACTGGGTAATATCACTTCCGACAAGATATCTCTGGAGCCTTCCGCAAGGGAGATCGCCTACAGAGACTCCTTCGAGGCCGGTGAGCTGGAGAACATCAACTCCATCAACTCCGCGGCAGAGGAGGTCGAAACGACCTACCTGATGTGCTCTCCCGCCAAAGGCCGCGTGATCGACACCTTCAACATCCGCAAGAGGGTCTACGGAACCACCATTGTGGCGGTCCAAAACACCAGCGTACTCTCCGTTCTGGACGGTATAGTCATCTCATCCGACTACTCCTTCCACAACCTATACGTGCTCTGCATACAACACGCGGACAATATTGTGACGGTCTACAAGACTCGTCAGCCATTCATAAAGCAAAAAGGAATGAAAGTGCATGCGGGAGAGATCCTGACCACCTTCCGAAACGGAACGGACTCCTACTTCGAGTTCGAGCTCTGGAAGGATGGCGTGGCGGTGAACCCGCTGACTTACATATCATTCTAACGAAAGGATATTCATCATGAAGAAACAGATAGCTGTATTAGGTTCCACTGGCTCCATCGGCACGCAAGCGTTGGAGGTCATCGAGGAGCAGTCCGACCTTTTTGAGGTCTATGCCTTGACGGCGAACAACAGCGACGAACTGCTCATCCAGCAGGCAAGGAAATTCAAGCCGGAAGTGGTGGTCATCGCCAACGAAGCGAAATACCAGGGTGTGAAAGAGGCGTTGTCCGACCTGCCCATCAAGGTGTTCACCGGTTCGCAGGCAGTTGCGGACGTGGCGGCCATGGACCCGATAGACATCGTCTTGACTGCCATGGTGGGTTATTCAGGGCTACAGCCGACCATCTCTGCCCTCAAGGCGGGAAAGACCATCGCCTTGGCGAACAAGGAGACCATGGTCGTGGCGGGCGAACTGGTGTGCGACCTCGCCATCAAGAACAGATGTCCTATCCTGCCGGTCGACTCCGAGCACTCCGCCATCTTCCAATGCTTGGTGGGGGAAAATAGTCCGATCGAACGCATCATACTGACCGCCTCGGGTGGTCCGTTCAGAGGCAAGGACAGGAAATTCTTAGAGACCGTCACCGCCAAGGACGCCCTGAAGCATCCGAACTGGAGCATGGGCGCCAAGATCACGATAGACTCCGCCTCCATGATGAACAAAGGATTCGAGGTCATCGAGGCGAAATGGCTCTTCAGCGTGAAGCCTGAACAGATCGTGCCAGTGGTGCACCCACAATCGATCATCCACTCCATGGTGCAGTTCCAAGATGGATCCGTCAAGGCGCAGATGGGCCTGCCGGATATGAAGTTGCCTATCCAATACGCCTTCGGGTTCCCGAACCGTCTCAAGAACGATTTCAAGCGGTTGGACTTCTTCGAGTGCAAGGACCTCACCTTCGAAAAACCGGACATGGAGGTGTTCCGCAACCTCGCCTTCGCCTTCGATGCGATGGACAAGGGCGGCAATATGCCTTGCATCCTGAACGCCGCCAACGAAGTGGCAGTGGCTGAATTCCTCAAGGGGGAGATCGGCTTCCTCGAGATGTCCGACGTCATCGAGAAGACCATGCAAACCGCCACATTCACCAAACAGACGTCTTACGAAGTCTATGTGGAGAGCGACAAGGAGGCACGTCGCATTGCCGCAGAACTATCCGCAAAACTAAAATAAACGACCACGCATGCAACTATTAGTCACTATACTACAATTTTTTCTATCCCTTTCCATTCTGGTGGTTATCCACGAGTTCGGGCACTTCCTATTCGCCCGTCTATTCAAGATTCGGGTAGAAAAATTCTATATTTTCTTCAACCCATGGTTCTCGCTGTTCAAATACAAGCCGAAGAACAGTGAAACGACCTATGGTATCGGGTGGCTTCCCTTGGGCGGATATGTGAAGATAGCGGGCATGATCGATGAATCCATGGACACGGAGCAGATGAAACGCCCCGTGCAGGACTGGGAGTTCCGCTCCAAACCGGCTTGGCAGAGATTCCTTGTGATGATTGCGGGCGTGACCTTCAATTTCCTACTGGCCATCCTCATCTACTCCGCCATCTCCTTCCATTTCGGAGATAAATACATCGCATTGCAAGACGTCAAAACGGGTATGGAGTTCAGTCCATCCGCCCAAAAAGCTGGTTTTCAAGATGGTGACATCCTACTCCGTGCGGACGATATGGTGTTGGAGACGCTCGACGAAGAGTCTTTCCGAGCCATCGTCAACGCAGAGAGAGTGACTGTCCTGCGAAACGGGAAGGAAGTCAGCCTCAACATGCCGGACGACCTCATGCAACAGATATTGCAGGAGAAAAAAGGGTTCGCGAATTACAGGATCCCCTTCGTGGTGGATTCCGTCATCGCAGGTTCACGCGCAGAAACGGCTGGACTCAAGGCGAAAGACAGTGTCATCTCTGTCGGAGGTTCCCAACCAATCTTCATGGGGAGCTGCATAGACGCATTCGCGGAGCATAAGAACCTCAACCTGGACATCACAGTCATGCGGGCGGGCGTTCCCGTCCAATTGCAGATAACCCCCGACCACAACGGAAAGATTGGGGTCTATATGAAAAGAATAACCGATTTCTACCCTGTCAGGACCAAGAAATACTCGTTTTGGGAATCCATACCCAACGGTATCCAAAGGGGTGTGAAGAAATTCACAGGCTATGCGAGCGACATGAAATATGTCTTCACCAAAGAGGGTGCGCAAAGCATGGGAGGATTCATCTCCATCGGTAGATTGTTCCCTTACCCTTTCAATGCGGAGATTTTCTGGGAGATGACCGCCTACCTTTCCGTCATCCTTGCCTTCATGAACCTCCTGCCTATCCCTGGGTTGGACGGCGGACATATCATGTTTGTCCTCTACGAAATGATCACGAGGAGGAAGCCTAGTCAAAAGACCCTCATCCGGGCGCAAATGATAGGCATGATTTTCCTATTTATGTTGATTATCTTCGCCAACATGAACGACGTCTTCAGGCTATTCAATTGATCCGCCTTCAGAGTCGACAGCGGTATCATCCTCCACATCGGCCACATCCAAGTGCTTGGCACGTTTCGCCCAAAGTGCCTTGGCGAAGGCTTGCATGTCGGTCTGGGCATCGCTCTCGTCCGTGATCTCTAAGCCTAGGATCGTCTCCACGACATCCTCCATCGTCACGATTCCCTCCATGCCCCCATGCTCGTCAATGACCAAGGCGATGTGCTCCTTGCGCGTCACCAAGAGGTCGTAGAACTTAGGCAACGAGGTGTTTTCGTAACAAACCATGATGTCACGTTTGATGGATTTAAGCTTGATCTTTTTCTTGCCGTTCGCCAGGTTCATCAGGATGTCCGTCTTCAGCACAAAACCTGTGATGTCATCGATATCCTCCGTGTAAACAGGTATTCTGGAATAACACAGATAACGTCTTTTCCTAAAAAACTCCTCCAAGGTCATATCCTCCTGCGCCGCCAAGACCACCGTTCGAGGGGTCATGATGGAATGTACCTTGACCGTCTCCATTTTCACCAAGTTATTGATGATTTTGCTCTCGTTCTTCATGAAGACGCCTTCCCGCTCACCGATCTTCGTGAGCGCCGCCACCTCTTCACGGCTCACCGTCTGCGGCTGTTTCTTCGCGATCAGCTTCGTCAGGAAACGGGTAGCCACCACCAACGGGAAGCACAAGTAATAGACACCATTGATCAGATAGGCGACCGGCACACATAGCTTCCGCCAATAGGTGGAACCGATGGTTTTAGGGATGATCTCCGAAAAAACCAATACCAGCACCGTCAGCACGGCAGAGACAAAGCCCAGAAGCTCATTGCCCAACACCTCCGCCGCCTGCGCACCCACGAGAGAGGCGCCCGCCGTGTTGGCGATCGTGTTCAAGGAGAGGATGGCTGCGATGGAGTTCTCTATGTTATACTTCAGATTCTTCAGCAGACGGACGCCCTTCCCATCCTCCAACGACTCGATGTACGAAGAGGTGGTGGAATAGAGCACCGACTCCATCAGGGAGCAGAGGAAGGAGATTCCCAACGTGGCAAAAAGTGATATGATCAGTAGCGTCATACGGTAAACCTTTATTTGATTGTGACCATAGTCGCACCATATCCATACTCAAGGAAGGATGCGTCCTGCACGTAACAAGTGGCGTATTTATGCTTCAGTTGTTTCAAGATTTCCTTGCGCAACACCCCGTCGCCCTTGCCATGGATAAAGACGATCTTCTGACCCTTCTGCTTTGCGTATTGCCCCATCACCTCGTTGAACTTGTCCAACTGGTACTGCAGTATGTCACCGTTGCTCATGCCCGTCGTATTATCCAGCAATTGGTTGATATGCAGGTCTATCTCCACGACATCCTGCTTCGGCTTGCTGGAGACGGAGACCTTGGCGGGGAACTTCGTCTCCTTATCCTTCAGCACCTCCTTCATCTTTTCGGCGGAGATTTCCTCGCCCCATGCGCCATCGTTCTTCACAATCGGGAAGAGCAGCGCATCCTCGTCGAAATAATCGTTCTCGACGAAGCTATGCAACTTATAGAACTTCACAGGGTTCACCTTCACCTGTACGTCGAACGCAGGTTTGCCCTTGTAGGCCTTCTTCTGCTTGAAGGGCATCAACTGCACACGCAGGATCTCCAAGTCATTGAGCTGATCCTTGTTGACCTCCTCCAGCAGGAGTTTCGTGTTCGGCTGGATGAAACCCGCGGCACGGGAGATGAACATCGAGCCGTTTCCGTTCGCCACGTTATAACCCAAGTAATAATTGCTGTCGTTGATCAGATAGCAGTCGTAATTGGTCGTGGAGAGGCGTTTGACGTCATGAGGCAGGTAGGCGAGAAACACATTCAGGGTCTCCCCCTCCTGCGTCTCCTCCCCCGGCTCGTACGAGTCGTCATCATCCTCCTCGGCGGACTCCGGCTTGAGGTTCTCTATCTTATCGGGCACCGGGCGCACCTCCTCCGACTTGCTCTCCTTGCGGTCGGCGGCGGCATCCACCACCACACACTCACGCGCCAGCGTAGGCACATCGAAGCCGTCCTCGTCGGTCACCAGGACCATTTCACGGCTCACTATCTTACTAACCACTCCGCCACCCGTAGCGTTCAGGAAGCGGACTCTATCACCAACCTTCACCATGTCTCAATTATTTTTTCTCAGGAACGACGTATGAAAACTTCAGGTTGTCCGACCCATGGCAATCATGATGGTCGCACGTCTCTTGAGAGTCTGACAACTTGCCCGCCAGATGTTGCGCCAGCACGTCGTCCACCTTCCCGTGGCATCCACGGACCACCTCGATCTGTTGCTCCGACAGCTTGCGGAAGGCGCCATCGCCCATATTGCCCGCCAGCATCAGGGTCACACCCATCTCACGCAACAAGTTGGCGATGTTGGACTTGCAACCGCACCCCTGCGGCGAATCAAGGCGTTCCTGAATCACCACTTTGTTATCATCGTTCAGGTGATAGATCGTATAGTACGCACAATGTCCGAAATGGTCGTCCACTCTGCCATCCCTCGTAGGTATCGCAATGAGTTTCATACGTGTAAATACTCGTTAAACACTAAAATCACATGCTCCCGCATTCGACGGGAGACTTTTGCAAAGATAACAAATAATATCTGTGGAATTTACGATTTAACTATTTACTATTTACGATTTCAGACAATGTAAACATTAACCATAATTCTTAATTACCCCAGGGCGTTGCCCTAGGCTATATATGTAACGCCCCTTCAGGGCTGGGGGTGCGCATCATGCAGAGCCGCACGTTCCACAATTGACTTCGTCGAACTGACGTTTCATAATTCAAAATTCATAATTCTTAATTCAATTAACTACCTTTGCGGAGAATTAAAGAAGAAGACATGAAAACTCCGCAAAATATCGCCATAGAGGATTTCAACTATGACCTTCCCGACGAGCGAATCGCCAAATTCCCTTTAGAGAAAAGGGACGAATCGAAGCTATTGCTCTATCGAGACGGGGACATCTCCCACTCGACGTTCAAGAACATCTCCCAATACCTCAACGAGGGGGATCTGCTGGTCTGCAACAACACCCGCGTCATCCAAGCCCGCCTCCTCTTCCACAAGGAGACCGGCGCCCGCATCGAGGTCTTCTGCCTGGAGCCGGTCCGCCCGCACGACTACGTGCTCACCTTCCAAGCCATCGGCGAATGTGTCTGGAAATGCATGATCGGCAACGCCAGCAAGTGGAAGGCGGGCACCATACTGGAACGTGACGTGAAGGTGAACGGCAAGGAGGTGATCCTCAAGGCGGAGAAACTGGAGGCGGAGGGAAACGCCTACCACGTGCGCTTCTTCTGGGACGAGCCAAGCACCAACTTCGCGGACATTCTGGACGCTTTCGGCGTATTGCCTATCCCGCCCTACCTGCATCGGGAGACGGTGGACCGCGACAAGATAACCTACCAAACCGTCTACTCGAAGATCAAGGGATCCGTGGCGGCGCCTACGGCCGGACTCCACTTCACACCCGAGGTGTTCGAGTCGCTCCGCAAGAAAAACATCAGCTGCGAGGAGGTGACGCTCCATGTGGGGGCAGGCACCTTCCAACCGGTCAAATCGGCCACCATAGGCGACCATGAGATGCACTCCGAATGGATATGCGTCCGCCGTAGTGTCATCGAGAAGATACGCGAGGCGGGCAAGGTCGTGGCGGTCGGCACCACCTCCGTCCGCACGTTGGAGAGCCTCTACTACATCGGCTGCCAGCTGGCGGAGAACATGGAGCTGCCGGAGACCGAGCTCAAGGTGACGCAATGGATGCCCTACGAGAGCGGCTACACCCTCTCCACGGAAGAGTCGCTGGATGCCATCCTCCGATACATGGAGAAGCACGAGCTGGAGAACATCAGCGCGGACACCCAAATCATCATCGTGCCAGGCTACCAATTCCACCTGGTGAAGGCCATCATCACCAACTTCCACCAACCGCAGAGCACCCTGTTGCTGCTCATCTCCGCCTTCGTGGGCGACGATTGGAGGAAGATGTACGACTATGCCATGAAGAATGATTTCAGGTTCTTGAGTTATGGGGACAGCTCGTTGCTAATTAAGAATTAAGAATTTTGAATTAAGAAACGTCAGTTCGACGTAGTCAATTGGGGGAAGGGATGTGCGGCTCTGCACGATGCGCAAACCCCAGCCCTGAAGGGGCGATACATATATAGCCTAGGGCAACGTCCTATGGAATTATGAATTAATTATTATACGGGCGGACTTGCTTCACATAGAGTTGACGAGTTGGCCCGTCCAATTTAAATTCCACATCTACCGCAAACTCCTCATACAAGACATTGAGGCGTAACTTTTCATAGAAAAAATCATTGATTATATCCAGTTGCCCCGCCAGCAGATTGATCTCCTCGTCGTTCATGGTCAACTCACCATCCGTCAGGTTGGATTGTGTGATAATATCAATAGGATATTTGTCCGCATACAACTCATCATACCGCTGAGGCACACAGATGAACTGGTCGCAAACGATACCCGGCGACGGCGCCACCACATTTTCATTGCCCACCTGCGCATTCACCGTAAAGCCTGGGTAATCTGCCCTATACAGATTCTTTGTCACAGCCACACCATTCACCTGCTCCGAAGGGAAGGCACGATGGGCCAAGACTCCCATGAAGACACATCTTTGGTCTATCCGATAATAGCAACGCTCCTTATAGGCCGCATACGACCAGAGGCTCGCCCAAACACGCTTCACCGCCCGCTCCATTGTCTTGCTAGAACTGCCAATGACCGCAGACTGCGAGTCATACAAGCCTGCACCTGAGAACCATGCGGCATCCTCCGCATTGGTGGAGGAACGGAACCGCAACTTCTCGAAAGCGCACCCCTCCACCTGACGGTCGAGCGACTCCACCAAGGAGGAATCCATCGGATAGGAGACGATCACGGCACGTATCTTCTTCAACCACTCCGACACCTTTTGGTCCTCCCAAGAAACACCCTCGTCTATGAGCGTGTCGATCAACCCCTGCGCTCCCGAACGAAGCGCATGCTGCTGGTAAAAATAGAAAGGGATCGCAAAGGCACACTCCGGCACCTTAAACCGAGAGTCCTCCCTGCTGAGTTGGCTGAGGAGGGAGAAATTGCAGGCTTTATGCCCTATATAACGATGGGCGTTTCTACCGAGCGAATCGAGATGGACCAACCGATCCACCGACAGGTCATATCCCAACGACAACATTTTCTTGCGCTTCTTAGCCTGTTTCAATTCCTCTATCTCCTTCAGACGGAACGTGTCCGAGGTCACCTCGAAATGGACCAGTTTGCCATCATAACTACGCAAGAGATCGTTTTGGAACGCATCCTTCAAGGCCGCCACAGGGATCTTTCGGTTCTGACCCAATATGGACAAATGGCTCAACGGGGTCTGGAACTCCGCCACGATAACACCCGCCACCTGCGGCAACACAAGCGGGGAATGTGGCAACACGACCACATCCGTAGGCTCTATCTTCCCCCACATAGAATCAAGGTCCGATACGAAACGCAATCTGCCGTCACAGCTCTTCGGGCTGACGGCTTGGTAAGACAAGGTGCCATAAACCTCCGACGGAGACAACAAAGGGACCTCTCCCTCCAGCTGCGCGCGCATCTTCGCGATATGGCCACTACTAAGCATCAACTTCAGGTTCTTCCCCCAACAGGAAGAGCGGGAGACCTCCTTCCATAACAACAGCACCTGATCACGCGTGAGAACATCCGCCTCGGAGAACTCCAAAGCGTACACATCCAATGTTTTATAGTAATTCACATTGGCCAACAGATATTTACGATTGGGGTGCTGGGAATAATTGTATTCATTGAATTGTGACAAATCCGTGGAAGGATTCAGCTGGTCCACACAAAAGTCGTAGTGGAAGGTGTAGTATTTATTATTCAGGAAATATAGACTATTCCCCTTTATCACATAGAAGACCTTCACAGCGCTGACTTGACCATATTTCCCCACCAGCGGGAGCCCGGAGAAGGCTTCGAACGCAGATTTATCCTTTATATCATACGAATATTTCGCACCTAAAGCACTGATTGCGAACGACAAAGAGAAAACCAATGTCGTCAACAACCTTAAGCATGCCATGATTCTTCTCCTTTCCATATATTCCCTGATTTAATTTTTCCTACATGATCAATGCCCCCACCACACCCGAGGCGACGATCAGCCACATCGGATTCACCTTAAAGCAGTAGAGCGCCACGAAGGAGGCCACGAAGATGAGCACGGAGAGGTTACGGTCCGGCCATCCGAAGTCGCAGAAGTTCTCCCTGTTCATCAGCAACATGGCCGCCGCCAAGATGAGTCCGCCTAAGACAGGACGCAACCCAGACAGCACATATTGCACATACCTGTTCTCCTTGTTCTTCATCAGGAAACGCACCACGAAATACATCATCAGGAACGACGGAAGGCACAAAGCGATCGTCGCCACCACCGCGCCCGGCAGTCCCGCCACCGCATAGCCCACATAGGTGGCCGTGTTGATGGAGACGGGTCCCGGCGTCATCTGGGAAATCGCCAGCATATCGGAGAACTCACCGAGCGTAGCCCATGCGTAGTGATCCACCACCTCGAACTGGATTAGGGAGAGCATCGCATAACCGCCGCCGAAGCCCAGCATGCCGATCTTAAAGAAGACATAAAACAACCTCAACAGAACCATACTCACCTCCCCTCCATTTTCTTACTGAAATATATTCCATAGAGCAAAGCCGACACGGCCACCACCACGATGATCAGTATCGGAGAGACCTTGAAGAACCCGATCAGAGCAGCGGAAATCAGCGGGATGGGCAACATCTTCCACCCCTTGCAATTGTTCCGTATCAGGTTCACGGCCGGCACGAGGATAAGCGCCACCACACAAGGACGGATGCCTCGGAAGATACGCTCGACCAGCTCGTTATCCTTCACCTCGGCGAAGAACATGGCGATCAACAGGATAGCGATGAACGATGGCAACGCAGCCCCCACGGAAGCACACAACGCGCCACGTTTCCCCCGCAGCTTATACCCCACATAGAGAGCAGTATTGATGGCGAAGACGCCAGGCAACGTCTGCACCACCGCTATCATGTCCCAAAACTCCTCCTTGCCGATATAGCCCTTCTTCGTCACGATGGAACGCTCCACCATCGCCAACATCGCATAGCCACCGCCCAACGTGAATGCGCCGATCTGCAAGAATATCGTGAACAAATCCCTTAATGGTACCATATCAGAATCTTTATACCGCAAAGTTACAAAAAAACAAGATGCGATACCTTGCCGTACCGCATCTCTTTGGAATCATAAGAACAAACAATTTTGTTTCAAGCGATTTTTCTGCGACAAATTCCGTAGCGTTTTCATTCGCTTTTTTGGTTCTTTTATACTACTTCTCACAAGTACGAATAACCAGAGTATTAATCATGAAAAAAAACTTTTAAAGTATCAGTGCTATGTCGGGTTTTTAATAATATCTTTTTATCGATTACAAAAATAGCACGCAGAGAGACAACAGAGCAGGAAAATCGAGTCAACACCTACGATATTTGATTCAAAAAGAGTTTTTTGTGGAACATTAATGTTAGTTTTGCAGATGAATCAGGGAAAAATGTCCGATGGAATCGTCAATTTTTAAAATAATCGCCCATATTCACAGCGAGTTCCCGACCAAGTTCGGCATTCCCCGCCAGAGTGGTTTGGTGGAGACTACGCAGGCAGAAATCGTCTTCGAACCGGAGTACCGTCAGGCGAACGCGCTCCGTGGCTTGGAGGAGTTCTCCCACATTTGGCTCATCTGGGGATTCTCCGAGTGTATGCGAGAGGATTGGTCGCCAACCGTTCGTCCTCCCCGTCTCGGGGGCAACACGCGCATGGGCGTATTCGCCACCCGCTCGCCCTTCCGCCCCAACGGGATAGGGCTCTCCTGCGTGAAGTTGCTACGCATCGAACACGACAAAAGCCGTGGAGACATCCTGCTAGTCGCCGGGGCGGACCTGATGGACGGCACCCCTATCTACGACATCAAACCCTACATCCCAGCCGACTGCCACCCCGAGGCGACCAAGGGATTCACCGCACAGAACGCAGACTACCAACTGGAAGTGGAAATGCCGGAAGAGATGCTGCAACGCCTCCCCGCCGAGAAGCGGGACGCCCTGCGGGATGTCATCGCACAAGACCCCCGTCCCGCCTACCACGACGACGAGGAACGCACCTACGGATTCCCCTTCGCCGGCTATGAGGTGAAATTTAAAGTACAAGGGAAAACCGCCACCGTGACGCATATCGAAAAAAATTAATCCCCCATATTACCGTGCCAAACCCTTCCTTCGTCCTCCCACGACGGAATATGCCAATTTGTCCATATTTTCGTCCTAAAAAGTAGACATTTTGTCTGTTTAATGACTGATTGTCAGTTAGTTAGTTAAAAAATCGATTTGGCACACTTATTGAACTATCGATGGTGAACCCGCCGATGAAGCGGGGGCAAAAAATGAATTAAATGTTTACTTAAAAAACGGAGGTTACTATGTTACCATTAGTAAGAAATTCAAGAAAGAACGCCAACTCGGGCAGCTGGCTTCCTTCCATTTTTGAAGACTTCTTCAATGATGAATTTATGGGTGTTCCTGCTGTCAAGCAATTCGCCACTCCAGCAGTGAACATCAAGGAATCCGAAAAGGATTACGACATCCAGATCGCTGCACCAGGCATGACCAAAGAGGACTTTAAGATCAACATCAACGAGTACAACGAATTGGTCATCTCCTTGGAGAAGAAGGATGAGAAAAAAGACGAGAAGAAAGACGATGACAAGAAGAAGGGAACATGGATACGGAGAGAATTCTCCTACGCCTCTTACTCTCAGAGTTTTGTCATCCCTGAGAACGTCGATATCGATCAGATCGCCGCAAAGATGGAGAATGGCGTGTTGAACATCTCCTTGCCTAAGAAGGAGATCGCCGAGACGGCGCCTGCCACCAAACAGATAGAGATTCAATAAACCCCTGTCGGACAGAACAAGAGGATTGCTGGATTACCGGCAATCCTCTTTTTTTATGCCTAGCCGGAACATGTGGGGCGGGACATTTACCACAATTTACAGTAGAGACGCAAAATCTTGCGTCTCTACCATCCTCCTAGGCAATCCATTCCAACAATCACAATCATTCCCATAATCCTTTATGAAGTCCATCCATTTTTTCCCTATCTTTGCCTAAAAAGCACAAATGGCTGGAAAATTCTTCAACATAAAAAAACTCACTCCGCAGACCCGTCTTGTCATGGGACTCCTCTGCATCTTCATGGGAACCTTCACCACGCTCCTCAACGGGGCGGCAGGTAGCCTCTTCCCCTACCTGTTCTTCGCCACTAGCCTCTATATGCTGGTAGGGATTATCACCACACGATGGGTCAAATACATCACCCTTGCGCTCTACCTAGCGATATTCACCATCCTATGGCGCTTCTCCGACGAAATTCCTCACAAACTGCTTTTCACCATGCCCTGCGTCACGATACTGCTGGCGGTCACCTATTTCGCCACCAAGCGTCAGCTTCGCCCTCGGGACCGTAGGTTCATGGCGATCCTCAGCCTACCCATCATAGCAATAATGGTCGCCACATTCTCCCACCGAATCGTCGAGAAGAGCACCGCCGACCGCATCTACAGCAACGTCGAGAAGACACCGCACAACAAGGTCGGACTACTATTGGGAACCTCGAAGTTCCTCAGAAGCGGAATCGACAATGAATATTACGGGAACAGGATCGCAGCCACAATCGCACTCTTTAAGGCGGGTAAGATCGACTACGTGATCATCAGCGGAGACAACTCGAGGAAAGAGTACGATGAGCCGACAGACATGAAAAACGACCTGGTAGCGGCGGGCGTTCCTGCGGAGAGGATATACCTGGACTATGCGGGGTTCCGCACGTTAGACTCGGTGGTCCGTTGCAAAGAGATCTTCGGACAGAAGAGCATCACAATCATATCGCAACGCTTCCACGACGAACGGGCAATCTACCTCGCCCAGCACAATGACATCGAGGCGGTAGGCTTCGCGGCGAAAGACGTGCAGAAGATGTCGGGGCTGAAGACAAAAGCCAGAGAGTACCTCGCCAGGGTGAAGATGTTCATCGACCTGTCACTCAACAAGCAACCTAAGTTCTTAGGGGAGAAGATAGCAATTCCCTAAAGGGGAGACGCATCGCACTTGCGTCACCCTTGACAAGGCAATAGTTCGGGAAAGATGACGTACAAATTCAATGCGCAATAGAACAAAGATAAGAGCGCCCAGACGATGTCCATCTTCCAAGGGATCACCTTGCCAGCCTCGTTCCTACAGACAGAAATCGATAAACACAGTAGCAGGATGGCCGCCACGGCAACGATGGAAATGCCTACCGCAGCCATGCCATGTCCGAAGGGCCAATGCATGACCATCAAGAGAATACTGTTGAGTTTAATAAACAAGCCTATACCCGACAAGAGGCACAACACACTCGCATAAAGGATCTTACGGTTTATCTCTTCCGCACATTCCACGTCCCACTCCTCAAATGCCGGCAACCTTTTTGTGAAATTGACCAATGGCACACCGACAAGAAGCAGCGGCGTGACAAACGTTATGATATTAAATATAATCAGAGGGCAAAAATTATGCCAAGGCACCATCTGTATAAGAAGGAGCACCGTCATGATATGGGGCGTGTGTTTCATGATATTTGAGTGTGAAATTTATATTTTCTATTTCAATACCTTAGCGGAAAGCAGGTCACGGTTGGTGATGATGAACTGCAGGTGACGGCCACCATTCTTCTCGAAGATCTCAAAGAAGAGATTATGCTTGTCGGGTATTGTGAAGCGTTTGAAGAAGAAAACCGTATGATAGGTGCTATTCGCAGGGATAAAATGTTTCTTCTCGTTCTGCACATACTCGAAAAGAGGCGTGATATCGTCAATCTGCATCGTCTGTTTCTTCAGATTCTTGCGGTTGGTGATATAACACTTGATAAAGTCTATGTCATAATCGATTTGAGAGTTGTTCGAGATGGCGAGATAAAACATGGAGACATCATCCTTGATGTAAATACTCTGGAGAGCGAAGGTCATCTTGCCCTCCATGATTCCGCGGTTGAGTTGCGAACCCTTTGAGATCACCAACTCGCCCAGATTCTGCATATCCGTCTCATTAACATTGATGACAGAGAAGACAGCTCCCTTCTTATCCGCATCGTCCACCGAGAAGTTCAAGACCTGTGGCACCTCCACATAGACAACATTGAACGTATAGATGTTCTTATCTTCCGTCACAACCGTAAGAGACGTCTCCTTGAAGAGATTCGTGTCATAAGGGTAGCACTTCGCCATCACCATATTGTCGGTGTTCGGCACATGATCCACAATGGCCGAGTCGCATCCCACACTCAGGTCCACCACCTTCTGCGGGAACGTGATGTGCGATGTCCGATCGTCCGACAACTCAACCCGCAAAGGCTTTATCACATCCTCCACACGGATAGTGTTCCCATTCACGTTAACAGCCATGACCGACGGGTTTTGCTCATAATGGAGATGGAAAGTGTGGACCTCACCGTCCTTCGTGATGAAAGTGGCATGCGTCTCCACGAATCGCGGAATACGACTTCTAACCCTTGCGATGGAAGGGATGGATGTGCGTTCTATTTGGATATCGTTTGTGCCATGATCAATGTTGCTCACATCGCTCTTAAACTTAAGATATACCCATTTCACATCAGACACCCCCAATTCAATCACATCAAATCCTTTAATTCGATCCTGTCCAAAAGATACCGGTATAAGAATGAATGAAAACAATATGCACAATAAAAGTTTCACCTTACATCCCATAAAAGACAACTCTTTATCTATCAGAAAATTACATTATACATAAATTTATTCTCACCATCATAGGCACGCCACAAGACATCCATGATATAATAGACGCAAAATTAGGCAAAAAAACAATTATTCCAGCTTGATGAATATCTTATAATTAGCGGGCAAATCCACACTTTTCCTACGTTGCGCCTTCTCCAAGACCGTCTTTGTCCCATCAATGATCGTGTTTGTAACCTTGGTGACCATATTACCCCCCGAGAAATGTTGATTGCTCTCTGAGATAGCACCCCTACCCGACTCTTTCGCCACATCATTGACCAATTGCTCACCCGTATACAAACCCCTCATACCATCTTGGTCGTATATGGCTCCCCTAAAAGGATAGAGATCACCATTGAACTTAATGCTCTCCGTCGTTATCATCACGCGGTTTTCGCTGAAAACGACAGAACCAATCAGGTTCGTGCTGGCGGGGATGGTCGTTCCATTTATCGTCACAGGTTCCAAGAGGCGAATGTACACCTGGCTCGAAGAGTGGACATTTTTCTGCTCGCCATGAATCACAGCCTGAATGCTCCCTTTTTTTCTAACATTCTTCACATTGATGTCGTCCCTATTAAAGGTCTTTTCTCCCTGAGGCGCATGCTCATTCGAATTCTCTTTCTCAACTACCGCATTAGGTTTAGGCATAGGCTTCACGTACAATCCCAACAACACTGAATCTGCGTGAGTGTCCAAATGATTACTGACCCTTCGTCTCGCATCATCCATTCTCGACTTCCGAATAGCTGCATCTATCGAATCCAACTTGTTTGAGCCCTTCGTCCGGGCAGAAGAGAGCGCTCCCGCAGAGCCTGACGACTCCTTAGGGGTTGGAGCCAGATCCTGAGGGGAATCAGCAGCCACTTCATCCTCTATTTTGGACAACAACTCATCCACGTCGACCTGTTTCGACTTCTCCTCCCTAGGCGCATTCAAGGAATTCAGCATATCGAAGGAAGAGTTCTGCGCCAATTGCTGGTTCTTCTCCATACTCACGCGCGACTGTTCCTTCCTGACCGCCTCGAACTTACCCTCCGAAGCATAGAGATCGTCAGGGTCCGGCAGATTCGTGTTGAGACCAGCGGACGATTCGTCAACCGACACGAGCGGATCGTCCTCTCCACCGCCACCTAGGATGAAGAACAAAGCTATTACCGTTAAGAAAACAAAGATGCCACCCACCTGAAGCAGGTTCCTTTGCTTATCAATTTTACTTTTAGGTTCTGCCATAACAAATCTTACTTAAAATAGATATCTCCAGTTGTGTCGGGAATATTTTTTCCGTCGTTTAACGTATCCAGATCCATCACCGACAAATCATTCGGATCGACCTTTGCCCAATCGATGATAGAGTCACGGACCATCTCCGGCAACGAAGCGGATGGTTCCTTCTTCCCGAAAGAAAAGGAACGGACAAAATTGACCACCAGCAGCACGAACAGCAAGCCAAAGACGACGAAGAACCATTTCTTCCGGTCCGACACATTCATGCCGTTCAATTTCTTCTCCGTCCGATCGCCCATCTCCTTCTTTTTCCTTTGGTAATAATCCTTGAAAGGAGTTCCCGAAGAAGAGGTCTCGTTCTTGCTATCCGGAGTCATATCAGACGCTGGATCATTCGTTTTGTTATTTTCATCTATATTCATATCATGAAATTTATTCGTTTAACACAGTCGTATCACTCTCTGCCACAGTCACATCCGGCATATAACCGGTTCGGTTCACCACACCCAACTCCTCGTTCTTCACGATTCGCCAAGCCTCGACGATAAAACCTTGCGGATCCATTTCGTCTCTCACACACGATTCCAGGAAAGACTCGGTGACAAGGCTCTTGAAGATGATCTTGTCGTTATAGACCATGGACGTTTTACCGTACAATGTCACTTTGTATTCATATCGAGAGTCCTCCCCGACAGCGATACTATCGCAAAGGAATTCCGTGGAGACACCATTCGCCACCAAAGAATTATAGAAGCCCTTCTCACTCAATGAATTACAATAATTCTTCACGTCCGATCCCGCCAGATACTCAGCAATTCGTACATTCTTCTTGATAAACTCGATATCAGGTGAGAGGATGAAGAGCAGTTCATGCAACCGCTTGACATGCGCTTCCGCCTCCGCAACACGGTTCACGGAGACATTCTCCGCCAGAGCCAGTTTCAGCGTGTTACGGCTATCGACCACATAGACCGAGTTCCGCTCCTCGTCAGCGCTATCGAAAGTAGCCTTCAACACCCAAATAGTCAGGCCAGTGACCGCGACCGTCACGCACACCATGATGAATTTGACCAACTTGAAAGTGGCTGGTATATCATTCGTTCCCATCAATACAAAGAGTTAAGTTGAGTATCCTTGTTGCTAATCACATTCAGGTTCTCGAGCAGAAAACCGTTGGGGGTCGCTTCGGAGCGAGGGCAGTTCCTCAATTCGCAAGACGTGATGAGTTCCCTGACCGTGACGGAGGAGCGGCGGACGATAGCCGTCTTCCCATACATTACCGCGCCATAAGGGTAGCGGGAGAAGTCCGTCACAACACTATCGCACCTATACTGGCAGATGATGCCCGCCTCGACGATCTGTCGATAAAACCCGTTGGCGGTCATGTTATCATACATCTGCACGGCGGAGTTGTCTGCCATGGCAAGCGCCTTCTCCACCCCGTATTGGATGGCTCCATTATCAGGATAGAGGCTAAAGAAGAGCTGATGAAAACGCTCGATCGCCGCCTTCGCCTCCACCGGACGGTTGTCCGTCGTGTTCTGGTTCAATGCGCACATCACGGACTCCTCTCCTTGGAGTGCATAAACCTTACTCGTCTGGTTCCTCTTGAACTGGATGGAAAACAACACTGCGCACAAGATGACAATCAGATTAGATGCCACCAGCAAAATGAGGAAGAGCCTCACATGCGAAAAAGCGCTTTGAATATTTGTTAACGACTTAATCATTTTTTCCCTTTACTTAATAGTTTTGCGGCCACTGCGGCCTTTCCTCCCGCCACGCTCGCCGCATGTCTCCCCTCGCCGGTCAGACCACCCGCACCCGCACTGGAGACAATATAGTTTGAAATGGATGGTATCGACAAGAAGGCTGCAGTGGAAGCCAAAGAGAGTATCAGGTAGTATCCTAATCCAATCTCTCCACTGGTGCCTATACTATCCACCGTGTTCCGGAACAAGCTCATCAAGGCGAAACACGTTATATTCACGCAAGGCGCATAAAGACTCACCGTGACATAACGGCCAATCCAATTAGGAAGAGATCCCGAGAAATACGGAATCAGGGAAAGTGCGAAGGCAAAAGGCCCCACATATACCAATATCAGCTTTGAGACGAAGGCGATCGACAAAACCCCGATGGCAACGACGAGCGCGACAATGGAGAGGAGGGCGAGGACCTCCCCCATGACGATTTCCTTGATGGCATCAGCTATTGAACCCGACAAAGACCATGAGGAACTCGACTCTTTCAAATTCGAAGATAAGGACACATCGGTTTTCTCTCCCTGAGTCTTAACATTTAACTTAATATCCCCCTCTTTGGTCTTCGTTTCTCCCTCTATCATGGAATCAAAGTTTTTCTTTAGTTTTTTTTCCAATGCATTGTTTTGGTTCCGCGAGTATTCTTCAACCAGTATCTCGGTGGGCTTATTTATCCAGCCACAAACAGTATCCATGGTCTGTACGAATGTGGGGAAGTTAATGATGATCAAACCTATCGCAAATGGCCTAAAGAGCGCATAAACATTGATGGATTCACCTTTGCACCATCCTTGCCACACCATGTTCCCGACATAAAACAGCGCAAATAAGCCACATAACAGAACCGCCACACTCGCCACATTCCCCACGTCTTTTATACATTCATCTAGTATGGTGTCCAATCGTTTGGCGAAGCTCGGAATAGACTCAAAACAAAAGGAACTGACTATCTCATCACTCTTTAACATGGCAACCTCCTATTTCTTGTTATCTGTTTTATATTCCAGACGATAGTTCGCCGAAGTGTATTGATTGTACAAACTGAGCGTGTAATTGATCGTCTTCCTCCGTTCCTCGACCTTTTTGTTCGCACTAGATTTAAGTGTTTCCAGTTTCGAATTGAACTCGTCTATCCTCTTGCCTATGTTATCAATCAAGGTGATACGCTCGAACGAGGTGAGTCCGGCATCCCCTTCACCCGTGAACTCTCCGATGATGGTCTTCGCCTCCTCATAGGCCTCCGCCGACTCCTTCACAATCAGGTTCGCGTTATAGGCGATGTTGTTGCGCTCGGTCTTGCTCAAGTAGTCGCAACACATCAGTTGCCCATAAAACGTCTTGTAGTTATCCTTCAGGTTGTTCACCTTCTCGAGCAAAGAGACAACAGAACGTGCGTTTTTCACCCATTTCATGCACTTCTTATACCTTTCGGCATTCTCCTTCATCATCTTGGACTGACTCAGCATCTCCTTCATCTGTTCCATCAAAGTAACCTTCTGGTCGGTCGCATTCGCCATCTCCTCACAGAAGTTCGATGCGGTCTGCGCGATAGCGACAGGATCCTCCACGATCATCGCGCCCTGCGCCATTGCACACATCGAAACGCAAGAGAGCACAGACGCGACCAAGATATGTTTTAAAGCACCTCTCATCTCATCTATTTTTTATAGTGAATATTAATATACTTCTCGATAGCCTTCCGCATAGAGCCCAGTTCCTTCGCATACTGAAGGACAACCCCTTTCTCCTCCTTCGTCGTGGAGAAAGTCAGGTACTCTTCCGGAGAGACCTCCACACCATAGACGGCCGAAAAAGCCGAATTAAAGGAGATGAACACCTCCTTGTATTTGGCGCGTTGCCCATTCTTCTGCAAATCCCTATTGATGGACAACACCAAGGCCTTCTCCTTTTCAGAGAGGGCCAATGTGGACTGTATCTCTTCAAAACGGTTCAGAAACTTGCTTTGATCGAGCAAGATCTTCTCGTCCGCATTGTTTATGATCGCATCCTTGATGATGTCATTGCCGATGATGTCACCCACCTCCTGCGTCACCACGATCACCTCTCCGTTATGTTTACGTACCGTCTTGTAGAGATACTTGATGAACTCCGCCGTACCGCTCTTCGAGATGGCCTTCCACGCCTCCTCGATAAGGATCACTTTCCTCTCGTGAGGCTGCAAGCGCCTCATCTTGGCGATGTACGTATCCATCAGCACGATTGTCACGACAGGGAAAAGAACCTTATGGTCCTTGATGTTGTCCAACTCAAAGACGACGAACCGCTTATGGAGCAAGTCCACCTTCTCCTTCGAATTCAGCAAATACTCATACTTGCCCCCCTTCGCATAAGGGGCGAGCACCTGAATTAGATTATCAATGTCAAAGTTCTCGATCCGAACGGATTTCTTCGAAATATACTCCTTGAACTGCTTTGAAAGGAAAGCGTAGAAAGAGTTGAAGCAAGGAAAAATCTCCCTGTGCTGCTTGATGATCTCAATGTAGAAATTCAGGGCGGTCTCGATATGCGTCTCCTCCGCCTTGGAGATCTCCTCATGTTCGTTCTTCCAAAGGATGCAGATCAAAGAGAGCAACTGCACCATCTTCTCCTCCGTGTAGACATAATCCTCCACGTAGAAAGGGTTGAAGGAGATTGGTTCCTCCTCCTTGAAGGTGAAGTAGACACCGTCCTCTCCATGCGTACGCTCTTGGATCAATTGGCAAAGACCGAGGTAGGAATCACCCACGTCGACGATCACCAAATGCTCCCCTTGCTCATATTTCTGCGCCATCATCACATTGGTGAAGAAGGATTTACCCGAGCCGGAAGGACCCAAAATGAATTTATTCTTCGCGCTGGCCCAACCCCGTCGCACAGGCTCGTCACTGACATCGATTCTAACCGGCGCACCGCTGATTCGGTCGGTCAGTTTCAGGCCATGACCATCCTCCCCCGTGATATCCCTGTAGTTGCTTTCCATATTGAAAAAGCAGACGCTGGGAGCGATAAAGGATAAGAACTTCATCTCCGACGGATAATTGGAGGAAGCTCCGGGAATGCCCGCCCAGAAGATGTGAGGGACAATCACCTCCGTCTTCGAGACCTGGCAGTCCAGGTTGGACAAGACACCACCCACCTGCGAGTTCTTCTCCAGCAGACGGGTGTAGGAAGTGTCCCACACCAAGACATTGAACGCTGCATGGATACTATGTTCCTTCATGACTTGCGCTTGCGTCAGGTACTCGTCGTTAAACTCCTTGTTGATGGCGTTCTCCCTCGAAATGGCCGAGAGGGACTCCATCTTGCGGCCCTGCTTCTCCAACTCACGAAGGTTCTCGCTCGAATCGTCGATGAAGATATACTGGTTGTAGATATGGTCGAACGGCAACTTCAAGCACAGCTCGTAAGAGAAGCAATCAGCCAGAGAAGAGACGTCGGTCGACAACTTCTCATTTCGCTTATGGCTGGAGACCACATTCGGCAGATCCGTCAACTCGCCCAAGGAGAAGCAGGAGACATACTTGTCGCCCACCATCAAATCGTCCTCGTTCACATGCAGGTCGTAAAGAATTTCGCCCTCTCCGGAGTAGTTCAGCGTCAAGTATTGTTCGATGACGCCGAACTGTTTATCCGATCCTAATACCTCGTCTTCCGACAACTCCCGGCAGACGATGCCCCCCGACTGCAAGATGTTCAACATCTGGTTCACACTATCGTTGAACGTGTCGATACGCATGCTGTCGACAGACTCCTGGGGGACAATTCGGTTCCTAAGAATCGAGTTGGCCGCGGAAGTCGTCTTCAATCCATTTTTCGTCGAGAGCGTAACGTAAAGGAAGCACCGATGCCTCAACAGCGACCGCCCTGTGAAATGACGGGCGGAAGCCTCCTGCAAGAAACTCTCCGAGAAAGGCACGTCCTGGCAGACCATCTCCGTAAAGACGTCCTGTTTATGGACGATCGAGTAATTAGGGAGAGCCCTCACCGCACGGCACCAACACTCGTTCATCGCATCAATCTCCACGTCCGAGGAGGTGTAGACCTGAGGCAATGTCAGTTCAAACAGACGGGTGATGTCGCCCGACTTGGAGACCAACAAGCCATCCTCGTACGATAACAAGGGAAAGCAATTCTCAATTTGGTTCGATTTAACGTTAAAATTCATTTCTTGCCTCCTTTTTGAATCAAACTCCTTGTGCGCTTCAATTGAATTCGCTTCGGACAAGCGTTTTGCGCCAACCTTTTAGAAAGTCCATTGGAACCGTACTTATTGTTTAGATAATAGGTGACGAAATAGGAGACGGCCGCAATGATGACCGCAACCGGTATGGCGACCCAGTTGCTCAAGAACTGCAACATGAAATAGGCCAAAATCGCACACACCAAGCCCCCTACAAAGTAAAAGATATAGGTCTCCTTCAGACCATAAAAATCCAGAGGGCGATTCACCCCCTTATTAATCGGATAATCCATATTATGATAAAACAATAAGTACTGTACTACATAAGACCCAAAGACGTGGAATGTTATCCCACGAAGAATGATTTGATCAGCGTAACGACAACCGCCACGAAAATCAACGAACCAAACCATCCCACAGCCACCTTGGATGTGTCAGGGTCACCGTTACTCCACTTGGAATAGACCTTGAAAGCACCCACCAAAGCCATAATCGCACATATTGCGTAGAAGATACCGCAAGCCACGTCAAAGTATCCCTTAATGTCCGTCTCCACTTGTTGAAGCGCCTGTTTGCGGGACGCATCATTCTGCGCAAAAGTTAACACCATGTTACTTAACACCAAGCATACTGTCAAAATTGTCTTTTTCATTTTCTCAAGTTTTAAATTATTTGTGTATCATTTACGTGCAAATATACACATTTTTTCGTTACACAAAATTTTTTGAAGAAATATTTACACATTTTTTTTGACTGTTATACGATCTATGCCATAAATATCATCCGGACAAATGACCTAACACACAAAAAGGACATTCTATTCGAATAGAGATATTTTGACTTGCGAAATTAGTAATAAAGCAAGAAAAAGAAAAAATGTGATTATTATAATTAACCGTTTACAATAATTATAATCTATTTTCACGATAAATAAATATTGATTTTTCGGGGAAATCACCCATAATGTCATAATATTTCTAAATAAATCGAAAAAAATCCCTCTTGTACCACTAACAAATGAGGAAAAAACTTTATCTTAGTAGCAGGGAAAGGGGAAGCGGAGAAGCGTGCGCAAGCCTTCCGCAGTGGAACAACAAAAGGCAGTGTATGAGACGAATACGGTAAACCTACCGAGGAGAGCGAAAGGGCTAAGCATCGGCACGAACCTACCTTCGGAACTAAAACATGCATTATCTAATAATAACTAAATAATTATAGCGAATGAACATGACTACTTTTACTTCAGGAATCTTCAAGGGGATTTGCGCCTTGAAACGTAAAAAACACAACGCTTGGCTTAGGTGCGCCGTAATGCTGGGCATCTTCTTCCTCGCGTCATGGCAGGAAGCTTCCGCCATCTCCAGCTGGGATGAGTACTCCGATTTGGATAAAGTGACGTGGAATCCGGAAAGGGGTACCCTCGAGTACAAAATTAGGGTTTACCAGACCTGGGGCGCCACTCTTTCCGGCTACTGCGGCTTCGGAATCGACGGCAATGCGCTCACCATCACACAAAACACGAAGGTCAAACATGTCATCAAAGTCCAAATGAATGAGGAGGGTCAGGCCGTAGTCGCCGACATAGACGGCAGGGATCTGATTGGCAACTGGGTGGTAGAGAAGTCGCCGGACAGCGGGGACGACGAGACCACCCGTTTCATATCGTTTGAGGTGCCCGTCTCCCAAGCGGACTTAGGCACGACGGTCACCATCGATTTGGCGGGCCACTGGTGGAGAGAGGGGGCTACCCCAGACGAGGATATTAGCGAATCCTCCTACCGAAAGGTCACCGTAAGCTACCCTGAAGACCCGAAACTGAAAATCACAAAGGTATACTACGGCTGTAGCGACGAAAACAATAACCCAAGAATCTATTTCGACTGGACTCGCCAGGTCAACAAGGGTGTCGCCCTGATGGGTGGTATATTCCTGTGCGAGGCGGACTCCACTACACGTACGTCCCACTCGGGCGTCACGGGCAGACAGGCGGAGAACGATCCAGCCTATTTCGCCGTGACAGCTTACACAGAGCCTTACCATGACCTGAACAAATCCTACAAGTACAAGCTTAGGCAGGAGTGTCAACTGGGCGGTGAAATCAACGGCATCCAATGCGATCTCCATTATGTGTTCGAATCCAGTGCGGTGACCGTGAACGCTTATCCACAAGTATCCGACATCACCTGCGCCCTTTCCGACAACGTGTTGACCTGCACATGGGCAATTCCAACCGCCCCGGCGGGAGATTACGACAACAGCCCGTTCCTCCTCACCATCAAAACGACAATGGGGGACAGCGTGGCCACACAAACTGAAGAGATCGCTTACGCCCCAGGGAAGACGAGCTACTCTTACGGTGTGACAACCTCCCCAGGGGAAAACACTTACGAGTTCTCCGTAATACGTTCGGCGACGAAGGACCTGAGTTGCTACGACATCTTCAAGAGGAGCATTTCCGCATCCGTGGCTTCGGGTTCCCACGTCTATCCGAAAAATCCTCACGCAACCAATGTTCCCGGCAGTGGCACCGTTAAAATCACGTGGGAGAAGGACGGAGTCGTATGGACGGAAGGGACCATAATGCTCATCCACAGAACCGATATGGTCGGCAAAGTCCACACAGACACCATAAAAACAAAAGCTGAATTTGAGCTGTTATCCTTCGAAGACAAGAATGTGGGCGCCTGCGAAAGCTACACCTATTCTCTCGAACTGAAACCAGGCAACGGCATGGCGGCGAAGAAGCTGGACATCGAAGAGCAAATCGAAATCGGAGGTTGCGAATTGGAGCCAGCAGCGTTCCTAACCATACAGGATGGAGCAAATGGCAAGACTGCGCTGGAAGTAGGCAACTGTAAAACCTTCAAGCTTGCATTCAAACCAGAAGAGGGCTGGGAGATCGGCTCCGTCACGTTCAATGGTACGGATGTGACCGACCAGTTGGATTACGGATTCTTCACAACGCCAGAGATAACGGCAAATTCCACGTTGTCAGTTGTTTATAAGAAAAACATCCTCACGAACGCACGTATGCATACCAGTTCATTGCTACGCGTATGGGTGAACGACGGGAAGGTGATCGTCGGCAATGCGCAGATCGGTTCAGAGGTGACCATCACCGACATGATGGGACGTACGATCTTCATGGGCAAAGTCGATTCGAGCGAGATGGAACTCGACTTCCTCGGCAAGGGCATCTTCCTTGTGAAGGTGGAGGACGAGGTCTTCAAAGTATCGCTCTAACCATTGGCGATAAATATTAAAAACATATAGGGAGAGGGTGCGTCAGGATTGATACACCCTCTCTCTGTAAATAGGAAGGCCTGTCGTATTAATTCCGTAATAAATACACCAATTACATTGCGAACAATGATATTTTTTGTATATTTGTGGAACGAAAAGAGGTGAGATACACTCACAATACATTGTACAAAAGGGTTTTAAGATGTTAGACATATCAACAGGGAAATTTATCCTTAACAGCCAAGAGGAGTGGGTGATATCACCTTTCCTCTCCAAAAACGACCTAATGAATTCCAAATTTTGGGACGCCAACAAAGAAGGGTTGCGACATGCGAGCAGCAACGGGAGAAGTTTCTTCTTCGAGCGTCTCACGATAGACGGTTACCCTTTATCCATGGAGATACACATCGGGCGCAACGATTACGTCGATAAGATAACCCTGCGCTCCGAGCGAGCCACCCACATCCAAGAATGGATTTCAACGCCCGGATGGGAAGATACCGCACTGGAGCAAAAGAAGTTGCACGACGAGTTTCTCGCACGGGAGACCGTCATTCCGGCCCAGCTCCTCTCGGAGAAGGACGAGCTCTCGATCGACACGGACTGGGGAGGGATCACCTCGGTGATGGACCTTTCGTCCGAGCCAGACATACACATCGCCATCCGCTACCGCAACCTGTCGGCCTCAGAGAAAGAGAAGTATCTGTCACTAGGGAGGAAATACCTGCATGGAGAGAAATAGTCCCCATATCAAATCCGCCTCCGAACGGCAAGGGAGCGACAAGTACCCTGGCATAGACACCTACGAGTACACGACGCTGAAAAAAGGGGCAAAGATATGCGCCCTCGTCGCCTACTACGAGACGGGGAGGATGAAGCCTTGCGAGTTCTATTTTCCGCAGAAGACACTCCAAGCCGTGAACCACAACCCTATCCTATTGAGTCAGGGACTCCAAATCAGTCCGTGGAGAGACCCGAAGACCGGCGAATATTCCTACCGCACCCGCATCGCGACGTTCATCGTGAAAGATGATTTCGAGACCGAATACAGTGCGAAGGTGTCCGAAAACCCCTCATACGGACAAGGTGGGCTCCTCCAATACCATATCCCCAAAGAGACAGCCGACAGATACCTGATCAAAGAGCCGGACGACATCTTCCTGTCCGACGGACATATCAGCGAGGAAGAGTATGAGCGAATCATGGAGAAACACCAGCAGATGCTCATCAAACGGAACCTCTTCAGCTACCTCAAAGCCAAAGCCGACACCCTCGACATCCTGCAAAACACAAGCGATCCGGAGGAGAAGGAGCGCGCGGGGAAGAACCTACGCACCCTCAACCGCCATATCGAGGAACTCACCATAGACCTCGCCTACTCACAAGAAAGCGTCGGAGATGTGCGCTCCGCAAAATACGACCGACTCATCTCCCAACTGGTCATAGAGACCGAGAGCAGGGAGGAGGAGAACGTGTTGCTCATCAGCAACATGAAAATAGGGAAGGAGATCGAGGAGACCGAGCAACGCCTCAGCCAAAGCACAAGCCTCATCCTTATCCCAGACGACTCCACACACGATGCGAATCAATTGGCGGAAAACATATCCAGCAAAATCAACAACTACGAAAGGGAACTCTCCAAAGGAGGAAGACCTGAGATCGACGTGCCCAAGCAGGACCTGTCCGATTTCCTCGTGATCAATCAAATCAACAACCGATGGCGGGAGGTGATGAGGAACGCACAACCACAGGCCCACCATTACCAAGCCATCGACACCCTCGTCATCCAAAGCTATAACGGGCAACACCAGCGTATACCCATCGACCAATTCTTCACCGCAGACTCCATCGCTTCCATACGGGGAAGCCGCAACGGCACGCTCTCACCCACACTCCACCTCAAGGGGAACGGACAGAGCGCAAAACTACTGATGAGAGGCAACAAACCACAACTATACCTCGCGCAAACAGCGGAACAACTCTCCCAAACATTCGATCGGCTACACCTGAGCGCCAGCCAGCGGGAGAACCTGGAGAAAGGGGGCACCATCCATCTGCGACAAGGATGTTTCCTGTTGGATAAAGAGATCAACAGCCTCGTGCCAGCCCCCTACCATCCGACGGAGGGGCAACAAAACGCACTCGACACCACCCTCCACAAGCAACAGCGAAGGGGACCTACACAATAAAGGACACAAGAGGGCAAACAATTCCGCACGATCTGCGGCATAGGCAAAAAGGCCATGCAAGGATCAGCCTAACATATTGGAGAAATCGAGCTCCGGGAAAGCATTGTTCACGTCCGAGTCAGAGGCCTGTTTTCCCTCTTTTGGCGACGATTGAACCGGTGCGGGATCCACCTTCGGCTCCTCCACCACGGTAGGTTCCACCTTAGGCGGGACAACGGCAGCGACCATCGGTTCAGACGCAACGACAGACGAAGAAACATTGCCCAAAAGATCCTCCACAGCGTTCCTGCTCACCGCATCCATGCGAGAAAAGTCGACATGGGTATCCTCAGGGGAGAAAGCGTCAACCACAGTCTCTTGGCGCGCCTCTTCACGAGAGGGAAGTCTCCGGGAAGCGCCATGATCCGCCTTGCGGTAATCGATTAAATCCTCCCATGCAGCGACACTGTTTTGGACCTGAGACTCTTTCTTTCTAGTCTTAGCCGATATCTTCAAGCAAGGCGCCGTGCTCTGCGCAGGGGCCTCCGACACACGCTCCTTGCTTTTTCTCGCCTCACTCTTCGACACCTGCGACGAATCGTCCTTCACAACCTTAAAATAAAGGAACACGCCCAACTCATATATACAAAGAGCCGCCAAAGCGATCAAAAGAAATTTTCCTGTACTAATAGACAACAAACACATACTTTTCGCATTATTTCGTGTCAAACATTTTTTCATGCCCGCCATGCAGTAAAACACCAAGCTTTGGCATTTATCATCATACAGACAAGACTTGCAATATCTTTTCGCAAATATACAAATTATGTTCCGTTCGGCCTTGAAAGATTAAAAATTTAAGAGAATATAGCCTTGGACATTTTCCATATCACCGAGGTTTTTAAAGAAGCTGATCCAGATATTCCTAACTATGATGTTGGAGCGGTCGAACCTGCAGATGCTACAACTTTTCTATTTCCTTTGGGGATAGTCCAGTTATCTCCGCAATATCATCCACACCCATTCCTTTTTGCTTCATTTTCTTCGCGTTGCGTAGGTTAGCAGCTTTCTCTCCTTCGAGCATCCCTTGCTTCATTCCTTGCTTCATCCCTTGTTTTATCCCTTGCTCGGTTCCCTTCTTCAGTCCCTCTTCCATGCCTCTCTCGTATCCATGCTGCTCCATGTCGATCTCGTCTTCGAGGTATTTCATGCTGGCCTCATACTGGTCGTACTCCTCCTCGGAGAGGGCGGATACCTTCGCCTTCTCTATCAGTCTGAGCAGACCCTCGTCCGCTCGCTCGTATACCGATGGGTCAATGTTTTCCATGTTGCCGAGGTTTTTAAAGAAACTGATCCAGATGTTCTTGACCGTGATGTTGGAGCGGTCGAACCTGAACATGGGCAAAGATATGAAAAATTTGCGAACTCTGTCCCAGAATTCTTTCCCGGTGTCGAGGTCGCACTCGCCCGTCCGCGTAATGACCTTCTCCAGACCCTCCATCCTGCTTCCCATGATGAAGATGCCGAGGATGCGGGTGATGTCGGTTTTCATCCTCGCCCAGTTATGTCCCTTGTGGATCTTCCTGCGCATCAGGTTGTAGATGTAGAAGTTGGCGCGTGTCTTGAAGTAGCGTTGGGAGGAGTTCTGCATCTCGATGAGCACGTTGTCCCCCTTCTCGGTGGTGCAGAGCAGGTCGAAGGTGACGCCCCGCTGGTACTTGGAGGGCGGGGGTGTCTCGACGTTCTCGAACTTGACGTGCGTGATCCTGTCCACCTCCCCTTCTAGGATGGCGTTGAGGAAGGACAGCATGATGACCTCGTCCTGCATGCAGAACTTGAACCCGAAGTCGGATTTTAAATCTATGAACTTTGCCATAGCAGCTTTTTTATTGGTTAAACAGATAGAAATCCATCCGTGCAAACAGGTTGGATTTTGATGCAAAAATAACAATATTTTTCCAATAGAGGCATGTTTTTTGTGTTAAATTTACTTTATTGATAGCTAAAAAACATGCGGACACAAAATCCACCCATAGAGGAGGATGCAAAGATCCTCCGCCCCCCCAACAAAGACGTTTTAATTGAGCGAAACCAGCTATATATAGGGAAAAAAGTATTTTATCATACAAAAAAGTGAATTCGGATGAAAATTTAAGTGTAATAACATTGAAAACTTCAAACAAGTTTGATATTTTTGTAGCATGAGGAGTGGATTTTTTATTTCCGCAACGGGGAAATGGATATCCTCAGAATCAGTGGTTACTTAAAATCATAACTAAACGGACGGATAATGAAGAACAAATTGCTTTTGTGGGTATTGCTATTGACTTCAAGCATAGTTGCGCAAGCACAGACATGGAATCGTGTGTGGCATGAGGACTTCGGCGTGGTGGAGGATTCCGTCATCAGAGACTTCCCCGACCCGTCCATGAGCATGCAGGATCATCAGTTCAATGAATGCAAAGCCATTGAAGATGGATGGTATGGCATCATGAACAGCACATGGTGGTCTTTCCAACGCAAAACAAGCCTAAATTGCAATGGGATGGGAGCCGAAAATTTTTTCGCGGGGAAAGATCATACCGACCCCAACAACAAACAGGGGGGAATGTTGGTGGTGAACGTAAACTTCGATTGCATAGGCGTAGACATATACAAGCACACCATCGACTTCGACATTTGTGGGAATAGCAAATATAAATTAGGAGCATATCTCGCCGATATCTCAAGTGCCGGTATGTTAAGAACCCCATCCCTAACGATGAAGGTAGTCAACATAAAAGACCCCGCAAACCCAGACACCATAGCCACCGCCGAGATATCCACCAGCACAATCTGGGGAATTGGGGGAAGCAAACACGATGGTGTATTAAATCCACACATAGATAGAACCGATGAATGGAACTACAACGAAGTGGAATTCGATGTCCAAGACGGGGATGTGCTGCAACTCATCATCGAGAATCAAGTGCAAGGAGGTGCCGGTAACGACTTCGCCCTCGACGACATTGAGCTCTATCGCTGGGATCAAAATGAGGCACCTAAGCCCGCCATCGACGCAAAACAATCCTATAAGACAATAGAAGGCGGGGTCGGTTGTCTTCCCGAAGCCATCTATAATGTTTCGAACGACATCATTCCAGGCTGGAAACAAATCTATGACCACATCTACTGCCTATGGCAAGTCTCAACCGATGGAGGATTCCAATGGCAAGACATGGACCCTGAGAGTGGGGAAGAAAAGACAAGCATGCGCCGTAGCATCAACCAACAAACGGCCACAGAGATGTACAGACTGATCATTACGGGCGGGAATACAATCGGAGACGCTGAAGCCGAAGCGCGCCACATCGGCGCCATAGGCGGACCTTCCAATGGATGTGCCTACTACATCATCTCCAACACCATCGCATCCATCAAACCAACGCCTGAAGAGGATGTTCCACCGGCTGAAATAAACATCAACAATACGGCATGGCATAGGGCCGAACTGAACATCGATTGCAAGAACTCAACCGACCAATACACCATCGACCTCACGGAAGACGATTGGAGTAGCATCCAACATGTACGCCTCTGGCAATATTCGACAGACATGGCGCAGAGTTGGCAAACCCTTCCCGACAATCAGACCAGCATAACCTTCGACAAGTCTCTCGGCGGGGCCACATACTACAGGGTCGTAATGGCTAAAAGCCAGGATGTGGCGGAGCAAGTGGCAAAAAACGGCTATCCCGACAATCCATGCGAAAACTTCTATTACATCACGGACACCACACTCCTCACTTGCATAAAGAAATGCGACAAACCCGAATTCGATGTTCCAAACAGTAACGGATCCCCGGTCTCATCCACCAACCCAAGGGAATGGAGCCGGACCACATGCTTCAAATCCCCTACCACAGAGTGGGAAGTGGTTCAGACCAACAACGTACCTATCGACAGCATACATTGGTACATCAGAGACAACAGGGAGGCCGACTGGCAACTCATACCAGGAGAAAACAACCTGAAGCTCATCCACGAGCAAACCTACGACACGACCCAAGTGATGTTCCTCGCATGGAGCGAGGAGTGCGTCTCCGACACCTTCATCTTCACGGTAGAGACGATCCTCCTGCATCCGGAGCTATCCCCAATGCCCGACAAGGCTTGCGAGGGAGCGGACATAACCCTCACCGCGATCAACACCAATCCTAACTTGCCTGTCGGAGGATGGGCGGTGCTCGAACGCTCCTACGACGGTGTGAGCTTCGAAGACGTCGCGGGAGGAGAGACCGGACAGGAGAACTACCACAGCAACCCGTTTAACCTCACCTACCAGATTCCTCTCTCGCAGAATAGCGCCACGACCTCGACCTACTACTACCGCGTCAGGATGAGGGAATCCGACGCATGCTCTTGGGCCTACTCCAACATCGTGACCGTCAGCATAGAGAAACCGAACACCTTCACGTTGGACGAGATACCTCAGAACGTCTGCGTCGGCAGCACCGTGCAACTGAACGCTAACGTGACCCTCCGTCCAAGCAACACTTTCGCTTGGCTACGCAACGGAGACACGCTCTCCACCACGGAGCTGAGCCTCGTGGACATGCCAGAGGACTCCACCACCTACATCTTCGTGCTAGAGGACGAGCTCTGCGCGACCATGAAGGATACGATAACATCAGTCACCCTACTCCCCGACTCCATCCATCTGAGCGCAATGAAGGATAGCCTGTGTAGCGGAGACGAAACGACCCTATACGTCACACGTAAGGACAACGGCATACCGCTCATCTGGGAGTACTCGACCGATAGCATGCAGACATTCAACGAACTGACCGCCGTCGGTGACACCATCACCGAACCAGTCTTAGCACCCACCTACTTCAGGGCCAGGACAGACGGATCATCATGCCAAGTCATCTACTCCGACACGGTATTCATCTACACGGAGAAACGGGTGGAAGTGGAGATCGACCAGCTGCCAGACACGATCTGCGACGGTGTGGAGGTGAACCTGACCGCCCGCGCGGAGATTGATTCCACCCTCAACACCTATACTTGGGTCGTGAATGAAGATACCCTCAGGGATGTGCAGAAGTTCGAGTACACAGAAATACCGCTCATCGCCACCACCTACCGGTTCGTCGTGTTCGGCAACCTGTGTCCGCCACAGGAGGACACCACCCGCACCATAGTCTACACGGAGCATGGCGTGGAGATCGAGATCGACAAGGACACCGTCTGCGAGGGCGAGACCGTCCGAGTGACGGCAGAGTACGACTACAACGCCATCGTGGTATGGCAACGCACCTACGACAGGGATACCTACGAGGATTTCGTGCCGGACGAGATACCTAGCGAACTCATCAGAAGGCCGAACGAAGTGCCGAAGGTACGTCCGACCGCCAACCTGAAGCCAGACGCCACCACCTACTACCGCGTGAAAGTACCGGCCACATCAGTATGTCCGACCACCTTCTCGTTCACCGTCATCGCACACGTGGAAAAGAAACCGGGGGACATCTCCATGGAGCAACTGCCTACAGAGGTCTGCGCGGGATCGAACGTCGACCTTAAGGCCACCGCCGATATTGATCCGAACTTCCACACCTTCGCATGGATCAAGAATGGAGACACCCTCTCCACGAGCGAGTTGGAGCTCACAGACATACCAACCCAAACCACCACCTATGAGTTCGCCGTGGCAGGGAAATACTGCACCGCGAAAACGGAAGAACAGACCGTCAAGGTGGAGCGGTCGAATGGCAACATAGGCTTGGAAATAGACAAGAAAAACATATGCTCAGGAGAGATGGCTAGGCTCAATGTCATATGGGACCAGCAGACATCTGTCACCTGGGAAAAGTCGCAGGACAGCCTCAACTTCAATGAGTTCAACCCTAACACAGACTTGACCGCACTCTTCCCAAGCAGCACGACCTTCTACAGAATCAAGTCAGCCTCCAACTCCGTAGTATGCCCTGAGGCATACTCCAACGTCGTGCGTGTGAACGTGGAGCAGAAGATAGAGGTTGACGTGGACAGCATACCTGCCTATTTCTGCGAAGGGACGCCACTATCGTTAAGCGCCCACACCACGTTAGATCCTAACAACACCTTCGCGTGGATCAAGAATGGAGACACGCTTACCACAAGCGAATTGGAGCTCACAGACACCCCGACAGAGAACGCCACCTATCTGCTGGAGATTAAAGGCGTAAACTGCCCTAGCTACCAGAAGAGTTACCAGACGGAGATAGAGAAGCCAGCCAAACTTGCGCTCTCCATCTCTGAGACAGGCGTGTGCGAAGGGACCGACGTCACCCTCACCGCCCAATTGGACGAGGTGCAAGGCCTCGCATGGCAACGGAAAGGCGCAGGGGCGGACGATTACACCACGTTCGATACAGAGCTCACCAACGGAAAGGTCATCACAGCCGATGAGAGCACCCTCTACCGCATCGTTTCAACGGGCAACATAGCCTGCCCAAGCGACACCTCCGACGAGTTGAGTCTGACTGTTGAGAAGAACATATCGTTCAACTTGGACGAGAAGGTGGTCATCTGTCCGAAGGAGGAGACCGTGGTCGACGCACACTTCACGGGAGAGCCAAAGAGTGTGACATGGTACAAGAAGAGCGCAAGCGACACCGAGTACTCCGTCTTCTCCAACTCAACCGCACCATTCACGCTATCTCCATTTGAGACAGCAGAATACAAGATGACATACACCTTGGACTACTGTCCTTCCGACAGTGCCCGCTTCGAGGTGATCGTGGATCAACCTACCGAGATGACGATAACGCAGGACGACTCCATCTGCGCAGGGGAAAGCATCACCCTGAAAGTCACCACAGACTATCCTGCCTCGGTTGTATGGGAAAGCGCCGAGGAGGGAGGGACAACCTTCCAATCACTAGCATCCGGCAAGACGGAGATCGAGGTCTCCCCTACAAAGAGCACCCGTTACAAGGTGAGCGCCGCCACAGAGCAGGGATGCGCCATAGACCCGTTATACACCAACATCCACGTGTCGGAACCGGTGGGAGAGATCAGCCTAATCGGAGGGAAAAGCATCTGCGAGGGTGATTCGGTGAACCTATACATCGAGGGTCTAACGGATTACACATCCATCAACTGGTACACGTCACAAGACGACTTCGGATCATCCGTAAGCAACCAAGCATCCTACCGCGCCCATCCAAGCACCACCACGACCTATCATGTGGCCGTACGCAACGAAGAGTGCGAGGGTGAGGCATCCACCTCCATAGACGTCCACTATCCGCCAGAGATCGTCTCTTGCGAGGAATTCGGGAACAACGCCTACCAGGTGGAGACCGTGTCGCTAGACAACCCGCTCTATTACGACTATGGGGATGGCAAAGGGGTGACAACCTCCAACATTCTAAGCAACGTCACCTACGGCAAGACCTACCATATCACCGTATCCAACGAGATCGGATGTGCCTCCACCTACGATCTGGAGGTGCCAACCTATGATCTCTTCTTCCCTGAATACTTCGTGCAAGGAAGAGAAGCCTGGGTGGTGAAGAACCTAGACCGTTACGAAAGGGCGACAATAAAAATATACGACAGATTTGGTAAAATCCTCTATGAAGGGAAAAGTACAGACGGTGGTTGGGACGGAACATACAATGGACAAAAGATGCCTTCGACCGACTATTGGTATTTAGTCAACATACCAGAGATAGACAGGCAGTTCCAGGGCCATTTCACCCTGTTCCACAACTAACCCATTGAGAGCAAAAACAAAAGCGTTGGGGGGAAATTTTTTCTTTTCAATGCTTTTGTTTAAATTTGCCTCCGGTATATAAAGCATAAAGCAGAGATTAATATGATAGGGATTTCAAAAAGACACATATATGCGCTGCTTCTTTTCCTCGGATCTTTTCAGATCTCAGCGGGGGAGGATTTGTCGTCCCATATCATCAACAATCTCTTGACGGGAGGGAAAAAGAGCCCCTACCCTACATCCATACACAAGAATTATGCGGTCGTAAGCATTGACTCTTTATCGTTCGGCAACACAAACAGCGGTTCGACCGCCCTGGTCAACTTCAAGAAGAAGGATGTGTCGAAGACCCAATTCGAGAAGAAGGGCAACAAATGGATCTACACCAGCGAGGAGCCGATTCCTCTTCAACGGTTCGAGCAAAATGATTTCATCGACTTCATACAACGTTTCTCAAGCAACAAAAAGTTTCAGATCAACCATACCGTATTCCCCTTTCCCATCAACACAATGAACGGGAAAGAGCAGACCAAACGGAAACTGGTCATGCCGAGAGACTGGAACCATCTACCCCTCTCCGACACCTATCCACAGCTATTGCTCTTCAAAGCGACCACCGATGGCGGCAACAGGAAGTTCATCATTATCAAAGACAAAGAGATAAAGGAGGAGTACAACTTCATCCGTATCAACAAGCAATGGTACCTCATCGAGAAGTACGAATACGAGTAATCCACCACGAATAGCCTTACAACCAATTATTCTGCCGATACCAACGGATACTCTCCTTTAATCCACGCACAAGATTATACCTCGCCTTGAAATCGAAGTCTTTTTTCAACGGTTCGATGTCGCACTTCCAATTCGACGCGGAAAGGATATTGTATTTATCCATATTCAGCGTAGGCGTCACACCGAACAAGCCACCGATCTTATCGAACAGGAACGCCAGCACCTTCACGATGCAGCAAGGCACCTTGATGTTCAACGTCCGCTTCACGCCCAGCAGTTGTTTGCAGAGCTTCACGTAGTTGTCGGAAGTCCACACATCCCCGTCCGCCGCGAAATAAGCCTTACCCACGCCCTTCTTCTCCGCAGCGAGGAAGGCCAAATCCACCAAGTCCTTCACGTAGATGAAGGTGATGTATTGGGGCTCGAACCCGATGCCCGGATTGAGGTGGCGCGTCAGGGTCTTCAGCATCACAAAATAATCCTTCTCCTTTGGCCCGTAGATGCCCGTAGGACGCAAGATGGTATAAGGGAACACCTTCGCATCTAAAGTGGCCAGGAAACGCTCCGTTTTGAGTTTGCTGGCTCCGTAGGCGGTGTCAGGCTTAGGCTCGTCCGTCAGTTCAATCGGTTTCAGCGTCTTGCGGTCGCCCGAACCGAAGGCGGAGAGGCTACTCAGGTAGATGAAATGCTTCGGGGTCATACCGCTCTCCATGAGCGCCTGCACGAAGTTACGGGTATATTCAAAATTCACGACGTCGAAGTCCGATTTATGCTTACACTTCGTGAGCCCCATCGTATGGATGATCAAGTCGAACTGCCCCACGACGGAGCGCAAGCCAGCCAAGCACTTCTTCATCCTGTTCTTATCCGCATAGGGCAGGTCGATGAACTTAGGCGAGAGGCCTTCTAAATTAGCCTTGGAGCTCTCCGCACGCATGGCCGCATAGACATCATAACCACGTCGGATAGCCTCCTCGACCATGAAGCTACCCACGAATCCGTTCGCACCGGTGATCAGAACCTTCTTCATTTACAAGCCAAATATAATGAACATGTTTGCATGGTGAATTTATTTATCTCGACGGACTGGAAACCACACTTCTTCAAGATCTGTCGCATCTCATCATCCTTCGGGAAGGCCTGGATGGAAGCTGGCAGGTAATCGTATGCTTTCAAATCTTTGGCAAAAAGCCTTGCCATAACGGGCAGGCATAGTTTGGTATAGATCTTATAGCCCAAGCGGTACATAGGGTTTGAAGGCTCCGTCATCTCCAGGATCACCAGCACTCCGTTTGACGTCAGGACCCGGCTGATTTCAGACAAGCCCTTCTCTATGCCGGAGAAGTTACGTACGCCAAAAGCCACCGTGACCGCGTCGAACGAAGCATCCTCTTGGCGCAGAAGGGTCGAATCGCCCTGCTCGAAGCTCACCACACCAGACAATCCACGCTCGGCGACCTTCTTCCGCCCCACGTTCATCATCTCCGCCGAGAGGTCCACGCCCAACACCCGCTCAGGTTTCAGGCGCTCCGCCACAGCGATGGCGAAGTCGCCAGTACCCGTCGCGACATCCATCACCCGCTTAGGGTAATAGGCGCACAACGCCTCAATTGCCCTACGGCGCCAGGTACGGTCCTGACCCAAGGACATCAAACGGTTCATTCGATCATACTGCCCAGCAATATGATCGAACATCTCCGTTATCTGTTTCGTCTTACTTCCCCCGTCGGCATACGGGAGCACCTTCTCACACTTGAAATCGGACATCACGCCTCCTGCTTTTTCCCTGTCATTAGACTGACAACTACGATGGTGATGCAGGAAAGAGGGAAGGCGAACATGATAGGGTCAACAAACTTCAACATACCATCCGTCACCAAGACATCCGTTCCGAGCAACGCCTTGCAGATACCCAAAGCGGTAGCCTCCTTCGCATGCAAGAAGATCAACGCCAAGAGAGTGGCGACCACGCCTACCCACATGCTGGCGTACGCACCTTGCTTCGTCACCTTCTTCCAGTACAATGCGCAGAAGTAGGATGGCAAGAAAGCCGATGCGCAGATACCCATGAAGAGGGAGGTGGAGATAGCGATGATCGGAGAATCATTGCCCTCGCCCAACACGAAGCAGATGATAAAGCTGATCAGGATGGATACCAGAACGGCGAGACGGATCATCACCGTCATCTTGTTACGTTTCTTCTCCTCATCCACACAAGAACCGTAGATGTCGGAACCAGCGGCGGCAGCCATCGTGTGGAACTGCGCACTCAACGTGGACATGCTGGCGGAGAGGATACACAACATGAAGATGGTCGTGAACCAAGCCGGCATGACACGGCTGATGAAGTATGGTATGATCTTATCGGAAGCCTCCACCATGTTGATGGAAACCGCTCCGTCGTTTTTCCAGAAGTAGAGGTTGGAGAGCGCACCCACGTGGTAAACAACGCCCACCGTAATGATCAAGAAGACACAACCGATCACAACGCCCTGGTTCAGCTTCTGCGTGCTGTTCACCGTCATGAAGCGAACCACCAACTGAGGCTGCGCCAAACAACCGATTCCCACGCCCATGATCAGGGAAGTGACCAGCGTATACCATTGCTGGGAGCCCCCTTCCGGCATGGAGGTCCATCCTCTATGACCGACCGCGGCCAACTTCTCAGGCACCTGGTCAGAGATAGCGCCAAGCGCCGCATTCGCCTCGGAGAAGCCCATGCCCAACGCCTTGTAGACGCCAAACACCAAGCAAGCCATACATACGAACATGATCACTGCCTGCAAAGCGTCCGTGTACATCACGCCCTTCATACCGCCAGCGATGACGTATGAAGCGACGATCACCGTGAAGACCAGCAAAGCCAAGTCGAAATCGATACCGAAGACCTGTTGCATACAGAAGACACCACCACGCAAGACGGCGGCGGCATAGAGCGGCATGCAGATGAAGATCACGGCCGCCACGAAGATGCGGATCTTCTTGGATTCATAGAACGCACCCAAGAAATGGGCGAACGAACCCACCTTCAGCTTCGCACCGATACGGCGCGTAGGACGTCCGAAGACGATGAAGGCGATGACCACACCCACGAACATGTTCAGGAACATCAACCATTGGATACCCATACCGAAGGTAGCCGCCACACCACCGAAACCCACGATGGCTGAAGCGGAGATGAACGTGGCACCGTAAGAGAGCGCCATCACGATTGGATTCATCTCACCACCACCGATCAGGAAGTCTTTCGAATCCTTTGTTTTCTTATATCCCAAATATCCTAAAAAAGCGATGGACAAGAAATAAACCATCACGATCAAATACATTGAAAAATTCTCCATGACTATTTATTCTTTATCGTTATCGTCTTCCTTATTCCAATACTTAACACCAAAGATGATCGAGCCGATCACACACAATATCGACAATAGATACACGATCCATATGCCGGGATCCGAAATGCCAAACATATTCTTTCTCTTTTATATTAATACATTACAAATTGTTCAGTTCAGCCTCCGAGAGGTTGTTCATGCCATACCTGCGGATCACCTCGTGCGCCGCATCGATGTTGTTGGTGCGCAGGACGAGTATCGCCTTCTGGTTGATGGAGAAGCAGTACATATATTCGATGCTGATGCCCGCCTTCGTGAAGCACTGGATCGTCTCGGCGAACTTACCGATGGAGGAATCCACCGAAATGGCCAACACCGTGTTCAGGTTGGCGCTCACACCATTCTCCTTCAGCAATTGGAGGGCTTTGATTTGGTTGGAGGTGATGAGACGCAGGATACCATAGTCGGAAGTGTCCGCCACGGTAGCGGTGATCACACGGATGTTCTCCTTGCTCAAAAAAGAGAGAATCTCGTTCAGCCTACCGAACTTATTCTCCAAGAAAATTGATATCTGGTTGATTGTCATAGTATATCTCTATTAGTGGTTTTTCCTTAAATCTTTCACTCTCACCGCTTTTCCTTCGGACACTGGCAAAGAACCCTTCTCCACCAACTTCACCTTAGGGGTCAGCAGGATCTCGTCCTTGAGTTGACGGGTGATCTCCTTCGTGAGGGACTGCAACTTCGTGAAGTCGTCCGTGTGCAGGTCGCCCAATTCCACCTCCACCAGCATCTCGTCGTTGTTGCCGACCGTGTCTATAGTGATGAGGTAGTTCATACCCAACTCCTTGAAGTTCATCAGGATACGTTCAATCTGGATCGGGAAGATATTCACACCCTTCACGATCATCATATCGTCGGAACGTCCCTTGATACGGGAGATTCTCCTGTGGGTTCTACCGCAAGGGCACTCGCCCGGCATGAAGCTGGTAAGGTCGCGTGTACGGTAGCGGATCAAAGGCATCGCCTCACGACGGAGGGTTGTCAGCACCATCTCGCCCACCTCGCCATCTTTCACAGGCTCCAGTGTCTCAGGGTTGATGATTTCAACGATCACCATATCCTCCCAGATGTGCAGACCATTCTGCTCCTGGCATTCGAAAGCGACACCCGGACCGTTCATCTCGGACATGCCGAAGCAGTTATAAGCCTTCAAGCCAAGGAGCTCCTCGATACGCTTCCGTTGTTCCTCAGAGTGAGGCTCAGCGCCCACGCACATGATCTTCAGCTTGGAATCCTTGCGAGGGTCCAACCCCTCCTCCTGGAATACCTCCGCCAAACGTGTAGCGTAGCTTGGGATGGTATGGAGAACCGTGGTACCGAAGTCACGGATAAACTTAATCTGACGTTTGCTGTTACCGGCTGCGGCAGGAACCGTCAAGCAGCCCAAGAGCTCCGCACCATATTGGTAGCCGAGACCGCCCGTGAACATTCCGTAGCCCGAAGTGTTCTGGAAGACATCCGACTTGCGCACGCCCACCATGTACATGCAGCGCGCCACCTGGTTCGCCCAAGCGTCGAGGTCATTCTTGGTGTGGAGCACCACGGTCGGATTACCGGTAGTACCGCTGGATGAGTGGAGACGCACGATATCCTCCATCGGCACAGCGGCGAGTCCGAAAGGATAGTTGTTACGAAGATCCTCCTTCGTGGTGAACGGGAACTTCTTCAGGTCGTCCAAGGTCTTAATGGAATCAGCGGAAAGACCCTTCTCCGCGAATAACTTCTTATAGAATGGCGAGTTCGACGCATGCGCCACCGTTTTCTTCAAACGCTCCAACTGGAGTTTTTCGAGATCGGCACGACTCATCGTCTCAATCTCTTCTTCCCAATACTTTTCAGTCATTTTGATATTTTTTGCCCGTTTCGAACAACGGATTTCACATTCATGTTTTTCACTATCGCTTGCAAATTTAATTGAATTTGTTGGTTATCACAAAAAAACGTTCAGGATATGCACAAATTCGAGCAATCTTCTTCATATGGCGGATTACACCTGCAGGATTTTCCGTTGGGTGCTAGGATTCTTCTACTTACATGAGCTCGTGAAATAATATTTGTCGAGACGGTATTTTGTCGGATCAATATTTTGCAAAAGCGGAATCGGCTCAAAACAAGTGTGATTTATGCAATTTTCAGCTCAATGTGAGCCGATAATTGAAAAATAATCGCCACATTTGCACCGATTAAACGCTCAAAATGATGGATATTTCAAGAGAGATTCTACAGTTTCTGCACTATCATCCGCTTTCTTCGCGCGATGAAATAGCAAATGGAACTGCCTTCGATGGTAGCGATGCCACCATGAAACGACTGCTGGCGACAGGTGTTCAGAATGGGGATATTGAGGTAGAAGGCAAGGCCCGTGCCACTCGTTATCGTCTTTCTAATCAGGCACATCTGTTGATGCCACTCAATCTGGACACCTATTTTGCGACTGAAGTGGACGAGAGACAAGTACAGACTTCTTTCAACTTTGAGCTGATTCGTGAACAACTCCCAACCGTCAAGTTATTCACCGATGAAGAGAATACATGTCTGCAGGAGTTACAGGCAGAGTTTCGCCAGCATGTCAGTGAGATGACCGAGAACGAATACCGCAAGGAGATGGAGCGACTGGGCATCGACCTCAGTTGGAAATCGTCACAGATAGAGGGCAACACTTATTCTTTGCTGGAGACAGAGCGTCTGCTTCGCGAGAGTAAGACCGCCGATGGCAAAACCAAAGAAGAAGCCATCATGTTGCTCAATCACAAGGATGCCTTACGTTTCGTACTTGACAATCCCAACTATCTGCAGACCTTGACGATCAGCCGCATTGAGGATATCCATCAATTGCTCACCAAGGAACTCTCTGTTGACAGAGGAATTCGCCATCGTCGTGTGGGTATCACCGGCACCAACTACCATCCGTTGGATAATGAATTTCAGATTCGTGAGGCCATGCACGACACTTGCGACCTGATAAATAGCAAGGAAAGCATCTTCGAGAAAGCGTTGCTGGCCCTTGTACTCCTGTCGTATATCCAAGCCTTTTCCGATGGCAATAAGCGCACAGCCCGCATCACCAGCAACTCAATTCTGATTGCCAATGGCTATTGCCCGCTGAGTTTCCGCTCAGTCGATTCTATCGACTACAAGAAGGCGATGCTTATCTTTTACGAGCAGAACAACCTCTATGCCTTCAAGCAAATCTTCATCGACCAGTTTGAATTTGCGGTAAGAGAGTATTTTTAATATTATAGGAGGACAATATCACGTAGGGGACGAAGAATTTTCGCCCCCTATTTTTTGCAGGCCTCGCATACACTCCATAAAAACGTCACAGCCATAGGATTAGACACAATTAAAATCACACAAACACATACAAAATAAAAAAACTATCCATATATTTGCACCGATCTATGGGGAGAAATCCATGGATTGGAAAGGCATTTTTGCATGAAGTCCTAATTCTGAAATTTCGCCAAAATTTTTTACGAAGGACGAGTGTAGAACAATGCCGTGTCTATTTTTGTCTATGTAGATTGGGTTTTGCGCCTATACACATAAGCAAGATGGACGTGGATTGTTTCTATTCTGCGTTTATTTCGTAAGGGTGTTTGGCGATACCTCAGAATTGATGGACGTAAGGCGGAACAAGTCTCACGTCCTTTCTTTTTATATAACATCCTGAATTCGGAGGCTTATAGGGGGTTATTTAGAGCATACTATGAAATACAAATTAACATTATTGTTGTTAATGCTTTTTACTATGACAACAAATGCAAAAGACGGATTGAACAATTTTCTAAACATTTTAGATGCGGTCAACCAAGGGTTACAAGATGCAAATAATAAACGTATTATTGGTTATGACACCATATACAAAACCGTGACTAAAGACGTAATAGTCGAAAGGAAGTACATGGAAGATGGAAGCATGTCAAACGTTCGCGAGATCTTCGTCCATTCATGTTCTGTATTACAAGACCCCAAAACCGTCTATACCATCAAGATTCCTCAGGCACAACGAACTGGTTCAACAGAGAAGAAAGTGGTAGGTGTCTCATATTGGATATCTGTAGATCAAAGTGCAAGAGAATGTATGAACAAAGCCATTTCAGGATTGACAGAAGCCGGGGTGAAATACTATATGGCAGTCAATGGAATTGGGACATTTAGCGGGGCATCCAAAATAGTTGCAAACTTCGTTCCTAAAACGAAAGAAAACATACGATATAGGGTCGAATATGACAAGAATGTTGTCGACAAATGGAGGAAAAGTGATTATAGCGGCGATTTGTTATCTATTAAATCAGACTTTGACGTTTTAGATGTATCAGAAAAAGAAAATGTTTATTTTTGCATGTTTAATGGCAACTTATATACGAAAGTTTTGGTATATTTGGCTTATACATTCATATACGAGATTGACGAATACGAGACAAGACAAGTAAGAGAAATAGAAGAAATAAGGCCTATATATAAATAAACTGACAAATTGGTTGCCTCATTGCGGACTTAAAAACATAGTTCTATGATCACAATCAAGCACAACATCGACAGCAAGCGTTTCCTCACGTTGTGGGCAAAATATGTACGCACACCCAACATTCTGCAGCATTGCCAGAACTGTATTCACGGACCATACAGCAAGAAATTCGGCTTGAAAAACCCGAACTTCAACAATGAGACCACAATGACATTTGACGAGACGGACAATTACCAAGCCATCTACTTCTGCGGCATCTCGAAAAAGGAAGCTTCGAAGGAAATGGTTCACCCTCATAATCCAAACATAGTAATGAAGAGGAATTACCTTCACAATCTTCACTTCGCGATCATTCCGCATGAAGGAGCGAAAGATGTATGGGACTTTGAGGAGTGGCACGTGGAGATTGAAGGAGGATACCTCACCCGCATCCCTGAAGAAGAAGAGATACCAGAGAAATACAAACAAGGCATCTATGACGATCACTATTACACCTGCCGCATCTTCCGTTGGATGTTAGGGTTCTTCTATCTGCATGAAATCGTGAAATAATATTTTATAGAGACAAATTTATGCAGGGGCGAAAAATCCTTCGTCCCTATTTTTTTTGCACGCATAGCACACACAAAAAAGAGGAATCATCCGAAGACGATTCCCCTTTCGATAGGATAGCGGAGGGGCACCCCCACAATCCGCTTTGTTATTCCTCCATGACGTCCTCGACCTGTTTTGTGACAGCCGTAGTATCCTCGCCCTCAAAATCCTTCAACTCGCTCTCGATCCGTCCCTTCAAGTCATCAGCCGTTTTTTTCACCTTATCTTTAAACCTCTTGCAAGTCTCCCTGCCCTCTTCGGTATTCAACAAATAGTTACCGACCAAAACTGCGGCGGCGCCTAAGACCGCACCTTTCAAAAAATTTCCCATAGCACATATAGTTTTAATGTTCACGTAAACAAATATAGGAATAAAAATGTAAGAAACAACGACCGTTGTAAATATTTATACATTATTAACATTGTATATTTATTCGTATAAATATTCTTAATTTATGCAACAATCACCCCAATAATGCATATTTTAAAATATTTTAACCAAAATAGATGCATATTTATTTGTTAAATAAAAAACAATGCCTATATTTGCAATGTGATTCAACGAGGAATCACATAAATAAAGAATAAATAACGCATAAAATTACAAAACTATGGTTACAGCATTGGTATTATCGATCGCAGCTTGCTTCGTAGCAAAGGTAGTCATGACATTCGACACCATCATAGGCTGACAAAAAAGGACAAAGAAAACGAGTGATGAACCCTTAAAAATTTTACGATTATGACAGTAGCAACATTTTTGACGATCTCAATCGCCGCAGTTTTCGGAGTGAAAGTTTATATGGAGATATCTTCCATGAATAAATAACCCTTTAACAAGCACAGAAATGGAACAGAATAAGAAACGACGGAAACAGCGAAAGCGGCCGTACAGCGTACGACAATAGCCTCAATGGACGAACGATGTCAATTGAGGCTTTTTTTTGCTGTTAACCGAACATGTTGCGTTTCAAAAATTGAATTCGTCGAACTGACGTTTCAAAACTCATAATTCTTAATTCATAATTCTTAATTTCCTTGTGTCGCCCCGTTGGGGCTCATGTCGCATCATGTGCCTTTTTGCACAGGGGTTAACACCCCTGCCTGGAGGATATCGCCCCGTTGGGGCTTTGGGATGAGCCGTTCTTCAGGCATATCGTCCATCCCCTGCATTCTAATTGACTTCGTCGAACTAACGTTTCAAAATTCAAAATTCAAAATTCAAAATTCAAAATTCAAAATTCTTAATTATCTAAATTCTCCCCGAAACATCAAGGATATTTGAAAAAAAAGTTGTTACTTAGTCGCACAAAACGTAGAAACACATAAAACATTAAACAACAGAAATATGGCTGTAGAATTTAAGTATGCTCCGATGTTTCAATTAGGAAAAGACGACACGGAGTACTATCTACTGACGAAAGACTACGTCTCTGTCGGTGATTTTGAAGGAAAACCCATCCTTAAAGTTGAGAAAGAGGGATTGACCAAGATGGCCAACGCCGCATTCCGCGATGTTTCCTTCCTGTTAAGACGTTCCCACAACCTGCAAGTGGCTAAGATATTGAGCGACCCTGAGGCGAGCGACAACGACAAGTACGTGGCCCTCACCTTCCTGCGCAACGCGGAAGTGGCCGCCAAAGGCAAATTGCCTCTCTGCCAAGACACAGGTACCGCCATCATCCACGGCGAGAAGGGTCAGCAGGTATGGACGGGCTACTGCGACGAAGAGGCTTTGGCGAAGGGTGTCTTCAAGACCTACACCGAAGAGAACCTCCGCTACTCACAGAATGCTCCGTTGAGCATGTACGACGAAGTGAACACGAAATGTAACCTGCCCGCGCAGATCGACATCGAGGCGACAGAAGGCATGGAGTACCGCTTCCTGATGGTCACCAAAGGTGGTGGATCAGCCAACAAGACATACCTCTACCAAGAGACCAAAGCCCGCATCCAGAACCCCGGCACGCTGGTTCCTTTCTTGGTCGAGAAGATGAAATCACTCGGTACGGCGGCTTGTCCTCCTTACCACATCGCCATCGTCATCGGTGGCACCTCAGCGGAGAAGAACCTGCTGACGGTTAAATTGGCCTCCACCCACTACTACGACAGCTTGCCTACATCGGGCGACGAGACGGGCCGCGCCTTCCGTGACATCGAGTTGGAGAAACAACTCCTGGAGGAGGCACACAAGATCGGTTTGGGTGCCCAATTCGGCGGTAAATACATGGCTCACGACGTACGCGTGGTACGTTTGCCTCGCCACGGCGCCAGCTGCCCTATCGGCTTGGGCGTAAGCTGCTCAGCGGACAGAAACATCAAGTGCAAGATCAACAAGGACGGTATCTGGATCGAGAAGATGGACGATAAACCATACGAGCTGATTCCTGCCGAACTCCGCCAAGCAGGCGAGGGCGACGCTGTGAAGATCAACTTGAACCAGCCGATGAAGGATATCCTGAAGGAACTCTCCAAATACCCTGTATCCACCCGTCTCTCCCTGAACGGTACGATCATCGTGGGACGTGACATCGCCCACGCGAAGATCAAGGCTCGTTTGGACGCCGGCGAGGGCATGCCTCAATACCTGAAAGACCATCCGATCTACTACGCAGGACCGGCCAAGACTCCGGAGGGAATGCCTTGCGGAAGTATGGGACCTACCACGGCGGGACGTATGGATCCATACGTGGACGAGTTCCAAGACCACGGAGGATCCATGATCATGTTGGCGAAGGGTAACCGTTCACAGGCCGTGACGGACGCCTGCAAGAAGCATGGCGGATTCTATTTAGGCTCCATCGGTGGACCGGCCGCCATCTTGGCGCAAAACAACATCAAGAGCATCGAATGCGTGGAGTACCCTGAATTGGGTATGGAAGCCATCTGGAAGATCGAGGTGGAAGATTTCCCTGCCTTCATCCTGGTGGACGACAAGGGCAACGATTTCTTCAAGCAACTGAAGCCTTGGTGCGGTTGCAAGAAATAAGATCATAGTCTAAGGACGCACTAAAAAATCCGGGAAGAGACGCTTCCCGGATTTTTTTATTTTATCGTAAAAAGGATATCCGCCGCTCGGGAAGGAGACGCTTGCCGTCACGGCACGAAATAGAGATAATCTTCGCTGACACCATATTTCATCAACGCTTCCCTCACGCACACCTCATCGGTGACGATGAGCAACTCCTGTTTAAGCACCCACTTCTGGGCAGATTCCATATCTTTAAAGACAAGGTCCGTCTTCATGTGTTTACGGACGTAATCCACTAGCATGATATTGTATTCCCTTTCATAGATACTCTCACTAAATTTGGACTTGTTAACCTTGAGATACACATACCAATCAAGCATTTTAACATATGTATCCTTCGTGTCCACATCCATATTCTCTCTGTGCTTGATATAATGGTGAAACGCCGATTCTAGCCTACGTTCGGCCTCCCTCTTCGCCACCTCCAATTCATCGTCCGCAGGGACCAAGTATCTACGCAGATTACCACGGACATGGTTTTCCACATAACTTGACAACTTTTCATATAGCACGCCTTGGGCATTATGTCCGAAGACATAAAAATCCTCTTGCCCCTTCACAGTCATCTTACCCACATACAAAATCATTCTACGGTCATCTTCCCTGACAAGTTCCTCCGCTTGACTCTCCTTTTCAGCCAATAGGTTATACCGCTCCTTGCCGAACATGTCGAGTTTGAGGCGTTCCAGATCCCTGAGTTGTTTGTTGTCATCCGTCCGATCATGGAAATAAGCTAGCACCACCGCCCGATACCTCGGGCAATCCCTGTACCGCACCAGGTCCAACACATCCACGAAATGTGGGAATACGAATAGGAGGCAATAAAACATAGAGACGTAGCTCAGCACCGCAAAATGCTTTCCAAAGGGGCTGAATCCATCCACATTGAAGTTGGTGGATGAAGCATAGCGGAGTTGTATGAGCAACAATGATAGAGCGATGACAATAGAGAGGCCCAAAGCCCAGACTAGCCTATGATGGATAAGGGATGCGCCATAATACGTTATCATCGCAAGGGGAACCCCCAAAACCGCGAGGAAAACATGCTTGCGGAAATCCAAATTTTTCACGGCATCGAATATCAGGTTGACAAGTAACACCAAAAGGACACCTAGTGTCAGGCATAACATGCCGATCAGGAAGGCGTAGTCCAAATTCACCTTCTCTGCACTATACATCAGCAAAGAGAGAATGAAGAACATTATCAAGAAAAACAACAATGCTTGGATATACTTCTCCACCTTTCCTGCCGCTTTCTTATCGCCCGTCAATTCCTCTAGATGCGGCAAGGAAGCGTTCTTATAGAGCTTAACCATCGGCACAGCCATCATAAGGGAAATAAAGACAATGTAGAGGGCTACGAAAGGATAAATGACAGACTGCGTTGTAGTCCCAGAATACGAATCAAAGAAAAACAACAATAGCGACAGAACGACTAGCCAAAGCATAAACTTCACCGTCCCCATCGTACCATCCACTTTAGCGGAAACGTTCTTATCATTCATAACCAGCTAATAAACAATTCATTTAACATCAACCAATACATTCTAATTGAAGTGCACCATTTTGAAGCCCATGGAGCGGAACATATAGGTGAACTGCGCCTGGGCGTTCTCCCTTGCGGCGGTGATGTTCTCCTTCGACATGGCCCGACGGCGCATGTCCTGTTTCGCCCTTTCGTACAAGGCGTTCTTGATGGCAGGCGTAATCTTTCCGTTTTCATAGAAGGTGCGGGTCTGCGTATCGTCGATGATATCCTCATCCAGGATCCGAATGGCAGGCAACGTGATCCGCACGGTGTCGTGGGAAGTGACCACCCAATTCTCCGCTGCGTCCTTCATGTCCACACCCAAACGGGCCGTACCCTTATAGATGCGCGCGAACTGATCGTCGGAGATGATTTTCCGCGGGATCACCGTGTCTTCGAACTCCTCCATCTCGACCGTGAGGAACTCCCACTCCGCGATCTCCTTGATGGATGATATCTCGGTAGGTATATCGACCTGCGTCTTCTGTCGCATATCCTTCCCGCCCCGGAAATAGAGGAAGGCGAAGGCACCCACAGCGACCAGCAGCAATAGAATCACAATCTTCTTTATCATAATTTATTTATTTCTAACAAGTTAATAGACGAATCACATAACAAATCTCACAACGTGTCCCTTTCAATCATTTTGAGGAGGAATTGTTCATCATGGCTCTTGTCCACCATCTCCTGATCGAATCGGATCACGATATTCTCACGACGGAAGCCAGCCGCCTCCACCAGAGGGACCAGCGCATTGTAAGCGCCCAATTGGGAACGTTCGATAATATCAGACCCTTTCATGTCCGCCAGCACCTTCTCCCTACCCTTCTTCAGCAAGGACTCCCGCTCCTCCTCCGTGAAGCTGAAGCGGTTCCAGGAGAGGAACTGTTTCTCCCCGGTGTAATCCACCTTGGCGGAGGTCATCTCTATTTTAGGCGCCGGTAGTGTGATGGTGATATGATCCCCCATCACGGAGACATTCTCGTCAGAGAAGGAGGAGAAGTCTATATAAGCCTTGAGGACCGCATCCATCGGCAAGACGATCTTACGCTCGCCAGGGATTGGGATGGAGATTTTCTCGAATAGGAAATTAGTCTCTATGGCGCTGAAATCCTGATAGGTGAGCACCTTGTGCACGTTGTACTGCACGGTATAGAGGCGAGCGCTCTTAGCGATAGACATCACAACATCCGCGCGTTTCTCCTCCGGACTCTTAGAGAGGAAGCACCCCTCCATCAAAAACGCCAACAGAATGGCGAGCCAACCATATCTCTTCATATTTTTAAAACTATAATATTACCTACGTAAAAATCAATGGATCAGTTGATGATCCTCTCGCCCAGGAACTTCGCCAAAGCCACTTTGGTCACATGCAACGAGTTGAAACGAGTAAGCAGGTTCCTCTTCAGCTCATCATCCTCCGTCTGCCGCAGCATCTGCAAACATTTAGCCATCTCGCTCTCGACCCAGAAATACTTGTAATTAAACATCACGCGAGGCACGTCGACCGCCAATCTCTCAGACTCTTCGTTGTCCAACTTCTTAGCCTTCACCTTATTGTCCGAGCACTTCTTGTCGAACATACGGCTCAGTTGGTAACGATCGGAGAGGACATCCGTCACAACCTCGATCATCTGCGTGTCCTGGTTGCGTAAGAAGAATTGTTGCGCACTACCCTTCGAACCTTGGGAGAAGGCCTCAAGGTATTCACTTAACATTTTATTATAGAGTGGATTAGACAATGTCAGCTCATCCACGTCCAGTTCGTTCTTAATATACGTGACCACATGGAATTGGAAAGGTGCGCCATCCTTTTCCCCCACGAAAAGGGGCGCTTCGCCATAGCGTACCAGATAGTAGATGATCTCCTTCTCCGCCTTGTCGGAAAGGGAGAGTTCATAACGTTCACGATTGGTAGGGGATTGGGGAGATTGCGTAGCCTCCGTACCATCCGGGCTTGTCTGCCCGTCGGGAGGTGTCGGCACCTGTTGGATATCAGAGGCGGGGCTACCGTTGTTAGCCGTAGAGAGGGTGTTCGTCCACTGTTTCTGGGCAATGGTCGTATACAACAGATTCTCCTCCACACCCAATAGTCTCGAACACTCCGTGACATAGACCGAGCGCTTCACCTGGTCAGGGATCACTGCGATGGTCTGGGCGATCTCCGTGATGGTCTGCGCCTTCTTGATCGGGTCACCATTCGCCTCCTTCAGCAGGTAATTGGTCTTAAAGATGATATAATCCTGCTCCTGCTCGGCCAGGTATTGCAGCACATAGGAAGAATCGTTGTGTTGGGCGAAGGTGTCCGGGTCGTCCTCGGGCGGGAGGACCACCACCTTGGCGTTGAGGCCCTCTTGGAGGAGGAGCTTACCATTCTTCAGCGCCGCATGCACACCGGCGCTATCACCATCATAAAGCATCGTGACATTTTTGTTGCCATCGATACGGTCCGCGTCGACGGAAGGGACGATACGGCGCAGCAAGCGGATCTGTTCGACGGTCAGCGCCGTACCGCAGGGAGCGACGATGTTCTGCACGCCCGCCTGCACCATGGAGAGGACATCCGCATAGCCCTCCACGATATAACATTTCTTCTCCTTGATGATCGCGTTCTTCGCGAAGTAGATGCCATAGAGCACATTCCCCTTGTGGTAGATCTCCGACTCAGGCGAGTTCTGGTACTTCACGGGGTCATCCTTCTTCATGGTTCGTCCACCGAACCCGATGACCTTACCCGATATGGAGTGTATAGGGAACATGGCACGACCATGGAAACGATCGAAGGCGTAATTATCCTCCTTCACGATGGTCAGTCCCACCTTCTCCAAATACTCCCTCTTATAGCCCTCGTTCTGAGCCAAAGAGGTATAAGCGTCCCGTTTATCCAGCGCATAGCCCAATTGGAACTTACGGATGGTCTCCTCATGGAATCCACGGTGGGCGAAGTAAGACATACCGATGGACTGTCCCTCCTGCGTTTCGAAGAGGTTATGGGTGAAATGTTTCTGCGCCCACTCCGTCACCGCCATCATGCTCTCCCTTTCGGTGCGTTGTTCGATCTGCTCCTGGGTCAGTTCCTCCTCCTGGATATCGATGTGGTACTTCTTGGCGAGGAATTTCAGCGCCTCGTAGTAGGAGAGGTTCTCCATCTCCATGACGAAGTTGACCGGGTTACCGCCCTTGCCGCAACCGAAGCATTTGTAGATATTTTTAGCGGGGGAGACAGAGAAGGAAGGCGTTTTCTCATCATGGAACGGACATAAACCAGTATAGTTAGCCCCCCGTCTATGTAGCGTCACGTAATCCGACACCACATCGACGATCTGAGCCGCATCAAAAATCCTATCAACCGTAGCTTGGTCTATCATCGTCCGCGAATTTGGTAAAAAAAGGAAGCGTGAACGGACGAGGCCGAACACACTTCCCATAGATATTTCACATTGACGATATCAATTGATTACTTCAGCAAATCATTTATTTGCAAAGAAAGCTTCGCGTTAGTAGCGATATCGATATCCTCAAAATTGATCATAGCAAGAATCTTCATCAAGTCGTTATACTTCGTCTCGCTCAATTTAAGATCCTCATTAAGGCTCGTATTAAAGCCCCTCATCCATAAAGTATCTTTCGCATTCTCCACAGAGAGTTCGTATGGGCGTTGTGCCTTCGAAAGAGGAGGAGTCACCATACCGCTGAAGATTGGGTCTTCCGTCAATTCCTTCTTCTTAGCGGAAGCGACCGTATCACAGATGGAGTGCAAGGCCTTCGCCAAGATCTCTCCATTACTTGCTCCACGTTCCTCCGCACTCATTTCCGGCCAATCCACCTTACGACCCAACTCGAAAGCGTCATCGATTCCCTCATCACAGGAACTCAGCCACAAGGAGAAAGGGATAACTGCGGAAATTAATAATTTCGTGATTTTCATGGCAATAACAAATGAGTTCGATTATTTGTCCCTGGTAGAGATGAATGTGGCCAATTTGATCAAAGCATCAGCAACGTTATCAGAAGTGATACCATTGTCCAAAAGGTTCTTAACATCAGCCACCTTCTTCATATACTCCTCTGATTTAGCCACATTGGCATCATCCACGTTATATTTCTCCATCACAACGCCAGCCAAGAAGTTAGAGGTCCAAGCCGAGTTACTTTTGTTCTTTGAATAATCCAAAGCGTCAGCAACGACACGCAACTTGTCAGCCTCGCTTCCACTTTCCTTAGCCTTCTGCAAATCGATGTAAAAGTTACGACCGTTTTGGATAACATCAGACTCTACAAATTCCTTATTTTGTTCATTGTTTGCGTTATCATCGTCATCGTCTCCGCAAGAAGTCAAACCAAAAGACAAACCCATAAACACTGCCATCAAGATCGGCAAAAATTTAATCTTCTTCATTTTAAATAAAATTTTAATGTTAATAATTGTCATATTTAATTTACGGCCGCCAACGAGGCAGCGCTTATCTTCACATTCTTCACATGGGAGAAGGCGGCGGCGCAGGCCATCAGGGTGGACCCTGTCGTGATCACATCGTCCACGATAAGCAGATGGTGGTTCTCGATAGCCTCCGTTGAGACTTCTTGTCTCAGGGCGAATATGCCCTTCACATTCGACCAACGTTCCTCGGCGTTCTTGTTCGTCTGCGTGGAGGTCTCCACCACCCGTTCGACGAGGTCCGTCCTCACCGGCGCACCCAACTCCTCGGAGAGTCCCTTGGCGATCCATTCGCTTTGGTTGTACCCCCTCCATTTCAGTCGTTTCGGATGGAGCGGAACCGGCACGATCATATCGACGGAGGAGAAACGTCCCCCTTTCATCTGCCTTCCCAACATTCTTCCCAATCTTTGCGCCAACTCCTTGGCACCATGATATTTTATTTCATGGATAATCTTTTGCGGGACGGTCTCCTTCCCATACACCATCAAGGTCGTGGCGGATTCGATATACGGTCTACCGTACAGATGTTGTTCCACAAAATTATCCTCAGACTCGTGCACCTGCGCCAACGGCAGGGAGGAGAGGCACTCCACGCAAAGGGAATGCTCGTCCTGGAAAAGTTTCCTACCGCACCCGACACAAAGTCTAGGGTAGAAAAGCTCGACGAAACCGTTCAGCGCACTGCCAAGACGGATCATTCATCCAAACGGCCAAAGACCCTCTTCAACAAGTCTGATGTGCGGGCAGCCGCATTCGTGCGGATATCCACCTCCTTGTCGGCCACCTTCGTGAAGAGGCCAGACAAAGCCTTGCCAGTCACATATGCGCCCAACGAATTATCCTGAATTGGCTCACTTTGCTCTAGCATATTACGTAATTCCTCGCTGTCATCATTGGAAGAAAAGACACTTGCGATTCCCCATCCTGCCATTACAGCTTTACCAGCCGTTGAGTTTTTGTACTCCATCACTTTGTTGAATCCTTTCGTAAAGCCAGCCCATGCATCATTCAATGTAAGACTGCCGACAGAGACCTGGTCGATAACGCCGTCGACAATAGGAGAGAAAGAAGTTTTCAATCCCGAATAAGTATTGTCGTACAGATATGCGGTAGCTGAATTATTAGTGCCGAAAGCCACACTACCTACTGAAAATTCGCTACTTCCACTTTTTACGGATGCGCTTTTCGATTGATACCGATCGAAAAGGATATCTTCGCCATCAGCAATAGACATGCCGGAAATGGCACTAGCGAACACGTTCACAGCCTTCGGAGCTGCCGTTTCAGCAGCACGATTCATCATCAAAACGATGTTGTCTATCTGGAAATTATCCGCACCAGCTTTTGAGATAAACTCTTTTCCAACCTTAGATTGCATTAATTTAGTCGCCACAGCAACTTCCTTCGGCATATCTATCTTCACTGCCGCATCAGAGAAATAGCCGTTTTCCTTACCCAAAGTCGAAGCCGCAGTCTTGGCTCCTACGCTCAACGCCTCCTTCAAAGCGGCGACCGTATCGCCACTGGTAAGGGTATTCAAAACATCATCATCGCAGGAGACAGCGAAAAACGAAGCCCCCACAAATGACAACAACACAAATCTTTTCAAACCTAACTTTATATCCATACTTCTATAAATTTAGTTTATATCCAAAAACATACACTTTGCAAATTTATTTTATTTGGTGCAAAAAAAGAACAAAAAAAGAGGTTTTTTACATAAAACTCGACTAAACCATACATATAAATCGATGAAATAGACTAACTTTGTGACCAAATGGCAGAGAAAAACAAGAAAATCAGAAAGAAAACCGACAAGGTGCCGGACCGCAAGAAACTGGTCCGCAACCAGCGCATCAGCATCGCCCTGAACGATGCCGAGATGAGGGCCTTGCAGCGTTTTTTCCAGAAATACAAAATCTCCAATAAGGCCAAATTCTGCAGGGAAACCATCATGATCGAAGTGCTGAAGCGGTTCGAGGCGGACGCGCCTTCCCTGTTCGATAACGTGAAAGAATCATGAACGACGAATATTACATGCGGCAAGCCCTCGCGGAGGCGAAGAGGGCCGGGGCGAAGGACGAGGTGCCCATCGGCGCCGTCATCGTCCATGGCGAACAGATCATCGCCAAGGCCCACAACCTCACGGAGACATTGCACGATGTGACCGCACACGCAGAGATGCAGGCCATCACCATGGCGGCGGATTACTTGGGAGGTAAATATCTGTCGGAGTGTGCTTTATACGTCACCGTCGAGCCCTGCGTCATGTGCGCCGGCGCCATCGGTTGGGCCCAAATCAGCAAGGTGGTCTACGGTGCACCCGACCCTAAGCGTGGCTACTCTGTCTATGCGCCCAACGCCCTGCACCCCAAATGCGCAGTGGTCTCCGGCGTGCTGCAAGAGGAGTGCTCGCAGCTCATGACAGACTTTTTTAAGAAACTAAGGAAATAATCACAGATATGACAGAGAAACTATCCCTCAAAGAAAAGATCGCGTATGCCTTGGGCGACGCGTCCGCGAACATCGCATGGCGCGGTGTCTCAGCATTCCTCATCATCTTCTACACAGACGTCTTCGGCATAGCGCCCGGCATCGTCGCCACGCTCATGTTGGTGGCAAGGACCAGCGACGGATTCACGGACGTGATCATGGGCGCGATCGGTGACCGCACCAAGACCCGATTCGGAAAGTTCAGGCCTTGGATCCTTTGGACAGCCATCCCGCTCGGCGTCATTCTGTCATTGCTCTACACCTGCCCTGAGAGCTGGTCGATGGGCTGGAAGACCGCCTACGCCTTCACGACCTACATCCTCTTCACGCTCATCTACACCGCCAACAACATCCCTTACGGAGCCTTGATGGCCGTCATGACGGGCGACGACAAGGAACGCACCAGCATCGGTTCGTTCCGCATGGTGGGCGCATTCGTGGGTGGCATGATCGTGCAAGGTTCCCTGTTGCTGCTCGTAGCCCACTACGGGGAGATCAACCCGGACATGGAGATCCAGAAAATCGCAGACAAGAAATTCGAAGTGACCATCACCTCGCAAGAGGAGGTCAAGAACGTGAGCATCAACACGATGGGCGGCATGGCCACCTTCCTCACCATGAACAACCCGAAGGATAGCACCACGGTCGGGAAAAGCTTCTCGCTACAAGCCAACCAGCCTATCACCTTCATCGTGGAGGGCGAGGCAAATGTCTTCGTCGGAAAAACAGATTTCCTCACCATGCTCTCGAAAGTGTTCGGAATAGGCGACAGCAAAAAGAACTCGGGCGCCATCACCCTCATCAACCAAAGTGAAGGCTACAGCAAGGCGATCTATTCGCTCTCCATCATCCTCATCCTATGCCTCTTCGTCACCTTCTACTACACAAGAGAAAGGGTGACTCCTCCCGCCTCGCAGAAGGAGAACATCAAGGATGACCTGATAGACCTGATCCACAACAAGCCATGGGTAGTGCTGCTGATCGTCGGATTGGTCTTCAACATATACAACAACATGAAGCAAGGCATCACGGTCATCTACTTCACCCACTACATCCACAACCAATTGATGGCGGGAGGATACATGACCGCCCTGATGATCGCCTCGATCGTCGGCGCCGCCATCACCAGTCCGCTCAGCAAGAAGTTCGGCAAGAAGAACCTCTTCATCGGGGCGTTGCTCGTTTCCGGAGCCATCAACTCGCTTCTTAGCTTCTGCGGACCACAAGACACCTCCGCCATCTTCGCGGTCGGCTGTCTTTCCGAGTGCGCCGCAGCCATCATGCCTACCCTCTTCTTCGCCATGCTGGGAGACGCGGCGGACTATTCCGAATACGTGAACGGACGACGGGCGACCGGCCTCGTCTACTCCGCAGGCTCCTTCGCCACTAAGTTCGGCGGAGGCATCGCAGGTGCCATCATCGGATGGGTATTGAGCATGTACGGATACAACGGACAAGACTCCATCGCCATACAGAACGCAGTGCCGGGCATCATCCAACTGATGAGCTGGATCCCTGCCATCATCGCACTTGCGGGAGCCGTGCTAATGTACATGTACCCGCTCAGTCAAGATAAGATGAACGCCATCACGACGGAATTGAGCAACAGACGCAACAATGCGGGAGGATCAGCGTTGCAGGAGGTCAACCAATAAAGAACCCGACATGTACTCTCCTGTCCGCCCCACCTTTCTCGGAAGGAAAATCATCGATTCCATCGACGTTTTCTCCGTCGTTCCCCTGATAGACTGGAGCTACTTCTTCCACGCCTGGAGGGTAACGGGAGACTTCAAAGGGCTGGAGACGCTATGCGACTGCCCCGCCTGCAAGACGCAATGGTTGCTGCGATACCGTCCCGAGGAGCAAGAGAAGGCGAAAGAGGCCTACCAACTCATGCGTGACGCCCAAGAGGTGATACGGAAGGGCATCAAGGAGAAAATATTCTCCCTATCCGCCATGGTCTACTTCGCCGAAGCGAAAGCCACCGAGGATAGCATACTCCTCCTAGACACCCAATCGGGCACCACCTCATTCCCCATGCTACGACAACAGCACGTCAGCGAGCGGAAAGGCTGTTGCCTCTCCATGACCGACTTCATATCACCCGAGAAAGACTACATCGGACTCTTCGCCGTCACCGTGCATGGAGGCGACGAATGGGCGGAGAGGACCAAAGCGGAGGGCGACGACTACACCTCACTGCTCATCAAAAGCGTGGCCGACAGGCTGGCGGAGGCGACCGCGGAATGGCTCCACGAAAAGATACGCACCGAGTACTGGGGCTACGCCAAGACCACGCAGGCCAAGGGAATCCGTCCCGCCTTCGGATACCCAGCATTGCCGGACATCTCCCTGCTCAGGGAAGCGGACCGCCTCATCCATCTGGGCGACATCGGCATCACCTTAACCGAAAACTGCGCCATGCGCCCCAACGCCTCCATCTGCGGACTGCACATCGCACACCCGCAAGCCTTCTACTTCATCGTGGGGGCAATCGCCGACGACCAAAAAATTGCCTACGCAAAAAGGAGAGGCATGAGCCTGGAAGAACTGGGCAAATGGCTTTCATCATAAAAATTTGCTATATTTGTGATATAAATTTTACAACATACAGGAGGAGTGTGACATGAAGATGGATTGGGAAAAACTGATCACCACCAAGCGTTTCGGCTTGGAGAACTACCACGACGAGAAGCGACAAGACCGCACCGAGTTCCAACGGGACTTCGACCGGCTCATCTTCTCCTCCCCCTTCCGCAGGCTGCAGAACAAAACGCAGGTATTTCCCCTACCCGGCAGTATCTTCGTGCACAACAGGCTGACACACAGCCTTGAAGTATCCTGCGTAGGACGCTCGTTAGGCAATGCCGTGGCGAAGCTCCTAAAAGAAAAATACGGGGAGAGCCTACCTGAGAGCATCACTGAAATCGGCGCCATCATCTCAGCCGGCTGCCTGGCGCACGACATGGGCAACCCTCCTTTCGGACACTCCGGGGAGACCGCCATCGCCTCCTACTTCTCCGAAGGAAAGGGGCAAGAACTGAAAAGCAAGTATGGGCTGACCGATAGCCAATGGAACGACATCATCCACTTCGAAGGAAACGCCAACGCCTTCCGTCTCCTGACGCACCAGTTCAACGGACGAAGGAAGGGCGGGTTCGTCCTCACCTACTCCACCATCGCCTCCATCGTGAAATACCCGTACAAATCGGACTATGTCAGCGCCAAGAAGAAGAAATTCGGCTTCTTCCAGAGCGAGAAGGAGGATTTCGTGAAGATAGCGGAGGACCTCGGCATGATCCGCCTCGACGAATACAAATACGCACGGCACCCGCTCGTCTACCTCGTGGAGGCGGCCGACGACATCTGCTATGAGATCATGGACATCGAGGACGCCCACAAACTGAAGCTCCTCAGCAACAACGAGGCGAAGAACCTCCTGCTCTCCTTCTTCACGGAAGAGCAACAAGCGAGGAAGCGCCAACACATGGACGCGGTGGACGACGAGAACGAGCAAATCGCCTACCTGCGATCCTCTGTCATCGGTGTGCTCGTGGAGGAATGCTCCAACGCCTTCCTGCGGAACGAGGAGGCCATCATGGAAGGATCTTTCCAAGGGGCGCTCATCGACGACATGTCCGAACTGGTGGGGAATGCCTACCGGAAATGCCAAGAGATATCCCTCAAGAAGATATACAAATCCAATGTGGTGATGGACATCGAGATAGCCGGTTACAACATCATCCACACGCTCATCGACAAGGTGGTCAACGCAGTGTTCAACCCCGACAAGGCCTACTCACGGCAACTCATCAACCGAATCCCTGAGCAATACGAGACGGAGAACGAAGACCCTTACCGCAAGATCATGGCGGTGCTGGATTACCTATCGGGCATGACCGACATCTACGCATTGGACCTCTATCGTAAAATCAATGGCATGAGCCTACCAAGCCTATAAAACCAAGGAGGATTACCCATGAAAAAGAGCATTCTATTCATATTAACATTTTGGTGCTATATTCTATGCACTCTAGCACAAACAACTGTTTTCCAACCCATTGCAGTCAAAGAAATAGATTTCGAGAAAAACAATAAAATATTCAATGAACTAATGAAAAGATCCTCGCAGAAGGACTTCAACTACGACAAGCTCACAGAGGAGGAGCGTGATATCTTCAATGAAACCAAGGAAAGCTATTGGGATATTATCGGCGGAGGATGCAGTTGGTACTGTGCCGGAGGTCCCTCCTCCGTCACCGCATCCAGTCAGTTGAAGCCACAGGGCGCTGTCAACTACAAAGCCAGCAACGCGCACGACCTAAGCTACAGGACGACGTGGGTGGAAGGCGTGGCGGGCTACGGGATAGGAGAATACCTGACCTACACGTTCAAAGGAGGCGACCCAAGGATAACCACCATCATCGTCGTGAACGGTTACGTGAAAAGCGGGAATGCCTTCAAGGAGAACAGCAGGGTGAAAAAACTGAAAGTCTACAAAGACGACAAACCCATCGCCATACTGGATTTGAAGGATATCATGGGGGAGCAACGGTTCGAAATCGGTACGCTCGGGGATAACACACCTGGTTCCCCCGACTGGAAACTGAAGTTCGAAATCATGGAGGTCTACAAGGGCGACAAATATGACGATACTGCCCTATCGGAAATCTATTTCGACGGAATAGACGTGCACTGCCTCGTCAAAGGCACGAAGATAACGATGGCGGACGGCTCCGAAAAGAATATCGAAGAGATAAAAGAGGGGGACGAGGTATTGTCCTACACAACCAGCAACACGACGGGAAAGAGCATGGTGAAAGCAGTCGCACAAAAGAACCACACCGACTTCGTCACCTACCGCTTCAAGAGCGGGAGGAGCCTCACCTGCACGTTAGACCATCCCCTCTTCAGCCCTAAATTCGGCTGGGTTTCGTGCGACCCTGAGAAGAGCAAGTTCTACAAAGGATTCATCAATGTAGGGACGGTAAAAATCGGGACGTACATCCTGCAATCGGATGGTTCAGACGACCAAATCACAGCCATCGAGAGGGGAAAGAAAGAGCAACCATCCTATACCATCACAGAGCTGAGCGACAAGCACATAGGCTTCTTCGCCAACGGTGTGTGCGTCGGCACGGAAGGGTTGAAATAAGCGAAACGGTTAACGATCCTTGCGTTCTATCTCACGGAGGCTCTCCATCTTCTTTTTCTTCAGGAACTCATAGATACCCTCCAAGTGTTCGGTCACACGCTGATGTCCGAACTCATAGACCTTCGTGACCAATCCATCCAAGAAATCACGGTCGTGCGAAACCACGATCAGCGTGCCGTCGAAATCCTTCAAGGCCGCCTTCAGGATATCTTTTGTCTTCATGTCCAGGTGGTTCGTCGGCTCGTCCAAGATGAGCAGATTGACAGGCTCCAACAATAGTTTGATCATCGCCAGACGGGTACGTTCACCGCCCGAAAGCACCTTCACCTTCTTCGTTGAGTTCTCTCCGCCAAACATGAAAGCGCCTAGGAGATCCTTGATTTTGTTACGGATCTCACCCTTCGCCACATCATCGATCGTCTGGAAGACCGTCAACTCCCCGTCCATCAGAGAAGCCTGGTTTTGAGCAAAATAGCCAATCATCACATTGTGCCCCAGCGTCAGCGTGCCCTCATGTTCGATTTCGTTCATGATGCACTTCACCATGGTAGATTTACCCTCACCGTTCTTGCCCACGAAAGCAACCTTCTCGCCACGGGCGATGGTGAACGAAGCGTCCTTGAAGACCAGATGATCCCCGTAAGACTTGCCCACACGGTCCGCAATAACAGGGAAGCTACCCGAGCGGGGCGAAGGCGGGAACTTCAGGCGAAGCGCCGAGGTATCCTCCTCGTCCACCTCCAGGATCTCCAGTTTCTCCAGCATCTTCACGCGCGACTGCACCTGCAACGTCTTAGAGTACGTGCCCTTGAAACGCTCGATGAACTCCTTCGTCTCCGCGATCATCTTCTGCTGCTCATCATAAGCCTTCTGTTGCTGTTCGCGGCGCTCCTTGCGCAATTCCAGGTAGTGGGAATAGTTCACTTTATAGTCGTAGATACGTCCCATGGTCACCTCGATGGTACGCGTCGTGATGTTATCGACGAAGGCACGGTCGTGGGAGATCACGATAACCGCCTTGCCGCTATCCACCAAGAAAGACTCCAGCCACTGGATCGACTCGATGTCGAGGTGGTTCGTCGGCTCGTCCAACAAGAGAACGTCCGGCTTACGGAGCAATAGTTTCGCCAATTCGATACGCATGCGCCAGCCACCGCTGAATTGGCTCGTAGGCTTATTGAAATCCTCACGGACGAAGCCCAGACCGAGCAAAGTCTTCTCCACATCCGCCTCATAGTTCGTCTCCTCGATGGAGTAGAACTTCTCGCTCAAGGTAGAAACCTTTTCGATCAGTTCCATATAGCTATCGCTCTCGTAGTCAGTACGTTCGGAGAGCTCCTGGTTCATCCGTTCGATCTCCCGTTCCATGGCGAAGAGCTCCTCGAAGGCGAGCGAAGCCTCCTCGAAGACCGTGCGGTGGTCCTCCGTCATCAGGTGCTGCGGCAGGTAAGCGATCACCGTACCTTTCGGGGCCGTCACCGAGCCACGGGTAGGGTTCTGTACGCCCGCCAAGATCTTCAGCAAGGTAGATTTACCCGCACCATTCTTGCCCATCAAGGCGATTCTGTCACTCTCGTTCACTTGGAACGAAATATTCTCAAAGAGCGTTGAGCCGGAGAACTCAACCGTCAAGCCATCTACTGAAATCATAATCAAACATTTTCGGACCGCGAAATTACGCAAAATAAAGGAAGTGAGCAAGCCGTCCGACCACCGCTTCACGGCAACCGAAGAGAAAAGGAAAGCCACTGAGCCATTTCGACGATTTCAACGCAGAATAACCCGCCTTCCGTAAACACTTTTTAAAACCAAAACGTATGGAAAATAAATAAAATAGAGTATTTTTGCAGACAGGATCAAACAAAACTCTATTTATGACAAAAAGACTAAACGCATTCGCCATTTTATTGTTTGGGGTGTTCTTTTTCGCCTTGGCAGACAACATTACGCTGAACAATCTACAGCACGTCAAGGTAGACCAACTGAAAGACGCACAAATATCAGAATTCGTAAGGAAATACACTGATGCGGGATACACACTGGCAGACATAGAGCAGCTGGCACAATCCAAAAAGATGCCCTCCGCAGAGTGGGAGAAGTTGAAGAAAAGAATCAACGAAATAGAGGCGCAAAAGACTGTCAGCGTCGAGGCGTCAGAGATAAACAACAAGATAAAAGAGGATGAGATCCAAGAAAGAAGGGAGAAAGCGGGGCTATCCGACACCCGTATATTCGGCGCGTCCCTCTTCAACAACAGCAAAGTATCATTCGAGCCTAGCCAAGCCGTAGCCACCCCACGCAACTACGTCATCGGACCCAACGACGTATTGCACATCGATGTCTTTGGCATGGCGGAAGCGACCTACGACCTGACGGTGAACAAAGAAGGGAACATCCGCATCCCCAACGCAGGCGTGGCGCAAGTCAGCGGACTCACCATCGAGAATGCGGAGAAAATCATCAAGAAGAAATTAGCGGTCATCTACAGTTCCATCCATTCCGGGGGGACGAATGTGACGGTCTCCATCAACAACATACGATCGATAAAAGTATACATCATGGGCGAAGTGAACACGCCGGGCAGCTACACGCTGACCTCCGTCTCATCCGTATTCAACGCCCTGAATGCTTGCGGAGGACCGTCCAACAACGGAACCATGCGTAACATAAAAGTGATTCGCAGTGGCAAGGAAGTGGCCAATGTAGACCTGTACGAATTCCTGACCAACGGCACGATGCCTAGCAACACGACGCTCCAAGACCAGGATGTGATACAAGTGCCGACCTACGGCAAAAGAGTTGACGTGCTCGGAGAGGTCAAGAGGGAAGGCATCTACGAAATGAAGGAAGGCGAAACGCTCCAGAAGTTGATAGACTACTGCGGAGGATTCACGGACAAAGCCTACACGGAGCACATATCCGTCACAAGGAACATCAACGGAGAGAAGAGCGTGGCGGACGTGTCCAAAGAGTTGTTCAACATGTTCACCCCACAAGCGGGAGACGTCTACCGCATAGGCCAGATACTAGACAAATACAGCAATAGGGTTCAAATCACAGGAAGCGTATTCCGTCCGGGCGTATATGCCTTGGAAGACAAAATGTCCCTGAGAGACCTGGTGAAAAAGGCGGACGGACTGACAGAAGACGCCTTCATGGGAAGCGCCACCATCGTCCGACTGCAAGACGACCTCACCCCAGAGATCATCTCCTTTAACGTGAAGGACCTGATGGAAGGCAACTTCAACATCGAGTTGAGGAAGGAAGACGTGGTCACGATTGGCGGCAAGAACGATTTCGAGTATAAGAAGCAGATATCCGTATTGGGACGAGTGCTCTCACCGGGAACCTTCCCATACTACGAGAACGCCACGTTGCGCGACATGATATTCCTGGCCAAAGGATTTGAGGAGAACGCAGACCCAAGCAAAATAGAGGTCGTGCGCATGATCCAGGACGAAGAGGAACTGAAGAACGGGAATAGGAAGGCAGAGGTGTTCGTATTGTCATTGGACAACAATCTCGACGGACCAGACGGTGACTTCAAACTCATGCCTAACGACCAGATCACCATCCGCGTCAAGGAGGGATACGAGAAGCTGGGAACCATCCAGATTGTCGGAGAGGCTAGACGTCCCGGCATATACGCCATAACCAACAAGACTGAAAAGATATCGGACGTGATGGCAAGGGCAGGCGGCATCACCCAATACGCCTATCCAAAAGGAGCATTCCTCCTCCGCAGCTCCAACCGGACGGAAGCGGAGAGGAAGAGAGACTTGAAGATCATCGATATGCTCAACAATGCGGAAAGCGAAGAGATAAAGCAGAAGATCCGCCAAGAGCTCGAATCAAGGCAAGACCTCGTGGGAATCCAACTCGATAGGATCATCAAACATCCAGGAGGCGAGGAGTCTGACCTCAATGTCATGAACGGTGATATCATCTTCATACCGGAAGAGTTGCAGACCGTCACCATCGCCGGTTCGGTCCAAATCCCCGGGAAAGAGGTGTTCGCCACACGTAACCTCAGAAAGTATGTGAGAGGTGCGGGCGGATTCACGGAGAAAGCTAAAAAGAGGTCCGTTTACGTAGCCTATCCAAGCGGAAGGATCGCCTCCACCAAACATATCCTTTGGATGAAGAACTACCCGAAGGTAGAGCCGGGATCCCACATCTACATTCCTGAGAAAGTGGACAAGACTACGGACGGCAGGGAGCGCACCACGTTCATCGTATCCATTTCAAGTTCAATCATTACCATGGCATCCGTTGTTGTGACAGCGATATCCGTGGCTAAAGACAAGTAAGCATGAGCGAGATAAATGACATAATGAAGATCCTCAACGAAGGAGAAGGGAAGGATAGCAAAGTGTCCTTGAAGGAGATTATCGAACTGGTGAAAAAACACCTCTCGGCATTGTGGGACAAAAAATGGATTATCGTAGCGGCAGGAATCATCGGAGGAATCATCGGGTTGGTTTACGCCTTTAACAGAACCACCACCTATAAGGCCCACTATTCATTCACGGTCGGAGGTGGAGGTCAATCAACACCTAGCCTGGGAGGATTGTCCTCCCTGTTGAACCTCGGAGGAGGCTCCATGGACGCTTTTTCAGGAGACAATGTGCTGGAACTGATCAAATCACATGCGCTAGTGGAAAGCACTCTGCTCTCGCCCATAGCCTACAAGGGGGATTCCATCACATTCATCGAATATGCACTGATATGCGACAGCGTACGCGCCAACTGCGAAAAGAGAGTGGAGAAAAAGAAAGACCCTGACATCGTCTCCGTCTGCGACGTCTCCTTCCCGCTGGGGCAAGACCGAAACACATTCTCCCGCGCGCAGGATAGTATCCTATATGCCATGGCCGACAGGTTCATCAACTACAACATGACAGCGTCCAGGAAGGACAAGAAGCTCTCCTTCATGACATATACGTTCAAACACCCGGACGAATCGTTCGCCAAGGAGTTCTCCAACGCACATCTAGAGGAGGTGTCCCGCTACTACGTCGAGACCAAAACCTCACTCGCGAAAAAGAATATCCAAACATTCCAAGAGAAAGCCGATTCGGTAAGGAAAAAACTAGACCAATGCTTCTCCCGCCGCGCCAGCTATGCGGATTCGCACAGAAACGCCAACGGACAAATGGCCGCTGTGACGCAATGGAAAATCGACACGGATATCCAAATACTAAGCAACACCTATACCGAGATGCTGAAGAATCTAGAGGTGCTGAAGCTAAATTTGGCAAAGGAGACACCGTTCATTCAGATAATAGACAAGGCGAGATACCCTCTCGAAAATGACAAGATGCGCAAGCTGAAGGGGCTCGTCGCAGGAGGCTTCCTCGGTGGTTTCTTGGCTTGTTTAGCCATCATAGGTCTCTCCGTATTCCGCCAAGTGAAGGAACACATGGAAGAGAGAGAAGCGTGAATTTCTGAAAAATGATTGTACCATGAAAGGAAAAAACATCATAGTCGGAGTGACTGGCGGCATCGCGGCTTACAAGACCGCCTCGCTGGTTAGAGAAATGAAGAAACGTGGAGCGAACGTCAAAGTGGTCATGACTCCTTTGGCGAAACAGTTCATCACGCCACTCACCATGGCCACGCTCTCACAAAACCCTATCATGGTGGACTTCTTCAACCCTGAAAACGGGGAATGGAACAGCCACGTCTTCCTCGGCATCTGGGCGGACGCCTACGTCATCGCCCCCGCCACCGCCAACTCCATCGGTAAGATGGCCAACGGGATAGCGGACAACCTGCTCCTCACCACCTACCTTTCCGCCAAATGTCCGGTCTTCATCGCACCTGCCATGGACCTCGACATGTATGCCCACCCAGCCGTGCAGAAGAACATCGCACTGCTCAAGGAGAGAGGCAACTTCATCATCGACGCGGAAGAGGGATTCCTCGCCAGCGGACTGTCCGGCAAGGGAAGAATGGCGGAGCCTGAAACCATCGCCGATTTCATCGAGAAATATTTCAACCAAAATGCGGACCTCTCCGGCAAAAAGGTGATGATCACCGCCGGCCCGACATACGAAAAGATAGACCCTGTCCGTTTTATAGGCAACTACTCTTCCGGAAAGATGGGCTACGCCTTGGCGGAGGAGTGCGCGGAAAGAGGTGCGGAGGTGACCCTCGTCTCAGGACCAGTCTCCCTCTCGCCTAAACATCCGAACATTCAACGCATATCGGTGGAATCCGCCCAGGAGATGTACGAAGCCGCCGTGAAAGCAGCGGAGAACGCAGACATCGAGATCCTCTGCGCCGCAGTGGCCGACTATACGCCCGCACAAAAGGAGGACCATAAGATCAAGCGTGAAAAGAGAGGCGCCATGCAACTGGACCTCGTGCCGACACAAGACATCGCCGCAGCGTTGGGCAAGATGAAGCGTGAGGGACAAATGATGATCGGTTTCGCACTGGAGACGGACGACGAAGAGACGAACGCCGTGGGAAAATGCGAGCGCAAAAACCTCGATTTCATCGTGATGAACTCGTTGAACGACAAGAACGCTTGCTTCCGCCACGACACCAATAAAATAACCATATTCGACAGAAACGGAGACAAAACCGTCTACGATCTGAAACCCAAAAAGGAGGTCGCAAAGGACATCATCGACCATGCCCTCTCTATAATGAACAAAAAATGAGTATGAAAAAAGGATTCATCAAAACAATAGCTTCCCTGCTAATCACCCTTTCTTGCGCATTCACCAGCAACGCACAAGATGTCAAAGCGTATGTGCGCGTCAATGCGGAACAGATTGGAGGAACAAGCACCAACCGTGAAATCTACGACGAGATGAACCAGGCGCTGACAGAGTTCATCAACTCCAGAAGATGGACCGACGCCACCTTCACGGAGGATGAGCGTATCGAGTGTAACTTCGTCATCACCCTCGAAAAGGCGGCAGGCGAGAATTACACGGGGAAACTACAGGTGCAGGCCAGCCGCCCTGTCTATAACTCGGGCTACAGCACCACCCTCTTCAACTTCCTGGATCCTAACCTCACGTTCAATTATACCCAGTACCAAAAGCTGGAGTTCGACGAGAACGTATATGAGAACAACCTGCTCTCCACCATCGCTTTTTATGTCAATATCATATTGGGCATCAACTTCGACTCTTTCAGCCGTTACGGAGGAAGCCGCTACTTCGAGAAGGCGGAGCTCATCGTCTCCCTCGCCCAAGGATCGGACGACATCGGTTGGAAGGCGTTCGACAGTGACAGAAACCGCTATGCCCTCGTGAGCAACTACCAGGACGAGCGCCTGAAGAAACTGAGGGATATCATCTACGAATACCACAGATTCGGACTGGATGAGATGGTGAACAGCGTGGAGAAAGGTAGAACGAACATCTTCAACAACCTACCTTACCTCAAGGAGATGAACCGCGCGGTTCCCTACTCCATCGCACTGCAACTCTTCGTGGAGGCTAAGATGAACGAACTGCTCGACATGTTCAAGCCTGCCACCGCCAAAGAGAAAAAGGATCTGTATGAGATCCTCCAAAGCATACTGCCTACCCAAAGCAACAAATTCCAAGAGTTGCTCAACTAAATCCTCGAGCCATGCTGAAGTCCCTATCTGTAGAGAATTACGCCTTAATCGAGAAAACGGACGTGCGCTGGAACAACGGATTCTCCGTCATCACGGGTGAGACCGGATCCGGAAAGTCCATCTTGCTGGGTGCATTAGGCCTCATACAAGGGCAAAGAGCCGACACGAAGGCGCTCAAGAACCCGGAGAAGAAATGTGTGGTGGAGGCTGAATTCGACCTCTCCGCCTATGCCCTTCGCCCGTTCTTCGAGGAGAATGATTTGGACTACGAGGAGAACTGCATCATCCGCAGGGAAATCGCCCCTAACGGCAAATCCCGGGCCTTCATCAACGACACGCCAGTGGCTCTCACAGCCCTGAAAGATATATCGTCCCATATCATCGACATCCACTCCCAACACGAAACACTCCTTCTGAACGAGGATTCGTTCCAGCTACATGTGCTGGACGCCTTCTCTAATCTGAAGGAACGCCTATCGGCCTACACTACCCTCTACGGAGAATATGCGGCCCAAAAGAGACGTTTGAAGGAACTGCGCACCACCTTGGCGGAGAGAAACGCAAACAGGGATTATATCGAGTTCCAGCTAAAACAGCTACAAGATGCCGCCTTCACGGAGAATGAGCAGGCGGAACTGGAGGAAGAGATCAACGTGCTCTCGCACACCTCGGAGATGAAGGATGCGCTTTCCAAGGCGACCTGGCTCCTCTCCGACAAAGAGGAGAACATCTGCGGTTCACTAAAGGAGGTGACCTCGGCCCTTTCCTCCATCGCACAGTTCTCGGAGTCCTTCGCGGAGATGCAAAGACGGGCGGATAGTTGCCTCATCGAACTGAAGGACTTGTCACGTGAGATCGAGCAGAAACTGGCGGACGTGAATGTGGACCCACAAAGAGTGGAACAGGTCAGCCAACGTTTAGACCTCATCTACACATTAGAGAAGAAACACCATGCGGGCTCTCTTGCCGAACTGCTCCAAACGCAAGCCTCCTTCGAACAGCAAATGGAGGAGATGGACAACTCGGAGGAGAAGACCGGGCTCATGGAGCAGGAGATCGCCCAATTGGAGAATCAATTGGAGGAGATGGCGAAGACCATCACCCAAAAACGACAGGAGAACAAGCCTGCCTTGGAACAATCCGTCGAAGATATCCTTCACAGCTTGGGCATGCCAAACGCCAAACTGGAGGTGCGCATAGAACCGCTGGCACAACTGGAAGCCACCGGGAAGGATGCTGTGCGCTTCTTTTTCTCGGCTAATAAGAACGCTCCGCTACAGCCGATCGCCAACGTGGCCTCGGGTGGTGAGCTATCACGCATCATGCTGGCCCTCAAGTCCATCCTATGCCGGACAGAGGAGTTGCCGACAGTGATATTGGATGAGATAGACACGGGCGTATCGGGCGAGGTGGCGGACAAGATGGGTGCGCTCATGCAGGCCATGGGCGAGAAGATGCAGGTCATCAGCATCACCCACCTTCCTCAAATCGCTTCGAAAGGGGCCACCCACTACAAGGTATACAAGGAGGATGACGAGACGACCACCCACTCCCGCATCAAACTACTGAACGACGCCGAAAGGGTCACGGAGATCGCACAGATGCTCAGCGGATCCGCCCTGTCGGAAGCGGCTGTACAGAACGCCAAGGAACTTCTAAAACGCCAATGATATGCTACTACCCTTTCTGAAAGAGAACGTCATCGAGGCGGGATGCGACGAGGCCGGGAGAGGCTGCTTGGCAGGACCTGTTTTCGCAGCGGCTGTCATCCTACCGACCGATTTTCAGAACGATCTTTTGAACGACTCCAAGCAATTGACGGAGAAACAACGCTATGCGCTACGCCCCATCATCGAAGCGGAGGCCATCGCATGGGCGGTGGGTATCGTATCCGCCAAAGAAATCGATAAAATAAACATCCTGAACGCCTCCTTCCTCGCCATGCACAGAGCGGTAGATCAACTGAAGGTCAGACCTGAACATCTCATCATAGACGGTAACCGATTCAGACCCTACGAGGGCATCAAGCACCAATGCGTGGTGAAAGGGGACGGTAAGTACATGTCCATCGCGGCAGCCTCCATCTTAGCCAAGACCTACCGTGACGACTACATGAACAAAATCGCGGCGGACTACCCTGCCTACCAATGGGCCAAGAACAAGGGATATCCCACCAAGGCACATCGAGAGGCCATCGAGCAGTTCGGTCCGACCGAACACCACCGCATGAGCTTCACCCTCATCGACCCGCAACTCAAGCTCGAATTCAAGGATTAAACAGAGGGCATGACTCCAAAAAGAAAGGCGGTCCGCCGAAACGAGCCGCCTTATCACATTAGGCATTTAAACCTTATTTCTTACCTGAATATTTCAAGTTCATAGCAACTGGAGACTTCACAGCGACAACGAAATCGAGCTGATTCTTGTCTGCATAGAACTTACCCTCCTTCACATCAACTGTAGCGTCCATGCCCATGATGGAGGTCGTCAAATCAGTTGCGGAAAAGCTATACACCTTTGTTGCAGCATCATATTTACAAGGAACTCCTGGGAATGACAAATTATTAACAGGGATGTTCATGATCACGATCTGCTCCAAAGCCAAATCGATGGTTCCGTTTGCGTTACCCTTCACCGACACGCCCAACGTGTCAGCAACAGAACTACCATCCTCCGCCTTCACGAGAGGACCATAATAGTTTCCTGTTAGAGATGAGCAATCAGCCTTTACCTCAGTGTTCTGCTCGTTAGCATCATCATCATCGTCGCCACATGCAGGCAACATGACCATAGAAAAACCGGCCATTAAAAGCAATAACAACTTCTTTTTCATAAAACAACATTATTTAAATGAAACATAAGACAATATTCCTAAAACATCATACCAGCCGCCAATTCATCCGAGAAGGCTTGACCCTTCACCTTAGCGACCAAAGCGAAACCGAAGCGCAAAGCGGTACCAGCGCCACGGCTAGTAATGAATTGGTTAGAGACCACAACCGGCTCCTTTTTCACCTCCGCACCCGTCAGGTACTCCTCGAAGCCCGGATAGCAAGTCGCCTGCTCACCCTTCAGCAAACCGAGTCCGCCAAAAACAGACGGAGCGGCGCAGATCGCACCCAAGATCACATCCTTACCGGCAGCGGAGACGAGCAGTTTGCACAAACCCTCGTGAGCGGCCAGGTTCTTGGTGCCAGGCATTCCGCCAGGGAGGACCAGCATACCCGCCTCGGAGAAATCACACTCCTCGAACAGAGCGTCAGCCTCAACCACAACGCCATGCGAGCTTCTCACCGGTTTTCTACCCATGATAGAGACAGTCACCACATTAAAGCCAGCCCTACGCATGACATCGATTGGAGCGATAGCCTCCGTCTCCTCGAAACCATCAGCCAAAAACACAAATGTATTCATATCCTAATTCAAAATAAATTTATACGTGATTGTACCGAACTGGTCACCATCCTTACCATCCGTACGTGGAGAGAACTTCGTCTTCTTAGCAGCCTCCTGAGCCGCCCTCAACAGAGCGGGGTCAGAAGTATTCGTTCCCTTGCCGACGCTGGTATTCACCACATTACCGTTCTTGTCCACCTTGATACTTACGACCACCGTACCCTCCTCTTGGGAGGCATAATTAGGACGAACCAGCGATCCACGGATAGAGCGTCCTCCCAAGCTCCAAGAGAGGTTGCTGCCTGAGTTAGCCGCACCGTTGGTGGAGGTGGAACCATCACGGCCGAACGGGTTGCCCTTCGTGCCGCTACCAGAGCCATCGCCCATGCCATTCGAGTTGGCGTCCGTACCGTTACCGCCGGCGCCGAAGCCCTTCAAGCCCTTTGTCTTTTGGGCGATAGCGTTCTTGATACTATCTTGTTTACGTTTCTCCTCCGCCAATTTTCTCTGCTCCTCCTTGCGGCGTTTCTCCTCCGCGAGGCGTTTCTCACGCTCCTCACGTTCCTTCCGCAATTGTTCCTCCGTCTTCTTCGGCGTCTTGTCCGGCATTTCCAAAGACTCCTCGATGTCCTGCGTCTGGTAAGACTCGTTGGCAGGCGTAGGCGTCTGCGGCGTCGGGACAGGTTGGGAAGCCTCGGCAGGCGCAGGAGCGGCATCCGCCACGTCGGCACCAGCCGTCAGGGACTCTATGCCCAAAGCCACCTCCAAGCCCTCCTCCGTATCCGGGACAACGTGCTCAAGGTAAATATTGAACATCAGCAATATCAACAACAGATGCAACACGATGGTCACAACCATTGCAATAACCTTCTGTTTCTGATTATTTTCCTCCATTAGCTATCATTTCTGAGGTCTCGTAGCGATAACCAGTTTAAACTTATTCGCATTGGCGATATTCAGCACCTTCACGATCTCGCCATAGGGGATAGTCTCGTCCGCATAGACCGCAACGTACATGTCAGGCTCTTCCAGAACCTGTTGCTGCAAGAAAGGCTCGATCTCTTCGAAAGAGACAGGGCGTTCCTTCTCGTTGCCGGATGCGACATAGTAATTAAGTTCCTTATCAATCGTCACGCGAGTGATCGGCTTGGCGGAAGTCTGTTGCTTGCTCTGCGGCAGCATCAGTTTGATGGCGTTCGGATGCACCACCGTGGATGTCAGCATGAAGAATATCAACAACAAGAAGACGATATCCGTCATGGATGACATGTTAAAACCCGCCTCAGCCTTACTTCTTCTTTTAAGTGCCATAACAACCTACAATTAAAGAGTTACGCTGGTTCGTTTAGGATATCCATGAACTCCATGGAACGTGCCTCCATGTTGCTCACCACCTTGTCCACCAAGGAGATCAAGTAGTTATAAGCGAAGTATGCGATGACACCGACGATCAAACCACCGACGGTCGTCACCATGGCCGTGTAGATACCACCTGCGAGCAGGCTGACATCCACGTTGTTACCAGCGTTAGACATGTTGAAGAAGGCTTGGATCATACCAATCACCGTACCAAGGAAACCGATCATCGGACCTCCACCAGCGGTAGTCGCCAAAAGGGAGAGACCCTTCTCCAACTTAGCCACCTCCAAGTTACCCACGTTCTCGATCGCCACCATGACGTCATTCATCGGGCGACCCAAACGCATCACGCCCTTCTCAATCATACGGGCGTATGGCGTGTCTGTCTTTCTGCAAAGATTCAATGCGGCATCGATCTTGCCCTCATTGATATAATCCTTGATCTTATCCATGAAAGTAGGATCCTTCACGGAAGCCTTGCGGATCACGAGCAGACGCTCCACGAAGATATAGACGGCCAACATACATAAAAGCAGCAATGGAATCATGATCCATCCACCCGCTTTAGCCAATTCGAATATACTCAGACTTGCGACTTCCGGCTCAACAGCCGCCTCGGTCGTCTGCACTGCTTGTAACAACACACCTAAAACCATTTTATCTATTTTTTACGTTTAACGTTATATTAATTCTCACAATCATAGATGGAGGTCATGCCCCATGCGTTCCTTCTTCGTCTTGATATAGAACTCGTTGTACTTGTTCGGTTTAATCTCGATAGGCACGTTCTCCACGATTTCCAGGCCGAAGCTCTCCAAACCGATACGCTTCACCGGGTTGTTGGTCATCAGACGCATCTTCGAGACACCCAGTTCACGAAGGATCTGCGCTCCCACACCGTAATCACGCTCATCCGGTTGGAACCCGAGGTGGATATTCGCATCCACCGTGTCATAGCCCTCCTCCTGAAGTTTATAGGCTCTGATCTTATTCATGAGACCGATGCCACGGCCCTCTTGGTTCATGTAGATAAGGACACCCTTACCCTCCTCCTCGATTCGTTGCATCGCCACCTGCAGTTGCTCGCCACACTCGCAGCGCAGAGAGCCGAAGATATCGCCCGTAGCGCATGAGGAGTGTACCCTCACGAGGATAGGCTCGCCATGTTTCCAGGAGCCCTTGACCAGCGCCACATGCTCCAAACCGTTGGATTTCTGACGGAAAGGCGTCAGCATGAAATCACCGTATCGGGTCGGCAGATGAACCGTCTCACCCTTCTCCACCAGAGATTCGGACTTGATTCGGTAAGCGATCAGGTCACGTATGGAGATAATCTTCATGCCATATTGTTTAGCGCGTTCCATCAGTTGCGGAAGGCGCGCCATGGTACCATCCTCGTTCATGATCTCGATGAGTGCTGCGCATGGATGTAGGCCAGCGAGACGAGCCAAATCGACAGCAGCCTCGGTATGTCCAGCGCGGCGTAAAACGCCCTTGTCCTGCGCATACAACGGATTGACGTGACCAGGTCGGCCGAAGGTGTCAGGCGTTGACTTAGGGTCCGCCAAAGCACGGATCGTAGCGGCGCGGTCGGCAGCGGAAACACCCGTGGTACAACCCTCCAATTTATCCACCGTGATGGTAAAAGGAGTACCTAACACAGATGTGTTGTTAAAGACCTGCTTGTCCAATTTCAGTTCGGCACAACGCGTCAAAGTGATAGGAGCACAGAGGACGCCACGGCCCTCTTTCAGCATGAAATTAATCTTCTCCGGCGTAATCAGTTCGGCCGCGGTGATGAAGTCACCCTCGTTCTCTCTATCCTCGTCATCTACCACAATGAGGAATTTACCTTCCTTGAAATCCTCAATTGCCTCTTCAATATCGTTCAATTTATATTTGTCCATTTCTAACTATTATATTCACACTCAATTGTTTCAGTTTTCCTTCGGAGGGAAGGCACGACAGAGCGTCAAAGCCAACTCCCCACACATCACACAGATCAATTATCCCCTGACGGCTGATCAACCTTTTTCTTCTTTTTCAAGAAAGCAGGCAAGGAGATATTGATGGAGCGGTCATGCGCCGCCTCGTACGTCAAGAATAGTCCCAACGGCAAAAGCACGATCGTGCTCAACCATACGCCCTGCCATACCATCCATACACCATCCCTCGCCATCTTATAACCTGTGTTATCGATGACATAATAGAGGATGAAAAGGATGATGGAGTAGACAGCCGGCAAGCCGATACCTCCCTTCTTCACGATCGCACCAAGCGGCGCGCCAATCAGGAAGAAGACGATACAGGCGAGCGATAGGGTGAACTTCCTATGCCTTTCGATATCAAATCGATGCGAACGCTTCACGTCCGAGAATTTCGCCATGTGGACGAAAGGGATATCGACCTTCATTCTGTTCGCATTCCTCACCGCCCGCTTATAGACCTCCAACATCTCGTTAGCCGTAAGACCATCCGTTAGCCGGGCGAAGGTATACTCGCCATACTCAGGGAGAGAGTCGTATTGCGTGATGGAACGGATGCTGAGCAAGCCTCTGTCGAAATAGGTAGGCTTATAGAGCACACACATCGCATGATCCAAGCTATCCGCATGATACATCATGGAATCTATGGCAGATGTTAACTGCGCCAGATTCTTACCCATGTACTTGTTCGAGATGACCGACTCGTCCATCTGACTAAAGTTGGCGTCGAAATCGATGATCACCTCCTTGTAGGAGAAAGTCTCGCGACGATATGGCACATTGCTGGAGGTGGAACTCTGCTCCCTCAAGTTCTCGAAAGATTCACCGGAATAGAGCATGAGCACCATGCTCAGCTTATCATCGGAAGACTTGAGCCGGCCCGAATCAGCCGCCATCACCACCGCATTCTCAAAACCTTTCGAGAAGTCATATATCTTGATATCATACAGTAACTTCTTACTGTTGTCCTTCTTCCGCACATAAAAATTATATCCCTCGATGCCTGAATAGAACGATCCCTCAGGAATCTCCACCTCGGGAGACTTCGATTTCATGGAGTAGAGTAAGGTCCACAACTTTGTCTGAATGGCAGGAATCGCCAACTCGGAATAGAGGAAGACGCATACGCTGAAGATACCCATCACAATGATGAACGGCCGCATGATCCTCGTCAGAGAGATGCCAGCCGCCTTCATGGACAATAGCTCCAGCCTCTCGCCGAAGCCACCGAATGTAATCAAAGAAGAGAGAAGGATCGCAAGAGGTAAGGCCATCGGCACCAATGACAGCGCCGCATAGGAGAAGAACTCAATCAAAACAGAGAATGCAAGACCCTTGCCCACCATCTCGTCCACATAACGGAAAAGAAATTCCATCAACACGACAAACAAGCACACGAAGAACGTAGCTCCGAACGTACCGAAGAATTCCGACAGCAAAAATGAATTAAGTCTTTTTAAACGCATCTCTCTCTTCTCTTTTCGAGTGCAAAGTTAGCAAAAAAATCAAGCCCCCAACGCTTTTTTCAAAGAGGCAATCTGATTATTCCACAAGTCGATGGCCTCCGCTTTCTCCCCCTCCTCGCAGAAGTCTGTCACGACAAGGACGACATCCATCGTCAACTCATCACACAAAATCTTCAACTCAAAATAACTCTTCGGGTTCTCATCATCCAACCAATGGTAACGGATATAGAAACCGCTTCTGTGATGCAACACCTCGGCCTTTTGCGCCTCGGACTTCCCCCACACGAAATTCAGCACACCATCCTCCTTGTATACCTTGTCGGCGAACCAACAAGACAAACCGGAAGGCGTACTGATACTAGTCCACAACCCCTCAGGCGAGACATGCCCAAACGAGTACTCCAAAAGAAATTTCACATTACCCATACACGTTTACAATTGCGTTACACTTTTCATTCGCAATATATGCGTTTTTATTCTATATTCAAATAAGATTAACTAAAATATGTGGATTTCTAAACATTCTTTTTTCACCAAACCTCAACCATCCTCCCTCAAAAACTTTTCCGCTTAAAGGAATAGTTTCAACGTCATCTTATAGAGAAACCCTGAATATATCCTACATTAGACCTACAAATAGTTCATAACCAATTATATAGACCACACCAAAAGAGGTGAGAGGTGAGCCGTGTGCCCACACAATGGTTCTATTCTACTCTTTCTTCTCTCTCTCCTCCACAAACTCCTTCCAACCACTCACCCGCTTCTCGTTCTTCGCGGCGAAGTCCTTCCAACTGTTGAAGTGCTTCTCCGGAACGGCGCGGTTGATTTGATAGAAATGGCACAACGCCACACCTAACGCATCGGAAGCGTCCAAATGCTTCTCCATCGACTCGGCCGGGATGTTCAATTGGCGCTGCAACATGGAGGCTACCTGCTCCTTCGACGCGGCGCCATTGCCCGTGATGGACATCTTGATCTTCAACGGCGCATACTCCGCGACGGGAAGGTCACGCTGCAAAGCGGCTGCGATCGCAACTCCCTGCGCCCTGCCCAACTTCAGCATGGACTGCACGTTCTTGCCGAAGAACTGGGACTCGATGGCGAACTCGTCCGGCAAATAGGTCTCCACCAACTCGATCACCTTGTCGTAGACCGCCTTCAGCTTCATGTAGGTGTCGCCCACCTTGCGGATGTCCAAGACACCCATCTGTATGAACTCCGCCTTGTTCCCCACAGTGCGGATCACACCATATCCCATGAGGTTGGTACCTGGGTCAATCCCCAAAATGATCCTTTCCACCGTAGTTTTCTTCGCAGGACTCATATCGCACAAGACTTCAGATAGGTGGAAAAATGGAGCACTGACTCGCCGAACCTGCGGAAGAGCATCTGCTCCAACTCCGCCAAGTGCTGATTTTTAAACTTAGACATATCGGCGACCGACTCCGCATCAAACTGCAAGGAGTAGGTGATGCCCTCCTCCTCGCTCACCAAAACCTTGTACAACCGGGGAGCACCCAGTAGGCCAATCTTCTGCACAGCAGGCACATAGACCGCCTTCATCCACGCCAAAAAATCATTTTCCGACGCTTTAGCCACCAAATATGTAGTATTAAACACGAGCATAGTGCAAAATTAACTACCTTTGTTAAAAATAAAAAGTCAGAATGAAAGAATTAATCGCACTTTTCGAGAAAGCAACAGGAGAGACCCCCCTCTGCGAAAAAATAAAGGGGGAAGGGTCTAACCGAAAATATTATAGGCTGAAATCCGCCCACCACTCCCTCATCGGCGTGGAAGGCACCAACGAAGAGGAGGACAAAGCCTTCATCCACCTGGCGAAACACTTCACGGAGAAGGGCCTCAACACGCCAAAGCTTATCATCGCCTCCGACGACAACCGTTTCTACCTGCAGGAGGACTTGGGCGACGACTCCCTCTTCAGCCTCATCCAAGGAGGTATCAAGAGCGGACAATTCAGCGAAAAGGAAGAGTCTCTCATCCTCAAAACGATAGCCCTCCTACCCGACTTGCAGTTCAAGGGGGCGCAAGGGCTGGACTTCTCCGTCTGCTTCCCCATCCCCGAAATGGACCGTCGCTCCATCCTATGGGACCTCAACTACTTCAAGTATGATTTCCTGAAACTCACTGGGATAGAGTTCTCCGAGCCCAAACTGGAAGAGGATTTCGAGAAACTGTGCGATGCGATCCTAGCTGAACCGAGCGAAACCTTCCTCTACAGGGATTTCCAGTCGCGCAATATCATGATCAAAAATGGGGAACCCTACTTTATTGATTTTCAAGGCGGAAGAAAAGGCCCGATATATTACGACGTGGCCTCCTTCGCTTGGCAGGCGAAAGCTAACTTCCCAGAGTCTCTGCGGGAGAAGATCGTGGAGACTTACATCCAATCGGCCAGCCGCTACACTCCTATCGACGGAGCGAAATTCAGGGAGCGACTCTCCATCTTCGTGCTCTTCCGCACCATCCAGGTGTTAGGCGCCTACGGGTTCCGCGGGCTCTACGAGCACAAGCCGCACTTCATCGAGAGCATTCCATTCGCCCTCAACAACCTAAAGGGCCTGCTCCAGCAACATGCCTACCCGGACTTCCCGTACCTCGTCCAGACCTTGCGGCAACTGACCGAACTGCCTCAGTTCCAAAACAAGCCATTGCCGGATAATAAATCACTGAAAGTCAAAGTGTTCAGTTTCTCCTATAAGAAAGGGATACCTACGGACGACTCCGGCAACGGGGGTGGCTACGTGTTCGATTGCCGGGGAGTGCATAACCCAGGCAAGTACGATCAGTACAAACCGCTGAACGGGCTGGACAAGCCCGTGATCGACTTCCTCGAATCCAATGATGAGATCAAGAACTTTCTGGAGCATATCTATGCCTTGGCGGATGCGCACGTCCTCCGCTACATGGAGAGAGGCTTCACCTCCCTGATGTTCTCCTGCGGATGCACGGGCGGCAGGCACCGGTCGGTCTATTCGGCCCAACATTTAGCGGAGCACATCTCCCGCAAATTCGGCGTGGAGGTACAACTGGAGCACATCGAGCAAGGGATTAGCCAAACATTCCCCGCACGGTAAGAGATGCGACCACAAAACAAGTTGACGGCATGAATACTTTTTTGTATGTTTGCCGTAGTATAAATGTTCAACATTAAAACAGTATGGATAATTTTTCTTTTCAATGCGCTACGAAGTACTGCTTCGGGAAGGACCAGCGCAAAACGGTTGGCCCTCGTATCAAAACATTTGCCAGCAAGGTTTTACTTGTCTATGGCGGCGGAAGCATCAAGCGCAACGGTGTATATGATGATGTGACGAAATCACTGAAAGAAGAGGGGATCTCCTTCGTGGAGCTCTCCGGCATACAGGCCAACCCCACCTACGAGAAGGTGCTGGAAGGCATTGAGATAGCCAAGAAGGAGCAGGTTCAGCTCATCCTGGCCGTCGGCGGAGGTAGCGTCATCGACACCTCCAAGGCGATCGCCATGGGTTACTACGAGGCGGACGTGTGGTCATTCTACGAGCGTGGCGGAGAGGTCAGCAATGCCCTTCCGGTCGCCACCGTGCTCACCATCCCGGCCGCAGGCAGCGAGGTGAGCCCCGACACGGTGATCTCCTACAAGGGCAGGAAGTTAGGCTACAGCAGCCAGAAGATCCGTCCCGTGGTGAGCGTCGTTGACCCGGTCATCTTCTTCACCCTGCCTAAGAACCAAATCGCCTACGGTGTCTGCGACATGATGAGCCACATCTTCGAGCGCTACTTCACGCAGACCACCCACACGGAGCTGATCGACTCGCTCTGCGAAGCGACGCTCAAGACCATCATGCGCAACGCTTACCTCCTGATAAAGAATCCGCAAGACTACGAGGCATGGTCGGAGGTCTCCCTCGCTGGCTCCGTCGCCCACAACGGATTCCTCGGTTGCGGACGCATCCAAGACTGGGGCTGCCACGACATGGAGCACGAACTGAGCGCACAGGACTGCAAGGTTCCTCACGGCGCAGGCTTGGCCGTCCTCACGCCTAACTGGATGAGGCACGTCTACAAGGAGAACCCGAAGATGTTCTACCAGTTCGCCGTCAACGTGATGGGCATCAAGGCGGACCGTGACGAGGAGAAGACCATCCTCCGAGGCATTGACAAGCTCCGCGCTTTCTTCACCGCTATCGGACTGCCTGCCACACTCACCGATCTGGGCTTGGGTGCCAACGTGTTGGAGGAGATGGCAGGGAAATGCGTCGGCAACGGTCACGTCGGCAACTTCAAGCCTTTGTTCAAGGAGGATGTGCTGGAGATTTATAGGAAAAGCCTCTGAGAATTATGAATTATAGTTCGACGTAGTCAATTAAGGGGAGGGATGTGCGACTCTGCGTAATGCTCGTAAACACCAGCCCTGAAAGGGCGCAACATATATAGCCTAGGGCAACGCCCTAGGAGAATTATGAAACGTTAGTTCGACGTAGTCAATTCTGAATTAGTATTGGGAGGACTTGAATGTTAGATATGGATGTGAATATAAAAACGATCTGGAAGAAGGATGCCAAACGGATTCTTTTCGTTGTCCTGTCTGCCTTGCTGATGTCCGCCAACATACGTACATTTGTTCAAGCCGGGGAGCTATATCCAGGTGGCGCAACCGGCTTGACCATCTTGATATTGAGGGCATGTGACATGTTCTTCAACATCAAACTCCCCTACACCATCGTCAACGTCATCATCAATGCGATACCCGTCTACATCGGGTTTAGATACATAGGCAAGAAGTTCACGCTCTACTCTTGCCTGATGATATTGCTGACAGGCATATTCACGGACCTACTTCCGTCTTACACAATCACTTACGACACGTTGTTGATCAGTATATTCGGAGGCATCATCAATGGTGTCTCGATCAGCCTATGCCTGTACGTGAACGCCACGTCCGGGGGTACAGACTTCATCGCGATATACCTGTCGGAGAAACGGCACAGGGATGCCTGGAACATTGTCTTGGGCGTGAACATCATCATCCTCTCCGCCGCCGGACTGCTCTTCGGATGGGACAAGGCGCTCTATTCAATCATCTTCCAATTCGCATCCACACAAATCCTCCACACACTCTACAAGAAGTACCAGCAGGCGACGTTACTCATTGTCACAACACATCCCGACGAAGTATGCGAAATCATCGCCCGACTGAGCGAACACACGGCGACACTGATACCTTCGGAAGGCGCCTACGAGCATTCGCCCCGCACGATTGTCTACTCCGTGGTCTCGCAGGAGGAGTACCCGAAAATCAACAAGGAGGTGCGGAAAATCGATCCGGACGCTTTCATCAATACGATACAAACGGAGAAACTGATAGGGAACTTCTACCAACGTCCGACGGAATGATTGTATTTACTATTTAGCTATTTACGATTTACTATTTAGCCTTTTGTGTTTACTATTTAGCTATTTACGATTTGCTGTTTTGCCTTTTGTATTTACGATTTAGTCATTTACGATTTACTATTTGACCATTGGGGATTTACTATTTAGCTATTTACTATGTATCTTCGCGGTGAAATTTGTAAGCGGTATGGAGTTCTCACTGTTTATGATCGTAGCCTTGTTCGTCCTGGCCATGACAGCCGCCTTCGTGCAGCGGGTGTGCGGGTTCGGGTTCGGCATCTTCATCATGACGATGTTGCCCTATCTGATGCCCTCCTATGGCGAGTCCGTCACCCTATCCGGCATCCTTTCCGCCACACAGTCCATCTTCATCCTCTCCCAAGCCTACAAGTACGTGGTATGGAAGCGGATGATACCCATTCTGCTCACATTTCTGGTGGTCTCATTCGTCGCCATACAGTTTGTCGCGACGATGGCGGACAGTCAGTTGAAGGTATTGTTAGGCATCATGCTCATCGTCATGAGCCTCTATTTTCTCTTTGTCAGCAAACACATTCAGGTACGTCCGTCGGTACCCCTTCAGATCTCGATGGGAAGCCTCAGCGGTGTGATGGGTGGGTTCTTCGGCATGCAGGGGCCACCGGCGGTGCTCTACTTCCTCGCCTCGGAGAAGGACAAGGAGCACTACCTCGCCATGGCGCAAATCTACTTCTTCATCGGCAACGTGGCGATGACCCTCTTCCGCGCCGGCAACGGTCTCTTCACCCATGAGGTACGCATCGGCTGGGTCTATGCGGTGGCGGGCGTGGCGGCGGGCACCTACCTAGGCAAGCTGGTGTTCGAGCGCATATCGATCGAGACGTTGCGCAAGATCGTCTATGTATACATGGCCATCAGCGGGGTGGTTGCGATTGTGGGGGCTTGAAAAAGGTTGGATGATTACAAAATCTATCGATTAAAAATTGTGCAAAAACTCAGAAAGGTGTATTTTTGAGGAGAATTAACCCTCAGAATGGCGTATAAATCATGCTTAAAAAAAGATTTACAACGAGTTATCAAAGAGGAAGAAACAGAGCTTCATCCGTTATATTTAAGGAGGTGACTAGTCCTAAACAACCGTTATTCAAATAAAAAATAAAAAGGCTTTATGACCAATCAAGAAGTTATCGACGCTATTTTCAACGACCCTACGGTCAAATACGAACTCACTGAGTTTCAGGGGTTAGGCAAAACAATTCCTGAAATGCTCGACATATACAGTCGCCCTGGCACAGGCAAGCAGACCGGTAAAGATGTCTATTACATTAAGCCGCTTTGCAAGTTTCATTCCGAAAAAGAAGAGTTTCAAATATATGTGGAAGGAGGGAAATCTAATCCCGAGGAGATTGTTCGTCAACTTTGGGTTTGGAAACTCATCAACTACTACGGATATTCGCCCGATCAAATCCGCTGCGAAATTCCTGTGCAGTTTGGAAGTGCCGAGGCTACCAAATTTGCCGACATCGCCGTTTACCGCAAAACTGACCTCGAAACCGTTAAAATCCTCTTTGAGGTTAAGAAACCAAAACGCAAAGACGGTATTGAGCAACTTAAATCATACCTTGGCGCAAAAGGCAATCCCATTGGTGTTTGGAGCAACGGAGCCGACAAACTTATACTCTACAAACCGCAGAATAAAGACTTCGATACCTTGTCTGAAATTCCGAAAGTCAACGAGGAAGAAAAAGATGTAATGGAAGTTAAGCGCACACTTCCAATGCTTAAAACGCAGTTCAACTTCAAGAAAATTGTTCAAGACCTTGAGGAACTTGTACTTGCCGACAGCGGCAACGACGAGTTCAATGAGATTTTCAAACTCATATACGCCAAAATTTATGACGAAAAACTGGCAGAAGAAGACACTCGCCGCAAAAAAGAAGTCCATTTCAAAAAATACGAAGATCCAAAACTAACCTACGAATGTATTAACGGACTTTACCATCAAGCACGCGAAAAATGGCAGGGAGTTTTTGAAGAACCTGATATAAAACTACGTCAAGACCATCTGCAAGTATGTGTAGGACCTATTGAAGACAAAAGACTTTTGGGTTCGAACCTTCGCATTATGGACGATGCCTTCGAATACCTTATGCCTACCGAAGCCAAGAAGAAAAAAGGACAGTTTTTCACCCCGCGCCACGTTATCGAAATGTGCGTACGTATGCTCAACCCAAAAAATTACGAATATGTTATCGACCCAAGTTGCGGCTCAGCAGGATTCCTTCTACACGCTATGGAATGGGCTATGCCCGCTTCAAAACCAAACGAGCAGGAACTCCGCAAAACACGATATGCAGAGAAATACCTTTGGGGAATTGACTTTGAGGCACGTGCAGCTAAAACTTCTCGTGCATTGATGCTTATTGCTGGTGACGGGCACACCAATATTTTCGGACCTGATGTGAGCAGCATTGACCCAAAAACGTGGTACAACACTCCGTCAGGAAAGGATCTGATGCAACAACTACGGAAAACGCAATTGTTGAAAAACAGAATTCCCGACAGCGAACTTCTCACTGACGAAGAAAAAGCGTGGGATTATTTCAGCGAAATGGAATTCGACCTTGTGTTAGCCAATCCGCCTTTTGCAGGAGAACTGAAAGACAAGAAGATGCTTCAGCATTACGAGTTGGCAATTACTGCTCTTCGTCGTGCCAAAGACAAGCAACCCAAAGAGGAACGTGATGTGATCTTTATTGAGCGCATCATCAATCTTTTGCGCCCAGGCGGACGTGCTGCCATTGTTTTGCCACAAGGCAAGTTCAATAACTCTTCGCTCGCCTTTATCCGCGAGTTCATTCTGCACAAAGCACGTCTTTTGGCTGTGGTTGGTTTGCACGGCAACACCTTCAAACCCCACACGGGGACCAAAACCTCAGTTCTTGTAATACACAAATACAACAAACAGGAACTCGAAGAGATTGAAAAAATAAAGCAAGAAGCCAAAGATAATTGCCCCGACTACGAGCAGCAAATATCTGCGCTTATCGACAGTGCAAAAAACCTTGTGGACATCGACGAGGCTGCAATCCCCGACGATATTCTTACCGTACTCAACGAAGAGTTTCCCGAAGAAGAACCTGAGGATATTGAAGTCAACGATTCCAACACCGAAACTGATGCCGAGCCTACCGAACAACTTTCGCTCGAAGATCGCATCGAGGAGGCTGAAAATCATCTCAACGACCTCAAACAGCAAAAAATCAATGCTAAAAACCGACTGCAAGACCTATCCGACAAGGTTGAGGCGCTAAAGGCCAAACAAAAGAGCGAAATAGAACTGCTTGCACATAATACCGGGAAAGACAGGAAACAAATTGCTGCCGATAAAAAGGAGTTGCAAGCCGAACATAGAACGGTTCTCAATGCTCTCCAAGCTGGGAACAAAGTATTCGAGAAGCAGACAAAAGCCGAACTCAGACTTCTCGACAAACAAATTCCTCTTGCCGAGTACGAACTGCAAAAACTCACCTACAAAGGACGTTTGCAGATTATACTCAACACGCCAGAAGTAATCGAACGCTTGCGCAGCCGCTTTATTGATGCTGAGGTTGCCAAACGACTCGACTACCCAATTTTTATGGCAGTATCGGAGCGGGGCGGCAAAAACAACAGCGGCGACTACGAATATATGCACGACGACAACGGCAACCTTGTGGAAGACGAGATTGGCAACCCCGAAATCGACCAAGACCTCGTTAACCACGCCATCTCGCGCGACGAACTCAAAAAAGCCGCCTCGTGCTACCAGCAGCACCTGCACCCGCAAACTCAAATGGGTATGGCTGCCGAACCCTCTGCACCTTACGGCAACCAGTTTATCTCTGACGACAACCTCTGCATTGCAGAGGCTTTTGTAAAATTCGCTGTTGAACAAGGTTTCGATTTTTGGAGGGAGGATGAGTAATGGCTACGTGGAATGTGATAAATAGAACGGATATTTTCCCTGATAGATTTGATGCAGAATATCATTCAAAACCATTCATAGATAATGTTGCATACTTAAAAGGGTTAGGATCAATTACAACATTAGGAACATTATTCAAATCAATTCAGAGAGGAGGACAACCCAAATATAGCCCAAAAGGAACTGTGAAAGTTTTGAGGAGTGCAAATGTTGGTTTTATGACCTTCAATGATACTCGTCAAGAATATGTAACACAAGAAAGTTTCAATAAATCAATTAGAGGTCAAGTTAAAACTAATGATGTTTTAATTACCTCTACCGGAGTTGGTACTCTTGGAAGAACAAGTATTTGGTATGATAAAACTAACGCATTTTGTGATGGTCATATAACAATTTTAAGAAATACAAATGTCAATCCATATTTCATCACAGTTTATCTAAACAGCAAATATGGTTTATTACAATTTGCCCAAAATTATAGAGGGTCAAGTGGTCAAATTGAAATATATCCTTACGATGTATCCAAATTTGTTATTCCTACCTTTCTTTTCAAATATCAAGAAGAGATAGGCAACTATTTAATTGAATCGTTTAAGCAGCAAGAGCAATCAATCACCCTCTACCACCAAGCCGAAGCCCTTCTTACCAAAGAACTGCAACTCGACAAACTTCAACTGCCCAAAAACAAATGGTACACGGCGCAGTATAGCGAGGTGGTGGATGATGGAAGGATGGATAGTGAATACTTTTCCCCTGTTGTCAAAAAAATTTTGGAAGCAGATTTTTTGAAAGGTAGTTTTACCATTGGTGGTCTTTTCTACATTGTCAGAGGTTACACACCAAAATCGTATTATACAATGGGTGTGCCTATGGTAAAAACCAAAAGTGTTCGCACTCCGGTTATTGACAAAAAGCGAATAGAAGACTATGCAAATAGCAACGAATCATTAACATTAACCCAAGAAAACGATTTGATTCTTGCAGCAATGGGCGTTGGTTCTTTGGGTAGAACAAGTTTCATTACACAAGACGATAGTGGTGTAGCAATTGATGGTACTTTGCGGATTTTCAGAAAAAAAGACGAAAACTTAAAATATGTTGAGATACCTACAATGCTATTTCTCTCTACCGAGATAGGACAGAAACTAATTTATCGTGGCATTGTCGGTTCCACAGGAATTATATCTGTAACTGATGATTATTTGGCTAAAATCCCAGTACCAATGGTTAATGAACCAATACGAAAAAAACTGACAGAATTAGTGCTCAAATCTATTGACGCAAAGAAACAATCCCAAGCCCTTCTTGCCCGTGCCAAGTCGCGAGTTGAGGAACTAATAGAACAGGAAGCAAACAAAAAATAAGAGAATTATGAACAGTACAGACCAACAACTTCTCGAAACGCTTTGCAAGCAATACGACGTAAGTTTCGACAAGGTAAGCCGACTTCTCGAAACCATACGCGAATATCAGTTCCGCGACCGCCGCACAGGCGTGTACGAGGCTCTGAAAGAAATCATTAAGTCGGACCTTAAACCGCAGCAAAAATGAAGTTCAACTATCTTTCAATAGAAAACTACAAGTCGTTTCAGTTCCCCACGCGGTTGGAGTTTCCGCAGAGCGACAATGGCAAGAGCATTTTCCTTGTGGGCGGTATGAACGGCGCAGGCAAAACGTCAGTTATGGAGGCTGTCAATATCTGTCTCTACGGTGAGCGTACCGACACCATTTACAAGAGTATCAACCATAAAGAACTTGCCAAAGGCAACGCCTTTGTAAGTTTTGAACTCGAATTCACCACCGACACTTTCGAGACAATACTCGTAACTCGCTCGTGGAGTGCAAACGCCTGCGAACGTCCGCTTGCAAAAGATCTGGTGGAGAAACTCACTGTGGTAAAAGACGGCAAACGTGTGTCTGTACAGAACAAGGAGATGTGGCAAGACTACATCAACAGTACCATACCCAAAAGCATAACGCAGTTTTTCTTTTTCGACGGCGAAAAAATCCAGCAGGTAGCAGCCGACGACCATTCTGAGGTGTTGCTCAAAGATTCATTAGAAGCCGCATTAGGCATTCAGTACATTTCGCGCCTTGCCGAAGATGTGCTTTATCTCAAGCAAGATGAGCGCAAAAGTTTTGTTGAAGTATCTGACGAGGAGATCGAATACAAAGAGTCGGAGTTGAAAAAAGAACGCCGCCGTCAGAAAGACATGCAAGACGAACTTGCCGATTGCCAGGCACAACTCAACGAGTTCAAACAACAAAAGGAAGATGCCTCCGCAAGGTTCAAAAGCATTTTCAGTATCGACCCCGAATCTTCCGAAGTAATCAAGCAAAAAGAGAAAAAACGAATCTCACTTTCGAGCCAGAGCAACCAACTCGATTCGCAAATCAAGCAACTGATCGAGCAATATTTGCCGTGGGCAATAGCGGGGCAATTTTTTGTGCCGCTCAAAGGGCAAATCGAGAAAGAGCACACAGCGCAGCAGGGAAAGTTTATTGCCGAAAACGCACCCGAACTCACAAGGCAGATTGTTTATACGATCGATAACCCAATGCCACTCACAGGTTCACCGCTCAACGAGCGTCAAAAGCAAGAAATCGAACGTCGTCTTTTGGCTCTGTTTAGCGGCAACAAAGAGCAGGTGGAAAAGATACTCAATTTGAGCGACCGCGACGCCGCCCGCGTCCTCAACAAGATTGAAGAAATCGAAAAAAGTGATGTACTTCAATTGCAGGATTTAATAAGCCAGAAGCAGGAAATCGACAACGAGATAGCCAATATCCAGTCGAGCCTGCAATCGCGCGGCAACAGCAAAAGCGAGCAGGAACTCTTCGACGATTTGCAGGAAACTATGGAAAGTTGCCAAATTCAAATTGGCCGCCTTTCCGTTACAGCCAACAATCTGCAAGAAGAAATCCGTATCATCGAAAGCCATATCAAAGACATAGAGATGGAACTCAACAAACTCTACGACCGCCACAACTCGTCGCAAGAGAAAAAACAGTTTATCGACGAATGTGATGCCATAGCCAATATGCTCAACGCATACATCATAAAACTTCGCAAAAGTAAAATTCAACTTTTGCGCGATAAGACCTTCGAGATGTATCTGCGTCTGTCGAGCAAAGCCGACTTGATAAAAAGCATCGACATCGACGAAAAAACCTACGAGATGACCATCCGTGACAAAAACGACAATGTAATCCGCAAATCGGGATTATCGGCGGGTGAAAAAGAAGTGTTTGCAATTTCGCTTCTTTGGGGATTGGCGCAGACTTCGCAACTCAATCTGCCCATCATCATCGACACGCCGCTTTCGCGACTCGACAGCGTGCACCGCGACAATATCGTGCGGCAGTACTTCCCCAATGCAGCAGAACAGGTAATAATTCTTTCGACCGATACCGAGGTTGACGATAATTACTTCCGCCATCTCGAACCAGACTTGTCAGGTGCTGCACGTCTAATATTCAATAAAAACCAACAACTCACAACCGTTTCAGAAGGATACTTTTGGAAATAAACAGTTAGAACTATGGCAGACAGACTTTGTACATCGCTAAAAGCCGACGAATACATAACAGCATTGCGTAGTGTTACCAATTTGGATAAGTCGGTAATTGCTCGTTTGGCATTCACATACTCGCTCACCAATGTAGGTAAAGATGTAACTGAGAGTAAAAACTTTTCAGGCGGAGAGATGCGTATAGCCTCATTTATGGGCGGTGACGAACCATTTGTGCGCACGCTTGTAAGTTTCGTTTACCAAAAGTCGGAATTTGACGACCAGGAGTATTACAGCAACCATTCTATTATAAAAAACCACATCGACAATGGAGCAGAAATGCTATGGAATCTTTACCACCAAAACGGCGAAGATGTCAACCGTTGGTATGCCGAACTGGTAAAAATCATCAAACTATCCAACAAAGCCGATGTCAAGGCCAAAGACCTTGATATCTTCATCGGACGCAGTATCCTCAACAATGATGAGTTGATAATGGGGTTGAACAATACTGCCATTCACGCCAACTCACACCTTGCCATTATGGGTATTCCAGGTGTTGGCAAAACGCAGTTCCTGTTAAAAATCCTTGCCGACATACGTAAGCAGTCTGAATATCAGACCAATTTTATCTATTTCGACTACAAAGGAGACGTTGTTGACAATCAAAAATTCATTGACACCACCCGCTGCCGCACCTATAAACTTTTGCAAGGCGAAGACCAATTGCCGATAAGCCCGTTTATCTTGTCTGATTACAGCGAGCAGTCAATTATGCTGTCGGCACGTGAGAAAGCAGAAAGTTTCTCTTCCATCGATTCAAGAATGGGTGTAGTTCAAAAAGGTGCGCTTACCAATGCCATTGTGGCAGGCTACCAGTCACGTCAAGGAAGTCGCAAACCATTCCCCGATTTCAACGACATTTTTGAAATCGCACGATCCGCATATGAGGACGACAACAAGAAAGACGATACGTTGATAGAAGTTTTGCGCGATTTGGCGCAGTTCGATTTGTTTTGGTCACATAATTCATCCATCGAACCGCTCGAACGCATCAGCAACCGCACTATGATTATCGATGTTCACAAAATGCCTGTACTGAAAGAATTGGTAGCCTATCTCGTTATCGAACGGCTTTACAAAGAAATGGTTTCTTTGCCCGACAGTCAGGTAAAAGACGGTCGTCGCACCATCCGCACCATTCTTGTAATCGACGAAGCACACAACTACCTCTGCCAAAAAAACATCTTTTTACAACGCATTATCCGCGAAGGTCGATCCAAAGGAGTGGTAGTTTTCTTTGCCTCTCAGTCACCGTCCGACTATCAGCAAAAATTCTTCGATTTTCAAGAACTGCTTGAATTTTCGTACATATTCCAATGCCAAGGCACCACAGTCAAAGACATTCAAGACATTTTGGGATGTAGTGCAAAAACCGCAAAAGATCTTCAAACCGAAGTGGCGCGTCTCGAACCTTTCCAAGTAATCTCCCGTGGCATAAATAAAACCGACGAATTTGTAAAATTCAAAGCCGAAGCGTTTTATAAGAATTACTAAGCAGATGATACTGAGAACAGACATACAATCTTCGTTTCTAAATCTCTTTACAAAGGCTATGGAAAACGAGCCTTTGACAAGAGCTAATAAGATGAATTTGTTTGTTCTGAAAGTCGTAAACAATGAGTTTGACTATGGCGGATTAACTGACGAATTACAAAATTCATTGATAACCTACGCCCTTTCACGCCACACTGTTGACGACTTGGTACAGCAAAAGAAATTTGGGAACCTGTCATCATACGCAAGAGAAAAAATCCGAAAAGCGAATGAAAACAAAGGCGAGTTAGGGGAACTTTTGTTGTATTGTTTTTTAGAATCCCATTTGAACGCACCGAAATTACTCACAAAACTTGAACTCAAAACCGCTGCCAACGATTACGTAAAGGGTGCGGATGGAGTGCATTTGCTGCAATTAGATGAAAAATCGTATCAAATTGTTTTTGGTGAATCAAAATTGTATGAAGATTTAGAACAAGGAATACGCGATGCATTCGGTTCAGTTCAAGATATGATTGACAACGGATTGCACAAGATTTTTTACGAAAAACATCTTGTTGACAGCAATATTTTGAAAGAAAATGTGTCGGAAGACGAATTGCAATTGCTGAAAAAAATATTGATTCCCACCGAAAACGATGAAGATTTGGAGGTGGATAATTCATTTGGTATTTTTCTCGGTTTTGAAATTCCAGTTACCGACAAAGAACGCCAAGTAAGCAATTCTCAATTTAGAAAGGATATTCTCGAAAAAGTAAAAAAGGCTGTTATCAAACAGTTGCCAATGATAAACCGTTACCTTCAACGGTCAAATTTAGTTGGCTATCAGTTTTATTTTTATGTGGTTCCTTTTACTAATTTGGGCACAAGGAGAACTGAAATAATTAAAGATTTAGTTTCTTGATTATGAATGTAGCCGAAGAAATATCAAAAACCATCAAGGGAAACTCGTATTTTCAAAGGCTTTTCAACGAGTGTATGGAGCGGTCATATTCCGAATCCCTAAGTCTGGAGAATGAACTCTCCAACTATACCGACAAGGAATACAGAGATTTGCTACGCTTTGCTGACTTGTTGTCGTCGGCATCCGATTCTGAATCAAGAAACTATGCCTATAAAATAATCACATATCTAAACTCACATTACAAAAACGACCTATACTACCGCACAATATCCAAATCAGTTTTCTACAATTTGGGCAACTTCCCGGCAGTCAAGTATCTGCAACATACAGATAACAATCAAGCAGAACTCCCAATAGACAGGATGTTGCAGATTGAAGCAAAAAAAATGATTCAGCAAGTACCTGATGCCGAAGACATTTACTTTACCGACACTCAATACGATTTGTTCACTAAATTGAGCAATTCTCGCAATTTTAGTTTTTCGGGTCCCACATCAATGGGCAAATCTTTTATTATCAAGGCGTTTATCAATAGGGTAATACAAAACAAACCACCTGAAAATATCGTTATAGTTGTTCCTTCGAGAGCATTGATTAATCAGTTTGCAATCGAAATCAATCAAGAATTAGGTCACCAACTTAGGCGGTTTAATTATAGAGTATTCACCAATTCCAACGTATCAGATTTGGTACTTGCAAACGAAGTACAGCTGATTCTTGTATTAACGCCAGAACGCTTGTTGAGTTACCTCTCGCAAAATGATAATCCGAAAATTGGATTTTTGTTTGTTGACGAGGCTCACAAAATAGCACAAGACGATTCGCGAAGCATAACTTCTTATGTTGCAATAGAAAAAACATTGAAAAAATACCCCGATGCAAAACTTTATTTTTCATCGCCTAATGTTTCAAATCCCGAAGTGCTGTTGAGGCTTTTTTGTCGTTCAGGGCAAAACTCTTTTCAAACCGATGAAACCACAGTTGCCCAAAATATGTTTTTGGCTGACTTAGACAAACAAGAACTATCCTATCTTAAAAATGGAGAATTTCAGCCAATTTCGGTGGTCTTACCTGAATCAGCAACCACCGTTTTCGGTTTTCTCCGTGCGTTTGGCAAGGATAGCAATTTGGTTTATTGTAATTCGCGTGAACTAACCATTCAGTATGCAAAGGAATTTGCCGAAACGATTGATATAACTGATAATTCTGAATTAAGAACTGCGTCCAGTATCATTCGACAATATATCCATCGAGATTATTATTTAGCAAATTTTGTCAAGAAAGGCATAGCCTACCATTTTGGCAATATGCCTCAGTTGATACGCAATTTGATAGAAAAATTGTATCGAAACGGAGATATAAAATATGTTTTCTGCACCTCCACATTATTAGAAGGTGTAAATATGCCCACGCAAAATCTTTTCATACTCGACAATAGACAAGGACTTAGAGTTCTCAAAAGCATTGACTTTTGGAATTTGGCAGGCAGAGCCGGTCGTATGACCAAGGAATTGCAAGGCAACGTTTTTTGTGTAAAACATTCAAAATGCGAATGGGAAAAAATGTCTTTTATTTCAAACAAGAAAACCGAACTTGTTCCCACCGTATATGAAAGACTCAACAATAAATTGAAATCTATTGAAAAGCAGTTAAAGAACGGTGAAATAAAGTCGGGCACACAAGATGAAAAAAACATTCTTCGATACATCGCCAATATTATCTGTATTGACACAATGCAATTGAACACAGATTACAAAAGCCCTATAATCAATCAATTAATTGAAGACAACAAAAATACAATACTTGAATTAGCAAAAGAACGTACACAAAACATAACAATCCCATATTCATTGTTAAATTCTAATGAATCTATTGACGTAAAAATCCAAAATTCGGTTTATCAACAGATTCGGCAAAAACACGAAAATTACGAGAATATAAAATTCCCAAGAGAAGTTGATTACAATTCGTGTTTGAATCTTTTACAAAACTTCCACGGTTTATACCATTGGGAGAATAGTGTCAAAGTGTTGCAAAATATAAATAGTATGAGATATTACGCTTTGTTGATGTGTCAATGGATTAATGGTGAAAGTCTAAAACAGATAATCACAGAATCAATAAAATACCACATTAATCATTCAACTGAAATGTGGTTTTCTTCCGGAGAAAGAGAAAGATTCAGCGGCGACAATAAAAGACACGTCAATAAATTAATTGGAGATATTATCAAAGACATCGAAAATATTTTACGTTTTCAATTTGAAAAATACTTCAACCATTATTATACAATAATAAAGTACATTTTGGGCGAAGACAAGGCCGGAGAAAATTGGGCTTCGCTATTAGAGTATGGTACACGCAACCGAATAATAATAGCCCTACAAAATGTTGGTTTGTCTCGCCATAGTGCAACTGAGATCTATAAAAACCATCGCAACACACTCTCCATTGACAATAATAAGCTAAAAGCCATTAATACAGCCCAGTTATTAAACGAATTGAATAAAAACACATTAGAATATGAAGAAGTGAAGAGTATATTATAATTTGATGATTTCTTACATTCCGAAAAGATTGAGCATAATAATCAACCCGATTGTTTTCAACAAGCCATTGCCATATTTATAAGCCTTAGAATCCTCTACCTCCGCAATATTTTTTCCAAACCTTTTACGGGAAACCCCCTCGGACTAAAATCCCTCGCCCACAATCAAATTTATATCGCTTTTTATTATTCCGTAATCTGTTTTGCCCATTCCGGCAAAGATGCACAATACCGCTTCGCCACAAGGCCATCGGCATATCTTATCAACAACTGAGCTTCTCCATTCTCTACGGAATTGTCGTAAAGATAAACTCGCTGGACACTTTTGATAACAAATTTACAATTCAGTATGGACTTTTGATATCTAGAAACAATTTTGGATATTGGCACGTCATGTCCCCCCTTCATTACCCTTCCTGCAATACGCGCAGCATTGATAGTTGGCGATGATGTGCAGACAAAAAACAAGCGGACAAAAAAACCAGACTCTACCGCACGTTCAACAAATCTCACTTTCTCATCGGACGAGAATACGGTTTCAAATATCATACTCCGTTTCTCAACCAAGCACTGCTCTCTCCACTCTTCGCAATACTTCGCAGCCTTAAGCACGGCCGACTCGGAATTCCAATCACCAAAACGTTCTTGAGCCACATTGTCGGGATTTATATACACAGAATCCTCCAACCACTGGTGTCGAAGTATTTTACTCGTCACCGTGGTTTTCCCAGAACCATTCGGACCTGCAACAATGATCAAGACTGGCTTTTTTGCAGACATTTTCTATCTCCGTATTTTTTTTTATACATCTCCGCTATCTCCCCAAAATATTTCTTGAGAGCGGCTTCGTTGCTTTTCCGTGCATCTTCAGCCGCCTCACGCATAATATAGGCGAGCATTTCATCAGAGGGTTCCTCCATGCTGGTCAGCCTGTATTTATTTATCTCCTCCTCTGCCATAATCATATCTTTTGTATAGCTAACGCTATGATTGATAATCTATCAGTACTATTTCACCTGACTTACCTTATCCTCACCGATTCTCCAATGCGGATACACAAAAATATGCATTTCTATTTAATTTGCGGAATTTTATCCGTCAATAATATTATAGAATCATCCTAATATCTCCACCAACAACCTGCGAGTAAATACGCGTTCGACATCAGCGAACTCATTTAGAAGAGGAGGATAAAAACCATTCCGCCAAACCCTAAAATAGTAAATCGTAAATCATTAAATAATAAATAAATACAACTGCCCAATACGGCAAGAGGAACCGTCGTGATTTTTCATCAAAAAACAGGGGCGCATTCGGTAACATTTTCACCCCGAATGCTTAAATTTGTAGTAACACTTAACTTAAAGGAACGATATTAGCAATGGAGGAACCGGTTCAGCGAACCAGGGAGAGGAAGATCACAAGGGTCACTCTGCTTGGCTCATTCGTCAATGTGTTGTTGACTGTAGCAAAAATCATAGCCGGCGTACTGGGTCACAGTGCGGCCATGATAGCGGATGGTATCCACTCTTTGTCCGACCTCATATCGGACATCGTGGTGCTCATCTGTGTCCGCATATCCTCCAAAGGAAAGGATAAGGACCATAAATACGGGCATGGAAAGTACGAGACCATGGCCACCCTCTTCGTCAGCCTCATGCTGATCTTCGTGGCGGCGAAAATGTGCCTGACGGGCCTTAGCGCCATCATCGGCGTGGTGCAGGGGAAAGTGATCGAGGTGCCCCACACCATCGCGCTCTGGGCGGCGATCGCCTCCATCATCGCCAAGGAACTGCTCTTCCGATACACGGCGAAGGTGGGGCGGGATGTCTCCAGCCCCGTCGTCATTGCGAACGCCTGGCACCACCGTACGGACGCTCTCTCCTCCATCGGATCCGCCCTTGGCATCGGCGGCGCCATCCTCTTGGGCGACGAATGGGTGATACTCGACCCGATCGTCTGCTGCGGCATCAGCGTCGCCATCTTCGTCTCCGCCATACAAATGGGCATCCCTTCCCTCAAGGAACTGTTGGAGGTGGCCCTGCCCCAGGAAATGGAGGAGGAGATGATCGCCATCGCCTCACAGGTGGAGGGCGTGGAGAGCATACACGACCTGAAGACGCGGCGCAACGGCACCAGCATCATCGTGGATGCGCACGTCGTCGTATCGCCCGACATGACCATCGTGGAGGCGCATAACATCTCCACAGAGGTGGAACGCAGCCTGCGTGAGAAGTATGGCCAGGAGATCCAAACCTCCATCCATGTGGAGCCGGACGAGGACTCTGAATAAATCGCCTAATTACCCCTGAACATAAAAAAAGAAGCGTGCCCGCTAAGGCACGCTCCCCTATCTAGTTGGCTCGAAGCATCACTTCTTGTTCTCAATCCACTTACGGGCATTGACGAAGGCCTCCAACCATGGAGTCACCTCATCCACCGCCTTACGATCCTCCGGATAGTAAGCCCATTGCCAAGGGAAGATGGCACGCTCCAAGTGTGGCATCATCGCCAAGTGGCGACCATCCTTGGAACATACACCCGCCACGTTGTACATGGATCCGTTCGGATTGGCAGGATAACCCTCATAGGTGTACTTAGCGATCACGTTGTACTCGCTCTCCGCATAAGGGAAGTCGAACTTGCCCTCGCCATGAGCCACCCAAACGCCCAACTTGCTGCCGGAGAGCGAACCGAACATCACGGAGTCGTTCTCAGGGATCGTCAGGCCCACGAAGTTAGACTCGAACTTGTGGGAGTTATTGTGCAACACCTTATGCTTCTTCTCATGCTCAGGATAGAGCAGCTCCAATTCAGCCATCAGCTGGCAACCGTTGCAGATTCCCAAGCTTAGGGTGTCCTCACGCGCATAGAACTTCGCCAGCGTCTCCTTCGCCTTCTCGCTGTAGCGGAAACCGCCCGCCCAGCCCTTCGCCGAGCCCAACACGTCAGAGTTGGAGAATCCACCGCAGAAGACGATCATGTTCACGTCCTCCAGCGTCTCACGACCGGACGTCAAGTCGGTCATGTGGACATCCTTCACGTCGAAGCCCGCCAAGTAGAGGGAATAAGCCATCTCACGCTCTCCGTTCGTACCCTTCTCACGGATGATAGCAGCCTTCACGCCGGAACGTCTCTTGCGGTCGGCCGTCAAGCCCATCTTGCCAAGCTTGCCGGAGAAGCTCTCGTCGAACTTGAACTGAAGCGGCTGCTTCTTGTAGTTCTCGTAGCGCTCCTTGGCACACGCCTCGCCACTCTGCTTGCGGTCCAAGAGGTAAGAGGATTTGTACCAAACATCACGCAACGCATCGATGTCGAACACCTCCTTCTTGCCATCCTTCTCCACGACAATCGTACGCTCCTCGGTCGGTTTGGCGATCATGGCGAAGCCCACACCAGCGTTGTGGAGTATCTTCTCCACCTCCGCCTTGTGCTCCACCTGGATCAGCACACCAGGGTTCTCGGAGAAGAGGATCTTGGTCAGACTTGGTTCCGGCAAATCCTTCAGGTTCACCTTCAAACCGCCCTTCGTGTTCGCGAAGCACATCTCCAACAAGGCGGTGATCATACCACCCTCGGAGATATCGTGGCCCGCGAGGATCAGGTTTTTGTTGATCAGTTCCTGAACCGCCTCGAAGGCATCCGCGAAGTACTCCGCATCCTTCACGGTAGGCACCGTGTCGCCCACCTTGTTCAGCGTGGCGGCCAAAGCGGAACCTCCCAGATTCAGCGCATCGTACGAGAAGTCGATATGGTAGATGTAAGAATCTTTTTTGTTGATCAATACAGGGGAGACGATGCGACGCACGTCAGATACCTCAGCCCCTGCGGAGATGATCACCGTACCAGGGGAGAATACCTTGTCCTCACCGTATTTTTGGGTCATGGACAACGAGTCCTTACCCGTAGGGATGTTGACGCCCAATTCGCAGGCGAAGTCGCTACAAGCCTCAACCGCCTTGTACAAGCGGGCATCCTCGCCCGGGTTCTTGCAAGGCCACATCCAGTTGGCGCTCAGGGAGACACTCGCCAAACCATCCGCCAACGGAGCCCACACGATGTTGGTCAACGCCTCGGAGATGGCCAATACGGAACCTGCGGCAGGGTCCACCAAAGCGGCGGAAGGCGCATGTCCGATAGAGGTGGCGATACCGCTCTTGCCTCTGTAGTCCAACGCCACAGCACCCAAGTCGTTCAAAGGCAACTGCAACTCACCGGCGCACTGCTGGTGGGCGATCTTACCCGTGACGGAGCGGTCCACCTTGTTGGTCAACCAATCCTTACAAGCCACGGACTCCAATTGGAGCACGTCATTGATATATTTTTGAATGTTCTTATCGTCGGTCTGTACGGGAGCGAACTTCTCCACCACCGTGTTATCCTTGATCACCGTGCGAGGCGGCTTACCGATCATGTAATCCAAGCGGAGGTTGATCGGCTGGTCACCGTTGGCACGTTGGAAGACGAACTGCATGTCGCCCGTCGTCTCACCCACCACGTACATCGGCGCACGCTCACGGTCGGCGATACGTTTAATCAAATCAATATCCTTATCCTTCACCAAGAAGCCCATGCGCTCCTGGCTCTCGTTACCGATGATCTCCTTGTCGGACAAAGTAGGGTCACCGATCGGCAACTTGTCCATATCGATCTTACCACCCGTCGACTCCACCAACTCGGAGAGGCAGTTCAAGTGACCGCCCGCACCATGGTCGTGGATAGATACGATCGGGTTATTGTCAGACTCCGCCAAGGTGCGGATCACGTTAGAGACACGTTTCTGCATCTCAGGGTTGGCACGTTGCACAGCGTTCAGCTCGATCGCATTGGAGTATTGACCCGTCTCCACCGAAGAGACAGCGCCACCGCCCATACCGATGCGGTAGTTATCACCACCCATCACGACCACCTTCTCGCCAGGCTCAGGCTCGCCCTTCAGGCTATCCTTCTGCTTAGCGAAGCCTACGCCACCCGCCAACATGATGACCTTGTCGTAAGCATATTTCTTGTTGTTCTCCGCATGCTCGTAGGTGAGCAATGAACCGCAGATGAGTGGTTGACCGAACTTGTTACCGAAGTCGCTCGCACCATTCGAAGCCTTGATCAGGATCTGCTCAGGCGTCTGGTACAGCCATTTGCGAGGATCCAAGACATCCTCCCAATGGCGACCCTTCTCCGTGCGTGGATAGGAGGTCATGTAGACCGCCGTACCCGCAATAGGCAAGCTCGCCTTACCACCGCCCAGACGGTCACGGATCTCACCACCCGTACCCGTAGCCGCACCGTTGAAAGGCTCGACCGTCGTCGGGAAGTTATGCGTCTCAGCCTTCAGGGAGATGACAGACTTCATCTTCTTCACCTCGAAGAAATCAGGCTTGTCGCCGCTCGCCGGAGCGAACTGCTCGATCTCAGGGCCCTCGTTGAAGGCCACGTTATCCTTGTAGGCGGAAACGATCTTGTTAGGGTTCTCCGCGGAGGTCTTCTTGATCATTTGGAAGAGGGAAGACTCCTTCTCCTCGCCGTCGATGATGAAGAGACCGCCGAAGATCTTATGGCGGCAGTGCTCGGAATTCACCTGAGAGAATCCAAACACCTCACTGTCAGTTAATTTACGTCCTATCTTTTCGCTGACGCTATTCAGGTAGTCCATCTCCTGTTGGCTCAAGGCCAAGCCCTCCTGTTGGTTATAGGCGGCCAAGTCCTCGATGTAAACGATAGGGTCCGGTTTCTTGTCGATGGTGAAGATCGTCTGGTCCAGGCCATTGTAGACACGTTGCAGCATCGGGTCATGTTCGGAATCCTTCCCTTTGCAGGCGAAGTACTCCTCGATACGACGGATACCCTTCAGCGCCATGTTCTGGGTGATCTCCACCGCATTAGTACTCCAAGGAGTGATCATTTCACGGCGGGGACCAATAAACCACCCCGCGATATTTTTCTCATCGACGAACTCCGCGCCGGAGAAGAGCCATGTGAGCTTCTCCAAGTCCTGAGCGTCAAACTTTTGGTCCGCATCAACAGCTATATAGCCTGCGTCCGCTTTCTTGAAAAATAGAACCATCTATGATTTAGTTTATGTATGATATCATCAATTAACTAACCGCGAAATTAGGTATAATTTTAGAGTTTGGCAAATCCAAAGGAGCATGAAAATCTGACATGGTATAGACCTCTTTTTCTGCCCATTCCTCACGCCCCTCCGCATATCTTCTCTCCTAAAACAAAAGCGACCGAGCCGCCCCACTACGGGAACTTGCTCGGTCGCCACTTCTAATTAAAAAAAGATTCACTAATTAAAATTACCATGAGAAAAAACAGAATATAGTTTTCCACCATAACTTATAGAGTCTATAAATGATTTTAAATCTTTATAATCTATTCTTTTTGTAATATCATCCATAATTATTATATAATTCTATTTTCGCTCAGAAATCATAAACGGGATTAAAACAAATTATTATCATAGCATTATACAAATAATATTATATTTGAATATAATTTTTTACATTTTTGCAGTTGTTTCTTCTATATCTCCGTCCTCTATGGTTTCATTACTGCATCATGCCACGCGCCCCTTCATAAGAGCAACTCTCAGCACCTACTTTCTGTGCTTCTTTCAGGGCTGTTTCCAAATCTGATTCTAAGAGATTGAATATTCCAAACACTAATTTGTCTTTGAACAAATAATTAATCAAAGCAGCTGCTGTCCAGTCACCTGCACCAGCGGTATCCACCACTTTTTCATTTGCAACAGGTTCCAAATGCTTCCAATCGCCATTCAAGCGATAGCTCAAACCCTTTGCCCCTTGCGTTTGGATAAACAGCTTATCCTTATAGTCTTTAAACTGGTTAATGTCTTTTATCCTCTGTTCCGAGAATTTGATTATATCAGACACCTCAACACATTTGTTGAACAGACAGACATTACCTCCTCTGCTGGAAGGCTCAAAGAATATCACCGACCCCTTTTCCTTGAATGTAGTGGCTAGCTTCAAGATGGCGGGTGAAACCCTGTCAAAGAAGAATACCTTTGGCACAAAGTCTATCCTCTCAATCACCCCATTTGCCTGTTTCAGCGTCAGCGACTTGAAGTCCAGATAGAACCGCCCGATATTGTTGCGCGATTCAAACTTATGTGTGGGAACACCATCCTTGTTAATGAAGTTACGCTGCACGATCACCGGTGTTTTACCGTCTTGGGTAGAGACAAAATCTATGTGTACATGGTGCTTTTTCATGTCATCCAATACACTCATCCCGTCTTTTGTGCCATCCAGACGGGCTATGGGATAAGCATCCCAACCCATGTAGGAGAGAATCATCATCACATTACCGCATGTGCCACCCACGTAATAGGATATGGGGACTCTTTGCCCGTCCCAAATCAACACATCCAGGCTAATAAGGCCTGCACCAACTATAATATTATTTGTTTCAAGTTCCATGTTTTAAGTATCAAGATTCAAACTTCAGGATTAAGCCTCTCCACCAACTCTGCTTTCACCTTTTCCCACGCCACCTGTGGGTCATACTCCACCTGTGGCCCAAGAATCATTTCCGTGTCAGTCAAGAATTCATCATCCTGTAGTTTCCCGTCCATATTCAACAAAAACTCTTTGTATGTTGGCAAGTGAGAGGCTGTGAAGCCCAGATACCGCTCATAGCTTTCCATCACTTTCCCCTTATCCAACTCAGGCTGCATTGAAAGTATCTTCCACAGGTCAAACAAATCACGTCCTTTTCTCCGCTGATAAACAGCTCTCAGTTTCGTCCCTGTCAGTTCTGCCAATTCATAGGTCAGCACTTCGCAAGCACCTTTGAACCACGAACTATTCACCACAAAAGGAACTCTTACCATTGGATATACCGAGAAATGCTCCTTGCAGTTAATCTCCACCTTCAAATGAATCTCCCCCGCATCCATATCCGTCGGTTGCACCTTGAACACCAGCGTATTGTTGTGCTTCTTCTGCTTCACCACCGGCTCACCCAGCCAAGCCAAAGCATCCCGCAGATGGTCAATCGTCTCTTTGATGGGTTCCGCCTGCACTTGTACAAGGTCGATGTCTTCCGAGTATCTAGGCTGCGGCTTCAGATACAGCTTACCTAATGCCGTGCCACCTCTGAATGCCAGATGCTCCGCAAGAAATGCATCGCTATAGATAGACACTAACGCACGGCAGACTATCAAATCCTGTTCGATGAATTTATTCACCACCCACGGGGCCTGCTCGCTCCATTCCGTAATATATCGCTCTGGTATCATAACTCGTCAATCTCTATGGTTTCGTTCACAATAATTCTCCATTTGGCGTTTCTTTCGCACCCCTCGCTACTCTTTCCAGCCTTTAAAGGTACATACTGGAGTGCGAAACCGGAACACTTCAACAGACTGTACACCGACTCTGCCGCTTCTCCTTCCTCCAGCACCTCGTCCAGAATATAGCCCAGACGCTGCAGACTGGTTACAGGCACTTCCTTCACGAAGTCAGCCCCTAAGCGCTCGAAATCCAGTTTCTCAGCCAGTTCAGCCAGAACAGTGGCTGCCCGCGAAACGCTCCCTGTCTTTGCCTGATACGTCAGCAAATCCACTGCCGTCAGTTCAGGACACGACACGTTAATGTAGCCCGTCCGCGTCTGCCGTCTCTCCACGTATGTCTCAGGAATATGACTTTTGCAGAAAAAATGCGTAAGGTACTTCTCTCCCTTCTTGTCACGCATGGCGGGAGGCTCTATCATCACGCTGAACCGCAGCGGAACCTGATGCGAAGCTCCGTGATAACTTGCCGCACTCAACAGAGCCACATAGTATTTGCGTCCCAGATGGTGCATCATGTCATCCAAGTAAAACGACTGCGGCACAGCCCCGCGCAGCACATACTCATTTGGCACAATGACGTAGAAGCCGCGCAGGGGCGACATAATCCGTCCCTTGCTCACCTCCCTGGTCAGTGCCCGTGCAATGCTGCCGGCACTCATATCAGGGAACGCCTGCGCCACCTCATCGTGTGTGAAGGTGTAATTGCCTCTAAGCGGCCTATCGTATATCCAGCTTGCTATGCTCGCCATTATCTCGCATTTAATATTTCGTTTGCAAAGATAGACATTTTCTGTCTAACTGCGCAAATTAATTACGAAAAATTGGTTCTGTTACTGTATTTTTACTTTTATTGACCAGCTTTAATTTTCGTTGTATGCTTCTCCTGTAATCCAAAGCAGAAATGGTTCACTCCCCTCATTGATCCGCTTAAACACAGTAGTATCTTCAATTTCGTAGTTCGCTGAACTTACGTTGTAAATAGTGACACAATTGTTATATTCCAATCCCACAAGCAATGCGCCAAGTGATAATAATTTACTTGTCAGCAACGCAATACCAAAACACACATGGTCACTGATAGGCTTGAAGGTTGCCTGATGCCCCTGAATCATATTTGACACAATACGATACAGTTCAAACGGATTCTGCTCATCAGCGTAAGTGATATTCTGTGGCTCGGTAAACTGCTTCTCAGTAAAGAACTCATGGTATTTCAGCATCAGATAGTCAGAGTGTCGTGGGTCTTTCGATGGGAAAGGCAACACGGGAAACATATCTGAAGGTTGGAAATGATTGTAGATGCTCCGTAAAATGTCAATATTCTGGTCTCCCATCAAGCTAATCAGGATATTTATCCTATCCAAATTAGACTCACGACTTGATAAAGAACGGAATCCCACCAGCGGCTCAATATTGTCTATTACTGGTGTTTTCTTTATCTGTTCATCTATCGTAACGTTTTCAGATACTGCAAAGAACAGATTCTTAGATTTGTCCTTGTCAAGCTTGTTAAACAAAGCTTTGCCAATATTGAAATAGAATGCTCTGGGTAATGAACTAACATCCATTATCACGTCATTATAGGCGCTCAAGTCTTTGCCTATCACTTGGCGACTCATCTGAGCTATACGCTTGTCCCAAGGCAAACTACCATCTATTTGCAGTTCCTCATAACCAAAGCCATATTGGTCTTTCAATTCTGCCAGTTGTCGCGAATTGATTTCATACAACTTCTTGTTCTCCTTTGGATCTTTTTCATTGGGGAAGTCAAAAGCAATACAATCCAATTGCTGCTCAGGGTTATTTTCAAGGAACAATTTTAGGATATTATTCATTCTAGGATCAAAGCCCTTGCCCAATAAGAACAGCACCTTCACAGCAGGCCTATCCTTATAATACTCCTTCCAGAACTCCACCAGCTTTTTATTCTGGCGATACATCACGTATGATTCCCAACGTTTTTTCATAGCCAAGAATTTAGTTTATGAAGTGTCAATGGACGCCATCCTCCACGCTCAAGTGGCAGATGTGCATATGCACAAAGCCAGCTATTCAGATAGAATATGGTCCATTTCTGGTCTTTTTTGCCTTGAGTTACGCCCTGTTTCATCAAGAAATTATAGGCAAGGCAATCTTTTAGAATTGTTGCCAATTCTTCATTATCTGGGTCTTGGAACCAAAAGCCATCCTTACCCCATTTGCTAGAATTCTCTTCCTTCACGGCAAAGCCGGTAACAGAGCGATAAGAATATGTGGGTGTGAATGTAACACTATAGCAGAAATCTATAAGTTTCATCAGGAACCCATAGATCTTATTGCCAAGTGGCAGGCGCTTGATATCCTCCAAACGAGCAAGTGCAAAGTCTCTTACAATCTTGTCTTGTTCCTCTGCCGTCAATACATAGTGAGAAGGGTCAGAGATCTTCTTGGCCACCAATAGTTCATACATCTTGGCAGACAAATCCAAGAATTGCTCCACATTCTGGCTGGCCAGATCCATAAGTGTTGAGAAACCGTAGTACTGGGGCAACTTCTTTATCTCTCCTGGCATTACCTCTTTTACTAAAGGCTTCAACGGAGTTAACATCCAGTCTAAATCCTGAACTGTATATCCAAACAGGTTCATCGCACCATTTGCACCTTGACGGGCAGCATGCATTAGCAAGGCTCGCATATTAAGCACACGTTCATACGGGTCTTGATTTTCTATAGCAGCCACACACTCAGTATAGTTGTCAAAATTGTGCAGTTCTGCCAATTGAGTCAGATACCTCTTGCTAGCGTCGTTATAAAGCGCCTTATAGTTAATTGTGGTATCACTTGCAAGCGCGCTTGCAAGGATGATACCGTCCGCAGAGAAAGCACTACGCAGCGTAGATATATTCTTCACCATTGGATTGAATATGCCCTTCTTAGTGTTTTCCAGGTGGATGGTCTGGTCATCCCTATCCTTGATATTCTTATCACTCAATATATCAGTTGTGGAGAGTGTTTCCAAACGTTCTGCAATCCAAAGCGTTACATGCATGCGCACCTCAACAGTCTCATCACGGATAATCTTTTTTTGATTCCTTGTGAGTTTATGACCGTCGTCAATCTGGAAGATGAAGTCTTCACAAAGATTCTCTCCATTATGGGTAAACCAAGATGCCTTCATTGCTTGCAGCGCAAACAATTTGCTACTGCCCTGAATACCCTCTTCTGGCATCACAAAACTATCAAGAAACTCGCATATCTTCCGTTCCTGTTCAGCAGCCCAATCCAGCAGTTCTTTTCCAGTGTACTCTGCCTTAAAGTCCCCAAGTTCTGGTATTATCTCCTCCGGTGTATAAGTAATTTCATTTAATTGAGTATATTTGATACCAGCAAGTACCATCAGGCTTTTCAGAGTGGCCAGCACAATCCTCGCATTGAGGAGTGACAGAAATATCCTTTTCTGCTCAATCTCATTAAACAGAACATCATCTTCCAAAAACTCATAGTCACGACCCAACTGTAGATAAACACCGCATTTTTTGATATGATCGCTATCTATCACTTCCAACTTTTTCAGCTTCTTATAGGCCGTATTGCGTTCTGTAATACGCTGAAGAATTGTCGGTGAGAAAAGACGCAAAAGCGTAGTCTTTCCTGCGCCAGGCGAACTGAGAATGGTAGTTATGTTGTTCCATAGTTTATCCTGTTCAAACTTTTCTTCAAGATGAGTCAAGGGCTCCGACGAGAAGAGTTCCAAGAACATCTCGTCAGTTTCTATTCGCTCAGAAGCGCGTATGGCAAATGGATTCTTATAGATATTCATACGGTCAATGGCGGCTTATACGGGGGAACAATCCATGAAATCTTTCTGCATCCTGCCAAATGATGGGCAGAGAGTTGTTTGGCGTATTGTGAGCAAGTACAACAGGCAGGGCGCATTCATCAAATCCCAACCAAGGGCTGTCGTTCTTGCCAACCTTGTAGCTCTTGGATATAACACACTCTTCCACGAAGTGCTTATCCTTCTTTATTATCTTCACCAAGTCATTATCACTCTTGATGTCGTTCGATAGTTTGTCTTCCAGAAGTTGTACGATGTGGATGTTGAACTCCACTTTGTCTTGCCACCCTACTGATTTCAAGTAATCGTCAAGGTTGTCCTTTATACTGGTCTTTGCTCTTTCAGTAGCGATACAAAACAAGATGTCGATCTGTATCTTTTGCTCTGGGTTCAGAAGATAGCTCAGATGCTCTATTTTCTGTCCTTTTTCAACATAGCCTCGAGTACATAGTTCATCGATTATTTTCTTCAACTTGCCATGATATTTCCCATTGCTTTCATCATAGCGGATGAAACTCTTTCCACTGGCGGTAAAGTCGTCAATCAAGAAAATCCTACGAAAGTATGGTTTTTCTATGCTTTTCAGTTTGTCGTCTTTACTCAGTTCATCCAGCATATCCTTCAGTTTCTTCCCGTCAGGATAGTAGTTGGTCAAGACCTGCTCATTACTGAAGCCTGCGCTACGACGCAAGATGTCTGTATGAGCACCATCGCTGAGACCAACCACCAATGCGGAACGTTTCTCAATTTCAAAACGATTATGCACCACATTGCTTGAACGTTTATATGATGGCATACCCGTTTCAGTAGTAGCCATATCCAGCAGAATAGGTCGTATTTTTGAGTCAT
>JAEERP010000008.1 GCA_016285885.1 Paludibacteraceae bacterium
CCGAAAGTCCACCATATAGGGCCGACTTCCCACTAACACTCAATGTTTCAAACGATTCGGCGTTCGCCGCAGACACTGATAGAGCAATACCCATTGCCGCTACCCCAAATTTTGTAAGATTCATAATACTTTGGTTTTTAATTATATAGATTAAATAATGTGCGGGTTCACACCAGCCTCGCATAATCCCCATGTTGCCCTGAACCCAATGGAACGGCGCCCCATCGGGATATCTCCTTAAGCTACACATAACACGGTCCGCTTCATGACGTACACATCCGTTTCACTTGAAAAAAGTGTAACAATGGTGAGTTTACATGTGTTGGATAATGGTTCCTGGTTTTCTTTCGGCGAAGTTACCATTTCTCCCGCTCGTTTGTTGAGGATTATTTACCCAATTCGGGGGATAATGACGATTCCACACCGCTTTTTCTCCGTCTGTTTCAGCACGTTGGACCGGTGTTCCCCTCCGTTCCGTTTGACGAATGTTGTATGCTGGTGGGTATTTTTACGAAGTGTCTATTGTACAAAAAAGGATGGTTCCCGAGGAAAAACCCTTTTGAAAATGCAAAAACTGTGCCATTGCGCATCATTTTTATCGATGCCACATTTTTTATTGACCAATTTTTATGAAATTATGGGTGGCTGATGGAAAGCTCTCTCTGTTGGTTATGGTTTCTCTTTATCCTTGTCGTACTCCACCGTCCCGATCATCTTGTCATATATTCTACAGTACGTAGTATCTTCTTGTTCCACAGGAAGCAGTAACCTTTTGAAGATGGTGTCATTACGAAGGAAGAACGTATCTTTCCCCATAATGATTGTCTCCCTTGTCCTTGAGTAGGGAAGGGTCTCTTTCAAATCCCCGTTGTAACCTCGATGAGATATGCGATACTCTGCAGTGCTGTCGTCCCGGAACACATAAGATTCGCCGCCCCTCCATCCGTCCATGTCCGGCAAATAGGCGAGCATCCGTGTGTGGGGATTGTATCGGCTGACTTGGCAGTTCGCCGGAGTCAGAGGGGAAAAACTTACCAGGCAGATTAGCAGGAAGAGGGGTACGAGAATCTTTTCCCAGAGCTGAAGTTCTTTCCGTCGTACTATCCGATAGGTGAAATGGATGGTTTTGCCAACAGATATGAACAGGAAAGGAAATGTGAGCGTGAGTAGTAACGCCGTCCCCAACGAGAAATCGTCCATGAAGATGATGGATAGTAAAAAACAGGATATCATCAGCGACAGGATCGATATGAAATCCATCACGATATTTCTGTTGTTTTGTGGCACGGCTTAATTGTAGGTATTTGTTAGACTTCAAAGATATAATATATTCGATGAATCACATGTGAATTGGCATGGATTATTTGCAGTTATCCTCTCATCCGTCAGATCCGTACACACATCAAAGGCTCTACGGAAGGGGAAGTCAGAAAAAGCGAAGGAGCATCGTCGCAGTTCCCCGCAACGATGCTCCTTGAAACAAATAGGATAGGATACCCCTTTTACTTTATGTTGAGGGTGGCACCCTTTTTCACGTACACACCCCCTTGCAATGTGGTGTTATGTGTCGCATCGATTGTGACATTGGATCCTGACTTCAATATGACATCTCCGTGAGGTTTGGAGGTAGTCACCTCTCGACCTACGTTGATGTCATAGCATCCATCGTAAACCTCAGTTGTCGTGAAAGTCTCATTTTGGATGAAACAACCTTGACCCTCAATCCATGGTAGATGAGCGTCTGAGGTCACCACTACCACATAATCCTCCGGAGCATTGTCGAATGTGACAGTCTTCGACTGTGTATTGCTCAAATCTACGGATTTCACAGAACGGGAGGTTTTTCCCCCATCACTTTTGCTGGTCACACAAACGGTTGCAGCTCCACCAGCTATCGTAGGTTTGAATATAACCTTCAATTTTTTGGTGCTGGAGTTGTATGATACGGAGTTGCTCTTTAATTTGCTAGGTTTCTTCGTCCACAAAGTTGTTTCTGGACAACCTAAGAGATTATGGACGGCGATGATATATGGTTTATCATCATACTCTTGCTTCGATTCGTACTCTAAGATACCCAATTTACATCCCTCTTTTGTTTGATTGTGTCTGGTAACAAAAGATGTAAAACATTTGTGCAACTCAGAACTGGTTCTCGTAATGCCTTGCCTAGTATTACCCAGGTAGGCGATGCCACCACCTTTCGCATTAAACAAAAGGGATTCTCCTAAATTACGAATACCATATTTCGACTTGTAATCACCATAATCATCAAATGGCATATTGGAACAACTAACTGTATATATCACAAATGGATATGCATAGTTCGTTAAATTGTCGAAGCCATTCTTTTTTTGATCTTGTATTCCTCCTTTAAAATAGCCACATGTATTACATTTATCAACATCATCGTATGAACAAACATTATAATTCGATGTGTCTGATTCTCCTAATTTCTTGGCTTCTACCGCATAATCACGTGGACTGCCATGGTTGTAATTCGAATAGATGCCGTATTTGGTTGTGTTTAGCATTTCTATTACGGCTGTGCCAGTTGGTCCGTTAGGTGATCTACTATCGCTTAATCGTTCATATGGATCCTCTTCAACATATGTGCAATTATTTTTCCATTGAGAATAGGGTTTTATGGCTTTCTGTGCTTCTGTGTCCCTCTGCATTTGGTCAGACTGTGTCACTAAAACCCTATCCAGATAGCTGTTTGACCCAAAACCTGGATTTTGTTCATATATGAGTTGCTTGCTGATCCAATTTTGAATGTCGGATGCGGAAAGACATAAGATCCTGCCCACATATAGATGTGCTCCATTTTTCTCAGGGCGAATATCATTCATACTTCTAAGAGAACTTCTAAGTCCGTAGCATTCAAAATGTTGAGGCTCCTCATTCCGAGTCTCCCAAGCTCCGCATAAATCAGTATAGTAATAATCCGTTGGCAAGGTGTCTTGCTCTTTTTCATTATGTAATAATCGTGCCGTTCTTGCTGGCACAATATCAGTTCCTCCACCGATCAACACATACTTTCCTCCCTTGTCGTAACTAGCTTTGAGATAGTTGCGGACTTTACCCGCATTGTCCTGAATCTCATTGCCATAAGGCACTTTCGACAAAATGTCTTCGATAGCCACTGCACCTGCATTCAAACCTTTCTGTCTTTTCCAAGTCAGCAGTTTCTCAAAGGCTGGGATGAAATCTCTTTTGGTGATTAAGACGTACTCGTAGAAAGGAATTCCCCAATCAGCTGACCCTGCACGCAGAGTGGCTTTGTTGCATTGTGATTTCAGGGTCGTCGCAAGATCGTTTTCAACCATTTCAGGGTTGTTTACTATCTGCTTCACAAACTTCACATAGCCGTCCACATCACTCTCCTTGATGCTGCACTTCGCGGATGAGCTCTTCGTGTCGGACACGGTCTTCACCTTGACGGTGTACGATGTGGCGACACTCAACTTGTTTTTCTGCGGATAGTAGGTCATCGGGTTGACCGTCACCTGTACCATCTTCACACTTCCCACGCCCTTTTCCCCTGAAAAAGACACTCTTTTGGAAGGATATGCGTTGCTCGACCCATACACTGTATTGTCGGGTTGAGTGAAGCGGATAATGTTTTCTCCCGTGGAAATGGCTTCCTGCACCGGTAAAAGTTTATGCTTCAACGTGACGTTCTTTGTCTGATTGGCAACGAAAACCACATCGCTAACCTTCTCTCCCTGGGGGATATAAAACGTCATCGTAACACTTGGCACGCCAGGCTTGCCCAACATTTCTGGATCAGACAATATTTTACCGCTGATGACCGAATAGGTTTGCCCTTCATGCACCTCATCCTGGATGATTGGATCATCCGTTGTATACGATTTTTCAAAGTCCGCGTATGCATTCGAGAATGACAGGGCGAGACCTAGAACAACCGCTGTTTTTCCTATCAACTTCATCTCCGTAATCATTTGGTGAGGATCATTCTTTTGGTGTCTATTAACTCATTGTCCACGATAAGGGCATAGAGGTACATGCCGGCTGCGAATTCAGCACCCTTGATCTGTACGGAACCTGCTCCGTTGCCGTTGATCTTGTACTCCTTCAGCTGTGCGCCCTCCATGTTGTAAACGAAGATGGATGCCGAGGTGGCTGTAGCAGGGATCTTGTACTCGATGCTGGTGGATTCGTTGAATGGGTTAGGCGTATTCTGCAACAATACCGCATCTGTCGCATCAGACAGTTGACCGATGGATTTCGCCTCCAATTTGCCGATTTTGTCATTCAGTTTCTCGATGGTCGTCTGCTGCTCCTTGATGGATTCAATCAGGACAGGGATGAGTCCGATGTAGTTAACTGCATAGTATCCTTCCTCGTCCTCGAACACCAAATCAGGATATACCTTCATCAAGTCCTGCGCGATCAGTCCCATGTCACGTTTGTTGTCGGAACCAGACCTGAGGGAAGCCTCCTCGCCCTTTGAGTGCAGATAGTAGCTGACGCCTGTCAGTTTCATCAAGTTCGCCGTGCTGTTTCCGATAGGTTGGATGTCAGACTTTAATCTTCTGTCGGAAGTGTTGAGCAACTCCTTGCATGTGACTTTGTTTGAAGCGGTTAGATTCTTGCAATTGATGTTCTTCGTCGTCTTGATGGAGACATTGAAGTTGTAGTTCGCATCCTTATTAATAGGATCATAATATGAGACCACATCTGCCTCATAACCTTTGTTGAACGTTTGGTAAATTCCATTTTTCCCATGAAGCCATAGTTGGTCCGAATCCGTGTCGCCGTATTCCGCAAGCATCACGTTGCAACTACCGGAAGACGCTTTCCCATAATCACCGATAGCAATTCTGCCTTTATTGCCATTATCTTTTCCTGGACCGAAAACCTGAAGAGTGATCACTCCTTCCGGATCCTGTGTGTCGTTAGGCAAATCACCGATGTACGTTTTTCCACTTGGCATAACCGTTAACTGCGCTGAAGCAGCGACTGAGAGCAACACTCCCCCTAATAGACAACTGATTCTTTTCATTTTTATAACTTTAAAATGTGTATAATAAAAAATAATAATGGTTTTCTATATGTATGACATTATGGTTCCATGGTTTGCACAAAAATACAACAAATTATCACGCCTTCATAATAAAAAGTGTATTTTGATGACAAAAAAAGCATTACCACAGATTTTTCTGTGATAATGCCTTAAAAATTTGACGGTTAGGGTAAAAGAATTATTTCTTGCCCACCAACTCCAATGTGTCGGAAGCGATGGTGTACTCCTCGTCCGTAGGAACGACGATCACCGTCACCTTGGAATCCTTGGCGCTGATGACCTTCTCCTCGCCATGGACGCTGTCGTTCACAGCCTTGTCCAACTTGATGCCGAAGAACTCCATGTTAGCGAGAACACCCTCGCGGACTACCTCGACGTTCTCGCCGATACCACCCGTGAAGACGATCACGTCCACACCACCCAAGGCTGCCATGTAAGCGCCCACATACTTCTTGATGCGGTAGATGACCATATCCAACGCCAACTTGGCACGTTCGTTGCCCTTCGCGATGGCGGCGCGGATCTCACGCATGTCGGAGGAGACGCCTGAGATACCCAACATACCGCTCTGCTTGTTCAGGATGTCGGAGACCTTCTTCGCATTGTAACCTTCCGTCTCCATCAGGTAGGTGATCGCACCCGTGTCGATGTCGCCGGAACGCGTACCCATCATCAATCCCTCCAACGGGGTCATACCCATGGAGGTGTCGAAAGACTTACCGTCCTTGATGGCGGTGACGGAACTACCGTTACCGATGTGGCAGGTGATCATCCTGGTGCCCTCAGGCTTCATGCCCAATACCTCGAACGCGCGTTTTGACACGTAGCGGTGGCTGGTGCCGTGGAATCCGTAACGACGAACCTTGTCCTTCTCGTAGAGTTCGTAAGGAATAGCGTAGAGGAAAGACTCCTTTGGCATGGACTGGTGGAATGCGGTGTCGAAGACAGCCACCTGCGGACAGTTAGGCAACAAAGCCTCCACCGCCATGATACCCTTCAGGTTGGCAGGGTTGTGCAACGGACCCAACGGGAAGCAAGCGCGGATCTGCTCCTTCACCACGTTGTTGACGATGCAGCTCTCGGTGAACTTGTCGCCACCGTGGAGGATTCTGTGACCTACGGCATCCACCTCGTTCAATGATTTGATGCAGCCCTCGGTAGGATCAGTCAATACTTTAAAAATCAATTCGATACCGTCAGAATGGTCTGGCATATCCTTTTCGATGATCGCCTTCTCACCGTTCTTCTTGGTGTATTTGAGGAATGAACCTGGGATACCGATCTTCTCGACGCCACCCTGCGCCATCACCTCTTTGGTGCTCATGTTGAACAATTTGTACTTGATGGATGAGCTACCACAGTTGATTACTAATATCTTCATTTTGTTTTTGCAATCTATTAGAAATGACCATCCATACCCTTGGAGGAGGCATGGGTGGTCTTCTATTACTCGTGATTAATTATTGTTCTTAGCCTCGATAGCTTGGTTCACCGTGATGGCCACCATCTTCACGATATCGTCCACGGAGCAACCGCGGGAGAGGTCGTTGATCGGAGCGGCCAAGCCTTGCAACAACGGACCGATCGCCTCTGCGCCAGCCAAGCGTTGTACCAGCTTGTAACCGATGTTACCAGCCTCCAACTCAGGGAATACCAATACGTTAGCCGTACCAGCCACCTCGCTGTTAGGCGCCTTGCTCTTCGCTACGGAAGGAACTATGGCCGCATCCGCCTGCAACTCACCGTCGATCTTCATGTCAGGAGCCATTGCCTTAGCCTTCTCTGTAGCTTCAATCACCTTGTCCACCATCTCGTGCTTAGCGCTACCCTTGGTAGAGAAGGAGAGGATCGCCACACGAGGGTCTTCGAAACCGTAGATGTTCTTAGCCGTCTGGCCACTGCATACAGCGATTTGAGCCAGTTGGTCAGCGTCTGGGTTAGGAGTTGCAGCGCAGTCAGCGAACAACATCAAACCATTGTAACCAATCGATTTATCCTTGAAGATCATGATGAAGCATCCTGAAACCACGCCGATGCCCGGACGGGTCTTAACGATTTGGAAAGCAGGGCGAAGCACATCACCCGTGAAGTTCCTTGCGCCGGCAACCTCACCGTCCGCGTCGCCGTTCTTGATCATCAAACATGCCAAGTACAAAGGATCTTTCACCTTTTCGATGGCTTGCTCCTCGGTCATACCCTTCTTCTGGCGAAGCTTAAAGAGGAGGTCAGAGTACGTCTTGCTATTAGGATTGTTGGCCGGATCGATGATCGTAGCCTTAGAGATGTTTTTCAAACCAAACTGGGCAGCCAATCCCTCGATTTCTTGCTTGTTGCCTAAGAGGGTGATCTTGGCGATGCCTTGTGCGATAATTTGGTCGGCGGCTTTCAACGTTCTCTCCTCAGTTCCTTCCGCGAGGACGATGCGCTGTGGGTTAGCCTGAGCCCTTTTGATAACACTTTCAATCAATTCCATTTTCTATATAAACTGTTATGTTAAAATTTTTTTCAGCGGTTATAATCCACAAAGGTAAAAAAAAGAAACTGGAAAGTGTGTTTTTTTATAAGTTTTAAATTTTAGCCTATAAAGTCGGTGCGGAATCGCTCTCCGTAATCGAAAAAATATTATTATTTTTGCATCTAAAACATTCTTAAACCAATGGAAGTAAAGATAATAAACAAGTCGAAGCATGCGATGCCACAATATGCCACGCCACTGTCCGCGGGCATGGATTTGCGTGCGAATATCGACGAACCGATAAAGATTGGCTCCTTGGAGCGTGTGATGGTGCCTACTGGTATATTCATCGCTTTGCCGGAGGGTTATGAGGCGCAGATCCGCCCACGTAGCGGGTTGGCCGCCAAGCATGGTCTCACGGTGTTGAACACTCCCGGCACGATCGATGCCGACTATAGAGGCGAGATCAAGGTCATCTTGGTCAACCTCTCTCCTGAACCTTTCATCATCGAAGATGGCGAAAGGGTTTGCCAGATGGTGATTGCGAAGCATGAGCATGTGGAGTGGAAGGCGGTCGACACGTTGGACGAGACAGAGCGTGGTGCCGGCGGTTTCGGTCATACTGGTGTGAAATGATTAGGCTGACAAAAATATTATCCATAGTTGTTTTATCCTTATGGGGTTTCTCCTCCGTCATGGCGGTGGAGAGTGACGCCCAGAAGAGGATGAAACTGCAATACTACTACCTGGAGGCTTTGCGGCAAAAGCAGGCGGGCAACATCAGTGCCGCGGTCGACAACCTCTATCGCTGCAATTCGTTGGACAACAACAACAGTGAGGTGTTCGCAGTCTTGGCGGACATCAACATGAGCAACAACTACGCCGCCGCCGCGATCGAACAGATGCGGAAGGCCTCCGAATTGGAACCTAATAACATCGATTATAAGGTCAGTTTGGCCAGCTACCTGGTGAATGTCTATGAACTCCGTGAGGCTGCCAAGTTGTACGAGGAGCTTGTGAAGGAGGACCATAAGCGCAAGAATATATACTATTACTACCTCGCTAATATCTATTCCACCATGAATGAGTACGATAAGGCGATCGCCGCATGGGATGCGTTCGAAGAGGAGGAGGGTGTTAACGAGATGGTGTCGCAGCAGAAGTTCAAGCTCTACCTGAAAAGGGATAAGGAGAAGAAGGCTTTCGCTGAAATGGACAAGTTGATCAAGTCTGCTCCTAAAGAGACCAAATACATCGCCCTCAAGGCTGATTTGTACTTTGCCGTAGGGAAGGAAAAGCAGGGCGAACAATGTTACTTGGATGGTTTGAAGAAATTCCCGGGCGATCCGACGCTGACCGCCCAATATGGTTATTCCCTGATGGATATGGGACGCAACAAGGAGGGCATGGCGAAACTGCTGTCGGTCTTGCAAGACCCGAAGGCGGATTATGTCTTGAAGCAGGGCCTGCTTACCCGTATCGCGGAGGACAGCACGTTGGCGGTCGACGATTCCTACTATCTGAAGACGATTGAGCAATACCCGAACGAGGAACATCCTAGCCTTGTATATTCCACGGTTTTGCTGAATAGGGGCGATACGGCGGGCATCTCCTACATCAAAAAGGCGTTGAAGATCAATCCGAAACATGAGGAGGCTTGGTTGCTCCTGATCAGGTATTATGTCGGAAAGAATGATACCATCCATTTCGTGAATGCTTCCCAGGAGGCCATCGAGCAGTTCCCGGAGAGCGCGAGCCTTCTCGATGTGCGTGGCATGGCGCATCTTATGCAGAAGGAGAATAAGGAGGCGATCACCCTGTGGAGGCGTTCGGTCCGTTATGCGGTCGAGGAAGGAAACTACTCGCTGACGGCGGAACTCTTCGCGAAGATCGCTGATGTGTATATGCAGGCGAATCAGGTGGATTCGTGCTTCGCCATGATGGACTCTTCGCTCGCTTTCGGACCGAATAATGTGTTGGTCTTGAACAACTATGCCTATTATTTGAGCGTCCGGAACCGAGACCTGGACAAGGCGGAGAAAATGAGCCTCCAAACCTTGAAAGCGAATCCTAAGAGCCCTGTCTTTTTGGACACCTATGCCTGGATATGCTTCAAGAAGGGAGAATACAACATCGCTAAGGTATATATCCAACAAGCGTATATCAATGGGGGAAAGGATGACCCTGAATTGTTGGAGCACTATGGTGACATCATGTTCAAGTCCGGTACCTCTGCGGAGGAGTGCCAGAAGTATTGGAAGGAAGCCTTGTCCATGAGGGAGGCCAACAAGGATTTGCAGAATTATAATAATTACGATAATCTAAAGCATAAGGCTGAAACGGGAGAGTATGTCGAATAAGGTGATGATAGCGGTGTTGGGCGTGGCCCTGATGTTCCTCTTCTCTTGCGGATCTTCGAGGAAGGGATCGACGGGAGTGTCGGAGAACGTGCTGCAGAGCGGATTATCTTATGAGACGTTCAGCGCGAAGGTGACGGTCACCGTAGGTGGTATGAACGTGAATGCCACGCTTCGCATGAAGAAGGATAGTTTCCTGTTCATCTCGGTACAACCTTTTGCGGGGGTTGAGGTGGCGCGTGTTTTTGTCTCCGACAGCGAGGTCTGTCTTGTCGATCGGGTGAACAAACGCTATTCTCAGTTCGCCATCAAAGAGATCCCTGATTATGGTGAGTTGCTGGGTGTGGGTAAGTTGCAGGCGATGTTCACCGATCAGCTTTTCTTGCTGAGGGAGGACGATAAGGCGGTGAGTCTGTCTGACTTTTCCGTCACGCAGATCGCCTCTTTTTGGATGTTGCAATATAGTGATCCTAAGAATCGGTTCAGTCAGGAGTTTACCGCCGACGAGCATTATCGCGTAAGTAACGCCACGCTGACTTCTCCACATGGTTTGCTGCGTTGGGAATATAGCCAACCTGAGCCGTTGGATAATGGTTATATGCTTCCGAGAAAGGTAACCCTGACGATGTCGAAATCGCGGGACAATGGGTTCTCCTCATATCGTAACCAGCAGGAGATCACCGTTTACTACAAGAAGATTGATTTGAACAAAGCGTGCAGCTTCTCTAATCCGATACCGAGGGGATATGAGAAAGTGTCGGTGGAGGAGTTGCTAAGCGTCTTAAATAATAAACGATAGGAAATGTGTTTTAGAAGGTTCTTCATATTTGTGATGATGTTGTTCATAGGCTGTTCGGTGGGTCTTGTGGGGGATGGTGACCTCTGGGCCCAGGCGAAGAAAACGGCGCAGAAGACGGCCACTAGTAAGAGCACGGCCAAAACGAGTTCCGCCAATACAAAGAAGAACACGGCGCAGAAACCGGTCGCTAAGCAAACTGCCAGCAACAAGAAGAAAGAGGACATCAATGCGCTGAAGAACAAGCAGGACAAGCTGAAGAAGCAGATGCAGAACACCGACAAGAAGTTGACCGAGACCCGACGGAACACCATGCAGTCCTTGCGCGAGTTGGAGCGGTTGAACGAGGATATCGTCTACCGTGATCAGATCATCAAAAAACAGGCGGACGAGCTGAACCGCTATTCCGAGCAGATAGACTCGTTGAATGTCAGCATCGACAAACTCTCCGTGGAGTATGACAAGATGAAGAAGAAGCAGTCAGACATGATCTATTATGCCTTCATGACGAAGAACACGCAGTCCGATTTCATCATCTACATCCTCTCCAGCAAGAACTTCCAGGAGGCTTACCGCCGTGTCATCTATCTAAGCAACTTGGCGACCATCCGGAAGGAGCAGTCGGCGGAGTTGAACAAGACGAAGCAGGATATCCAGCTGAGGCGCGACAAGGTGGACCGGTTGAAGAACACCACGAAATCCCTGATGGCGAAGCAGGAGAAAGAGAAGGAGTTCGCTTTGTACCAGAAGCAGAAACAGGATAAGCTATTGGTTTCCCTGAAGGCGCAGGAAAAGTTGCTGAAGAGCGAGCTGGAGAAGCAACAAATCGCCTCCGAACGCTTGAACCAGAAGATCCAGAACGTCATCGCCCAGCAGGCGGCGGCAGCCAAGAAGCGTAAGAAGACACAGACAACGACCAAGGACGGCTATGCGATGACAAGGGAAGAGACGACGGTGGCGGGCGGATTTGAGAAGAACCAGGGCCGTTTGCCATGGCCTGTCAAGGGAACCATCACTGGCAGCTTCGGAAAGCAACCTCATCCCGTGTTGAAGGATGTGACGGTCAATAACAAGGGCGTTTATATCACGGCGGCGCCAGGCTCGAAGGCGACGTCGGTCTATGACGGTACGGTCTCTCAATGTTTCTCCGTCCCGGGAAACAACAATGCGGTCATTGTCCGACATGGAAACTACCTGACGGTATACGCTAATTTGACGGACATTTATGTGAAGAGTGGCGCGAAAATAGCGAAGGGCGCTCCTATCGGCAAGATATACGAGGATTCGGATGATAAAAACAAGGCGACTTTATTTTTCCAAGTTTGGAAAGAAAAAAGCCTACTAAATCCTCAACAATGGTTGAAAAAATAAAAGAGATTGTTATCTTTACGCGGTAAATATTAAAATTGGATTGGCAATATGGGTATACAAGAGAATCAGGATTTAGATTTGCTAGATGTATTGAAAGGTATCGGCAACGCAATTGTGAAAGGGTTTATGGCCTTATTACGTGCCTTCGGATGGGTCTTTAGACTTATTTTCGAGTATAAATACGTGTGTATAGCATGTATGGTGCTATTTGGCATTTTAGGCTTTTACCTGAATAAAAAGAGAGTGTTTAGGGCGGAAACCGACTTGAAACTGAATTCATATTCGTCCTATTTCGTGAAGGACATCCTTGACCCGTTGCATCTGCAAAGTATTAGTCGTGACACGATAAATCTTTCCTCAGAACTGAATCTCTCCCATAAAGATGTCGGAACTCTCGCAGATATAAAGAGTTTCTTCTATATAGATGTGCAAAATAATGGAACCCCTGATTATATTGATTATCAAGGGAAATTTGACGCCAATGACACGTCCATGTCAATCCTTCCTTGGAGATTGAGGGTGAGGGTGGAGTGTACGGACACATCGGTCTTCAGTAAGATGACGGAAGCGATATCGTTCCTGTTGACGAACAATGAGCAGATCAAGAAAGAGAATGAGTTGAGGGCAGCTCAGTTGGATGAGCGAATCGCTTTTGTGGACCGTGAGATTCAATTGTTGGATAGCCTGCGTAGAAAAGAGTATTTCCAGAAGAAGAGAGAGTTGTCGGTCTCAATGGACAAGGCTATATTGTTGAATGAAAGAGAAATGAAATTGTTCCACGCTGACTTGTTGGATTTGAACAAGGTGAAACAGGAGATGGAGTGGGAGCGTAATTTCTATTCACAAGGTTTTATTTTCGAGAATGATTTTAACTTTGATCCACGTCCGATCAACAGAAAGATGAAATATCTTCCGAAATTCCTTCTGTTAGGTCTTCTCTTCAGTGTGGTTATCTGTGGTGGATGGAAGTTTAAACAGGAGATCAATAATTATTTAAACAGGCAAGTTTGATGTCTAAAGAGTATAGGTGGGGAATTATAGGAGCCGGGCATATCGCCGGCTCTTTTGCTAAGGGTTTGAAAGTGTTGCCTAATGCCCGATGTTATGCGATAGCGTCTCGTGATGGGGAGAAAGCCGCCTCTTTCGCGGCGGAATATGGGTTTGAGAAGAGCTATGATTCTTATCAGGCTATGTTGCAGGATCCGCAAGTGGATATTGTCTACGTCGCTACCCCCAATAATCTCCATTATACCCATACGATGATGGCGCTGGACGCGGGAAAGCATGTCTTGTGCGAGAAACCTTTCGCCATCACCTGCTCGCAGGCTATGACCATGATGCGTGTCTCTAGGGAGAAGAACCTCTTCCTTATGGAGGCTCTGTGGAGTAGATTCCTTCCCTCAATGATCACTGCGTCGCGGCTGTTGGGTGAGGGCGTGGTCGGTAAACCATTGTTGCTGCAGGCTGAGTTCGGTATCCATCCGGTCTATGATGAGAACAGCAGGTTGTTCGACCCTAAATTGGGCGGCGGATCGATCGCGGATATAGGTATCTATCCTATTTTCCTGGCGCTTTTCTTGTTCGGTGATCCCCTCTCGATGGATGTCTCATCGATTCCTGCCCCTACGGGCGTGGATATGACCACGACAATCGTCATGACGCATCGTGAGGGCAGAATGAGTGTCCTTACCTCTTCTTTCGCTTTCGATATGGAGTCTGACGCGAAAATAACGGGCGATGCGGGACGGTTGAGGCTTTGCCGAATGTTCCATACGCCGACCAAGCTCATGCTCAGGCGTGATGTGGAGGAGAAAGAGACCGAAATCCCCGTTGAAATGGTGGGAAATGGATATAACTACGAGGCCGCCGAAGTGATGAGATGCATAGACGAAGGCATGATTGAGAGTGATATCTGGAACCATTCGCAGACTTTGCGCCTATTGGATATTGTCGAACGTGCGACGAAAGACGCATTTTTAAACCTATAACGTTGTGGTATTAAATTATATTTGGGTCGGTTTCTTTATTGTGGCGATGCTGGTGGCATTGTTCCAGTCCATTTTTTACCATGACTTTGCGGTGTATGAGCGGATCGTCTCCAGCACGTTTGAGATGGCTGAATTCGCGGTGATGAAGATCGCCTTGCCATTGAGTGGGGTGATGATTTTATGGCTCGGACTGATGAATATCGGTGAGAAGGCTGGCGTGGTGAAGGCTTTGTCTAAGGTGATCCGCCCTTTCTTCTCGAAACTGTTCCCTGAAATCCCCAAGGACCATCCTGCCCATGGCTTGCTGGTGATGAACTTCGCGGCTAACATGTTGGGCTTGGATAATGCAGCCACGCCGATTGGATTAAAGGCGATGGAGAGCTTGCAGGATTGCAACAAGGAGAAGGATGTCGCTTCTAACGCCCAAATCATGTTCCTGGCGCTGAACACCTCCGGATTGACGATTATACCGATAACGATTTTGGCCCAACGCGCCATCATGGGCGCGACAAACCCGACGGATATATTTGTTCCGCTGCTGATATCGACCTTCTTCTCGACGGTCACGGCTATCCTATATGTGGGTGTGCGACAGAAGCTGGATATATGGAACCGAGTGGTCATCGGATGGATCCTTGGCATCGCCGTCTTCATCATGGGCGTCGTTTTCCTCTTTTCCCAACTGAATAGCCAGAGTGCGTTCGGCCTCTCCAAGGTGGGAGGTAACTTCCTGTTGTTCCTTGTCATCATGATTTTTGTGGGCGTGGGCGCATGGAAACGGATCAATGTCTATGAGGCTTTCATAGATGGCGCTAAAAAGGGTTTTGAAACCTCGGTTAAGATTCTTCCCTATCTGGTCGGTATGTTGGTCGGAATCGGCGTTTTTAGGGCCTCTGGCGCCATGGATTTGATATGCCATGGACTGACCTCCCTCTTCTCCATGTTCTTCAACGACACGCGTTTTGTGGATGCCTTGCCGACGGCTTTGATGAAGCCGCTTAGTGGCAGTGGGGCGAAGGCTATGATGGTCGAGGCCATGAAGACGTATGGGGCGGACTCCTTCGTCGGACGTCTCACCTGCCTATTCCAAGGCTCGGCGGACACCACATTTTACATCATCGCCATGTATTTTGGCTCTGTAGGTATCAAGAAGACCCGTTATGCGGTGACGGCTGGTCTGATCGCGGACCTCGGCGGTGTGGTGGCAGCCATATTGACCGCCTACGCATTCTTTGGCTAACAATCACTTTTCAGCAGTTATGATATATTACCAATCTGAGGATATCAGCATGCCTAAGATCGCCAAGCGAAAGGTATCGGCTTGGGTGAAGGAGGTGGCTAAGCGCCATGGCTATAAGGTGGGGGATATCTCTTACATTTTTTGCTCCGACGAGAAGATCTTGGAGGTGAACAAGCAGTATCTCCAACACGATTATTTCACGGACATCATCACGTTCGACTATACGGAAGAGGATAAGATTTCCGGCGATCTCTTCATCAGTTTGGATACTGTGCGTACGAATGCGGAGCAGTTCCACGCCTCTTATGAGACGGAGCTCCACCGCGTGATCATCCATGGCATCCTCCATCTCTGTGGCATCAATGACAAGGGCCCTGGAGAGCGTGAGGTGATGGAGAGGGAGGAGAACGAGGCCCTCGCCTTGCTGGATGTTATGGCGTAGGACATGTTATGGGCGCGTCAGCTTTTATACTGTAAAACGAAAAAAGGAGATCCGTTTGGGTCTCCTTTCTTTGTCGTATATATTCTTTAGGAAATAATTACTTCGTAGCCTCTTTGCCGAGCAATTCAACCTTGAAGATCAGCGCTGCGTTGCCTGGAATAGCATTGCCAGCACCGTACTCGCCATATGCCAATTCGGAAGGAATCATCAATTCCCAAGTAGAGCCGACCGGCATCATCTTCAACGCTTCCGTCCAACCCTTGATCACACCATTCACAGGAAATTTGACGGATTTTTTACGCTCGTAAGAACTATCAAAAATCGTGCCGTCCACCAATTTGCCTTCGTAGTTCACTTCCACGATATCTGTCTCCGCAGGGATGGCACCCGTACCGGCCTTGAGGATCTTGTACATCAAACCGCTTTCTGTGGTCTTCACACCCTCCTCTTGTTTGTATTTCTCGATGGCCTCATCGGATTTAACCTTCATCAATGCGGCAGCGGCTTTGCGCTCTTCCTCCATCTTCTTCTGGGCCTCTTCGCGCATCTTTATGTTGTAGTTCTGAAGAATAGTGTAAGCCTCTTCCCTCGTGATGGCGAATTTTGACGAATCGTTGTTGAATCCTAAATTGAATGCCTGTTTGAAGATTTCTTTGTTGCCATTTACGTCAGGGTTGCTCAGATATTTGCTGTACTCAGTACCTCCGACTAAGCCTTGCGCATAACTAACCGTATCCATGTAACTCTCTATCTTGGCGACTTTCTTGCCCTCACAAGAGGAGAACAATGCTGTTCCTGCGATCAATGCAAGAACTGGTACTAATTCTTTTCTCATTTTTTTTGTTGAAATTATTCTGTTTTACGTTGATACTGTTGGAATTGGTATTTGTCTCCCTTGATGACCGCCTGCTCAGGGTTGGTCACGTCGAGAAGGTCAACCTCGAATATGAGTAGGGAATTGGGTTGTATAGGCCCTGATCCGTGGTCGCCATACCCTAATTCTGAAGGGATGTAGAACTTGAATTTAGATCCGACTGGCATCAGTTGCAGACCCTCCGTCCATCCTTTGATCACACCTTTCAGTTCGAACTCGGCCGGTTCACCACGCTTGTAGGAGTTGTCGAACTCGGTCCCGTCCATCAATGTTCCGATGTAATTGACTTTTACTCTGCTGTTAGGGGAAGAAGGCTTGTTGCCGTCACCCATCTTTACGATTTCATATTGGAGTCCTGATGGTGTCTCGATCACGCCCGGACGCTTCTTGTTATCGGCCAAGAACTTTTTCTGCGCCTCCATGCGTTTTTGATTCTCGGCCTCCTGTGCCAGTTTCAAATTCTTTTGGATGATTTCATTAGCGTCTTTCTCCGGGAATGCCAAGGTGAGCGTATCGTCTTTAATCATTTTGTTGAGCGCTTCCACAAGCAAGTCTTTGTTATATGGCCCACCTGGCAGGTTGGACAAGGTCTGGTTGATACTCTTGCCGAACTCCAAACCGAATGCGTAGCTGGTGGAATCCTTTGCTGTTTTGAGCGCTACTGTCTCTGACTTGGCTTTTTTAGGCTTTGCCTCAGTGGTATAGGCGGCGCATGCTGCGATGAGTGCCGCCGTTAAAACGATCTTTTTCATGTGATTGATATTAGATGATTTGAAGAAGTTCTACATCGAATATGAGGGTGGAATGTGGTCTGATCACATCGCCTGCCCCATGCTCTCCATACGCAAGTCCTGATGGCACGAAGAGCCTCCATTTGGAGCCTACTGGCATTAACTGCAGCGCCTCCACCCATCCTGCGATCACCTGGTTGACAGGGAAGTCGGCCGGTTGGTTGCGGCGGTACGAACTGTCGAACACGGTTCCGTCGATGAGGCGGCCCTCATAGTGGCAACGAACAGTGTCCGAAGCTTTCGGTTTAGGTCCATTACCCTCTTGAAGGACGGTATATTGCAATCCGCTCGTTGTCGTGACAACTCCCTTCTGTGTCTTATTCTTCTCCAGGAAGGCATCCCCGGCCTCCTTGTTTTTCGCGTCCACCTCGTCTTGTAACTTCGCGAAGTGTTGACCAAGGATTTGTTGCGCCTCTTCCGGCGTCATATCAGGTTCCTTGCCGCTAAACACGTCGGAAATTCCTCTTGTCAATTCCCCTATGTTTAAGTCTTTTATCCCTGCGCTTTTGAGATTTCCCGCCATGCTTATGCCTAACGCGTAGCTGATTTTGTCCATTTCTAAAAATTTTCTTTATTGTTTGTCTTAGCACAAAGGTAGGTAAAAAAATTATCGGAATAGCCTCTATTTGAAAAATTATATTGTCTTCGAGCCATTTGTAAATATTTTTTATAATTTTGTTTGTGTCTGATTATTATGAATCACTATTAACTAAATTATAGAAATATGGATATTTTAATTTTTCTCGCTATCGGAGCGTTGGCTGGATTCTTAGGAAGTAAGTTGTTTTCCGGCGCCAGCAAGGGTTTGTTGGTCAATATGATCGTCGGTATCATCGGTGGTGTCTTGGGCGGATGGCTCTTCGGCCTCTTGGGATTCGAGTCTGTCGGCATCATCGGACAAATCGTGACTGCCACTGTGGGTTCTATCCTCTTGCTGTGGATCATCTCCAAGTTCAAATGATGGCTAACTGACCCCTGGTGGGGAATAAGAAAAAGGGTGTGTCGAAACCGCTTGGTATTGACACACCCTGTTTGTTTGTAGAGAAAATCACCTATTTGAATTTCCCCAACTCATAAATAGCAGGGAGCGCTTTGCCGTTGTTGTCGTCGAAGAGTCCCCGGTTGATCCAGTTGTCGATGACGCCGTTGCCGTTTTCCTCAGGGAACCACCAATAGAGTCCGTCCACGTTGTCATGCTTCTTCAACTCTATGATGAGGTCTTCCGTGAACTTACGTTGCCCTTCGGGGGTGGCTGGCCATTTGCTCCGGAAGTCGTAGCTGATGCCATCGTTCGGGAACCATTGGTAGTAGTAGGCGGTCTCCACGATCTGCACCCTCTTGTCCGGGAAGCTCTGCTTCAGTCGGTTGAGCGTGTTGGCCAGGACGGAGAGGTCGTTGTGCCAGAAGGGGTAATAGCTCAGCCCGATGATGTCATAATCCACGTTGTGGTCTTTGATGCGCTTGAAGTAGTTGTAGCTCACGTCGGGTTGTCCCGAACGCTCTATGTGGATGATGATCTTCGCCTTCGGGCATACTTCCCTGCAGGCCTTGGACGCGTTTTGGAGGAACTGGGAGAATACGTTCCAGTTCTGGTCGCTGCTTGGGTTCACCTTTCCCGTGTTCCACAGCATTCCGTAGGAGATCTCATTGCCTATCTGGATGAAGTCCGGCTCCGCGCCTTGGTTCTTCAGGGCCACGAGGCACCTCTTGGTGTAGTTGTACAGCGTGTCGTTCAGGGAGTATGCGTTGGCGTTGCGCCAGGAAGAAGGCGTCGTCTGCTTGCCGGGGTCCGCCCATGAGTCGGAGTAGTGGAAATCCAGCATGAACTTGAATCCAGCCTCCTTGATTTGCCTACCCAGTTGGATGACGAACGGCAGGTCCTGCACCACACCGCTGCCGATGTCCTCCCTCGACGCCTTGGAGGGCTCCACGAAGAGTCTCACGCGCATGGCGTTCCATCCGAGTTGCTTGAAGAACTCCAGCGGTTTCACACGGTTGCCGTTGATGTCGTAGTAGGGGTTGCCGTGGCCTTCGTAGCGGGGGAGCATGGAGATGTCGCCGCCGACCCATCGGGTATCCTTCTCCACCTCCTCATACGTGAAGAATGTCACGCTGTCCACCTCCGAGAGCGGGTAGGCGTGGAGGATGTTTCCGTTGCCCATCAGCTTGAGGTTGTCCTCTTGGAGCTTGATGCTATCCATGGCGGTGATGTCCGTCGATTCCGTCTTTTCCTCTTGGTGCACCCTGAGCATTGTCTGGGCGGAGAGGGAGAGGGAGCAGAGCAATGTCGTGAATAATACGCTGAATCTCTTCATCTTATTATAGTTTTTGCCAAAGATAACGAAAAAAGGGAAAGTCGCATTGACCTTCCCTTTTTATTTTCAGTCCGTACGTCGCCGTACGTTAGTTCTATGCTTATTTCACGATCAATCTCTTAGCGGAAACAGCGCCGTCCTCCGTAGCGATCTTCACCACGTATGTGCCGGCAGGCAAGTTGAACTCAACCTTGTCGCTGTTGCTCTTGCTGTAGACGGTCTGACCGAATATGTTGATCAGCTCGATGCGCTCGATCGCCTTGATGCTCTTCACGATGAAGTAGTTCTCGGCAGGGTTAGGCATCAAAACGATACCATCCTCCTCAACCTCGATATTCTCGACAGATACGCCACTTCCCTTAGCGCAGATGCTACCTTTACCCTTGCAGCCGTCCCAGCACATGGAAGCGTAGGTGTACTCGATGGAACCTTGTCCACCGCCAACCTCACAGACGATCTTACAGTCGTAGATACCACCGCCCATGTTGACGCCTTTCTTCTCCCACTCTTTGAAGTGCTCACTTACGCTGATGGTACCGCACTGGCGGGAACCTTGCCTTACGGCGAACACCTGTTGGAAGTTACAATTATCACCTTCGATACAAGGTGCATTGGTTCTTTGGCCCACCTTCAACGTATAGGTTGCGCCATCCATGGTATAAGTACCCTTGTCGCTTGCGCCCCAGTACATACCGCCACCACCTTGAGTGAAGGAGTCGTCCACGATGTAATACTCGATCATCGGGTTTTTAGTCCATCCGTAGACGCCTATGTAAGAGTAGCTTCCACCACCATTACCTGACTTGGTATAGTTATATCCTGCGACGATATCGCCAAGTTGTTTGTAGCTCTTCTTAGAAGAACCGTCATAGTAACCTACACGAGCGAGGTAGTCTCCAGAGTTGTTCCAGTTGGCTTTGAATGCGCACTCAGCGTCTCCACCGAAGCAAGTAACAGAACCGTTACCTCTCTCGTTCCACATCTCAACGTTGTAACCGTTACCGATTTCCTGCACACCATTGTTGTTCAATGTCTTTCCGTTGCCAGACTGTTTGGTCTTTTGTTGGCATGGATCAATGATTTGTCCGCCTTCACTGCCTTCACTGCCTTCGCTGCCTTCGCTGCCTTCACCGCCTTCGGATGAACCACCGCAGTTCTCAACTTTGACAGATGATTGCTTAGCCAAGACAGTACCTCTTGAGTTGGTGATGGTGATATCGCCAGTTCCGGCAGCTTTTGGCTTCCAAGTAACGTTGCCTGCAGCGTTGATGCCGTCCTTGATCACATATCCAGCCACGCCAGTGAACTGCACGTAGTTGATGTTACATCCGTCTCCCCCTTCTGTGGACTTGATGAAGAGTCTCATCTTTTTGGTTGAAACAGGATCGAATGTAGCCTTGAAGTCATGACCTACCTTCTTGCCGGTGTAAGCGGTCTTCCATGAACCATTCTCATCATATTGTACCTCGAAGCTTGAGATAACGTCATACTCGGTACACTCATCGATCATGATACCGCCGATGGTCTGAGTCTTGTCGAAGACGAAAGCGACCCACTCGTCAGTACCCGTATTGGTTCCCCAACGGCTGTTACCTCCGTGGTTTCCGTCATCGCTCAAGATCTTGTCGACTGTCCAGTATGGAGTACCATTGTTCTCCCACTCGGAAGAAGCGCTAACGTCAGAAATGGTAACCTCAGTGGAAGAGGAGCCTGAACCGAAGTTCAAAGAGTAGGTTCTGCCATCCACATCACCCTCCAACGTCCAAGAGATAGAGTAAGAAGAATCCTTGCAATATTTATCGGCAGAGGCAACGGTCAGTTTGAACTCAGGTTCTGGCACGGCTGGTTTGCCGGAGCCAACCACGATGTCACCACCACCTGGAATAGCCTTGAAATATACATAGCCGTTCTTCTCCTCGAATTCGAGTTCCTTGTCGCTCTGGGTCACCTTCATGTTGGACCAGCCACTCTGCATAGGTACGCGGACAGACAATGGGTAATCCCACTTACACAGCGTGTTGCTGGTGAGGCTTTGGTTGAGCGTCAAAGAGTAGGTGTCGCTGGATGCGTCGCTCGCAATCTTTTTGAAAGAAGCGGCGTCACGCTCCTTCAAATACATGATGGCGTCACGTGCCGTACATACCCAATAGTCACTCTTGTTTTGATCCAACCATTGCAGTGTACCAGTGAAGGCAGCCGCACTTGTAGGAGAATAACTACCGTTTGCTTGACGGCCATCGATACCGTGGATCAGGAACACCATCCATCCGCCATTGGCGCCAGAACATCTGCTGGTGAATTGGCTTTGTGAGTTGATACCTTGGGTACCACAGATTTGGCAATCGAATCTTGCCAAGTTTTGTGGGGATTTGCTGTTGGTCTGTCCACCGCAGATACGTCCACCGATGTAGTAGTTGAGCGTATTGCTGATTTCATTACAGTTTGGGTAGGCAATGGTCAAACAAGGCTGTCCGATCTGCCTTTCGATCGTACTCTTAGAAGAAGACAACTCGCTCGAATTTCCGCTATGGGAGTCAGTATGGCTTCCGATTTCATGTCCTTTTTGTGCCATCTGTTTATAGGCACTCCAATCGTGAGTCCATCCCGTCACCACATAGAATGTGGCTTTGAACCCATATTTGTTCAATTCATCTGCGGCCCATGAGTGAGAGTTGACCTCGTTTGCACCATCATCAAAGGTGAAGGTTATCGCCGACTTGGCCCAATTCTCCCATGTGGCCACTTCCTGCGCCATCATGCCTGATACGCATAATGCCACACTGCCAATAAGTGTAAAGAATTTCTTTTTCATACTTCAATAAGTGTATAATGATTAATACTTTATTCCAAATCTCCTCTTAGAATTCCACACATCTTTCAGAATTCTATCGCATTTTTCATCGTGTTTATCTCCGCAAAATTAGTCAAATCTGATTCATACGCAAAGAAAAATGAACTTATTCCTCGAAAAGTGCATTTTCATCTGTGAAAGTAGTATATTTGTCCGTTTTTTGGAGATTTAATGTTTCCGGATATTTCGCATCTTACTTATTATTAGGAGAGTTCTGGGATGCACTATAAATATAAACTTGCAGTTTTTTGCTTTTTGTGCAAAGTGCTCGGTTTTCTGTTTAATTATACAATGATTGGTTATGAGTGTCTTTAATGGTCGTTTATTGATGTTGCTGGGTTTAGTCTCTCTCTCGTCTTCCCTCTCCGCCGCCACCCTTACCGGAAAGGTGACGGATCGTGAGACCAAAGAGACGTTGCCTTATGCGAACGTGGAACTTCTTCTCGTTGCGGACAGCTCTGTGGTGAAGGGAGAGATGTCGAGCGAGGATGGTGCGTTCCTTATCGAGGACGTTACACCTGGCGATTATTTCGTGCGCGCTTCTTTCATGGGATATGTGGACCGTTATCGTAAAGTGAAGGTGGCGTCGGATACGAGTTCGATCGACCTGGGTAGGATTCCGCTGAAGACGGATAACCAATTGATTGAGGAGGTGGCGGTTTTGGCCACGATGACGCCTCTTCAGGTGAAGGAGGATACTTTGATTTATAACGCTTCTTCTTTCCGCGTGGCTGATGGCGCCATGTTGGAGGACCTCGTCAAGAAATTGCCGGGCGCCGAATTGACCACCGATGGCAAGCTGGTCGTCAATGGCAAGGAGGTGAAGAAGATATTGGTGGACGGCAAGGAGTTCTTCTCCGATGACCCGAAGGTCTCCCTTAAGAACTTACCGGCCAATATGGTGAAGGACGTGAAGGCCTACGAAAAGAAGAGCGAATCCGCTCAACTGACAGGCGTGGACGATGATGAGGACGAGATGGTGCTCGACCTGAGTGTGAAGAAGGGAATGAAGGATGGTTGGATCGGTAATGTCTTTGGCGGCTTGGGTTCGGATCTCCGAGTCGATGATCCCGACCTGCGTTATGAGGCGGGCGGAAACGTCAGCAAATTCACCGATAACTCTAACTTCTCTTTGGTCGCTTCTTCGAACAATACGAATAAGAATGGCTATGACGGAAATGACAAAAACCCCTCTTCGCAGAACAATGGCATCAACACTGCATCCACGATAGGCGCTACGTTTGCTAAGGAAAAGAACGAGCATTTCGATTATGGAGGCAACGTGCAATACCGCCATATCAAGAATGAGTTGGAGAAGAGCACCTATCGCGAGACTTACCGCCGCAGCGGAACCACTTATTCGGATGCGGAGGATATCTCTTTGAAACATACGGATAACGTTTCCGGTAGTTTCCGATTCAAGTGGACACCCGACTCGATGACGAACATCACTTTCAGGCCAAACGTGAGTTATTCCCACACTTTGGGGAAGACGGATGGGGTCTCCTCGAATTACAACAATGCCCATAAGATTAATTACACCAAGGGGTCCTACCGCAAGAATAATGGCGACAATATCAACCTGAATGGCTCCTTGCGTTTTGTCCGCAAACTGAACGAGAAGGGTAGGAACTTCATCATGAGCATGAATTCGGGCTACACGCATGCCCCTTCGGACCAGCGCTCCACCTCCCGCACGGACTTTAGCTTCTATGAGGATGAATTTGACATGGACGAGTCGGTGGATTCTTTCTTGCTGACGGATCGCTGGACGGATAAGAAGAGGTCCAGTTTCAATTATTCGGCAGAGGCTTCTTACACCGAACCGCTCTTCTCGAAGCACTTCCTGACGTTCAAGTATCGTTTCCAACACACGGGTTCCGAATCGTACTCTTACGTGTATGAGGATTCCAGGGAATCTGACATGCTCGACTCGCTTAGCAGCTCGGTGGAGAACAACTATAACACCCATCGCGCGGAGGTGGGTTTCCAAGGAAAATTGACGAAGATGAACTATAATGTTGGTTTCGCCCTGCAGCCGCAGATCTCCACGACGGAGAATTACCTGGGACCGAACAAGGGCAAGGATATGAGACAATGCGTCCTCAACTTCTCCCCAAGCCTGCGCTATATGTATCGGTTCAGCAAGCGTGAGAACCTGATGTTCCGCTATAACGGACAGAGTTCGGCCCCGAATGTGGAGGATCTGCAGCGAGTGATCGATGAGAGCGACCCGCTGAACCTGCGTTATGGTAACCCTGACCTGAAACCTTCGTATACCAATACGGTCTCATTGCGCTATAAAAAGTATAACCAAGCGAAGCAGAGCAGTATCATGACCAATATCACGTTCCGTAATGTGGTGAACGCCATCACGAACATCATCCTCTATGACGAGGCGACTGGTGCCCAGGAGTACCATCGCGCGAACGTGAACGGTAATTGGAACCTCAATGCGCAATTCTCGAACAGTACTCCTTTCCGTAAGCATCGTAGCTTCCTGTTCTCCAGCGACACGAAGGCGGGGTATAGCAAAGAGGTGTCGTTCGAGGAGGATGGCATGAAGCGGAGCTTGGGAATGCTCGATCTCTACGGCAAGTATCAGTTGGGATACAGAAACGATAGGTTTAGCACCGCCCTGTTCGTGGCGGGACGTTACCAGAATAGTACGACGAGGAGCGAAGAGCTTCAGTCGGGCTTGAACTTCGACGTGAACTTGCCATGGAATATGATCCTCGCCTCGGATATCGACTACCACTACTATAGCGGCTATAGTGATATGTTCGATAAGGATGCTATTCTCTGGAACGCGAGCCTTACCAAGCAGTTCCTGAAACAAAACGCTGGTGCGTTTAAGTTCAAGATATTTGATATATTAGGCCAACAAAGCAACCTCTCCCGAAAAATCAGCGAGAGCTCCATCGTCGAGACCTCGTCCAACTCATTGGGTAATTATTTTATTTTCCAATTCACATATAAATTCAACACCTTGGGGTCGAAAGCCTCTAAGGAGGATGCGGATGAACCGGGAATGGATGGAAGTCGTCCGAATAGGGAGCGCCGCATGAATCCGGAGGGTGCCGCTCCTTTCCCAAACAGGGGTGGCGAACGTCCTGAGGGCTTCGACAGAGGAGCGGATGGACGTGGCGGCCGTTGGTAATTAATGAAACACATACTATTTGCTAATTGTCAAATGATAATAAAAAAAATATTTGGAAAATGCAATAATTTTATTATGTTTGCGTTTGAAAGAAAAAATGTATGTGTTATGGAAAGTTTGGATAAAGTGTTATTTTATGGATTCTTAAACAAGGCTTTGGGTGAAGGCGTCGACATGACCCTTTCCGAAGAGTCTAAAGAATTGATCAAATCTTATTCACGCATCATCAGGCTTAATAAGGGTGAATTCTTACAGATCGAAGGAGATGTGAGCCGTTATTGGGGATATGTTTCAGAGGGATTGGTTCGCATCTATTATCTACGCCATGACAAGGAAATTACGGAACAACTCTCTCTTGAGGGGGATGGTTTCCTTGATTATGAGAGTTTCTTTAGTCAGTCTCCTAGCCGTCGTTTCATTCAGATGTTGGAGCCGACCACGCTCTATCTGTTCCCTCGTCTGGAGTGTGAGGAGTTGTGTAATAAAAATACGGAGATCCGTCGCTATTTCCGCCTTCTGACCGAAGTGGTTCTTCTCTTGAAGAAGAAGCGAATCCAGCAGACCATATTCAAATCAGCCAAGGAAAGGTATCAAATCTTGATGGACGAGAAGCCTAATTTGGTGCTGAGGGTGCCTTCCATTTATGTGGCTTCCTACTTGGGGATTACGCCGGAGACGCTCAGCAGGATCCGTTCAAGTGTCAAGTAAAAACATATTATAATCGCTTTATATGGGCGTGCGGGTGGTGATTCGACCCTGTGCGCCTTTTTGTTTTTCAGCGGGAAATCGTATTTTTGCGTGTAAATTTGTTTTTCCATGTACTCAAGGGAAGAGGTCAAAATATTAAAACGTAATTTTTGGACGGGCTTCGACGCTTTTTGCGCCGAACTTCCCCGCTTCAAGTATCGTAAGCGTAAGTGGATCTTGTATAACACAAAGGTCAAGGGGGTCGAGCTGAAGTTTGACGCCGCCCGCGATGGCGCCTACGTCATCTTCGAACTGAATCATCCGAAGACGAGCAAGCGCCTTGAGATGTTTGAACTGATGAAGAAGTATAAGGTGGTGGTGGACCAGTTCTTCGCTGACGCCGAATGGCAGGAGCAGTTCGAGAAGCCATGCGGGACGATGGTGTCACGCATCTATAGGCATTTGGGCGGACTTGACATCCACCGGCAAGAGCAGTGGCCGGAATTCTACCCGTTCCTCTCCCGCGAGATGTGCCACTGTGAACGTATGTTCAAGGAGATGCGCGAGTTGCTCCAAGATTGTGTGGAATCTAATAATGCTCCCATGACGGATGGAGAATAAGGATTGGAAAGGTAAAACGGGGGGCGGATGGTTTGGCCAAAATTTCCTGCTGATGTTCCTCGCCAAGGTGAGGGTCGTATGGCTCTACCCTGTGCTCTACCTTGTCATCCCTTTCTACCTGATCTTCGCCCGAAAGGGCTATCACGCCATCTATTCCTACTTCCACGACCATCTCCACTATTCCAACTGGAGGGCTTTCGTCGCCACATGTCGCAATCATCTCCTTTTTGGCGAGGTCGTGTTGGATAAGTTTGCCATCCTTGCGGGGTACACCTCCCAATTCAAGGTAGAGATGCAGGGTGAGGATGTCGTCTCTGAATACCTGGATGGCGAGAGCGGCTTCATCATCGCCAGCGCTCATTTCGGCAATCTGGAGATGGCCGGACTCTCCATTCGACAGGAAAAGAAACGTATGAATGGTATCATTTTCGGGGGCGAACGTGGCGGTTTTCAGGACCGACGTGATTCGGCCTTCGGGAAGATGAATATTAATTTGATCCCTGTATCGGAGGATATGTCGCACCTCTTCACCATCAAAAATGCGCTGGAGGAGGGGGAGGTGGTCACCATCCCCTGCGACCGTTTCTTGGGAGGGAAGAAGAAAATCTCCTTGAACTTCATGGACGACGAGGCCGATTTCCCTGTCGGGACTTTCCGCCTAGCGGCACAGCTGAACGTGCCGGTCGTCTCTCTCTTCATCGTAAAGATAAACCATTCGAAATATTACGGATATAGCAGGTTGTTACGGACTTCTCCTGAAGCCGCGAATTCGACGGAGCAGGCGGAGTTCCTCGCCAAGCAATTCGTGGCGGAGTTGGAGGCAATCGTCCGGCAATACCCGCTTCAGTGGTTTAATTATTATCAATTCTGGAAATCATAAATTTGCGTATGGAATTACAATCCCCTCAAAAGGAAATCTACGGGAAGGAACGCTTCTCGGCGTTGCAGGCGCAGCGACTCGCTCAGGAGATCGCCGCAGGGCCGGTCGTGTTTCAGGTTTCCCGCCTTATGGTTAAGTTCGGCATCCTCCAGTTGTTGGATGACAACAAGGATGGCCTGACGTTGGAGGAGGTGGCGGAGCGTGCCCATCTCTCCAAATATGGTGCGCAATGCCTGCTGGAGTCTTCCCTGACGATCGGAACCGTCATCCTGAAGGAGGGCCGTTTCCGCTTGGCGAAGGCGGGCTGGTTCCTATTGCACGACGATATGGTGCGTGTCAACATGGATTTTAACCATGATGTGAATTATTTGGGATTATTCCGCTTGGAGGAGGCTATCCTTAACGGCAAGCCTGAAGGACTTAAGGTGTTCGGCGAGTGGCCGACGATCTATGAGGGTCTCTCCCAACTGCCTAAACAGGTGCAGAAGAGCTGGTTCGGCTTCGACCATTACTATTCGGACTGCTCGTTCGATGAGGCGCTGAACATCGTCTTCGACGGACATCGCAAGCGTTTGCTGGATGTCGGGGGAAATACGGGGCGCTTCGCCACACGTTGCGTCACGCACTCCGCGGAGGCCGAGGTGACCATCATGGACCTCCCGCAGCAACTGGAGATGATGCGTGCCCAGACGAAGGACCTGCCTGGCGCGGATAGGATCCACGGACATGGTGCGAACCTTTTGGACGAGCGTGTGCCTTTCCCTACGGGCTTCGACGCGATATGGATGAGCCAGTTCCTCGACTGCTTCAGCGAGACGGAGGTGGTCAGCATCTTGCGCCGCGCCGCCGCTTCGATGGACAACAATGCCCGCCTCTTCATCATGGAGACCTTCTGGGATAGGCAACGATTCGAGACCGCTTCGTACTGCCTCGCGCAGATCAGCCTCTATTTCACCGCTATGGCGAACGGCAACAGTAAGATGTATTACTCCAATGATATGATCCGTTGTATCAACGAGGCGGGCCTTGAAGTGGAGGCGATCCACGACGGATTAGGGATGGGCCATAGCCTTGTCGTCTGTAAAATCGTACAGAGATGAATAGTCCGCTGACCGCCTCCGCTTTTTTGCCTCACCGGGCACCTTTCCTGCTGGTTGATAGGCTGTTGGAATGTGAACAGCACTTCTGCCGCACCGATTTTACCGTTCCGGTGGAACATCCGATGGTGCGGGAGAATTGCCTGAGCGAAGGGGGAGTCATGGAGAATGTCGCCCAGACTTGCGCGACCCATATCGGCTATCTCTCCCGCCATCTCCCTATCCGTATCGGGGTGGTCGCTTCGGTGAAGAATATGAGCATCCTCTCCTTGCCTAAGGTGGGTTCCCTCCTGGAGACGACGGTGGAGGAGCAGGGCGAACCGATCTTTTCCGTCTCTATCTATGAGGCGAAGGTCTTTTCCGAAGGCGTGCTTGTGGCGCAAGGCGAGATGCGTGTCGTCCTGACGGACCATGTCCCTACTGAACAATGAATTATTGAGTATCATGATACAGGTGCTATCTAACAATATCATCTCTTCGTTGGGCTATACGACGGAAGAGAATTATGCGAACGTGAAGGCTGGCGTGACGAAGGGAGCGCTCCACGAGGGATTGTTCAATTTGCCGGAACCCTTCTTCGGTTCGTTGCTCGATTGGACTGGAATCGATGGATTGGTGGAGCGTGAATTAGCTCCCTCCGTGCGTCTCACCCGTTTCGAGAAAATCATCCTACTATCCGCTAAGCGGGCAATCGAGAGGGCAGGTATTGACCCTTGTAGCCCCGAGGTGCTCTTTGTCCTTTCGACCACGAAGGGCAATGTGTCGCTATTAGACAATGATGAGGGATTTGAGACGGATAGGGCGCAGCTGTGGCGCTCGGCGCAGATCCTGGGCGACTATTTTGGCAACCCGAACGAGGTGGTCGTGGTGAGCAATGCCTGCATATCGGGCGTGGCGGCGCAATTGTTAGCCTTCGACCGGATGCGCGCCCATGGCTACCGCTACGCCGTGGTGGTGGGCGGAGATGTGCTGAGCAAGTTCGTGGTCTCCGGCTTCCAATCGTTCAAGGCTCTCTCTCCTTCGCGGTGCAAGCCGTTCGATGCGGAGAGGGTGGGACTAAACCTTGGCGAGGCGGCTGCGACAATGGTCTTCGAGAAGGTGTCGGACGACGCTTCCTTGCCGGCCAATGCCTTCGTCTGGCGAGCTGGAGGCAATCGAAATGATGCGAACCACATATCAGGTCCTTCCCGCACGGGAGAGGGCCTCTACAACGCCACAACGCTCGCCATGAAGAATGTGAAGAAGGAGGATATCGCCTTTATCTGTGCGCATGGCACGGCTACCCGCTACAACGACGACATGGAGTCTTGGGCCATCAGTCGGGCAGGACTGAGCGAGGTGCCCACCTTCAGCCTGAAAGGATACTACGGACATACGTTAGGCGCTGCGGGGTTGTTGGAGTGCATCCTTTCCCAATCCGCCTTGTCGGACGGTTGTGTCTTGCCGACTTTAGGGTACGAGCAATATGGTGTGGTGCAGCCCATGACCATCTGTGAACGTCTTATGGCTACGGAGAAGTCTTGCTTCCTGAAGCTTATTTCGGGCTTCGGAGGTAGCAATGCGGCGATATGCTATGAAAGGATCAGGTAGTCTTTGGTGATCGCATGTTTAATATCCTAGGTCTATTCTTCCCGGAACAAAAAGAAGGCGTTCCGTTTGAATAAAAATCCCCCTTGTCAATTCGACAAGGGGGATTTTTTAGAAATTTCAGAATCCTTATTTCACTTCAAGGTTGAAGGAAATCGTGTACTCGTCGTTTACGCTACCCTTGATGACGGTGTTACCTTTAGCGATAGTCTTAACGGTCATCTTAGCAGTGTTAGACTCCTCTGCATCCTCATATTCTGCGGAGATGGTAGCCACGCTCTCGTCGGAGCTAGTCCATACGATTTGTCTCAAAACGCTTGGATCGTAGAAAGACAACTCTTTGCCTTCGCTGTCGAAGAGACGGAAGGAGAACTTGCCCATGAATAAGTCGAATGATGCAGAATCACCATTCTTCACAGCGTTGTCCAAATCGCTGGACTTGATTGATGCGCCCTCGAAGAAGTTCATCACCATGTCAACATTTTTATTGTTTGTGTTAGAACCAGTTTCCTTCCAAACCGTGTTGAATTGGTCAATGGTGAGCTCCAATTTCAGGTTGCCGTTAGTTTGGTTTCCGCAAACGATGGCGGTGAGACCTTTGTTGTTCCTGATATCCAGCGTGTCGATATTGTTCTTGTTACAGATCAGGGTGGTCAAAGCTGAATTTTGGGAGATGTCCAATTTGGTGAGTTGGTTGTTTTGGCAACGCAGCGTCTGGAGTTTTGTCAATTTAGACAAATCGAGAGTGGCGATTTGGTTGCTTTCGCAACTCAGTTCCTCCAAGTTGAAGAAGTAGTAGAGTTCCTCGAAAGAGGTGATGCCCTTGTCGGAGATATCCAATGATTTCACCAATTCAGCCTCTTTGCGGGAGATGCCGTCATCACCGTCCGTGTTGATGCTAGTGTTGCTCTTCAAGGCGTTCAACAATTTAGCGTCCTTGAATTCGATGTTCTTGAGGACAGTCACCTTACAAGAATCCTTGTGGTTGCCACCTCTTGAAGTAGCGATGATGTAGGTTGTTCCTGCATTCTCTGCCGCATATACCTTGCCGGAAGAGATGACGGAAGCGATGTTGTCGTCTTGGCTAGACCAATCCACGTCTTGCGTGTCAGCGTTAGCAGGCAAGATGGTGGCGGTGAGCATGAAGTTGTCGCCAGCGAAGATAGTTGTGTCGTGGATGTCCAATGTGATGCTCTCCACTTTTACGGCTGGTTTGATAGGCGCTTCAGCCTTTTCGTCTTTCTTACAAGATCCCATGAGGACTGGTAATGCCAAAGAGGCTACTACCATCGATTTGAATAAAATACTTCTTTCCATTTTATGTTATTAAATTAATTAATGATTCTATTCTATTTTACACTGTTGTATGTTCCAATCAATCATATACTTACATTGCCAGAGTCACCTCTTTGCAACGACCACAAATTTTGTTTTGCTGTGTAATCGCCCGTATATCTGGCAAAGTTAATATCTTTTCAAGGAAATATTTCTTTTTTTATCGTTAATGTTTGTGAAAATCATGGGGGGAGGAGATGATGTGTTTTGAATTAAGAATTGAGAAAGATTAGTTCATCGTAATCAATTGGCGACAGTACGATGAATGTTCCCCAAAATATGCAATGACCTTTAACTAAACGAATAAAGCAGCGAATATGAGATTGTTCGCTGCTTTCCCCTTATCACATCGGATCATCATAGATCCTCTATTTCCGATTCCGGTAGATGTGTGATTTTCGAAATGACATCTGTCGGGATTTTATTTTGTTTCATCTCCTTGGCAATGCGGATGGATTCTTGCTGAACACCTTGTTGCATACCTTGTGCAATACCTTTCCGCACACCGTCCGCCATGCCCCGCTCGTAGCCTTGCTTCTCCATGTCGATCTCGTCGGCAAGGAACTTCATGCTAGCCTCGTATTGGTCATACTCCTTCTCGCTGAGGGCTCCCACCTCGGCGCGCTTGATGAGCTGCCGAAGTCCCTCGTCAGCTCGCTCATATACAGATGGGTCTATAAATTCCATATTGCCTAGGTTTTTGAAGAAATAAATCCAAATGTTCCGCGTCGTGATATCTTTTCTATCAAACTCGAAATGAGGTAAAGATACAAAATATTTTCGCATTCTGTCCCAAAATTCTTTGCCCGTGTCCAAGTCGCACTCTGCCGTGCGGGTCAGCACCTTGGTCAGGCCCATGCCGGGACGACCCACGATGTTAATTAAGAAACGATAGTTCGACGGAGTCAATTTTCCTCCAAATCCATTTTCCTCCCCTTCCATATGCACCTTTTTGATAATTTTATGTATATTTGGGGGCTATTTTGGGTATAGTATATTTACACTAAAGAGAAATATTAGGTTATGAAACATATAGTTAGACCAGTTGTTACAGCTTTAGCCGTATTGTTCGGGTGTGTGTCGGGTGTGTTCGCTCAGGCGCTCACCTATGACCCGTCTGTGTTTATAGACATAAACATCAATTCAGGCAATCCGAACTATCCGTATCCTCAGTTTTTGGAGTACAAGGGGGGTGGAAAGTCCTTGGCGAAGTACAATGCCGAGGGTGTGACCCATGCCGATATGGAGAAGGCGGGTCGCGAGGCGTATGAGATCATGATGCACCGTTGCAGGTATGAGGGAACCTATTGTGGTGTCAAGTATATATCATTCAATAGGGATGATGTCGCGGGCAATTACGGAACCTTCGTGTCGGAGGGTGATGGCTACGCTATGCTGGCGGCCGCTATCTTCGCCGACCAAAAGACCTTCAACGGTCTCTACATGTGGGTGCATGACATCCGTTTCTCGGGCGTGAAGCGTTTCCGGGATGGACGGACAAGGGGTACGAACGCTAATGATTTCGCTGGCCCTTATCTGGCTGCGTGGAAGGACAAGACCTTCGATGCGGCATATGGTTCGGATAGCCATTCCGCCACGGATGGTGACGTGGATATCGCCATGGCGATGCTGGTCGCCTACAAGCAGTGGGGAGAGTGGTTGATGCAGGACGGACAGGTGATCAAGGATAGCGAGGGCAATCCGATCTCCTTGAAATATGAGGCGCAACGCGTGATCGGCGCATTGGTGGATACCTTGGGACAATGGGACAAGGGAAGCGGTGCGCTGACCGGTATGTTGTGCGGTGTCATCGGTATAGATGGTTATGAGAAGAGGGGTAATTCCTGGGGTGAGCTCACCCGTTGGCGTTTCACCAACGAGGCGAATGCCCGCTATCCGGGTGTGAATGGCCCGAATAATGTCGGACCAAACCTATATGGAATTTATGGTGGAAATTATATAGACTACGATGCTCCTTCCTATTTCGAGGAGTTTTGGCGTTGGTTGAAGAACGGTGATGGTACGGATGAGAAGAACAAGGACCGGGCGGAATGGGAGATCCATCAGTTCAAACGGGCGGCGGCCTCGGGTAATTGGCTGAACAAACAGGCTTACGACCAAGGCCTATACGCTTCTATCGGTAGGGTGGACATGGAAACGGATGGACAACCTAAATTCGGCGTCTATGTGGATGGCGAGGATTTCCGTTATGCATGGAGGCATCTGATCGACTATCTATGGCACGGGGATGCGGACTATGACTGGGACCCGAAAACCCACCAGGTGATCGATGGGACGAACACCTCCGAACGCGACATGGGTGTCCGTCATGCGGAATTGCTGAAGAACCCGTCGAAGGCGGGAACCCTCCTCTGCTCTAAGATGGGTGCCTCGCCTGACCCAGGTCAGCCTTCCTGGTTCGGTGTCTCCCAGATACCGCAGCAGTGGACTCCGACGGGTGACATCACGTCGGCTTATCATACGAACTATTCGGTGGGCGCCGGCTCGCCTGCGGCTGTCATCTCCGAGGACTTGGAGCTGGTGGCTGATATCTACCGCCAGTGCGAGATCATGTGGGACGGCAACAACACGGCGGCTAAGTTGGACCCGGAGGAGCGCTACATAGGAAGCACCCCGAAATATTTCCATGGCTGGTTCAGGACATTGGGTATGCTGGTGTGCTCCGGTAACCTGGCGGCGCCTGAGGACATGAAGCCGATCGCGAACGCCAAGGTCTATATGTCGGTGGACAAGACATACGCTTATCAGGGCGATAATGTGACGTACGGTGTCCAATATCGTAACTACGGTACGCTGGATGCGGAAGGGGTGAAGATCACCACGAAGCTGGACCCGAACTACACGTTCGTCAGTGCGACCAAGGGCGGTGTCTATAACTCGTCAGATCACTCGATCTCATGGAACATCGGCTCCATCAAGGGCTTTAAGACGGGTGGCTTGGCGGCTACGATGGACTCTGTGGCGTTCACCGTGAATGTCGCGGATACGTTGAATCCGAGAATCTGCCTGACGAGTAAGCTGACGGCCTCGAACTGTGACGGGTGGGAGAGCAACGAGTTCCCTAACCACGCCACCTATACGATGGAACGTAACTGTGTGGATATCTTGGCCAATCGCTCCCTCTCCATCAAGAAGACCGCCAATAGGAACGCTTTGAACCCTAATGACGTGGTCACCTTCACTGTGGAATTCGAGAACAAATCCGAGGGCGAGAGCTCTTGGCTGAATGGTGGACGTGACAATGTGCGGATTTCGTACGGTACGCACTCCCCGAGCCCTACCTACCAGTTCTATTCTTTGTACCGATTCTGGAACGACGCATATGAGTCGTATATCAATATGGGTAACTACCGTGTTTCCTACTTCATGTATGATGCGGCCGCCATCGGTCTCTATGACGCGACGAGGAACACGACCGGATGGACGTTTGTCGTGGACAACCAGAACGATTTGGACAAGTATGGATATAATCCGTCGACGGGCCCGATTACGTTCTCTTACCAGAAGATCCCACAAGGTGAGGATCAGTTCGGAAAGTGGAACCAGCGTCTGATGATCCGTTTCGCGGATGTCCTGATGGCTCCTTCCACGCATGTGTATGACAAGTTGGATTCCCAATACTTGTTGCACAAGGGTGTCTGGGGGCCTGGATTTATCCGTGCCCGTCTGGCCTCTAACCCGAACCAGGACTTGAGCAGTCGTGTGACGGATGACTGGTCGTATGACGTGAAGGTGGGCGGAGAACCATTGGACGGACAGGGTACGACCTTCACGCTGATCTCCCCATGCTGGGCTAATTATGATAACCCGGGCTATGAGATAACCAATTACGCCCGCCACGTATGTAGCCCGACAAAGGTGAAGAACTATGAGCGCGTGCTCGTGGAGGAGTTCGACGGTTATACTTGGCGCCGTATCCAAGGTACAGGTCCTCTTCCGGGAAAAGAGGCTTACAATGTGACGGTCGTTGATACCATTCCGTATGAGCTGGAATGGGTGGGCTGGATCGACAGTACCGCATTGAAGAATGATGCTGGCGAGAAGATAAAAGCTAAATATACGCCTTGCTCCGATCCGAAGGGCAAGGGATATACGGGTGTTGTCTACTGGACCGTGCCTGAGATGTTGGTGGGCGAGGCCGATAAACTGGTTTATCGTTGCAAAGCCCGTGACTTGGGTTGCCCTACGGCGGATGACGCTTATTACAAGAACGTCGCTTGGATCTGGTCCGACACGGATTCCCCTGACTCCAGCCAAGTGGAACTGATGACCACTTGCACGGAACTGCCTCCACAAATCGAGCCGCAGACCTCTCTCTTCAAGACTTCGGACAGGAAGAGGGTGGAAGAGGACGAGACGGTCTCTTATCAATTGAAGTTCGTGAATACGGAGGGTACGCATCTGGAGTCCTCCTGCAAGTCCACTGGCGGGTGGATCAAGTTGGGGAACGGAACGCTCCCGGCTGTGGGCACCAGCGGCCTGAAGCTGAGCACCAACGGCAACGGCACTCCGTACTTCTTCGCTCCTGAATACGCTTACGGAACGGATGGCTCCGTATACGCTACCATCGGCGGTTCCCCTTCGTCCACACAGTCTCTGTTTATCGTATTCCGTTATGTGAGCGGAACGCCTGGCCAAAATGGATTCAAGGGTGTGTGCATGCAGTTGTTGATCAACCAGGATGGTAAGAACAACTTCGGTTACCGCCTCTACAACGATGGCAACATGATCGCGTCCGAGGGTCTCACCTGGGCGGATGCCACGCAGTTCCCTGGCAATAACGAATCCCCGACTTTCAAGTTCGTGCTGGAGGGTGATCACCTCTACATGTATGTGAATGATTTCGAGGACGAATGGACGAACGTCTTGAAGGATTGGTCTGGATTGACATCCAAGGGTCCTGGCTATTGGGGCATGTATGTGAATAGCAACGGAAACGCCAACACCCAGTTGACCACCTTCACGACCGACTTGGATTACGGATTCAACATCGAACTGTCGGATAAGCTTCCGTCTGAGTTGGGCGATATCTCTTCCATCTCGGGTGGTGGAACATATAACGCCTCCAACCATGAGATTAAGTGGCCGGTTGAGGCTACTTCCGTGTCTACGGCCCTTGCACCAGGTGACTCCATTGTCAGGACTTTCGATGCGAAGGTTGTCACGTGTGGCAAGTATATTAATAACATGGGTCTCGCCACTGTCTTCGGACAGGATACCTTCAAGGTGCTCAACACGATTGAGTGCGGCGTGGAGGAGTGCGAGCTCATCAAGGCGGAAATCCAATTTGAGGATGATATGGATAAGATATGCGAGGGCGACTCGGTTCTCCTTGTAGGATTCGGTGACGACGGCAAGGATGGTTCGCGATTCTTGTACGAGTTCTTCCTGGATGACGTCTCCTTGGGCAGGGCTTCCTCTAAGGGCGAGATCTTTGTGAAGAAGACTGGCTCGTACCATGTGAAGGTGAGCAGCCCGGTTGACCCAACTTGCTTCTTGGAGAGTAAAAAGGTTACTTTGACGGTGAACGAACGTCCGGTGGGTCAAGACTTCCCTCTCGGCACGCTCTGCGTCGGCACTATGCCGAACGATAATGCTAAATACACGGAGATGATCACTACCATCGACAATAGACCGTCTGATGTTAACTATAGTTGGGTGGGCGACCATGGTGGTGTGCCTGCCGTCTTCCCTAATGTGTCGACGGATGCGGTGGGTGATTTCGACAAGCCTTATTTCCTCCTTTCGAATGGCTGCGTCAGCGACACCTTCCACCTCACTTATACGGTGGCCGATACCGCTGTGGTGAGACTCTCTGACCTTACTATCTGTTCGGGCCAGGCGGGTACATTGACCGCTGGCACAGACCTGACTTATACGTACCTCTGGAGCGATGGTTCCTCTAAGAACGAATTGGTTACCGATCAGCCTGGCAAGTACTCCGTGGTGGTTACCACTCCGGAGGGTTGCGAGTCGAAGGCTTCCGCTACCATCACGGTGGCGGACGAACTGAAGGTGGACTTGGGTGCGGACACCACCATCTGCGAGGGCAATCTCCCGTTGGTGCTCGACGCTTCCAGCAGCTATGACACATACGAGTGGACGGATGGTTCGACGCTTTCTACCCTTAGTGTCACCGAGTCGGGTGAGTACGAGGTGAAGGTGACCCAAGGCTCTTGTTCGGGTTCGGGTAAGATCAATGTGACGGTTTCTCCTACGCCTGTCTTGAAGGGTACATTCAAGGTTACCTATCTGGTGAACGATACGACCGCTGTCGGCGTCTTCGACAAGTCGCTGACCGCATACGATGCGAATGTGCTGGAAAAGGAATCCGGTATCACCTATTCGTGGTATGACGAGAGCAAGAATAAGTTGGCGGATGAGCCTATTCCTGCTGTCCCTGCGGGCGGAGGCAATACTGATTATACTTATTACGTGAAGGCTGAGAATGTGGACGGTTGCGAAAGTGACTTCCAGAAAGTTTCGGTTTTGGTGAGCGGCTCGCCTATGCCTTCCGCCGATGATGTCGTTTACTGTTTAAATGACCCTTCCGTAAAGGCTCTGGAGGCCAAAGCGACGGACAACGGCAGTAATACGCTTTGGACGTTGGCATGGTATGACGCCGCAGGTAATCTTCTGTCCGATGCTCCTGTGCCGGATGTTTCTGTGGTGGGCGAAACCAAGTATTTCGTTTCCCAAATAGACCAAGAAGGCACGGAGGGTGGTAAGACTCCTGTCACGGTGACCGTCTACGCTTTGCCTCAGTTGACCGAACCGCAGGATGTGAAACTCTGTGGTGACCCTTATGAGTTGAGCACGGCTTTCCGGGAGGAGAATGGATTGCCTGTGTCTAAATACAATTATTACGATGCGGATAAGAACTTGCTTCCTGAGGGCCAATCTGCGGCGGAAAAATCGGGCGTTTACTATGCGAAGGCATATTATAGCCCAGTCACAGACCTCCTTTGCGAGTCTGCGGATTTCGCTGCTGTGAATGTGTTGATTGACAAAATCACGGATATTCAGTTGACCGCTTCTCCTAGCATCTGTCCGTATGGCGAGACGGTGTTGTCCGCAACGGCTAAGAGCGAGGATACTCCTCTTGAGATCTCATGGAAGGGTGATGCTACGAGTGACGAACCGACTCTGAATGTGAAGGATGAAACGGGCGAGTATGGCAAGGTTTACTCCTTCAGCCTGGAGATCAAAGCGGGTGTCTGTGTGTTTGATTCTGCAGTCACGGTGACGGTGGGTAGGGGTGTGCTCACGGGCGCTCTCTCCGCTAACGGTGTTGAGACGAAGAAGTACCTTACTTGCGGCGATGAGGATATTGTGCTCAGCGCAACCCATGAGGGACAGGACTTCAAGTGGACCAATTATGATGGTGACTTGATTGCGGAGGATATTTCCGCAACGGTTCACCCTAGTCAAACTACCACTTACATCCTCTCTTTTGTGAATGAGTGTGAGACTTCAGATACATTGGTGGTGGAGGTTTATCCTCTATCTCTCTCTACTAATTTCGCCAAGTTGGATACTTCCGTCTGTGAGGACGAGTCCGCTTCGGCTAAGCTTATCGTGAACAACTATGACGAGGACATGGAAGGCTCTTATATCAAGTGGTTCAAGAATGATGTGGAGTTGACGAAGTATGCTGGTTCTACGGAATTGATCCTCACGAAGGTGGCTGCTGAGGATGCAGGTAAATACACCTTCGAGGTTAGCAACGGAATCTGTTTGGCCAAGAGTTTGGATGGGGTCACCTCCGCTCAGCTGACCGTGAAACCGTTTGTTTCCTTCTCGCTGCCAGGTGATTTGGTTACGGCGAATGGTGGACCAGTCTCTCTTGAGTTGAAGGACTTGGTTCCTTCTGATGCGGTAGTCGTTTGGAAGGGCAGTGTGAATGAGGGCGTTGGTAATCCATACCAGATCGACCAAATCTTCGCGGACGAATCGCTTGATGTGCATGTCTCCGCTGAGGGCTATTGCGATCGTGATGGACAAGTACAGGTGTTGGTGGATGCGAAGGTGTTGGTTTCCGCTTCCACGTCTACTCCTAAGATCTGTTTGGACGAGTCGGCCTCTTTGGTGGCTGATACGAGCGGAACGGGTCATCTGTTATATCCTGAAAAATACTCGATCGTATGGTACGCATGTGACGAGTCCGGCAATTGCGGATCGCTGCAGATGAAGGGTACTGAGTTGACGCATTATCCGGAGGCTAGCCTCTCTTACTACGCGGTGGTCACTTATGGTGAGCAGGTGGTTCATAGTGATACGATTCCAGTTTCTGTGATCCCTAAGGTTTCTTACGTGGCTTCCGCTGATGGTGTATCTTGCTCGGGCGAAGATGTTACTTTGTCTGTCGAGATTGAGAACGCTCCGGAGGCTTTGGTGACGTGGGCTGATGGAACAGAGGGTAATTCCTTGACGGTTACGCCTACCGAGGCGACGAATTATCTCTTCGTTATCACCCAAGAGGGTCTATGCCCACAAACGGACAGCGTTGCTGTCACAGTCAAGGAGAAACCTGCCATCGAGATGGAGGAGGATATCGTCGTTTGTAGTGGTCAGGGCGTAAGGTTCAATCCGACGGTTACGGGTGACGAGATCGACGGGTACCATTGGATCAATCCTAATGGAGATACGATCGCCCATACTTTGAACCTCTCCTTCAATATGGATCCGGTTTCAGGCACATATACCTTCGTCGCTTCTTCCAAGTCTTGCGGCGAATCGAAGGCGACCCAGTCGGTTGAGGTGGCTCCGCTTCCTGAGTTGTATATCGACTCGTTGTCAATCAACTCCCGTAAGCTTGTGCCAATAGGCCGTGCCGGACAATATGAATTCAAGTTGGACAATAAAGAGTGGAGCACGGAGGACGTTTACGAGAACCTCACGTACGACTATCCTCATACGGCGTTCGTCCGTGATGAGTTGGGCTGTGAGAATATGTTGGTATTCGTTGTGAAGGCGCCTCCTATCGCAATTCCTGATTACTTCACCCCTAGCGAGGATGGCATGAATGATACTTGGGATCTTACCACTATCATGGATGCATATCCGAATACGAAGACAACTATCTATGACCGTACGGGTAAGGTGGTGGCTGTCCTGGAGGGTGATGCTACGGAATGGGATGGTACGTATAACGGAGTACCACTTCCTTCTACTGATTACTGGTATCTGATCAACGTCCCAGAACTCCGTAAACAGTTTACGGGTCACTTCACGTTGATTCGCACGAAGTAATATATTTAATGTTTTAAGGTTGGTGATGATTATGTGGAGACGCAATGTATTGCGTCTCTACTTTGTTTAATTTATTAGGTTCTTATGCGTAGTCGTTTATTGGTATTCTTCTCTTTCGCTCTTAGCTGTATGTCACTTTCAGCTCAAGTCTCATACCGCTCTGCGGAAACGATCGAATATATTGAACGCTTCCATAAGACAGCTATCCGTGAGATGTATCTCTACAATATCCCGGCGAGTATCACCTTGGCGCAGGGTATCTTGGAGTCGGGTAGCGGTCGTAGTCCTTTGGCTCGCTCCGCCAATAACCATTTTGGCATTAAATGTACGGATGACTACAAGGGGAAACGCTACCATCAGGATGATGATCGTAGGCATGAGTGCTTCCGTGTCTATTCTACTCCTGAGGAGTCTTTTCGCGACCACTCCCTCTTCTTGTTGCGTCCCCACTATGCGGATCTTTTTAAGCTGCGGATTACGGACTATAAGGGTTGGGCTAAGGGCTTGAAGAAGGCGGGGTATGCGACGAACCCTAAGTACCCGGCTCTTCTGATGGAGGTCATCGAACAAAATTATTTGGATATATATGACCGTAACCCGGAGAAGTTCTTGTCTCGTGACGGGGAGTCGGACGATACACCATCGAAGAGGGAGAGGGAACATCACAAGAAGCACGAAAACAGCCCTTCTAAGAAGGTTTCTCCCAATAAGAAGGATAATCCCTCACCTTCGGGTGATTTCGCCGAAATTAACGGCCTGAAATGCGTCCGGGTGAAGCATGGTGACACTTTCTATAGTTTGTCCAAACGCGCGGGCCTCTCTGTCGAAAAATTGAAGGCGTATAATGATTTCCCTTCCAATTATGTCTTGAAGTCTGGCGAGTATGTTTTCTTCCAACCTAAGAAGAAGGCCTCTTCCAAGGTCTCTTCCCATCGTATCGTGAAGGGTGACACATGGCTCTCCGTTTCCCAGAAGTACGGTGTGCGGTTGGATGATCTGAAGAAGATGAACCGGAAGGTGTCGTTCCGTGTGGGGGCGAAGCTGCGGCTTAAGTAAATTATATCTGCTTATTATTAACCTAAAATTATATAACATGAAAACACGTGTGTTGCCTATTTTTGCATTGGCTGCCCTTGCGGCTTGTTCAGGGAATGTGAACAACAACAAAGAAACTACCGCTCCCGCAGACTCCACTATGACGGAGGTCTCTGCTGGTGATAACTCTGCGGATTTGCTCAAGGAGGCTATCGGGGTGTGGGAAAAGGACGAATGGATTCAAGGCAATAGTGACGAGGGGAAAGTTAACCGCCCTAACCAATATGCGTATTGCGATCTGGACGGGGATGGTAGCGATGAGATCCTGCTCCGTGAGTGGCTTAAGGATTCGAACATAACGGGCTATTTCGCTCTTTTCGCCAATGGCAAAGAGGGGCTTCAGTTGGTGGGCCTGACTTATCAGACGGCTCAAATTGGTGGCATGACTCTCTACAAGAATGGTTTCGTGAAACTTGACTCGGGCAACGAGAGCGGCACGTATGGACAGAATGATTATCTCAAGATTGAAAATAGTTCCGTTGCCCGTTCTTTCATAGCGACCTACGGGGAAGATGAGGATGGAAATAATCTGAATAATTTCTACAAGAAAGAGGCTGGTCAGGAGAGACAAATGATTTCCTCGGACGAGTTTTCGTCAGCCATCGCTGGTTGCGACCATGATAACGCTTATCCGTTGGATGGGTTTGATTGGAAACCGGTGGAGTGATACGCCAGACTTTAGCCGAGTGGTAAATCGTAAATTGTAAATGGTCAAATAGTAAATAAAACATGTGATGGTTTGCCGTAAATTGTAAATCGTCAAATCGTAAATAAAAAACGGAGGGAGATTGCCCACTCGGACAATCTCCCTCTCTTGTGTTATGTTTAAGTAATTATAATCCTCTGCTTTGCAGATCTTTTTGAATCCAGAGAAGTCTTTCCTTGATGAATTTCTTCATGACATCGATGGATTTTTGGTAGTCTTCGATCGAGACGTTGTTGGTGCCGCCACCGCCACCGCCCCACATCATGCCGCCACCGCCGCTGCTTGCGGAGTAGCCGACCTTGTTGGCTGTTGCTGACAACTCATTCTCTTTACCCTTTTGATCGATGTAGGCCATAATGGCGTCCATGTCGTTCACCATCCAATCGATTCTCTCTTTTACTAGGGCGAGGAACTCTTTCTGCTTGAAGAAGTGCAGGAACCAGTTGGTGTTGGTGCCTTGTTCCTTGGCGCCGATGTAATAGTCTTCCGGCTTGTTGTACCAAGCGTAGTCGGTGCCGCCACCGCCGCCCCACATCATGCCGCCACCACCGCCGAACATCGTCTCGAACGGGTTGCCACCGAAGGCGAGGTCAAAGTCCCATACCGGACCCATACGGATGATGCCATCCTTCATGATGTGGCAGTAACAGCTGGTGAACATGTTACCATCATAGTCCTTGCTCAACTCCTTGATGACATACCAGTCGGCGAAGGAAGGAAGGTCGATCAACTCTTTCACTTTGTTCCAGTTTCCACCATACAAGGCCTCTTCCAATCCGTTGATCTTGCCCTTCACATATTGTAGCTCTTGGCTGTTATTGTCCACTTCAGGGTGCTTTACGTTGAATACGTTCGAGCTCTTGGATCCTTCGAATTGGTAGCCAGCGTTACCGCCGCCGCCACCGCCGCCCCACATGAAGCCGCCACCGCCGGTTGACTTCACTTTATAGTCGGCCTCTACCAGATATTCGCCTGGTACTCTGTTCTTGTTGATCTTGGCTTGCTCGCAGAAGTAGTAGTTGCCTATATGTTTTCCGTTCAGTACCAGTTCGACATTAAATCCGCTTGGCGCCCAATCCGTTGTGGTGTACCTCTTCGCTAAGTAGTTGGCCATCTCGTTCCTGAGGAATGTGGCGTCGTAGTAGTTGGCGAGCAAGATCCATCTTTTGTGCTCCAGCATGCCCAATACTTCGTCCTCCTTGTTCTGCTTGATGGCGTATGGTCTCTTGTCGCTGCTTGCGTCCCATGTGGAGTTACCACGTCCTTTAATCTGTACCTTGTCCGATCCGGCGTCGTAGTTCACGGTTCCGTCCACGTTGTACATGATCATGTCGGTTCTGTCGATCCATTCCGTCTTGGAAGTGATGGCTTTGTTGTTAGGCGTATTGATGTACAATACTGGGATGCCGCTGTTGTGGACGTTCACGTTGTAGGTGCGCACGTCACCCGAAGAGGAAACTACCTTGAACTGTTTCGTCTTCAAGTAATTAACCTTTGTGCCGCTCTTCACCTCTTCGCCATCCGCATAGACGGTCGCACCGTTGGATGCTTTGATGGAGGCTTCCAGTTCGAATTGCACCAAGTAAGGGACGAACACGTCTATGTTGTTGCCCGAAATGGTCGCTTTGTAGTCGGAGAGCAGTGCGTTGCCGTTGCTGTTCTTCGAGAGAGAGAACTCAGTGATCTCATTGCTTCCGTTCTTATCATCCTTGGCTGTCTTCGCATCATTTTCGAATCTGGTGGCGAGCCAGTTGACTCTCCTTAACAGCCATTCGTTGATGGCCGAGAGCTCTTTCCGTAGAGCACCTTCTATTTCTCCGCCTCCGGCTGTAGCCAGACCGTTAGCGTTCCACAATGCCTCGTTGCCGATGAAGGATGCTACGATTTCGGCCTTCATGCCGTCCGTCTCCGTCTCAAGTGCGGAGAGCTTTCCTTTCATGTCGTTGAATTTTTCGGCGACCAATCCCACGAAGTAAGGGTCCTCGAACAGGCGGGCGAACCAGCCCTCTTTTCTGAGGACGAATCCCTCATATGATGCGCTGTTGTTGCCGAGGTAGTCCTCCATGTTGTAGACAGGACCCATCACAATCTTTCCCTCGCTGTTGATGTTGAGGTAGCAGTTGGATTCGAAAGCCGCTTCCGAGTTGCCGCATATCTCGTTGATGAGGTACCACTCCACGAAACTGTTCACGTCGATGAGGTTGCGGTAGCCTCTGCTGGCATCCTTGAAGTTCGATCCGTATAGCGCTTTCTCGAAGTCATTGATGGTTTTTTCCGCATCGGAAAGGTTGGCGTCGTCTGGATCTACCAGCTTAAAGGCTATTTTTGATGTCCCCGCCGTAAAGTGTGGGTCGGTGTCGTCCACATCATTCGTGGCCTCCAACAATGTGCCGGAGTTGACGCGGTCCTCCGCGATGCGTGGATCCTCGCTCAACACGTAACTACCCAGGTGCTTCCCGTTCACGATCAGCTCGACTGCTTGGGAAGATGGCGTCCATCCCAAGTCTGTCCAGTCCGAACCCATGAATTGTCCGATTCGGTTCCTGAGCAGTGACTTGTCGTCATTATTCGCTTGTAAAGTCCATCTTTTCCCCTTGGACAATCCGAATAGTTCAGTCTTCTTGTCTAGCTTGAGGCTCAGAGAACGCTTGATCGCCTGTGAATATTTACCGCCTTTGTATTTGGCTGACAAATCCACGGTGAAAGGAGCATTGCCTTTTGAAAATATCTCCGCACTACATGGTGAGGACCAATTGGAGGAGATGGCCTCGTCATCTGTAGTGTTTATTTTGATGATAGGGAGTCCGGAGTTGTAGATTTCTACGGTGTAGGTGTCCATCTCTCCGCTTGCGGCCAAAACTTTATAAGTGACGGTTTTGACGAAGTTCTGTTTGGTGACTCCACTTTTTTGTATGGCATGCTTCAAGTCATATACTTCCCCTTTCGTGGTGAAAGAGAGAGCTAAGGAGGTGAAGTCGGTCAGATATGGTACGAAGATGGTGAATGAGTTCCCGTTCTTTGTCCCTTCGACATCCGCCAGTATGATTCCCTCGTTGGATTCGGCTGTGAGGTAGACCCTCTCCAACTTGTTGCCGTCCACGGATTTGTCCGACTGGTTAATGTCTATTTTGTCCTTCATGGAGAAGGTTATCTTCTGGATATCATCTACGGAGAGGTTGAGGTCGATGTGTTGAATCTCCTTCCCGTAGCGAACTGAATCGACCAATTCCCAGTCGAAATAGTCCGTTCCGTTGGTCCCCTCCGCCTGAATCTCTTTTTGCGCCGTGACCGGTGCGGCGGCGAGGAGCAATAGCATGCATGAAAATATATTTCGTTTCATTTTATTCAGTTTTTAGTGAGTCCGTTAAAATTTTAAATTCTCTTCCATCCACGTCAATCGGTTGTCCAACCAATCGATCAACTTAGACACTTCCAAGTCGTATTGCTCTGAAACAGTTTCGTAGTCGAAGTCTTGCGCACCTAAACTCTTCCAGATCATTTCGTTCCCCGCGACTGAATATTTTATCGCCTCGGCTCTTTCCTTGATTATATTTTCGATGGTTTTTTTGCCTTTCACCACTTGTCCCACCTTCTCGTTCACGAGCTTCTTGAAATCCGAGTTTTGTAATAGCTGGCTGAACCATGGAGTCTCTTTCAATATGGATTCCTTGAATCCGTCGCCATATTCACCCCCCATTGTCTTGGACATGTCCCAAATAGGGCCCATGGCAAGTTTTTTGTCCGTGGAGATGGTCATGTAGGCGTTGGAAGAGATGGCTTCCTCGTTTTTCATGAGCTCGTTGAAGACGAACCATTCCGCGAAACTTTGCAGATTGAGCTTCTTGGTGTAGTCGGATTTGCCGGACATCATGGAGCTTTCTATTTCTTCGAGAAACTTTTGGGCCTGCATCAGCTTGGTGCCTGATACGCCCGTCTCAGGGTCACGCATGACGATGTTCATGCCGCTCTTCTCCAGGAGGAATGAGTCGTCTCCTTCGTCAACGGAACCCTCCGATGAGATGATTTGGTCGTCTTCCACCCTGCCTTCGCAGATGCGGATCTGCTCCACCAAAGTGTAGCTTCCCACGTACTCTCCGTTGAGAACCAATTCTACAGCCTTGCTGTTAGGGGTCCACTTGAAGGAGAAGAGGTCGGATGCGGCGATGTCAAACGCTATGGAAGAACGGATCAACGTCTTGTCGTATGCGTTGGAGAGAAGCACCCATCTCTTGCTGGATGGAAGCCCCATGATCGCCACCTTCTCTTCGAACTTCAGATTGTAGGCGTTCTTGAGTTTCTCTTTAAAGTGACTGCCTCTTCCTTTGATCTCTACCGTTGAGTTGGAGAAGCTCTCCTTCCCCTTGGCATCCTTGATGCTGATCTTTCCTGCCGCCCAGTCGTCTCCGATCTTTCCGCTGGTGCTGAACTCGAGGATCGGCAAGCCGGAATTGATCACTGCTATATTGTAGGTTCTGATGTCTCCGTTGAAGGCTACCACTTTGATCTCTCTCTCCTGGGAGAAGTCGCAGCTGGCGCCGCTTTCAATCTTTTTTCCGTTAAAGTACACGTAGCTTCCTGTCGTCTCGAAACTCATTTTGAGGCTCGATAAATCCGTCAGGTATGGGAATACCAATGTGATCTTCGAATCGTCGATCGTCACATCGACATCCTTTTGTAGCTTGGAGTTGTCCTTGGACGAGAAGGAGATCGAACGCAACACGTTGTAGCTTTGGATCACATCCTTTTTACTAAGGTCAACTTTGTTCTCCGCAATCACCGATGCTGGCGCCAATGTCCTATCTTCTTTCCCGTAAGAAAGCGTCATCTTATGTGTGCTTTCGTTGTCCAATAAGGTGTCGACCGACGAAAGCGGGTATTCGATGGTGGATCCATCCTTCTTGTGGATGGTCACCGTGTTTTGAGCGAGGGCCTGTCCCATGAAAAAGATGGACATCGCCCCTAATAGTGCCTGCTTTTTCATTTTTTCACGAATTTAAAGGTTTTGCCGTCTATCCCTAAGATGTAGGTCGAAGGGGTCAGACCCGCTACATTAAAAAATAACTCATCGTCATTCTGTGTCATGTCGACTTCCAGAAGACGTCCGGAAAGATCCGTCAATGTCACGGATTTCGGATCTTGGATGCCCCGGATGCTGATGCTTTCGATTGCAGGATTCGGGTACACTGAGATCTCATTGGCCGTGATCGATGAGACGGATGAGGTGGGGCGCGCTTTCGCGAACCGTATCTCTTTGACGTTGTCGATGGATACTTCCCCCTTAAGGCTTTTGCTCTCTATGATGAGATTGTCGCCTTGAGTCCAATACTTTGGCGTTTCGCTGAGGGCGAAAACTAATTCTGTGCGATTGTGCTCTGGGCTGTTAAACTCAACTATCAAGGATTTAACGCTCTGTTGTGCCCAACATAGCGACGTCAACCCCACACATAGTATGGTTAACAACCATTTTTTCCTTGTGTAAATCATGGCGTTATATGTATGAAAACTATAATAATAATTTACTTATCCCTTCCCCAAACTTCGTCTCCCCAACGGAGAATTCATTTGGGTCTTCTAACCCTTTTACATCGCAAATGTAGTTATTTTGAATTGAAAACGGCAATAAAATTCAACAAATTTATTTTGCCCTCTTCCTCCTAAAAAGGTCGTTTTGAATGTTTTGTTCTGTGAAACGCCTTTTTTTTACCCTAAAAATTACTTTTTTAAGAACGAAAAAAAATTACTTTTTCTTGCATATTGACATTGATTTTATTTTTATGGCCGTTATTTAATTATGTATATTGTGCTACTGGGGCGTGATGTGGCTGGAACATGTTGTTTTCCTCCCTTTGTCCCCCAAAAAATATGTCGGTTGTCCCTCTCTCCCTGCTGATGACCTCCTATCTATATATAAATAGTTAATATTCTGTGTGTTCATTTCCTCTTGACGATGTCCCTTTTTGACGATGGATAAGGTTCTTAGGGGGACTTGTCATAAAAAAATAGGCAAAAAACGTGCGTTTTTGCTTATAATGTTTGTTTTTTGGCGAATTATATGTACCTTCGCGCCGTTAGTAAGAATTGTGAAGGGGACTGAGGTCCCCTATTTTGTTGTCTTAAGGTACGTAATGATAGACGAAAAAAACATAAGAGAGATTGTTGAGGCGTATATTGCGGATTCCCCCTATTTCCTTGTCGAGGTGAAGGTGGACAAGAACAATAGCATCACGGTGGCGATAGACTCCAACGAGGATGTCTCCATCGATTATTGCGCTGAGCTCTCCCGCCACATCGAGTCCAAGTTGGACCGTGACGTGGAGGATTTCGAGTTGGAGGTTGGTTCCGCCGGGCTCACTTCTCCGTTTGTTGTCCTTCAGCAGTACAAGAAGTATGAGGGATGCGACGTGGAGGTGCAGGTAGCCAACGGCCCTAAGCACACGGGCAAGTTGGTGAACGTGACGGAGGCTAACTTCGGCTTGGAGGTGACGAAGAAGGTGAAGAAGGAGGGCGAGAAGAAGAAGGTCGAGGTGACGGAAACCATGACGTTCTCTTATGATCAAGTGAAATATACAAAATATATAATAACGTTTAAATAATTATGGCAAAGCAAGAATCAATTAGTTTGAGCGATACTTTTGCGGAGTTCAAAGAGTTGAAGAACATTGACAGAAGCACGATGATCAGCGTGTTGGAGGAGTCTTTCCGTAGCGTGATCTCAAAGATGTTCGGGACGGACGAAAACTACGATGTGATTATCAACCCGGACAAAGGGGATTTCGAGATCTATAGGAATAGGACCGTCGTGGAGGATGATGATTTGCAGGACTCCAATGTCCAGATTTCCCTCTCGGAAGCTCGTAAGATCGACGAGGATTTCGAAGTGGGTGAGGATGTTACCGACAAGGTTGACTTCGCCTCTTTTGGCCGTCGCGCTATCTTGAACCTCCGTCAGACATTGTCTTCTAAGATTCTTGATTTACAGAAGGATAGTTTATACAACAAGTATAAGGAGAAGATTGGTACCATCGTGGTTGGTGAGGTGTACCAAGTTTGGAAGAAGGAGGTGCTTCTTCTCGACGAGGACAACAACGAGATGCTCTTGCCTAAGTCTGAGCAGATTCCTTCCGACTACTACCGCAAGGGCGACACGGTGCGTGCGGTGGTGGCTAAGGTGGATAACCAGAACAACAACCCTAAGATTATCCTTTCGAGGACTTCTTCCTTGTTCCTCCAACGCTTGTTCGAATTGGAGGTGCCTGAGATCAACGACGGTTTGATCACGATCCGTCGCATCGCCCGCATCCCAGGTGAGCGCGCTAAGGTGGCTGTGGAGTCTTATGACGACCGTATCGACCCGGTGGGCGCTTGCGTCGGCATGAAGGGTGCCCGTATCCATGGCATCGTGCGTGAGCTTCGTAACGAGAACATTGATGTGATCAATTATACGAACAATATCTCTTTGTTCATCTCCAGAGCCTTGAGCCCTGCTAGAATCTCTTCCATCCGCCTCTTCGAGGAGCACAAACGCGCGGAGGTATTCCTCCGTCCTGAGGATGTCTCCTTGGCGATCGGTAAGGGTGGTATGAACATCCGCTTGGCGAGCATGTTGACCGACTACCAGATTGAGGTCTTCCGTGAGTTGCAAGGCGGTCAGGATGAGGAGGATATCTATTTGGATGAGTTCCTCGATGAGATCGACCCTTGGATTGTTGATATCCTGAAGGGTATCGGTTGCGATACGGCGAAGGATGTGTTGAAGATCCCTCGTGAGGAGTTGATCACGAAGACTGACTTGGAAGAGGAGACGGTGGACGAGGTCATCAGCATCTTGCGCGCTGAGTTCGAAGACCAGGACTCTTCGGAAGAGGATGAGCAGCCTGAGGAGAATCCTTCGGAGGAGTAAAAAGGCATGCCAGTTTCGCACTGGCCTCCCTTTGTGACGGAATAATTTTATGTAAACAACTAAAAACGATATATGTCTATACGATTAAGTAAAATAGCGAAAGAATTGAATGTGGGTGTCTCCACAGCGGTGGAATTCCTCTCGAAGAAGGGCTTCAATGTCGACGGTGACAATTCAAACTATAAGTTGACCGACGAGGAGGAGAACCTTCTGCGCATGGAGTTCGATAAGGACCAGAAGCAGAAAATTGAAATGGAGGAGACGATTCGTAGCCGTAACAAGATGAAGGATAACAATCGTGGCTCCGTTCAGATCAAGGATTTTGGCGAACCGAAACGTGAGGTGGTGGAAACTACTTTGCCGGAAGACCAACGCCCAAAAATCAAGGCGGTCGGTAAGATTGACTTGGCTAACCTTGGCAAGAAGCCTGTTCAGACTCCTGTGAAGGAGGAGCCTGAGGTGACGGGTAACACTGCTCCTGCCACTGCTCCTGATGAAAAAACTACTGGTGAGGATGAATCACTGAAGAACGTTGTTGAGACACCAACAGCGAATGACTCTTCTGAGGAATCCCCTGCTCAATCCAATGGACATAATATCGAAAATAATCCGTCTGTTTATTCGCTTGCCACTCCAGACAAGAAGCCTACCATCAATGTGGTGGGTAAGATCGATTTGGACTCCCTGAACCAAAGGACACGCCCAGAGAAGAAGTCCAAGGAGGAGCGTAAGAAGGAACGTGAACAACGTAATAACAAAGGCAACTTCAATAGGGGTGACGCTTCCAAGAACGGCGAGATGGCCGGTGGCGACGAAGACCACAGGAGAAAACGTAAGCGCATCCAGAAGGAGCGTGTCGACATCGCCGACTTCAAGGGCGGTAATGGCGACAAGAACGGTAAGAATAACGGAAGAAACAATAACGACAACGGTAATAACGGTGGTGACAAGGGTAACAAGAAGAATTTCAAGAAGCCTAACAACATCATCAAACCGGAGATCGACGAGGAAGAGGTACAAAAACAGATCAAGGAGACGTTGGCTCGCTTGACCAGCAAAGGCCAGAAGACGAAGGGCTCCAAGCACCGTCGTGAGAAACGTGAGCTCCAATCTCTTAGGATGCAGGAGGAAGAGGAGCAGGAGAAGCTGGAACAGAGCAAACTGAAGATCACGGAGTTCGTGACCGTCAGCGAGCTGGCGACGATGATGGACGTGCCTGTCACGCAGGTCATCAGTACTTGTATGAACTTCGGATTGATGGTGTCCATCAACCAACGTCTGGATGCGGAGACCATCAACATCGTGGCGGAGGAGTTCGGCTTCGAGACGGAGTACGTGAGCGCCGAAGTGGTGGCCGCTATCCATGAGGAGAAGGACGACGAGGCTGACTTGGTTCCTCGTCCGCCTATCGTTACGGTCATGGGTCACGTCGACCATGGTAAGACTTCCTTGTTGGACTATATCCGTAAGACGAACGTGATCGCCGGTGAGGCGGGTGGTATCACCCAGCACATCGGTGCCTATAACGTGACGTTGAGCAGCGGCCAGCAGATCACTTTCTTGGATACGCCAGGTCACGAGGCCTTCACCGCCATGCGTGCCCGTGGTGCGAAGGTGACGGATATCGCTATCATCATAGTGGCTGCGGATGATGACGTCATGCCGCAGACCATCGAGGCCATCAACCATGCTTCTGTGGCGGGTGTGCCTATTGTGTTCGCAATCAATAAAGTGGATAAGCCAACGGCTAACCCTGACAAGATCAAGGAGGCTTTGGCGAATATGAACTACTTGGTGGAAGAGTGGGGTGGTAAATACCAGTCACAGGATATATCCGCTAAGAAGGGCTTGGGTGTGAAGGAATTGATGGAGAAGGTCTTGTTGGAGGCTGAAATGCTTGATTTGAAGGCTAATCCGAACCGCCGTGCGGTGGGTTCCATCATCGAGTCTCAGTTGGATAAGGGACGTGGTTACGTCTCTACCGTGCTGGTGAGCAACGGTACGCTCCGTGTGGGCGATATCGTGGTGGCGGGTACGAACTTCGGTCGTATCAAGGCGATGTTCAACGAGCGTAACCAACGCATCACGGAGGCGAAGCCTTCCGAGCCTGCCGTTATCTTAGGTTTGAACGGTGCTCCTCAGGCGGGTGATAACTTCAACGTCTTCGAGACGGAGCAGGAGGCCCGCGAGATCGCTAACAAGCGTGAGCAGTTGCAACGTGAGCAGGGCTTGCGTACGGCTAAGCACTTGACCCTCGAGGAGATCGCCCGTCGTCGTGCGTTGGGTAACTTCCAAGAGATGAACATCATCGTGAAGGCGGACGTGGACGGTTCCGCCGAGGCATTGAAGGACTCTTTAGAGAAACTCTCCACGGAGGAGTTCGCTGTCAATGTCATCCACAAGGCGGTCGGACAGATCTCCGAGTCGGATGTCATGCTCGCCGCTACGGCGGATGCCATCATCGTGGGATTCCAGGTGCGTCCTTCCCAATCCGCGCGTAAGATTGCGGAGAACGAGGGCGTGGATATACGTCTCTACTCTATCATCTATGACGCTATCGAGCAGATGAAGGATGCCATGGTGGGTATGCTTTCACCTGAATACAAGGAGCAGATCGTGGGTACCGCCGAGGTACAGGAGACCTTCAAGATCAGTAAGGTGGGTACGATCGCCGGTTGTATCGTGCGTGACGGTAAGATCAAGCGTGGCAACAAGGTTCGCGTCATCCGTGACGGTATTGTGGTCTACACGGGCGATTTGGCCTCCCTCAAGCGTTTCAAGGACGATGTCAAGGAGGTTACGACCGGCTTCGATTGCGGTTTGAACGTCGCAAGCTACAACGATATACAAGTCGGCGACTTGATAGAGAGCTTCGAACAGGTTGAGGTGAAGAGGACGTTGTAAGATGCCTTCTTCCCCTTTTAAATTTATATGTTATCGTTATGTTACTGATAGACCTGATATTCTTGGTGATTCTGGGTTACTTCGGAGTCTTCAAAGGGTTGCGCAAGGGCTTTGTCCTTGAGCTCTCCGGGTTGCTTGGTATTGTCGTGGCGATATATTTGGCCAAGAACTACTCCTTGCCTATCGCTGGTTGGTTCGCCTCCACCCTCGGCATTGTGGGTGCCACTTCTCCCGTCGTGGCTTTCGTCCTGACGTTGGTCCTGGGTCTGGTGGGTGTCCATTTCCTTGCGTTGCTCGTCAGCAAACTGCTGAGCGTGGTGATGCTGGGTTGGCTGAATAAGTTGTTGGGCGCGATCTTCTCTTTCCTGAAGATATTGTTGGTCCTGAGCGCCATGGTACGCTCTTTCGACATGTTTAACCAGAAGGTGGAGCTGATCTCGGAGGAGACGCTGAACGAATCGAAACTGTATGGTCCGATTAAGATGGTGGCCGATAAGGTGCTCCCTGCTCTCCACCTGAATGAACTGATTGATAACTGGAAGGGAGAGGAGAAGGCTGAGGATGCGGACCCGTTGTCGAACGTGAGGGCGGGCGAAGTCTCCGCCGAATGAATTCGCTTTCCCGATTGATTGGTAAATGATATGAAGAAACAAGATATTTCCCTCCTCGCTAAGGAGGATGTTTTTCAACTGATAGGAACGGAGTGGATGTTGATCACCTCGGGTGATTCCTCCCATTTCAATACGATGACTGCCTCATGGGGTGGCTTGGGATGGTTGTGGAACCGTCCGGTGGCTTTCCTTTTCGTTCGCCCGGAGCGTTATACCCACGAATTCATCGAGCGGAATGAGCGCCTGACGCTCTCGTTCTTCCCTGAGGCGCAACGCAAGGCACTGCAGGTCTGCGGATCGAAGTCGGGTAGGGACTGCGATAAGGTGAAGGAGGCGGAACTCACACCTGTCTCGCTGGAGTCGGGCACGGTCTCCTTCGCTGAGGCTCGCCTGACGTTGGACTGCCGCAAGCTCTTTAAGTCGGATATGAAGCAGGCCGATTTCCTCGACAAGGAGATTCTGGAGAAATGGTACAACGACAAGCCGGGTGGCGGTTTCCATACGGTGTATGTCGTGGAGATTGAGAACGTATATAATTAATTAAGAATTAAGAGTTAAGAATTAAGAGTTAGTCAATTAGGACTTGATTCTTCTCTTTGTTTTTTTGAGATAGAGCTTTGAAGTATTTCCTCTTAAACTAAATACATTATGTCAAGAACAGAGAATGAATTAGAGGGGGTAACCCTATTGGGCGAGAAGAAGACGGTTTACCTTACCGACTATTCGCCAGAGGTCTTGGAGACGTTCGTCAACAAGCACCAGGAGGTGGATTATCTAGTTACCCTGAACTGCCCTGAGTTCACCAGTCTGTGTCCGAAGACGGGGCAGCCGGACTTCGCGAAGATCGTCATCAACTATATCCCGAACGAGCGCATGGTGGAGAGCAAGTCGCTGAAGCTCTATCTTTTCAGCTTCCGCAACCATGGCGACTTCCACGAGGATTGCATCAATATCATCATGAAGGATTTGGTCAAGCTGATGAGTCCGCGCTACTTGGAGGTGGTGGGCATCTTCACCCCTCGGGGCGGTATCTCCATCTACCCTTTCGCCAACTATGCGGATGAGGCGCATCAGGAGATGAAGAGGGCTCGCCTTTTGGCGCAAATGAACCATACCATCTGATTTATCCACCTCTGTTATTTTCTTCCTTATGAAAGATTGTATTCTCATCTTATCAGGTGGCATGGACAGCACCACCATGCTCTATGAATATAGGGATGATATCGCCTTGGCGGTCTCCTTCCACTACGGCAGCAACCACAACGACAAGGAGATCCCTTTCGCGCGTTACCATTGCGAGAAGTTGGGCATCAAGCATATAACGATCCCGTTGGCCTTTATGAAGCAATATTTCCGAAGCTCCTTGTTGGAGGGCTCGGAGGCTATTCCGGAGGGCAATTATGACGACGAGAACATGAAGTCGACCGTCGTGCCGTTTCGTAATGGCATCATGCTCGCCATCGTGGCGGGGTTGGCGGAGACCTACGGACTGAAGCATGTGATGATGGCGAACCATGGTGGCGACCATACCATCTACCCGGATTGCCGTCCCGCCTTTGTGGAGGCGATGAGCGCGGCCATCGCTGCGGGCACGTATGAGGGCATCACGCTGAAGACGCCTTACACGAACATCACCAAGGGTGAAATCGCCCGCAAGGGAAAGGCTCTGGGCATCGATTACACCCAAACGTGGAGTTGCTACAAAGGGGGAGAGATCCATTGCGGCAAGTGCGGCACGTGCAGGGAGCGCAAAGAGGCGCTGGCCGCCGCAGGCATCGAGGACCTGACGCCCTATGAGGATTAATTAACTAGTAATCGAATCGTTATGTATTATATATCCAAAAGAATAGAAATATCTTCCGCCCATAGGCTGAACTTGTCTTATCCCAGCAAGTGTGAGAATCTTCATGGACATAATTGGGTGATTACGGTTTACTGTAAGTCCAAGACCCTGAACCAGGATGGCATGGTTGTCGATTTCTCCCATATCAAGAAGATCGTCAAGGATAAGTTGGACCACACGGTCATCAACGATGTGTTGGATGGTTTGAATCCGACGGCGGAGAACCTCGCCTACTGGATTTGTCAGCAGATCGACACCTGCTACAAGGTGACCGTCCAAGAGTCTGAGGGAAACACAGCTACCTATGAAGAGGATTAACGAGATATTCGAGAGCCTGCAGGGGGAGGGATTCCATACGGGAACGGCTGCCGTGTTTGTCCGTTTCTCAGGCTGTAACCTCCGTTGCCCTTTTTGCGACACACAGCATGAGACCTACACCGAGATGAGCGAGGAGGATATTGCCCGTAAGGTCAGCCAATACAAGGCGCCTTGGGTCATCCTGACGGGCGGAGAGCCCAGCTTGCAGGCTACGGAGACGTTGGTGGAGCGCTTCCATGCCTGGGGAAAGCGGGTGGCCATGGAGACCAACGGGACGCATGCCGTTCCGACGAACCTGGATTGGCTGACCTTGTCGCCTAAGGAGGGGAAGGACCCTGTGCTCACGCAGGCGGACGAGGTGAAGGTGGTCTATCAGGCGGGTGTGGATGTGGAGCGCTGGTGCCGCGAGATCCGTGCGGACCATTATTTCCTGCAACCCTGCTCTTGCCGGAACACCCAGGAGGTGGTGCGATATATCCTCGAACACCCCTATTGGCGTCTTTCGTTGCAGACGCATAAGTATATAGGCATCGAATGAGGGTGATTTTAAAAGCAACAAACATACCGCACAACCCGATTTCACACGGGCTCATGCCCGGTTTATTTTATTCGAGCCCTTCAGGCTCGGGAGAGTGTGGAGGGATGTGCCGATTAACCTATGGCGGTGCCATAGGCTATATCTATATGAGCCTTTCAGGCTCGGGAAGTTGCCGCTAAGGGAGGTCGCTAATATTCGTCCGAACCATTCAGCCTGAAAGGCTGTAACAGATTTAGCCCAACGGCATTGCCTTGGGGGGGGGAGACGGCACCGTTATGTTTTGCGGTGTAATTATGTGTCGCCCCGTTTTGAGTTCCATTACCGCACAACCCGATCTCACACGGGCTCATGCCCGGTTTATTTTGTTCGAGCCCTTCAGGCTCGGGAGAGAGTGGTGGGATGCGCCGATTAACCTATGGCGGTGCCATAGGCTATATCTATATGAGCCTTTCAGGCTCGGGAAACCACCACTCAAGGAAGTCGCTAATATTTGTTCGTATCAATCAGCCTGAAAGGCTGTAACAGATTTAGCCCAACGGCATTGCCTTGGGGGGGGGAGACGGCACCGTTATGTTTTGCGGTGTAATTATGTGTCGCCCCGTTTTGAGTTCCATTACCGCACAACCCGTTTCACACACGGGTTCATGCCCGGTTTCATTTTGTTCGAGCCCTCCAGGCTCGGGAGAGTGTGGAGGGATGTGCCGATTAACCTATGGCGGTGCCATAGGCTATATCTATATGAGCCTTTCAGGCTCGGGAAGTTGCTGCTAAGGGAGGTCGCCAATATTCGTTTGAGCCATTCAGCCTGAAAGTCTACAACAGATACAGCCCAACGGCAACGCCTTGGGGTAAGGGACGCCGGATCCATGCCAGCCTGAAGGGCTGGGACAATTTAACCTCGGCGATTTCATAGGCTTCTATATGAGCCTTTCAGGCTCGGGAAGTTGCCACTAAGGGAGGTCGCCAATATTCGTCCGAACCGGCCAGCCTGAAAGGCTGTAACAGATATAGCCCAACGGCAACGCCTTGGGGTAAGGATAGGGCGCAGATTCCATGCCAGCCTGAAGGGCTGGGACAGATCATTTTTCTCTTTTCGGATTTTTATTATATTTGTGACATCAGAAGAGTCTTTTTCTGAATATAAATAGTTGGTTGTTATGCTCGGCAGCAATTGGAGCTGCCCACCATTAGCAACCAATTTTTTGTTCTATCGTAATGTCTTTAGCATAAAGGAATTCATATTACTTAAAAATAAAATGTATAATTTTATGTTTTATGGAGAAAAAAATATTGAAATCAATAGCATTAAAATGTTTATGGGCTGTGTTCGTGTGGCTTCTTGTCATATGTGTTATCCGTGGCATTATGACGACGGCTGTAATAACGTCTGAAGACATTCAGGAATATATGAATGCGACAGATTTTTATCTGGCAGGTAAGGTGACGCTTATAAAAGATGATGCTGGATCAAGCGGATTGTATATGATGGAATATGATACAATAAGTATTAGAAACAAAAGTATTGGTCGATGTTTTTGGGGCGTGTGTGATACTGCTGCGAAAAACGTCTTTTTCCATTCTTATACGCTAAATTCCGATTATGTATATATAGACTCAAAGAAAAGGTTGATAACTGCCAATCCTGCAGATACGGTCTCTATGGTAAAATTTCGGGTTTTTGATATTTTCTTTAGGCAGCTAAGGGAGTACCAGGGAGAAGGAACAATACCTTTTTGAGATGATAATGTGCAGATGACCTTCAATAAGAGAAAACGTAGTTGGTTTCTTTGGTTATTAGCATAAAGGAATTTATATTACTTAAAACATAAAACACTAAACCAAATTCATTATGAATCAGGCGAATACTGTAAATAAAGGTAAATTTGCGAAGTGGTTGGCCGGATATGTTTTTATTTATATTTTCTGGTCATGTGACAGAGTATTGACGTGTAGTTGGGTGGATTTATGTGTGGTGGTTGTCCCTTTTATTATGGTTGCGTTGCTGTTTTTAGAAAATAAGATCATAAATGTGATGGCAATTGTGGTGTATGCAATATTCTTCCTATTGTCGTTATCCTCTTGTTGCCTATATTACTATTATTTAAATTCCGATGATAAGAAAATTGAATACTTTAGTATAGATAAATCTTGTCGTGGACAGTCATGGAAATCTGATAAATGTTACTTCCACTTTAGAGATATTAATGTTTCGTGTCGTGCCTTTATAGACGATGAGGAGACACTCAGAAATGATTATCTTGTACAGATGGAATATAGAGAAATATGTGACGATGTATACTTGGTGTATGGGAAAAACATTATAAAGAAAACGAAGGCTCAAATGCCTGTTGAATAATTGCCATGACATATGAGTTATTAGCATATAAATTATATCTTTATCCCCCCAAAAAGTGAAATAATGATATGAATAAAATATACAAACTTCTGATTCAATGTCCTGTGGAGATCCTTATGTCTATCTTTTTCTTAGGATATTTGTATAAATATGGACCTTTTTATGAAACTGCGGGAGAATGGACGACTCAGACGAAGGATTGTTTAATGACTGTTGGTTTATTGGTCACTATGATGGTGCGGATAGTGGTCTCCAAATTCACATCTCTCAAATATGGAATTATTGCTTCGGTAATAACTGGACTTGTTGTGATAGCTTTGCTCTTCCTCGGTTTTGCCGTTGATAGTCATTGGATCCTACCGTGTTATCTAATCTGCGTTGTCGTATGTTCCTGTATGGTTCAGCATAATAACATTGAAGAGCAGATTAGCAAAATGGTGTTTCTGCTGATTCCGACAATTGTGGTTGCTCTGTTTATCCGTTTTCTCGTCTCTTTTGTGTTGGAGGTGACAAAGGAATGCCTTGGACCGGGAGATGCTGCTGTTGCGGATGCTTATGCGTTGGTCGGAGGGACGGTTTGTTTTGTTGTTGGGTATCAGATAGTAAACGAGATACGATTTAAAAAAGAATAGCGTGTTGTATTCCATTTTGTTCGAGCCCTCCAGGCTCGGGAGAGAGTGGTGGAATGCACCGATTAACCTATGGCGGTGCCATAGGCTATATCTATATGAGCCTTTCAGGCTCGGGAACTGACAATATGGAAGGATGGTGCAATACTTGCTCGTGCCAATCAGCCTGAAAGGCTGCAACAGATTTAGCCCAACGGCAACGCCTTGGGGTAAGGGACGCCGGATCCATGCCAGCCTGAAGGGCTGGGACAATTTAACCTCGGCGATTTCATAGGCTTCTATATGAGCCTTTCAGGCTCGGGGAACTGACAATATGGAAGGATGGTGCAATACTTGCTCGTGCCAATCAGCCTGAAAGGCTGTAACAGATTTAGCCCAACGGCAGCGCCTTGGGGTAAGGAGCGCAGATTCCATGTCAGCCTGAAGGGCTGGGACAGATTTGTTTTGAGTTTTTCGACATAAAAGAATATATATCGCTTATAAACACTAAAAGTGAGACCTATGGGGAAAAATAAATGCTTAAGATATTTGTTAGTGATCGTTCTCCTTGCGCTGTGTTCAGCTTGTTCTAAAAAAGAAGAGGCAAATACCCGATCATCGTTTGACGATTCGTTGGAGTTCCTGGAAAAGATGGCGTTGCAATGTAAAGATTCTGTGCCTTCCTTTTCATTGTCGTACGAACATGAGAGAGAAGGGATATGGAGATTTGAAGTCAGATACATCGGCGCTTTAGAAGGATGTGATACAAGATATGATATATTAAATGAGAGGCTATTTTGGGGTTGGTATGAAGAGTCCTTGCATTTGACTGATAAATTGACGGTTTTTAGTGATGGCGTTAAATTGGGGTCTTATTTCGGACTTGACAATGAATATAATATCACATTGTGTGATTGCGGTATAGTGATGACTGATAAGATAACTAACATATCTACTACGATAAGTTTCTCTGATGGAGTCCCCGATTATATATTCGTTTGGGCAGATTCGACGGGTGGTACTGATTTCGGTTTTTCAGAAAGACGATGACTGAAAATGATATGAAGAAAGACAATCATGCTTGCGCTTTTAACATAAGAATATGGCCTAGTGTTTTATCAAGAGAAAGAGCTAGTTAAATTTATAGATTGTATTAAATTTGTAAAAAAAAATATGGATGAGTTTAGACTTTTGATATTAATGTTTATCTGTCATGTGCTAGATGACTTTGTGTTACAGCTTGCGTGTTTAAGTAAGCTCAAGCAGAAATCGTGGTGGATGTCTCAGACGGACAATGAGTTGTATAAACGTGATTACTATGTGGGTTTAGTTGTGCATAGTTTCTCATGGTCGGGATGGATCCTGCTCCCCTTGATATTCTTTGCCCCGGATGTTCCCGGAACGATGCTATTAATCGCCTTTCTGATCAATGGGATCCTTCATGCGATCATGGACAATAGGAAAGCGAATAAGTTGGATGTGAGTTTGTTGGCGGATCAGTTGTTCCATTTCTTCCAGATAATGGTAACTTGGATCGTGTTGTGTGTGGTGAGGTAGGGAATCTTTATCGCTTAAAACAGATAGAATAAATACTTCGCAGGTTAATACTAATGAGTCTAAATAATGGAGGCGTTACAAAAAAAAGTAATAAAAGATATTCTTAAGGATTCTTTTGTCGTCTATTTAATTTTATTGTTCTCAATGTTTCATTTGTCATCCTCCGGCGACATTAAGATTAATGAATGGATATTCTATCCTATTGTGTATTTTGCCATACAGTATTCCTTTGTCATTATAGAAGTTATTCTATCGTTCATTTTATTCTATTTAAAACGGGTAAAGAAAATCTCTTCGCATTTTTTTGTTGTCTCAATCCTGTGCGTTCTATACATTGACATATTGCCTATTACTGGTGTTTTCCAAGGTCATTATGATCGTTGGAGTGTTGTAGTGGGATTTGTCCTTTCAATTGCATATAAGGTTGTGATGACGAAATATAGATCTGTAAAGTATAAAAAAGAATAGTGGGGGATGGATTTTGGAATGTATAAATCAACGCCACACTCCATCATCTTCAAAAAATGTGCTAATTTTGAAACTATGGGTTCGAACACAATATAGAGTAGTATATGAAGATAATAGAAAAAATACAAGATGTCCGAAGTTTTGGACTATATAGAGGGGAGGAGTTTATTGCTTTAAATGATAGGATTTTAATTGGCAATAGGGAGATGGATGTAATGCCAAATGAGGATTATTTTTGTCATAATGATGTCTTAACTAAAGGTGTGTATGGAGAGGGAACGAATAAAAAACACTATCTATATCCCGACGGCAAATTTCTAGCTGAGGAGTGCCGATATGAAGACTTTGTCTTTTTCAGCCCAGACTCTTATTATTCTTCAGTGTATAAATGCGATGAAAAAAAAAGAGTATTTTTCTTTTATAGAGAATGGCCAAGAATATTTGTTCAGTGTTGATTCAGATGCTTTCTTTTATAACCTTAGATACAATAAGCGGAATTCCATATTACTACTTCCTAAATCAGACAATAAAAGCATTTTGTTTTATTCTATGGATGGTAATTTGCTTTGGAAATATAATGTTGAAAGACAGGCTGTTAGCATTGACTTGAATGGTACAATAGAAGACGAAGATTTTGTGATTATATGTTGCTATACAAACGAACTCGAAAAATATTCTGTTGAGTGTTTCAATATAAAAACAGGGGAGAAAATTTGGGGCATTTATGGAAATGATATAAAATGTGGTTCTTCATATAAGTTGGGACCAAAAGGAATGTTATATGGTCTATCTACTATATGGAATGATAAGGCAGAAATCGTTATGGAGTGTATTGCCCTGAAGAATGGAGAGCGAATGGTTATTGATATAAAGGGAATAGAAGATTCTGACATAGATATAGATTCAAGTCGTTCCACAATATATGGAAACATGTTGTATTTTAACTATAATCGTCCTGTCCCAACTATTGCTTCTATAGATTTGGGAACTATGTGTTTGGTTGAAGAATTGAAAATAAAGACTTCAAAATATGCGAGAATGGGAGATTCCCCTATAGTGACAGAGGATAAAGTATATCAATATATAACCTCAATGCGTGAATTACATGTTTATAGCAGATAGTATCTCCTATTTCCCCTTATCCGCCGCGATTACCGCATTGATCATCTTGGCGATTTGTTGCACCATCGGTTTCCGCTGTCCGGTGAAGTTGGAGACCATGATGCTGAAGGCGTACCATTTGTTGTTGGCGTTGATGTAGCCGGCGTAGTTCTGCACGCGCTCCATGCTACCGCTCTTGACGAACGCCTTGCCTTCCAAGGCGGTGCCTTTCATGAAACCCGCCACGGTGCCGTTCCTGCCGGCTGTGGGTAGTGTCTGGAGGAAGGATTTCGAATAGGTGCTCTGATTATGCATGTAGGAGAGCACGTCTACCATGAACTTCGGTGAGAGGGCGTTCTTCATCGATAGGCCCGAACCGTCCACCTGGAAGATCCGTTTGGTCTCGATGCCCAGCCCCGACCAATACTTGGATATCACACTGGCGGACCTCCATCCCACGCAGGGCGCGAGGCTGTCCTTCTGCTTGGATAGGATGAGGAAGATGCTCTCCGCATAGAGGTTGTTGCTCTTGTGGTTGGTGACCCGCTCGATCTCCTTCAGCGTGGCGGACTTATGCACGAAGAGCGTGTCGCGGATCGAGTCCCGCTTGTACCATCTGACCGTGGTGGCGAGTGAATCGACCGTGATGCCTGCGCTGATCAGCAGGTTGCGGAGGGAGTCGGCCAAGAAGAGGGCAGGCTCTGGCATCTCCGTCTTGAGGAATTGTTTCGTGTTGACCGGCAGGTTGCCCCTGAACGTGGGAGCCCAGGAGAAGTCCGTTTTCGTCATTCTCCACGCTTTTTCCTTCCCGGTCTGGGTCATCTCTATCTTAGGCTGTAAAAGTCCCGTAGAGGGCGTGCAACTCGTGTAGGAGATTCCGCAGGAGTCGGACGACAGCACGATGCCCAGCAGGTTATCATGGATGTTGAGGCCGGAGGGGGTCGGCGAGTAGGAGGATCCGATGTCCTCCACCAGCCAATGGAACGGTGCGCCGTCCTCCCTGAAGACGGAAGCGTCGCCCACCACATGTCCCGTGATCCGTTTGATGCCCTTCTCTTGCAGGGCAAGCAGTGCCTCGGCGTAGAAATCGCCTGCGCTTGGCGCATAGGCGGAGCCTAACGTGGGGTCGCCTCCTCCACGGATGTAGAGGTCGCCGTGAAGCGTCGAATCGATGATCGTGCCGCAGTATTCGATGTTCGTCTTGAATCGGAAGGTGTCGGAAAGCATCTCCATGGCGGCGGCCGTCGTGATGATCTTGGTGACGGAGGCAGGGTTCCTGTCCGTCATCTCCTGGTAGCTCGCCACGACACGTCCGTTGGTGATATCCTTCACCAAAAAACCTATGCCCGCCTGTATGAGGTTGTCGGAGTTGACGAACTCCTCGATGGCTTTGTTCTCCTGCGCCATGGCGGACATGCAAAGTGTAACGGATAGGATAAGGTTTAAAAAGACTTTCCGCATGTTATTTTCCTCCCATATCGAATGGTTGTGTTAACGTTTCTTCGTTATGCTCCTGACCAAGGCTTTCCCTAGTGGTTTCAATATGTTCGTGCTGATCCATTTCCAGATAGCCTTGTTCCTCTTCTTAGAGTCTTTTTGTGCTTTCGCATCCTCCTTTTCTTTCTGCTTCCTTTTGCTCTCCTCCTCTTTGGCGGCTATCTCTTTGGATTTCTGCTCTTCCTGTTTCTTCGCGTCGTCGATCAGTATCTCGTAGGCGGAGCGGCGGTCTTCCGTCTCGCGGTACGATTTCTCGAGACCGGATTCCTTGATGGCCTTCTTCCTCTCCTCCTCGGTGATCGGTCCGATTTGGCCCTGCGGGCAGAGCATCTTCGCCCTTTCCACCACGTTAGGGGCACCTTTCTCGTCGAGGAAGGAGATCAGGGCCTCTCCCGTCTCCAACTCAAGCAACGCCTTCTCCGTGTCGAAGGATTCGTTGGTGCGGAAGGATTGCGCCACGGCCTTGACCGCCTTCTGGTCCTTAGGCGTGAAGGCGCGGAGGGCGTGTTGTATCTTGTTACCTAATTGACCCAAAACGTTTTCCGGAATATCCATCGGGTTTTGGGTGATGAAGTAGACGCCGACTCCCTTGGAACGGATCAGTCGGACGATCTTCTCTATCTGCGTCAGCAATGCCTTGGAGGCGTCGTCGAACAGCAGGTGCGCCTCGTCGAAGAAGAAGATGAACTTAGGCTTGTCCAGGTCTCCCACCTCAGGCAACTCGTTGTAGATGGAGGTCAGGAGCCACATCAGGAAGGCGGAGTAGAGCCTTGGGTTGTGGTAGAGCTTATCCGCCGCGAGGATGTTGAGCATACCCTTCTTGGTGTCGTGCATTCTCTCCGTGACGAAGAAGTCCTCGATCTTGAATTCCGGAAGACCGAAGAAGAGGTCGCCGCCCTGCTCCTCCAGCGCCAACAGGTTTCGTTGGATGGCGCCTACGGAGATGGAGGATATGTTTCCGTATTCCGTTTGGAACTCCTTGGCGTTCTGCCCTATGTAGTTGAGCGCGGCGCGGAGGTCCTTCAGGTCGTCCAGCGGCATGTTCCTATCTTCGCAGATGCGGAAGACAGCGGCCAGCACGCCCTCCTGCGTGTCGGTGAGCGACATGATGCGGGAGAATAGCAGTACGCCGAAGTTCTTGATGGTCACACGCATCGGAACACCTTGTTCCCCGTAGACATCGAAGAACTGGACAGGGTAGGGTTGGAAGTCGAACGTGACGCCGAACTCGTTTTGTCTTTTCTCGATGAATTTGGTGAGTGCGCCGGCTTTGTAGACGCCCGAGAGGTCGCCCTTCATGTCGGCCATGAAGCAAGGGACACCCAAATCACTGAATGATTCTGCCAATACTTGGAGGGAAACTGTCTTTCCCGTTCCGGTCGCGCCTGCGATGAGGCCGTGTCTGTTCGCCATCTTAGGCTCGATGTAGAGCGGATGGTCCGAATGCGCTATGTATAAGCGGTTTTCGTTATCTAACATAGTATGTCGTTTTTATTCTTTGTTTTCCGCAAATATAGTAAAAAAAGAGCGAAATGTTAAGGTTTATAGGAGGTTAGTTTGTTGCTAAGAGCAGGTGGAGGGGCATCCGATAGGAAGGAGTGGTTTCGGAGCAGGTGAAAAGTGTGATAAAGTAAAGTTATACTTTAGATTATCATGATAAAATAAAGTTGCACTTTGGATTATCGTGAAAAATGTTATGTTTGCAACGTTGAAATAATGTTAAGTTCAATGATAGAAATGTATCCAATTAAACCACATTGTAATTAGACCCGATAAACAGATGGAAAGAATTAAGGCAGTCATTAAGCGAATCGATTGGTTGGACCAGGAGACCCGAGAGGCGGATGTGTGCTTCGAGGTGGGGAAGAATAGTTATTGGGCTTTCTGTCATCCTTGCGGTTTCACGGAGGGGGAGGAAAGATACGTCGGGTTTGATTTTGTTGATTGTGAGGATATTACATGGGAAACGATGTTCTCATACAATAGGGATGAGGAGAAGAAACTGGTTCCCATGACCAACGATAGAACTTCCTATTGCTGCTATGGAAAGATTGTAGGCGTCAATCCGTTGGTCGTTGATTGCGGAGACCTCCGCCTTGATTTGGGAGCCCTGACCCATGACGATAGGGTGATTGGTTCTTATGTCTATTTCGTCATTCCCCGCTTGGATGTAGTTGCGGTTTAATTTTGTTTTAATGACCGTAGAGACGCACGGCCGTGCGTCTCTACACCCCCAAATACTCCCAAAAATTCTCCTTGTTCACCACGTTGAATTTTGCGTTGGGGTATGCGTCTGCAAACGCTTTGGGAGCCTTAGGGTTCTTCTTCCCGGCTTTCATTTCGAATGCGGTAAGGTTATTGTTATTCTCTTCTATCAGGTCAATTTCTTGTTGGTCGTATGTTCGCCAGAAAAACATATTGGTGCTCGCTAAGCTATTGTGTTTCATCTTCAATCGTTCACTGATGATGAAATTTTCCCACAATGCGCCTCTCTCTTCGCTCGATCTGTCGGCGAATGGGCGGAAATCATTCAACACAGCGTTGCGGATGCCGTTGTCTTGAAAATACCATTTGGATGATTTGGTGACCTCTTTGCGGAGATTATTGGAATATCCTCCCAATCGGTACAATACGAACACTTTCTGCAACAGATCGAGATAACGCTCAGTTGTATTGCGGCTAATGCCCAACTGCTTGCCCAGCTCGTCAATGGATACTTCACTGCCGACTTGATACGCTATCAATCGCAACAGATCGTGCATCTTCTGCGCATTCTTTATTCCATCGACGGCGAGAATGTCCCGTAATAGATAGGAGTCCACAATCTCCGTAAGATAACGAGCTTGCTCTTCTGACGACTCTATGCTGATTAATTCGGGATAGCATCCGTAAATTATATGTCTGTCTATGTTCGATACGGTCTCAAATACGGAATGATGGTCGCTTAACTCTTTGAAAGAAAACGGGGTCAGGAAAAAACGTGTACATCGTCCAACTAATGGCTCCCCCGCTTGATTCTGAAGGTCAAACGAGGAGGAACCCGTCGCGATTATCGCCAAGCCTGGTATTTCATCAACCATTAATTTTAGTTTCATCCCAATGTCGGGGATATGTTGCGCCTCGTCGATTGCCAACAAGTCTATTCCCGCAAACAAACGTTTGTAGTTGCTTATGGATTTGTCCGCGATCATACGTGTCGTGTCGGTGCTTTCTCCATTCAATAGAAGTTTCTTCCCCTTGAACTCGTCAAGGATCTCGCGTAGCAGCAGCGTCTTTCCAACACGCCGAGCCCCAAATATTAGCATCACTTTTTGTGGCTTGATCCTTGCTGCTATTTGATGTTTTAGTGTTCTTTCTATTGCCATGCCTTTTCCCGTTGTTACGATTTGCCTACAAATATAAAGATAATTAGCGTGTTATCCAAATAAAATGTAAATTCCTTCAGTCCAATTGAACGAATTAATGTAAATTCCTTCAGTCTCACTGAACGAATTAACGTAAATTCCTTCAGTTGCATTGAACGAATTAACGTAAATTCATTCAATGGGTCGATGAAAATTGCTGTTCCCCTTGCCTGATATGGCCGGGAAAAACACGAAAAAGATTGGTTGGATGGATTTGATGTGTTACCCTTTCACCTGAACCTCGCTGCACCCGTTGATACCTCTCTTGCTGACCCGTATCTGCGTCGGTATGCGCTCCTTCAGGATCTCCACGTGCGAGATGATGCCGACCTTCTTGCCGCCGAGGTTGTGGAGCTTCTCCAGCATGTTCATCACAGCGTCCAGGTAGTCTGCGCTGAGGGTGCCGAATCCTTCGTCGATGAAGATGATGTCGGTGGTCAGCCTGCTTTTGTTGAGTGTGGAGAGGCCTAAGGCCAGGGCGAGGGAGATGATGAAGCTCTCGCCTCCCGACAGCGTGTTGCAGGGGCGCACGTTGCCGCCCATGTAGAGGTCACGCACCCAGATGCCGAGGCTCCGGCTGTTGCAGCTCAGTTCGTAGCGGTCGTTCAGTTTCATCAGGAAGGCGTTGGCGTTGTTCAGCAGTTGGCGGAGCACGTAGCTTTGCGCGATGAGACGGAAGGCCTTCCCGTCGCTGCTGCCGAAGTGCTGGTTGAGGATGTCCCACTTGCTCCACTCCTCCCGTAGTTTCTCGACGTTCTTCCTGACCTCCGCCACCTTCCGTATGTTCTCCTCGCTCCGCTTGAATTCAAGCTCGATTTTTGCGGTGGATTCGATGATTTCCTTCATCTCCGCCTCGGCTTGCTCGATCTTCTCCGTGATGGTCGCGAGGGTGGTCTCGGACGTTATCCCTTCGGGTTTTTCCGCCTTCGTCTCCTCGATTCTTTTGTTGAGGCTCTTGATCTCACCCTCCGCCATGTCGATTTGCCTTCCCTTCTCCTCGATTGTCCGCTTCTCCTCCTCAAATCTCTCCTTGGTGATCTGTTGCAATTCGGTGAGGCGTTCCTGCGTGAAGGTGCTGTTTTTTCGGATGAAATCGTCTATTTTTTGTGTCAGTTGCGTTCTCTCCTCCTGATTTTTCCTCAAGCCGCTTTGGAGCGATGAACACTCTTTCGCCAACTGGGAGGTGAGCTGGGTGAGTTGGTCGATTCGGGTGGAGACGCCATCGCTCTCCCAATCGGGGAATGTCTGCAGGATCCATTTCTGGTCTCCTTCGATGGCCTCGAGGGCATTCTCCCATTGGCTGATCTCAAGGATGAGCCGCTCCTTCGTTTGGCATCGTTCCTTGTATGCTTTCACCTCTTGCTCCAGGGAGACGAGGAAGGCGGGTATGTCCGTTTCCCAATCCTCCCGCTTGATCTTCTTCGCGGCGGTTTCGTATCTTTTTTTAGCGTTTTCATCGTGGGTTTTAGCGATGCTCAGGCTCTCTGTGATCCGCTCCTTGGCGGCGTTCGCCCGCTTCTCCGCTTCGATGAGCGCCTCTTGGGCTTTGTTGCGGGATTGGACGATGGTGTCCTTCTCCTTCTGCAGCTCGCCGATGACCTTTTGCGTGTTGAGGATGGTCTCCCGCTCTTGCTCTTTTATGCTCTTCTTTTCTGCGATGGATTCGCCGATTTTTAGTTTCTCTTGGGGAATTGATAGGCTTTGGCACAATTGCTGTATCGTTGCCCCTTTTTGCTTTGTCTCCTCCTCGATTTTGCGGATCTCCTCTGTGAGGTTCTTCTTCTCTTGGAGGATCAGTTCGATCCGCTTCTCGCAGTCGGTCAGTGATTTCAACGCGTTTTCCTTGGATTTGCGGATCTCCTCCAACTCCTTTTCGTAAGGGGCGATGGCGGCTTCCAGTTCACTCTCTTTCACGATGGAATCGATCTTTTTCCCACATATCGGGCATTCGTCCCCGACCTTCAGCGAGTGGCGTATCTCCTTGATGGCGTCTCCCACGGCCAATCGTAGGGTCTGCAGGCTCTTGGCGTGCTTCTGTTCTTCCTCCTTCCAATCCTCGTACTTCTTCTTCTCGTCGGGTACTCTTTGGGTGAGACTCTTTTCCTCTCCGGTCAGGGCGGTCAGCTTCTCCTGCTGCGCGTTGAGCCGTGTCTCCTCCTTCTGTTGGAGTCTCCATTCGTTGTCGAGTTGTTGCAGACGGGTGATCTCCTCGTTCAGCAGGTTGAGGTCTTTGCCTTTCAACTCATCCTGTTTAGCGATTAGCTCAGCTTGCTTCCGCTGCTCTTTTTCGTCGCACTCCTGTTTTATTTTTGCGATTTCATCGATTTTTTTCTGGATATTAGGCAACTCCTCCGTCTCGATCCTCTTCGCTTCGCCGCGGGACTTCTCCGCCTCTTTCCGTTCGCCCAAATATCCGTTCAGGTTCTCTTGGATGGAAGGGAAGGCTTCATACATCTCCGCCTCCTCCTTCTGCCCTTCCAACTCCTTCGTCAGTTTTTGGTCGAGGATCCTCTTCTCGTTGAGTCTCTCCTTCGCCCAGGTGATGCCGCCGCTGATCCGACGGAACTCTTTTCGGATGTTCGCCTCCTTCTCCGACAGGGTGATTCTCTCCGCCTCCCGGTTCTTCAGGTTGAGCATTTCGTTGCGCACTTCGATGGTGGCGCTCCACTCTTCGATATTCCTTTTTTGTCGGATGAAATCGGGCTTTTTTATCTCCTCTTCCAGTTGTTGGCGGTTTTGGGTGGCGGTGGCGAGATCCTGTTGCAGCTTCTTCTCCGTCGTCAACCACTCTCTGATCCCTTCCGCTTGGCGTTTCCCTTTTTGGACCATCGCTTGACGGTCGTTCAAGATCTTCAGTTCCTTTTTCTTTTGGCGGGTCTCCTCCTCGGTGAGGATCTCGAACCCCTCTATCTTCTTCTCCTCGTTGGCGCAAGCCTCCTTGACCGCCTTCGCTTTCTCGAAGATGGCGATGCCTACTTGGGAGTAGATCTCCGTGCCTGTCAGTTTTTCCAGTATATCGGACTTCTCCTTCTCGTTGCTGGAGAGGAACTTGGTGAACTCGCCTTGGGCTAGTAGGGAGGTGCGGCAGAATTGTTCGTACTTCATTCCCACGCATCGTTCGATTTTGGTGTCGATCTCCCTCTTTTTGGTCAAATATAGCCCTTTCGCCGGACATTCCAGGCTGCGGCTGTCCTCCATATTGCCGGTTCTTTTCTGTCGTACCGTCCAAAGCGCGATGTAGGTTTGTTCGTCGTTTCCGATGAAGTGCAGTTCGGCGGAGCCCTCTTTCGCTCCCCGGCGCATCATCTGCCTGATGTCCTTGAAGCCCATCACCTCGTTCTCCTCCTTCTCTTTGACGGTCGCACTGTTGTTGATCCTTGGCGTGTTGGCGTAGAGGGCCAGACAGATGGCGTCCAGTATCGTGCTTTTGCCGGAACCGGTCTCTCCGCAGATGAGGAATATAGGGTTCCCCGAAAATGGCTCCTGGTCGAAATAGATGTCCGCTTTCTCGATGGAAGCGATGTTTTTTATATGTAACGATAGGTATTTCATGCCTCCTCCCGCTCCTTTCTACGGAGTTCCTCCGTGATCTCCCGGATCATCGTCGTCATCTCTTTGTCCAACTCCCTGCCGTAGACCTCCTGGTAGTAGGTGTTGGCGAGTTCGGCGGGCTCCATGCTCGTGATTTCGTAGGAGTCGATGATCTGGGCGGCTGACGGGTGTTTCCTCGCCTTCCTTGTTGTCTTTATTTTGCAGAATCGGCACTTCTTCAGTTGGAGCAGTTGCTCTATCCTCGTCTCTGCGTCCGAAGGCACATACTCCTCCACCTCCACGTTGAGACAGACGTAGGAAGAGGGGTCGACAGGGGTTTCGGCGAACGCCTTGAACGCCTCCTCGAAGGGTAAAGGTTCCGATGGAATCGTTAAAAATCGATGGTCGTTATGGATGGTGACCTCCTTGACGGAAGCCTTCTCGCCGTGTCGGTTGATCTCCACCACGGAGACCGAGTGCGGGTACATCTCGTCGAAGTTGACTTGGATCGGGCTGCCGCTGTACCTCGCCTTCTCATCCCCTTTGATGAATTGCGGGTGATGAATATGGCCCAAGGCGAAGTAATCGTAGTAGTTCCCCAGCGTGTTGATCTCCACGTAATCCATGCCACCCACCGATTGCTCGTCGTGCCCTTTAGTGTCCGCCCCGCAGAGGGTGAGGTGCCCCATCATGATGACAGGCACATCCTGTTTGTTCTTTCCTCGGACGATTTCCTGCGTCGTGTTGAACAGTCCCATTTGGCTCTCCCTGATGTGGGGGATGGCGATGACGTAGGCGATGGTTGCTCCGCCTTTCCCTTGAATGGGAATGATATGTTTTTTTTCGATGGATTCGTTGTTTTCATCTTTTTCGGCGTGACCGATCACCTTCACGTTCGCCAATTGCCAGAGCTCGTCGGCCGACTCCAGTCGGGAGTAACTGTCATGGTTGCCGGCGGTGACGATGATGGACATGGATGGGCATGCTTTGTGGATGGCCACCATGCTGTCGGTGTAGAGCTTCTGCGCCGCGGCGGAAGGAACGGCGGTGTGGTAGATGTCTCCGCTGACCAGCAGTGCGTCGGGTTGCTCCCGCTCCACGATGGCACACAGTTGGTGGAAGAAGCTGCGGTGCTCCTCCTCACGGTCATATCGGTAGAAATCCTGCCCGATGTGCCAGTCCGATGTGTGTATGAATCTCACGGAGAGATGTTATTTATTTGAAGATTTTCCTTGTGAACTCTTTGAATCTTTCCTTCCGCTTCCTTTTCTCTCTATCCTTGTATTTCCAATCGAGGAAAGATTGGACGCACTGCTCCACGTCCGCGCCGCGTCCCTTCGCATAGTAGGTGGCGCATAGGCGGAAGAACTCATCGTTGCCGCGCATCCTTCTGAAGTTCTTGCAGCCCATCTCGACGCTGACTGGGCGGAATTGCATCCGGTTGATGTCCACGAGGGAGAAATTATAAGATATTTTCCCCATTTCATCGACTTTTTCGCGCAATATGTTTCCCGGAGAATAATCGCAATGTAAGATGTCCGCTTCGTGAAGTCGGGCGGTGAATTCCGCGAAAGCCTTGATCAGATCCTCCTTCCCCACATTATCCTTGTCCTCGTCGTTGAAGAGCCTCATGTGACCGTCCATAGGGGTGTGCAGGCTGATGAAGAAGCTTCTGTGGAGCAGACCGCTCTTCTTCGTCTCGATGTAGGCGACGGGATCCGGCGTCTGGAACCCCTTCGACAGGAGCGTGAGCGCATGCTCGTAGGCGCGGGAGGCCTTGGAAGGTCTGAAGAAGGTGTAGGCGATGCGGTTGATGAGAATCGGCACCTTGTATGATTTCACATTGAGGGTAAATCCCCCCTCGTCGTATAGTCTGATTTCGTTCCTTGCTAAGAAGATTGATTCGCCTTCCTTGTCGAAGATGTCGGGCAGACTCTCGATGAAGGTTCGCAGGTGAGCGTATTTGTCGTTGAGTACGATCTTCATTTTTCCCATACTCCCATGTATTTGAGATAGACGTACAATGCGCCCATTTGGCTCAGCTTAAAGCCGTAGTATCCGTCCATGAAGCCCAGCTTGAAGATGAAGTTGGCGATGAAACGGTAGATCGCCTTGATGACGACGACAAATTTGCTGTGCTTTTTCCCCCTTTTTTTCAGGTCGATGGCACCCAATCGTCCGTACTCCCTCGTTTTCCTCTCATGTTGTTCCACACTGTCGTACGTGTAGTGCTTCAGGATCCCCTTCATGTTCACGACGTTGAAAGGACGTTGGCACTCCACCTCTTCGTGCACCAGCTTGTCGTTCCAGTTGGCGTGGGTGCGGTTGAATATTCGCACTTTGTTTTCGTATCCGCCGTTATAGAATCGTATCAGCCTTCCGCAGTAATAATTTCGCCTTTTCATCGAATAAACCACCGTATTGTCCTTGAGACCATCCTCCTTCAGTTTGAGTATGGTTTCCGCGAGTTCGGGCGACAATTCCTCGTCCGCGTCGAGACTGATTATCCAATCGTAATTGGCTAAGCTGACGGCAAAACGTTTCTGTGGTCCATATCCGGAAAATTCATGTTGTACGAATTTGCAACCTAATTCTCTGCAGATTTCTTCTGTTCTATCGGTGGAAAAGGAGTCCACGACAATCAATTCGTCAGCAATCGCTCCCATCGAGCGTATGCAACGTTCTATCTTTTTTTCTTCGTTTCGAGTGATGATGACCGCCGATATGTTTGCCATTTCCAAATCTAATGTTGTTTTATCCTCCTTCGGGGTACGAATATACGATATTTTTTGAATTTTTCGATTGTTGTCTTGCGAAAAAACTTTCCAAAATGGCTATAAATATGTTTGAATTTTATGTTTGTTCCCGAATTTGTCCCTAAGGGTGCTCCTTGGGATATGAATCTCCCCCTTCTACTAGTCGCCAAATAGAAAATGCGACCCGTTTCACAACGGGTCGCATTCGTTTCGTGGTTTTTCTTAAAGTTATTTAAATATCTATCAGTAACGCAAAGGTACTAAATGGGTTATTAATTGCAAATTTTTAGAAGGAATTTTTTGTGGTTATTTGAAATTATTGCTTTTTATATAAATTACTTTATTTTATTAACGAATATTGTATTTTTTACCCTAATCAGATAATTTTTTTGCGCTCACTTTTTGAATGTTAATGTTGACTCGAAATGCTCTATGAGATCTATCTACACAAAAAAAATTCCACTCATCTCACGACGAATGGAACTCTACTATTAACTTTTATAATCTTATGTATATGATGTGTATATGATTGAATATTGAAGTCTTATTCTGTTATATTTTGTATGAAAACTACTCCCCAAATCCTTTTTTCCTTTAACACGATGCAAATGTAGAATATTTCCACATACCATACAAGTATTCTTGTGGAAAAAATCCACTTAGGCGAATTTATTGCTATTACTCAATGAAACGGGCTAATATATAATTAGGTCTAAATAGTGTTTGTTGGGAGGCGTAAAAGTCTGATAAATAGGTAGAAACAGCCAAGTGCTCTATGAATTTATATTTGTTTAATATAATAGTGGAGCAATCCTTTGATGTGTTTATAAGTCGCAACCGAAAATAACTTCTTTTGGGAGATGCGGTTGTAGTGGTGGATGATTTGGAATTGGGGTAGGACGGTGATCTCTTTCCCTGTCCGTGTGATTCTTTGGCAGAAGTCCGCATCCTCCGGGCCATAGAATATGCTTTCGTCCAAATAGCCGACCTTGTCGAGTATTCCCTTTCTGAACATCTGGCAGGCTCCGATGGTGTATTCGACGGAAAATGGCGATTCCATCGATAATTCTTTATGGTAGAACTGTCGCTCGTTCTTCTCGTTGATCCAACGGGAAAGCGAAGTGGGGAGGAACTTCCTCGTGGCGAGTATGTTCATCAGTTTGTATTTCGGCCAAGGGAGTTTCCTGCAACTCTCTTGAGGGACACCGTTGGCGTCGGTCAGCTTGCATGCGCATAATCCGCATTGTTCGTGTGTCGTGATGTGTTGGAACAACCCTTCCGCCGCCTTTTGGTTCACGATTGTGTCGATGTCCAATATCCAAATGATATCGTTGGAGGCTTGCTTCAGCCCGATATTCCGTGCGGGGGCCACGCCCTTGTTCTCCTGTAGTCTGTGCAGTTTGATCTTTTCCCCGAATTGTTCGAGCAGTCCGATGGTGCCGTCAGTTGATCCGTTGTCGATCACGATGATTTCGGTCTCGATGTTCCTCGTCGCTTCCAAGAGGGAGGTGATGCAGTCGTTGACGTCCCTTTCGGAGTTCCATGAGAGGATGATTACGGAGAGTTTGTGGTTCATTATTTGTGGAATAGTTTTCTCCTCAATGCGGTGAGCGCGATGCGGAAGTCGGACCAGGAACTGAATTTCCTGATGTGGTTGAATATGAAGGAGGGACGGATGAAGAATCTCACGTTGTTCCAAAAGAGCATCTTTTCCATCTCCTCGCTGGATAGGTTAGGGTAGTTGATGATGGACTTGTGCTGCACGTCCGTCGGCACATATTCCCCTCCCTTGATCCAATTGTTTTGTTTCGCCAATTCGTAGAACTCCGTCCCCGGGAAAGGCGCCACTATGTTGAACATCACTTGGGAAACGCCCAGTTCTTTGGATTTCCTGAGGGTCTCCTTGATGGTCTCCTTCGTTTCGAGCGGACTCGTGCCGATGAGGATGTTCAGTTTCACTGGCACATTGTATTTCTTCAGGAGCTGAATGCCTTCGTGAATCTGTTGGGAGGTGATTCCCTTTTTGATGTATTGGAGGATCTCGTCGTTGAAGCTTTCCACGCCGAGGTCGACGAATTGGCATTGGGCGTCCGATAGGATCTGCGCTATCTCCTCTGTGATGGCGTCCACACGTGCCTGACAACCCCAACTGAGTTGGTGCTTCTTCAGGCACTCGCAGATGGGACGTAGCCGCTTGGCTGTCGTGATGAAATTGTCGTCGATGAAGCAGATGGCCTTGTAGCCTTGGCTGGCCAGCATCTCGATCTCCTCGATGACGTTCTCGACGGAACGGAAGGATATGAATGGTTTTTTCCCTGTCTCCCTCTTGTTCTCGATCTCCCTTGCGAAGGTGAGCGAGCTAGGCACGCAATAGATGCAATGGAAAGGACAATTGCGGCTGGTGAGTACGGTCGTGTAGGGATGTTTCTTCAGCTTCGGGTTAGTGAAGGTATATTTCTCGATGAAATGGCGAGCCGGGAAAGGAAGTTCGTCCAAATCTCTCAGCAACTCCCTGGTCGGTTGGTGGGTCGCCTTCCCCTCCACCAATCGTGTGATACCTTTGACGACGGAGAGATCTCCTCCTTGCTCGATGGTTTTTATCGTTTCGGATGTTGTCAATTCAGGTTCACCGCGGACGATGATGACATGTTCGTCTACGAGAAGTTTGTCTGTGTAATACGTCACGCCGGGTCCCATGGCGACGACCCAGGCGTCGGGATGGGTTTCGCGGATGCGTTGGATGCATTTCAGGTCCGTTTCCAAGGATAGGTTGACGCTCCAAAGGATGTATGCCTCGCTGCGGTCGTTCCGTAGGAAATCGATCAAATCTTTCTCCTCCTTCTCCTCCAACACGAAATCCTCGTGGCGCACGTCGTGTCCGTCACGTTCCAATACGGCGGCTACGATTAGCTCGTAGATGTTGGGCATTGGGTATACGAGGTGTGTGCATCCGGCGGTGCGTTCCGCTGGCATTTCTCCGTCCAGGGGAGGAGGAACGATGAAAGTAATGACCATATTCTCTTCAGCGATTAAACCTTTTTCTTTGAAAAACGTGGAGCCTTTTGGATTATTGCATGGTCAATTATTCGTTCGCCATTAATTTCTCAGCTTTTATCCTGTCTTCGCTGATGGCAGTGCGCAGGTCATCTTCTGTGCAGAACTTATTTTGTGCGCGCAACTTGTGCAGGAACTGCATGTTGATGTGCTCTCCGTAGATATCTTCGTCAAAATCAAAAATGTTGACCTCGATGGAGACTTCCCCGCCACCGTATGTCGGGCGTGTGCCGATGCAGGCGACACCCTTGTACGTCTTCCCTTTCACGGTCACCTTCACGGCGAACACGCCGAAGCAAGGGATGCATTTGTTTTCGATCTCTGGCTCGATGTTAGCGGTAGGGAACCCGAGTTTGCGGCCGTTTTGCTTGCCGTGGATGACGGTGCCCGAGATGTTGTAGTTGTATCCGAGGTATTTATTGGCCAACTCGATGTCGCCCACACCCAGTAGGTTGCGGATGAAGGAAGAACTGATGGTGAAATTGTTTTCTTCATAAGGTTCGGCTCTCGTCACTCTCATGCCGAGTTCTTTCCCGTATGTGCAGTAGTCGTCGAATCCCTCCTCCCTGTTCTTGCCGAAGCGGTGGTCGTATCCGATGAGGAGGTGTTTGACGTTGAGACGGTCACGTAGCACTTTCTCCATGAAGTCGTGGGCGCTGAGGTTGGAGACTTCCGTGGTGAATTCCATCTGGATGCAGTAGTCCACAGGCAGTTGCTTCAACAACTCAAGTTTCTCCTCGTGGGTGTTCAGCAACTTTGGCTGGTAGGCCTCGTGAAGAATGATTCTTGGGTGTGGCCAGAATGTTAGAATGGCAGACTTTAGCCCTTCGCTTTGCGCAACCTTGGCTAATTGCTTCGCTAAAAACAGATGTCCGTGGTGGACCCCGTCAAAGAATCCAATTGTGAGTGCAAGCCCTTCCTTACTTGCGATTCCCGTCTCCTCTATCAATTCCATCTTCCTTCTTTTTTTATTCGAATATTTTGTACTTTGGAGACAAAACACTAATTTTGCCTTCGTTTTGCAAAGGTAACAATTTTTGGTTAATTGCAAGCAGGACCCATAGCTCAGTTGGTTAGTAGCACCTGACTCATAATCAGGGGGTCACAGGTTCAAGCCCTGTTGGGTCCACGGATGAGGAGAAACATGGTTTCTCCTTTTTTTGTAATACACTGAGTGATAGAAGGTTATTGCTCGGTGACGATGTCTGAAAATTTTTCAGGAATTTTCTTTTTCCCTTATGACGGGTCACCTTGGAGATTGAAGTTTTTCTCAAAAAAGATATCATCTTTTTAGTTAATGTCAAAAATATATCTTTTGGGAGGAGAAAAAATAGTGTTGACTGAAAATTCCATTTATTGTTTACTCGTAATTGCCTAATAATATGAATAAAGAAGAAAGAATAGAGCGCGCGAAAGAGCTCTTCAAGAGCGGTTTTAATTGTTCACAGTCTGTGGTGGCGGCTTTCGCTGACTTGTATGGTTTGACGGAGGAGCAGGCATTGAAGGTGTCCGCCTCTTTCGGTGGCGGTATTGGTCGTATGCGCGAGACATGCGGGGCGGCTTGCGGAATCTTCCTTCTGGCCGGACTGAAGTATGGTTCGACTGACCCCAAGAATGCGGATGCGAAGGGCGAGAACTACCGTATCGTCCAGGAGTTGGCGGAGGATTTCAAAAAGGCTAACGGATTCCTGAAGTGCCGTGATCTCCTCGGCTTGGATAAGAATCTCAAGGAGTCTCCTCAGCCTGCCGAACGCAACGCCGCCTACTATGCGAAGCGTCCGTGTGTGGAGATCGTGGCTTCCGCCGCAAGGATTTGGGCGGAGAAGCATGAGGAGTAAGAATCGTCTCGCTTCGCTTGGACAGCGTTTCATTTGGCGGAATAAATAGTTTTTTTCTGCTGAATGATGTCCCTTTTTGCTACGTTGTGTAAAAAAGCAACAAATTTTCCACCTCCCGTTCTCTGAATTTTTTAAAAAAACTTATCTTTGCATCTGTCGCGTGTGCCTTCGTTGGCATACATGGCACTATATATTAATTTTATTTTCAACCTGTTTTAAAATTATGAATGATATGAATTATCCACGTGCCACCCCTTCGGGGTTCCCATCACATACCCATTCGCCTAACAGGGGTTGACACCCCTGCCTGTGATGTTGCCGCCCCTTTGGGGCTTAGGGCGTGCGCATTGTGTGGGATATGCACGCCCGTTGCGGCACATGGGAACCCCGAAGGGGTGATCATAATACAGGCACGGGTGTAAACCCGTGTGTGCACAGCGCAGATACGGTCCAGAACCCCGAAGGGGTGGCACGAATCCATGGGCGCCCACACGTTCCCTCTGATGGTATCATTTTCCTGACGTCAGCAAAATGACACATGGGGAATTCAACAATCCAAAAACTAACCTATTGTTTGACAAACAATTACATCAAATCATGGCATCAACATTAGTAAAAATAGATGTACACATCATCTTTCACACAAAAGCCAACCAAATTGAAATGCGAAGAAGTGACATTCCACACATCCACAAGTACTTAGGTGGCATTATTAAGAATTTAAATTCTATTCCGATCTGCATTGGTGGCACATCCGACCACGTACATATTCTGTGCTCACTACCTAAAACAATGGCATTGTCGGATTTCGTACGCAACATAAAAGCATATTCAAGTCGATGGATAAAAACATTGGATAATCATTATAAGGAATTTGAATGGCAGACGGGCTATGGAGCTTTCAGTGTTAGTCCATCAATACTTACGAGAACGGTCAACTACATCAATGGACAAGAGGAACATCATAAAAAGAAGTCGTTCATTGATGAATATACCGCATTTCTGGAGGCATATAATATCAGATTCGACCCTGATTTCCTGTTGGATAAATGATGTGCCGCAATGATTTACAGGGGGTACAGACATAATTAATATTATAACATGCATGAGGTGTCACCCCTTCGGGGTTCCCATCACACATCCGTCCGCCCAACAGGGGTTGACACCCCTGCCTGTGTTGTAGCCGCCCCTATGGGGCTTGGGACATACGCATCATGTGGGGATATGCACACCCATTACGGTGCTCGGGAACCCCGAGGGGGTGACTATAGCACAGGCACGGGTGCAAACCCGTGTGTACGATGTGGGGACGGAACCGGAACCCCGAAGGGGTGACACGTGTGTGTAATTTACGATTTGACAATTTACGATTTACAAAAAACGTTCCATATCCACGCATCCTCCGCTAACGTCTATATGTTTTCACCCCTTCGGGGTTCCCATCATCCATCCGTCCGCCCAACAGGGGTTGACACCCCTGCCTGTGTTGTAACCGCCCCTATGGGGCTTGGGACATACGCATCATGTGGGGATATGCACACCCGTTGCGACACATGGGAACCCCGAAGGGGTGATCATAATACAGGCACGGGTGTTAACCCGTGTGTGCACAGCGTAGATACGGTCCAGAACCCCGAAGGGGTGGCACGTTTTGGGTATTTACGATTTGTGTGGGAACATTCATGGATGCGTATCCTCCGCTAACGTCTATATGTTTTCACCCCTTCGGGGTTCCCATCACACACCCGTCCGCCCAACAGGGGTTGACACCCCTGCCTGTGTTGTAACCGCCCCTATGGGGCTTGGGACATACGCATCATGTGGGGATATGCACACCCATTACGGTACTCGGGAACCCCGAAGGGGTAACTATAGCACAGGCACGGGTGAAAACCCGTGTGTACAATGTGGGGACGGAACCGGAACCCCGAAGGGGTGACACGTATGTGTAATTTACGATTTGACAATTTACGATTTACAAAAAACGTTCCATATCCACGTATCCTCCGCTAACGTCTATATGTTTTCACCCCTTCGGGGTTCCCATCACACACCCGTCCGCCCAACAGGGGTTGACACCCCTGCCTGTGTTGTAACCGCCCCTATGGGGCTTGGGACATACGCATCATGTGGGGATATGCACACCCATTGCGGCACATGGGAACCCCGAAGGGGTGACCATAACACAGGCACGGGTGTTAACCCGTGTGTGCACAGCGTAGATACGGTCCAGAACCCCGAAGGGGTGGCACGAATCCATGAGCGCCCACACGTTCCCCCTTTGCACCATTTTCCTGACGTCAGGGAAATGGTTCTATCAGTGGGAAATCATCCGTTGGGAATCGATTACAAGAATCTATTGGACAATCAAACAGGGTTTTGTTGAATCTGACAGGAGATTATAATCTCAGACATTTGGCGACAGATGTCCGCCATTATTTCGAAAATTCACCATCGTCACTTGAAGTGCTTATTTTCAAGGGGAACAAGAAAATATCCATAACACGCAACATTGCCGAAAGTAGCGGATTCCTAAAAATGCTGCTAAAAGCATTCAGATAAAAAGCCACAGCGTTTCTGCTGTGGCTTTTCTATATTGGGTAGTGACGTATACGGCTTGCCCACACGGGATTCTGCCCGGATAGCCAGGGCTCTCACCCAGACATTGCAAATATACATTCTTTAAATCTAAAAAACAACTTACCATCATCTTTTCCCCATGAATTTTTCTGTCCCCAACAGATCAAAAGTCCATGTAAATGAAAAAGAACTTCCTCCTCATCCCCAAAATCTCTCAAAAAATTTTATCTTTGCATCTGTCGCTTGCAACTTGATTGATGCAGGCGGCGCTACATACTAAAAGGCGTTACTGACGCTCCGTTTTTGTTTGACAATTAGGAACTAATGAACATGTTCAACTCAATTAACATAGTAGATCAAGATTATATCCAATGGATAAAAGACTTAAGTAATCGTTACCGTCGTAGCCAGATTAAAGCCGCAGTAAAGGTGAACGAGGAAATGCTACGGTTCTATTGGGAACTTGGCAAGGATATTGTGGAAATGCACATTGAAGAGCGATGGGGCAAAAAGGTTATTAAAACAATTTCTGCGGATCTCAGGCAAGAAAACCCAGAGTTGTCGGGACTTTCCGAACGTAGCATTTACTATTGCAAAGATTTTTATCTTCTTTATAATCAATACAATGCAATTTCGCCACAAGTTGTGGCAAAAAATAGTGGAGAAGATTTGCCACAAGCTGTGGCAGAAAATGCAATCACGTCCCAACTCGGTGAGCAAATACGACATGACTTGTTTTCTGTACCTTGGGGACACCATCGCTTCATCATCGACAAGTGCAAGGGGAATCCCCAAAAAGCATTGTTCTTTGTTCATCAAACGGTAGCGAATGGATGGAGCAGAAATATGTTACTCAACTTCCTTGATACAGACTTGTATGAACGTCAAGGGAAGGCAATAACAAACTTTGAAAGGACTTTGCCATCAGAAACGAGCGATTTGGCACAAGAACTCACCAAAGACCCATACGATTTTGCATTCGCAGGCATTACAGGACGCTACAATGAACGATTGCTGAAAGAGAAGTTGCTTGGAAACATCACTCAGTTTCTCGTAGAATTGGGTACGGGATTCGCCTACGTGGGTAAAGAATATAGGATACAAGTAGGCGAACGGGAACAGTTCATTGACTTGTTGTTCTACAATCTTAACCTATCTTGCTATGTGGTGATTGAAGTGAAAATCGGCAAATTTGAGTTTGCTGACATCGGTCAATTAGGTGGTTATGTCGTATCTTGTAATCACATTCTGAAAAAAGAAGGACGTGACAACCCCACCATCGGGTTGCTCATCTGTAAAGAGAAAGACCGTGTACAAGCTCAATATGCCTTGGAATCAAGCACGCAACCAATAGGAATATCTGAGTACGATTTGGAAAAATTCTACCCGGAAAAAGTGGAAGGAACTATTCCTACCATAGAGGAAATAGAAGTAAAATTGAATCAACTAACGTTTAAGGAATAGGTTATGCCTTCTTTTTCCCCTATCGCCCCACATAAAACCAACAAATTCCATCCACCCACCTCCCAAATAACTCCATCTCCACAGGCCTCATCCACGCCTTGTTTCCAGGCTATACGAATTTAGTTTTCAGAATCATTTCTACTTTGCTTCGAACAATTATTTTTTTGCATAACTTTGGGGGAATGAAAAATTGGATTGATTATGAATTATTGCGAGAATTCCCATGTTAGGACAGTAGATGATGTAAAGGCTTTTTTCCATCATCTCGTGTACGAACGCAAAGTGAATTTCCACCCAGATGATGATTTTGCGGAGTATATATGTGCTGAAAATAACACACCTACATTTACAAAGCATGAGGTGCCATTATATAACCGATTAATGGAAGAGTCATTTGAAGTTTGTGAGAAAAAAGATATAGACATTTACGAAATCGGACTTAATGAATTACGAAGTGCTATTAGCATATAGAATCACAAATTAATAATTATGGACAAAAAAAAAGTGGGTTTTTTTAGTATTCAGCTTTCTTTTACAGAAAACGAGGAAGAACAATTTAGTAATGTAAATGATTCTTTACCTCCATTGCTGAGTTATATTTGTGAATTAAACAAGATAAATCGCAAACACGAGTTGACAAGCGAGAAATTTTGTTTTATAGACTTCTGTAATTATAATGAGCACGGAAAAATCGCTGAATTATTATTTAAAAGCGCCAAACATAGTTATAGAGCCCCACTTATTGATAAAAACACAGTTGAATCAAGAGATAATCCCAAACGAATCGAAGAAGGAGAACAAATAAAAACACATGTTCTTTTGAAAATTCAGGAGAATGAAGCAATTGTATTCCTTGAAACTGGTCAAAACCATATGACAATGGCAAACATAATTGATTATCTGAATAGTTTTATTCCATCATACAACGAATCATCAGAAGAAAAAATTGTTGGAAGCTTCATCTTCTATATGATACCAAACAATGATTTCAGAGAAGTTCTAAACAATATGAGCAGAGTTGTATGTGCAGAAATCTATATAAATAAATCTTTACTAGGATCAGAAGCTCTAAACTTCTCAAATATCACAGAAAACGTACAAGAGAACATAGTACTATCGGTAAAGTCGGAAAAGAAAAAGACGATTAAAACAATGGTCTATGACGTGGTAAATAAGTTTAACGACACAAAATCTTCGATTAGAAGAATTAGAATCAAAGGGAGGATGTCCAACAACAACGAAGCCATAATTGACACTGCGCACCTTGTCAAAAAAGAATACATTGAAGTTGAACGAAATAGAGATACAGGAGAGTATGATACACCTAGTGTTTTTGCCCAACTAAAAATGCTTTCGAACGATTACAGATCATGAACGTTGAATTCCTATATGTGTTTATAGACTATCTTTTTACATCAAAAAAGAAAAATCTCATTCCCGAATGGGGATTGCCAATTTTACTGGGTATTACATGCTTGATTCTATCATTTGTGTATGGGATAAATAGTCAGTATTATATAATAGAACACACCTTTGGTTTTGTCGGAACACTATTTTGTTTCACATTGGCTTCCCTAAATATGTTATTAGGTCGTGAGAAAATGAAAGAAGCCAGTAATTATAAAACCAACATAATTTTTCGAGGTAGGAAAGCAACATTATATGAACTTGTTATAATTTTATATGCTTATCTCATATTAGTTGAAGGATTTTTATGTATTGGATATGTTCTAGCCCATATATTCAATTTTGTTTACATAAAAGCCATTGCCATATTACTGAATTCTTTATATATTGTTCTATTATTTAATGTTTTGATAACAACTATTCGAGCTATCACAGAAACGTATCTTATACTTATAAGAGACAGTAATTTAAAAGATAATATAACTAATAAATAAAAAAATGGGATAAATTTGCGACCAAAAATGAAAGAGATAATGTCAGAAAAGGGATATACAGGAATTGATTTGTTTTGTGGAATAGGAGGGTTTCGTTTAGCAATGAATGATTGCCATGTGAAATGTGTGTTTTCTTCTGACAACGACAAATTTGCACAGCAAACATACGAAGCTAACTTTCATGAAATTCCCACAGGTGACATTAAAGCAGTAGAAGCTAAAGACATCCCTGCATTCGACATCCTAACAGCGGGATTTCCTTGCCAACCATTCAGTTATGCTGGAGAAAAAAAAGGATTTAATGACGAAATCAGGGGTACACTTTTTTTTGACATATGTAGAATATTAGAATACCATAAACCGCCAATGGTATTTCTTGAAAATGTCAAGGGGTTAAAGTCCCATGAAAATGGGAAAACTCTCAACATAATTCTTGACAAGCTTAAAAATTTAGGTTATTTCCCTCACTGGGATATTTTATCATCGCTCGACTACGGATTGCCTCAAAAAAGAGAAAGATGGTATTGTGTAGCCTTTAGGGAAAAAGTGGATTTTAAATTCCCTAATCCAATAGACGCCCATCCTGTACTGCGGGATATAATAGATTTAAACGATAATAATCCAGCTCTAAAACTGTCTCAGTTTGAACTAGACAGAATTGATTATCATTTTAGTGTCGCACAAAAGGGAGATAGGGTTCAACACGATAATTCCAAATATAAGCCAAATACAAAAAAAGGAAAATACGGTATTTTTTCCTATCAAAAACCAGATGGCTCTTTGCGGTTTCATGTTGGAGACCCAGCAAAGACTCAAATACAAGAAGCATTTTATTCATGTTTAGATACATATGCTTCTACCATTATTGCCAATAGGACACCTAAGCTATGGGATATAAGAAGGAAGTTGTCTGTCCTTGAAGCGCAACGATTGCAGGGATTTCCTGACGACTTTATTTTCCCTGTTTCAGATGCACAAGCATACCACCAATTGGGCAATTCTGTAAGTGTTCCTATTATCAAGTTGATTATGAAAAACATGATAGAAACATATAAAAATAAAATTCTAAAATGAAATACTTTAGCTTAGATTGTGTGTCCAAAGCATATAGCAACTTCCAAGGGAACATGACAAATAAATCATGGGGACTGCTATGTATAATGAAACAATTAGATAGTACAATTTTACAGGGAAGAACTTATAAGTTTAATTGTAGCGAATTGTCCAATTATATAGAACGCTTATTTTGCTTGTCTAATGAGAAAAAAAATTATGTTGATACTGGCAAATTATGGTATATAAAATTTTCCACTCAATGGCATACCTTTTTCTTAAAACAAGGAAGAAATCTTCCTAATATATTCGATCTAATAATATGGGCTTATCGCAAAGAACAGATGCCAGACGATGTCACAGACGATTATTTAGTTGCAAAGTTCGTCAAAGATTTCAATCTCAGCTCAGATACTGTTGCCAATATATTTGATATAGAAAAAAGAGAGATATCCTATGATAATAGTCTATATTCAGATTCTGATTTATTGACTAGTATTTCCAATGGAGAGAATGACTTAGGAATAAACATAACAGCAGAAAAGAAATCAGTGACAGCTGCAGTAGGGGAACTAAGTCGCGGCCCATTTATTCAGCCTCTATATGCCGCGTTAGACACTACTGATTATTTTTTAATCAGCCAGGTCAATTTCGACGAAATGTATCCTTTCAACGAGAAAGAATACAAAGACACATTCAACAAGAATCTCCAGCAAATCTACTATGGAGCCCCAGGCACAGGCAAGAGCCACACCATCAAAGACCAGACCGCTGAAGCCAACAAAAACGGGCATGTCATCCGCACAACATTCCACCCAGACAGTGATTACTCCACATTCGTGGGATGTTACAAACCGACAACTATAGAAGTTCCCATGCGAGATGTGACAGGGAAAGTAATCAGGGAAAATGGAGAAGATGTGACGGAAACCCGTATCGTCTACGAATTTGTGAGACAAGCCTTCCTCGAAGCATACATCAATGCATGGGAACTATATGCCGATGCAAAAGAAGGTGATCAGCCGCAACATCAATACCTTATCATCGAGGAAATCAACCGTGGCAACTGCGCCCAAATCTTCGGAGACCTTTTCCAACTCCTCGACCGCAACGGAACTGGCTTCTCGGATTATCCGATCAAGGCAGATAATGACCTAAAGAAGCAACTGGCAAAGGCTTTCAAGGGATTGTCCATCATAAAGAAAGAAGAAATCAACGCCCAATATAACGGCAAAGATGTTGTCGAGAAAGTGCTTAACGGGGAAGAACTGTTGTTGCCAAACAACCTCTACATCTGGGCAACCATGAACACCAGCGACCAAAGCCTATTCCCGATAGATTCAGCTTTCAAGCGCCGCTGGGATTGGAAGTATGTGCCAATATCAAATGCACGAGAGAACTGGAAAATAGAGGTCAACAACAAACAATACGATTGGTGGGACTTTCTAGAAAAGATTAACAAAAAGATTGAAGAAGCCACCAATTCGGAAGATAAAAAACTCGGCTACTTCTTCTGCAAAGCAATCAATGGCACTATCAGCGCAGAGACCTTTGTGGGGAAAGTAATTTTCTACATCTGGAATGATGTGTTTAAAGACTTTGCCGAAGAGGCGGGCAGTTTGTTTAAAGATGATAATAATTCGACGCTCTCATTCAATAAGTTTTATGCCGTAAATGGGGCTGGAGATACAGTGGTTGTGGAGGAAAAGGTAGAGAAACTCTTGAAGAATTTAGGTGTATCTGTCATTGAAGAAGAATATGAAGACAATGATGATGAGGACGAAGAAGACGAAGAGGATAAGACAGATGATCAATTAGGACAGAATCAAAAAGACAGGTCAAGATTTTCAATAAATGGGCAAGGTCATTACAATAAAAGGAAAGTGCCATTTAAGGCAGTTTCTCTTTTCGTCCAAAATCATCCGAATTTATCCGCACAAGAAATTGCAGACGAATGGTACTCATTAGATTTACCGATTAAACAAACTGTTATAACGAGCAATGAATACACACAGAAATCCAACCAGACTTCAAATATAGATTTCCCAAATACATATTATAGTCTTGATTTGAACAACGGAGAAAAAATTTATATATATAATAAATTTTCGCTTAAACGTATCAACGGCTTCATTGAAAAGGTAAATTCCCAAGACTGGGGTATCCATATTGAAAGAAAAGAATAATGCGCATCCTCATCGAAGAATATCAGTACGATGTAGCCAAGGTGAAAGACGTTTTGCATGGCATTGACGCTTTGGAAAACGTGGAGGGAAAAGTTTCCATTCACTATGTGGGGTATTATTACAATGCCCTATTAAAAGACTGCGTATTTATTCTTCCGAAGGTATTGCTCAAAGATGTAAACGGGGAGGAACTGGCTTTTGGCAAATATAAACCAGAAGAAATTGTCTGGATAGACAAGCCCTTGGAGAAAGGAATTCCCGAGAAAGATTTCCTATACAAGTTCGCTGTTTGGATATACCGTGCCATCGTGGTCTATAAGAATGATAAGCGAAACCAGACCAGCATCGTCTATCACTCAAAGAAGGCGCAGATCGGCAAAGGGAATCGACGCATGAGCAACACCTACCTCGACATCCTACTGCAACTGCTCCAATTCAACCACGACAATCAAAATTTCTTTCTGTTCATCGTCAAAAATATACACTCCGGTTATAACAAAATAAACTGGACACGCACCATCAGCCAAAAGAAAGCATTCATACAGAACGGAGACCCGATTTACCTAAATCCAGTAAATAAGAAACGACAAATCAACTTCGACGAAGAACTATTGGTCATCTTCTTCTCCATTCTAAACTACATAGGCGATACGTATGGATTCCCCAAAGAGATCAGATTCCAATTCCAACTTATTACAGGCGCACAGTTTAACACCTACATCAAAGGATACGGAGTGACACGCCTACGCCAAATCAAATACAAATACTTTTCTGATAAAGCATTGGAGTTGTGGAACCTTTGCTACGCTTTCTTCGACGAAACTAGACAGGTATCCATCAATACTGAGAAGAAGGAATATCTGTTGGCCAAGAACTTCAACATCGTATTCGAAGCTATCATCGATGAGCTAATAGGTGACAAAATACTACCAGACAACATGAAAAAGGAACAGGAAGACGGTAAAATCATAGACCACCTGTTCACCGCCCAAAGCCTGATAGAAAACGAGAGCACACACAGACAAACCTACTACATCGGTGATTCGAAATATTATAAAATGGGGCACGATATAGCCAAGGGATCCATTTACAAGCAATATACCTACGCAAGAAACGTCATCCAATGGAATCTGGACATCTTCAACGGAGGGAAGGAGCCGACATCGGGGGTAAAACTACGAGACGACGTAACGGAAGGATATAATATCATTCCCAACTTTTTCCTCTCCGCAAAGATTGACGAAACTCTGAGTTATGAGAATGATGGCATCGAAAAGACCGACAGGAGTAAGAACCACCATCGCAAAGAACAGTTTAAAAATAGGCTTTTCGACAGAGACACGCTCCTACTTTTCCACTATGACGTGAACTTCCTCTATGTTTTGTCCCTTTACGCAAGGAACAATGCATTGAAGAAAAAAGACTGGAAATGTAAAATAAGGGATAAATTCCGCAATGAAATACAAGAATGGCTACAGAAGGATTTTGACTTCTATGCCATGACACCACGTGAAGGTGTTAACGCCGAAGAATTTCTGAAAAACAATTTTCAACAGTTGTTGGGCAAGGTTTTCACCCCCTACAAAACGGAGGAACCGCAACCGTATTATTCGCTTGCTCTCGATAAAGGCGAAAAATTCACCAATGAGAACGAACTGCTGCTGACACTGTTGAAACCTGCATTTTACTGCAAGAAATGCGCCTTGGGGAAGAACCCTGCTGATCTGCTACCGAAAGTGGCTCAAAACGCGGGAAAAGAGGAAATCTCCCCGTCTTTTTTCACAGTCCACCATATAGAGCGTTACCTGAACCAGCATTTCCTCATTGGTTGTTATCATTCAGAAGAACAGTTGGAATGGATCATGGGTAAGAACGACAAAGGCACAAATCTATATAATGTTCGTCTAAAACGGAGAGGAACAGAAGAGCGTGAAGGTGCGTTATCTCCTTCTTTCCTTGATGGAACAGATGTGAAGTTTGTCATCCTTTATAAGTTCGGAGAGGAAAGCAAAAACGACTATCGGGTTTTCCATGTTCACCATCACGCCACCATGGACGAGGAACGTATGCGTAAAGCTCTCTATCCTAATCCTAAAGGCAACTACTTCTGCTTCGTATTTGACGAGGAGGTTCAGCTGTCGTCAAAAATAAATCTGTCTGATTTGATTAAAGCAGAGAAGCCTAATTCAAACGACGGAGTACCCATTTTCAAAACTGGCGAACAATTGCTGGATTTCGTCATTCAAGCCTAAGCCTATAAAATGAGGAGAACACTATTTGTCCATTACTTACATTAATTTTTTGTCAACCTTGACGGTTTTTTACGATACAAAATTTCTCACCTTCAACTTCCGTAAATTGTGCAATCGAGAATTGCACAATTTACAGCAACCAGTGTGAATTCTTTCATAAAGAACAAAATAAAGTATGATTTATGCCTGCCGAGTTCCTTCCCCATCTCCCAAATTTTTCGTAACTTTGGAAAATTAATTTACAAGATAATACGTATGAAATCAATCAACATGACCTGTCCTAAATGCCAATCTCACGAGGTACAGTCCGTCGGAAATAGGTATCGTTGCCAAGCCTGTGGCTGTGAGTGGCAGTTTGCAGAAGATGCACCCGTGCATGAAAAAACGTTGTCCATCCGCAATAGCACGGCTGAGTTCCTGATCTTTCAGGCTCAGAGCCAAGCGAACGGAGTGGAAGTGCTGTATCACGATGAAAACCTATGGCTGACACAGAAAGCCATCTCCACATTGTTTGACGTTGGTATTCCAGCCATTAGCAAACATCTGAAGAACATTTTCGAATCGAATGAACTGGACGAAAATTCAGTTGTTTCCAAAATGGAAATAACTGCCTCAGACGGCAAAAACTACATGACGAACTTCTATTCTCTGGATGCCGTCATCTCCGTAGGTTATCGAGTCAACTCCACCCGTGCCACGCAGTTCCGCCAATGGGCCACAGCCGTGCTCCACCAGTTCGCCATCCGTGGCTACGTGCTGGACAAGAAACGTATGGAGAATGGCGCCTTCCTCACAGTGGATTATTTCGAACATCTGTTGTCGGAAATCCGCGAGATACGTATGAGCGAGCGCCGACTCTACCAGAAAGTGACCGACCTCTACGCCACTGCTATCGACTACAACAAGGATGCTCCGACCACACGCCAGTTCTTCGCGAAGGTGCAGAACAAACTACACTACGCCATACATGGACACACAGCCGCTGAATTGATCGTCTGCCGTGCCGATGCCAACAAGGAGCACATGGGTCTAACCACATGGGAGAACGCACCCGACGGCAAAATCGTAAAAACAGACGTTTCCATCGCAAAAAACTATCTGAAAAGCGATGAACTGGATAGCCTCGGACGGGTGGTGAACGCTTTCCTTGAGCTGGCCGAGAACAGAGCGAAACGTCATATCCCGATGACCATGGAGGATTGGGCAAAACACATCGACCGTTTCCTATCCATGGATGATTACCAACTATTGCAAGACAATGGCAAAGTGACGGCGGAAGAGGCTAAAACCTTTGCCGAATCAGAGTTCGAGAAGTACCGCATCGTCCAAGACCGTCTGTTCATGTCGGACTTCGACAAGGAACTGGAGAGATTGCTGGGGAAATAATCTAAATTCCGCATCATCGGTTGCATAAATTCAAACTATCAGAAAAGACAATGGACAAAACAAATAAACTAATACTCTACAAAGACGATGAAGGCCGCATAAGCATCAACGTGCGCTTCGCCGACGAGGATGTGTGGCTGACAAGAGACAATCTTGCAGATATATACGCTACCACGCCACAGAATATAAGTCTTCATATCGGCAATATATACCAAGACAAAGAACTTACAGAAGAGGCAACTCGAAAGAAATTCTTTCTAGTTCGTCAAGAGGGCAAACGTCAGGTTCAAAGAGAGATCGACCACTACAATCTCGATATGATCATCGCCCTTGGCTACCGCGTACAATCACCTGTGGCGGTGCGGTTCCGTCGGTGGGCGACACAACGGTTGCACGAGTATATCCAAAAGGGATTCACCCTGGATGATGAACGACTGAAGCAGGGAGGGAACCGCTACTTCAAAGAGTTGCTGCAACGCATCCGCGACATCCGCAGCAGCGAGCGCAATTTCTACCAACAGGTGACGGACATCTACGCCACATCCACCGACTACGATCCTCGCTCCTCCATGACGAAACAATTCTTCTCCACCGTGCAGAACAAAATGCACTATGCCGTACATGAACATACGGCTGCGGAGTTGATTTATGAGCGGGTGGATAACGAAAAACCCTTCGTCGGCATGACCAACTTCAAGGGCAACTACGTGACCCGTGACGACGTGAAGATCGCCAAGAACTATCTGACAGAATTGGAACTGCAACGATTAAACCTGCTCACCTCCCAATTCCTCGATTATGCGGAGTTTCAAGCTTTGGAGCAGAACCCCATGACCATGGCCGACTGGATCGCGGCACTCGACGACCAGATCCTACGTCTTCGGAAAAACATTTTGGAAGGCAACGGAACAATTTCGCACCAGGATGCGATTGAAAAGGCGGAACGTGAGTTTGAAATATACCGAGAAAGAGAAATGCGGATGCTGGAAAGCGACTTCGACAAGGCAATCAAAATGCTTAAGGAGAACCCGACAAACAACGATGATTAATAGATTTGAATAGTGATAGAAGAGACAATGCTGACATTTCATCCGTTGACCATTTCCGACCGTAAGGCTGTGCAGTCCGTGTCGCTCAAGGCGGGACGACGTAATTGCAACTATACGTTTGCCAACCTTGTGGGCTGGCAGTTTTGGTTCCACACCGAGGTCTGCGTATGCAAGGAGGCTGTGGTGCTGCGCTTCACCTTCGAGGGCAAACGGGCCTATATGGTCTGCATGGCGGGTGATTTGCAACCGGAACTGCTGACGGAGCTGTTCGAAGACAGCGGTGGCAATCTAATGATAATCGGCCTGGAGGATTCGCAACTGCAAGCCATCCATCCCCATCCCGCATACACCGTTAAGATTGAACCGTGTCGTGATCAATACGACTATATTTATCTCCGAACCGATCTTGCATCGCTTCATGGGAAAAAGCTCAACGCCAAACGGAATCACGTCAACCGCTTCCGAGCGGAACATCCCGACTTCATCTATCGCCCGCTCACACCAGACCTTTTCGATGATTGCCGCCGACTCATGGCAATATGGCAGGAAGAGAAAACGGATGATAGCGTGACCATCGACGCCGAACGGCAGGTGATGGAGACTGTCTTTGCCAACTGGGAGGCGTTGGAAATGATGGGCGGAAGCATTTTTGTCGAAGGACGAATGGTGGCATTCACCTATGGCGCCGCCGTGACGACCGACACCTTCGACATTTGTGTGGAGAAAGCCGACCGTCATGTGGAGGGTGCCTTCTCCATCATCAACCAGCAATTCGCAGAACATCTGCCCGAACAATACATCTACCTGAATCGTGAAGAGGACATGGGTATTCCCGGGCTTCGGCAATCCAAATTGTCCTATCATCCCGAAACACTGCTGACCTACAATTCAGTAAAGATTAACAAAGCGTATGTCTTAAAGCGGATGACCGCCGATGATGCGCCACTGACGGTTGACTGGATGGTTCATCAATACGGGTTCGACCGTCATGAGGTGGAGACGTGGGTGCGCGACCTACATTTCAACTGGCCGTTGAGCGTGAAAGCCGTGGACACCGACGGGAAGGTGGTCGGTCTGCTGAACATGAGCGACTACCGCATAGAGGAAGAATCATCACAAATAGCCACCGAGGCTCCCGATTTACTTGCCAGCCTTAACGCACGTCGCTACACGGCGGTTTTCTCGTTCATCGTAGCCGAGCCCTACCGTGGAACACATCTGAACTACGACATGCTCGATTCCATAATGCCCGAGTTGAGGTCTCGCTACGACTTCGTTTTCATCCCCGTGCTTCACCGTCTCAAAACCCACCAGTATTGGCAACGCTGGGGAGCCACCGAGTTTTACCGTGATGCGGAATGTGTCTATTACAAACTTGAACTGTAGTTTTCCGAATCGTTCATTCTTGAATCAACCATTTTCTCCCATCCTGGATATAAACCTGACCATTCGTCGGAGCAGTGATTTCATGCCCTTGCAAATCGTACATCGGAGAGCGGGAGCTTTTCATGGGATTATCGGCATCTCCATGAACCTTTTGAACCCCTGTCGAAAAATCCTTTGACAACGATAATGTGATGGTGCAATTTCCATCCCCCAACACGGATTTCAGCTTCTCCTGACTGATGTCGTCGATTTTACCTATACGGGTGTAGCTCCATGAGTTTGAACCATAGAAAATCACTATCTGATTGCCGTTGTAAAGCACGATGTCGCCAGCCTGTGTGGTTGTTTGTTCGTTTGCAGTCGGCAGAGAACGACCGAGCGGTCCCACCTTCTCAAAATCGCCATAATCGGAGGCCTCGTATGAGATGGGCGACTCCTTCAGTGCGGCAATGAGAGCTTGCGTGGCAACATTATCAACCATCGTGGCGGTGATTGTAGCGTTACCAACCGTGATGAAAAGTTTTTGTGCCATAGTGCCTGAGAAATTAAGCGTCTTGATCCAGTTGCCGAGCAAAGAAGGCATGTTGTTTCGGTTACTGTTGTTTATCCATAGAGCTTCGTCAGAAAAATTTCCATCGGGAATCAGTCTGTGAGCATCGTCCACGACCGATGAAATGCCACTGCTCGCACTTGAGACGATCAGTGCGATATTCTTCCCCGCCATTTTTCCTCCGTTATGGAAAAGGAAGGTCTGCATAGGAGCCGCCATATTGCTCCACCAAAGCGGAGTAGCCACTATAATGTTGTCATATTGGCTGAAGTCGATGTCAACAGGTTTGATTTCGGGGTAACTTCCCGCATCGTCTGGATTTGCCCGTATGGCACCAATCAGTGCGCTGCCAAGAGCGTAGTTGTCAGCCTCGTATTTCAGGCCTTCCTCCGCTGGTTGAATTTCCACCACATCAGCCTCTGTCAGTTTCAATGACTCATCAACAATAGCTTGCACATTGCCCGTGTAGCTATAGTAAACAATCAAGGTGCGGGAAGTAGGCTCCGCAAGGACGTCACTCTCCTTAGAACAGGATGAGAAAAGCACGATAAGTAAAAATAATAGAATCTGTTTCATGACAATTTAACTTTATGCCGCCCTGTATTCGGAAGGTGTTTTACCGGTTTTGCGTTTAAAAAAACGGACAAAGTGCTGCGGATAGCCGAATCCCAGTCGGTCGCTGACCTGAGCGATGCTGAGCGTCTGGCTGTTGAGCAACTCCTTGGCACGGCTGACTATGTGGTCGGCAATGAAATCCTGCGCGGTCTTGCCACTTTCCACTTTCACCAATTCGCCAAAATAGCCTGGGGTGAGATTACATTTTTCAGCGAAATAAGCCACGGTTGGGATACCTTTGGTTTCAGCCTGATTGTCGATGTAATCGCTCAGCAGTGATTCGAATTTCTGCACGGTCACATGGTTGATTTCCTCTCGGGTGATGAATTGACGGTCGTAGAAACGCAGACAATAGTTGAGCAAGAGTTCGATATTGGAAACGATCAGTTCACGACTATGCTTGTCGATAGCGTGTTGCAGTTCCTGCTGAATCATCGACAAGACGCCACGGAAAATCTCCATTTCGCCAGAGGAAAGATGCAACGCCTCATTGCTTGAATAAGAGAAGAACTCATAACGGGAAATCTGTCGTCCGAGCTGTGTCCGAGCCAGGAAATCAGGATGGAAGAGCAAGCCTGTCCATTTGGGATTCGGGACTTCGGGATTCGGCTCGATATGGATTGTTTGTCCGGGAGCGAATGAGGTGACAGTCATCTCGTCGAAGTCATATTTCGTACGGCCGTACGAGAGTTTACAGCCTTTGTTTTCCTTTAAGAAGAGCGCATACAAGCCGTAGTGAACCAAACATTCATCGATAGGCAGTTGCTTATCGTATCGCACCACACTCACAAGCGGATGTAGGGTCTCAAATCCGTAGTAGTCGTTAAACTGTTGCACCGAATCGAAATGTATCTCGTTCATAATCAATTATTATTGAATTGAAAAACGCACAAGGAATCATTGTTCTTTCACGAAGTTCTGCAACTCTTGCTTACTTGCGGAGTTGAGCAATCGTCCATTTTTGATATTGATATCAGGATAAGCCGCTTTCAAGTCACGGACAGCCTTGTCGATGGTACTTCCGCCACTTGTAGCAAACAAATAGACGGTTTTGCCTTTGAAATCATAGCTTTCGAAGAAGGTGTTGATGATTGTAGGAGCAGTGTACCACCAGATAGGGAAACCCACGTAAATTGTCTGATAGTCGGACATGTTGGCAAGTTTATCCGTGATGGCAGGACGAGAATTCTTGTCGGCCATCTCCACAGAGGAGCGTGAGTTCTTGTCGTGCCAATCGAGATCAGCGCTGGTGTAAATCTTTTCGGGTTTGATTTCGTGGAGATCGGCATTCGTCACTCCAGCAAGTTCCTGAGCCACCTTTTTCGTTACACCCGAAGCCGAAAAATAAGCCACTAACGTTTTGTTTTCCATTTGATTAGGATTTTGTTTGTTGTTATTACTTTGAGAACATGCACTTAATGCAACTGCAATAAATGCGGTGATGAATAAAACTATTTTCTTCATTTTCACTTTATCTTTTTATCGTTATTATCTAATAAAATGCATAGGTTTCCATTCTTCCCGTTCAGGATAGAGGGGCGATCCATTGGCATGAATCTGTTTGAGCAGGAATGCCATGTTGTTGGCTAGCGTACGCATAGTTTGCATACCCTCCGTATCGAGAGAAGCCTGACCCTCTTCACGCCCGTAAACGATGTTCCAATATTGCGAACTCACAACGGGCATGTTCATCATCTGGAAAGGCATATTCAGCGTCTGGAACGCAGCCGTTGCACCCCCTCGACGACACACACAGACAGCCGCCGCCGGTTTGTTCTGCACCTTTTCACCTGCCGAGAAAAACATTCTTTGGATAAGAGAAAGCACTGACCCATTCGGTTGTCCGTAATAGACGGGAGAACCTACTACAAGGGCATCTGCGCCTTCCATCTTTTCCACTACACGATTGCAAATATCATCGTCGAATACGCATCGTCCCAATTGCTTTGTTTGGCATTGCGCACATGCGATGCATCCTCTGACAGGTTTTGTGCCAATCTGAACGATTCCCGTTTCTATGCCTTGTTTCTCCAATGATTTAGCCATTTCGTTCAAGGCAAGGAACGTATTGCCGTTTTTGCGGGCACTGCCGTTAATTAATAACACCTTCATGTTTTTTGCTGTATAAATTTAATATATTCCTATCCAGCCGTTTCATTTCAAATTCTCCTTGAAAAACGTCTCGATTTTATCGTACGGTATCTTTCCGTTTTTGTCATCGTAGAGATCGGTATGGACAGCATCGGGAATAATCATGATTTCCTTATTGCCCTCTATCATGCTTTTGCCGTCGCATTGTTTACCCGTCATTTTCTCGAAGGCATATTCGCTGAAGTAGCGACTGTGAGCCTTTTCGCCGTGGATCAAAAGCACCGGTGTGTTGATTTCGTTCGCATAACAAAGGAGAGGTTGGTTCAGGAAGGATTGGCAACCGATCACGTTCCATCCGTCGTTGGAATTGCCGCTACGTTTATGGTAGCCACGTGGCGTTTTGTAATAATCATAGTAATCCTTCACGAACCACGGCGCATCGTCTGGAAGAGGGTCAACCACGCCACCAGCTCGCTTGTAACCACCTGTGCGATAATCCTCTGTACGTTGCATGGTAATAGCCTTACGTTTCTCCATACGTTGCTCCGGCGTGTTTTCACTCGCGAAGTAGCCCTCCGCGTTCACCTTGCTCATGTCATACATGGTAGAAGCCACGGTTGCTTTGATTCTTGGATCGATAGCGGCGGCGTTCACTGCCATACCGCCCCATCCACAAACACCTATGATTCCAATGCGTTCAGCATCAACATCTTCACGAGTTGAGAGATAATCGACGGCCGCCAAGAAATCCTCCGTGTTGATATCGGGCGAAGCCATACGGCGAGGTTCGCCACCCGATTCACCCGTAAACGAAGGGTCGAACGCAAGGGTGAGGAATCCACGCTCCGCCATGTGCTGCGCATAGAGTCCGCTTGTCTGCTCCTTTACAGCTCCGAACGGACCAGAGACAGCGATTGCCGCCATTTTCCCTTCGGCATTTTTAGGCACGTACAAATCAGCAGCCAACGTTATGCCGTAGCGGTTGTGAAACGTGATTTTAGAATGATTCACCTTATCACTTAAAGGGAAAACCTTATCCCATTCCTGCGTGAGAGACAAATTTTGCTTCTGATTATCCATTGTTATTTCTTGCTTTTGTTGAGAGCAGCCAGCCAATAGAGCCATGCATGCACTGATAAATACAAATCTTTTCATCTTATAATTTTTTAAATCCTAAGAACAAAAGTATTAGTTTCAAAGCAAAAAGTCTGTATCTAAATTGGGGAGAAAGTTACCATTTTTTAGGATATAAAACAGGACTGATATGCCGAAGAACGGGTTATCCCGTCATCCCATCACCGTAGCCACCACACGTCTCGCTCCGCCATAGTTGCGGAACTCGCAGAGGTAGATACCTTGCCATGTGCCGAGGTTCAGGCGGCCGTGTGTGATAGGGATGGTCAGGCTCACGCCGAACATGCTGCATTTGGCGTGTGCCGGCATGTCGTCCGCCCCTTCGAGCGTGTGGTCGTAGTAGGGGGCATTCTCCGGAACCAGGTGGTTAAGGATCTGCTCCATGTCGCCCCGCACGTCCGGGTCGGCGTTCTCGTTGATGGAAAGGGCGCAGGAGGTGTGCTTCACGAAGAGGTTCAGCAAACCCGTCTCGGGCAGATGTCCCGAAAGATGTTGCAACACCTCTTGGGTGATCAGATGACAGCCGCGACGCTTCTCCGATAATGTGAATTCAGTTTGGTATATCATTTTTTTTCGTCTATTTGCGAATTATGCGCCCCGTCCGAACTACGGCCCCATCCGATGCCTCCGAAAGCCGCACAGGGGCTTAAAATGGTTCGTGCGGCCTCAATCCCAGCCCTCCGTATCCGCATCCTCGGGTGCGAAATAGCCATCGATGCCATAATCGATGCCCGCCTTATGGGCTTGGCTCAGCTGGTATCTCCGCTTGATGCGGTAGGTCCGGCCGTCCTTCACGAAGTAAGCGCCGGTTTGGTGGAACCGAAAGGCCACCCGCTTCTCCACGCACTGACGCCTCAGGTCGAGCACCCAATCGTAGTGGCACGGACGGGCATTCACGCCCGACTCGCCGCCCACCGAGACCTCCTCGATCGACGGGGTCAGGTAGGGTGAGAGGTCGATCCGCTCCAGCAAGGGCGCCGCCGTGATGATCTTATGCTTGATGGGGGCGGCGAGGAAAATGGGCAGACGGTAGTCCGCCATCGCCTGGTTCTCGACTGTGCAACCGATCAGCACATTATCGTAGCCGTCGCCCCAGTCGTCGGGAATGCACTCCGCAAAGCGGTCTATGCGTTTGGTGAAGAAATAGAACATGCAGTCACTCCGCTCACGCATCATGCGCCAACAGTCCGGCCGCCATTCGTCGGCATCCTTCAGGAAGAAATCAGAGGTGAAACAGGTGAAGACCACCTTGCCCGGCGGCAACTTGTACGACTTGTCACGCTTGCGCTTAACGGGGAAGTCGAACGCAGCCGTTTTCCGGGCGATGTTGCTCCCTATCTCGCTCCCGTACATCTCGTCCTGCCGATAGACATAACAGAACTTACAGCCCGCACTAAGCTTCGTGCAGCCGTGCCACGGGTTCCAATCCGCATATGTGCTCCAGGACTCCACGTTCAGACGCTCGCCTTCACCATCTCGGTAAAAATGATGGCGAGGTTCTCCTGCGCCAGCAACGTGTTCTGCTGCACCTCCTCGTGCGTCACGTTGCTCAGATTCGCGTCGACACCCACGTTGGAGATTACGGAAACGCCAAAGACGGACATGCCCGCATGGTTCGCCACAATCACCTCAGGGACGGTGGACATGCCGCAGGAGTCGCCCCCAATGATCCTGAAGTAGCGGTACTCGGCCAAGGTCTCGAACGTCGGACCCTGCGTACCCACGTATACGCCAAACTTCAGCGGTATTCTAAATTTCTCGCCGATCTTCTCGGCCTTCTTAATCAGCTCCTTGTCATACGCATTGCTCATGTCCGGGAAGCGGGTGCCCAGCTCCTCGATGTTCGGTCCGTGCAACGGATGCTCCGGGAAGAGGTTGATGTGATCCTTGATGATCATGATGTCGCCCGGCACATATTCGGGGTTCAGCCCACCCGCCGCATTGGAGACCATCAATGTCTTGATGCCGAACTCCTTCATCACACGCACAGGGAAGGTGATCTCCTGCATGGTGTAGCCCTCGTAGTAGTGAAGCCTGCCCTGCATGGCCATCACAGGCACACCCGCCACATAGCCGAAAATCAGTTTGCCGGAATGGCCCTGCACCGTACTTGTCTTAAAACCGGGGATATCGGAATAAGGGATCGTGTCCGTCACGACAATGCGCTCCGCGAAACTACCCAAACCCGTGCCTAACACAATCGCTACCGTGGGACGCAAAGCGGTCCGCTTCCTCAAATAATCACCTGAGGCTTTTATCTCTTTCAACAAATCCATATCATTCAAAAAATAAAATAAACAATCAATTTTTCTTATGCAGCAAATCCATAAAGCTCTCCGCGAAAAGCGCATCGTCCCCCCGCATGAAGTCGATGGAGAGCGGTAGGTAGTAGATCTTAGACTTCAGCGCATTCGGGAAATCAGGGTGGTCCATCAGGCGCACCGCATCCTTCTCCGTCGTGATGATATACCGTTTCTGGGACTCCAACGAATCGAACTGCTTCTCTATCTTCTTCAAGTCGGACGCAGAGAACGCATGGTGGTCGCCGAAAGAGCAGGCGGATACCTCGGAGACGTTGCTCTTCAGATACTCCACGAAAGGCGCCGGAGAGGCGATGCCCGTGAGGGCCAACACACCACCGTCGGAAAGGTCGGCGAGCGTCACCTTTTTCTTCGATTTGCCGGACTTTGGGGAAGGGAACAATGGTTGTAGTTCACCATAAGCCAATCTCGTGAAACAGAGCGTCTGATACGGGTATGGATTGAGGTGCTTACGGAAAAGCCGCATATCCATCGGCGTGATGGAGTCGGGGCACTTAGTCACCACGATGATATCCGCACGTTTCATGGAACGTTTCGGCTCCCGCATCATGCCGACGGGGAGAAGATGGTCCTCCGCAATGTTACGGTTATAGTCAACCAGCAGGATAGAGACCTTCGGGTGCACGTAGCGATGCTGGAACGCATCATCCAAGAGAATCAGTTCCGGAGAATCCCCCTCCATCTTCATGAGCGATTTGATGCCCCGTCTACGATCCGCGTCGACGGCGACCGTCACATCCGGGAACTTCCGTTTTATCTGGAAAGGCTCATCGCCCACCGTGTCGGGCGTATCCTTCTCCTTGACGATCCTGAACCCCGAGGTGCTACGCTTATACCCACGACTGAGGACGCCTAAGCGGTATTGATCCTTCAGCCAGCGGATAAGGTACTCCGTGAAGGGAGTCTTTCCCGTTCCGCCCACCGTGATGTTTCCAACGGAGACAATCGGCAGATCAAACTTCTCGGATGTGAGGATACCACGGTCGAAAAGCCAGTTACGCACACACACGCATAGCCCGTAGACCATCGAGAATGGCCACAATAGGACTTTTAGTATGAGTGGTTTGTTTTTCATTGTGTACGTAATTTAAGGTAAAAGAGCCCTTCCGCACACAAATGGATTGGAAGCTATCTCAGCTCTATGGTATATGGCATAATCGCTTGGAACCTCTCCAAGTTCCGTATTTTTTCAAAAATATATCTTTCTTTCGAAAAAACCTCGTTTTCTTTCAATTTTTCATAGCCAATAGAGGGTATTTCTTGCAATTTCTGGAAAAAATCTTTCTTTTCGGGGTATTCGACAACGGAATAGTCGGTCAATTTAGCCATCGCGGCAGCCGAATCGATGGCGCAGTGTAACCCGCCAGCATAGTCAACCAAACCGATCTTCAAGGCGTCGACACCAGACCATACACGACCTTCGGCGTATTTTTTCACCTGTTCCACCTCCATGCCGCGGCCCTCGGCGCAACGTTGCAGGAACGTATCGTAGAAATCATCGACGGAACGTTGCATGGCAGCCCGTTCGGCGGTATTCAACGGACGGAAGATATTCTCCATGACATCCGCGTTCCTATTGGTCTTAACCGTCTCGTAGTGCACGCCGATCTTGTTCGACAGCTCTTGTGCGTTAGGCAAGAGGGCGATTACGCCGATGGACCCCGTGATAGTATTCTTGTCCGAGAATATGCGCGATGCGTTTGAAGATATGTAATAGCCTCCCGAAGCCGCGTAATCACCCATGCTGGCGATGACAGGCTTGTTCTTTTTCACCTCCATTATGGCATGGCAGATCTGATCCGAACCATAGGCGCTGCCGCCAGGCGAATTGACGCGCAACACGACCGCCTTCACCGTGCTATCCTTCCCCAGTTTCCGCAGCTGCTTCACCGTTTCGGAAGAGCTGATGCCATTACTACCGTTGTCAATCTCTCCGCTCAGATACAAGACGGCCACTTTATCATCCGATTCCTTGCCTTCGTTAGACTTCACAAGGTCCATCACATAGTCTTTGACCGAAACGGTAGGCAAATCCTCGGTGGAGTCAACGCCCATCTTTGTGCGGATGAGCGACTCGAACTGGTCATTGAAGAGTAGACCGTCGACGAATCCCTGCTCCAACACGTAAGAGGAGGAACGCAAAGGAATCATGCTATCCGCCAAGGCTAACAACCTATCCTTCTCGATCGACCGGCTGACAGAAATAGAGTCCACGATACTGTTCCAAATAGAGGACAGCAATTCGTCCATTTGCTCACGGTTCTCGCTGCTCATCGAATCGTTGACATACGATTCAGCGTATGATTTGTAGGAGCCCGCCTTCACGACCTGCATCTCCACACCGATCTTCGTCAAGAAATCCTTGCAGAAGAGGGAAGAGGAGGATATGCCCGTGAAATCGAGTGATCCGCGAGGGTTCATGTAAAGGGAATCCGCCACAGACGCCACGTAATAGGCGCCTTGCGTATACAGCCCAGAGTAGGCGTAAATGAATTTGCCGCTGGATTTAAAGTCGGCGAGTGCGTCGCGGATCTCCTCCAAGGTGGCGTATCCGGTTTGCAGCACGTTAGTCTTCAAGTATATGCCCTTGATTCGGTCGTCATTCTTCGCTTCCTGGATCGCATAGCGGATATCACTCAGACCCGTCTGACCCGATGGGGAGAACGACAGGTCGATGTAAATATCATCATCATCCCTTTCATCGATTACACCGTCAAGGGAGACAAGCAAAACCGTAGAGTCTTTAATCTCAGAGGAAGAGTCGGAGCACACAGCTATCACGACAACAACCATGATCAGAAGGAAAAATGCCAGTATAACGCCCAGGCATGAGGCAAAGACAGTTTTTATGAATTTCATCGTTTTATGAATGCCTCATAGATGGACATCAAAATAAACAATATGATAATCAAAGGGACGGCAACCATTTGGAAAATGGCGGCCAGGATAACGGAGGAGATAATCAGCACGAAACGTATCCGATTATCAGCCCACTTCAGGTTCTTGAATTTCAAGGAGAACATTGGCAGCTCGCATACCAGCAAGTATGAGAACAGGAAAACCAGGCACAGGATCACGATAGGATTCGTGACGATGGCGTGAATGATATCCACGCTGAACCATCCCGGGATAGGAGTGATCGGGTCGGACAATGCGGCGAGCGAAGACATGAACATCGCGTTTGCCGGTGTAGGCAAGCCGATGAAGGAACACGTTTGGCGGTCATCCACATTGAACTTAGCCAATCTCAGGCCCGAAAAGATAGCCAGCAAGAAAGCCAGATACGGAAGATACGAACCGTCGGGCGTTATGCTAAGAAGCAGATTGTAGATGATGGCGGCCGGGGCCAAGCCGAAGCTGACCATGTCAGACAGAGAGTCCAATTCCTTGCCAATGCCGGATTTCACATTCAGCAAGCGGGCGACCATGCCATCGAAGAAGTCGAACACCGCAGCCAACAAGATATAAATCGCTGACCAGATAAAATTACCTTGAAAAGCCATCACCACCGCCAAGCATCCACAGGCCATGTTCATGCATGTGATGGTGTTTGGTATATGCTTTTTTATGTTCATTTTGTATTCAATTTCGCGATAACCGTTTGGTTACCCACAACCTTTTGCTTTAAGTTTACTAAAATCTCGGCATCTTTTGGAAGGAAGATATCCACGCGGGAGCCGAACTTGATGAAGCCCATCTGCTGATTGATGTGGCACTCGTCACCCACCTTGGCGTATGTCACGATTCTCCGAGCCAAGGCACCCGCCACTTGGCGGAACAACACCTTGGTCTGGTTCACCGTCTCGACCACGACCGTAGAACGCTCGTTCTCCGTACTCGATTTAGGAAGATTCGCCTTCCAGAACAGACCATCGTTATGAGTATAATACAGGATCTTTCCGTTTACTGGATACCAATTCGCATGGACGTTGAAAACGCTCATGAAGATAGAGACTTGTATGCGTTCGTCCTTCAGATATTCTCCCTCTATTGTGGGTTCGACGACCACTACGGTGCCGTCAGCCGGCGCCATGACTAACCCTGTGCTGTCCCCTTCGTATACCCTGTGTGGGTTACGGAAGAAGTTTAGAAAAAACAGAAACACCAAAAGGCTAAAGAGGCAAAACAATAGAACGAACGTTGGATTGGTGGCGTGAAATAGTCCAACAATCAGCGCATCCACTATTAGAATGAATACCATCAATTTCGTTAATATTCCCTTTCCTTCTTTATGAATCCTCATCTTAAAATCTATAATAACTTTGCAAAGTTAATATTTTTTATTTAATTCAACCATTTCCGAGTAATTATGGCTACACAACCAGTGAAAAAATCACATACAAGACTGGTGCTGCCAGCAATGCGCTGTCAAATCGGTCCAAAATACCGCCATGTCCTGGTATGAGATTACCGGAGTCTTTCACGTTCAGGCTACGCTTGAACATGGACTCCACCAAGTCTCCGAAGACACCGAAGACGAAGACGCACACCGAAAGGGCGATCCAGAATCCGACATGCAGTGTCGGCACACATTCCGAGTAGTGGAAGATCATGCCGGAGAGGATGGCGAAGAGCAGTCCGCCAGCGAATCCCTCCCACGTCTTCTTAGGAGATATGCGCTCGAACATCTTGTGGCGTCCGAGGAAACGTCCGACCAGATAGGCGCCCGTATCCGAAGCCCAAATGATGACAAAGAAGGCAAGCAGCAACATCTTGGAGTTTTCACTTGCGCCCTCCACAATGCAGAATATGCTGAATGGAACGGCAATGTAGAGATGGCCAAGCACGGAGACACCTAGATTCAGGAGGGGATTCTTCCGTTGCCTGAAAAGTTCAAACGCAAAAGACGATACGACGCATAGAAAATAGACGGAGAACAGAGCTGTCGATTTGTGGAGGAAGGTCACGCAGAATGCGATCACGAAGAGCAATGCGCCCCCTACGATAGACATCCACTTGTCGACGCACACACCCTCCTGTTTATCCGACAGGACATAAAATTCATGCAATGCCAGCATGGTTACCAAAAAGAACACTGCGCCAAAAACATACGATGACATCATAATCGAAACGACCATAAGGGCAACGAAAGCGATACCCGAAATGGTTCTTAACACTAAATTATTCACGTCTGTACATCCTCCACTTTTAAATTACACATTACTCCACGCCTGCATTATCCGGCGATCCTTCTTCTGACGAGCTATCCTCTTCATCGGAGGAGCGTCTCTTTTTCCTTGATTTTTTCTTTTTTGAGGATTGCTCCTCATCTTCACTCACGGATTCCTGGCTCTCCGATGCGTTTGAGGAACCTGCATTCTCTGTTTCGGAGGAGGCTTGCTCCTCCGCATCCTTAGACCTGCGAGATCTCCGTCTCCTTGATGATCCCTCTTCCTGCGCAGGTTCCGTCGACTCTGAAGGCTGTACCTCCGGCTCGGAAGGCCTAGGCGCCGTGGCAGCTGGCGTACTTGTCGGGGTGGTGGCCGGTGGGTCTGGCTTATTCGTGGCACCTGCGTTCAGGTTATCAAGGATTGAAGATGGTCTCCTCGATGAGAAAGGCACAGATGGAGTACCCAGTCCGGAGCTCTGCCTTTGATTCCCCTTTTTATTGCCATCCTTCCGTTGAGCTTCCAACATCTTGATATACTTGCCGATATCGTTCAACGAGACAGCGTCGGAAGGTGCGATAGGGAAGTCAGGTTGTTGAGGTGCCACATCCTCTTCGGAGGTGGAGTCTTGCGCCGTCGAGTCAGCCAGATTTTGGGCGAATAGCATGTCGTCCAGCATCTGGTGCAGGCTATCCTTCGACGAACCATCCATCGCCAACTCATTCGTCAGCAATGCCAAACTATCCTGGATGCGTTGTAGGCTATCCTGCTCTTGCATCTTCGAAAGGACAGCGTTGATAGAGTCAGCCAAGTGCTTCTCGTGGAGTTGCAGAGAGTCTGGTTTGATCAGCAATGAATCGTACTGAGAAGCGTCCAACTCCTCGATGATCCTACGTCGGTTGGAGGTGTAGAACTTGATGTTACCCAAGGAGCCACCACCCTCGTCGTTGATCTTCGTAGGCAAAATCTTAGACAAGATTCTATCCTGTCGACGTCCTTTGTACTTGATCTTAATCTCGCCCGTTGCCAGATACTCGAGGTTCAATTGAGTAATCACACTATCCAGATACTCCACCACAGGGTAGTTAGGCAAGATGGTAGCGACTGAATCCGCCACTTTGTTGAAGTCTGTATGACGATACTTCGATCGGCCCACCAGTTGCATCACATACTTCGCCACGATACGCGTGGAGTCGTCTATGTCATAGAACTTCTTCCTATGGAAGTACCTATGATCAAAGTAGTGTAGGAAGAAATCATATTCGTACCTGAACTCGAACTTATCCCTGACGTAATAGACATCGTTCAGATAGCGGCAGTTAGGAATCTTGATTTTCCGAAGGATGACATCACCCTTGCGGTTCTTGTTCCTTTCCAATTCCTTGATGTCCCGGACGTTCTGCAGCTCTCCTTCCAACTCGGCGATTTGCTGTTGCAGGAGCACAGAGTCGATCATGGAGGTGACGAGGGTAGCCTCCTCCTCGTCCACCGCAAAGGAGTCGATATTCGCCATGTAAGTGGAGTCTAGTTCACCGCTGGCGAAGGCGAACGAGTTCTCGTCGTCGAGGACGACCTCCTCTTCGACCTTCTTCGGCTCCACACGTTGGCGCACATCCTCCGGGAGATCCGAGTTGTCACGTTTGCCAGTGGCGAGGTCGAAGTCTCCGTCGGCCAGCATTATAGAGTCTTTCATGGTTTGCTCCTGAAGCTTGCGTTTTTTGTCCTGAATACGTTTCAGCGCCTTCTGTTGTTTCTTTGTCAGAGCGACTGCCTCGTCCTCAGCGTCTTCCTTGGCGAAACGCTCCAAGTCCGCATTCTCCTGCTCCGCCAATCTAGCGGAGTCACGAGCGATTTCGTTACGCATCTTCTCGCGCATCTTCTCCTCCTTACGGCGCGCCTTATCCTCCGCATTCAGTTTCTTCTCCTTAGCGGCGACGATCTTCTTGGCGAGCTTCATCGTCTCCTTTTCGATCTTCTCCCGTTGTGCTTGGAGTTCCTTCTTCTTTTTCTCCTCCAGTTTATTCTCTTTTTCAAGGCGTTCCTGCTCTTCACTCAGCTCCTGCTGTTTTCGCTGGTACTCCTTCATTTTCTCCTCGTCATTGCGCAGTTGCTCCTTCTCAGCCTCACGTTCGCGGGCCTCTTTCTCACGTGCGATTTGTAGTTCCATCATCTCACGTTTCTTCTCACGCAGAGCCTCGGCACGTTCCTTTTCGGCCTGTTTTCTCTCCAGTTCACGTTGACGTTGGGCTTGGCGCATCTCGATACGTTTCCGTTTCTCCTCCTGGCGTTTCTGTTTCATTCGGTCGGCCAAAGCTTTCTCTTTGTTTTTGGTCAACTCCTCGCGCGCTTTCTCTCGTTCACGCATCTGTTGCATGAATTCACGGTGACGTTGCTCGGCCTCACGCTCACGTCTCTTCTTCTCGATCTGTTGTTGTCTGGACTTTTCCTTCGCCGCGCGTTTCTTCTCACGTTGGATTTTCTCTTTCTCTTTCAGTTCGGCCTTGCGCTCACGTTGTTTTTGCATGCGTTCCTCCTGCAACTGTTTCTTCTTCTCTACCCATTCCTCGTGTTCCGCACGTTTTTGCTCGGAGATTTCCCTCCTTTTGCGCACAGCCTCCTCTTGTTTTGCGGACTGTTCCTCACGGCGGCGGCGCAATTCCTCCTTCCTCGCCTCTTGGGCAAGTCTCTCCTTTTCGCGCTCCTCCTGTTGTTTTTTTGCGCGCATCTGGCGTTCCTCGGAAATGCGTTGCATCTCGGCCTCATGCTCCGCTTCGCGACGTTTCCTGTCAGCCTCCATCTGCTTGCGCTGTTCATCCTGTTGTTGCTTACGTTGCGCCCATAGGTCACGCTCTTCCTGTTTCTGTTGAGCCTCCCTGCGACGTTGCTCCTCTCTCGTCTCCCTTTGCTTGGCGATGATGGCCTCATATTCTTTCTGGCGGCGTTCGTTCTCTTGTTTCTCCCTCAAACGAGCCGCTTCGATCTCCGCCTTCTTTTTGTTCCAGAGTTCCGTGTAGCGTTGCTTCATCTCGTTCTCATGACGGATACGCATCTCTCTGGCTTGTCTTTCCAATTCGACGGCTTGGAGGTAGTCGGCCATGCGAGCCTCCCTCTCCTCAAGTTCTTTGCTTTGGTTCTGGGATATTTCGTTCTTTTTCTGTTGCCACTGCTGCATTTGCTTGGCTCTGATCTCCGCGTCTTTTTGCTTTTGGATCTCACGCCGCAGTTTCTCCCGCTCGGATGCGGCGACATACTCTTGTTGGCGTTTTGCGGCGGCGGCCTCGTCACGTTTACGGGCAGCGTCCAATTCTTTCTGTTTCTCCGCCCAACGCTCCTTGTCGTGTTGCTTCATCTCTGCCTCGCGACGTAGACGCATCTCTCGGGCTTGTCTTTCCTGCTCGACGAGTTGTTCATATTCCTTGAGTTTCTTCGCCTCGTTCGCCTTCTCTTCCGCCTTGCGGGCATCCACCTGAGCCTTGACTTTCTTCCACTCCTCCTTTTGGCGTTGCTTCTCTTCTCGCTCCGCCTGACGCTTCTCTTCCTGCTCTTTTTTTACCCTTTCATTAGCCGCTTTTGCCTCTTCGAGACGTTTCTCCCTTTCATGCAACTCCTGTTGACGTCTCGCGGCTTGCTCCTCCTTTACCCTTTCGGCTCTGGCGCGTTGTTCCTCGCGAATACGTTCCGCATCTGTTTGAGCGAACATAGTGGCCGCTAAAACAGTCGAAGTTAACAATATGGCTAATAATCTCTTCAAATCTATCTATTCAATTGCACAAATAATCATCCATGGCATTACTCAACAACGCATACTTACGAACTTACAAAGATATTAAAAAAAGAGTGGAATTTCAAAAAGGAATTTTGGGGGCAGAGAAAGTTGCCCGAACATCCATTAAATGAGCATTTTAGCCGTAAATCGGTTGTAAAATATGACACAAATCTATACATTCTTTTCTTGATTTTGTCAGTATTGCGGCCATTTTTATCAAGCACAATGTCTAAATCGTTCTATCATAACCCCTTAAATCGTTTGTTGACCAGTAGGCTAGGGAAGCGTAAAAAAAGGATGGCTGTCGAAAGACAGCCATCCCACCCATCAATTTTAGTCACATTTCTACGTCATATAGTCTGCTCGATATTCCATACGAATGCGCGAACACCCACATCTTCGTTGCGGAGGTCCAGCTTGTGGACTGTCTCCAAGAGAGTGTTTACTTGTTCATCTTCCACGACCGTTATGACGGCGGAGTTCATCTCCGGCCATGTATGGGTTCCTCTACGAGGATTGCCGGTCTTGGATCCACGGCCCTGCACCTGTTCGAAAAAGGTGAAGCCGCGAATGCCTAACTTATCCAACATATACTCGACACGTTCTGTGTTCGCCTGATTGAATACTATCATTACAGATTTCATACTTCAGCCTTTCTCTATTAGTTATTATTATCTTCTTCAACTTCCAATTTGTTGCCGTGCGTGTTGATGTCCATGAAGATGTATTGCGAACGGATCTCAGCCTCCTTGTCTCGTTCTCCATGTTTAGACATGATACCGTACAAGACAGGGACAACCACCAAGGTGACGACAGTGGAGACTAACAAACCTCCGATGACGACGATACCCATCGGCACCCACATCTCCGAACCGTCGGAAGTGGCCAAGGCCATCGGCAACATACCCAAGATGGTGGTCATGGCCGTCATCAACACAGGGCGGAGACGGGACTGTCCGGAAAGGGCAATCGCTTCGTTCAACTCGTAGCCACGGTCACGCATCAAGTTGATGTAGTCCACCAACACGATACCGTTCTTCACCACGATACCGACCAGCATGACACAACCCAGCGCACCGATCATATCCAACGAGGTGCCGGTGATGAACAACGCCCAAATGACTCCCGAGAAGGCGAACGGAACCGCCATCATGATAATGAACGGCTTGGCGTACGACTCGAACTGTGAGGCCATCACAACGTATACGAGGATTACAATGATCAACAACAATAGACCCATGTTCTGGAAAGATTCCTGTTGGTCTTCGTAAGCACCACCCAAGATGACGGAGACGCCAGTTGGCTTCTCGATCTGAGGCAATACCTTCTCGATTTCGGCGGCTAACTCTCCCAATGAGGTCTCGTAAGGTGTTACCTCAACCATCAAATAACGTTGACGGCTCTTACGGGTGATCTCCGGTGGTCCCCAATACTCCTCGATGGAGACTAACTCGCTCAACTTCACGTTGCCACCCGACGTAGGGATGGACAAATCCTTGATGGCGTCGATGGAGCTACGGTTCTCCTCCTTCAAACGAACGAGGATATTGTACTCGTCACCATCCTCCTTCAAGAAGCCGCAGGACATACCGTTAACACGGTTGCGTACAAACGAAGCGACCGAAGAAGAGCTCAATCCATGGCGAGCGGCCTTCACCTTATCCACCACGATCTTCAGCTCAGGACGGTCATCGTCACGGCTGATGTCCACGTTACGTGCCGTAGGGATCTTCGACTCGATCAACTGTTTCACCTGCGCAGCGTAAGAACTGGTCACATCAAAGTCATATCCGTAGATTTCCACCTCTACCGTGCTCTGTCCTCCCATTCCACCACCAGCTGAACTGGAGACCTTAAAATCAGAGACTTCCGGATAGGAGGCAATTTCTTGACGAAGCACCTCAGCGATCTCCGTTATGGAGCGTGTACGTGTATATTTCTTGTCCGCATTGAAACGCATCTGGATCGTATTGTTTCTTGTGGAAGAGAAGAGTGCGGAAAGTCCGGCATCCTCATTGGAACCACAAGTCGTGGAGATGTTCTTCGTCTCCGGAACCAATTGGACGAAACGCTTCTCCAGCATACGGGCGAACTTAGCGGTCTCCTCCACACGGGTACCTTGCAGCAATTCCACATTGATGGTCAGACGACCATTATCCGGCGTAGCCATGAAGTCGGTTCCGATATAGCCTGTCAGCGCAGGAATCAGTGAGATGCCGAAAAACGCTACGACGCACAACATCGCCGTCTTCTTGTGGGTCAGACACCAACGCAGCAAGTTCGCATAGGCGGCATCCAACTTATCCAGGAACTTCACCACCGTATTCTGGTAAGAAAGTTTCCTCGTGTTTTGCTTCTCGACGATCAAGTTACCTTCTTTATCCACCTTAACGGTCTTCGCCTTCAACAACTTGGAGCAAAGCATCGGCACAAGGGAAATAGCCACAGCGGTAGAGGTACAGCAGACGATCGTCACGATCCAACCCAACTCCTTGAACAAGATGCCGGCGATACCCGTCAACATGGTCAACGGCACGAACACGGCGCAGATCACCAACGTCGTGGCGATCACGGATACCCACACCTCATTCGTCGCATAGATGGCCGCCTCACGAGGATTCGAGCCACGGTCGATATGCGTGGTGATGTTCTCCAAGACCACAATGGCATCGTCCACCACCATACCCACCGCAATGGAGAGGGAACAGAGGGAGATGATATTCAGCGAACTATCGGCGCCCAACAAATAGAGGAAGGAAACCAGCAAAGAGATCGGGATGGTCAATCCGACAATCACGCTGGCGCGCCACTTGCCCAGGAAGAAGAGCACCACGAGTACGACGAAGAAGACAGCATAGAGCACCGCCTCCTTCAAAGAATCGATGGCACTGACGATATCCGTGGACGAGTCGTATATCTCGTTGATCTTCACATCCGCAGGAAGGGAGGCTTTGATCTTCTCCAACTCCTTGTGGATATCACGACAGATCTGCACAGTGTTTCCACCCGTCTGTTTCGAGATGATCAGACGGACAGCCTCTTGACCGGAGGCATCCCCCCTGGAGGTCATCTTCTCGTCCAGACTCAGGTCCTTGATGGTATCGCGTACGGTCGCGATGTCGCGCACATAGATCTGCTTCCCGTCAGGCATGGTGGCCACGACGATATCCTTGATCTCGGAGCTCTCCAAGTATTCGCTGCGCACCTGCAAGGCGTATTGCTCTTTCTTCATCTTCACGTTGCCGGAAGAGAGGTTCAAGTTGTTGGCGGCCACCGCATTACCGACCGTCTCCAGAGAGATACCATAAGCATCCAACTGCTTTTGGTCGATTTCAACGTAGACATATCGGTCCGGCTCACCAGACATCGTCACGTTACCCACACCGTCGACACGGTTCAACTGAGGGATGACAATGTCGTTCATGATCTTCTCCAAGCCCGGATAACTCTCCTTCGCCTGAACAGCGAACTGGATGATCGGCATGGAAGAACTGTTAAATTTAATAATCAGAGGGTTAGAACATCCGCTTGGCAGATTGTCCTTCGTCATATCCACATACGAACGGATATCGTTGACGACGTCATCCAGCTCTTCGCCCCACTCGAACTCCAAGGCAACCAAGGAAAGATTATCTTTTGACGTGGAGGTCAACTCGTCCAATCCGTCCACAGAGTTCAAACTATTCTCCAGGTATTTCGTCACGTTACTCTCCACCTCACTGGCGTTGGCACCCGGGTAGGAGGTCATGACAGCGATGTACGGAGGTTCGATCTCCGGAAACTGGTCGATAGGTAACTTGATATAGGCGAAGATACCCATCAACATGACGGCCACGAAAATCAGGATAGAGGTGACCGGCTTATTAATCGCGGTTTTGTATATACTCATCGTTTACTATTTAATGCGTTTATTTTTTCTCTGTTTTCACTTCAGCCTCTTTCGCATCCGATATCAATGTATCTGCCTCTATCTTTTCTTGATAGTCACCATCGATGATCTGCAACTCGACACCATCGATCAGACGAGCTTGACCTTGGGTCACCACTTCGCCACCTTCCACAACCTCGTCGGAAATAACCTCAACATAGCGGTTGAAACGTTGACCAGCCTCTACCGTCACACGTTTCGCGAAACCGTTCTCGTTCAAGAAGAGATAACGCTCGTTGGAACCCGTCAGCTTCAAGACAGACTGGTAAGGAACGGCCAATACCTTCACCTTGCCCACGTTCACAGCGGTATGCACATACATACCCGGGCGGAGCTTCATGCTGCCGTTCGGAATCTTCACCTTGCACTGGAACGTGTGGGTAGCCGCATCGATCGTTGGGTAGATCGTCTCGATCGTAGCAGGGAATTTCGTGTCAGGATAGATATCCGAAATGATGTCCAATCTCATGCCCGCCTTGATTTTTGGGAAATAAGCCTCAGGCACATCGATGATCGCCTTCAGCATATTCAGTTGCACCACCGTCAGGATAGGTCTCGCACCGTTGAAGAGCTCACCGCTCTCGTAGTTCCTTGCGGAAACGACGCCAGGGAAAGTAGCCTTGAAGAAGGTGTTGTTCTGCAAGAACTCCACTTGTTGCTTAGCTTGTTCATAGGCCATCTTCGTCTTGTCGTACGTCTGTTGGGTCACGTTACCTCCCGCCAGCAAAGCGTCCATACGCTTCATCTCGGTCTCGAGGTTCGCGAGGTTCAGTTTCGCCTGGATCAATTGGTTTTGGTCCATACGCACCAACAAATCACCGGTAGAGACGCGGTCACCCACATCCTTGAAACGCTTCTCGATGATACCCGTCAACGAAGGAGAAACATTCATCGTCTCATATCCTTCCAGCACGGCGGTACACTCCACGTCACGTTCGATCTCTTGTTTTACGATAGGCTCGACACGAACCTTTTCCACTTTCGGCCCTTCGGACTCAGTAGACTCGTCCGCTTTTTTCTTGTCACTCTTGCCGCAACCAGCGGTCAAACCGACCAAAGCCAAGGCCATCACGGAGACCCAGCCCCATCTTACTACTTTCTTCATCTGTATATTTGTTTTTAATTATTATCTATTATTTATTCAACAACACCTTCAAATCGACATAAGCGCTGACCATGTCCATGAGTGCGGTGATGTATGTGTTTTGCGCGCCGATCAACTCTGTGCTGGAGGTGGTCAACTGCATACTTGAGATCGTTCCATATTTGAACTTTTCGGTATTGCTTTTGAATACGCGTTGCATCACCTCAATGTTATTGGATTGATTCTCGTAGTTCTCATAGGCGGATGTCAAATTATACCGCAATTGCTTCCCCTGAATGCCCAATTGCAACTCCGTGTCCTCCAGTTCGTTAAGCGCCTTCGCATAATCCATCTTCGCGCTACGGACGTCAGCCCAGCGGCTTCCGCTCGACCAAATAGGAACAGACAACTTAAACCCGACGGTGTTCTTAGGAGAACCACTGAACACTTCCAGCATGTCCTCGATTTGCTTGTCTGCATTCACGTATTTATGATCCGAATAGTTGTAGAAGGCGGTCAACGAAGGAATATAAGCCGCCTTGCTAAGGCTTACCTGCTTTTTGGACAATTCCGCGCTCTTAGCCTTTATCCTATAATCATAATTGTCGTTCAGGTATAAGTCCGTATCCAACAACGTAAGAATGGATCCCGGGTTTATTACATCGTCCAGATTTTGGGAGAGGGCAATCTCCACATCCGCAGGAACACCCATCATCATACGAATCGTGTTGTACAACACCTCAATCGTCCGTTTGGTCGTGTTAACGGTACTCTTCATGGAAGCCACCTGAATAGCGATCTGATCAGCGTCGTTCTGCTCAGCCGCGCCAGCTTTCACCGCGTTCATGGTCATGTTGTACATCCTGTCCATGTTTTCGAGGTTCCTCTCCAACAGATCTACCGTTGCCTGAAGAGCCAAGATGTTCACATACGAAGTCTCGATTTTGGATAGAATAGCTTGATCCGTCTTGCCGACAGCTATCATAGACAATTCCTTCGCCAATTTGGCCACCTGCACACCAACGATCTGTGCGCCACTGACGGTAGCTGTAACGTTCACACCCCAGTTAAGCGTCGAAGGCATTTTTGTTCCGTCAGATTGGGAAGACGATTGTTGAGCGTTCGACTCATTGGCATTGTCACCGGCAACGCTATCCTGCTTGGCCGCAGCGCCGCTTCCGCCACCCGTCATCATGGAAAAATCCCTTTTGTAACCACACATGTTGGAATATGTGGCATCACCATTCGCCTGCGGCAACATACTTGCGATCGCTTTCCATCGAGCCGCTTCTGATTTCTGCACATCATAAGAGGCATTTTTAATCGTTCTGTTATGCGCCAACGCATATTGCTTCGCCTCTTCTAACGATATAGTAAGAACTGAATCGCTTTGATTAGACGATGAATCGCCCGATTGCGCAAACGAAGGAATATTTAACACCAACGATACCGCCAGTAAACATCCTGCTTTACCAAAAACTCTTTTCATCATATTTATGTTACATTAACTTATTATTCTTCTTTCCAATTCTCCTCTTCGCCACTGAGAAGATTCTTCATGATAACCAAGCCCTGCTCTGTCGCCACGCCACGGAAATAGATATTGTATAGAACCCTTAAAACCTCGGACGCCGGTGTGCGGGTAAAGTCGTACACACCCGACACGTGGAGGGAGTTCATCATCTCGTAATAGACCTCCGCCAATACCGTCGAAGAAAATGATTTATTGATATGCCCCTCCTCTTGGGATTTCTCTATCATCTCCTGGATGTGCGCAATTTGCGCCCTCCGGTTCATCTTCACCTCCTCGACATGATCAGGAAACATCGCTTTCGCATCGGAAAAGAAATTCACATTGATGACGCGCATCTTCGAGACCGAATAGCGGAAAACCTCCAACAAGTAGGAGAATGTGTTGTCCGTCGTGCGACGGATCTCCTCCCTCCTCAAATCGTAGTCCCGCTTGAAGCAGGCAAGACACTCTGAGACCAACGCCTCCTTATCGGCGAAATGCTCATAAATCGTTCGCTTGGAAACAGACAAAGAGGCGGCGATCTTATCCATCGTCACCGACTTAATCCCCTGCGCCTGAAATAGGCTCAACGCTCCTCTTACGATTTTGTCTTTATTGCTCGTGTTCATAATTAACAATTCTGATAGGACATCTCTTCCCGCCTCACATCATCGTCATGAATTTCCACGTGCAAAATTAGTTGAAAACTTTTTAAACGGAAATAGTTTTCTCAGTTTTTATATTATTTAACATATTTTTTAACACATAATACGGCGAGGCGCACAGGTCATCATCTCCATAGTGGATTTTTATGATAGACATAATAACATATAGGAAAAATAAAGCCCCGGAACGTCAATCCCGGGGCCTATCTTTCCTTTTAGGAATAATTATTTCCAAACATTATAGTGAACATTTCCCTCGTTCCATTTGTCCTTAGGAGCCGGAGCCTCTGCCGGGTAACCCATTGGGATGACGCAGAGCACCACCTGGTTGTCAGGGATGTTCAGGATTCTGGCGAACATCTTCGCCTTCGCCACGTTCGGGTAGGCGCCTGTCCACACCGCACCCAGTCCGAGTGCATGTGCCGCCAAGAGGATGTTCTCCGTCGCTGCGGATGCGTCCTGTACCCAGAATTCCCTCCCGTCACCTTCGATCGCCTTGTCCATGTCGCCGCATACCACGATGGCCAGCGGTGCATTGGCCGCCATGCCTGCGTTAGGGGCAGAGTCTGCGATTTGCTTCAGGATTGCCTTGTCGTTCACCACCGTGAAGCTCCATGGCTGTTTGTTCATGGCGGATGGCGCCGCCATACCTGCGCGGAGAATCTTCTCTACCTTCTCCTCCTCTACGGCTGTTTCTTGGTAAGCGCGGATGCTGGTTCTTTTGCTGATGGCATCGAGAACGATTGCTGAACTGTCCACTGCCGAAGCGGTTGTTACTGCGGCTCCTTCGTTGGGACAAGCCTCGTTTTTGCAACATTTTCCGCAACATGAAGAAAGAACGAATGCGCCCCCGATGAAGAGCAGATTCGCCACTACTTTAAAGAAATGTTTCTTATTCATAAATTTTAGGTATTAATATTCACAAATTTATATATATTTGTGATGAATTATATGCGATGAAAAAGTTTTTTTATATATTTCTTTTGTTGAGCATCCCTTTTTTATCCTTCGCCAAGGAGGTGAAGGTATATGGAGTGGAACCTACATTCGCAGGTAAAACGCTGGAGATGAGGTGCTTCTTGGAGCAAATGGTGTCCAGCGAAAGGGTGTTGGCCAGCTGTGATGTGGACTCGACAGGGGCTTTTTCATTCGTGTTCGACGTGACGGAAACTATGCAGGCGTTTATTCCGTCGGAGACGTCGAGGGGATTCATTTTCCTGGAACCTGGATCCCAATATGAGGTGAAGTTGTTCCCATACCGGGAACGTACGTTGATGCAGAAGTTGGATCCATACTTCGCGCCGGTCGATTATTTGCTGGAGATCGTCAAACTGAAGCATGGAGACATAAACGCCCAGTTGATGGAGTTTGAGGATGCGTTTGATTTTTATTCCATGAAGCACTTGAAGTATGGTGCCGATGTGGATTCGCTGAAAAAATCGGTTTCGGAGATCCATGAGATCTTTCCGGACTTTGCTTCCAAACGTTTCCTTTGGGACTATCTTGATTACCGTTGCATGCTGATCCTGAATATGGCGCAGAACGCCAATCAGGCGAAGATAATAGAGCAGTTGAACAAGAAGGAGATAGATGATGCTAACCCTGCTTTTTGGGACCTTTTCAATACTCTTTTCGCTGATTTCATCAAACAATCGGCATACGACCGTGAACAAGCTCTTACTTTTTCCCGTATCATCGAGGAGGGGAACGTGAAGATGTATTTCCTCACGATCAAGAACCGTTACGGGATCACGAATCCGATGTTGCGTGAGCTGGTCGCTATCAAGTGGCTGTACGATTTGTTGGGCTCCAACGAGTACGATCGGACGAAGGTGTATGAACTATTGAGGAGTGTGGGCGGCGTCATCCAATGCCAGTCGAACCGCGATTTGTTGACTGTCATCCTGAACAGCGCCTCGTCGAACTTGCCGGGAATGGACGCTCCCGATTTCGAAGCGGTCTCCGTCGATGGTAGGATCCATAGATTCTCTGAGTTGAAGGGCAAATATATATACTTGAATTTCGGAAATAGTTTCATAGACCAGACGCAAAAGGATTTGAATGTGCTGATGCGTTTCCACAATGAGTATGGGAGGGATCTGACTATCGTGAACGTCTTCTTGTATGACGAGATGGAACAGGTGATGAGACTCTCCCTGCGCTTCGGTGGAAAGATGAACTTTTGGATGGTCAAGGACTCTGACGCTGTGAAAAAACTCTTTGGTATAAAGAGCCTGCCATCCTTCTTCTTGATCGACAAGGACGGTAATTTCCTGATGACGAAAGGAGCTGAGCCTAACGATGAACTGAAATTGCTTTTACAACGGATCTTGAAAAAATAGCTATTATGAATGCTTGTGAACTTGTGTTGCGTGACGCTTTCCGACAGAAGCTGAATGAATTGATGTTGGATGAGGTCCTCATGGAGGACTTGGATCGCGTCTATGTGCCTATGGCTAATTTGATACGCATGGGCTTTGATACGGATAGTAGGACGCATATCATTGGGGTGAATGGTGCCCAAGGAGCCGGAAAAACCACTTTCGGACAGTTGCTGAAGGTCGTGCTGGAGCAATCCCACAACCTGCGGGTGGCCCTGCTGAGTATCGACGACTTGTACCTGAGCAGGGCGGATCGGCAGAAACTTGCCGAGGAGGTGCACCCTCTGCTGGCGACGCGTGGCGTGCCTGGCACCCATGACGTGAAACTGGGTGAGGATGTGCTCGACGCACTCTGCAATGCGGGCCCTAAGGATGTGACCATGATTCCCCGCTTCAACAAGGCGCTGGATGAGCCTTTCCCCCGCTCCGAGTGGGAACAGTTCGTGGGACGGGCGGACGTCATCATCTTCGATGGCTGGTTCATGGGGGCGGTCGAGCAGAAGGAGACGGAACTGCTTACGCCTATCAATGACCTCGAAAAGAAGGAGGACCCTTACTGCGTGTGGCGCCGCTACGTGAATAACCAATTAAAAGAGAATTATAAGTCGCTCTTCGGCAGACTGGACCTCCTCGTGATGCTCAAGGTGCCTTCGTTCGACAAGGTATACCAATGGCGTACCCTGCAGGAGGAGAAACTGCGCATCAAAACGCAGGGGCAGAAGAACCTGCGCGTGATGTCCGACGAGGAACTGGTGCGCTTCATCTCCCACTATGAGCGGTTGACCCGCCATATGCTGGAAGAGATGCCTTCGCGCGTGGACGTGCTCTTCACGGTCAGCGACGATCACAGAATATGCATTTAAGGTGGGTTCCCGGGAACTCACCGTTTTCATTAAATAAAAAATGGGTTTGAAACATTATTAGTACCCTCATAATCGATTATGGCGCTTCTTTATCTGCAGGTTGAGAACCTGACCAAATCATTCGGAGACAATTATTTATTCAAGGATATCTCTTTCGGCTTATTCGAGGGCCAGCGTGTGGCGCTGATCGCGAAGAACGGGGCCGGCAAGAGTACCTTGCTGAATATCATCGCGGGCAATATGTCATACGATACGGGCAAGATCACCTTCCGGAATGGATTGAAGGTGGGTATCTTGCCGCAGGACCCTAAGCTGGATGGCTTCAAGACGGTGCAGGATGTCTGCACGGGGTCGGGCAACGAGATCCGAATGAAGCAGATCCTCGGCAAGCTGAAGATCACGGACTTGGAGCAGGAGCTGAACGTGATGTCTGGCGGACAGATGAAGCGTGTCGCCTTGGCGAAGGTCTTGGTCTCCGAACCTGACCTGCTGATCCTCGATGAGCCTACGAACCACTTGGACCTTGATATGGTGGAGTGGCTGGAGGATTATCTGCGCCGCTCAAGGCTCGCCTTGCTGATGGTGACGCACGACCGTTACTTCCTGGATCGGGTCTGCAGCGATATCCTGGAGATCGACCAGCAACAACTATATGCCTATAAGGGTAACTATTCTTACTACTTGGAGAAGCGCCAAGAGCGTTATGATGCCCAGAACGCTGAGTTGGCGAGGGCCAACAACCTTTTTCGCAAGGAGCTGGATTGGATGCGCAGGCAACCACAGGCTAGGGCGGGGAAGGCCCAGTACCGCATCGACGCTTTCCATGACCTGGAGAAGAAGATCAAGGCGCCCCGCTCCACGGGTACGGTGAAGCTGGAAGTGAAGGCAAGCTATATCGGTAGCAAGATATTCGAGGCGAGATCCGTCTGCAAAAGCTACGGAGAGACCAAGATATTGGAGAATTTCGACTATACCTTCAACCGCTACGAGAAGTTGGGCATTGTCGGCAACAATGGTACGGGCAAGTCCACCTTCGTGAAGATGCTGGTGGGCGAGGTGGCGCCTGATTCGGGTACCATCGATGTGGGCGAGACGGTCCGCTTCGGCTACTACAGCCAGCAGGGTATGACGTTCGACCCGGACATGAAGGTGATCGATGCGGTGCGCGACATCGCCGAGGTGGTGCAGATGGGCGACGGGAAACGCTTGTCGGTCTCCCAATTCCTCAACCTCTTCCTGTTCACGCCTGAGACGCAGCAGAAGTTCATCGCCAAGCTGAGCGGTGGCGAGCGTCGCAGACTCTACCTCTGCACCGTGCTGATGCGGAACCCTAACTTCCTCGTCTTGGACGAGCCTACCAACGACCTCGACATCGTGACGTTGAACGTGCTGGAGGAGTACCTCCAATCGTTCAAGGGGTGCGTGATCGTCATCTCGCACGACCGTTACTTCATGGATAAGGTGGTGGACCACCTCTTCGTCTTCCACGGCAATGCGAATGTGCAGGACTTCCCGGGCAACTATTCCGACTATAGGGAGTACCGCGACATGAAGCTCTACTTCGAGCGGCAGGAGAAGGAGAACGCCCCGAAACAGAAGGGTGCCACAGCGTCGGAGGCTCCGCAACGCAACGTGAAGGAGCGCCCCCGCAGACTCACCTACAAGGAACAGCGTGAGTTCGAACAGCTGGAGAAGGATCTCGAGGCCCTGGGGAAGGAGAAGACCGGCTTGGAGGAGGAACTCTCCTCCGGACAACTCTCCAATGACGATCTGATTGCTAAATCGAACCGTGTGGCGGAGGTCATCGCCCTGATCGACGAGAAGGAGATGCGATGGCTCGAACTGAGCGAATTTGCTAACTGACGATATGACAGAAGATAATATATTGCCGTTGGACGCTATTGTGCCCGGCGGTGAACGGTACAAGGATTTTCAGCCTGATAGATATGCGAGCGTCATGGTGCGTGACCATGTGGTCGCATTGGTGGATGCGAAGGGAGACCTCTCCCTTTGCCACGTGGACGATACGCAGCCTAAACTGACTTTCTCCACCCTACATTTCACGAATGAACAGTTGTTGGCGGTGGCGGGCGCCGATGTCAAGCCCACCAAGGAGATTGCCCTTTCCGGCTTAACGGTGTCGGAGGCGTGCGTTTCCCTCTATGTGTCGCTCGGGAGCTTATTGATGCGCCTGAACGTTGTGGAGGGTGCGTTGCGCATGGCTTGGCGTGTGAGCATGTCAGACTGGACCCTCACCTCCACCGACGGCGAGGGTACATACCTCTTCGTGGCGAAGGGGAAGGAGGAGATCTACCGCCTGGACCCTGATGGAGGGCGTAAGATGATCTACGTCGAGAAGGATCCCTCCTTCACGGTGCGCAAGACACCTTCCCGAAACGAGTTCGGCATCGAGGAACAGTTTTTCCTCTCCCCGGATAAGCGCAAGGTGGCTTTCTATCGTCTGAACGAAACGTCCGTCACCGAGTTTCCCGTCACTTCCGCTCCGAATGGCAGCGAAATGCCTCGCACGACCCTCTTGAAGTATCCCTTCGCAGGTACGAAACAGTCGGAGCAGGTCGAGGTGGGCATCCTGGATGTGGAGGAGGGGAGCATCACTTGGCTGAAGAACGATGGGGAGATCTGCTATTGGATCGGCCTCACATGGTCGCCCGATAGCCAATCACTTTTTTGCTACGGACTCAACCGTAGCCAACAGCGCAGCCGCTTGCTCCAGTTCGATACCACGACGGGTGGCATTACCCGTGAAATTCTATGCGAAGAGGATTCGAAGTATGTTGAGCCGGAGCATTCGCCATTGTTTATAGATGCGCAAAGATTTCTGTTTCAGAGTCGTACGTTCTCTGGGTACAATCATATCTATCTCTATGACCTTGCGGCCAATCGAATGGAGCAGATCACGCAGGGCAATTGGGAGGTGACGCACCTTTTAGGCTATTCGGCGGCACGGGATCAGGTGCTCTATTTGGCGACCCGCAACACTTCGTTGAACCGTGATTTCTTTGCCACCAAACTCTCGGACGGTGTGACGGTGCAGGTCTCCCCTTCGGTGGGGACGCATCAGGTCTATATGGATGGGACGGGTCCCGTTTGGGTCGATGAGTTCCAGTCGGAGAATGAACCGGGCGTGACCACCTTGGGGAGTCTGGAGACTTATGGCGACCAGTTTGTGCTGAAGCGTTCCCGCGATCCGTACGAGGGGTACCAGTTGCCTGAACGGATCGTAGGCATATTGCCGAAGGGGAAGGACTCCGACGATGATCTCTACTACCGTATCGTGAAGCCTCGCGAGGTGAAGGAGGGTGAGCGGTTGCCCGTCGTATTCTACGTCTATGGCGGTCCGCATGTGCAGTTGATCACCAATACGTGGGGAAGTGGGACGAAAGGCTTTGAGGAGATGATGGCGGATGCGGGTTGTGTCACATTTTGCATCGATCCGCATGGCTCGTACAATCGTGGGCACCGCTTCGAGAGCGAGATCCGGGATGACCTGAACGGTCCGCAGATGCGTGATTACAAGTACGCCTTGAACTGGCTCTTCCTGACGCACGACTACGTGGATAGGAACCGGGTGGCCATCTACGGCTGGAGCTTCGGCGGTTTTATGACCCTTTCCATGTTGCTCTGCAGCGGCTTCCCCTTCAAGGTGGGTGTAGCTGGCGGCGCTGTCGTCTCGTGGCGTTACTATGAGACGATGTACACGGAGCGTTACATGAGCCTGGACAAGGAGGGAGGAACCTCCGGGGAGCATTTCACCCGCACCGACATGGCGAAGCGCATCGGAGAGCTGAAGACACCGTTGAGGCTAATCCATTGCCTGGAGGACCCTGTCGTCCTTCCGCTCCATTGGCAATACCTCTTGGCAGAGGCGAATAAACGGAATGATGTCGCCCAACAGATTGAATGCTACTTTTATCCCGGTCACGAACATAATGTGCGGGGTGTCGAGCGTGTCCGTCTTATGGAAAAAGTTAGGGCGATGATATTTGATTGTTTATAGGTCAATTTTATGAATATGATTAAAAAAATAGAAAAATATTTTGCTGCGGACATTTTTTGTCGTATGTTTGTAGCGCAAACAAAACAGGTAGATTTTTTCATAGTTAAGGTTTAGATTGGTTAAGGGACGTTGTGAAACGTCCCTTAATTATTTTGTGCAAGGCGTGTTGGGGGGATTTACGATTTACGGGGGAACCCCGAAGGGGTGATCATAATACAGGCACGGGTGTGAACCCGTGTGTGCGATGTAGGAATGAATAGGAACCCCGAAGGGGTGACACCTTTTTGTGATTTACAATTTACGGGAAAACATCCATGTATGCGCATCCTCCGCTAACGTCTATATTGTTTTCACCCCTTCGGGTTCCCGTCACACATACTGTTCGTCATACAGGGGTTAGCACCCCTGCCTGTGATGTTGTCGCCCCATCGGGGCTTAGGGTATGCGCATCGCCTATAGACACGCACTTCCCAACCAGTTGACTTCGTCGAACTGACGTTTCAAAATTCTTAATTATCCCCGCCCCTGGGGCATGGGTATGTGCATTGCGTGGGGATTTATGATTTTACGATTTACACAATTTACGGGAAAACATCCATGTATGCGCATCCCTTTTAACTCATAATTCTTAATTCTTAACTCTTAATTATCATAGTATCGTTTTTTTTCTTTATTTTGCAGAAGTAAATTGCAGAAGGTGTATGGAGCAAGTAGCGAATTTCTTTTCACACTTACCGGTGACAGACCCAATCCTGATTTTCTCGTTGGTGCTGTTCGTCATCCTTATTGCTCCGCTGGCGCTGGATCGATTGAAGATTCCGCATATCATTGGCTTGATTCTTGCGGGTGTGATTCTGAGTGAGAACGGAACGGGTGTCCTGAAGCGGGATGTCAGCTTCGACCTGTTCGGTACGGTGGGTCTGCTCTATATCATGTTCTTGGCGGGCTTGCAGATGGACCTCGCCGATTTTAAGAAGAACACCAAGAAGAATGTGTTCTTTGGCCTGACCACCTTCTATGTGCCGATGATCTTTGGATCGGTCAGCAGTTTCTTCCTCCTGAAGTATCTTTTTGCCCATACGACACCGGATTTCCAGACGATAGGGAACTTCTCCTTCACTGGCTATCTGATCCTGGCCTCCGTGCTGATCGCCAGCATGTACGCCTCCCACACGTTGATATCCTATCCGATTGTGGGTCGTTTCGGTGTGACGAAGAACTCCGCCGTGAACATATCGTTGGGTGGTACCATGATCGCCACCACGTTGGCCTTGGTTATCCTCGCCTTCATCGTGGCGATGTGCAAGGGGGAGGTCAATGCCACGTTCTGGCTGCAGTTCGTCATCTCGGTGGTCATCTTCGTCCTGATCATCGGCTTTGTCTATCCACGGATAGCGGACCGTTTCTTCAAGCGGCATGAGGATAGTATCCTGCAATATATCTTCGTCTTGGCGATGGTCTTCTTGGGGGGATTCCTCGCGAAGATGGCCTCCTTGGAGCCGATCATTGGTGCCTTCATGGTGGGCCTTGCGCTCAATAGGTACATCCCTCGCATCTCCCCGCTGATGAACCGTTTGGATTTTGTGGGCAATGCGATCTTCATTCCTTTCTTCCTGATAGGTGTGGGCATGCTCATCGATGTCCGTTCGGTCTTCTCCAGTTTCAATTCGCTGATCGCCGCCGTCGTGATGAGTTCCGTCTCCACCCTCTCCAAGTACATCGCCGCTGTGATCACGCGGAAGACGTACAAGATGACGAAGGAAGAGGGTCTCATGATCTTCGGTTTGAGCAATGCTCAGGCGGCTGCCACCTTGGCGGCTGTGATGATCGGTCATGGAATACAGATCGGTGTGGATCCGAATGGACTGCCAGTCTACTTGTTGGGCGACGAGATCCTGAACGGTACCATCGTGATGATCCTCGTCACCTGCACCATCTCTTCCTTCGCGACGGAGAAGGCGGCCCGTAAGTTGGTGACCCAGCAGGACCAGTTGGACGAGAAACTCTCCGACGAGAAATTGGCGGACCGTATCCTTATCCCGCTCTATAACCCTGACACCCTGAATAGCTTGATGGAACTCTCCATCCTGCTGAAGGTGGACAAGAGCCGTGAGCCACTCTATGCGTTGACGATCGCCAATAAGAACGCCGCCCACCTGACTTCGGAGGAGAAGGCTAAGAAACTGTTGGAACGTGCGGCGAAGATCGCTTCGGCGACCGATAACTCCGTGCGTATGATGACCCGTTTCGATGTGAACGTGACCAGCGGTATCGTGGAGACGATCAGGGAGAACCATATCACCGAGGTGGTCATGGGTCTGCACCATAAGAACAACTTCGCGGATTCTTTCTTGGGCGACAAGACGGACAACCTGTTGAAGGCGACGAACCAGATGACGCTGATCTACCATGCCGTGCAGCCGGTCAGCACCATCAAGCGCATCGTCGTGGCCGTGCCTCCGCGCGCAGAGTTCGAGGTGGGCTTCGTGAAGTGGTACGACCGTATGAAGAATATCGCTAAGCAGATCGGCGCCAATGTGCTCTTCTATGCCCATAAGGAGACGTTGGACCAAATACAGATACTTGCGCAAAGGAAGAAGTTCGGTGTCCCGACCCAGTTCAAGGAGTTGGACGATTGGGAGGATTTCTTGGTGCTTACGGGCGAGGTGGCGGATAATGACCTGTTCGTGGTCATCTCCTCCCGAAAGACAGCGATGTCTTACAACCCGTTGTTCGAGAAGTTGCCTAACTATCTCTCCAAGTACTTCAACAAGAACAGTTACATTCTCCTCTATCCAGACCAGTTCGACGAGGAGAACCCAGAATCATATAAGACCGTATGAGCCAGTTTTCAAAAACAACGTTATTCTATAAGATATTAAGGGTATATACCAACTTCGCATATTCCAGATGGTTCTCCAGTTGCGAGATCAATGGAGTCGGCAACATTCCGGAGGGCGAGCCTGTCATCTTCGCCCCGAACCACCAGAACGCTTTCGTGGATGCGATGGCGCTGCTCTTTTCCTCTCCGCAGCCGGTTGTCTTTTGGGTGAGGGCGGACCTCTTCCAGAACAAGCTGATCGACAAGATCCTGCGGGCATTGAAGATGATGCCCGCCTATCGTATGCGCAACGGGGTCAGCAACCTGAAGAAGAACGAGGAGTCGCTGCGCGATTCGGTGGATGTGCTGACACACGACCAATTCCTCTGCCTGATGCCGGAAGGTGGACAGGAAGAGAAACGCCAGCTCCGTCCCTTGGTGAAGGGTATCTTCCGCACTGCCTTCGCCGCGCAGGAACAGCTGTCGGACACGTGGGTGAAGATCGTGCCCGTCGGTATCGACTATGGTCACTACGACAGGAGCGGCCGTCATCTGGTCTTGAGCTTCGGTCGCCCGTTGAACATCAAGGACTACTACGCACAATACCAGCAGGATGCGCCCCACGCCATGAATGCTATCCGCAAGGATCTTTCGGAGAAGATCGCTCCGTTGATGCTGGATATTCAGTCTGAAAAATATTATGAGACATTCTATACCGCCGCCTATCTTTACAACGAACAGATGTTGGATAGGCTCGGCTTGGAGGATAACCAAACGAATCGGCTGATTGCCCGCCAAAAGATCGTCTCCCTTCTCGGAGAAGCGGAGGCTGCGGGCGACGAGACGCTCGAATCGCTCAGCATGGCCTGCGAGGCTTGGCGGGGGAAGAGCGATGATGTCGCCTTCCGTGCGGTCACCTCCGAGGTGTCGGGTGTGGATGCGGACCTCGTGACGAAGATCCTTTATCTGCTCGTCACCATCCCTCTCTTCCTGTATGGCGTGATCGTGAATTTCTTCCCTTTCATGATCTCCAAACTGTTGGGTGCCCGTGCGCATGGCTCAGGCTTTGAGTCTTCCCTGAAGTTGGGCTCCGCCATGTTGTTCACGCCTATCTTCTACGTGATAGAGACTATTTTGTTCCCTACATTGTTCCCTGTGCTGATGCAGGCCCTGTACGGAATCCCTTACGAGGCGGACACGATGACCGTCGTGGCCTTCTTCTTCACCTTGCCGATCTCTTACTTCTTCATGCTGCGCTACCGTTGGAAGTTCCAGTACGTGAAGGAGCGTCTGCGCGGCTTTTTCGATAAGGCTTCCGCGATGACAAGGGAGAATGCGGTCTCTTTGATCCATAACCTGGTGTCGAAGTACATGCCGCATAAGTGATTGATTAAATTTTGGATTTGAATGGGTGATTTCGATATAAGAAAAACAGTCAACGAAAAGGAGCGGGAGTACGAGAACGCCTTGCGTCCGCTTTCGTTCGATGATTTCTCCGGACAGAGCAAGATCATCGAGAACCTCCGTATCTTCGTCAGTGCGGCGAAGATGCGCAACGAACCGTTGGACCATATCCTTTTCCATGGCCCTCCGGGATTGGGCAAGACCACCTTGTCCAATATCATCGCCAACGAGTTGGGCGTCGGCTTCAAGCTGACCTCCGGTCCGGTGTTGGATAAGCCGGGCGACTTGGCGGGTCTGCTCACCAATCTGGAGCCCCATGATGTCCTCTTCATCGATGAGATCCATCGCCTCTCGCCTGTGGTCGAGGAGTATCTCTATTCCGCGATGGAGGATTTTCGTATCGATATCATGATCGACAAGGGACCGAATGCCCGTTCGATACAGATAGACCTGAACCCCTTTACCTTGGTGGCGGCCACTACCCGTAGCGGTCTGCTGACCAGTCCGTTGCGTGCCCGTTTCGGCATCAACTGCCACCTGGAGTACTATGATGTGGATGTCCTGACGAAGATCGTCATGCGTTCGTCCGCCATGTTGGGCGTTCCTTGCGAGGAGGAGGCCGCTGTGGAGGTCTCCCGTCGTAGCCGAGGCACGCCGCGTATCGCCAACGCGCTCCTGCGCCGTGTGCGTGACTTCGCCCAAGTGAAGGGCTCCGGACGCATCGATCTGCGCATCGCGAAGTTCGCCCTCGAGGCCCTGAACATTGACACGTACGGTCTCGACGAGATAGATAATAAGTTGTTGAACATCATGATCGATAAGTTCAACGGGGGGCCTGTCGGACTCACCACCATCGCCACGGCCATGGGTGAGGATGCCGGCACCATCGAGGAGGTCTATGAGCCATACCTGATCAAGGAGGGCTTCATCAAACGGACTCCCCGCGGACGGGAGGTCACTGAGCTTGCGTTGCGCCATCTCGGCAAGATGGGCGGTTTCTGCCGGCAGGGCTCGTTGTTCGACTGATACGATTCATACAAAGTTAGTTCATTATGCCTAAGCTATTGGTTACATACGCTATACCCCAAGAATCTTTCGCGGAGATAAGAGGTCATTTCGAGGTGATAACCCCGGCGTCGGGGAGCTTCAGCCATGAGGAGGTTCTGCGTAGGTTGCCTGAGTGCGAAGCGTTGCTCTCGATGTTCTCCTTCACGGTGGACCAGGAGCTTATCGACGCTGGCGCCAAGCTTCGCATCATCTCCAATTTCGGTGTGGGTTTCAATAACGTGGATATCGCCTATGCCAAGGAGAAGGGCATCGTGGTGACCAATACCCCGGACCCCGTCATAGAGCCTACGGCCGAGCTGGCTTTTGCCCTGATGGCAGACCTTGCGCGCCGTGTTTCGGAGTGTGACGCGAAACTCAAACGTGGCTCCGGACTGAAGTGGGGGGTGATGGAGAACCTGGGTGTCGGGCTGTGGGGGACGACCCTCGGCGTGTTGGGCTTGGGTAACATCGGACGAGCCGTGGCTCGCCGCGCTGTGTGTGCGGGAATGAATGTGATCTACCACAACCGCCATCGTCTTGCCCCGGAGGAGGAAGAGCGCCTGAAGGTCACCTACGTCTCGTTCGAGGATCTACTGCGCCAATCCGACTACCTCTCTTTGCATACCCCGCTGAACGACAGCACTCGCCACATCATTGATGAGGCGGCCCTGCGTCAGATGAAGCCAAGCGCCTATCTGATCAATACGGCGCGGGGACCTGTGGTGGACGAGGCGGCCCTGGTTGAGGCGTTGCGCGCTGGACGGTTGGCGGGCGCCGGTCTGGATGTCTATGAATTCGAACCAAAGATATCAGAGGAATTGCTCACGATGGACCAGGTGGTGTTGGTGCCGCACATCGGTACGGCTACGATGAAAGGGCGGATCGCCATGGGACGGTATGCCTGCGAGAACATCACACGCTGTTTCAGGGGGGAGGAACCTTTGAGCAGGGTGGTGTGAAACAATATTGTAAATTAATGCTGGTGTTTAGATGTATTATATTGGACGGAATTCAATAGTGAGTCCAAGTGCTGATTTTCTGTGAAGAAGGCTTCGGCTCTTTTCTCAGCTGCTTCCCTTGTTTCACTGCCCTCTTTGCCAAATCGTTCGTCAAGTTGTGCATCCACATCAAACATTTCTATCTTTTTGTTCATAATATTCCTTTTTTAGTTTTAGTGCTAATTCTATCTCTTTTTAAGAGTTTTTTGTGATTTTTTCTGAATTCATCCATGTTGCAAATGCATATTGAGTTTATCAATTGAGCAACTTATATTTCCTATTGCACTGCTTTGTCAATATCCTATATGAAATTGTGTAATTATGTCGCAAATATACATAGATTTCTTTGGAAGTTGGCAAAATTTGTCTAAATTTGCGACAATATAAATACAAAAATTCTATGTCCAAGTATCTGGATCCCAAAGCCGACCTGACGTTCAAGCGTGTGTTTGGCGAACATAAGGAGCTGACGATCAGCTTTCTGAACTCCCTGTTGGATTTCAGCGGGGATGAGCGGATATGCTCCATCGAGTACCAGACGCCGGAGATGTTGCCGGACACTTCGGCCAGGAAGTACTCCATCGTGGACGTGAAGTGCACCGATTCGCTCCAGCGCCAGTTCATCGTGGAGATGCAGATGGTGTGGACGACGGACTTCCTCAAGCGCATACTGCACAACACGACGCGGGCGTACAGCCGCCAGCTGCGTAAGGGCGAGGACTATGCCTCCTGCATGCCGGTCTACACGCTGTGCCTGCTGAACGAGAACCTGCCGAAGGATACCTTCAAGCGTACGGAGAGGCCGGTTCTGCTTGCGGAGCGCTCCCCGTTTGACTGCTCCGATTTCATGCACGTCTTCAGGCTGATGGAGGAGGGGAGCCCCGACCATGTGATCGAAGGGCTGAACATCGTCTTCGTGGAGTTGAAGAAGTTCAATCCCTCCTCGGTGATGTACAAGAAGATGATGGTCCTGTGGCTCCGGTACCTTACGGAGATAGACGAGAACACGAGCGACGTGCCGGCGGAGATGCTGGAGTGTGCGGAGATACGCCAGGCGATCGATATTCTGGAGCGCTCCGCCTACACCGATGCGCAGCTGGATTCCTACGATGATTTCTGGGATGGCGTGCGCGTCTCCCTCAGCCTGGACCCCGATTACAGGTTCAAGAAGGGCCTTGTGGAGGGCGAAGCTATCGGTATGAAGAAAGGCGAGGCCATCGGAATGGAAAAGGGGGCGAAGGCCAAGGCCGTCGAGATGGCGAAGATCCTCAAACGGAAGGGTGTGGACATCGATACCATCGCCTTGGCGAGCGGGCTGTCCCCTGACGAGATCAATCGCCTTCCGTTGTAGGAGCGTAATAAAAGGAAATTATATATTTGCGAAAAACAAAAACGAAGTCTGAATATGTCCAAGTATCTGGATCCCAAAGCCGACCTGACGTTCAAGCGTGTGTTCGGCGAACATAAGGAGCTGACGATCAGCTTTCTGAACTCCCTGCTGGATTTCAGCGGGGATGAGCGGATATGCTCCATCGAGTACCAGACGCCGGAGATGTTGCCGGACACGTCGGCCCGGAAGTACTCCATCGTGGACGTGAAGTGCACCGATTCGCTCCAGCGCCAGTTCATCGTGGAGATGCAGATGGTGTGGACGACGGACTTCCTCAAGCGCATACTGCACAACACGACGCAGGCGTACAGCCGCCAGCTGCGCAAGGGCGAGGACTATGCCTCCTGCATGCCGGTCTACACGCTGTGTCTGCTGAACGAGAACCTGCCGAAGGATACCTTCAAGCGTACGGAGAGGCCGGTTCTGCTTGCGGAGCGCTCCCCGTTTGACTGCTCCGATTTCATGCACGTCTTCAGGCTGATGGAGGAGGGGAGCCCCGACCATGTGATCGAAGGGCTGAACATCGTCTTCGTGGAGTTGAAGAAGTTCAATCCCTCCACGGTGGTGTACAAGAAGATGATGGTCCTGTGGCTCCGGTACCTCACGGAGATAGACGAGAACACGAGCGACGTGCCGGCGGAGATGCTGGCGTGTGCGGAGATACGCCAGGCGATTGATATCCTGGAGCGCTCCGCCTACACCGATGCGCAGCTGGATTCCTACGACGATTTCTGGGATGGCGTGCGCGTCTCCCTTAGCCTGGACCCCGATTACAGGTTCAAGAAGGGCCTTGTGGAGGGCGAAGCTGTTGGCATGAAAAAGGGCGAGGCCGTTGGTATGAAGAAAGGCGAAGCTATCGGTATGAAAAAGGGCGAAGCCATAGGCATAAAGAAAGGCGAAGCTATCGGAGTGGAGAAGGGGCGTGCGGAAGGTGCGAAGGCCAAGGCCGTCGAGATGGCGAAGAAGATGTTGTCGAAGGGCTTTGACAAGCAGACGGTTGCGGAGATGAGCGGTCTCACCGTCGCGGAGGTGGAGCGGTTGTGAACTCTCTTCGTTGAAAAAACAGTGCCCGGACATCCCTGCTAACTGAATATTTTCTATGATAAAATCACTACAAACTCCTGCCTAGTTTATTGCCTTCTGATTCATTTTGTGTGGCAAAATTCATCAAAAAGCGGAAAAAAATTTTTTATGTGAAAAATTATTTCTAAATTGCACGGCAATTTTTCGGATTGTGCCTTGTCGTAATTCGTTGATAGTCGGGCGAGTAATCCGTGTGTTGAGGTTTTTATATAGTTTATGACCATGAAAACTTGTAGTATTTTATTTCTTTTAAAGGATAAGTATATGGGGTTAATAAAGTATGGGTGCCGTTTCCTGATGGGATTGGTATCAGTTTTATTATTCAATGTTGATGGTGCTTTCGCACAGGATTGTGTCGTTGGAGGGACTGATTTTAAGGTTTCTGGGATTTCCCTTTTTAATCCTCAACTTTCCAATGATGAAGATGGATGGTTTAATGAGGATGTTCAAGACCTGATAGAGATGCCGGCTGGGTATGATTATTATGCGACTATCAATCATGCTGTGCAATCTGGCCTTTTGGGTAATGAGGTACATGTTCCAGGTGCGATGATTACAAATCGGGCTTGGAAAGCGGATTCTGCGACGCAAGCGCAAGCGACTAATAATGTAGGATATAGTGCTATTACTGCTAACCCGAAATTGATAAGCCCGTTGTTGTTGGATGTGGGCTCCGAATTGTTGGTGAATTTCGGTACGAATCATGACCAGACTTTTGTGTTAGGCTATGTTTTGTCAGGACTGGAACCTCGTACGTCAGGACAATTCACTTGTACCATTTATAACTTGTTGGATCCAAAATCGGTTCAGGCTTATTTGGATGCGAATGCAAAAACAAGTGGAAGTATTTCTATTTGTGGGCAAAATTATGATATCACTAATAAAAAATTTAATGGGCAACAGTTGAAACTCAAGTATTTGGTGAATGGACTGGATGCTAATGGTGGTACAAATATCGGTGGTACGACTGTTCCTAATGGTATGAATGGCGGAATAGGTTATGGATCTAGTTATAAGTTGACCATTCCTTTTACTGCGGATAACTATGGTAATGCGTCTATTTACATAGGCCGTGATGGTGGTACGAACTCCATTCCTATTGGTATCGACGATGTGAAGATAACGGCTAAGGGAATAAAACCGACGATTGACGGGAAGTCTTCAGAGTGTGTCGGCTCTGCGGTCACGTTAGGTCTGAAAGAATCATACCCTGAGGGTACAACTATAACATGGAAAGAGAAAAACAATGGAACTGTTGGCAATCAGAGTGGACTTACGTTCTCTCCTCCTCAAGATGTGGAGACTACTTATGAATTTACTGTGAATGTCACTATGAAAGGATGTCCTGCAGCTTCTGCCACCAAAAAAGTTGAAATGAAGGCATGTTGTAATGATGAGGATGGAAATCCTCTTCCTTTGGTTGATGTTTATTATGAAGACTTTGGTCAATTCCAGGGTAATAGGTATACATATACGGATTTGAATGGTAATTCCAAAACGGTGACTGCTACGGATAAATTGGGTGGTAAGGAAACTCATTATGCTGTGGGAGATTTGAAAACAGGTGGAGATGCTTTCCCTGCTATTACATATAGTAGAGAAATTTATGGCAGTCCTGGGGATCACTTCGCTATCAGTGATCAAAGTGCTTATTCAACAAGGGGAGATCATACGACCAATGGAAACGGAGGTGGTTATCTTATGCTTGATTTGCAAACAGAAGGTAATCCATACAAGAATGTATCCATATTCGAGAAGAAGATATGTGGCATTTGTCCTGGAAAGAAGGTGACGTTTGATGCTTGGTTTGCAGGTATAAATACTGATGTCACAAGTGGTAGCAACACGGCAGATCTTCAAGTACAGCTTATAGATGATGACACAAGGGATATATATGTGGATGAACATATACAGATTGCTGTTAATCAAAACTGGGATCATGGACATGGTCCATGGGATATCGTGACGAAGGGAGATGGATGCGTAACCATGAAGATTACTAGTTTAAGAGATGTGTTAGGAAATGGTGATGGTGATTTCGGTATTGATGATATTCGTTTCCAGGTTTGTTCTCCTCCGAAAATTGATTTGAATCCTCGTGTTACAGGAGAAAGAAAGGATTTGCTGAATATGTGTACGGGTGATACTTTGACTTTGTTTGTTCCATATGAACAATCGCAAATTGAAAAGTTAAAGAAATATTACAGGGACATTCGTTATTTGTATCAATACACATATACGGACCCTGATGCCACAAATGAACCTGATACGATAAAGTGGTTCCCTTTGCATGATGAGAATGGGGAAATATACTTGAACACAGAACAGTTTGTCATTAAGGATCCAGTCACTTCTGAGGCTTTCAAGGAAATTGTGACACCTTCCAATCCTCGCAAACCTAAGGAAAATGTGTATTTCCGTTTGGTGGTTGGTGATTTGAATACGCTAATGGACGAAAGACAACTATTGGTGAGCGAGAATTCCCCTTGCCGTAATGTGTCCGTTTCCACTATGACCATTAAGGCGCATCTGAATTGCGCTCGTTGTTATCAGTCGGAGGCAATTAATATCAAGCCGGACAGGTCTTCCCTGAGCGCCCTTACTAACGATAAGGTTGTTGTGGAGAATAACTACAATGTTTATTCGTTGTGCTATGGTGAATCCCTCACTTTTGGCACAGACGATGTGACCACAACGGATAAGGACAACAAACCGTATGCTGATTATACGATTGATTGGTATCGGGATCAGCGAAACACTCCAGAGAGTGGGTATACGGTTGCTTCGGGTTCGAAGGCTAAGGACTATACCATTACAAACGACAACAATGGTAGCACTGCCAAGGAGGTGTTCCTCTATGTGAAGACTTCCGATAACTTCGATGTGGATGCTACTCATTGCCAACGTTGGGATACGGTGAAGGTGATCCTGAATCCGAAACCTGAGGCTCCAACCATCGACGACATCGATCTCTGTGAGAAGGTGAAACCTCGCAAGGAGTTGAAGGATCGTCTGAAGGAGAATGATTTCAGCAGTTATACGGTGAACTGGTACGACGCATCTGGCGCGGCATCGTCTGAGCCTGACCTCGATGCAGTCACCGCCACCACGACATATACTTACTCGGTAACTGATAAGACCACTCTCTGCGAGGGCGAAACGAAGTCCTTCGAGGTTGCGGTGCATGCCACCTCGAAACCTTTGGGTACGATGAAGGTCTCTTACCTTGTGAAGGACACCACCTCAAGTGGCGTCTTCAAGGATCTCCTCTCTCAGGATGCTACGGCTGTCCAAACCGAGTCCGGATATACGTATATCTGGTTCGACAAGAATCAAAATTTGTACAAGGGTGATGGTAAGTCTGTCCCTGTGCCGGATGTGCCTTCGTTGCCGCTGACGGACGATGTGCACGAGATTTATTACGTGGCCCGTTACGATAACACGTTCGGGTGTTGGAGTGATACGATACCTGTCGAGGTGACTATCTTCGGCGCCCCTGCTCCTATCCCTGAGGATGTCTACTATTGCGTGGGCTCTTCCAGAGTGGTGCCTCTGACGGCCGAGATCAATGACCCGAACGGAGTCGGCACCTCCAACTTCAAATTGGTTTGGTATAATCCTGATAAGACATTGATTGGTGATGACGCTCCTACGCCGTCTGTGGCTACCGAGGGTGAGACGATCTATTACGTTTCCCAGAAGTCCAATGATGGTGCGGAGAGCTCTTTGCAACCACTTAGCGTGAAGGTTTATAAGGCTCACCAGTTGAGTCCGATTGCCTCAGACACCTACTGCGACGACGAGCAGAACCCTCGTGCGTTGGTGCAGTTCGCCGAGGACGGCACGACCGACTACGATAAGGCGACCGACATCCAGTGGT
>JAEERP010000042.1 GCA_016285885.1 Paludibacteraceae bacterium
CTCAATACTAATGTTAATCTTTTCATTTTTTAATAACGTTTTCGTTTTGATGCTGCAAAGGTACGGCGATTATAACATAAAAGAAATCTTTGCCTTCATTTTCAGTAAGTCAAATGAAGACAAAAAAGGAATCACCCCCCCCTAAAACCTTTTGTATATCAAGGGGTTGCGTGATTTTTAAGTCAGATTAAATCAATTGGCCTTTATGAGTTGTAAAAGCCCAGCTTTTAAGGTTTGAGCACTCTTTTCATTGAAGATTTTCCTGTTAGCCCGAGACTTGGCTGTGGTTATAGTTTGTGATATAGAGTCTGTCATGTTGACTATAGAACTGTCTTCAAAGTCAAGAATCAATAGCATACAGACATGGAGTTCCAAAGGAGAAAGTTTCTTGTCTTTAGCAAGAATCTTGTATGCAGATGGCATATCTTTGCTAAATTGTACTTCTAAAGCTCGCCATTCCGCTTTGTTTGGTATAGGATTGTCAGACCTAAAATCTTTCTTCTTGCGGAATACCCCTACAATTTTGCTGTTTTCAAAATCACTTAGATTGTCAATTACAGATGGAAGGCCTGTCGCATCAGCAAGTTCTTCAATTGTCATTTTCAGTTCTTTCCCCTTCAGTTCTTTTTCAGCAATAAGTTTCTTATAATCCCTATCTTTTAGCCTTTGGAGTTCTTCTTGTATGTCTTGGTATTCTTTTTTGGCAGAATTGAGGGATATAGCCAGTTTTTCTATTTCGTCTTGTCTTTTCCTCTTGTAGTCTCTGTAGATATAGAAAATCAAAATCCCACCAAAAACAACAGATATAAGAATCCCAATAATCCACAGACGAGCATTTCTGGCTTTCTGTGCTTCTTGCTCTGCTACTTTTTGACTGCGGCTGTAGTTATATAGAGATGACATTCTGTGAGTGGCGTCTATTTGCATCTGATTGTGCAAGGAGTCTTGCGCATCCTCATACAAAAGTGAGAAATGAATAATGGAGTCTAGCACATTCTTATGGCGATAGACAGACAACAACCCTTTATAGGCATCAGAAAAATGTCCGAACTGTATAGACTTTCTAAAATATATTTCCGCAGAATCAAAGTCGTTGTTTGCTAACTCGTAGAAACCTTTAGTTGCATAATAGTGCTCGCGTCCACCAGCAATATTACCTTTATCATCAAATAAACCAGACTCATGCTCAAAGACCGTTATCTCTTTTTCTGCTTCGGATAGCAAATTCCGCTCGATATTGATATAAATTGCAGTAGGCAGTAAACCAGCCGCTCTTTTAGTTTCTCCAAGTTCTGTTAGTCTTTTATACGAATTTTGTATTATCTGTAATACGGAATCATTCTCGCCAAGCAAATAGTATGGCTTCATTAGTTGGCTCTGAGCAATAGTATATTCAATTTCATTACCAAGTTGACCAATGCATTTCACATAATGTCGAACGGCCCAGATTTCGTCGTGTGGCAAATATTGCTGATGAAAAATACTCGCCATTTGTCCGTATATAGCAGCCAAAGTCCCATAGTCGCAGTTGGAATCTAAAGTGTCGGCTTTATCTATGGCATCATAATAAGTCTGTAAAGCCTGTGGTGCTTCTCCGATGTTAGCATAAAACCTCCCTAACAGGTAGTAGGCTAACATCTGTTCGTTATGTTCCCCATTGCCATCAAAGTATGTGACAACATCTTTTATGATAGAGTCTGACTTGATTTTCACTCCAGACTTATTCAACGCTTTCAGCCGTATGAGTTCATAATGCATTCTGTCGGCCTTGCCCCAATCATCCTTTTGTTTGCTGTATTCATCCAATACGATAAGTGCAGAGTCCGGGTTGGCATCCGCAATCTTGCTGACAGCCTCTAACTGAGAGGTGATCTTCCTGCCGTTGCAACCAAACAAGGTCACGACAATCATACTTATATATATGTAAGCTAGTCTATTCATATTCCGTAAATCCATTATTGCGCGAGGCAAATATAAGCCTCGGTGTTATTTTGGGGTGCAAAGGTACAAAAACAATTCGATTTAGGCAACGATTTCACGTTTATTAAGCGGTATGAAGTCTATATTGCGGCTACAAAGTTTGGTGATTTCAAAAAATCTTCGTACCTTTGCACCCGATGAAGGGTCATAGAAACGGCTGGTGGCTCTGAGTCGGAGTTCTTTGAAAGCAATCCAAAGCAGAACGTGGAATTGAGAACGGTCTCCAAATCGTAACCCGCGACATTTCCCAATCCCCCGAACTGCCTTTATACAAAGAAAGATTGCTTTTTCTATCCAAAATTACGAAATAAT
>JAEERP010000043.1 GCA_016285885.1 Paludibacteraceae bacterium
ATTGATGTGTATAAGACTTGGAATGTCTATGAGGAAGTGTACGAGGAAACCTTTGACTCGCAGTACGATGCAGAACAGGCCATGCAAGCGAAGTTCAATGCAAAACTTGCTGAGCTTAACGACAACGAGGAGGGGCGTGTCTATCGAATCGGGAAGGATCGCAAGAACTATTATCAGGCTGCTGACGAGGTAAGGATGCGTGGCTGCTCAACGGTCAGCTTTACCATGGAGTGCCACGACCAGGCTAAACTTGGTGAAGGAAATTTCTCATGGAAGGAAAACGGCAATCAGCGCCATGCCCTCGACGAAGATTCCAAGCGCTATGCTATGGAGACAACGCTCTCAGGCGGTGCCGACACATCAGAGTTGGACGAGGGCATTAGTACATGGGGTAGCGAGGTAACCCGTCTGCAGGAACAGATTCATGCACTTGAAGTGGAGAATGACAACCTGTTGGCACAGATCAGTCATGCGAGTGTTGAAGAAGCAGCATCCCTTCGGGCGCAGTATAATGCCAACCGCACGAAGATTAACCAATTGAAAGCAGAGTTGAGCAATGCGCAGTCGAAGTTGAGCCAGTACCAGAATGCAAAGAGGGAGTTAATAGATGACTTTGCCGATGAGCGCGATGGCACCTACCGTATTCCTGCCGTGATGCACGAGATAGAGACAGCTTACAATATCATGTGGACGGATGCGGGTTCATGGCAGGGTTGGAGCTTCATTCGTCATGGAAATGTTCCGAATATCAGTGGCGAGGTGACGTTTCAGGCAGACCTCTCCAAGGAGCGTGGTGAGAGCCATTTCCTCGGCATCCGTTACCACCGTGCCATCCTTGCCGTACATTGGACGCTGACCGCCAACTATTCCAGTTCGCAGATTGTGGATATGATGGAGCTGGATCCTGAGTTGAGCGATGCAGAGAAAGCCGATTTGGTAAACCAGAGGTTGCATGAAATCATGAATGACCATCCAGGTTGTACTGTCGAAGCCAATTACGCCTATAGTAATCCGGCTGAGTCGGAGGGTGATGAAGATGCCATCCATCTCTTATGGACGTGTGACCGTCTGAATATTGCGCGTGACGTGGACTACCGTCTCTCGAAAATCTATGCTCAACTCATACTCATTGAGAAGTTCATGCGCAGCCGCGAGACCATGCTCGACTACCTGAAGCAACAGCTGGGTATAACCGTTCTCAGTGGTACAGACCGCATCCGCATCGGTGGCCGCAGTTTCCGGCATTGGCGTAATGTCGCTTCTGCTGTGGCCCGTGGTGATTATATCGTAGAAGATGATGAAGATTGAAAAGATATTCCTGATGTTGCTGATGCTCGTGCCGACGATGGTGCGGGCACAGTACAGTTTCGACTTCCTGTCTGTAGAAGCCCTGATAGACGACCACAAGCGCATCCGCAGTGTACTGATGGCCCGTAGCGGTGTGGAGCAGGCCAATGAACTGCTGCACCAGTATTCCAGTGAGGCCAATGTGGATTACGACTCGCTGAACGTGAAGCTCGACAAATACACCAAATGCTTCGACATTATCGATGTCATCTACAATGGCGGTGTGACGGTACTGAACGTCAAGAACACCTACGATGATGTCTCTGACCGTATTACGCAGTTAAAGGACTTACTGGAGCGGTTCACTACCCAGCTGACGCTGCGAGGCAATATCGTCTCGTCTGACACCATCATCATCAATGCCTGTGATCGTGCCGTCAATCAGGTGCTGGTTGACGGGCGTGAGCTGACGAACAGCCTCTATGAACTGGCGCAGTACGCTGTTGGTGCGCGACAAATTACGACTGAGGGCCTGCTTACGGTGTTGGGGCAGATCAATGAGTCGCTTGACAACATCCGCCATTGCATCGACCACACCTATTATGTCGTCTCGCGCTACGTCACCATCCGCCTGAACTACTTCAAACGGACGCTCTATATGTCGAAAACCATCCGTGAGATGGCCAACGATGCCTTTTCGCGGTGGAAACGGGTGGCGGAGGAAGTCGGGTATTAAAGTGAATTATTAGCTACCGATATGAAGAGATTATATTATCATGTTTTGTTATTGGCGGCGATGCTGCCGCTCTCTGTGATGGCTCAGTCAGTGACCTATAATCATGATGAGTCGGTGATGAACCAGTTTACCATTGGTGAGACAGGTGCGGGCAGTTTCACACCCGACTGGTATTACGATGTGCTGCATAAGAACTACCGCAACGGAGCCATGATGACCAATAAGCAGTTCTTCCGCAGTCAGATGAACCTCACGCTCTATCA
>JAEERP010000044.1 GCA_016285885.1 Paludibacteraceae bacterium
ACATTGAAGAATATGGGGTATAACGTGTTTAGTGGTTGTCCGTCACTTACACGTATTTCAGGTCCGAGAAAATCAAATTTCATGAACTTGAAAGATATGCAGAAAGCCGGTCTAAGAAAGGGAGTTCGTAGTACGCGCGAGAACTGTATCATCGATAGCTACGAAAGCAACATGGAAGGTGTTACGATGCACCTACACAATTAGGCAATAAGGCTTCAAACCAGTATCTTGAAGGTGACCTCTCCCCCACCCTCTTCATAGGTGAAGGAAAGGTCACTTTTATTTTCTGCTTTCAGTGCGTCGAGTTCAGATTTGACATCATTGAGGATGTTTTGAATCGTGGGTGCTGGCTGAGCTTTCTTTGTAGATGTACGACTCAACTCCAGGCTATTACTATCTTGATTCATCTGTGCCTCTAATTCCTTTAATGGAATCCTATGTTCACCTTCATTTCGCCAACTGGCAAGCATAAGATAGATCTGCTGGCTGTATCGTGACTTACACGCCAGGAAAGCATCTTTACTCAATTCACAATATCCATACTCTTTTGATATGATATGATGTACAACATCTTTATCCAACTGGATCATGAAATCTTTACTATCTCCCTCTTCGAAGAACACAGTACCAAGGCGATGATAACGATGATAAGACTCATTATTGAGCGTGCTTGGAATAATGACAGGAATGAGAGAAAGCGTAGATAAGCGGGAACGGAACTTAGAATAATCTGCTCTACGAATACCTAAATCCTTATAGCGGATAGACAGAATGATGTCCTCCTGAATTCCAAACAAATCTATCTGAAGCCCTTCACGAATATAAGGCTGTAATTTATCAATGATAGCGAGCAATACTTTGTTCTGCCAGTAGTCATAACCCTGGCGCATCATAATAACAGTCATAGGGACGATTAGTGACTCTCCCCTACCCTGCTCTTTCTTCGATTCTCGCTTCGTAGGCATCTCTATAACCCTTTATAACTTGCAAATTTACGAAGAAAAAATCAATTGATTGAAAATATCGCCAAAATTTTAAGGTTATTTGTAATAGGAATGGGGTGTTAATGGTCTATTGGAACTCCCCTACCCTACCCTATTTGGGGGTCAAAAAGTAATATGTAGTAGTTCATAATTCATGTATTTCGAATCTCATGTGTTATTTTTTCTTTATTAAAGTATATGTTTTTTCTTTATTAAAGATATATATAACAATTATGGCCGAATAATATATTCAAGACAATTCTTTTAAAAAAATAGATTTATAAATTAGTGATGTTATATATTGCTATATTTCAAATATTTAAGTAACATACATTTAATAAAGAATTTATTTTATATATATTAAAGAGTAATATTTTATATTTAATATATAATATTATTTGTATTTAATAAAGTATATATTTAATAAATAATAAAGAAATAATTCTCTCCCCTACCCTATCACTGTATTGACATCGTTGGTCTTCATGCATGTCAACTTGCCTACACGATTAGAACGATCATACCCAAAGACAAAGAAATGGCTGCAATTTTATGTCCAGCAAAATATGCATTCTAGAAAAATAACAGAGAAATTTTGGTGTGGCATGACAGATTGAAGAACAACGGCTACAGAACTCGGGATGAAAAATGCGTCATTCACAGAACTTGATTGCCTGAAGACACTCTTCCATAACAGCACTAAAATCATCCGACAGAAACCTGTACGTACTTATTATATATTAAAGATGATACCTTATTATATAATAAAGGATAAACTATAGTCTTTATTAAAGAGCTATAGATTGTGAATATTAAAGACAATCTATTTACTTTATTAAAGTCTATACATTATATTTATTAAAGTTTATAATTTATCTTTCTTAAAGATTAATATGAGATAATAATAAAGATTATATTTTGTATTTATTAAAGAATAAATGAGCCAACTCCATACGCCACATCGATTCTGACATACTTTATATTTATTAAAGATAAAATACTAAAAGTCTTTATTTTCAGACATATCCGACATTTAATCTGCATAAACTCTTCATATAGATTAAAGACAGGCGCAAGTATTTAATAAAGATAAAATACTGATATTTATTAAAGAGAAATATAGGTCTATATTAAAGACAAGATATTTTCTTTATTAAAGGTTTTATTTCGTAATTATTAAAGAATATAGTTAATAATTATTAAAGATGATATTTGTTTGTATAATAAAGATAAAAGGATTGCTCTTTATTAAAGATTATTATTTATCTT
>JAEERP010000018.1 GCA_016285885.1 Paludibacteraceae bacterium
ATGTGCTCGTACTCACGACGGGCGAGTTAAAGAACCTGACGATGACCCTGACCAATGCGGAGGGGCAACAATTGTTGTCCGCGCCGGTGAGGGAGAGCGAGACCCGCATCGACTTCTCCCGCTATGCTTCAGGGCTTTATCACCTCACGCTGACACATGGCGAGACAATCGTCAAGTCATTCAGCATCGTCAAAAAATAATGGTCGCAAGCGCAGAAAGGCTTGGACCGCAGGCATACTTTGAAAAACAATAATTATTAATTTATTACACATGAAAAAAATTTTCACGATTGTCGCAATGACATTCTTGTGGTTTATGTCGTTGTCGGCACAGGTACCACAAAAGCTCACTTACCAGTCGGTCATACGCGATGCCGCAGGTAACGTAATCAACAACCAGGACTTGGAGGTTCAAATCACCATCCTGCAAGGTTCCATCGAGGGCCCTGTGGTATACTCGGAGAATCACTCCACCGCCACCACCGTCAATGGAGTCATCACGCTCGAGGTCGGAGGCGGAAAGACTTCGTACGACTTCACCTCCATCGATTGGAGCAACGGACCGTTCTACATCCGCTCCACGGCCGAATTGAACGGCAAGAGCATCTCCGTCACTTCACAACTGCTGAGCGTCCCTTACTCCCTGTATGCGCACAGGGCATTCTTGGCAGACAAGGTGAACGAGCAATTCCTGGAGGATATCATCGCCGCCAAGATTCAGAGCGCCTTGGAGGAGCAGAATGTGGCGTGGGAAGACAAGATCCAGAAAGCCCTGAATGAAAGGGATGCGATCTGGGAGAGCAAGCTCGATGCGCTTGAGGCGGTTTTGGACTCCATCACCGCACAGCAGGCTACGCCGGTCGACACGATTCCTAGCGATACCATCCCAAGCGACACAACCGTCGCACCGGTTGATACTATTCCAGTTGATACTGTGAGCGTGGACACTGCGATCAAATCGGCCGCTGTCCATGGTGTATTGCCTGGCAAGTTCTCCATGGGGGAGGACTATCAAGTGCACTTCTCCAAGGGAATGTTGCAGTACCTCGCCTACAAGGATGTTTGGAGATTCGCCAAGACACAATATGATGTTGTCAACAAAAGCTATATGGACTATTGGATGTACCCTGCCAAAGGTTGGGCCGATAAATTCGAGAGCAGTGCGGGTAGTGTAGATCAACCAGAATGCATGTATGATTATTATGACTATATTGACTATGGTGGTATTAGCATTTCGAAATCACCGCAAGCAAATAAACGTCAGATTCACAATGGCGGGAACAAAGCGAACCTATGGTGGGAACCATCCGCCCAAGAGTGGAGATATCTATTCACCGGCAGAAATAACGCAGACAGCCTTTATTCAAAAGGAGTAGTGAACGACGTAAAGGGTTATATCATATTGCCAGACAATTGGGCAACCCCAGCTGACATGAAATTCTCACCAAAAGCAGAAGATTACACTGTTAATGTTTACGACAAAAAGAGTTGGGAGAAGATGGAAGCGGCAGGTGCAGTCTTCATGTCTTGTGGTGGCTATTGGTCTTGGGGTGGAATGGATTTCACCTATCTCCTATTGAGTGAAGATCACCAATACCCAATATGGGGAGATGAGAACTGGAGCGAGAACGACTTCATCATAGAGATGGGATCATGCAGGTACGACAATTCATTCCGTCTCGTGACATCAGACAGTACGGCAGCCGTAATCATGAATGGAGAGGCGATCGAGAATGAAGATCTTGACGGAGAGGATAATGTAACACCGAACGACTACCTTTCTGTCACTCAACCTGATTTGTCGAATGTTGACATGAGCGCAGGTCTACTTAGAGGAAAGTTCTCGGTTTCGAAAACCAAACAAGTGAACTTCTCCCAAGGAAATCTCCAATACAACATAAACACAAAGGTCTGGAAATTCGCAGATAACCAGTATGACCATATCACACCAATGGGTTGGAAACTAAGTGCTTTATCGTTGCATAACGGATGGATGGATGCATTCTGTTGGGGATCGTCTGGTTATGCATATGAGCCATCGCAGACTTTTAGAATTGGACATTTCTTTGATCAAGTAAAAGAAATGGCAGGAACAAAATATGATTGGGGTGTATATAACGCAATCTCCAATGGTGGCAACACGCCAAATATCTGGCGTACCCTCACTTCTGAAGAGTGGCAATATCTCATAAAAAGGTATAAGGATGGTCACTCACTCGCCTTTCCTGGAAAAGTAAACGAAAATGAAGGATTTATCCTCCTTCCAGACGATTGGGATTTCGACAATGGCATCACTATCTCTGAGTATCTTGATGATGCGACTGTAAATTATAGCATCAACATCATATCAAAGGAATTATGGACCCGCATGGAATCATTGGGAGCAGTCTTTTTGCCTAGTGCAGGATTAGTTGATCACTATCGTTTCTTTGACGAACTAGATCTTGGTCATACCTTTTGGGCCGATGGCTTTTACTGGTCCTCTACCGTAAATGAAGAAAATGACCAATATATTTGGGGAATGAAGATTGAAGCACACTCTGTGGAAGAATACGAGGATATGAACAAATACATATACGACATTTCTCCTAAATTAGATAATGTTCGTCGCAAAGCGGGTTGTTCCGTCCGCCTAGTACGTGACGTGACCAAGTAAGCATTAGATATCCCCGATTGGATCCGTTGAAAAAGCAACAGATTCCTATCTATGACAAGCCCCCCTGATCAGATTTGGCATCTGCAGGGGGGCTTCCTATTTACTGCGCCCCCAACGCAAAAAAGGGAGCGGAGCAGGGAAAGAATGTCACAAGAATCCATATATTTGCAGAAAGTGTTGGTATCTGATATTATCCGAAAAATAATCCGTACCCATATCACCAAGAAACTAAAAACATACCTCCCCTAAAATCCATGCAGCATGAGGAATTATTCCGTAAGCAATAGCACACTGACTTATCACGACGATGTCGAGACCATAAGGTGGGCTGACACTCCTAGGGACATGGACAAAATCAAACGCATTGTCTTCCCCAGCTCCGTGAAAAGGATCAGAAAAGAGGTTTTCAAGGAGATGGAAGCGCTGGAGGAAGTTGTCTTCTCAGAAGGGTTGGAGGACATCGGGGAGAGGGCTTTCGCAGGTTGTCCACGCTTGAAGGAGGTCATTTTCCCAAAAGGGCTTAAAGACATCGAGGGAAACGCTTTTTCAGGATGTACCGCCTTGGAGCGCATCGCCATCCACCCGGGGACACAGGAAATCGACATCTGGGACGAAGCCTTCGCCAACTGCATCAACCTAAGGAAAGTAGAGTTGGACGACACGTTGGACTATACTAGCTTCAGGCTCAATGTGTTCGAGAACACCGCCTTCCTGACCGAACTACGCAAGAAAGACCCTTTGGTGGTCATCAACAACGAGATTATCGACGGAAAGAAATGCCAAGGCGACCTAGTCATACCAGATTACGTGAAAGGGGTGAACTGCGGAGCTTTCGCTGATAACACCAAGCTCACCAGCGTCGTCTGCCCCGACACGGTGGAATTCGTTTCCTACTCAGCTTTCGAAGGGTGCACTTCTCTCAGGAAGGTTGTGCTGCCAGCCAACATGAAGAACCTGTCCGAAGCCACTTTCAGGAACTGCACTTCGTTGGAGGAGGTTGTGCTTCCGAAGAGCGAGGACCTGCACATATATGGTTACGCATTCCGCAACACCCCGTACCAGAAGGCACGGCAGAAGGAAGGCACTCCATTCATCCTCAACGGGTGGGTGGTCGACGGATCATCCTGCAAGGGGGAGGTGCACCTCTCAGGCATAAAAGGCATATCGTCCTCCGCTTTTCACCTCAATCATGAGATCACCAAGGTGGTAGTCGGCGAAGGATGCAAGGTGATAAATAGGGAAGCCTTCAAGGATTGCCTCGCTCTCAGGGAAGTCACGCTTCCCGATTCACTGAGAGAGCTTGGTGTCTCAGTCTTCAGGAACTGCCACCAACTGACTAAGATAAACATCCCCGAAGGCATAGAAACCATTCCTCAGGACGCATTCGACAGCTGCACATCGTTGACAGCGCTCACACTGCCTCGTTCCTTGAAGGAAATAGAGAGCGGAGCGTTCGACAATTGCGTGAAGCTCAAGAAACTAGAGATTAACCCGAAGGTAAAGGTTGCCCCTCGATACTTCGAGAAGGACGACTCCCCCTTCATAGGGCGCATCGTCACGGCGAAGACCACAAAAGCCCGCCACGAGAGCTACCATGACGGGCAGGAGGAATGCCTCATCGTGATGGAAGAGAAATACTGTGATAGGGAAGACATTGTGGTGGCGGTCATTCCAGAGGGGGTGAAAGTCATCGGAAACAGGGCGTTCAACTCTTGCGACAACCTGGAGAAAGTGGTGTTGCCCGAGAGCCTCGAAGTGATTGACAGAAACGCCTTCAGCAATTGCAAAAAGTTGGAAGAGATCCGCCTTCCCGAGCATTTGAAGGAGATTGGGGCTAATGCGTTTGACAGTTGCGAAAAGCTAAAGCGCATTGCCTTCCCGAAAGGGTTAAAACGCATCGGTGGAAACACATTAGTTGCATGCACGCATCTGAAGGAAGTGGTGCTTCCTGAGAGCCTGGAGGAGATTGGAGGAGGGTGCTTCAGCGGTTGTGAAAGGCTGGAAACCCTCAGTTGGCCCGCCAACACAAAAACCATTGAAGAGCACATGTTCTCAAGCTGCACATCATTGGAGCACGTGGAGATTCCCGAGGGGGTAACCACCATGGAGGGAAACATTTTTCAAGAGTGTACAAGATTGGAAACCATTCAGATACCATCCACAATGAAGGAGCTCGCAGAGTATGCGTTCCGTGAATCGTGTCTGGAGGAGGTGGTATTGTCGGAAGGGGTGGAGACCATCCACAGCTATGCCTTTGAGGACTGCAAATCGTTACGTTCCATCAACTATCCATCTTCCCTGAAAAGGATCGAGGCATGGGCATTCATGGGATGCGAACAGCTGCAACGCCCGAAGGATCTGAAGAATGTGTCAGTGGACAGGGATGCCTTCAAGCGTAGTTTCCAGACCGCCCTCCACGACATAAACAGAGATTACCATATCATCCCTCTCGTAATAGCGATGGCCATTGTCTCCTGCATATTGTTCCTTCTCTTCAACTTCTCTTGGTGGGTGACATTATTGCTGGCGGTGGCGGTTGTCCTAGGCTGTGTACTGTTGATGTTCGTTTTTATATTTCTGTTTTATCTTCTATTTTACAGATATTCGCCTTGACACGATCATTTCAGCCTAAGAAGGAGCTTATTGATTGTTCTATTTAATTAATACACAATAGATTGCAAAGAAATGGAGGGAATAGTAGGAGTTTTTTTTCTTATTTTCGTTTTTTTTCTATCGGTTTTGGGGTTTATCGCCCACGAGGTGGAGGAGATTCTCACCCAACGTGATTGGGTGCTGAAAAACGCGGCGACCCTAAAGCAGCGGTTCCCTAAGCTGGCAAAGGTGTTTGACCATCTGCTCACGTTGGACACCAAAGCGTTCGCTTTTGCCGTGATAGAGGAGGCTATTGTGATCGTGCTGGCAATCAACCTATCCATACGCATGGATTGGTTCCTCTTCCTCTTCGGTATTTTCTTCGCATACACCTTGCATCTGTTGGTCCATATCATCCAAGGAATAATCTTCCGTGGATATGTCCCCGGGTTAGTAACCACATGCATATTCTTCCCATTTTACGCATACATCATATACCTATACATCAGTGTGCCAGATTTCGTCGGTGATACTGACCCCCTCTCGCTTCTCTTAGCAGGATTGGCGGGCGCCTGCTTCCTGCTGGTGAATCTTCTGTTCTCCCATTGGCTCGGGAAAAAGATCAGCTCGCTTTTTAAATAAAAAACCATCGTTTTCCCCCCGCTGGGCGCATACAAAAACCCCACACATGGCTTAGGGCGTTGCCTTGGACGATGTGTGGGGATATCTTTAGACTGTAGGGTGCGTGGAGAGCCTACTTCCCTTCTTCCACCCGTATCCGTACGCTTCCCGTGTTCGTCAGGAACTCAGGGGCATAGAGGCATTGTGCGGAGGTGATTCCGTTGCTGTAGTCGCCCGCATGGGTCACCCAGAGCGGGTACTCGAATACGTAGGTGCCCTTCGCCAGATGGTCGAAGAAGTAGTACATGGCGGCGTCCTTCGGCGACTGGTAGTAGCAGGTGCCTTCGCTGCAACGGTAGCCGGAGAGTTGTTGCGTCGGCTCCAGGCAGCTGGCCCGCTGGTCCTTCAGGGAGACATAGTCCATGTCGCGGTCGGTGCGCAACGTCAGGCGCACCACCAATCTATCGCCCACCGAGAGCTTCGTGCCCTCGTTGATCTGCTTCAGGACAGACTTGCCGTTCTCGCGCACCTCCAGCATCACCATCTTCTCCACGTGGAGGGCGGTCTTGTTTTTCCAGACCTTGTCGATATCCTCCTCGAACTGCCAGTAGAGCGCACCCCAAGAGATATTGCCACCCGCCTCGCTCTTCAGCTCCACATGACCCATGGAAGGCTTCACATCGTCGCCATTGATGTAGTGCGTGAAGTAGCCCGTGCCCGCCTCGGTCTTCTCAGGCTGGACGGTCTCGCCTCCCAGCTTGATGGTCACCTGATTGTCGTTGGAGAGCCAGTCGGAACCGCTCAGCAACAGCACGCTCAAGGCGTCCACGTTGGCGATCGTGTTGTCCCAGTTCTGCGTACGCTTCTGGTTGAGCAGCCACAGGCGCATCTCGTCCTGCTCCTGCACCTTAGGGTCCACCACCTCCAAGGCCTCCATCAGGCGCGTATGGGCGGAGATCGGGGCTTGGTGCCACAGATAGCCGCTCTCGTTCTTCAGCCAGAACATACCCATCTCGTCGGTCGTCGTGGAGAACTCACGGATCGACTCCACGATGGTCTTCGCCAGCTCCTTGTCACCTCCCCGATAGAAGGCGATGGCGGCCAGCGCCCTGCCGTAGAGGGAGAAGTCCTTCCAACGTTTCTTTGCCAATTCGTAGTAGAACGTGAAGGCCTCCTTCGCCTTGGCGTCCACCTTCACCTCAGGGAAGAGGCTATGGACTTGGAAGTAGTAGAGCTCGTTCATGCCCACGTAGGCCACCTCCTTGTAATCCTTAGGATGGAACCTCTTCAGTTCCTCATACGCGTCACGCAACTCACCGTCCAAGAACTGCAGTGAGGAGCGGTACTGCGCCCTCTGCAAGAACGCGTCGTCCACGATGCCCGCCTTGCGCAGGCGACCGAAATTGTCGAGCACGAAGAGCGTGGTGTGCGTGCTTGGGTAGATATACGGTTCCACGCACTTGAACCAAGTGTATGCGCCGCTTTTCAGGCGGAACTCCATCAGTTTATCGAACCATAGGCTACACTTGCCATGCAGGTCGTTCATATCGAAGAGCGTGGAGAGGCGTTGTTTCATCTCCGTCTCGTCCTTCGCCTCCATCACCCACGGCGACTCGTTCAGCAGGACATTCTTCACGTCCTGGTTCTTCTCCAGGTTGGAGAGGAGCGTCTGCTTGTCCATGCCCTGGGACTTCCACATGTTGATCACGTTGAAGATCTTAGGGTTCGACTTCGCGATGTGCTCGGACATCAAGGAAGCGAAGTGGGCGGCGGAATAGCTCACCGCATTCTCATGCTCCACCGACGCCACCGAAGGCAGCGCCTGCACGGCGTACCAGATAGGGTCCTTCGCGAACTCGAGCTTCAGGAAGCGGGAGGAGAGCGTGGTGGATTGGTTGTTCACTAAGTTGTCGAACGTGTAGTTCTTCGTCTGTCCGCCCCTCACGTAGAGTGGCAGGGACTGCGTCACGACCATGCGGTCGGAGAGGATAGGAAGCAAGGTCTGCTCCGCATCCGAGAAGTTGCCCGCCACAGCGGAGGTGCGCACCAGCACGGCATCCCTGTCACGAGGCACGTCGAACGTCCAAGTGACCGCCGTGTTCTTGCCAGCCTCCACGGAGAACTGGGCATTCAGTTTTGCGACCACCTTCTCCGTCACAGGGTCCAGCAACTCCATGAGGGCGGTTCCCTTTATAGTGGACTCGGAGAGGTTGATAACCTTGGCGGAGAGCACGCAACGGTCGCCCTTGCGCAGGAAGCGAGGCAGGTTAGGGGAAATCATGAAATCCTTCTGGGTCACCATCTGTTCAGACATCTGCCCGAAGAAGAGGTCCTTGGTATGCGCCAAGGCCTTGAAGTTCCAGCGGGTGAGGCTCTCCAGCATCTCGAAGGAGAACTGCACATTACCCTCCTTGTCCGTACGGAGCTGCGGATAGAAGAAAGCGGTCTCGGCGAAGTTCTTGCGTACCTGCGGTGCAGGTGCATCATTGTTTCCAAGTGCAGGGGACTCAGATTCTGGTTCAGGTTCATGTTCCGGCGATCCCCCATCATCAGCCACCTCAACAAGCTCTTCCTCTTGCTCTATACCAGCATTATCTGCAGAATCATACATCGCATTCGAAGCCATCGCACTCTTCATCATCATAGGAGCCGCCATACCGTCCTCACATTTAGCGCCCGCACCAAATGAATCATAAATATACCTCCTGTATCCATCCGGCAGAGCTATGAAGCGGTCATATATCCAATCCGTCGGTTCAATAAAAGACATCCATGAATAGGAAAGAGAGGCATTGATCCAATGACACTTAGCCCAAGAAGGGAACTGGAAAATTCTGCGGTAAACAGGGATGAAAGACCACTCATTTTCACAGAACTGGTCCAGCGAGGCGTCATACATCGCCGCCATCACCTCCGCCTGTCTCTCTTTCGGCAAGGTGAGCGTCCAAGTCTCCTTCGAGCCCGGCAGCATCTTATTCCTGAAGACGGAGAGTTTGATAGGAATCCACTTAGACTCCTGTTGTTTCCTAATGGAGAAACTCGATTCATGGCAAGTTCCTTCATTCACGAGGAAGAACCTAACATTCAGATTCTCACCGTTCTTCTCCTCCAGTTTAAAGGAAAAATCCTTTATCTCATCGTTCAAGTCCACCCAACGTCTCTCCACTTCGCCCTGCTCATCGTTCACCACCACGAGCAGGTGGGCATCCTTCAGCGAGGAGCCGACACGCACCTTGTACTCCTTCCCATACGGCAGGGAGAGATCCTTCACATCCTCGGTCCATAGGACTGTATGCACAGCCGGGCGTTTGTCATTCTTACGGTAGAGCACCATCTCGTAGGAGGCGGTCACCTCCCTACCCTTTTCGTCCAGAGTCTTCAGGTTCACCTTGTAGGCGCCGGAGAGCCACTTCTTCGTGTCCACGTTCAATGTGAACGCTCCCTCCTTGTCGGAAAGGACGCTACCGGTAGCCACTGAGGTACTATCACGCAACACCTCATACGACACGTTCACGACCTGACCTTCACCATTCAGGTTGGCAATCTTATAGCGTTTGGCAGGGAAATCATCCATTAGCATACGTTTCTGCGAATCAGAGGAGAAGATAAGCGAGCGGTCGCCCACCGATAGGAAGATAGTCTCCTCGTGCGTCTCTCCATTCGCATCCGTCACCTTCGCACTGACCGAGTAACGATAGTAGGCAAGTCCCTCATCCGCCTCATTCTTCCGTGCCACGAAAGGGATGTCGAACGAACCGTCGTCCGCCACCACACAAGTTCCCTCCGCCACCGTATTATCATCCCCTAAGGAAGGGGACGGCCACCACCACGAGTAAGCACGGGCAACGGTGTACTCCACCTTGGCGCCAGAGAGCGGTGTGCCCAACAGATAATCCGCACGACCCTTCACCGTGATGGAGTCACCGAAGGAGAAAGCATTCGTCGGGCGGGTCATCTTCACCTCGAAGGTAGGCCGTTTATACTCCTCGACACGGATGAGCTCCGACCCATACGATTCCACATAAATCCTGAAATCCCCAGACAATCCACTCGCCGGGATGACAAAAGAGGAGGCGATGGAGCCGAACTCGTTCGTCTTCAGTTTCTGCTCCGTGATTGTTTGTCCATTCGCATCATAGACAATCACCTTCAACGCCTTGTTCGCGATCACCTCGACAGCCTTCCTTTCCAGCTTGTACAAGATAGCCTTGTAGTAAACCGTTTGGGAAGGACGATAGATGCCTCGATCCGTGAAGATAGAGACATACGTCCCCGCATTGTCATTGGTGCGTGCGCCTCCATTGTACGAATAGCGATACAGGGAATAGGTGTCAGGAGACAAGAAGCGGTCATTACCGTCCGCGAAGCATGTGCTGACATATCCCCCCTTGCCAGGGAGTATGATCTCCGAGAAGCCAGAAGGATCGGTGGATGTCTCCGCCAGGATCTCAGGCTCCCCATTGTTTCTCTTTTTCTTAACCGTCAGATTCACGTTCTGCTTCGGCGCACCGCTCTTAGCGTCCACCACCACATAATCCGAGATGATATCCTCCTCCTTCTGCCGCCTGCGGGTCTGCAGGTAGAAGAGGTTGGAGACCTCGAAATCCATATAATGTTGCGGTATGGAGCCCAGTTCGACACGGTACATTCCGAAGTCGAGGGCAGGCAGTTCGACGATCGTATCCCGCAACACGCAATAGTTCGTCTTTGGCAGGTCGTAGGAGAAAGATTGCGTCTGGAACTTCTTATCCTTTTTTATCTCATCTCTGTTCAATGACTTATAATCGAATGAGGAAGAGACGTCCAGGCGGAAGAGGTTCAGTTTCACACGCTCCAGGTTCGCATAACGGATCTTCAGGCGCACCTTATCCGAGGTATAAACCTTCGTATTCTCCACCGATATGGAGACACTCGGGCGGTTCAGTTCCTCCGCAAACGCTTTCAACTCATTTATTTTATTATGCTTAGGGAAATCCTTGATGCCCCCGTCACAAATATCCATTAGGCGCTGCGGCAGTTTCGAGTCCTGCGGCAAATCATATAGTGGCACACATGCACTTCGTTTCAACTCTTCGCACAAAGCGATGCGAACCAATATCGAGGCACGCTCTTTCTTCGTCTCCTCCAGGAAAGCCTCCATCTCCGAGACGAGCGGAGCACGGTCCTTCTTCCCTTCGTACAAGAAATCCATGAGACTCAACTTAGACTGCACGTAGGCGTCACGCTCCTTATCGTTCGCATGGAACGCCGCCCTCTCCCTCAGGAGCTTCTCCTTCTCCTCTGAGGAGATGATTTTAGTTTCATCATAACTATACGAGTCTTCTCCCCAAAGCAAATCGGTGAGGAACAAATCGTAGAGTGTAGGGCGATAGACACGGCTATCCTCCCCTTTCTGCAGGAGGGCCTCGTATTCAGTAGCAGGGACCGCTTTCAGTTTCTCGTTGGAGAGTGCGGCGAATGAGTATTCACGGATCTTGTCGATGAAGATATTGGAAGTCCACTCCATGATGTCCTCCGGCACATAGTTTCCAAGGTTCGTCCGCCGGTTGATCGCATAAGCATCATCATGATAATATTTCAGATATAGTTTCCCGATCATGTATGTGGCGACCGAGCGGGCGACATCATCCTTCGTCTGCTGCTGGAACTGTTTCATCTCCTCCAGGCATTTCGTAAATGCACCCTCCTCGATGTAGTTCTTCGCTTTGGCCCGTTCAATAATGCAACGTATCTGTTGGGGAGCGTTCCCCTCCGCTTTCGCTTGTTTTTCGATAGAATTGACCTTGGAGAGCGCCGTCTTAGGATTGGTATTCAACTGCTCGTCCACCGCCTTCCACTCCTTGGCATAATCAAAAGAAGAAAATAGTCCCCACATAAACACTAAACTGATTATCGTTAAACAAAAAGATCCTCTTCTCATATGTTAGATGTTTTAATCTTGCTAAGTTACAAAAAATTGGTGAATGATATGCCACAAGACTAGTTTTTTCATAATTGACTACGTCGAACTGACGTTTCATAATTGACTACGTCGAACTAACGTTTCAAAATTCAAAATTCTTAATTACCCTCGACCCTGCCTGGAGGATGTCGCCCCGTTGGGGCTCAGACATGCACATCGTGAAAAGAGACGCACTTCCCTCAACTCATAATTCATAATTCAAAATTGACTACGTCGAACTAACGTTTCAAAATTAGAACGGGTATCCCACCGCAAAGTGCAGTGCGAAGTTATCCTTCAGCCTAGGGTGTGTGACCACCCACTTGCTCTTCCCCACATTCCCTCCCGAAGGGTTTTCAGGGTTGTACAATTGCATGCCCGCATCGAAGCGCAGGACGAGGAAGCTGAGGTTCGGACGGACACCCATGCCCCACGAGAGGCCAAACTCCTTGTAGAAATCCGCTATGTTGAATTGTCCGTAAGGCTGGTTCTTGTAGGCCATGACCGTCCAGATGTTGCCGGCGTCGAGGAAGGAGGCCAACTCCAGGAAGGAAGATAGTTTTAATCTATGCTCGACGTTGAAGACCAGTTTCACGTCGCCCGTGCGTTGCAGGAAATCGGAGCTCACCCCCGAGTTATAACGGCCTGGTCCCAAAGTGCGGGTTCGCCAGCCCCTGACCGTATTGGCACCGCCTGCAAAGAAGCGTTGTTCATAAGGCAAGATGTCCGAGTTCAGATATGGGCAAGCGAAGCCGAAATCAGCGTGCAGCACCACCTGGTTGTTCCGTTTGGTCAGGAAGACCTTAGAGACGTCGAAGGTAGTCTTCACGTATTGGGCGAACGGTGTATCGAAGATCATATACTTGCCATCGCTTCTCTCCTCGGCGCCCTCGACAGGCTTCTTCTCCACACCCGACAGTGCACAGACCGCGAAGGGCAAGGTGCCCGCCATATCCACACCACCACGCAACGTGTAGCCACTACCGGCGGCGCTTCCTTTCCGTTGACTCGCATAGACGAACGAATAGGAGGTGCGGGTGATGAACTGGTCCATGTAGCTCTCCTTCAGCAGAGCGTTCTTCCCACGCTCCAGGTAGGCGGCGAACCACTCGGACATATCCCTCGTGATGACATAGTTGATGTTATAGAGGTCGAACGTATGCGACATGCGCTGGCGGTGGCTCTTCCAGCCATAACCCCAGTCAAGGCCCAGGACACGGCGGTTATACTCCGGTCGGTTCTGCCAATTGATGCTGGCGGAGAAGTTGGTCGATGAACCCACCTGCTTCCTATACTTCTCCGGCAAGAGTCCGAAGATGATGCGCGGATAGGAGATCGAAGCCTCCACCCCATACTCGTAGAAGTTGTTCGAGAGGAGCTTGACACCGTCGTCACGACTGCTGATATGCTCGTAGGCACCATTCAGCTTGATGCGGAAGGTCTCGGAGCCCTTGAAGATGTTCTTGTTGGAGAAGGAGATGTAGCTCGCCACACCCAAGTCGCCCGCGTTGTTCGTGCCGTCGACACCAAACTGGAAGTAGTAGATGTTGGCGGGGGATAGGTTGACATGCGCGTCCAATAGTGCGCTATCGCCCTCCACTGGCGAGAAGCTGATGTTCACCTGCTCCACCGCACTCAGCGAATTGAGCGAGGAGTGGGTCTTCTCGAGCAACAGATCGCTGTAGTAACGCCCCGAACGGATGAAGTTGTTGTAGTAGAGGATGGAAGGGCGGATGAAAGTCTGTTCGCCACGTACCACCTTAATGCGCTTATAATCAAACGTATCGAGACCACGGCTATAGGAGTTGTTGACGATAACATTTCTGATCTTATAGCGGATCAGGGAAGGATCCACGCCCGTCAGCGAATCGATAGCCTTCGTCGGGCGGTACTTGAGGGAGACATCCACCTGATGGTTGCCCACCGTCGTATCGACCAAGAAATAGAGGTTATCCTTGCTGATGTTATAGTACCCTTGGTTACGCACGTGCGAGATGATGCCCGCGGTCGATTCGTCCAGCTTCGCAGCCGCAAAAGGTTCATTCTCCGAGAACTCTATCCAACGATGCACGATCTTGTAATCGACGATGTTCCTCAGCTCTGAGGAGTCAATCGCATTCTCCGAGTGGCGGATGGTATATCGGTCATTCTCTTTCAGGCAATAGGTGAGGTAAGCCTTTTTGCCATGTTTGGTGAGGCAGTGTCTGACCTCCGCATTCAGGTAGCCCAGGTTATTCAGTTCCCTGCGCATTTGGGTCTCTGTCTTCAATGTCTGCTCCTCCGCATAGAGAACCGGTGCGCTGCCGATCTTGCGCAACAGCTTGTTCATCCACTTGGTGGAGTCCCTACCCGAAAGGGAATAGAAACGAAGGCCGAGACGGGAGCCGGGTTTCTGGCGCAGCAAGGACTCGAACTGCCCGGTATAGACATCTCCGTCAAGCGACTCGATATTCACATCACGCAGTAGATATTCACCCTCCGGCACATACTTGGTGGAACGGCAGGCCGAGAGGAGCAGCACTACGGCAAAGATAGAGACCAACCATTTCCTACTCACCATCCTCTTTCCTCCTTTCCCTTGCAGGAACCGTATCACGAGGAGCCAACAGATTGGTTCCGTAAGCATCCTTTCCGAAAGGCAAGAGCCCGCGGAAGGTCTTCGATTCCTTGACAAAGACCACACCGAAGCCCTGCGTATTGCCAGAGGCACGGTAGAAGTCATTGTTCGTATGATTATAGGCTTTGAGCCTAACTACTTTTTTCTTACCCAACAGATACTCCGCATCGAAGTCGCCCAAGAAGGAGGATCCGGCCTCATCGCCTGTCGCCTGACGTTGATAGCCCAAGTTCGTGCTGAGCAACAACCTATCGTTGAAGAGCTTAGTGGAGACAGAGACGTTCATCTCCATGTCAGAGAAATCCTCCTGCGAGGAGGTGAACCCGGTACCGATCGTCACCTTATCGCCCAGGACGGAAGAGAGTGCGTTGTTCAAGGCGGAGGAGAGGGACGAAGAGGCCAAGGAGGAGAGCATATCGCCCTGCTCCTGCTCATCCGGCGCATAGAACATGCCAAGTCCGATGAGGTATGCGAACTCACGTATTCGGATCTCGTCCGTCGTGATGATGCTGTTCATATTCTGTGTCACGTTATTGTCCGCCTTCGGCAAGGAGATGTCATAGGTGAGGTTCATCTGCGAGAGGGAGCCGGAGGCATGCACGCCGCAACGCACCGGCTGGCGGGTGGTGCTCAGCCCCATGGTCGTGAAACTACTGCTAAGCGTGGCGAGGTCGGCCGTCAGGTCATACGAGGCGGTGGCGTCGAAGCGCAGTTTCATAGGGTCTCCGTTAAACTCCACGTAGGCCCCCTGATGGATGGAGAACTTCTTGGCGGGGATCTCGCTCAGCTTGACCTTCACGTATCCGTTGTTGACCGTGTAGCGGTTGTAGATCGCCACGTTGCCGTCACGATAGGTGACATGAAGATTACCATTACCGTTGACCATCGCACCGTCCGCCACATTGACGAAGAACGAGGCTTGGTCGGTCAGTCCCACCATGATATCCGCCTCTATGTTCAGTGGCGACTCCTTCTCGGCCGTGGATGTATCAGCCTGTTCCTTCCCCGCAGGCTGCACATAGACGATGTTGTCATACGTCTCCACCTCCGTCACCGTCTCCGGCAAGACAATATTCAGCGAGGTCTTGTCACCATTGCTGAATTCACCCGTCACCTTCATGTGCGTATCGTTCCAGTTCAGATGCAGATCCCTGGCATTCGCATAAAAGACACCATAGACCGTATTCGATTTAGCCTTCGGATTGTTCAGCAACAGGAAGTTATCCATATTGACCAAGATATTGTATTTGAACGATTTGAATTTCTCATGAGTGATATTACCCCTCATCGTCAGTTTGTTTCCTTGGTCATCCTTCACGGTGAATCGGTCCATGCGCAGTTGGTTCTTTTTGAACTTAATACTATCCGATATGGAGTATCCCACGCCCGTGTAGTTGACGTGCAGGTGGGAGTCCTTCAGGAAGAGGAAGCCATCCACGTCCGGAGAAGAGACCTCGCCCTCCGCCAAGATGCTGGCGCCCAAGAAGCCACGCATATCGGACACGTAGTCCGAAGTGAACGGCAGGAAGGTCTCCAGCGGCAAGGAATCCAGCGTGACCACCATCTTCATCATGTTCTCCGCAGGCTTCACCACCCCCTGCACAGAAGCCAGGCGTTTGCCTCTGTCGCTCAGAGTCATCCTGGACAAGACGCCCTTCCGCTCGTTGTTCCAGCGCATGTCCGCCACCAAGTCTCCGATACGGATACCATCGTAGACAATGCTGTCGAGCCGCAATCCATTGGTCTGGAAGCGCATCTTCTCGCCCGTCAAGGCGGAGGCGCGCACCACACCGTTCAGGGAGCAGTGCAGCGGAATATATTTTCGGGCGAGGGCGGAGAGGATAGGTTCCAAATCCACATGGTCGAAGCTTGCGCTCAGCGTGTCGCCCAGTTCGTCGGAGATGACGCCGGCGACATCCATGAGGAGATTACCATCCATGGTGACACCCACGTTCTTCACGCTTATCTTCTCGCCTATCTGCCGCACGTCGGCTGGAGATAATCCGAAATGATGCCCCGTTAATATCCATTTGGACTGTAGGGTGGAGAGGCACATGTTGAACTCATCGGCGCCTCGCTTCTCGGAATGGATCACGAAAGGAAGCACACCTCTCAGCACCGAAGTGTCCGGCAAGGTGGTAAGCGCCAACCGTCCATCCATCCTATTCTGTGCGATGGAGGAGCGCAGGTGCATATCCAGCATGGCGGCTCCGTTGGCGGCGGACGAGTCGGCCACCAGATCGGCATAGAGGCCCATCTTCTTGCCATCCGCATCCACGGCCAGTTTAATGTCACGTAGCGTGGAAGTTCCGCTGCGGAAGTAAGGCAGTTCCAGTTTCATGTCCAACGAATTGTCCGGGGCGGAAAGCCTACCCGAAAGGGAAGCCCCCTCCTGCAAGGAGATGTCTTGTCCGATGAAACGCATGAGGTCCTCCACCTCCTTCACCTTCACATGGAAGGCGAAACGGTCCTTTTTGCTTCCCTCCGGCACCTCCATTTTCAGGAAGAGGTGCGGCCAATAGGAGCGCACGACACCCAACACCGAAGGATAGATATCCGCGAACTCATAGCGTCCCTTCAGGTCTACGTCCAAGGCGGGCGAAGAGAAGAAGAGGTGTCTCGTGCCATCCGCTAGGGTCACATGACGGGCGACGGATGGTTTGCTCCAGATGATGCTAGCGGAGTCACCGCTCAGGTTAAGGCTATCAATGGACACCTCGCCCAGGAGCGTATTGAGGTCCGTCACACGGGCGGAGAGCGCCACGTCGATCCGTGCATTGCCGAGCGAATCGGCGAGATGGGTGGCCTGGGGAGAGAAATGACGGATCACCGTCGCCACAGCGAAACGGGGCACCTCGCCTGATAGGTTAGCCGCCTCCACCTTCGCGTTGCAGAAAAGGTTAGGGTCGCGGACCTCCACGAAGGAGGAGAGCGAGTCCGTCTTGAAATAATGGGCGTTGAGCCTCAACGTGTCGTAGGCATAGCCCTTATAGGAGAAATCAGGGAGGCGGGCAATGAGGCGGGCGTCAGGCAAAGCCTCCATCTTCCAGTCTAATTGGAGGTCCGCCGTCATCGATAAACGTTTGAAATCATTCGAATGGAGGATGGAGTCCAGCGCCACGTCCGTGAAGGAGGTGGAGAGGTCGCACCCTAAGTAGTTCTCCCGGTTCACATACCGCAGCGTTCCGTCCAAGGCGAGGGAAGCCAGCGTGGAGGCTAGGTCTCCCTTCAGCTTCGCATTCGACAAAGGACCATCGAACTGGAGCTTCAGCTTCATAGGCAGGTATTCGGAGAGCGTAGGATTAGGCTCCTTGCCGACCATCGTCATGATCCTATCCATGCCCTCTTTCGTCAGGGAGAGTTCGTCTATGCGTAGCACATAGGCGGTGGAGTCCCATGCCAGGCAATCCTCCATCTTCACAACAGGAGCGGAGAGCCGGAGCAGGGATGGGTAGTTGATTTCCAGGTTCTCCACACTCACGGCGGGGAACTTCCCGGAGGCGTGGAGTGAGAGGGATGTTGAATCCTTCATGCAGGCGAACATCGGCACGAAGCACCGCAGGTCCGCCAAGGAGAAAGAGTCAGAGGAGAGGGTGACATCATAGTCGAGGTCATCCAACGACCCCTCCCCCTTCAAGGCGAGTTGGCTCTTCGGCAAGGAGAGCGCCAGCGAAGGCAGGGAGAGCTTGTTATCCTCCAGGGTAGCCTCCAGCGCCAGGTTCTCCACCCGCAGTCCGGACTTTTCGGAGAGGGAGAGCGTCTCCACCTCCACCTCGATAGCCCCCTTAGGAGACAGGGCGAAGAAGGCGTCCAAGCATAGGTTGGAGCAATCGATATGCGAGGCGTTGAAGAGATCGGGCGTCTCCTCGGCGGAGCGCACGTCATAGGTTACCCGGCCGTTTTTCAGAACAACCGATTTGATTGTCATGGCGAATGGATCAGCCTGAGGTTTCTTCTCCTTAGGCTCATCACTCGCGAAAGCGTCGATCAGGAACTGGAAATTGAAGGCGGAGGAATCCGTCTCCTTGTGGATATGGGCGACGAAGTCATCCAATTCCACCTTTTTGATTTTCAAGTTATTAATATTCAGGAGGGCATGCAAGTTGATGTCCGCTTTGATTCTATCCGCGAAGAGCAGCGTATCCCCCTGCTGGTCCTCCACGTAGAGCCCCTCCACGAAGAATCCGTTGAGGAGGTCGAAGCCTATATAACCGAGGGAGAGTTCCGTGTTGGTCCTCTCCCTCAGCCAGTTTTCTCCGTATGAAATCAGCGATTTCTGCACACTCTTGTTGCTCAGCAAAGCCACCACGACGATATTCAAGGCAAGAATAACAGCGATGACCAGCAACAATATGCGGAACGCCTTTTTCACGAAATGGATTTAGTTTTTCTTATCGAAGTTACTACGGCCAATTCGCACATCGAAGTCGCCGAACATGGTCCTTCTATTGAGATAATCTTTTTTAGACAAGGAAGGAGATTTAATCGAATCCTGCCCAGCCTCGCCATCGTAAGCGAATGACAACGTACCGGCAAGGACAACATAATCCCTATGTCCATCGATACCGAACAGATCAGCGCAATTGAATCGCAACAATCCGGAAGTCACATTCAACGTATCCTTCTTACCGCCCTCCTCCATCGTCACGAGGACGCTATCCTTTCCGAAATCAATAGAGGCATGGCTCAAAGAGACCACATCCTTGAATTCATCCATCTTGCGTTGGTTCTGTGGGAAGGAGATTGAGAGCACGAGGCTACTGCCTGTCGAATAACGGAACTCCTCGTATCGAGGTTTTTCGTCCCAAATATCATAATCATGTTTCCTACGCGTGCGTCCATACAACGAGAAGGTGACCACGCTATCAGAGACGACGATGCCCGCAGGCTTGAAATTATAATCGTCACAGAACGTCATGCCACCCATATCTATGTCGAAAACATCTTTTCCACATTCCGTGTTCATCGGTTCTTCCTCCTCATAACATGAAAAAGGCAAAAAGAGGAGAGTTGACCATACTATCTTTCTTAATATATTCATAATCTTCTACGATAAATAAATTAAAAATCTTCGGAAGGCATAACCTTTTCCTGTTGTATATCAGAGCTATAGGAAGTGGATACTTCGGCTACATCCTTTTTTGTTTCCTTACCCACAGGGAATAAGAAAGAGACCTTGATGCCCGCGGAGCAGACATACTCATTCTTGTCAAAGAAAGTGAATGGATTACCACCCATCTCGATGCGAGGCAGAACCAATTCCGGGCAAACATAGAAGTTGTTGCATTTGATTCTGAGGCCGACAGCCGCCGAAGAAGAGACGTGGAAACGGTCCGGCTCACCCATATCCTCCTCCAACTGCTCCTCATAAAGCGCCTGCATGTGCAAATCCTTGATCTCCATCTCGTTGCAATGTCCGAGCAAGAAGTCCATGCTTGCGTCGATTTTCAGGTATGGACGCAATATACGTTCCTGAGAGTTAAAGAAAACACGGAAAAAGAGCGGAACACCCATGTAGTAGTTCCGTTGAGACAATGCTTCTATCGTCACATAATCGCGCAGGTTTCTCTCCTCGTTGACCAACCAATACATATCCCCCGAATGCCAGGAAGACGTGGCGGCTTGGCCCGTGAAACGAAGACCCGTGCCAAAGGAGACACGCTCGCTTTGAGGAAGGAAGTCCGCAATAAACTCGAAATGCCAGTTCGCACATCCCACCCAAAACTCATCATCACCTGTGCATAAGAGATTCTTATAATCATGGCTATACAAGTGGGCAGTGCTACCCGTTATGCTTGCTCCAACGCCAAGATTCACCTTCAGTCCTCCTTCAGGCTTCGCATCTGTCTGAGCCCAAGAAGAGAAACAAGTGATAAGCCACAAAGCGGCCCATAACGAAAATCTTTTCATAAAAAACATATTTAATTAATAATCAAATTCTTACCTTCAAAGAGAGCGGATCGATCCGGACCCTGATCTCCTTGCCCATCATCAGCGGGTCTCCGTCGATATGGAACTCGCCCTCCTCGTCACGGATGAGCGTCACCTCCTTAGCCTTCAGGGCTGTCACGTGGCGGCTTTTGTCGAACGAGCCCAAGAAGAGCCTCATCGCCAGACCCAGTGCGGAATATACGGGGAATTTACCCAAGACGCAGATATCCATGAGTCCGTCACGCACACTTGCATGTGGAGCGATGTAAGCCATGTTCCCCCATTGCGCCGCATTGGCGAAGGTGACAAGGAACGCTTGTTTCTTTACGCTAGGGAAAGAGGGGCTCTCCAACTGATAGATCCTCGGTTCGTACGTTTTATACTCCCGGAGGATAACCTTCAGGTAGGTGAGGAAACCTCGCTTGCCCTCCTTGGAGAAGGAGTGGCTCACATGGGCGTCGAAACCAGTGCCGCATGTGCAGAAGAAACGTTTGTCATCAGCCAAACCACTGTCGACCTGACGCTCGTCGCCGTTCAATATCTGTTCCAAAGCCTGCTTAGGATGCATGGAATAGCCCAAGTGGCGGGCGAAACCATTGCCCGAACCGTAGGGAACGATCGCAAAGGCCGTGTCGGTATGTACAAGTGCGGAGGCCACCTCGTTCATCGTGCCGTCTCCACCACAAGCCACCACAACGTCATAGCCATCCGCCGCAAACTGGCCTGCCATCTCTTTCCCATGACCGGCGTGTTGGGTTTCCGCAATTGTGACATCCCATCCCTCCGTGAAGGTCTGTTTGATCAAGTCAGGCAAGTCCTTCTTGTCGCTCGTGCCGGAGATAGGATTGATGATAAAAGCAATTCTTTTTGGCATAATTCACATGTTAACTTTGCAAAGTAACAAAAATATTTACGATATTTGTCTCGCCTGTTAAAATTTAACGTTAACAATTATGAAAGAAGACTTGTTGCAGTATGCATGGCAGTACCGTCTCTACGACGGAAGCCGCCTTCTCACCGTGGATGGTGAACCAATCTCTGTGATCAATGTGGGGGAATTGAACCGGGACGCTGGGCCTGATTTCTTCAACGTGAAGGTGAAGATAGGCGGAACGATCTGGGCCGGAAACGTGGAGATCCATGTCGCCGCCTCCGACTGGTACAAGCACCACCACGACGAGGACCCTCGCTACGACTCGGTGGTCCTGCATGTCGTGGAACGCTCCGACACGCGCATCCGGCGCACCAACGGAGACGTCATCCCCCAACTGGAACTGCGGCTCGACGAGGCCACGCTCGCCAAATACGAGGATTTCAGAAGACCCCACCAATGGATCCACTGCGAAAAGCATTGGGAGCGGATCACCCATGAGTTCCTCCAACTACAACTCTGCAGGATGTTGCATCTACGGCTGAGCCGCAAGACGGAGGAGATCTTCGCCCTCCTGGAACAGAACCACAACAACTGGTCGGAGGTCCTCTACCGCCTGCTCGCCAAGAGCTTCGGCATGCACACCAACGCACAACCCTTCGACCAACTGGCGCAATCCTTGCCCATCCCCTGCCTGGCGAAGCACAAGGATCATGCAGAACAGGTCGAGGCGCTCTTCTTCGGGCAAGCGGGGCTGTTGGAAGAGGCCCCGTCGGACGATTACGAGGCTCTCCTGCAACGGGAATACAACTTCCTCCGCCATAAGTTCGGACTGACCCCCATCGACCCCTCGCTGTGGAAGTTCGCACGGATGCGACCCAACAACTCGCCCTACGTGCGCATCGCACAATTCGCCGCATTGGTGCACCGCTCCAACAATCTGTTTTCCGTGATATTAGAGCATATGCGTCTGGCGGAGATCCGGCAAGCGCTACGGGCCGACCTCTCCGCGTATTGGCATACCCACACGAGGTTCGGCGCCAGTTCCCCCTACTCCACCAAAAGGATGTCGGACAATACGCTGGACCTGCTCATCATCAATGCGGTCTGCCCTATCCTCTATGCCTATGCCATTCGGAAGGAGGACGAGACGATACAGGAGCGCATCATGTCGCTACTGGAGTTGATACCCCCAGAGAAGAACCACACCATCGAAGGGTGGAAAAGGTTCGGGGTATGCGCGGAGAACGCCTTCCAGAGCCAAGCCCTCATCGAACTGAAAACCCAATACTGCGACACACGCAAATGTCTGCAATGCAGCATCGGTCACAAGTTGCTCGCAAGGAGGTGCGAGGGGATTTCACAATCTTAGCAGATAGGAATATGTCATTCGCCCACCAAGATATTATAATTATTTAATTTACAGATTATTACAAAGAGCAATATCAACAGAGCCTGGCTTCTTGAGTCATCTCTTACAAAAAAATGATTACCTTTGCCCCTATGGGAAGAAAAATAATATTGTTCTTACTGGTCCTCATTCCCCTAGCCTCACAGGCGAGAAGGGCAAAAGAGACCACCATGACTCTTCGGGACTCCATCATCACCGAGGCCACCCGTCACATCGGGAAGCGGTACCAATACGCTGGGAAGGGGCCCAACCGATTTGACTGCTCAGGGTTCACCGGTTATGTTTTCAGGCAATTCGGCTACGAGCTCTACGCCTCATCCGCCTCTCAATACCTGCAGGGGGAGAAGAGGAAGCTGGAACATGCGGAGAAGGGTGACCTAATCTTTTTCAAGGGCAGCAACTCCAAATCGAAGGGGGTCGGACACGTGGGCATCATCTACGACGTGAACCGAGACGGGAAGAATACGACCGTCCAATTCATCCACGCCTCCATCAACAAGGGAATCACCATCGATAGCTACCCGGAGTCGGACTACTACCGCATCCGTTTCATCGGCATCAAAAGAATCATAGGAGAAAGCGACAGGAAGGAGGTGGACCCTTCTGACGAGGAGGATGACCGCAATGAGCACGAAGAGGAGGTGACACCTCCGAACAAGCAGGAGGATATCGTTCCGGAGCCGGACGAGAAGAGGGAAGAAACACCCCATGAGGAGCTGACCGACCGGGAAGAGCAGCCTTACGAGGTGACGACGGACACCCTCCGCCACATCGTGAAAAAGAAAGAGACACTCTTCACCATCAGCAGAAAACACGGCTGTACGGTTAACGAACTGATGGCTTGGAACGGACTGAAAAACAGCTATTTGAAGATTGGACAAACCCTCTACATCATCCGCACCTCCAACCAACCGAAGAGGGACGAGGCGGAACCTAAGATAGTCCCGGACGACAAGGGAAAGAAGAAGGAGAAAGAGGTGACTCCTCCGCGCAAGAAAGAGGAGAAAAGGCCTGACGAGAAAGAGATGGAGCCGACGGTGATCGTCAGCGACACGATACAACACACCATACAACCCAAAGAGACGCTCTACCAACTCTCAAGGAAATACGGATGTAGTGTGGAGGACATCAAGCATTGGAACCATCTGAAAGGCAACACGTTGAAGATCGGACAGGTCCTCATCATCCTACAAAACAAGCAATAACTATTTGCCCCCGCCGAAACGCTTAATCACGTTATAGACCGAATATAGACCCAACTCGCCCGCCTTGCTCAGGTCCGCGATGCCCTCATCCTTTTTCTTCAAGTAGATATTCGTCAGTCCGCGGTTGAAGTAAGCCTCCGCGAACGAAGGATGCAAGGCGATGGCCTTCGTGAAGTTCTCCAACGCGCGTTGATAGTTTTGTTGCCGCACATAGACATGCCCGCTGTTGTACCACACCGGAGCGAAGTCTGGCATCAGCAGCTTCACCCGATCATAATCCTGTTGCACCAAATCGCAGACCACCTGCCCCATCATGGATAAATCGGACCCCTCGGAGAGCGTCACATCGCCTTTGCTGACCAACTCCACGTCCGAGAGAAACTTCTGGTAACGCACGTTAGCCCGACAGAAGCAATAGATCCATTCATTCTCTGTATCACCGCCCGCTATCGCCTTGCTCAGGTCTTCCAAGGCGCTCTCATAGTCCGAGACGCAGACATAATCCATGGCACGGGCGAAATAGACCTTCGAAGAGGAATCCTTAGCCAACGTGCGGGTAGCCTGTTCGATGCGGGAGAAGCACAGGAGCAGCTGGTCGTTGTCGATCTGCTGTTCGTCACACGAGAGGGTGAGTTTCTCCGGGTAGATACGCTTGGCATTGAACTCGCTCACGTGGCGGTCGAAGAAGGAGGTTTTCCCCAGGGTGGAGCCTGACTTCGGACGGGAGGTCAGCTTGACGACCCCACACAGTTCGACGTGGAAGTTCACATTCTGGACGCGGCCTCTCGACTCGCTCCTGTAAGAAAGGCGGCTCATCTCCTCCTGCTTATCCATCACAATCATATTGTTGTGATTATTCATGTTATTCTTCTTTTTCTCCCTCTTCGCCAAGGCACTCTTGTCCGACGAAAGGCTCTCCTTCTCCCCCTGCTGCTTCACGCTGAGCGCCTTCACATAATCAGCTTCGGCACCCCGCTTGTCATTCACCTTCCGCTTCAGTTCGGAGCGGATGAAGTAGGCAGGGTAAAAGGTAGGATGTTCCTTGATGATAACCGAGATATCCGTTATGGCGGAGCGGTACTGCCCTAAATCTTTTTTCAGCAAAGCCCTGTTATAGACCGCAAAGTGATTCTCCGGGTCCAGGTTCAGCACCTCGTCATAATCCTCCAACGCAAGACGTTTCTGCCCCTTCTCCGTCCGAAGGATCGCGCGGTTGAAGTAGGCTTGGGCGCAGGTCGGGTTCAATTGGATCGCATAATCATAGTCCGAGACGGCGCCCACCGTATCCCCAACATCCACCAAGACGATGCCTCGGTTCACATAATAGTTCACGCAGTAAGGATCCAGACGGATCGCCTCGTTCATCTCATACAGCGCCTTCCCATGTTCCTTCCTAGCATTCAGGACATAACCATACGCGGCATGTCCATCAGGAGAGAAACGGTCGATCGAGAGCACCTTCTCGAAATCGGCGAGTGCGCCCAGCGTGTCACCGTTGTAGAAGGAGGAATAGCCCCTCCGCAGGTAGGCCTCCTTGTAATTCGGATAGGTCCTCAGAAGTTCAGAGAATACGACGATGGACGAGTCCCAACGCTCCGCCCCCGCATAGGCAGCCCCTTTGCAAAGCATAAGATACTTATTCTTAGGCTCGAACTCCAACCCCTTGTTAAAGTCAGCCAAAGCCTCATCAATCCTGTTCAGGCTCGCGCGGGCGGCGCCACGGCAACGGTAAGCGTCCACCAAGAAGGGGTTCCGCTCCAGCGCCATGTTGCAATCGGCCTCCGCCCCCACATAATCCTCCAAACTGATCTTCGCCACGCCACGGTAGAAGTAGGGATCCGCCCAATAAGGCTTCACCCCTATGATTTTATTGAAATATTGGATGGAGAGGGCATAGTCCTCGAAATAGATCGCATTCCTTCCTATATCCATCATTCGCTTCGTGTTGATCTGAGCCATTAGCCCCGTCACGAAGAACAACAATAGAGAAAAAAAGGTGAGCCGTTTCATATCCTTCCAATTAAATTCGTTTACATTCTATGGGTCTATCCATATCCTACCAACGCAGCGCCTCGTCGGATATTTCCTCCCAATCCGTTAAAAAAAGCAAATCATCCGAAGAGTGCGGAGAAGGCCTCGTCCACCTTCTTAGCGCAGACCACCTCGATGTTCCACTTCTTCACGTCCAAGTTCTTGAACTCAGGGATGATGATGCGTTTGAAGCCTAACTTCTCCGCCTCGGAGATGCGCTGCTCGATACGGTTCACGGGGCGTATCTCACCCGACAAGCCTATCTCGCCCGTCAAACAGGTCCTGGCGTCCACCACGATATCCATGTTCGACGAGAGGATAGCGCTGATGATGGCGAGGTCCAATGCGGGGTCGTTGATCCGCAGGCCGCCCGCTATGTTCAGATAGACATCCTTCTGCGCCAGCTTAAAGCCGACACGCTTCTCCAGCACCGCCAAGAGCATGTTCAGCCTACGGATGTCGAAGCCCGTGGTGGAGCGTTGCGGCGTACCGTATGCGGCGGAGCTCACGAGCGACTGCACCTCGATCAGGAAGGGACGTACCCCCTCGATGGCTACACCGACAGCCGTACCGCTCAAACCCGTATGGTTATTGCTCAGCAGGAGCTCGGATGGGTTCGTGACCTCACGCAGACCGGACTGCTGCATCTCGTAGATGCCTAATTCGGCCGTGCTGCCGAAACGGTTCTTGATGGAACGGAGGATGCGGTACATGTAGTGCTGGTCGCCTTCGAACTGCAGCACCGTATCCACGATATGCTCCAGCACCTTCGGTCCGGCGATGTTGCCCTCCTTGTTGATGTGGCCCACCATCAGGACGGGTACCCCGCTCTCCTTGGCGAACTTCAGGATGGCGGCGGCGCACTCGCGCACCTGGGAGACGCTGCCCGGGGAAGACTCCACCAACTCCGTGCTGATGGTCTGGATCGAATCGATCACCACCAAGTCCGGCTGCACGTTCTGGATATGCACGAAAATCTGCTCCAACGAGGTCTCGCTGACGATAAAGCAGTTCGGGTTGGACTTCACGGAGAGGCGATCCGCACGTAGCTTCAACTGCTTGACGCTCTCCTCGCCCGAGACGTAAAGGGTCTTCTTGTTGAAGAGGCTCAGCACGATTTGGAGGATGAGGGTGGACTTACCGATGCCCGGTTCGCCGCCGATCAGCGTGAGGGAGCCCGGCACGATGCCGCCGCCCAAGACACGGTTGAACTCATTGTTGCCCGTGTCGTCACGCACCTCCTCCGAGGTCTCCACATCATCGATGCAGACAGGCTTTGAGGCACCATTGTCGGGCATGAAATGGAGCGATTGGTGGCTCTTCCCGCTATCCTTCCGCACCAACTCCTCGACATAGGTGTTCCACTCGCCGCAGGCAGGGCACTTCCCCACCCACTTCGAGGCCTCCGCCCCGCAGTTCTGGCACACGTATACAGATTTGGTCTTTGCCATAATTGTTCTAGTTAATGATCATTCAAAAGAGAGCGTCGCATTATCCTTTCCGACGTTCAGCTTCACATTACGGCCCATATAAACCGCATAGTTCGTGTTGTCATGACCAACATTCAGGCCATACATCACAGGGATCTTCAAGTCCTTCACCTTGCTCAGGATGATCTCGTTGATCGGCTTGTCCGAGCCTTGGTTCATATTGGTGAACTCACCCACCACCAAACCTTTGATACAGTCCAGCTTGCCGCTCAGCTTCAAGTTCGTAAGCATACGGTCCAAGTGGTAGTTGCTCTCGCCCGTGTCCTCGATCAGCAGGATAGCGTCCTTCGCGTTCAGGTCGAACAACGTGCCGCCCAGGCTGTAAATCAGGGAGAGGTTACCGCCCACCAGACGTCCCTCAGCCACGCCCACGACACAATCCTCGTTGGTCGGGATCGAATAGGAGATCGTCTCGCCGAACAAAGCCTTGCGAAGCGTCTCCACGCTCTCGGTATCCGACAATTTATTCACCATAGGGCCATGGATGCTCTCAATGCCCAAGTTATTCAAAGCGACATGCAAAGCGGTCACGTCACTGTAACCGACCACCCATTTAGGGTTCTTCTGGAACTTCTCCAGATCCAGGAAGGAGACCACCTGCGCCGCGCCATATCCGCCACGAGCGGAAATCAACGCCTTGATGTTAGGGTTATCCATCAACTTCTGCAGACCGATGATACGATCCGACTGCGAACCCGCATAGCGTCCGTCATCCCCATAGAGGTTCTCAGCCTCAACCACCTGCAATCCCCACGATTTCAGTTTGGAGATTCCTGCCGACAAATCACTTTTCGTCACCTTGTTCGACGCCGCGAAGACCGCCACCGTGTCCCCCTGCTTCAGGTAAGCCGGACGGATGTCCTGCGTGATCTCCTTCTGCTCAGAAAGGACCTTCTGGTAATACTCGTAGGTGTAGACCATCTCGTTCGTAGTGTTGTAATAATTCTCCTCGTACACCTTCTTGCAGGAAGGGGCGAGCATTAAGACCGACGCGAACGCCGCCATGTACGTTTTCAGTTTCATAGCAAATTATATATTTATATGTTTAATCCAATCCATAACGGAGGAAAGACCTAGACCATCGTCCTTCCCTTTAGGTGATTCAGAGGCCACCGCCGCCTTTTTGTTTTCCATCAACGCCAGCCGTATCTCCGCCCAAGTGTACTTCTCGCCACACTCCTTGCGCAGGTCGCTGACTCCCATTTCGGGATGTTGGTCGATGAAGGCAGATACTTCCTTCAACCTATCCGGCGGGCATACCTCCTCCGCATCCAGTTCACCATGTTCCACGCAGCGCAGCAGATGCGACTCGATGGTGCTCTCCACCAAGCCACGCTCCTCGGCGATCTCCTTCGTTGTCTTTCCAGCCTTATACATCCTCAGAGTGATGTCATACGTCGACTCACCCTTCTCCTTCCCACGTTTATTGACCGATGTGCGTTTCGGAGGACGGACGCTCTCCGCCGCCTCCGCCATAGGCTTACGCTCGTAGCCGAATTGCTCCACGCACTCCTCCACCACGGCCAGGATATCCTCCCCGTAACGATTTACGATCCCTTTGCCGACGCCCTGCACCTGCAGCAGCTCCGCCTCGTTCGCAGGCATCAGGTTCGCTATGTTGATCAGCGCCTTTTGGGCAAGCACCATATAGGCGGGGTAGTTCTGCGCGTCCGCCTCGTCCTTCCTCCACTCGCGCAACCGTTCGTAGAGCTCCGGATGCAAGATATCCGCCGAGAGGGAGGCATATTTCTCCTTCCCCTTCTTCCTCGCCTCATCCGCCTTAGCGGAGACGATGGCATCGGTTTTCGCCCGCAGGAAAGAAGCGACAGAGAAGCCCTCGCCACAAGCCCGTAACGTGGCCATCTTCTCGTCGTACCCCTCCTGCAACGAAGAGAGTATATCGTTGAAGTGCTTCGCCAGCTCCTTGTTGTCCGTCTGGATGGGCACCAAAGCCTCCAGGGCAGGGGCGACAATCGTCTCGCTCTCCTTCAGGAAATAGGCAGCCGCCTTCTGCGTGCGCTCCCGTATCTTAGCGTCAGCATCCACATCGCCGCTCTCCGTGGCCAGCTGCCTCACCTGTCCGACGAACCTTGCGCCGATGTCTCCGACACGGGTCACGAACTCCGAGAGGGAGTGGTCCAACGTGGACAAGGCATTCGGGTAAAGCTTGGCGAACGACTCCGACAGCAGGCGACGCATATCCCGCAGGGAAGAGAAGATCCGATCGAAGGAAAACTGTTCGGAGACCAGCGTCACGAAATAGTCTCGGTGCAGGTCCGCGATCCTATCATTGTCCGGCACGCGCTCCTCCATCTCCCGGTTGAACAAATCGACGCGGCTGTCGTGACGAATAGAAGCGAGCGTGATGGGCGAACTCAGCACCATACCCTCCAACCGTTTGCAACGGCTCAAGGCCACATAGACCTGCCCGTGCGAAAACGAGGCGGCGGCATCGATGATGGCCCGCTCGAAGGTGAGGCCCTGGCTCTTATGGATCGTGATCGCCCAAGCCGTCTTCAGCGGATATTGCTCGAAGAGACCATCCACCTTCTCCTCTATCTCGTTCGTCTCCTTGTTCAATTCGTAGCGGACATTCTCCCACGACTCACGGCCCACGGTGATCAGATCACCCGTCCGGCGGTCCTCCACCACAATATCCTCACCGTCAATGCTTTTCACCACACCGACCTTTCCGTTGTAATATCTCTTCTCAGGGGAAGAATCGTTTTTGATGAACATCACCTGCGCATTCTCCTTCAGCACTAACTCCGCGTCCGTAGGGTAGGCATATTCAGGGAAGGTGCCCTCAATCTTAGCCTTGAAGGTGTGAGGCTTCGTCTTCAGGGCGGAGAGTTTCGACTCATTGAGGCGCTGCGCCGTCGCGTTATGGGTAGTCAGGCGGATATAGCCCTCGCTATCGTCCGGGTTGAACTGAGGCTTACAATGGCTGTTCAGTTCAGCAAGCGTGGCGTCATCCACCTGGTTGTCACGTATCTTATTCAGCATGGCGATGAAAGCTTCATCCTCCTGACGGAAGATCTGTTTCAGCTCCACGCATGAGAAGTTGGTTCTTCGCAATGCCTGACTTGAGAAGAAATAGGGGGTCTCGTAGACCTCATGCAAGAGCGCCCACTCATCATCCTTCACGACCGGCGTCAGCTGTTGCGTGTCGCCGATCATCAGCAGTTGCACCCCACCGAAAGGGGAGGAAGAGCGGCGCACCCGTCGCAGCACATCGTCGACGCAGTCCAGCAGATCCGCACGTACCATACTGATCTCGTCGATCACCAAGAGATCCAGCGTGCGCATGATATTCATCTTCTCCTTCCGCAGTTTGCTCACATCCTTGGAAAGCGTGTTTTTCCCCGGCAAATAAGGTCCGAAGGGGATCTGAAAGAAAGAGTGGATCGTCACGCCCCCCGCATTGATGGCCGCCACACCCGTCGGCGCCACGACAATCATACGCTTAGGAGACTCCTCCTTCAGGTTTTTCAGGAACGTTGTCTTACCCGTTCCCGCCTTACCGGTCAGGAACAGATTCGAGTTTGTCTCCCGGACAATCCGAAAGGCAAGCTCCAATTGAGAATTTGTTTGCATCATAACAGTTAGGTTTTTATATATAATTAAATGAGAATCAGGCCTTTTCGAAGCGGACCGCCACCCAGCCGTTCTGTTCCTCGTGGGAGATCTTCCGCAAGCCATATCGGCGGGCCTCCTCCTCGATGACCGGTATGTCAGACTCATAGAAACCGCTCAGGAAGAGCAGGGAACCGCTACGCATCCGTTCCACATAATGACGGATATCCTGCAACAATATATTTCGGTTAATATTCGCCAAGATCACATCGAAAGTCTCTGTTTTCAGCGCCTCCGCGCCACCCAGGCGCAACTCGATGTCAGGCGTTCCGTTCATGACGATGTTCTCCTTCGCGTTCTCGTATGCCCACTCGTCGATATCAATGCCGACCACCTCCGTAGCGCCCTTTTTAGCGGCGAGGATAGCGAGGATAGCCGTACCGCAACCCATGTCGAGCAAGCGTTTGCCAGCGACATCGAGGCGAAGCAAAGCCTTCATCATGAGGGTCGTCGTGGCATGGTAGCCCGTACCGAAGGCCATCTTAGGGTTGATCACGATGTCATATTTAGCCACCGGCACGTTCTTATGGAAGGAGCCGTGCACCACGCACTCGTCGCCGATCACGATCGGCTGGAAATAGTTCTTCTCCCACTCCTCGTTCCAGTCCTTGTCCTCCGCCTTGCGAGCCACGAAACGTATACCGTCATCATAGGGGAAGGATTCGAGGAGAGATTTCAGCGCCGATTCGTCGAAAACGGACTCCTGCACATACCCCACGAGCTCGTCACCATCCATGGAGAAACTTTCGAACCCAACACCACCTAATTCATTGGACAACAAGTCCTTAACATATTCCTCATCGGAAGAAAAAGAGAATACTACTTCAATGTACTTCATCGATAAAAAACGTTAATTCGTCGATAATAATGAACCATACGTCCAACCCACTTGCAGGGGCAGAAACATTCCACTATCTTCGGAACGTTGAAATAAAGGAACGATGTATTCATTACAATATTTTTTTAATATCTTTGTCGAAACTTTATGATACAAAATTACTTTTTTGAATTAAATAATAGGAGGGTAAAGCCATGAAAATTCTAAAATTAATGTTCTACGTGTTAGGAATCACACTCCTACCGTACAACGCCTTCGCTGTAGTGGACGATATTTACTACAATTCCGAAGACGCAGCAAAAGAAGCGGAAGAAGAGGCAGCCCGTGCGGAAAAGCTAGCCAAGGAGAGGGAGGAGGCCCAAAAGAAGGCTCAATACCAAACCATGGTGCTCAAGACCAAACAGCAGCAAAACGTCCGCGTCAACGATGACACGATCTTTGTCGAGGATCCGTCCATCGCAGGCGGTGAGTTCTACACGGATACCGTCATGGTTGAGAAAGGGGATGACTACACCTACACGGATCGATTGAACCGATTCCATGACGCAGGCATCCCGATGTACAATAGCGAGGAGCTCATAGAGACCACCTCTCCGACCACCACGACTGTGTACATCAACACCGATCCTTACTACGGATACTATTGGGGCAGGCCATACTACTTGGGATACTACTCCTACTCATGGCCATACTATCGCTACCACTGGGATCCATACTGGCACCACTACTACGGATGGGGACACTACTACTATCACCCACGTCCTCACTACTGGTACACGCCACGCCACTACGCTTTGCGTCACAACGTGCGTGACCTCAATCCGGCAAGAAACAGTGGTACTCGCATGATCAGAAGCAATAGCGCCAGGACATCCTCTTCTTTGAACAGAGGTTCTTCCGTACGCAGCAACAACGCAGGTAGCAGAACTGTCAGAAGCGGTTCTTCCGTACGCAACAGCAACTCTACCCGTAGCAGCAATAGCGGTGCGGTGAGAAGCAGCAACTCTACCCGTAGCAGCAACAGCGGCTCGGTAAGAAGCAGCAGCCCATCCCGCAGCAGCAACGGATCCTCTGTAAGAAGCAGCAGCTCGTCCAGCAGATCTTCCAACTCCGTACGCTCCTCTTCGGGCAGCTCTAGGTCTTCCTACTCGGGTGGAAGCTCTCGCTCTAGCTACTCCTCTCCATCCTCAAGCGGTCGCTCATCCGGCAGCTATAGCGGCGGTGGTCGCAGTGGCGGTGGACGCAGCGGCGGAGGACGCAGATGATTTGATTGTTGAATTAGAAATTATGAATTTAAAGATATACGGAAATGAAAAAATTATTTTTGACAATAGGCATCGCGGCAATATCCGGCATGGCGTTCTCACAGAACGCCATCGATGCCCTCACAATGAGCCAGACAAACCCTGTTTTGGGTACGGCAAGATACTCCGGTATGGCAGGTGCGTTCAACGCATTGGGTGGTAACCCTTCCGCCATCAAGGACAACCCTGCGGCACTAGGCGTCTACAGAAGTTCAGACCTCACCTTCTCCCCTAGCATGTACATCAACAATGATGGAGATTTGAAGGGTGCGTTGGACAACTTCGCCTTCGTGATCAACCTTCCAAGCAAGAAGCAGAAACATGGGTACATCACCTCATCCATAGGGTTCAACTACAACCGTCTGATCAACTTCTCAAGGTATACCAGAAACAGAGGCGAACGTGTAGACTTCTCCCTGTCCGATGAATTCGCAAAAGACGGACCAGGCAGCTTATACTACGACAAAGGCGTGGAGTTGGGCATCATCAACGATAATGAGGGAAAGTCTTGCTTCGGCGGAGAAGAGGTCATCAGGAAAAACACGATGATGGAGAAGGGTCACGTAGGACAATGGGACATCGCTTATGGCTTGAACATCAGCAACCTCGCCTACTTGGGTGCTTCCCTCAGCTTCACCACGCTGGAGTACAAGCAGACGACTATGTTTGAAGAGACGACGCTTCCTGACGAGGCATTTGATCGTTGGTACTCCGACCAAGTATACTATGCGGATGGTCATGGATTCAACTTCAGACTTGGTGCCATCGTTCGCCCAATCGATGAATTCAGATTCGGAGTCTCTTTTGAGACACCAACCTACTATAAAATCACGGACTATAGCGACATGCAAATAGACGATGATATGGGAGATCCTTTGAAAATCGATGATTCCGAATTGAGATACAGCATGAGAACTCCTCTTAAGTTCAAGACTGGTGTAGGTATCGTGATCGGAAAGAACGCAATGATTGGCGTGGATTATCAATACGAGAACTTCAAGAAGCTCCGTCTGAAATATGACGACATCTACCTCGACAACGAGACGGATGTCGCAGAGACCCAGATGAACGCGGTTCACACCCTGAAACTTGGTGGTGAGGTGCAGGTTGTCGACGGATTCTTCCTCCGCGCAGGTTTGGCTTACGCTTCCGCTCCTATGAACGACTATGACCGCGATGTGGCTGAGAATACCGTCAACTACAGAATGATCAGCATTCCTCGTGAATCGATCTTCGTGACAGGCGGCGCAGGATACAAAGGAGAGCACTTCTATTGCGACTTGGCTTACGCCTTCCAAAACAAAAAGGAGATCCTCTACAACTATCTTCCTATCTGGCACACAGACGAGCCTACAAAGCATGATTTGAAGACGCGTAACATCATTGCGACCTTCGGATGGAGATTCTAATTCAATAAAGCACTAAATAGAGGCGCATTGTTTCGGCAATGCGCCTTTCCTTTTTTCCTTCCCATCATGAGACATAGACTGCTACTCATACTTCTCTCCTCCCTCTTTCTGACGGGCCTCAATTCGTGCAAGACGCTCTCGAGAAATGCGGGGACACCCCAAGACCTGATGGTGCGCCAACGCGCGAAGAATAGCGTCGTCATCGACCACCAGCACTACTCCCTATCCTTCAACACGGAGCGATTGGTGCCTAACTGGGTCTCATGGCAACTCACCCAAGAGGAGGCCACCACCATCATCGTCAAACGACGCAACAAGTTCCTGCCCGACCCTATGCTGAAGGAGGAATACAGAGTGGAGGATAGCGACTATTCGGGGGAACTGAGGCACACCAGCATCCAACTGAGTCGTGGGCACATGGCGCCCTTCGCAGACATGCGCTTCGATGCGGAAGCGGCGGATGAGTGTTTCCTCTTAAGCAATATTTGTCCCCAAAGCGCCACGCTGAACGCGGGAGACTGGGGAACGTTGGAGAATATCTGCAGGGATAAGTGGGCAATAGAGGATAGTAGCATCTATATCGTATGCGGACCTATATTCAGGACCAACAAGCCTAAGACAATCGGGAAGAGACACAAGGTGGCTGTGCCGGACGCTTTCTTCAAGGTGGTGCTCTCCCTCAGAAAGGGACAGGAAAAGGCGATAGGCTTCATCTTTGAGAATAACAATGACAAACAGCCCTACGACAAGGCGGTCCACACCGTGGACGAGATAGAGCGGATCACAGGTTTCGACTTCTTCGATTGGCTCCCTAACCGCACGGAAAGGGCGTTGGAGAAACGTGCGGACATATCACAATGGAAGCGGTGATCAGCCTTGCGCCTTCACCGTCTCCAACTCTTCGGAAAGCAACTCCCACTCATACATCTTCTGCTCCAGTTCGTGCTTTTTCTTCTTGTATTCATCGAACAGAGCGGTGTTCGTCGCATTCTCGGGGTTCTGCAGCTCCGTCTCGATCTCAGCGATGCGTTGCTCGATAGCGTTGATCTCCGCCTCCGAATCCGCCACCGCCTTCTCGGCCTTACGAATCTTCTTCGTCAACTCCTTCTTCGCCTCATACGAGAGCTTATTGTCGGAAGGTTGCACCTCCTTGGTCTCTACCGTCTGTGTTTGCGCCTTACGCTCCAACTCCTGTAATGAGGAGAGTTTCTTCGACTGTAGGAAATCATAAATGCCTCCGAGATGTTCCTTGATCTTATGGTTGCCGAACTCATAGACCTTGTCCACCAAGCCATCCAAGAACTCACGGTCGTGGGAAACCACAACCACCGTTCCGTTGAACGCCTTGATAGCGTCCTTCAGCACATCCTTCGAACGCATGTCCAAGTGGTTGGTCGGCTCGTCGAGCACCAAGAAATTAACCGGCTCCAAGAGCAGACGGATCATGGCCAAACGGGTACGCTCACCACCCGAGAGCACCTTCACCTTCTTATCGGAAGCCTCGCCACCGAACATGAAAGCACCAAGGATGTCACGGATCTTCGTACGGATATCCCCCACCGCCACACGGTCGATCGTGTCGAACACGGTAAGGTTCTCGTCCAATAGAGAGGCCTGGTTCTGGGCGAAATAGCCTATCTTGACCAGATGGCCCAACTTCAGGGTTCCATCGTAAGGGATCTGCTCCATGATACACTTGACCAGCGTGGATTTACCCTCACCATTCTTGCCCACGAAGGCCACCTTCTCGCCTCGTTTGATCGTTAAATCAATATCTTCCAAGACAACATTGTCGCCATACCTCTTCGTCAGGTGTTGCGCCTCGACCGTGATGGTCCCCGAATGTGGCGCAGGAGGAAATTTCAGGTGCAAAGCGGAGTTATCCTCCTCATCCACCTCGATGATCTCCAGCTTCTCCAACTGTTTGATGCGTGACTGCACCTGGTTGGACTTGGTCGCCTTGTAGCGGAAACGTTCGATGAAATCCTCCGTATCCTGTATCTGCTTCTGCTGGTTCTCATAAGCCCGCAACTGCTGTTCGCGGCGCTCCTTACGCAACTCCACATATTTGGAATAGGAGACTTTGTAATCGTATATTTTGCCTAAAGAGATCTCTATGGTACGGTTCGTGACCGCATCGATGAAGGCACGGTCGTGCGACACCAATATGACTGCGCTACCACTCGATTTGAGGAACTCCTCCAACCACTGGATGGACTCTATGTCGAGGTGGTTGGTCGGCTCGTCGAGCAGCAGGACATCCGGGTGTTTCAAGAGAATCTTGGCCAATTCGATACGCATGCGCCAGCCACCGCTGAACTCGCTCGTCTGGCGGGTGAAGTCGGAACGGACAAAACCGAGGCCCAAGAGCGTCTTCTCCACCTCGCCCTTGAAGTTGTTCACGCCCATCATGTCCAAACGCTCGTTGGCGTGCGTCAGACGCTCGATCAATTGTTGGTAGGAGGCAGACTCATAATCGGTTCTTTCGGTCAGTTCCACCGTCATCCTCTCAATCTCCTTCTGGAACTCGAAGATATCGGAGAAAGCCTTTTCAGCCTCCTCCATGACAGTGACTCCATCGTTGTGGATCATGTGCTGCGGCAAATAACCGATCGTGACGTCCTTCGGCACAGAGACACTACCGCTCGTTGGCGGCTGGATGCCCGCGAAGACCTTCAACATCGTACTCTTACCCGCACCATTCTTACCGACTAAGGCAATCTTATCCTTAGGGTTCACCACATAGGAAATATCATTAAACAACGTGACGCTCCCGAATCGAATCGTCAGTTTATCTACAGAAATCATCTGAAATTAAGCTAATAAATTTTCGTGGCGCAAAGGTAAGAATAATATCTCGGCCACCCAAATCATACCAAAAAGAGAGGAGCATCAATGTGCGACGCTCCTCTATTCCCTTGTCCCGCAAATCCGGACATGTTCTCTTAACAAAACCGATGAGGGTTAAACTCTCTCTTAATAATACTCGATAATACGCTCCGTCACGCTATAGGCGGAATCACCCTTGAAATGGATTCTCCTCCTCCAATTGGATTTCTTATCGTATTCATAGTGATATCGGTCCGCAATGTACTCCTCGTCATCGGAGAATGGAGCGCTCAACACCAAATCACCCTGCTTATTATACTCATACTTGACCATGAAGGCGACGGACTCGTCCTGGTTCAACACCGTCATCTCCAACAATCTGCCGTCGTCCGCATGCACTTCCTTTCGCCAGTTACCCAGCTTCCGCTCATTGTTGTAATATTTGAAATCCGTCACGAATCCCAGTTTGTTCTTTTGAGAGACAGACTGTTCCAAATACTTGCCTTGCTTGTTGAACTTGGTGGTGGTCTCAATACGATTATCATCGTTGTATTCCGTCGTGGTGGCGACCATCAGATCACCGTCCGCATCGAAGTCATAGACCAACTTAACACGTCCGCTCGCGTCATACTCATACTGAGACTTCACCTTCAGCGAAGGGTCATAGAAACTCTTAGTGGCCAGCTTTCCATCCTCATCGTACTCATAGATACGCTTGCTGATAGTATCCCCATCCCTATCGAGGAAGGATACCGACGTGAACATGCCCTTCGAGTTGAACTTCTCCGTGTAGTCCCACTCACCATCCATACGGAAGAAGGATCCTTTCACCACATCGCCCGTCTCCGAGAGAACCGCATGATACTGTTTTTCCGTCACGCTCTTCACTTTGCCCCGAAGAGCCACATCCTCGCGATCACTGTGTTTATTACTATCCCCACAAGAGGAACAAAGCACGGAAAGGGAGACCAATGCCCCACATAACAACTTCTTCACCATTATAATTTTTCTATTAATTCAAGATCCATCTGTTTCTTGTCCAAATTGGTCTTCTTGATACGGACGACCACCTCGTCACCCAAACGATAGGTGCGACGATACTTCCTACCCGTCAGGCAATAATTCTTCTCGTCGAAGGAGTAGAAATCATCATCCAAATCTCGGATAGGGATCATACCCTCACACTTGTTCTCATTCAACTCCACATAGATACCCCACTCCTGAATGCCTGACACGACACCGTTGAAGGTCTGTCCGATCTTGTCCGACATGAACTCCACCTGTTTGTACTTGATGGAGGTTCTTTCCGCATTTGCGGCCACCTGCTCCATGTCGGAGCAATGCTTGCAATAATCCTCGAAGACGGTCTGATCGGCGCTCTTCTGTCCTGCCGCATAGCGGTCCAACAGACGGTGCACCATCATATCAGGGAATCGCCTGATTGGCGACGTGAAGTGCGTGTAGAAATCGAAGGCCAAACCATAGTGGCCCACATTGTCCGTGGAATAGATCGCCTTCGCCATGGAGCGTATGGTGATCGTCTCGATCAGGTTCTGCTCACGCTTGCCTTGCACCTGATCCAACAATCGGTTGATGGAGGAGGATACCTCCGTGTTCTTTCCGGTCGTCTTCAACTTATAGCCGAAGCGGGTGATGAACTGCGAAAGGTTAGCCAACTTCTCAGGGTCCGGCAAGTCATGGATACGATAGACGAAGGTTTTGGCCTTCTCGGACTTCTTCACCTTGCCGATGTGCTCCGCCACCGTACGGTTGGCCAAGAGCATGAACTCCTCGATCAGTTTGTTCGCATCCTTGGACTCCTTGAAATAGACGGACAATGGCTTGCCCTTCTCGTCGATCTCGAAGCGCACCTCCGTACGTTCGAAGGCGATGGCTCCCTTGGCGAATCGACGCTCCCTCAACTTCTTTGCGAGGGCGTCCAAGGTCAGGATTTCCTCCTTCATGTCGCCCTCCTTCGTCTCAATCACCTGTTGCGCCTCCTCATAGGCGAAGCGTCGGTTGGAGCGGATCACCGTATGGGCGATCTGATATTTCAGCACATTCGCGTCATCATCCATCTTGAAGATGACGGAGTAGCAACACTTGTCCTCGTCAGGGCGCAAAGAGCAGATCACGTTGCACAAACGCTCCGGCAACATAGGGATGGTACGGTCCACCAAATAGATGGACGTGGCCCTTTTGAACGCCTCCTCATTGATGATGTCACCCTCCTTGACGTAGTGGGTCACGTCGGCGATATGCACGCCCACCTCCCACTTGCCGTCCTCCAGCTTACGGATGGACAACGCATCGTCGAAGTCCTTCGCATCGGCCGGGTCGATGGTAAACGTAGGAATGCCACGGAAGTCTATGCGTCGGGCGATCTCATCGGCTGGTATCTCGTCAGAGATCTGATTAGCGGCCTCCTCGACCACCTGAGGGTAGCTGTACGGTAAACCGAACTCCACCAAGATAGCGTTCATCTCCGCATTGTTATCACCTGCGGAACCCAATATCTCAACGACCTCACCCACCGGGTTACGGTCACGCTTCGACCACTCCGTGATCCTCACAATCGCCTTGTCGCCGGTCTTTCCACCCTTCAGGTTATCCTTCGGAATGAAGATATCATTCACCAACAGACGATTATCAACCTGCAAGAAAGCATAATCCTTAGAGACCTCCAACTTACCCACGAAGGTGTCATGTCCACGTTGCAGGACGTCCAGCACCTGTCCCTCCTGGATGCATCCCTTGCGACGCGCGAAGAGGCGGACACGGACCGTATCGCCCACGATGGACTTGTTCAAGTACTTATCCATGATGAATACCTCCTCGCCACCATCCTCCGGCACGAGGAATATCTTTCCGCCCGTGCGACGCTCCAGCTTACCCACGATGGCACCGCTACGATTGTCAAGCCTATACTTCCCGCTCGAAGGGGAGAAGAGGAACTCCTGCAACACCAAGTCCTCCATCAGTTGGATCAACTGGCGCTTCTGGGTCATGTTCGAGATGCCAATCTCGAAAGCGACCTGCTTGTAATTATACGATTGTGTAGGATTCTGCTCGAAGAAACGGACCGTACGGTTCAACATCTCCTGCTTCGTGAGCTGCTTGCCCCCTGCAGGTTCCTTGGTCCGCTTATTTTTTTTAGAAGGCAAACTAGCCCTCGATTTCTTATTTGATTTTGCCATAATAATTCATTTCAAAAAAAATGTAACGTAAAAAACGTTGCTCAAATTTATAAAATTAAGAGATAACAACCGCCTACTAGGAAGAAAAAACTTCCAAACCCTCCCAGAATAGTAAATCGCAAATCGTTAAATAGTAAATAATTATCCAAAACGACTCAACTCCCAATTCAAAATTCTTAATTCTTAACTCTTAATTCCCCAAACGCTTTTCCCAAAGAAGCGATCAAGTCACTCGCCACCAAGCTCTCCTCCGACTGCTCCATCAAAGCGCAGTCTCCCGCCTTACCATGCAACCAAACGCCCAAGAGCGCCGCCTGGGAAGGCTCATAGCCTTGGGCCAACAACGAGAGGATGATACCCGTCAGCACGTCGCCACTCCCAGCCGTAGCCATACCCGCATTGCCTGTAGTATTGAAATGCAGCGAGCCGTCAGGGAAGGAGACGGAGGTATATGCACCCTTCAGCACCACCACGACCTGATGCTGAACGGACAACCCAATCTGTTTCATCCAACGGGCATAGCCGTCACATTTCACGCCCGAAATACGCTCAAACTCCTTCGGATGAGGGGTCAGGATCGTACCCTTCGGTATCTTGTTCCACAACGATGGGTTCTTTCCCAATAGATTCAATGCGTCCGCATCCATCACCAATGGTTTGTCGCCCACCTCCTCCAGCAGTTGAGCGAGCGCACGTCCGGAAGCCTCGGAAGTTCCCAAACCAGGCCCCACACCCACCGCACTATATTTCTGACATGCCGGAACGACAGAGAAGCACTCCTCCGAATCATCCGTCTGCACAATCGCCTCAGGCACAGAGATCTGCAAGACCTGCCGACAAGAAGAAGGCACATGAACGGTCAGCAAGCCACACCCCGAGCGCATGGCGGAGCGGGCAGCCAAAATAGCGGCACCGGTCATCTGCCTAGATCCAGCGATCAACAAAGCATGTCCGCAAGTTCCCTTATGGGCGAAACGGCTACGAGGACGAAGAATCGGTTTCAGATCCGCCTGCTCCGTCAAGAAGCAATTCGTCTCCGTCTCGGCGATCGCCTGCGCATGCAACTGAATATCCAGCACCCTCACCTCGCCCACGTACGCCTCGTTTTCAGGCAAGAGGAAAGAGAGCTTAGGAAACTGGAAGGTAAAGGTTTGGTTCGCCCGCACGATGGATTGCAGGTCATTGGAGCTATTGTCCTCCCCCATCAAGCCAGAAGGCAGATCGATGGAGACGATCCACTTGCCACTATCATTCATTTTATGAACGATCTCCGCATAGAGTCCAGACAAGGGGCGGTTCAACCCAGAGCCGAACAAACCATCGATAATGTAATCCGCTTCGATAACCAGTTGATCCGCTGAGGTGACCTCAACCACATGATGAGGGAACCTTTCGTTCAAATCCGCAAGGGCAGACTGGCAATCCGAGGAGAGCGTTCCTTTAGGGTTCACCAAGAAGGTAGAAACAGGCCGACCAATCATCAACAGATAGCGGGCGATCACCAACGCATCCCCACCATTATTGCCACTCCCCGCAATCACACAAAAGGAGGTCTCGTCAGAGACACACGTCAGCAACTCGTCAAAGAAGGCATGGGAGGCACGCTCCATCAACCGATACGGATGGATGGGTTCGTATTGTGCGGTTAGCGCATCAATCCTTTTTATCAGACTCGTTTGAAATAGTTTCATTATCTTCCCTCGGTTTATCCAATGACTCCATCAAGGCCGCCTCGTCCTCCACGTCAGCCGAATCACCCGGCCTCATATTGGCGACGGAACTGCGCAGATAGACACGAGCCGCTCCCGTGAGATCCACGCTATGGCCCAGTTTCTCCCGCTGATCCTGCGTGATGATCGAATGCTTCAACAACTTATCGCCCAGCAAATCGAAATAAGGAGCCAGGAACGGTTTCAGTTCCCGATTGTTGTCAAAAAACCACATGAATTTTTTCGGGCGTGGGATGATACTAGCCATAAAGATAGCCTCTTCCGGCGTCAATTCGGATGGTTCCTTGGAGAAGTAGAAATGTGAGGCCTGCCTTGCGCCGTAGATGTGCGGTCCCCATTCGATGATATTCAAGTATATCTCATACATTCTACTCTTCGAGACCAATCTGTTGTTCTCCACCAACCAGACAATCAGGGCCTCCTCCATCTTACGGAAAAGGTTCTTCTCCCTGCTAAGCCATAGGTTCTTCACCAGCTGCATAGAGATGGTACTACCTCCACGGGCGAAACGATGCTCTTTGATATCCTTCACGAGGGCAGCGTTCATAGCCGTCTCCAAGAACCCCTTGTGGCTGAAGAAAAACCCATCTTCCGAATAGAGAATCGCATGCCTCAAGTAAGGGGAAATACTATCCAGATGGACAAAGTCCGGGTTCGTTTCTCCGACGACGAAACTAGCATCCACCTCGCCATGGTCATAGGCGTTGTAGGTGAACGGACGGTTCACAGACGTGAAGTCCGTCTTGCCCTGCTGCACGATTGCGAAGTCACACTTATCCATGGAAGAACTGAACTTGAGGCTATCGATTTGGCTCATATCCAAGTCGAACAGGAGCCGATACGAGAGTTTTCCGCTGGTCTCCATCCCCTCCAGATTGGAGAAGAGCCCCTTAGGCAAGGCGTCGAAGAGCGTCTGCGCCTCGAAGCTATCACGACGCAGTTTCACGCAAAGATGAGGCGTCGTATCCTTCTTCTCGTAGAGCACATACGGGTTGAAGTGGAAACCGTTCACATTGAGGGAGCTTGAGCTATCCAACTCCAGACGGAGGGAGGGCTCCAACATAATATTCAACGCATAATGGAAAGTCATGGAATCCAAACAGACAGGCACACTGGCGAGCCGCTCGTTCGTCAAAGAGAATGGGACAAAGCGGAAGCTTCCCCTCCAATTCTCGCAACGCTTGTCGGTAGCGAAACAGACATCCATCGTATCGAAGCTGAAAGAGAAGACGTCCTCGTCCCGCCGAAAGGAGATCGGCAAGGATTGTGGAGTCGTCGGATATATGCGTAAAGAGCTAACGCCCTCATCCGACTCGTTCAGATCGCCCGTGACGACGAAACTCCTCTCGGTGAAGCGTCCATCAGCAGAAGACAACCGATAGATGATCTGTCCATCGAACAAACCGTTTTTCAAGGAGTTCTCAGGGAATGACAACCGACAGAGCTTACCATTCCGGTACCCAATCGCCAATACATCAGAGAGATGCATAGACTCAGGAATATATTTCAATACTTCCTTATACAAATGGACAAACGACTCGATCTTAGAAGGATGATCGCTCTTCTCCACCGAAGCCGTATCCGCATCACTGTTCAGCAAAAAAGCGTATCGCTTCGAGCCGTCAGGATTATTGTAGAAGAAACGCACGCCCTCCACATCCAACGTCTCCACATTTGCGCTGAAACGCAGCAAGTTGCTTAGGTTATAAGACAATTTGATTTTACGAACCGTGGCGAGGGTATCCTTCGTAGGCGTCAATAATAATACATCTGAAATGATCAAACGACGAAGGCCGTCCATTTGGGCAGAACCCACAGAGAGATCCGCATGAGTCTTTTGTTCCAGGGTTACGATATGCTTCTGGATGACGGACATCAGAATCTGCTCCCGCTTGGTAAACAACGAATAAGCGATAGCAAAGATTACAACAAAAAACAATCCGATAAAATAAAATTTCTTCCGATTCATTACGTCCTAACATCGTTTTTCTCAGGGCAAAGGTATGCAATTTTTCTATAAATATGCAAAACAAATGCCGGAATATATATTCATAAATCTTGTCGTATCCCTAAAAAGGGCAACCCATCAGACTTACTCGTCCACAAATTTCTCGCCATCCCATGACAGAGACCTGATAACCCGCACGCCCGAAAGGTATTCATAATCAATGATGGATTCACCATCACAGGACAAGTGGTAATGGATGTCCGTCGCATCCGAAGGGATGCTAGGAGAGTCGCCCAGATCGGAGAGTCGTACACGCTTCATTTTTTTCGATGCGATATCATACCGATAAAAGGTCAGTCCCTCATTTCTCGGATCGATCAAATGAGTGGATCTACGAACATCCAGGTTAGTGACAATCAACAGATGTTTACCGTCAGAATAATTCCAGCGACTGAGTTCGAGCAAAAAGATATTTTCGTCCGAGACAACAGGATTTGAATTATACTTCACGCAACCATTTTTTTCGTCCACGTTGATACTCCTACCCTTACTAATATGGCCCTTCTTCCATCCTTCCCAAACGAAACGTGTATCTTTATAGAATGGGACTGTATTCTTTAGAGAAAGGATAGCTTCCATGAAATCCGTCATTAATGGGTTCTTCCCTTTGCACTTAACGAGGATTTCCTCATTTCCGGTTGAGTCTACGGAAGGCGCCACCCCACCGAGGGATTCCTGCGCATAGGATAAATGGATGCCAGCGCACACGCCAAGGAATATAAGAAAGATGTATCTTTTCATATCTATGACTAAAATAGTTTCTATAGAAAGCAAAGATAAGGGAAAGAGAAGCTTTTTTTTGTATAGATGTGACAAATTTTCAATCGTCTGCTGAATTCCGGTCCGGTACGGACAAAAAAAGGGGTCAACCCGAAAGGATTGACCCCGAAGACGGCGGCGACCTACTCTCCCACTATACGCAGTACCATCGGCGCCGGCGGGCTTAACTTCTCTGTTCGGAATGGGAAGAGGTGGGACC
>JAEERP010000045.1 GCA_016285885.1 Paludibacteraceae bacterium
TCAAGAAGTTGTCCATCGCCTTATAGACGTAAGCCTTGATGTCCTTGATTTCACCCTTCTTATCATCATGTACCATCATGTAAATGGTGGAAACTTTGGTAATCATCTCCTGAATGTTCTGCTCGTTGATGCGCTTCATCAAGCTCTCAATCTCACGCTGGGTGAAACCGAAGTGCTTCATGATCATATTCTGAAGTTGTTCATACTGACGGTCAAAGACTGCCTGATCTTCATTGTTCACCAACTTTGGAGACTTGTAAATACGGAACTCAATCTGGTCGGGTTCACCGGCCTTCTTGTAGCCCGTGTATTTCTTCTCATAAGTGAAGTAACAGTCGCAATAACCGGCACGGGCCAGCTCTTCCAATTCCTTTTGAGCGGGGTCGAGCACACGGGCGGCAAGTTTACGGAACTCACGGTATTTATCCTCCAACTGAAGCCACTTGCGGAGTTCCTGAGAAGACATCACACTGCGCCCTACTCGCGTCCAGGCCGTGATGTACATATAGATACGCTGCGTGTACTTGTTGTTACTGCTGGTCACGACTTCCTTACCCAGACGATGCCAACCAAGTTCGAACGTCACCAACTTCTCGGCCACCTCCTTGTCAATATGCACCACGACGTAGGTCTTGTACTTCTCTTCAGGGATGAAGACATCGCACAGGCTGGTGACCTTACGATAGCGCTTGCCCTCCTTCGACTTGAAGGGAATCTCGACGGGAATGGCAGGCAGCATCTTCAAGGAACTGCGGAGTTCATTGTAGTGGTTACGGTCGATGCCGAAACTGCGAAAATCGAGATTGAACGACAGGCCACCTTTCTCGTTGGCGATCTCACCGCGTTGGACGGTGGCTAAGCTTGACACACCATTACCGGCATTCAGCATCTGGCGGAGGATATTCTGCAGACACTCCAGAATGGACATGAGCACCTTGTTCTGCACCGACGTATAGTTGTGGCGCATCAGGGTGAGCGTCAGCGGAGCCAACAGCCAGGTCTCTTCCTCAATAGGGATGAGTCCTTCGGGCAGCTTCACTTTCGTGCTCTTGCGACCAGGTTTCTTCTTGGGCTTCGTCTGCTTGGCAGATGCTCCTTCATTTGTTGTTGTTGACTTAGCGGTAGCCATTTTTAATGATAATTTGATGTCGAACGTTCAATTTCGGTTGTAAAAGTACGCTTTTTCTGCGTAACAACCAAATTTTAACGAGACTATTTTTTTACCGCCACAAAAAGGGAACATGGGTTTTAGATTGTTCCTATTTTGTTCCGATTGTGGCTTAACTAACTGACTGATAGTCAGATATTATCATTTTTAGGTGCACGATTTTGTTCCGCTTCGAAAATGTTCCTTTTTTGTTCCGCAAAATGCCCAAAACTCTACTGCATATGCGGTCTGACGAGGGGTCGAGGTGCACGATTTTGTTCCGCTTTCATGCTCGAATAATAAAAAATGTTAATCACAACGTCTAAAACCCTATCTATGCTCAAAAACAGGGTATGAGGTGCACGATTTTGTTCCGCTCCAGAGTGTTCCTTTTTTGTTCCGCTCAACAGCTCGATACCCTCTTTTTCCTTACATTGAGGTGCATTATTTTGTTCCGATTGATGGCTTTATCGCCACAAAAAGGGAACTTGCACGATTCTGTTCCGCTTTAATGCGCTCTTATAGTTTACTTTCAGTAAACAGAAATCTTCACTATTTCGACTCGCCAAAATGTTCCTTTTTTGTTCCGCTAAATCGCTGAATCGGCCATTTATAGAGACTTTCGCCTACTTCAAAGTGCATTATTTTGTTCCGCTTTGTGTCTTCGACATCAGCTAAACCGCCACAAATTCGTGGCTTTTTCATCAGATTGTTCCTATTTTGTTCCGTTTTTCAGCTCGATAGCCTTTGTCTACTGGGCTTCTATCCGCATTAGGTGCACAGATTTGTTCCGCTTTATAGCGTATATATATTCATTCCTTTCCCTTTTCTTTCCCTACCGTTGAAAAATCTTGTTTAAGATAGTTTTCTTTCTTATTAAAATCAAGTATTAGAACTATAGAGAATGCGAAATGCCTTTATTTACGGGGTTTTTCAATGATCTGCCGCCACAATTTGGTAACATTTGCGCCACAACTTA
>JAEERP010000046.1 GCA_016285885.1 Paludibacteraceae bacterium
CCACTTTTATAACCAACACTAATCGGCACCGTGGGGGTGTAGCTCAGTTGGGAGAGCACCTGCCTTGCAAGCAGGGGGTCAAGAGTTCGAATCTCTCCATCTCCACTCGCCAGAGCTTTTAAACATGAGCACCTGGCATTTTGTACCTTGAAAACCGAATACTGAAATGAAAGATTTATTAATCAGAGATAATCCAAGATTAACTACGATTAAGAATCGACATCGAAGATCCAGAATTAACAATGATCGAGAGATCAAAACAAACACATCTTATGAGAATAACGCTATATATCTCATAAGGTAAGAGAACAGAAAGTTATCGAAAGATAAGTGACTGATCTACATTGCTTAGAAATGGTTAAGCTATGTAGGGCGCAGGGCGGATGCCTTGGCACTAAGAGCCGATGAAAGACGTGATAAGCTGCGAAAAGCTGCGGTGAGCTGCAAATAAGCTTCGACCCGCAGATATCTGAATGGGGCAACCCGGCGGAGGAGACCTCCGTCACCGTATGATGAATCCATAGTCATACGGAGGGAACCCGGTGAACTGAAACATCTAAGTAGCCGGAGGAAGAGAAAACAAAAGTGATTCCGTAAGTAGCGGCGAGCGAACGCGGAAGAGCCCAAACCAGAGAGCTTGCTCTTTGGGGTTCGGACTGCATGATCGATGGAGATACCTAGTGGAAGCTGCATGGGAAGGCAGCGGCAGAGAGGGTGAAACCCCCGTACACGAAAGGGATCAAAGCGAGGCAGTATCCAGAGTAGGACGAGACACGTGAAACCTTGTCTGAAGGCGCGGGGACCACCCCGTAAGGCTAAATACTACTTAGTGACCGATAGCGTATAGTACCGTGAGGGAAAGGTGAAAAGGACCCCGGGAGGGGAGTGAAAGAGAACCTGAAACCCTGTGCCTGCAAGCTGCGAAAGCCCCATACGAGGGTGATCGCGTACTTTTTGTAGAACGGTCCGGCGAGTTATGTATGGAGGCAAGGTTAAGCACTTAAGGTGAATAGCCGAAGGGAGACCGAGTCTGAACAGGGCGATAGTCTTTATACATAGACCCGAAACCGGGTGATCTATCCATGGACAGGATGAAGCGGCCGTAAAAGGCTGTGGAGGTCCGAACACACATCCGTTGAAAAGGGTGGTGATGAGCTGTGGATAGGGGAGAAATTCCAATCGAACTCGGAGATAGCTGGTTCTCCCCGAAATAGCTTTAGGGCTAGCCCTGTATCAAACCTTTTGGAGGTAGAGCACTGAATATCCGCGGGGGCTTCACCGCTTACCAAAGATTATCAAACTCCGAATGCCAATAAGGTGGTGAACAGGAGTCAGACTACACGAGATAAGTTGGGTAGTCAAAAGGGAAAGAGCCCAGATCCACGGCTAAGGTCCCAAAGTGCGTGTTAAGTGGAAAAGGATGTGGGATTTCATAGACAGCTAGGATGTTGGCTCAGAAGCAGCCACACATTCAAAGAGTGCGTAATAGCTCACTAGCCGAGAGGTCCTGCGCCGAAAATTACCGGGGCTGAAACACGACACCGAAGCCTGGGGATTGTATGTATCTACGGGTACATGTGATCGGTAGGGGAGCATTCTAAAGGGCGAAGAAACCGTACCGAAAGGAGCGGCGGAGCGTTTAGAAGAGAGAATGCCGGAATGAGTAGCGAGATGGAGGTGAGAATCCTCCAGGCCGAATATCCAAGGATTCCAGGGTAAAGCTGATCTGCCCTGGGGAAGTCGGGACCTAAGGCGAGGCCGCAAGGCGTAGTCGATGGACAGCAGGTTGATATTCCTGCACTTATGCATATCAGAACTGTGGGGACGCAGGCAAAAGGAGTGAGCCGGGAAAGGAAAGCCCGGTCCCGCAAGGGGGAACGAACTAAAGTAGTGAAGCACTAGATATGACTGCCAAGAAAAGCCACTATTGCGTATGTATAACCCGTACCGTAAACCGACACAGGTGGATGAGGAGAGAATCCTAAGGCCGACGGGAGAAGCATTGTTAAGGAACTCGGCAAAATGTCCCCGTAACTTCGGGATAAGGGGAGCCTGAGAAATCAGGCCG
>JAEERP010000019.1 GCA_016285885.1 Paludibacteraceae bacterium
GGTGAGAGGGAACACGTCATCTTCTGATATAGCGCATATGTCTAGTTCCTCGACGATCTCAAACAGCGTCATCTGTGACAATGTCGTCACCTCTTCCTCCACACCGATTTGGATGAGGTATGGTGCCTCCATGGTCAATTGTACCGTTGTCCGCAACGAGACGAGGCATGCGAATGTTGTCCATATCAATGGTTCCACGTTGAAGAACTCTATTTTTGTCGGCAACAAGACGGTTGGCGGTTATGGCAGCATCTTTGATGACGCAGCGTCAAGCACGATCGTCAACAACATGTTGGAGAACACTTTCGTGAGGGGTAATATTGACGGAACAATGGCGCATGCCGCCTTCACGGATGCCGAGAACGGAGACTACTCGTTGACGGCGAACTCCTACTGTATCAATGCCGGCGCAGATGTCGCCGACACGCTCGATTTCTTGGGGAAGGCGAGAAAACAGGGTGGTGCGGTGGATTTAGGTGCGATCGAGTCTGCCCATACAAAAGCGCCAACCCTAAATTGCGGAGAGATTGTCTATGTGAAGTCAGGCTCCAATGGCGATGGCTCTAGCTGGTCGTCCGCTTTCGGGGATGTGCAGCAGGCGATCTTTGCGGCGGCCGCGGACGGGAAGAGACACCAGATATGGGTGGCTGCCGGTACCTATTATGGCGACACGACGCACTCCACGGTGGTGAACCTTGCGGCCGGAATCAGCTTGTATGGTGGATTCGCAGGCAACGAGACCTCCTTGGCGGCGCGTGACACGGCGAAGAACCCTACCATCCTGGACGGAAAGAATGTGAGACGCTGTATCACCCAGAATTATGGATTCGTCGATTCCATGGCGGTTGTGGTGGACGGGTTCACCATCCGGAACGGCTATGCGCCAAACGGAGGAGGAGTATACCTCGCAGCCAACACGACGGTCAACAATTGTATCATCAAGGCGAATAAGGCATCCTCCAATGGTTCTGCCATCTATGCGGCAAATGCGACCATCAAAAACACCCAAATTGTGGGCAATGACTATCTGAGTGGTCTTCATTACACGGTCTATCTCTCTGGTTGTCGGTTGGACAGCTGTAATGTGAAGAACAACAGGTCGGATAACTATAGCGCGATTTATGCGAATGGCAACTCCGTTGTGACGAACTGTGAGGTTGAGGGCAATAGTTCCAATAGAGGCTATATAGGCTCTATCTTCTATTCGACGACCAAGGTCAGCAACTGTAAGTTCGTGAACACGAAGGGGAATGGTGCGTTTGTCTCTCTGCAGGAATCCTCCGTGATGCGGAATTGTTTGTTCCAGGGGAATACGGAAGGTAATGCGTCTGTCGTTGAAATTTCAGGCTACAACGTTTTGCTGGAAGATTGCCAAGTCATAGGCAATTCAACGAATTCAAGCTTGATGAGTGTGTATTACGGAAGAGTCAATAGATGTTTGATGAGGGGGAATACGACATCTTCTTATATTGTGTATATGTCTAGTTCTTCGGCGACCTCAAACTGCATCATCAGCGACAATGTCGTCACAACTTCCACCGAGCCGATTCGGTTGACATACGGTGCCTCCATGATCAACTGTACCGTTGTCCGCAACGAGACGAAGTATGCGAATATCGTCTACCTCAATGGCTCCACGTTGAAGAACTCAATTATTGTTGGCAATAAGAGAAATACTAATTATAGTGATGTTTTGAGTCGTAATGGAACGAACACGATCGTCAACAACATGCTTGAGACCACCTCTTTGGAAGGAAATATTGATGGTGCGATGCAGTATGCCGCCTTCACGGATGCTGAAAACGGAGACTATTCATTGTCTGCGAACTCCTATTGTATCAATGCCGGTGCAGATGTCGCCGACACGCTCGATTTCTTAGGGAACCCAAGAAAACAGGGAGGTGCGGTGGATATGGGCGCGATTGAGTCTGCCCATATGAAAGCTTCAACGCCAAGTTGCGGGGAGATTGTGTATGTGAAGTTAGGATCCAATGGCGACGGCTCTAGTTGGTCGTCTGCCTTTGGCGATATCCAGCCAGCGATCGTCGCTGCGGCGTCGGATGGGAAGAGACACCAGATTTGGGTGGCTGCCGGTACCTACTATGGCGACACGACGCTTCAAACGGTGATGAGCCTCTCGAAAGGAATCAGCCTATATGGAGGTTTTGCTGGAACAGAAACATCCCTTGCGGCGCGTGACACCGCCAAGAACCCTACTATTCTGGATGGTAGGAATGAGAGACGTGTTATCTCGCAATCCGAGGCGTTCGCCGATTCCATGGCGGTTGTGGTGGACGGTTTCACCATCCAAAATGGTTATGCGTCGAACGGAGGAGGTGCCTATTTGAGAAAGAATACGACCTTGAATAATTGCATCGTGAAGAATTGTCACGTCGTTGATAACGGAACGGCAATATATGCTGTTGGCGCTAATGTCACAAATTCCATGATTTGTGGCAATGGTAATTCGAATTCGTATGATTATAACAAGTATGCTGCCTTGTACATGATAGGTGGTAAGGTTGATAACTGTATCGTGGCGGGCAATAAGGCATATTACACGGCTGCCATACATGCGACAGAATATGTCCGTATTACCAATTCGCTTTTTGAAGCGAACTCGTCAAATAGAGGAGATCTGATTTATATGTCTCAATCCACAATGTCTGATTGTAGGATTATCAATCACACCATTTCATCGTACGCTGATTATGTGATCAGGATGGTTTCTGCTTCCAAGATGGAAAGATGTCTGATCGAAGGCAATACGGCGTTTGACCATATTGTGTACCTCTCCGACAATTCCCTGCTCTCTAATTCCCAGATCACGAAATGCAAGTCTACCGATAGAAGTATGGTCTATTTCAGTGATGCTTCTAGGATGATTAACTGTACTGTGGCGGACAATGTCACGGGATATCAGACTATCTATTGTGAATCCTCACCTCAGATCCTGAATTCAATTGTCGTAGGCAACAAACGCACGAACAATTCTGAGAGTGTCTTGGTGAGAAACGCCACTATTCAATACTCAATGATCGAAGGTGGAGCCAATGGTGAAGGCAATATTGACGGTGGTAAGTCGAGTGCCGCGTTTGCGGATCCTGCTAATGGTGATTACTCTTTGTCTGGATCTTCCCTTTGTATCAATGCGGGAAGTGATGTCGCTGACTCGATTGATTTGAGGGGCAATGTGAGGAAACAGAGCACTGCCGTGGATATGGGTGCGATCGAGTCCGCATTCACGGAGAGAGTTTCGGTCGGCCCGATTATCTATGTGAAGTCTGGATCCGAAGGCTCTGGATTGAATTGGGACGATGCGCTTGGGGAAATCAACCAGGCGGTTACGCTTGCCTCTACTACGGGACAGAAACATCAGATCTGGGTGGCTAAGGGAACTTACCTCGGAGACACCTCTTTGGTTTCCGCCATCTCACTCGCCGCAGGTGTGAGCTTGTATGGAGGATTTGAGGGCAATGAGTCCTCCCTGGAGGAGCGGGACGCCGCAAAGAACGTTACCGTGATAGACGGTAAATACAGACGTAGATGTATCATTCAAACCTATGACTTCGCTGATTCGTTGGCAATTGTGGTTGACGGATTCACCATCCAAAACGGATTCCTGAGGGATAATGCCGGTGTGAATGCGAATGTGAAGGGCAACACTACTTTCAACAACTGTATCTTCAGAAGCGCGCGAGAGGGTAATGAGGGCGTATATGCCAATAAGACTGCCTTCAAGAACTGTACGTTCGTTGAGAACACAATCCAAGAACTCGAGCTCTATGGCGGAACGGTAGAGGGTTGTACCTTCACGGGTAATAAGACGAACCATTATGTTAGTTCTGTCGTTTATATCAGTGGTACCAAGATGTCTAACTCGCGGATCTCCGATTATGCGGAACACAATGCTATCCTTAAGGCAGAGGGAAATTCTGTGGTGTCATCTTGTAAGATCGTGAACAATGAAGCATGGTACGAAAATATAATTCATTTGTCTAACGCTACGCTCGAGAACTCTTTGGTGTACGGGAATGCTTTGCGCTACTCCAACCATTCTATCATAGCGGTTGACTACAACTCCTTCATCACCAATTCCACTATCGCCCATAATACAACATTGAATAGAAGTGCGATCAGTTATGCGAACAGTTATTCTGGACGTTATGCTACAATCGCCAACTCTATCATCTTTGGCAATAAGGTGACGGATGAGGTGCGTCCTCAAGTGGTTGCGTCAGAATATGTCAAGGTGAAGTACTGTGCTTCTGATGGGGAGTTGACTGGTGAGAACAACATTAGGTTGGCCACTTCAAACAGCGGTTCTGACGCATCCAAGAATTATGTATGCTTCATCAATGCGGCTGGCGGTGACTATCGTCTGCATGCTACCTCCGCTTGTATCGACAAGGGTCTTGATAGCTTGATGAAGGCTGAAACGGACCTCAACGGTGGGGCGAGAATCTACGGCAAGGCCATCGACCTCGGTGCGGTTGAGTTTGACGGTGAATATGTTCAGATGCGTGACTACAGCCAACCGGTTTGCTACAACAGGTACTCTTTGGAGGCTACATTCGATTCCACCATCGCTAAGATTGATTGGCTGATCGTCAATGCGGGTTATGTGGAAGGCTTTGAAAACACTTCGGGTAGCGGTATCTCCATTCCGGCCATGCAGCTCCGCACCGCCAAGAACGATGTTGATACGATGACTGTGAAGGTTACGCCTTATGACAAAGCAGGTGTGGCTGGCACTCCATTCAACTACAACTACATCGTTTATCCGGACTTCTCCAAAAAGAAGGTGTCGTTCTCTTATCCTCCAGTGGCTTATATGGTGAATGAGCAGAACAATAACATGACTATCAGTTGGAACAGATTAATACTCCCTGTTGAAGTGGATAAGTATGATTTGTATGTATGGAAGGCTTCCCATAAGATGCCGGCTAATCCAATGGCTTCCTTCGTGAAGGATCACAGCAGACAATTGACAGGTCTGGACAACCATACAACGTACAAGTATATGGTGAAGGCAGTCATCGCGTGTGACACTATATGCTCTGAGATCGATAGCTTCAGGATAGATATCCCTGTGAGCCTTACTGTGAGCGGGGATGTGAACTGCGTCTTCGGCTCGAAGTTGAACGAGACCTCTTCTCTTACCCGTTATGTGAGGGGATTCGAGTTGACGGATTCGATCACGTATGAGATCACGGGTAGGGATGCCGCTGATTTCTCCGCAAGGTGTGAAAATGGTTGGGATAAGCTGAATGGTGGTTATCTGAGAATATTCTATACACCAACGGATGTGAAGAAACAGACCAGCGATGCGGCGATCACGATTAGGTCGGGTAATTCTGGTAAGTATGAGGTCACATTCTATCTCGCTGGTACATTGTCTAACTATTATGTGTATGGTGCTGAGGTGGAGGAGCCTGTCTACTCTGCGGGTGACACGGTGAATGTGATCGGTATCCTGACCGATGCCTATGGTACTCCGATGTGTGGCAAGTCGATCACGATAGAGGCGAACTCTAACACGGGATTCTCTCACTCCACATCCGAGGTGACAGATTCTACGGGTAGGGCATTGGCTCGATTTGCGACGGAAAAGGTGGAGTGTGGTGTCTATACTGTGAAAGTATATATTGGATCGAAGGAGAGTAACGCGGCTTATGCGCGCTTCGATATTCCTGGTATGGCATATTCGGGTGGTACTACGAAGTGGACCATCCAAAAGGGAGACACGATTGATGGCACGATCACTATTTCTAACCGAAGTGGCGTTGATCTTCATAACCTTGTTGTCGAAACGCGTGAGTTGGCGGATGGCTTGGAGATTGCGTTCGACACGCTGAAACTCCTTAAGGGAAGCGAGTCGGCTAGAATTCCGTTCAAGGCTACTGGTACGAAACTGACCGAGGGCCGGTTGTATCTCCCAAGTGTCTTCAGGGTATCCTGCTCGGAGAAAACGACTTGTGACTTCACCACGTTCTTCTATTGTGAACAACCTTATGGTCAGATTAAGGTCTCTCCTTCAAATATCAACGAGTATATCTCGAAACAGAAACCTAAGTACATCAATGTTGAGTTGACGAATGCTGGATTCGGTGAGACGGGTGAGGTCTCGCTGGCTTTGCCGGATTTCGGTGGGTTCAGTGTTCCGACGACAACGTTGCCAAGCATTAAGTCTGGCGATACGGCTAGAGTGATGTTGAGGCTCGCATACTTTGCAGGCGCTCCTATCAATGTGCCATTCACGGGCTCGATCGGTGTCAACTGCGCAAACGGCAAGTCTACAAGTTTGCCATTCAGAGTTGAGTACTCTTCTGAGTCGAAAGGTGGCTTGGCGGTGGAAGTAGTGGATGAATACTACTACAATACCGCGAACAACAAACACCTGAATGGTGCCAAGGTTGTGGTTCGCAACCAGTATAACAATCAGGAGGTGGCGTCTGGCTACTCAGACACTACCGGTATCGTGAAATTCGACAGCATTCCTGAAGGCACCTATCTGTTGAGCGTGAAGGCGGACAAGCATTCTGAGTACCAGGAGACAATCGAGATCCAAGCGGGTCAGATTGTGAACAAGTTTGTCTTCTTGGCTTATCAAGCCATTACCTATTCTTGGAATGTGGAGCGTGTTGAGATCGAAGACAGGTATGACATCAACCTCGACTTCGAGTACGAGACCAACGTTCCGGCTCCGGTTGTGACCTTGACGTTCCCTAACGGTGTCCCTGACAAGGCTAGATTCCAAGTGGGTGAACCGAAAGTGGTACAACTTCAGATCACCAACCATGGTCTAATCGCGGCGCACTACGTGAAGTTCGGTATGCCGAAGGTGCCATATTATCGGTTCTATGTGCCTTACAACTATATCGATTCGTTGCCGGCCAACCACACGGAGTTCGTGCCTATCACGATTGTCCGTACTGATGTGGAATTCCCTGAATATGGTTATAGTGAAAGCAGTGGCTCGGGTATCCCATTGGAGAATGAGTCGCTCGGCACCTCTGAGTGCCCAAGCGTTCATGCGGAGTACTCTTATGTCTGTGGTTTGCTGAGACAATTGTCCGCCGTCAGCCCTAATCCATGGGGATGCCCATATTTGGTTCCTCTTGGCGGAGGTGGCGGCCACGGAGGTGGCGGATTTGACGTGCCTGCATATGGTGGCGGGGACCATAACGACGAGCATGAGCTCGGAAAGGTGGAGAACCATCATTATTCCGTCAATTTGGATATTCCATGTAATTCATGTTGGTCGAAAATTAATCCATGGGGATGTGTGGGTGATGTCCTTGGCTTTATCCCTATCATCGGACCTGCCCTTTCTTGGGGAACCGACAAGTTGCATGAGGCGCTTGAGGCGGATGCCGAAGAGAGACGTAAGGAACAAAGCGCTGAACTTAAGGATCACCCTGAATTGGAAAATGCCAGGGAATTTGCCCAAGAAACGGACTATTTCGAGTCCCTTGATATTCCATTCAGTGATTATACATTTGACAGTGATCAGACGCCTCAGGATTTTGCGGACCTTGGCCAAGCGATTGGCGAATATACCTATGGTCCTGGTCAATATTTTGTGGAGTTCAGGAAAGAAGAAGATAGAAAGAGGGAGGAGAGAAAGGCGAAAGCTGAGCGAAAGAAGAAGGAGAAGGAAGAGAAAACAGGCAAGAAGAGTAAGGATTTTGACATGGTTATCTCTTCAAGCGTAGATGATTTGAAGGATGTATACAAGGGAACGAAATTGGTTTGTAAGGGAATGAATGGCGAGCTTGATCCATATGAAGGTGTCGATTTCATCTGGAGCCAAGGAAAGAGCCGTATCTTGGATAAGGCCAAGAAAAAGATTCCTGTCATCAAGGATGTCCCTTGGAGCTGCTTCGATTTGCTGTGCCAGATGAATTCGTGCGATGCCGGAAGGTACGCGAAGGATTGCGGACGTTATATCTACGATAGGCTTGCGGGCAATGACGAAGAGGATGAAGACACACGTAAGACGGTTACTACGGCTGGCGATACTGTTGTGATCGTCAATGGAGAGATCGTTGATGTGCTTTATTCTGACGGTGATAGTTTGAGCGCTCAGAACAGGCCAATGGACCCTGCGATCAGTAAGGCGAAGTCTGAAATGGATAATAGTTTCTTCCAAACTCATGATGACCATATGTTGGCGGTGCAGGATGCCGTTGAGTTCGCTGGTTTCATGCAATATAGAAGCAATCTTATGAAAGAGCTCGCCGGTGCGGAGTCTAGACTTTCTGAGGATGGAATCGTCGATTACTTCGATTATACCATCAAGAATTACGCTCAACGTGATACTATCGATACGAAGTCCATCATGAATTTGCCGACAATAGATCTTTCTACTACGGAAATGATAGAGATGGCTCGCCGTTGGAACAAGACGTTGGAGGCGAATGCGAATGGTGTATATGCTCCTAATGCGGAATATCCTGATATCATTGATCAGTCTGTAATCGAATCGTATATGGATAGCATCGTCAACTTCTACAATTACATGCATTTGAGACATTTCGGCTCAATCAACGATTTGCTGCTCTCTGTTAACGAACAGGTTCATAAGCCAACTCAGAATAGCGTCTGCGCAAGTGTCAAGCTTCACATCGCACAGACATTGACGATGACCCGCGAGGCATTCGATGGTACACTTACTGTCAACAATGGTAATGAATCGGGTGCTATGGAGGGATTCAAGGTCGTATTGGAGGTTCGCGACGAAGAGGGTAATCTTGCGAACGATTTGTTCCAGATCAACACGCAGAAACTGACAGGCGTTTCAGCCATCGATGGCACGGGTGAGATTGCTCCTAAGTCGGAGGGCGAGGCTGTGTTCAGATTCATTCCGGAGAAGGGAGCGGCTCCTACGGCTCCGGTCAATTATTCGTTCGGCGGATACATCGTCTATGTTGACCCTGCTTCTGGCGATACGATAACGGCTGACCTTTACCCTGTGACGTTGACGGTTAATCCTAGCCCTGACCTGCAGATCGATTACTTCATGCAACGTAACATCCTTGGCGATGATGCCTTGACGCTGGATCGTGTCGAACCAAGTGTGCCTGCGGCTTTGGGTGTGAGAATCGACAACCAAGGGTATGGTATCGCTAAGAATGTGAAGTTGGAGACGGCTCAGCCTGAGATCGTGGACAACGAGAAGGGCTTGCTGATTGACTTCGCAATTATCGGTTCTAGCCTGAATGGCAAGGATTGTGATCTTGGCTCCGAGAATATTGACTTCGGTAACATTGATGCCTTGTCGGCTAAGACAGGTGTTTGGTGGATGACCAGTTCGTTGCTTGGACACTTTACAAAGTACGAGGCTAGCGTGGTTCACGCAAATAGTTTCGGTAATCCTGAACTGAGTTTGGTGAAGGGTATAGAAATCCATGAACTGATCAAGACGGTTGACGCCTATGGTGTGAAAGCGGATAGCGTAGTTGACTTCCTCGTGAACGACAAAGAGGATGATGACGATACCCCTGATGCTATCTATTACTCGGATGGAGGTGTGGATGACGTCTATAAGACTTCGGTGGCAAGGCTCGACAAACAACGTTTGACGCCTGCCGATACGGTGGTCAGACTTACTGTCATACCAGATCAGGCGGGTTGGAACTATGCGCAGATGAATGATCCGGGCGATAATTGCTACGAGATACTGAAGGTGGTTAGACTGAAGGATAGTGTGGAGATTCCGTTGGACAATGTGTGGACAACATTCGTCACGCTCCCTGACGGACTAGAACCAATCTATGTGAACCGTCTGCACTTCTTGGATTATATGACGACGATGGGCGAGAACGACTATGACATTTACTATAGTGTGAAGAAGAATGTCTTGGTGGTGACGGAGATCTCGGATGTGCCTACGTCTGTCAATGCGGTGACGTCGCCTGTGAAGAGTGTGGTGGTTAAGTTCAACCGTAAGATAAAGAAGGAGACGTTCGATTATAGAGACATAGAGCTCTTCTGCCAGGGTGGCGACAATCTGAGCGACTCCACCATTATGGTGACGCAACGTGACGACTACACCTATGTGGTGAATATCGCTTCTAAGACCAATGCCTCTGGATTCTTCAAGATTGAGGTGAATGTCAACAATGTGCTGGATCAGGATGGCTATGCTGGTACGTTTGGTAGAAATGCTACTTGGAGCCAACTTGTAGAGGGTGGTAACCCAGGTGGTGAAGACAATCCTGGTGGTGAAGATAACCCAGGCGAACTCACACCAGTTGCGGATGTCACAAGCGATCAGATTGTTGTGTATGCTTACCAGAATGGTATATATGTGAAGTCCGCGAAGGCAGGTACGCTTGACATCTACGATATTCTTTCCAGGTTAGTGGTGAAGAATGCGCAGTATGGTGAGGGCGTCACAATGGTGGCCATATTGCCGAAGGGTATTTACCTCGTCAATGGCAAAAAGGTGATCGTGGAGTAAGTTTTCGCGAACATTCATGATTAAGAGGACGAAACCGCTTCTCGAAAAAATTTCGAGAAGCGGTTTTTTGCTTTTTTGTAATTTATAGCTATTTTTGCAAATGTGATGTGTGCAATATCGAATCTGTTTTTTATTGTATACATCAATAATATTGAGGCTATAATGTAAAAATCAGACCTACGGGCTCTGTAGTGTTTTCCGATTAACTGAATTCATAGTTTGTGTAATGCTATTCAGTGTTTGTATGCTCGTAGAAAGGGTTCGTGTCCCTAGAAGCGTTTTTTGCATGTTATTTGTCGTGTATTTATTTTGAATGATAATATATGAGAATGAACAAGAATTCTATCGGCTTTAGGATTAGGTCGCTTGTGACAGTTTTGGCTCTTTCATTTGTCGCGCTTTCCGCGTCGGCGAAAGGTGTTCTTTATGTGAAGTCAGGGGCTAGCGGAGATGGTAGTTCCTGGAATAATGCTATGGGAAATATTCAGCAGGCTGTCGATTCTGCCGCAAAAATTGGTGCGGACGTATGGGTGGCCACAGGCGTTTACAAAAGTGAATCGTCGGCTGTGGTTTCCTTGAAGCCTAATGTTAGTTTGTACGGCGGTTTCGCTGGTACGGAGTCCTCTCTTGCCGCTAGAGATACGGCAAAGAACCCTACGGTGTTGGACGGAGGTGGAATGGTCCGGGTCATCAATCAGGGAAATGCGTTCACTGCCGCATCTGCGGTTGAGGTGAACGGATTCACCATCCAGAACGGGTCCGCTCAAAACGGAGGTGGCGTGAATATCCTTGCCTACACTACGATTAATAACTGCATCCTCAAGGGCAATAAGGCTTCCAGCTACGGCTCGGCTATCTATGCGAAAAATGCTACAATCAAGAATTCTCAAATCATCAACAATGCTTATCTAAGTTATCTTCATTATACGGTGCGTTTGGACAATTGTGTGATGGATAGCTGCGTGGTGAAAAATAATAAATCGTATTATTATAGCGCTGTTTGTGCGGAGAACAATTCCAAGGTCACCAATTGTGAGATAGCAGGTAATAGCTCTTCATATAGCAATAGCTATAGAGGCTCTTATTTCAATTCGTCAATCGTCAGCAACTGTAAGTTCGTGAACACCACGGCCGGTGGCGCATCGGTGGAACTGCAAGGTTCAACCGTAATGACGGGCTGCTTGTTTGAGGGAAACAAAAACATTAACACCAACCTCATCTATGTGGGTAGTCGGAATGTCTTGGTGGAGAATTGCCGTATCCTTGACAACACAACGAATTCGACTCTGCTGAACTTTGCTGGAAGATTCAACAGATGTACGATTCAGGGGAACACGTCATCTTCCCGTATCGTGGAGGTGGGTTCCTCTTCGTCGATTTTGAACTGCCTGATCTGCGACAATATCTGCACATCATCTACCGAACCATTCTATCTGAACGACAATGCCCTTATGAGCAATTGTACGGTTGTCCGCAACGAGACAAAGCATGGATATATTCTCTCTATGCGTAATTCGACGCTGAACAACTCTATCGTCGTCGGGAACAAGAGGGCTGCTAATTATACGGGCATTCTGGGGTTGAATGGAACGAACAGAATCTCCCATAATATGCTGGAATACAATTCTGTAAATGGTAATATTGATGGTTCGATGAAGTATGCCGCTTTCACGGATGCTGAAAACGGAGACTATTCGTTGTCTGATAAATCTTATTGCATCAATGCTGGCATAGAGGTGACCGACTCGCTTGATTTGCTTGGAAAGACGAGGAAACAGGGGGGTGCGGTGGATATGGGTGCGATCGAATCCTCCCATTCCCATGCTCCTGCGATAAGGTTGGGTGAGGTTGTCTATGTGAAGTCTGGCGCCACGGGTGACGGCTCTAGTTGGCAGTCTGCGTTCGGCGATATCCAGCAGGCCATTGTCGCCGCATCGATAGATGGCAAGCGGCACCAGATTTGGGTGGCAAGCGGTACCTACTATGGTGACTTGTCGCTCTCTTCCGTGGTGAACCTTGCGAGAGGAATCAGTTTGTATGGCGGGTTCGCAGGGAATGAGACTACCCTCGCTGCTCGTGACACCGCAAAGAATCCTACGATTTTGGATGGTGGGAATGCGAGACGCGTCATCTCTCAGAATTATGGTTTCGCGGACTCCATGGCGGTTGTGGTGGACGGGTTCACTATACAGAATGGTTCTGCGCAGAACGGTGGAGGTGTGAATCTTCTTGCCAACACTACGATTAACAATTGTATCCTCAAAGGCAATAAGGCCTCGAGTTATGGCTCGGCTATCTATGCGACAAGGGCTACGATCAAGAATACGCAGATTATTGGTAATACATATATGAACGAACTTCGCTATGCGGTTCGTCTTGACAACTGCTTGATGGATAGTTGCGTGGTGAAGGGGAATAAGTCTTATTATCAGAGTGCCATTTGTGCGGAAAACAACGCTAGGGTGGCTAATTGTGTGATAGAGGGTAATGTCTCTTCTTACAACAATGGTTACAGGGGGTCCTATTTCAATTCGGCGAAGGTTGTCAATTGTAAGTTTGTGAATACCACTGCCGGAGGTTCGTCTGTTGAACTGCAAGGATCGACTGTGATGTCTAGTTGTTTGTTCGAAGGAAATAAGAGCGTCAACACTACCCTTATCTATGAGGGAAGCCGAACTGCCTTGGTGGAGGACTGCCAGATCCTTAATAACTCAACATCCAATTCGACGCTGTTGAGCGTATACGGAATCTTCAACAGATGTTTGGTGAAGGGGAATACCTCGACTTATCGTATATTGGAGGCGAATTCTTCTTCGACGATCTCAAACACGCTTATCTGCAACAACTCCTCCTCATCATCATATGAAATTGTTAATCTGGGTGGCGCTATTATGACCAATTGCACGGTTGTCCGCAACTCTACATCTAGCAGATATGTTATCTATGTGAGCGGTTCCACGTTGAGGAACTCCATCGTTGTCGGCAATAAGATTGCATTGAATTACAACGGAGTCTTGGGACTGAGCGGATCGAATACGGTTGTCAATAACATGCTGGAATCCACCTATATAAGGGGAAACATTGATGGCTCGATGAATTTTGCCGCCTTCACGGATGCTGAAAAGGGAGACTACTCATTGTCTGAGAAATCCTATTGTATCAATGCTGGTATTAACGTCACCGATTCGCTCGATCTGCTTGGAAAGGCTAGAAAGCAGGGGGGCGCTGTGGACATGGGAGCGATTGAGTCGGCCTATACCTATGCGCCTGCGCTCGTGACATGTGGTGAGATTGTATACGTGAAGCCTGGTTCCACTGGCGATGGTTCCAGCTGGCAATCCGCATTCGGCGATGTCCAACAGGCAATCATTGTCGCATCGGCGGATAAGAAGAGACACCAGATATGGGTGGCTGCGGGCACATACTACGGGGACTCAACCCAGTCTTCTGTGGTGAACCTCGCAGGCGGAATCAGCCTGTACGGAGGATTCGCAGGAAATGAGACTTCCCTCGCTGCACGTGATACCGCCCAGAACCCAACCATCTTGGATGGTAAGAATCAGAGATGTGTCATCTTGCAGAATTATGATTTCCCTGATTCCCTGGCGGTTGTGGTGGACGGATTTACCATCCGGAATGGAAATGCACAAAATGGTGGAGGTGTCTACCTTCTCGCCAACACTACAATTAACAACTGTATCCTCAGTGGGAACCGGGCATCTGGAAACGGTTCGGCTATCTATGCGACTAAGTCGGTGTTCAGGAACTCGCAGATCATCGGTAATACCTATACGAGTTACCTCTCTTACACCATCCGCATGAATAACTGTGTGATGGATAGTTGTGTGGTGAAGAACAATAGGGCATATTACAATTGCGCAATTTATGCGGAGAATTCTAGCGTCACCAATTGCGTGTTGGAAGGCAATAGCTCCGCATATACGAGTGGACAAAGAGGTTCTTATTTCACTTCGACAAAAGTCATCAACTGTAAATTCATAAACACCAATGGTAATGGTGCGTCAGTGGAATTGCAGGGCTCGTCCGTGATGAATGACTGTCTGTTTGAGGGGAACAAGAATGTCAACGCAAATCTTATCTATGTTGGAAATGGCAACTCCAGGGTGGAGGATTGCCAGATCCTCAACAACTCTTCATCGAGCTCAAACTTGTTGAGCTTCTATGGGAAAGTCAATAGGTGTTTGGTAAAGGGGAATGTGTCGGCTGCTAATATCCTTAGCGTCTATTCCTCATCATCTATTTCAAACTCCCTGATCTGCAATAATGTTTGCTCATCATCTAGTGAAGTCGTCTATGTGGCTGACAATGCCTCCATGATCAATTGCACGGTTGTCCGTAATGAGACAAAGCAAAGATACATAGTGAACATGCAGAATTCCACGTTGAAGAACTCCATCATTGTCGGTAACAAGGCGGATGCTAATTATTCTGGCGTGTTGAATTTAAATGGAACGAACAAGATTACCAACAATATGCTGGAATCCACCTTTATCGGTGGAAATGTTGATGGCTCGATGGATTTCGCCGCCTTCACGGATGCTGAAAACGGAGACTATTCATTGTCGGAGAATTCGTATTGCATCAATGCTGGTGCTGATGTCGCCGACACGTTGGATCTTCTTATGAATAAGAGGAACCAGGGTGGTGCGGTGGATATGGGAGCGATCGAATCGTCCCATGCTGCGGCACCTGCATTCCCGGTGTTGGGTGATGTCATATATGTGAAACAGGGTTCCAATGGTGATGGTTCCAGCTGGCAGTCGGCATATGGCGATGTGCAGAAGGCTATCCTTGCCGCATCGTCCGACGGAAAGAAACATCAGGTTTGGGTGGCTGCGGGCACCTATTATGGTGACTCGACGCTGACTACAGTGGTGAACCTGGCACAAGGAGTCAGTCTCTATGGAGGATTCGCAGGAGACGAGACCTCCCTTGCCAGTCGTGACATCGCACAGAACCCGACCATCCTGGATGGTAAATCGAAGAGACGTGTCATCTCGCAGAATTATGCATTTGCGGATACCATGGCGGTGGTGGTGGATGGATTCACCCTTCAAAATGGATCTTCTGCCAATGGAGGTGGTGCGTACATTAACGCCAACACTACGATTAACAATTGTATCGTCAAGGGCTGTAGGTCTTCAAGCTATGGCTCGGCCATCTATGCGACAAGGGCGACGATCAAGAATACCCAGATTATCGGCAATACCTACTTGAATTATCTTTCGTACACCGTTCGTCTGAACAATTGTGTGATGGATAGTTGCGTGGTGAAGAACAATAGGGCTTATTACAATGGCGCAATTTATGCGGAGAACAATGCTAAAATATCCAATTGCGTGATTGAAGGCAATAGTTCTGCCTATAGCAGTAGCTATAGAGGCTCCTATTTCAACTCGGTAACTCTCACTAACTGTACGTTTGCGAATACGAGTTACGCTGGCGCATCGGTGGAGCTACAAGGCTCGACCAAGATGCTCGGCTGTTCGTTCGAAGGGAATAAAGATGTCAACTCTACCCTCGTGTATGTTGGAAATGGCAATGTCAGGGTGGAGGATTGTCAGTTCCTTAACAATTCACTCAATTCGGATCTGTTGTATGTGAATGGCGGAAAAGTCAATAGGTGTTTGATAAAGGGAAATACCGTAAATTCTCATATGGTATATTTGAATAATTCCTCAGCATCGATAGCAAACAGCCTAATCTACAATAACGTCTCATCCTCTTCGTATGAGCCGATTTACTTGTACGAAAACACGTTCATGATCAATTGCACGTTCGCCCGCAACGAGGTGAAAAACAGGTATATTGTATACATGCGTAATTCCACGTTGAAGAACTCCATTGTCGTAGGCAATAAGTTGGCCTCCATTTACACTGGTGTGTTGAACCTGAACGGAACGAACACGGTCACCCATAATATGTTGGAATCCACTTCCGTGAATGACAACATCGATGGTTCGATGAATTTCGCCTCCTTCACGGATCCTGATAACGGGGATTTCTCATTGACGGAGAATTCATATTGTATCAATGCCGGTGTGGATGTCGCCGACACGCTTGACTTCCTTGGTAATGTGAGAAGCCAAGGCGGTGCGGTGGATATGGGTGCGATTGAGTCGTCCCATGCTGCGGCGCCTGCATTCGCGACATTGGGTGAGATCGTCTATGTGAAACAGGGGGCCGATGGCGATGGAACAAGCTGGCAGTCTCCGTTTGGTGATGTGCAGAAAGCTATCCTTGCCGCAACGGGGGATGGAAAGAGGCATCAAATCTGGGTGGCGGCTGGTACGTACTATGGTGACTCAACGCTCTCTACGGTGGTGAACCTCGCTCGTGGAATCAGCCTGTATGGAGGATTCGCGGGGAATGAGACTTCCCTCGCTGATCGTGACACCGCACAGAATCCGACCATCCTGGACGGTAGAAATGCAAGAAGTGTCATCACGCAAAGCTATGGCTTCGCGGATTCCATGGCGGTGGTGGTGGATGGATTCACCATCCAGAATGGACGTGCGGTAAATGGTGGTGGTGTGAACCTCAATGCCAATACAACGATTAACAATTGTATCTTCAGGAACAACAGGGCTTCAAGCTACGGATCGGCCATCTATGCGACTAGGGCGACGATCAAGAACACCCAAATCGTTGGTAATAATACTTTGAACGAACTTCGTTACACTGTCCGCCTGAACAACTGTGTGATGGATAGTTGCGTGGTGAAGAACAATAGGGCTTATTACAATAGCGCAATATATGCGGAAAACAATGCTAGGATATCCAATTGCGTGATCGAAGGCAATACTTCCACCTATAGCTATAACAGTTATAGGGGCTCATATTTCAACTCGGCTAAGGTTAGCAACTGTAAGTTCGTAAACACCAATGGAGTTGGCGCTTCGGTGGAGTTGCAAGGCTCAACTTCGTTGACCGGCTGTTTGTTCGAGAGAAATACGAATCTCAACAACAACCTTATTTACACGGGAAGTGCTAATGTGTTGGTGGAGGATTGTCAGATTCTTAATAACTCAGCCAGCTCAGATCTTCTGAGTGTGGATTACGGAAAAGTGAATAGGTGTTTGATAAAAGGAAACTCGACGTCAAGTTATTATTTGTTGAAGCTGAGATATTCTTCCTCGATATCAAACAGCCTAATCTGCAACAACAATGTCACATCATCGTATGAGTTGATCTACATGTACGATAAGGCTTCCATGATTAACTGTACGGTTGTCCGTAATGCGACGAACCAAAGGTACATCGTATACATGCAAAATTCCACTTTGAGAAACAACATTGTCGTGGGCAACAAAATGGCTGCCAACTATACTGGTGTTTTGAATCTCAGTGGAACGAATACGATCACTAACAATATGTTGGAATCCACCTTTGTGAATGATAACATTGATGGATCGATGAGTTATGCCGCATTTGCAGACCCTGAGAACGGTGATTTCTCATTGACGGAGAATTCGTATTGCATCAATGCCGGTGCGGATGTTGCCGACACCCTCGATTTCCTTGGGAATGCGAGAAAACAAGGCGGTGCGGTGGATATGGGTGCGATCGAGTCGTCCCATGCGAAAGCTCCTTCGTTCGCTGAATTGAGTGAGATCGTCTATGTGAAGCTGGGCTCCAATGGTGACGGAACAAGCTGGCAGTCGGCATTTGGTGATGTGCAGAAGGCTATCCTTGCCGCAACGTCGGATGGAAAGAGACATCAGATTTGGGTGGCGGCTGGCACATACTATGGGGACTCGACGTTAACTACTGTGGTGAACCTCGCCCGTGGAATCAGTCTCTATGGAGGATTCGCAGGAAACGAGACATCCCTTGCCGACCGTGACACAGCACTGAACCCAACCATTCTGGATGGTAAGAATGTGAGGTGTGTCATCACGCAAAGTTATGGCTTCGCGGATTCCATGGCGGTTGTGGTGGATGGATTCACCATCCGAAATGGATATGCGGTAAATGGTGGTGGTGCTTTCTTGAGAAAGAATACCACGTTGAACAATTGTATCGTGAAGAATTGCCATGCGGTTGAAAGAGGATTGGCCATATATTCCGCTGGCGCTAATATCACCCATTCTGTGATCTGTGACAATGGGAACCAGAATTCCTACAATTACAACAGATATGCGGCTGTGTATATGTCGGGTGGACGTATGGACAGCTGTGTCTTGAGGAACAACAGAGCCTATTACACGAGTGCTTTGTTGGCTGAATCTGCGGCGAAGATTACGAACTCTGTGTTTGAATCGAATCCTTCTTCCGGACGTGTGATCGACTTGTCTAATTCCACGATTTCCGATAGCAAGATTATCAAAAACACCAATCTGAGTGGTTATGTGATCATCGCACAGAATAGTTCAATGATTGAGAGGTGTTTGTTTGATGGAAACGAGACGAGCAGCCATCTTTTGTATGTTTGCAATAGTTCTGTGATTTCTAATTCCCAAATCACCAAATGTAGGTCACGTGAAAATTGTCTGATCTATCTCTATGATAAACCTAGGATGATTAACACGACGGTGGTTGACAATGTCTCTAACCGTCAGACTATTTATTGTAGCTCCGCCCCTCAAATCCTAAACTCTATTGTTGTCGGCAATAAGCGTTCGAACAATTCGGAGAGTGTCTACGTGAATGGTGCTACAATCAGGTACTCCATGATTGAGGGTGGTGCGAATGGAGAAGGCAATATTGACGGAAGCAAGGCGAGCGCGGCGTTTGTGGATGCCTCCAAGGGCGACTACTCGCTTTCCGGAACTTCTCTTTGCATCAATGCGGGAACGGATGTCTCCGACACGATCGATATGCGTGGCAATGTGAGAAAACAGAGCGACGCTGTGGATCTAGGTGCGATCGAGTCCGCATTTACGGAAAGAGCGGCGGTTGGTACGATTATCTACGTGAAGGCTGGCGCTGATGGTTCGGGATTGAATTGGGACGATGCCCTCGGTGAGATTAATCAGGCGATAACCCTTGCCTCAACTACGGGACTGAAACATCAGATATGGGTGGCTAAGGGAACGTATTACGGAGATACTTCGTTGACATCTGCGATTTCGCTTTCTGCTGGTGTGAGCCTGTATGGTGGATTCGCGGGTACGGAGTCATCTTTGGAGGAGAGGGACGCATCGAAGAATCTCACCGTGATCGATGGTAAATATAAGAGAAGATGTATCATCCAAAACTATGATTTCGTCGACTCGTTGGCGATTGTGGTGGACGGATTCACCATCCAAAATGGTTCTTTGAAGGACAATGCGGGTGTGAATGTGAAGGCTAAAAAGAACGCTACTTTCAACAACTGCGTCTTTAAAAACGCGAAAGAGGGAAGTTCTGGCGTCTATGCGGAGTGGTCTACGTTTAGGAACTGTAAGTTCACCGGGACCTCAATCCAGAACCTTGAACTCCATAGAGGGTGGGCGGATAGTTGTATGTTCGTGGGAGATGGGGCCGAGCTGAGCTGCAGAATCGCCTACCTCAATGCCGCAAGAATGACCAACTCTCAGGTCTCGGGTTATGTTGACAGGTATAATATACTTGAGGCGGTGGAGAACTCGGTTGTTTCATGTTGTAGGATTATGAACAATGAAGCACGGTCTAATAATTATATCGTTTATTTGTCCAAATCCACGTTGGAGAACTCTTATGTGTACGGGAATGTGGCCCGTGGTTCTGGCTATAGCATCATTTCGGCCAATTATAGTTCCTTCGTCACCAACTCTACCATTGCGCACAACACGACTAAGAACAGAAGTGCGATCAATTATTATTATACATCTTCAGGCATGTATGCGACCATCGCCAACTCTATCATCTATGGCAATAAAGTGACGGACGATGTGCGTCCACAGGTGGTTGCCTCAGACTATGTGAAGGTGAAGTACTGCGCTTCTGATGGTGAGTTGAAGGGGGAGAACAACATCAGGTTGGCTACTGCGAATAGCGGTTCTGACACGTCAAAGAGTTATGTGTGCTTCATCAACGCTGCAGGTGGCGACTATCGCTTGCATGCGACGTCCGCTTGTATAGACAAGGGTCTTGATAGCCTGATGTCCGCTAAGTTTGACATCAATGGTGGTGCGAGAATCTATGGCAAGGCCATTGACCTTGGTGCGGTTGAGTTTGATGGCACCTATGTCCAGATGCTGGATTATAGCCAGGCTGTCTGCCACAACAGAACCTCTCTTGAGGCCACGTTCGATTCCACCATCTCTAAAATTGATTGGCAGATTGTCCATGCGGGAAGAGTTACAGGTTATCAGACCACTTCCGGCAGTGGCGCCGTCATCCCGACTATGCAACTTCGTACGTCGAAGAACGATGTTGATACTTTGACGTTGAAGGTGACTCCTTATGACAAGGAGGGTGTGGCTGGCGTTCCATTTAACTATAACTACATTGTATACCCTGATTTCTCTACAAGGAAGGTGTCATTCGTCCGCCCTCAGACGTACGTGGTGAATGTGAAGGACAATACCATGACCATAGAATGGAACAGGTTGTCTCTTCCTGTCGAGGTGGACAAGTATGATCTGTATGTGTGGAAGTCCTCTCAGGGAATGCCTTCCGTTCCGATGGCTTCTTTCGTGAAGAATAACAACCATTCCTTGTCGGGTCTAACCAACCATACAACTTATAAGTTCATGGTGAAGGCAGTGATTGCGTGTGACACGATAAGCTCAGAAGTGGATAGCTTCCGAATTGATATCCCTGTTAGCCTGGAGATAAACGGTTCCGCGATTTGTGAGCTGGGTACAAAACTGGATGCATCCACCTATACACGTAGATATATCAAGGGATTTGAGTTGAGTGATCCTATCACGTACACCCTCTCAGGTGCGGATACTGCTGACTTCTATGTTAAACTTCCGTCTAGTTGGGATTCGCTGACGGGTGGATACTGTGATGTATATTATCATCCGACAGACTCAAAGAAATCGTCAAGCAATGCCACTGTAACATTCAAGTCGGGCAAGTATACGACCGTGTTGTATCTGAAAGGTACCCTTTCGAACTACTATGTGTTTGACGCATTGGTGGAAAAGGATGTATTTAGGGCTGGAGACACGGTTGATATCAAGGGCATTGTGACCGATGCGTATGGTAATCCGTTTGAAGGCAAGAACCTCATGGTGACGTTGAGAAAGAGTGGCTCCATCATATGGTCCACCTCCGCAATGTCCAATGCCGAGGGCGTGGTGGATGTTAAGTATGCGTCTTCATTATTCGAAAGTGGTGTATACGCTGTAGGTGTGTGCCTGAACGGAGAATCTTCCAATGCGACGTTTGATGAGTTTGACATCCTTGGAATCTCCTGCAGCGTGGGTACGGATAAATGGTTGGTGCAGAGGGGTGATACGATATCAGGCACTGTCACTGTGAAAAACCGTAGTAGTGTTGCGGCTCACAATGTGAAGGTTAAGACTTTGTCTTTGGCTAACGGGTGCAAGGTGGTGTTCGATTCGATAGATGTGTTGCCAGGTCTTGAGTCTAAGAGAATCAACTACTATCTGACTGGTGATACACTTACCGAGGGGAATCGATATCTGCCGTCAAGTTTCCGTGTGGAGACAGCCGAGGGACTGACTTCAGACTTCACTTCATACTTCTATTGTGAGATGCCTTATGGACAAATCAAGGTGTTGCCTGCCAATATCAAGGAGTATGTCTCTAAGCAAAAGCCTAAGTATATTGAACTTCTGTTATGCAATACAGGATTTGGCGAAACAGGTAATGTCTCTATCTCCTTACCGAAAAACTTTGAGGGCATCTCCGTGGTCAATGGTACCGAGATTGGAAGCATAAAGTCTGGAGATACGGCCAGGGCGACTTTGAGGTTGGCTTATTATGACGGTGCTAAATTGAATACTCCAATCAATGGCTCAATTGGATTTAATTGCGAGAACGGCAAGTCCACCTCTATCAACTTCTCCATGGAGTATACCTCCTCTTTTGTGGGTGGCCTGAGTGTTGATGTCGTCGATGAGTATTACTACAACGCTGCGTCCAAGAGTCATCTCGCAGGTGCGACGGTTGAGGTCCTGAATGCGTTCAATTCTAAGGTTGTCGTTTCCGGCGTTACCGACAGCACGGGTATGGTCAATTTCGATAGCATTCCGGAGGGAGACTATTTGTTGTCTGTCAAGGCTGACAAACATGCTAGTTACAGAGAATCGATTTCAATCCAGGCGGGCCAGAATCTGAGCAAGTTCGTGTTTGTCACGTATGAAGCTGTGACATACACATGGAAGGTGGAACGCACTGAGATTGAGGATAAATATGAGATTACGATCGATACAAAATTCGAGACCCATGTTCCTGCTCCTGTCTTGACGGCCGAGTTCCCGAATGGCTTGCCTGGCAAGGAGAAATTTAATCCTGGTGACAAGGAGATCGCTTATCTTATGATTACGAACCATGGATTAATCGCTGCGAAGAATGTGACGCTCCATTTCCCTGAGATGGCGAATTACATATTTGTTCCAGATGTGAGTCGTATTGATTCTTTCCCTGCGAACTATTCTATGGTCGTGCCTGTAACTATCCAAAGAGCTTATGCGGATGGAACATTTGATCCATCTTTCGGAGAAAGCGGCTCTGGCAGTGGTAGTGGTTCCGGCAGTGGTAGTGGCTCTGGCAGTGGCTCTGGATCCGGCAGTGGATCAGGTTCTGGATCCGGCAGTGGTAGTGGCTCTGGTTCTGGTGGTGGTTCCGGTAGTGGCTCTGGCGATAACCCTGGCGGTGAAAATCCTGGCAGTGGCTTCGGTAGTGGTTCTGGTAGTGGTAGTGGCAGTGGCTCCGGTAGTGGCTCAGGAAGCGGCTCCGGCAGTGGTAGTGGTTCCGGCAGTGGCTCTGGTTCTGGATCAGGCAGTGGCAGTGGATCAGGTTCCGGCAGTGGCAGTGGATCAGGTTCTGGCAGTGGCAGTGGATCTGGCTCAGGCTCTGGTAGTGGTTCTGGTAGTGGTTCCGGCAGTGGCTCTGGTTCAGGCTCAGGTGATGATTGTGGAATAATTGTCATTTATTATAATTACGAGTGTGATGAATTGGTCGACAAGGAAGTCTATGTTGAGACCTGGAGGTGTGCTACAGCCACGCCATCAAGCAGTGGCGGCTTGGCTGGTGTCGCTGGCGCAGGCAGTGGCGGATATGGTTACGGCGGCGGCTCTGGTGGCCAAAGTGGTAGCGTAAATATTAGTGGCCCAATTATTATTGAAAATAGAGAATGTGACAAAAAGTGTGATGGCCTTAATGCTAGGGCTGTTTTCAATTGCATGTTGAATCTTTGTGGATGGTTGCCATTCGACAAAATGAATAATTTGCCTGAAAATATTAGGAGAAATCTGAGGGCTTTGCCATCCTTGTTAGCTGGAGCAGGTCCGCTTGGATCAGCATGGGCGTATACGACAACTAATAACATGCATCGTGGGAAAGTGGCCGCTAGCTTATATGATGCAGGAACTCTAATTCTGAGTCTTATACCATATGTGAGGGTTATCCCATTTTCTTGTCTAGATATGTTGTGTCAGGCTATTTCGTGTGAGTACGATGGCGTGGATGTTAGCAATTGTGGCGAATATATCTACAATAAGTTCGCTTCGCCAAATACATTGAGGTCTGGTGGCCTTGATTTCTATCGGATCGCGGATCCTGAGTACTTGGCTTTGCATGACCTTTGGGAACTTATTAAGTTTGAGAGCCATAGATACGATTGTATTGTGGAGTATGTCGGAGCGGATGAGGCGATGATGAAAAAGGTCGGTTTGAATGACTTCCTTGAATTCGCCATGGATTCTTTTGCCGCTGTTGGTAAGATCGATATTGAGGCGGTTAAGAAGATTCCTGTGTCTGATCTTTCTTTGACTGAGATGATTGCGATTAGCGAGAGGTGGAACAGAACTGTGGATGCTTGGAATGCTGGTGTCTACGCTCCGAATGAGGAATATCCGGATATCGCGAACAGAAGTGTTATCGAACAGCATCTTGATGCGGTCTCTAACTACTACCAATATGTTATGTTCCGTGGATTTGAAAACATTGGCGATATGATTACGTCCTTCAATAATGGTTTGAAAGACCTTGACAAGCCAATTAAAAGTGTTTGTGCTAGCGTCAAACTCCAGATTTCCCAGACAATGACGATGACACGCGAGGCATTCGATGGCACGCTTATCGTTAACAATGGCAATGAGGCTATGGATATGGACAACTTTAAGGTTGTGCTTGAGATCCGTGATGAGGAGGGCAATCTTGCGAATGATCTGTTCCAGATCAATACGCTCTCTTTGAAGGGCATCGATGCTGTCGACGGAACCGCAAGTATTGGCGCCGGGAAAGAGGCAACCTCTGTGTTCCGCTTCATCCCGGAAAAGGGTGCTGCTCCGACGGCTCCTGTGAACTACTCGTTTGGAGGTAAGATCCTCTATGTCGATGGGGGAGATACCATCACAATCGATCTCTATCCAGTGACATTGACGGTTAATCCTAGCCCGGATCTGCAGATCGATTACTTCATGCAACGTAATATCCTTGGCGATGATGCTCTGACGTTGGATCGTGTGGAGCCAAGCGTGCCGGCGGCTTTGGGTGTGCGAATCGACAACCAAGGTTATGGTCTAGCTAAGAACGTGAAGTTGGAGACTGCCCAGCCTGAGATTGTGGACAATGCGAAAGGCTTGCTGATCGACTTCTCGATCATCGGTTCTAGCTTGGATGGCTTGGATTGTGATCTCGGCTCTAAGAACATTAATTTCGGCGACATTGAGGCGCAGACGGCTAAGACGGGTGTCTGGTGGATGACCAGTTCATTGCTTGGACATTTCGTCAGCTATGAGGCGAATGTGGTTCATGCGAACAGTTTCGGTAATCCGGATCTGAGTTTGGTGAAGGGCGTCTCCATCCATGAATTGATAAAGACGGTCGACGCCTATGGTGTGAAGGAGGATCATGCGCCAGACTTCCTCGTGAATGATGATGACGACTGGGATTATACGCCTGATGCCATCTACTACTCTAATGGTGGCAAGGATACTGTCTATGAGGCGAAGAACGCTAAACTGGACAAGAACCGAGTCTCTCCTTATGATACGGTGGTCAAACTTACCGTCACACCTGCTTCTGTGGGATGGAACTACGCTCAGACAAACGATCCGGGAGATAATCGCTACGAAATACGTAGGGTTGTGAGAGTGAAGGATAACGTGGAGATCCCATTGGATAATGTCTGGACTACATTCGTCATGCTCCCTGATGGGTCGAGTCCGATCTACGAGAACCGCCTACATCTCTTGGATTACATGACGACGCAAGGAGAGACGGATTACAACATCTATTATAGTTTGAAGAAGAATCTGTTGAAGGTGATAGATATTAGGGATGTGCCTTCTGCGATAGACGTTGTGACTACTCCTGTGAAGAGTGTGGTTGTTACGTTCAACCGTAAGATCCGTAAGGAGACGTTTGATTATAAAGACATTGAGTTCTACTGTCAGGCCAGCGATAACTTGAGCGACCCTGCCATTACGGTTGAGCAACGTGACGACTATAACTATGTGGTGAATGTCTCTTCCAAGACGAATACTACGGGCTTCTTTAAGATCGAGGTTAATGTCACTGATGTGCTCGATCAAGATGGCTATCCTGGAGAAATGGGTAAGGGCGCTACTTGGACACAGTACTTGGAGGGCGTAGACCCTGGTACGGGCGACGGTCCAGGCACAGGCGATGATCCGGGTACTGGTGATGACCCAGGTACGGGCGACGGTCCTGGTACGGGCGACGGTCCAGGCACAGGCGATGATCCGGGTACTGGTGATGACCCAGGTACGGGCGACGGTCCTGGTACAGGTGACGACCCAGGTACAGGTGACGGCCCTGGCACTGGTGACGGCCCTGGCACTGGTGATGACCCTGGTACAGGTGACGGCCCAGGTGAGGAACCTACTCCTATTGTGGATGTTGAGGGTGGCAAGATGGTGGTTTACGCTTACCAGAATTGCATCTATGTGAAGTCCACGAAGGCAGGTACGCTAGATATCTATGACGTGCTTTCTAAACTAGTGGTGAAGAATGCCCATTATGACGTGGGTGTCACACCAGTGGCCGTCTTACCTAAGGGCACTTATATCGTCAATGGCAAGAAGGTGATTGTGAAGTAAGAGAAGTTCACTTATTTTGATAAAAGAGAGCAAAACCACTTCCCGAGAGTCTTGGGGAGTGGTTTTGTGTATTTGTTGTGGTATTTTATGATGGTGGCTTTTTAGGACAAATCTTATGCAAGTTTCTTTATGATATGATATTTAATTTGCTATTAATCAATTATTAAGTTTATTTATGTCATTTTTATTCGAGAGTGTTTTTACAATTTTTATATAATTTTTTCATTTTTTAAATCTACACTTGTATTTTTGTGTATTTTATGGCATAGTTTTTGTTGCTAAAAAGGTGGAGATAATTTTTATTTAATACCATGAGTTCTGTTATTATCAAGTCGAAATCGCTTTTGATGATTTTGGCACTATTTTTTGTCACGTTCCCGTCATTGGCTAAAAGTGTAATTTATGTGAAATCAGGAGCTAATGGGGACGGTAGTTCTTGGAGTAATGCATTCGGAAATGTTCAGCAGGCTGTGGATTTGGCTGCGAAAACAGGTGCTGACGTTTGGGTTGCCAAAGGTGTATACAAAGGCGATTCGACCGCGGTGGTTTCCTTGAAACCGAATGTTAGTCTGTATGGTGGTTTTGCTGGAACGGAGACTTCACTTTCCGTTAGGGACACGGCAAAGAATCCTACTGTGTTGGATGGTGATAATGCAATCCGCGTAATCAGTCAGGTGGATGATTTTGCTGACACGTCTGCGGTTGTGGTGGATGGCTTCACGATCCAAAATGGTATGGCGAGTAACGGTGGTGGCGCGTTCCTGAAAAAGAATGCCACGATAAGCAATTGTATTTTAAAGAATAATGGTGCGACATTGAAATCCGTCGGATTGGCGATCTATGCGAAAAATGCTAAGATTAAGAATTGTATAATTTGCAACAATAGCTCAAATGAAGTTCCTTGGACAGTCTATTTGCTACAATCAGAAATGGACAGCTGTGTTGTGAAGGACAATGCGGTAATATCGGGCTCGGCATTGTATGGAGAGCTTTCCACAATTTCTAATTCTGTCATAGACTCGAATAAGAATATCGACTGGTATGTTAATCCTCCGGTGTTTTTGAATAATTCTAAGTTGGTTAAATGTGTTGTGAAGAACAACTATGGACAAAATGCTGGTGTGCGTGCTTGTAATAACAGTGAGATCACGGGTTGTACGTTTTCAAATAACATAAGTACGCAGAATAGTGTCATCCATATTGAAACGAGTTCAAAGATTGAGGATTCCGAAATCTTCGACAATGAAGGCCTTTACTACGAGGTGATTTATTTGATCGGTTCCTCGTCGATGAATCGTTGTAAGGTGTTCAATAATGTGGTGGATAGGAATCATTGTATTGTTAATATCCGCAACAACTCTACTCTTTCCAATTCGTTGATCTATGGAAATGAGGGTCGGGAGAATGCCTATGCACCTCTTGTGTTGGTCTATTCCTCGATGGTAAATACAACCTTTGCGGATAATGAGACGTCGGCAATATATGCGGCTGATATCACAGGTTCAACTGTGACGAACTCTATTATTGTCGGTACGAAGTTCACTGGGAGATTCCTGAGCCATCTTGATCTGAAAGAAACAAACAACATCACGTATTCGATGATTGAAGGTGGCGCGGATGGAGAAGGCAACATCGACGGAAACAGATGGGGCGCCGCTTTTGTGAACCCTTCCAATGGTGATTACTCATTGTCCAAAACCTCTCTTTGTCTTAATGCGGGTACTGATGTCGCTGATACGGTTGATTTGAGGGGCAACGTGAGAAAACAGATGTCAGCGGTGGATATGGGTGCGATCGAGTCTTCGTTCTCGGGAAGGGCTTCTACCGGTCCTGTCGTTTATGTGAAGGCTGGCGCCGAGGGCTCCGGATCGAGTTGGGAAGACGCTTTGGGCGATATCAGTCAGGCGATAACACTTGCCTCTGCAATGAGGAAGAAACCTCAGATATGGGTGGCTAAGGGTTCTTACTATGGAGATACGACGAGGCCATATGCCATCACACTCTCTGCTGGTGTGAGCCTCTATGGCGGATTCGCCGGCACGGAATCCTCTTTGGGGGAGAGAGACGTGGTGCGCAATGTCACCATAATCGACGGTGATTCTAAGAGGAGGTGTGTCGTCCAGAACTATGTTTTCGCTGATTCGTTGGCAATCGTGGTGGACGGATTCACCATTCGGAACGGAGCTGGGAAGAATGGCGCTGGTGTCGCCGCAAATACAAAGAAGAACACTACTTTCCGCAACTGCATCTTCTCTGATGTGGTGGAGGGCGATCAGAGCGTCTATGCGGAAAAGACTCACTTCAAGAACTGTAAGTTCGTTGACATCGCAAACCGAATCCTTGAAATCAAAGGTGGGGTGGTGGATAGTTGTGCGATCCTGAATAACAGGAATACCCGATACTCCAGCTCTATCTATCTCGAAGCGTCGGTCTTCTCTAATTCTTTGGTGTCTGGCTGCTCGGCTATCTTAGGTGTTTTTGAGGCTATGAATAATTCTGTTGTTTCGGCATGTAGGTTCGAAAACAATGAGACTGCTGAAAGGAACGTGATCCTTTTGAATAGTTCTACGCTGGAGAACTCTTTGGTGTTCGGAAATAAAACGCGAGATGGACAGGCACCCATCGTTTCGGTTAATCACGCCTCCTTCATCACTAACGCTACCGTTGCCCACAACATCACTGTGCGTGGCAATGCGGTAGGTCATGGCAGTTCGGCGCAGGGTGTATATACTATGATTTCCAACTCCATCATCTATGGCAACAAGGCGACGCACGCTGTTGTCCCTCAGGTTGATTCGTCGGATCACTTGAAGGTGTCGTATTGCGCCTCTGATGGCGAATTGACTGGCGAGAACAACATCAGGTTGGCTCTCGCCAATAGCGGATCTGATGCCTCTAAGAAGTACGTGTGCTTTATCGACGCTGCTGGTGGTGATTATCGCCTGCATGCGACATCCGCTTGTATCGACATGGGTATTGACAGCGTGATGACGGCTAAGCGTGACATCAATGGTGGCGCAAGAATCTATGGCAAGGCTATCGATATGGGTGCCATTGAGTTCGATGGTGAATATGTGCGGATGTTAGAATACAGTCAAGTGGTTTGCTACGACAAAACTACGCTGGAGGCTACTTTCGATTCTACCATCTCTAAGATTGATTGGGAGATCGTTGATGCAAGCGATGTCACAGGATTCGAACATACTTCCGGTAGCGGTTCCGTGATCCCTGCTATGCGTCTTCGCACTGCGAGTGATAATGTCGATACGCTGACACTGAAGGTCACTCCTTACAATGTGGCAGGTGAGGAAGGTGTGCCGTTCGATTACAAATATCTTGTATACCCAGATCTTTCCGAGTTGAAGATCTTGTTCCTTCGCCCTCAAACGCCTTACGAGGTGAATGCGAAGAGCGCAGACATGGCGGTGGAGTGGAAGAAATTGCCGCTCGCTGCTGAGGCGAACCAATATGATTTCTATTTGTGGAAGGCCTCTCAAGAGATGCCGTCTGCTCCGAAGGCTTCTTTCACGAACAGATACCGTATAGACTTGTTGGAACTGGATAACCACACGACGTACAAATACATGGTACGGGCGGTGTTCGCTTGTGATACCGTATATTCCGAGGTGGATAGCTTCAGGATAGATATTCCTGCGAATCTGGAGATATACGATTCTCCGATTTGTGAGTTGGGCACTAAGTTGAACGATACCACCTATTCCCGCAGGTATATCAAGGGATTTGAATTGAAGGATACAATCACCTATACGCTCTCAGGCGAGGAGGTGGCGGACTTCTCTGTCCAACTCGCTGATGCATGGAACGCATTGACGGGTGGTTCCTTCGATATCTATTATACTCCTACTGATGCGAATAAACCATTAAGCAATGCCACATTGACGTTCCAATCGGGCAGTTTTACTGCGGTGATGGATCTGAAGGGTATTCTCGCGAACTACTATGTCTTCGACGCTGTTGTGGAGAATGATGTGTACAAGGCGGGCGATACCATCATGATCAAGAGCTCTGTGGTGGATGCCATGGGGAAACCTTATGAGAACAAACAACTGAAAGTTACCTTGAGGAAGGATGGTTCCCCAATCATGATAAAAGAGGTGACGTCGGATGCTCATGGAGAGGCCATCGTGAAGTATGTCTCTTCTGCTTTTGAATGTGGCGTCTATTCAGTGGGCGTCTGTCTGAGCACGGAAAATACAAATGTGACCCATGATGAGTTTAACATCCCGGGTATCTCATGCGTTGTGGGCGCTGACAGATGGTTGGTTCAGAAGGGTGACACGATCCGTGGAACGATTCTCGTGAAGAACCATAGCAATGTTGAGTCTCGCAACGTGAAGGTGAAGACTATCAGTTTGGCCAGTGGCTGCAAGGTGGTCTTCGATTCAATTGATGTGTTACGAGGCCTTGAGGAGAAGAGCATCAGCTACTATCTGACGGGCGAGTCTATCACCGAGGGCTCTTCTTATTTGCCATCGACCTTCCGTGTGTTGACGGGAGAGGGCTTGAGTACAGATTTCTCCACTTACTTCTATTGTGAGATGCCTTATGGACAGATCAAAGTGTTGCCTGCCAATATTACGGAGTATGTCTCCAAACAAAATCCTAAGTATGTTGAGCTTATGCTTTGCAACACAGGCTTAGGAGAGACTGGTGGAGTGTCTGTGGCTCTGCCGTCTGGTTTTGAAGGCATGACGATGCCTGGTGGTACGGAGATCAACAGCATTAAGCCTGGCGACACGGTAAGAACCGTCTTGAAATTGGCTTATTATGAGGGCGCTAAGCTTAATATGCCAATCTATGGTACGATAGGGGTCAACTGCGAGAATGGCAAGTCCACATCCATCACCTACTCGGTAGAATACACTTCTTCAGTGGTGGGAAGCGTCAGTGTTGATGTGGTCGATGAGTATTACTATAACACTGCGGACAAACCGCATCTTGCTGGTGCGACCGTTGAGATTAGGAATGCGTTTAGCAATGAGGCGATCGCCTCTGGCGTTACCGATAGCACCGGCAAGGTCCACTTCGACAATATTCCGGAGGGAGATTATTTGTTGGTTGTCAATGCGGATAAGCATGCTGGGCACAGAGAGACGATCACCGTTCAGGCTGGTCAAAATTTGAACAAGTTCGTGTTTGTCTCCTATCAGGCTGTGACATACACCTGGAATGTGGTGCCTACGGAGATAGAGGATAAGTATGAATATAGCCTGGAGATGGAGTATGAGACGAATGTTCCTGTCCCGGTTGTGACGGCTGAATTTATTTCCGAAATACCTGACAAGTCGACCTTTAACGTCGGTGAGAAGTATGTCGCCAATCTTTTGATTACAAATCATGGATTGATCGCGGCGAAGAATGTGCGGATTAATGCCCAGCACGTGGAGAGCTTCCGTATAAAGCCTGCTATCGATCATTTCGATTCTCTCCCGGGAAACTTTTCTGTGCTTGTGCCAGTGTCTATCGAGCGTGTTAAGCTAAATGGTGATGATAACAATTCTGGTGACGAGGGATGTTCTGGGTTAGCGTTTCTGTATGAATATGTTTGCGATACTATCAAGGCGATTCATGGATATGTTCCTATTTGGAGATGCCCTTCGTTTGATATCAATTTGTCAGGAGGTGACGCCTCTGGACATGTCGATGGCGCAATAGCATATTTTGGTGCCTCTTCCTCCACGGGTGACCCTTGCCCTCCAGACACGTGTGAAGGAGAAGTTAATGCATTAATAGATTGTATTTTGGATATAATTGGCTGGATTCCACTCTTTGGAGATGCGGCGGAAGATTCGTATGTGGGTGCTAAGCGAGTCGGTGATATTATTTCTGCGTTTCAGGCCTCATATTCGGCTGCGTCTGCAGTTGGTGATGCTATTGACGGAAAAAATTCCGAGAGGGATAAATATCGTAATTTGTATAATGCTAGTGCTATTGGTATGGGCTTTATCCCTATTATTGGGGATTTCATTCCGTTTGGATGTTATGATTTGTTGTGCCAACTATTTTCATGTCTCATGAATGGCGTGTTTGCGGAGAATTGTGGTGAATATTTATACGATTTGGAACATAAAAACACGTTGAGATCCGCTGACGTGAATGATTTCTATAAAACTGCGCCGCCACATTTGTTGGCATATCACGATTTGCTCGAGTTTTATAAGTTTGAGGCCTATAGGTTTAGATTCGTTGCGGAATGTGTTGGAGCTGATGATGAAATGATGAAAAAAACTGGCTTGGTGGATTATTTGGATTTCGCCATTGATTCTTTTGCGTTACGACGGAAGATAGACATTGATAGAGTCAAGGAACTTCCTGTAACTGACCTCTCTCTGACTGAAATGATTGCGATTAGTGAGAGATGGAATCGGTCTATGGATGCTTGGGATGATAGCGTGTTTAGCTCGAATGAAAAGTATCCTGACATTGCGGACAAGAATGTTCTTATCGATTATCTTAAGGGAATGGAGAACTTCTATTATTATGTGGCATTCCGAGGATTTTTGTCTACTCAGCAGTTGAAGGATTTCATCATCGACCAAGTTGATAAGCAGGACAAGAAACGGAAGGGCGTTTGCGCAAGCGTTAAGCTTCATATCTCTCAGACAATGACGATGACTCGCGAGGCATTTGACGGTACGCTTACTGTTAACAATGGCAACGAGACTAGGGATATGGATAACTTTAAGATCGTGCTTGAGATTCGTGACGAGAAGGGCAACCTTGCGAATGATTTGTTCCAAATCAACACGCAGTCTTTGAAGGGCATTGATGCTGTTGATGGTTCTTCGACGATTGGTGCCGGGGAGGAGATTACCGCATCGTTCCGTTTCATACCTGAAAAGGGTGCCGCTCCGAAGACTCCTGTGAGATATTCGTTTGGCGGAAAGATCATCTATGTGGAGTCTGGCGATACATTCACGCTCAAGTTGAATCCGGTAATGTTGACTGTCAATCCAAGCCCAGACTTGCAGATCGATTACTTCATGCAACGTAATATCCTTGGCGACGATGCCTTGACGAAGGATCGTGTCGAACCAAGTGTGCCGGCGGCTTTGGGTGTGCGAATCGACAACCAAGGCTATGGGGCCGCTAAGAATGTGAAGCTCGAGACGGCTCAGCCTGAGATCGTCGACAACGAGAAGGGCTTGCTGATAGAGTTCGATATTATCGGTTCTAGCTTGGACGGTAAGGATTGTAATCTTGGATCGGAGAACATCAACTTTGGTGACATCAATTCCCGAACGGCTAAGACGGGTGTTTGGTGGATGACCAGCTCATTGCTTGGACACTTCACTAAGTATGAGGCGAGTGTGGCTCACACGAACAGCTATGGCAACGCTGATTTGAGCCTGGTGAAGGGCATAGCCGTTCATGAGTTGATCAAGACGGTCGACGCTTACGGTCTGAAGGCGGATCATGTCGTTGACTTCCTCGTGAACGACCAAGTGGATGGCGATGACATCCCTGATGCGATCTACTACTCTGATGGAGGCGTGGATTCTGTGAGTGAGGCGCACTCTACAAGGCTAGATAAGGATAGGGTTTCCTCTTCCGATACGGTGGTGAGACTCTCCGTCATTCCTTCCCAAAGCGGTTGGAACTATGCACAGACGTATGATCCGGGAGATAATTGCTACGAAATACAGAGGGTGGTGAGACTGAAGGATGGCGTGGAGATTCCTTTGGATAATGTCTGGACAACGTTCGTCACGCTTCCTGATGCCGAGGAGCCAATCTACGAGAACCGCCTGCATTTCTTGGATTACATGACCGCATTGGAGGAGACTGACTATGATATTTACTTCAGCCCGAGAAAGAACCTCTTGGAGGTGACTTCCATTACGGGAACGCCTTTGACTGTTAATGCTGTCAGGGAACCGATAGATAGTGTGATCGTCCATTTCAACCGCAAGATCCAGAAGGAGTCGTTCGACTATAAGGATATCGAGTTGTACTGCCAGGCCGGCGATAACCTGAGTGATTCGACCTTCACGGTTAAACAGTTAGATGACTATACCTATGTGGTGAATATCTCTTCCAAGACGAATGCTTTTGGGTTCTACAGGCTGGAGGTTAACGTCAACAATGTCTATGATGAGGATGGATACCCTGGAGAGTTCGGTAGGAGCGCTACTTGGGTTCAATACGTGGATGGTGAGGAGCCTGGCGCAGGCGATGACCCTGGCACAGGTGACGACCCAGGTGAGGAACCTACTCCTATTGTGGATGTTGAGGATGGCAAGGTGTTTGTTTACGCTTACCAGAATTGCATCTATGTGAAGTCCGCACGGGCGGGTACGCTTGATATCTATGACATACTTTCCAAATTGGTGGTGAAGAATGCCCATTATGACGTGGGTGTCACACCTGTGGCCGTGCTGCCTAAGGGCGCTTATATTGTCAATGGCAAGAAGGTGATTGTGAAGTAAGAGAAGTTCACTTATTTTGATAAAAAAGAGCAAAACCACTTCCTGGAAGTATTTCCGGGGGTGGTTTTGTGTTTTGATATGTACTTCATCGTTTATTTTATATTTACACATTATTGGCGGATCGCAATGAAGAATTCGGGGAATATGCTATCTTTGTTAAATCGTCTATCCGTTGTGAAGAAACAATGGGTGCGGTGTTGGTTGATGTAACCCCTAAAAGAAGAATTTATGAAGGCAAGAATTTTTTGGCTATCGTTTGTCGCATTATTGTTGTTGAACGCAGGTGTGGTTGAGGTCTCCGCCCAAAAAGTTTTCAAAGGAATAATTCTCCGGTCGCAGGAGAAGGTGGAGTACACCAGTACGGAATGGGTGGAAGTGGAACTCTCGGAAGCGGATGATCCCATGGAAGAGGATTCCATCGGTTCTGTAGTGGAATCCATTGATCTGGAGACTGGAGTTTATCCTAAAAATGGAGTCTCCTATATGAATCAGGAGGTTAAGAAACTTGCGTACGAGGTGTTTTCTCTGAGTGTGCAGATGGATTTCTCCGTTGAGGCCTATCCTTACCGTAACAATCCCTATCTGCAGGAGGATATCGTCAAGTACATTGTGAGGGAAAAACAATATGCCGACTCTCTTGAAAAGGTGATGCATGGTTATATGCGGGGAGCCAAGTCGTTGGATGACATGGTTAAGCGTCTTAAGGAGGTGAAAAAATACGATAAATTCGTGTACGATGACTTGCGTTCATTCGCCATTGGAGTTGATACTTGTAAAAAAATGGGTTGCCGTAAGCATGGGGGTGTATACCCCGTGAAGATAGATGTGAAGAATGGTGTCTTGTATATGGTTGAAGGTCACGATGTTAGTTCCCCGAAAAAGATGGGGCTTTATGATGTCGAGACAGGTAAGAGGATTGAGCCTGAAGATCTGCTCACCACACGGCAATTCGTGGGTAGATATAATGATACGATAAAGATAAACGCTGTAACCCGTATAGACGGCGAATGTATCGATTTTTACTACAATGATAAGGATTGGTATGTTTACAGCGTATGTAAGGATGATGATAGCTTATTGTTGACTCCATACGCTAAGTCGTTGATGGCGAAAGACAAGGGATATCGGTCGACCACGAGAACGAATGAATTTGGAGATCAAATACAGATTATAGAGATTAATAAGGTAAATGAAAGATACGAATCCCGAAAAGTACAGCTTCCTGTCCAGTTGAATGGTTGTAAGAACACCCAGAAGGTTCGGAATAGGATGTTGGAGGTTATGTTCGGACGTTCGGACGGTGATCTGGAGAATTTGGTCACAGAGGGTGTCCAGAAATGGATACCGGAGTATGGCAGAGGTCTGCAAATGCTTTTGTTCGTGGGCGATGGGGTGGTTTCGTTTGGTTTTGAGGATTTGTCTACGCATGCCAATGACAGGAACACGTTCATTGTTTTCGACAAGACCACGGGTGATGAGATAGACGTGAAGGATCTGATAAAGGACAAGAAGGGCTTCCTGGATTATGTCAACTCGTTTAACATGTATTTCGCAGGTTTCCTTTTCGATTCAACGAACGTGGAAAGAGGTCCGAGGGTTGGAGAAAGTTTGCGTAATTACCTCAAACATTCTGGTGGATACTTGGCTCCGTTTAATGGATGGGACGAGTTCCCGACATCCTGGTGGTTCGCGTTCAGCAAAATGGACGAATTCATCCCAGTCGAATTCAACACCAAAGATAGCCGTATATTCCTGAATTATGACGATGTGAAGGCATTCATCGACCCTAAATACCATGAGCTGTTGGACCGTGCGGTGAAGTCGATTAGGAGGTGATGAGGTGTTTGTTAAGGGAGATAGTTTGCATAATTGAATTATACAACTGATTGTCAAGTGGTTAAGTTCACAAAACAATATATGTTTATATTGCAAACCAAACATGCGAAAAAAATATGAATACCATGTTAATATCTTATTGGCATAAGTTATTAACCAATCCTTTTTCGTATTCAAAATTATACTATATTTGTCCTGTGAACGGTGGTTCTAACCATTTGTAAATAAAGTTGTTGATGCTAAAAATGATGCTGTAATTAGTATTGCAACTGATGCTATAAATGGTAAAGAAAAAGGAGTCGTACTTGCACTACAACTCCTCTTATTAGAAGTACCCGTTCTGGTACCCAACCTTATAATCTTCTTTGCAAAGATTATAAATATATTTTTAATATAAAAATATATGGAGAAAATAATGAAAATTATGGGTGCCATGAGATTATTAACGGGAGCATCTTGCTCTCATTGTTTAACTTAATTTTTTAAATATTATGACAGTATTTAAAGAATGGTTGCCAAATATAATCACATGGATAATCATGATTATATTCGGGATATTAGGTATCCTAAAAAAGAGGTAACAAAAGACGGGGCTATACATAGTATAGCCCTATCTTTTTTAACTTTGATATTATTATTGCAGATCCTCCTTGCCAATATTCATCAAGTAAAATATGCGTAGACCGCTCGTTGGTCGTTTGTCAAACTCAAGGAGTCTGGACTCCCCATACACAATAAGCACAAAACAGCCTACGCATAATCCTGAAAACGATTGCTTAAATTTTTCCAATCAAACCATATTGTTCGATATCTTTCTTTATTTTCTCAATATCAAGTTCAAAATGCTCGCATTTATACTCGTTTTCATATATAGCATGATACCCATAATATTCTTCTGTATATCCCATTCCTGTAGTATTTTGGATAATATACAATGAGTCTTCCGAATCGTGAAAATCGCCATATATATTTTGAATTTTACGCTTAATTCTACCTCCCTTTGTACAATGTAGTCTTTTAGTATAAACTGGCCAACTTGTATTATACGGTTTTATTATAACATTTATGGTTTCTGGTTTCCGTTCTACATGTTTACATTGTTCACAACATGGATTCTTCTTCCCATTCATTACTAATATGCACCTCTTCACATAATCCCTATCAAAATCATCTAATCTTGGATTAAACGATATGGCATTAGGCGTTCCTTGCACATCTGGATTAAAATCATGGCATTTCATTGGCATCTTATGACGACCGTTTTCTTCGTTGGGACATACATATAAACCCTGTAATGAAAAGTTGATTGAACCATATGCGTTATGCCCAAATAAACCGGAAGCGTCGTATTGAGCGAACTGCCGTACTGCCTCTGTTTCATACGGCATAGAAAGCCCTAATCGTTCCAAATTGTAAAAGAGCACTTTGTCTTCTGTCTTTTTTTTCTTGTTTGGAACCTGTACATTTCTTTGCTCTCTGAAAATTTTTTGATTTAATAATTCATTAAGATCTTCTTCGTTATTTATTTTAAACTCAATGATTGGAATGCCTGATTGAATCTTTTCCACATCGCATGGATGAGAAACATAGATTTCCAAAAACATCGGTTCATGCACTCCTCGTGAATCGCGAAGCAACACATCTGCTGTATAACCGTTATGCTCCTTCTCCAATTCGCAGATATCATAATAGTTCTTTAGATTCAAAAGCGTTTCATAACTATCTTTACAACCACTCACCAGTCCTCTTTCCCTCAAAACACATTCATCGAATCTATCACAAGCATTAACCACAGACGTCTCGACCAAGAATTCATCTCTTTGTTCGAACGCTTCTTTAAGACGAAGCTTTGCCAACTTATGTAAGTAACTTTCATAACTACAATGTTCACCGTCATGTCTGAAATGATGTGTATTCTTTTTACCTAAGACAGGGATCATCGGGCCATTACAATATGGACAACGATATGAGTGTTGGTCTCGGGTTTCCTCGCTCAAGTCATCAATATAAATTAGGTTGCCGTCCTCATCCAACGCAGAGAAATACTTAACCTTTCTGTCGTTTGGGCTGTTAATGTCTTGCTTGTCAATGTTCGTTCCTTCCCAATGTTGTTTATCCTGCTTGATTTGAAACTTTTGAAGGTGAGACTTGGCTAAATCTAATTCAGGCTCAGAAGCGATAATCAACTCATTCCATTTGTTGAATCCAGCCATTCTTGCAATAAGATGCTGGGCTTTCTGTAGAACAAACTCGTGATCCTGGAATCCAAATGTTTGAAAGATACTACCTATATCGTAGTGTATAGGCTTATAAGCATAGTTGTTTCCTTCCTCGTTAAAATAACGGGTTTTATAATCATTTAAAAGAAACTTTGATTGTTTTTTGAAATATTCAATAGAATAATTTGTCATAAATTTAATCCTGTTGCGTATTAAAGTCTTTGTCGGATTGTTTGGACCAGTAAACTTGTTGACAAAAACCTTAACACAGAATTAAACTTATGTTAATGTTTTGTATGGTATGATAAACATCTTCGCACTGGCCGGCATGCATTACCACAATGCAAGAGCAAATGTAAGAAAAATATGCAAGAGAAAAAATATATTTGCAAGAAGAAATGTACATAGAGAAAAAGTAACAGGGATAAGGAATTGATGAGGTGATGATGCGGAAGGAAAGGTGGGGTAGGGAGATGGTGAGGGTGTCTGCTGCATTAAATATTGCCACTTTTGGGTAGTGGAAAGGTGCCTGTTTTTACTCAAACGACCAAACAACACGACCAAAAACTGCCAATATTGACAACTTTTGGTCGTGGCTATATCTACAGGTACTATTGAATCACCCCGCTCAGCTCACCCACCTCCAGCACGCCGCTCTGCCTCCACACCGGCTCACCGTTGCGGAAGAGCATTAATATTGGGACGGATTGTAGCAGGGTAGGTGTCTATTCGTTTGCTGCCCCGACTATTTCCTCAAATCTTTTTTTCAACAACTCTTTTCTTTTATATACAAACTCTGAAAAATTACCAACGCTTAAATCTATGTTCTTGGGAATTAATTGATTATCGAGGTCGATATTCTTGTCTTTAATCCAAATATCAAGAGGCGTGTCAAGTTTGGATTCATTAAGAGAACTATTTAAGAGTTGTAAATTGATTATGGAATTATAATTAAGTGGGTCTGTATAAAAAACGAACATGCCTTTATTTTCAAAATCGGATTCTTTTAGTTTCTGAAAATAGCTGAATGGATGTAGGTGGTCCTTGTGAAATACTTGATTAAAGTTTAAGTGAGAATAAAGTAATGCCAAAATAGGGTAACAATTAGAATCGTCCTTTTGAGTAGTTAATAAACCATCTACATATTCAGAGGTGAAAGCAAGGTTCTTTGTGGGATCATCTTTGAATTCTTCTTTAATTTGTTCTAATGGGAAATGTGACTGGTCATGATTGTTCCTTAATACATTTCTTATTTTCGTAAGGACTGTGTCAGATTGACCGCTGAACACCCTTTTCAGTAACGACAAACATAACCATTTCCTCATAGCATCTTTTTCTTCTTTATGGTGTGCTTGGTTATTTATATTCTTCTCCAAGCCTTTGTGGTATATATAATAGATAATCGGGATTACAGCGTTTTTTGCACGTAGACTTGATTCGTTAAACCCCCAAGATTCTAATAATACAAAAGCCGCAATAATAGAATCTTTTATTTTGTCCCAATTCGTATCGAATATTTGAACACTGGAACGGTCAAAGTTCTTAACTTGAAATTTGATATTATCATTAAAAAGGACAAGGCATACTTTCAAAATAAAATCAGCATTAATCATAAATCCCGGTTTGCCTATTTCGAAAACTTTCTTCACAACATCTTCCAAGGATTTTCGAGCATCACGTAATGTCCAATTAGCTGTTGTTATGGACATAAGTAAGTTTGAAAAACTCAATGGCTCACCACCGCTATTTGTCCTAATGAAAATATCTAAAACGACATCTATTTCTTGAGAAGTCTCCAAGTAATAATTAATAATCTTTTCGTCAAATACTTTTTTGCGAAGAGTACGTATTGTTGACTTGGCAAAATTATTGTTGCTCCATGTTTGTTTGTCAATATAGTCATCTAAATCATTTGCATCTTCAAATCTTAATATGTCATTAACTTTAAACCAAATGGAATTGGCGTCTTTTGACAATCGATCGTAATCGTTAGACGATAGAAAACGAAATTCATATCTCATTTGTCTTTCGTCTTCTTCTGGTAATGGTTTTGTAATATTTACATATAAGAATCTTGTTGGCAAACATTTTTCATCGTCTTTCCACCATACGCGAGGCATTTTATACGCATAACTTCCTTTCAGTCCAAGATAGATGCTGGTAAGACGTTGTTGACCATCAATTACAGCATAAAAATCCTGAAATCCTTTTGTATCAATATCTATGTTGTTCTCTTTGAAGAATTGACGGTACTCGGTCAAAAACTGATAAAACTTGAAGTCGTTTTTAATTTTTTGATCTTTTATTTCCCAGAACATAAAAGAGTTGATAGGATACCCCCGCATTATACTATCAAATAATGTTTCCACTTTATCACTACTCCATACGAATTTCCTTTGGATAGCTGGTATTAGATATTGCCTTGCTACGATTTTATCAATCGCATCTTTAATTGTTATAGGTGTAGCAAATCCGCTTGACATAATATTATGATTTTTTATTGTTTATAAGAGTCAAAGATTGTTCTCCCCCCCCCCCCCCCCCCCCCCCCCCCCCCCCCCCCCACCCCCCCCCCGCCCCCCACCCTCCTCTCTCCGTCCGCCGGCGCTGTTTTCATCTCACCCTCCACCTCCCAACCCACAACACCACCACCCAACACAA
>JAEERP010000027.1 GCA_016285885.1 Paludibacteraceae bacterium
TTATCGCTAGCGAAGTCATAACCGCTCACGCTATGCTCCTGACCATCGTATGCCTCGGTCAGACCGTGCTTCGTAATCGTCACGTTCACAGAGATCGGTGTGATCTCCAAGCTATCCTCCACAACCGAGATGTTCACCTCACTGAAGTTAGGGTTGTCGTTGCGGAAGTTGTCCTTCGTGAAGGTCATGCCATACTTGCCTACCTCTGTGCCAGTTGCGATTGAGTCGCTCACTGCACCCGTGAAGGTCAGATCGCCTCTTACGAACAGATCATTGTCACTAGAGAAATCGTAACCACTGACGCTATGCTCCCGACCATCGTAGTCATGCGTTAAACCATGCTTCGTGATCGTCACGTTAACAACGATCGGTGTGATCTCCAAGCTATCCTCCACGACGGTGATGACTACATTGCTGAAGTTAGGGTTGTCGTTGCGGAAATCACTCTCCGTGAAGGTCATGCCGTACTTGCCCACCTCGGTGCCAGTTGCGATTGAGTCGCGCACAGCACCCGTGAAGGTCAGGTCGTCTCTCACGAACAAGTCATTGTCGCTAGCGAAGTCGTAACCGCTCACGCTGTGCTCCTGACCATCGTATGCCTTCGTCAAACCATGCTTCGTAATCGTCACGTTCACTGCGATCGGTGTGATCTCCAAGCTATCCTCTACGATCGTGATGACTACATTGCTGAAGTTAGGGTTCAAGTTCTCGAAGTTGTCCTTCGTGAAGGTCATACCGTACTTGCCCACCTCTGTGCCTACAGCAGTGCTGTCGGCTATCGAGCCAGTGAACCTCAGGTCACTTCTTACGAACAAGTCATTGTCGCTGGAGAAGTCGTAACCACTCACGCTATGCTCCTGACCGTCGTATGCCTTCGTCAGACCATGCTTCGTAATTGTCACGTTCACTGCGATTGGTGTGATCTCCAAGCTGTCCTCCACGACGGTGATGACCACATTGCTGAAGTTAGGGTTGTCGTTGCGGAAATCACTCTCCGTGAAGGTCATGCCGTACTTGCCTACCTCAGTACCAGTTGCGATTGAGTCGCTCACAGCACCCGTGAAGGTCAGGTCGCCTCTCACGAACAGATCATTGTCACTAGAGAAATCGTAACCACTGACGCTGTGCTCCTGACCATCGTATGCCTTAGTCAAACCGTGTTTCGTAATCGTCACGTTCACAGTGATTGGTGTGATCTCCAGACTATCCTCCACGACGGTGACGACTACATTGCTGAAGTTAGGGTTATCGTTGCGGAAATCACTCTCCGTGAAGGTCATGCCGTACTTGCCCACCTCGGTGCCAGTTGCGATTGAGTCGCTTACTGCACCCGTGAAGGTCAGGTCGCTTCTTACGAACAGATCATTGTCACTAGCGAAATCGTAGCCACTGACGCTGTGCGCTTGACCATCGTAGTCATGCGTCAATCCATGCTTCGTGATCGTCACGTTCACAACGATTGGTGTGATCTCCAGACTATCCTCCACAACCGTCACGTTAACAGTTCCGAAGTTATGGTTCAAGTTCTCGAAGTTGTCCTTCGTGAAGGTCATACCGTATTTGCCAACCTCAGTGCCTACAGCAGTGCTGTCGGCTATCGAGCCAGTGAACCTCAGGTCGTCTCTCACGAACAAGTCATTATCGCTAGCGAAGTCATAACCGCTCACGCTATGCTCCTGACCATCGTATGCCTCGGTCAGACCGTGCTTCGTAATCGTCACGTTCACAGAGATCGGTGTGATCTCCAAGCTATCCTCCACAACCGTGATGTTCACCTCACTGAAGTTAGGGTTGTCGTTGCGGAAGTTGTCCTTCGTGAAGGTCATGCCATACTTGCCTACCTCTGTGCCAGTTGCGATTGAGTCGCTCACAGCACCCGTGAAGGTCAGGTCACTTCTTACGAACAAGTCATTGTCGCTGGAGAAGTCGTAACCGCTCACGCTATGCTCCTGACCATCGTAGTCATGCGTCAGACCGTGCTTCGTGATCGTCACGTTCACTGCGATCGGTGTGATCTCCAAGCTGTCCTCTACGATCGTGATGACTACATTGCTGAAGTTAGGGTTATCGTTGCGGAAATCACTCTCCGTGAAGGTCATACCGTACTTGCCTACCTCTGTGCCAGTTGCGATTGAGTCGCTCACAGCACCCGTGAAGGTCAGGTCACCTCTCACGAACAAGTCATTGTCGCTGGAGAAGTCGTAGCCACTGACGCTATGCTCTTGACCATCGTAGTCATGCGTCAGACCATGCTTCGTAATTGTCACGTTCACTGCGATTGGTGTGATCTCCAAGCTATCCTCCACGATCGTGATGACTACATTGCTGAAGTTAGGGTTCAAGTTCTCGAAGTTGTCCTTCGTGAAGGTCATGCCATATTTGCCAACCTCAGTGCCTACAGCAGTGCTGTCAGCTATCGAGCCAGTGAACCTCAGGTCACTTCTTACGAACAAGTCATTGTCGCTGGAGAAGTCGTAACCGCTCACGCTATGCTCCTGACCGTCGTATACCTTAGTCAAGCCATGCTTCGTAATCGTCACGTTCACAACGATTGGTGTGATCTCCAGACTATCCTCCACGATCGTGATGACTACATTGCTGAAGTTAGGGTTCAAGTTCTCGAAGTCATCCTTCGTGAAGGTCATGCCATATTTGCCAACCTCAGTGCCTACAGCAGTGCTGTCAGCTATCGAGCCAGTGAACCTCAGGTCACCTCTCACGAACAAGTCATTGTCACTAGAGAAATCATAACCACTGACGCTGTGCTCCTGACCGTCGTATACCTTAGTCAAGCCGTGCTTCGTAATCGTCACGTTCACAACGATTGGTGTGATCTCCAAGCTATCCTCTACGATCGTGATGACTACATTGCTGAAGTTAGGGTTATCGTTGCGGAAATCACTCTCCGTGAAGGTCATGCCGTACTTGCCGACTACCGTACCAGTCGCAGTGCTATCGGCCACCGTGCCCGTGAAGGTCAGGTCACCTCTCACGAACAAGTCATTGTCGCTAGCGAAGTCGTAGCCGCTCACGCTATGCTCCTGACCGTCGTATACCTTAGTCAAGCCGTGCTTCGTAATCGTCACGTTCACAACGATTGGTGTGATTTCCAGACTATCCTCCACAACCGTCACGTTAACAGTTCCGAAGTTATGGTTCAAGTTCTCGAAGTTGTCCTTCGTGAAGGTCATGCCATATTTGCCAACCTCTGTGCCTACAGCAGTGCTGTCGGCTATCGAGCCAGTGAACCTCAGGTCACTTCTTACGAACAAGTCATTGTCGCTGGAGAAGTCGTAACCGCTCACGCTGTGCTCCTGACCATCGTATGCCTTCGTCAAACCATGCTTCGTAATCGTCACGTTCACTGCGATCGGTGTGATCTCCAAGCTATCCTCCACGACGGTGATGTTCACCTCGCTGAAGTTAGGGTTGTCGTTGCGGAAGTTGTCCTTCGTGAAGGTCATGCCGTACTTGCCCACCTCGGTGCCAGTTGCGATTGAGTCGCTTACTGCACCCGTGAAGGTCAGGTCACTTCTTACGAACAAGTCATTGTCGCTGGTGAAGTCGTAACCACTGACGCTATGCTCCTGACCGTCGTATGCCTTCGTCAAACCGTGCTTCGTAATTGTCACGTTCACAACGATCGGTGTGATAACCAGTTCACCATCCGTAACGACAAACGTCACATTACCAAAGTTAGGGTTCAGGTTCGTGAATTGGCCTTCGTTCAAATTCATCGGGTAAGTACCAACGGCTGTTCCTTTAACCGTTGAATCGCCCGAGAACGAGAAGTCTTCCACCTTGTACAAAGCAGTGTTAGCGCTCCATACATAACCCAACGTATCATGTTCGTTACCATCATAAGCAACACTCTTATTGTTACCCACAATCGTAACAATAACATCGAGAGGAGTTATTTTCAACGTGTATGCGCACTCCGCCGTATCATAGTTAGCGGCGCTCGCCCTTACCGACACATGGATTGTTTCCACATCCGTGATGCTTGGCACCGTCTCGCTCCATGCACCACCATCCACGCTATATTCTATCTTGATCGTCTCGCCCTCCACGCCCGAAGCGGTCGCCGTAGTGCTCAACGCAGAACCGTCGTATACCTTCTCATCACTTGCGCAGGACAATGTGATAGCGGTGTTATTAACCGTCAAGAGACCATTCACCTTCGTTATCTCATAAGAGTTGGTCACATCAGCGCCTGACGTTTTATCCTTGATAACCACATCACCCACAACATTATCGCTTGATCCTACGTTCAGTTGAGAACCAACGACCGTGACGCTAGCCACCTCGTCGCAAGAGGCCTCTCCCCCATCGGTCGTGTAACCTGCATCGGTCAAAGCATTTCCGTCATAGAGTTTCTCCGCACTATTAGCCGTGATAGTGATCGGACGTTTTTCAATGGACAACGTACCGTAAGTCGCAGTGATTCCACCCTGATATTGGGATTGATTCTCCAACAAATAGGTGAATGTGTTATTATCAGCCGCATTGTCATCGACATAAGTGACGCCTGCGATAGATGGTGTGATCACCAACTTATCACCCGTGGAGAGGATGAACGTCTTGCCATCCGCCTCCGCCGTCACTACCACACCTCCGTAAGTCACCGTGTAGGTCTCGTCCGTGTGGTTAGCGCAGTCGTATGTCCAGCTGTTGCTTGCGCTCGTTATCGTGATCGGCTCCATGTTCGCCGTCACCGTCAACGTGCCTTCCACCTTAGTCACTTCATAGTTATTGGCATCCGTACCGTCATTGAAGGTATAAGTAAATGCATTCGGATCAGAGCCCACATCGGTACGAGAACCCGTCACATCAAAGGTAGCGCCCTCACCATTGACAAAATTCTCACCGCTAACGATCACCTCATGCTTCGTCAAAGGAGTACCATCGTAAGGTTTTTCCGCATTGGAAGAGGTAAAGGTGATTTTGCGTTTATTGATAATCTGCGTCAGATCATACGTAATGCTATAATTGCTGATTCCCTTCGACGTTTCGAACGATGTGGTAATTGAAGAAGAAGCGTCATAAGTATAGGTTGCGGCATCCTTGCCACCCGTTGTCACAGCACCCGCGATCAGGGCGTCGCCATCCACCAATCCTGTCACAGTCGCCTTGCTATAGTCTGAAACAAGCACATTTCCGTCGTAGGTTTTCGAATCCTCGATCTTAATGGTCACAGGTTTAGGCGTAACGGTCAGTTTACCGTTCTCCGTTGTCACACAATAAGCGGAAGAGACATCGGTAGAGCCACTCATGATGCTTACGACTGTCGCGACATTATTGACGTCGTTCTCTGTCACGTTCGTGATAGTGCCCGTGACATCAACCGTCAAGACATCACCATTGTCAAACGTATAATCACCACCCGCACCCACTTGAGCCGTAACCGCAGTGCTACCCTCTCCGATCGTCAAGGTGTAACTATCTTCAGAATGGGCTGTCGCGTCATATTCCCAGCTATTGCTATTGGCCGTAATCGTAAGGTTGACACATCCGGCATACTTCATCGTCAACTCACCATCTTCGGTTGTCACGCAATAGTTGTCCGGATTACCCGAAGTGAACTCATAAGACTGCAATTCGTTTGTCACTGGGCTTTGGCTCACATATTGGATCGAGCCGACGACGACAGCGGAGATCGCATCCGAGCCAACCAAGCCAACCACATCGTAGCCAGCGTTGGAATGAGCAGCTCCATCGTATTCGAACTCCTCGCTCTTAGCCGTCACCGTAACAGGTTGGCAAGTTACCTTAAGGGTTCCATCCACCGTAACCCTATTGTAGTAGCAAGTGACATCTTGGCTTCCACGCATAATCTTGAAGGACTCGATGACATTAGCCTCCTGACCCACATTGGTGATCTTGCTAGCATCGGAGAAGACCACATCTGTAATCACATCACCAGCCTTCAGGTTATCACCGCCCGTATAGGTGTGAAGCGTCAATTCCTCGCCATCATAAACCTTCTCCTTAGAATCGGCGGTCAAGGTGATGGTCTGGGTCAATTGTGCGATGGAAGCATTCAGTTCGGTCTGACAACCATTCAGATCCGTCACCGTAACCGTATAGTCACCATCCGGCAGGTTCTCTATCCTAATATCTGAAACATCCGATTGAGAACCACTTGCGGCGCCCGTCCAACTTACGCTATAAGGAGCCTGGCCACCCTCGAACGTTCCCTCGATCACACCATCGGAGGTGTTGTAGCAGAACGATTCGGCAGAGGTGATGGTACCTTGAAGAAGATCAGGAAGTGTAACTTGAATAACCTGTTGACTGCTATTGTTGCAGCCATCCACAACGGTGATGGTAACATTCGTGTTCCCCGTTATATACTCACCCACCGCTGGAGATTGGAAGATCTGCAGATCCGCATCAGCCGTACAGTTATCACTGATGGAAGCCAATGCTACCACATCAGGCACAGTATACTTACATGTACCCGCGTTGGTGGCAGGCGTAGAGGTAACCGATGGTGTTATGACAGGGTTGGTAACATCCTCCACCCAAGTGTACGTAACGCTAACCGGAGCCGCATTTTCGCCGCATGCGCTCGTGTAGCTTGCCGTCCATGTCTGCGTAAAGTTGCAACCGTCCGCACTCGTCTTGCCTGCGCTTGTCACAGTAGCCACTGCGGATGGGTCACAGACATCCGACACGGAGAAGTCAGCCGCTGTCGGAGCCACCACCGTCGGGTTACATCCGAGGTTATCATCCCGCAAAGCAGTAGAGATGGTAGGCGTAATCTTCTCGATCGTATAAGTAAATACCCAAGGCTCTGTCGCTTGAGCACAGTTTTCATAGCTGTAAGTATACGTAACCGTACCTTCGCATCCATTGACGCTTTCCACCCTATTCGGATCAGGGCGATCGAGAGTTTTGCCACAAGCGTCGGTGACGGTCGGCATCACGCTTGGTGTGAGCGTATGAGGAGCGACAGCCTCGGCGATGCAATGGATGGTCTTCGAATTCGTACCACCTGTGATGGTGATTGTATTATCGATATTGATGGTAATCGTTTGCTCCGCCTCACTAAAGTTTCCGCACTTATCCGTCACGGTATAAGTACGGGTCACCACGATCGGACAAGTGCCCGCATCGGCATCCGAATAGGTGACGGTCAAATCCTCGTCGGCCGTGCAGTTATCGCTAACGGTGAGACCATTCGCCTCCAACTGCGCAACCGTGGTGTAAGCGGCAGGAAGGACATCCGTGCTGCAACCCGTGACAGCCAAGTCATTCAATCTATCCGTCAAGACTGGAGACTCCGTGTCAACCGTTGTGAACTGTGCTGGCTGAGCCTCCAAGAGACAACCATTCGCATCGGTCACCTTCAGTTCGATCGTATAGGTATCGCAAATCTTGTCTGTTGCAAGGTCATAAGCCGCTCCATCTGCCGTCGGATCATTGTTCCACTCATACGTATAAGGAGACAAACCGCCTTGTACAACTGCATTAAACGTGTAAGTCTGTCCAGGGCAACCAACCGCTGGCGATTGGATGGCCACATTCAAGTCATTAGCTGGTATGATCACAGTCACCGTAGCCGTCTGGTCATTACCCGATTGGTCTTTAACAGTAACGGTAACAGGGATCTGTTGTTCCGCATTCGTCTGTGAATAAGCGACATCCTTGGCAGGAGATTGCTCGAAGAAGGTCTCGTCCAACGCACAATTATCGGATGCATATTGTGACAAGATAGTCTCCTTCAAATCAGGTATCTTGTATTGGCAACCGCCAGCGACCACAGCGTTTTGATCAGGCACATTGGCGATCTCCGGTTTTATCTTATCCACCACCGTAAACGTCTGTTCGCAACCCGTCTTGGTGATGTTCGTGGTCAATTGGAAGCTCCACTGCGCAGTGTAGGTGCCATCACTAACAGGGTAAGAGGAAGCGGACAATGGGTGTAATGTACCATCGACCTCATCGCCACAGAAGGTCATCTTGGCACCATTCTGAGTCAGCAAAGTAACGACCTCCGCTTGCGTGAGGGCGCAATCATGTAGCACCTCTAACACAACAGGCGACAAGGATGGGCAGTCCGGTTCATCTTCGAAGACTATGCTAACCGTCTGCGAGCAAGCGTTCGTCGCTATATTGCCATGATTGTCATCAAGGGTAATTTGTACCGTGGCATTATCGCCCGGCACCATCGTCGCAGGGATACCTGAGAGTGTCACCGTGATATCGCCGGTAGCCGTACAGTTATCCGTCCAGTTTTGTTGCGCGATGACAGCGGCTTCGATCTGAGCCTTCGACAAGGTACATGGAGTAGCCATTTGTAATGTGGCAGGCAAGTTATCACACAATGGTGCGATAGCGTCGTTCACCACCACCGTAGCCGTACAGGTCTCCTCATTGCCCACCTTATCGGTCAAGAGATAAGCGGCCGATGCGGCGGTTGGATGGGTATTGGCATATGAATAGGTTAACGAGTTGTCGGCCATGGCGACGATCAGATCGGATGGATCCGTACAATTATCCGAACCGTATGTCTTCGTTTGCAATTGAGCCAACACATCTGCGGAACTAAACACGCAATTATCAGCCGTAGCGTCCAATGAGATGGATGGAGCAGTTGCCGGGCAAGTCGGTTTCGTATCATCTGTGATGGTCAATGTCTCCGTATCAGTTGCCGTACAACCATTACCATCGGTGACGGTTACGGTCGCGGTGTAGGTTTCGGAAGCCTTGGTGTCATCCGTAGTGATGGTAGACGTCTGTTCCGTACCAGCGGTAGCGCCAGACCACACATAGGTTGGTGTACCAACAGCACCGGTCACGACAGCAGTGAACTGATAATTCTCACCCGGACAAGCGGCGGTAGGAACATCGATTGTGACATTCAATGTGTTCGCAGGGATGATCACGTTGACCGTAGCGGTAGACGTCTTGTCGCATGTGCCCCGGACAGTAACAGTAACTGGTATTGTTTGCTCCGCATTGGTTTGGTCGTACAAAGTATTCTTCTCAATGCTTTGGCTAACGAAAGAAGCGGAACCGCCGCAGTTGTCTGTAGTGGCAGCCAAGACGATGTCTGACAAGTCTGGCACCTCATATTTACAACTACCCTTCGCGGTTGCTGTAACATCTGAGATCGTGCCAATGGTTGGTGCTGGAGCATCGATCCATGTATAGGTCACAGTGGCTGGTTCGGCAGATACTCCGCAGCCATTCGTGTATGTTGCGGTATATACCCTTGTATAGGCACATCCGTCATGGGTTTCGTTCGAAGTCACCGTAGCGGTCGCGGAAGCGTCGCAAATATCGGTCACGATGAAGTTGGCGTCCGTCAGCGTCGGCACAGCGGATGGATCACACGCCAGATCGTTGTTAGGCGACAAGCCATTTGCCAACGAGATGGTAGGCGCAACCGTATTGTTCAGGTTGTAGGTATAGCTCCATGTGCTGGTCTTTCCGCAGTCCGTGTAGGTGTAGGTATAGATGATCTTGCCGGTACAGTTCTCCTTGCCGCCGCTCCAGTCCGTGGTGCGTACCATGGTTGGGGTGACAACCTCCCCACAACTGTTCGTTGCGGAAGGGATCATGGCTGACGTCGGCTCCGTAGCTTCAGCGATGCAGGAGATGTTCTTACTGGTCTCAAAGCCATCGGAAGCGATGACTGGTTCGCTCTTCTCGATCGTGTAGGTATATTCCCAAACGAACTCCAATCTCGCACAATCCTCATACGTGTAGGTGTAGGTCCTTGTACCTTCGCAGGTCAGCGAAGCAGGGTTGTCCGTAATCACTGGATCAGGTGCCGTCAGCGTGTTGCCGCAGACATCCTTCACAACTGGCAATGTCGCAGGTGCGGTGGCAGCGGACAAGCATTCTACCGTGCTGGATGTGGATACTGGGCCGCCCTCCTCTGCAGGTGCCGTGCTGTGTGCTATCGTGTAGGTATAAGTCCAGACGAACTCTAAGTTCGCGCAATCCTTGTAGGTGTAGGTATAGGTCCTCGTGCCGTTGCAGGTCAACGAAGCAGGATTATCCGTGATCACTGGATCAGGTGCCGTCAGCGTGTTGCCGCAGACATCCTTCACCACCGGCAACGTCGCAGGTGCGGTGGCAGCGGACAGGCACTGCACTGTGCTGGATGTGGATACTGGTCC
>JAEERP010000009.1 GCA_016285885.1 Paludibacteraceae bacterium
CTTTTAACTCCTTAATTGGCGGCTTGACATGCGGCATTGGCAACGGCATCATGGCGAAAATAGGTGGCCGCAACTTCTGGTCGGGACGTCCACAACAATACTGTGGTCCGGATATGGACATGTTGCCCCAAAAGGTGGTCACAGAAAAACAATTGGCAAATGAGTCTAAACCGAACTTTGCAGCTGACGAAGGAGGTGATTATTCAGTGTATCGAGGGGTGGATCGAACAACTGGTGAAGTAAAATATATCGGTATTACAGAACGTGATCCACAAGTGAGATGGGCGGAACATCTGAATTCGAATACGCCAAGAGCAGATTTACGATTTGAATTGGTGCCAGATGTCCCTAGAGGAATAAGCAGACTCAATGGCCGTATATGGGAGCAGACGCTCATCAATCAATATGGTGGCCCGAGGAATGTTCTTTACAATCAAATAAATTCTATTGCTCCCAAGTATTGGAACCAATATAACATTCCACCAGTATCACCAGGTGTACCACCGGCATCACTACATTTTATTATAAAATCATGGTAAAACGAGTAAAAAGCACAAAAGTCGGGGATGTGTTCGAAGTCCCTATTTCACCAACGGAGAAACGTTATATGCAATATGTTGTCAGTGATTTGACCCAGTTGAATAGCGACGTGCTTAGAATATTTAAGCGCGTTTATCCGATAGATGAGAAGCCAGACATAGAGCAGATTGTCAACGACGAAGTTGATTATTATACGCATGGTGATTCTAGATATGGCATAAAGATGGATGCATGGACGCTGTACGGGAATACTAATAATGTCGGCAATTATAGCAATGTATGGTTTAAATGCAAACGAGATTACGCGGATAAAAAAAGAAATGATGACTGGTATGTATGGAAAATAGGAGGTGATCATATTTGGATGGATATAAAAGAGATAAAAAAACTAGGAGCTCATTTGGGTCTGGTAAACCCATACATGTCCATTTTGCATCGAATAAAAACCGGTCATGAAGAAGGAATATTTGCTGATTACGAATAACGTTTAAAGCGTACGATAGAAAGGCCTTGTGAGGAAGTGTGATGATTCAAGATTAAAGAATTCATTCTATGGTGTGGTTTATCCTGCAAAAATGATCCTTTTTAGAATGAAAAACGGGTATTTCTATGGTACTACTCCCCGATTTGAATAGCAGATTAATTTTAAATTAGTAGCAGCGACCGAGCAATTTCCCGTAATGGGGCGGCTCGGTCGCTTTTTTGTTTTAGGGGAGGGGAAATGCAACTATGAAAAAGAGGTCTACGCCAGTGGTGTGAACCGCGAAATTCACTATCTTTACGGCGGTAACGGCTTGGCGGGCATCTATGTCAGGACGGACGGGAAAGATACCTTGTTCGCTGCGGTGACCGACCGCCAGAACTCCCTCACAGCGGTGATGGACGTCGCTACCGGCAAGGTGGAGAAGTTTTCCTACAAGCCATGGGGCATGCGCCGCAACCCCGCGAACTGGAGCGAGAACGTCGTGACGGACTACCCAGCCCGCTTCTCGCGCGGATACTGCATGCACGAGCACCTGCCGCAGCTCGGGCTCATCAACATGGGCGGCCGCGTCTTCGACGAGCGCACCAACCAGTTCCTCAGCCCCGACCCATACCGTCAGGCGCCCGAATCTTGGCTGAACTGCAACCGCTTCGGCTACTGCATGGGGAATCCTGTGATGTATACGGATCCGGAAGGAGAAATCGTTTGGTGGGTTCCTGTACTCATTGGTGCATTAATAGGCTCATATTCTGGTGGTGTTATGGCTAATGATGGGCAGAAAAATCCATTCAAGTGGGACTATAGTTCCGGCAAAACATGGGGATATATGGCTGGTGGTGCAGTCGCAGGTGGCGTAAGCGGATTCCTCGGTGGGGCGGTCGCTGCATCCGGTGCACCTTTCGCAAACACGTGTGGCCTCATGGCTTCGTCATTTACCAACTCAGTTTTGACCAATCTTTACACTGGCGGGCAAACGCCTGTGTCGATTAATTTCGGATTCGGTTCTTACGATTTCACCAATAATTCGTTCGGGTTTCTTGGAAAGAAAGGCAATACGGCTTTGGAGAATGTTGGATATGCTTTTGGAGCGATGGCGAATGTCCAAGATGCATTTTCTTTTATAAAGGGAGGTGGAGAAAACATTAAAGTAAATTCAGCAAGTACGAAAGGTGACCACGAATGGTGGGGACATAGCTCTATTACTGACAAAAATGATGAAACCATAATTTCAGTTGGACCTGTTGGCGCAGTAGAAAAAAGCAATAGTTTATCGGAAACGTGGAAAGCCTCCATAAAGTTTGCAAATAAAGAATGGCCTTCATATGTAGGCGAAAAAGGAACATGGTCAATTAAACTGTATAATGTCAGTAAAAGTGCTTTGAAAAATTATGTGGCTGGTAAAACCCGTTGGGATTTATTGCTTAATAGTTGTGTTGGGCATACTACAAGAGGGTTATGGTCTGCAGGAATTCCAACTATATATGCATTCCATCCTCACATGTTAGATTTCCAACTATTTGTCAGACAGATAGGAATAAATGCAAGTCCGTATCTATATCAAATACCAAATAAATGATATCAATATGAAGAATTTTATGTTTATGGTTATGGTTTCATTGAGTGCAAATTTATTCGCTTGTATTCTTAATTTTAATGAAATACCGAATGAAAACATATCTCAATTGGATAAAATGGGGCTTGAAGATTCTCCTTTGTTGAATGAATTTGAAAGTGACTACTTTAACGTGGTTTACAAAGACAGTCTAAATGAATTTGATTTTTCTGGAAAGAAAATAGGATTTATACACAGGGGAGCAAAAAGTAACAAAAAAGAATACTTTGATTTGGAGAAAAAAAGATTTAAGCATGGAAATTCTCCGAATTATGGCGCATTGTATGTTTTTGATGAAGCGCAAAAGAAAGAATCAGGAGGTTATGACGCTGTAATTGTATATTGGAGTAAAGTTAATTATTCCAAAGAACAAATTATAAAAAAAATTAAAGGCAAATCGTGTAAAAAGAAGCACTGAAGTCTGTGTGATTTTTCCCTCCCAAAAAACGTAAATAGATAAGATGCATTAAGGTGTCTATCCTCAATACAATTAGCAAATCTCTTTATTAATTAGAAGTGGCGGCCGAGCAAGTTCCCGTAATGGGGCGGCTCGGTCGCTTTTGTGTTTAGAGGGAGGGGAAATACTGCTATGAGAAAGAGGTCTACGCCAATGGTGTGAACCGCGAAATTCACTATCTTTACGGCGGTAACGGCTTGGCGGGCATCTATGTCAAGACTGCGGGGAAGGACACCCTTTTCGCCGCGGTGACCGACCGTCAGAACTCCCTCACAGCGGTGATGGACGCCGCTACCGGCAAGATTGAGAAGTTTTCCTACAAGCCTTGGGGTATGCGCCGCAACCCTGCGAACTGGAGCGAGAATGTCGTGACCGACTACACGTCCCGTTTCTCCCGTGGTTACTGCATGCATGAGCATATGCCACAGCTCGGGCTCATCAACATGGGTGGCCGTATCTTCGACGAGCGCACCAACCAGTTCCTCAGCGCAGACCCATACCGACAGGCGCCCGAATCGTGGCTGAACTGCAACCGCTTCGGCTACTGCATGGGGAATCCTGTGATGTACACGGACCCAGACGGGGAGGAAATTAACTCTTACTATGATTACTCTTCGTCGAACTGTGGATTCGCTCCCACCAATAGTTATACACCGACTGTTTATGGGCTTCAAAATGGTAGTGAAATTTACGGATACACGTCATTCAATAACCAGTATGGGTTATATTCAGCAACATCTTCCATCTTGAACTCGAATTGTGACTACACATCAATTTATGCTTCAAGTAATCCAGTCAATAATATGTCATCTTATATCAGTGCACAACAATCAATAGATCGTGCGTATGCGCATCTCCAACAAGGAATCCAAAATGCGATTGCGTGCGCTAATGCGACAGCTACGAATGCCCAGACCGTAAGTGTTTCGCTCGGACAATCAGGAAGAGGTGTAAATCCGCTGACCATAACTGGTATGCCAAGCAATTCGGGGGCAACGCAATCGACAATTGACTACTCCGCAGGAACATATCTATTGTGTAGTATAATAGGGAACACGGCAAATAGTTTTGAGGGATTGAAATCTGGCATGAATGGGTCAGGTGGATCGATCGGCTATTCAAAAAACGTGGGATTCAAGTACTATGAGGCAAAGGCAAGTTATGGGGGAAATGGATTCTTCGGGAATCAATACATCTCGACAGTTCAACTTAAGAATATGGCACAGTGGTTCGGTAGAATCGGAACAGTTGGCACTGTAAGTATGTCTGGATATAATATTTATCAAGGGGTTAAAAAAGATGGCAATACTTTTGGTATAAATGCTCAGCGAGCTACTGTGAGATCTGTTGGGAGTTGGGCTGGTGCTGTTGCGGGAGGGAAAATAGGTGTGATGGTAGGTGGTCCAATATGTCCACCATGGGGATCTCTCGTTTTGGGTACAACATTCGCAGTTATTGGAGGATTGGGAGGTGAATATCTCTTCAATTCTGGTTTTGATTACTATATAAACTATTAAGCATGAAGGTAAATATCTCATATATCAGTTCTCTGGTGTTGTGGACATTATATGCCATTGACAATAGTATATCTCATGCCATAGGGTATCCTATAAAGAAAGTATACGTTTTTTTATATAACCATTGTTCTTTCGTGAAAAAACAACTCGAGAAACAAGGATTCAAATCTTCAAAAGATATAGATGATAACTATATTCCTTATGCGGAAAATATGAATCCATATAGATCCTTTTTTGTCGAAATGCATATAATGGTACTCTACTTTTTTTTCATCAATGGATGTATCATATCTATTTCTAATGGATTGCTAAACTATGACATACCAAGAATCATTCCTACCCCCTATGATTGGTATGCTCTGCTATTTGTTGTTATAGTTAGTGCGATATTATGTTGCTACTTTGTGTTTCATAAAGATAGATTTAAATCCTATTTTAATCATTTTGATAAGTGGGATAAGAATAAGCAATTAAAAATGAGATGGTTGGGATTTGGAATTGTCCTTTTTTGTTGGGTGTTCCATTGGAGTGCGGTAATCATTTTCCTTTCAGATAAAAACTAAATGAGGTGATTTATATGCGGGTTGTGGCTTTTATTTTTAAAGCTTATATGAATATGGGTTATAGATTAGCAAATCTCTTTATTAATTAGAAGTGGCGGCCGAGCAGGTTCCCGTAATGGGGCGGCTCGGTCGCTTTTTTGCGGAATTTACAAGATAGTAAATCGTCAAATAGTAAATGCCCGAATATAACCTCCGCAATGTTATCCCACGTTCTCTTCGCAGGCTCTTCCCCTTAAAGAAGATAAAACATGGCAGGCGATGAAGTTGCCGAAGGTGGCGGGCATGTATGAGATCGTGCCGACGGTGGAGACCTTGTTCTGCTCCTCCACCATCATGACCGCCTTTTCGTCGGGTAATTCGGAACTGAAGACCACCTTAAAGCCTTTTCGGATACCCATTTTGCCTAAACGCTTGCGGACAGCCTTCGCCAGGGTGCAATTGTAGGATTTGGAGATATCCGCGATCTGGATCTTCGTGATGTCGCTCTTGGCCCCTGCACCCATCGAGGAGATAAGCGGGAGGTGACGTTCCAGGGCGCATTGGATCAGGAACACTTTGGGAGATAGCGTGTCGATGGCATCCACCACAAAATCATAGTGCGCTTCGTCCAGTAGCTGCGGAGTAAGCTCATCCTTCAGGAAGATGGTGTGTACGTGTAGCTTCAGTTCTGGATTGATGTCCAGGAGGCGTTTCGCCAGCACTTCGGTCTTATCCATCCCCAGCGTGGAGTGCAGGGCCACCAACTGTCGGTTGATATTGCTTTCATTCACCTTGTCGCCATCCACGATGGTGAGTTCACCGACACCGCCCCGCACGAGCATCTCCGCAGCGTAAGCGCCGACACCGCCGACACCCACTACCAAGACATGTTTCTTCCCTAGCGAGGCCATCGTCTGCTCCCCAAGCAGCAGCCTTGTCCTTATCTGCCATTCCTTCTCCATATTCAAAAACTATGTATGGGGGCAAAGTTAGCAAATAATCGTCTTAACGACATCCTTCTTCCCTTCCATCGATACGCGTATCAGAGAATTTTGTGGAGGAACAAAAAAATGGGGGCGCAAGAATCTCGCACCCCCACAAATTCCGGCAAACGGTCTCTCTATTCCTTGATGATCGTCTCCATGTATGTCTCCTTCCCTGTGATGATCTCCATATGGTAAATACCAGAAGGGAACTTCTTCAGACTGAGTGAGGAAGATGGGTTCATCTTATCGTATACATTCAGCAATCGACCCAGATTGTCATAAAGGAAGATATCGATGGATTCAGCGTTTTTCACCCTAACATTCACGAAGTCGGATGTCGGGTTAGGGTATACGGAGATAGGGCTCAAGTCATCTTGTTCAACCTCTTCCACCTCGGTAACGATGGAGTAACATTCATCGGAGTCGCATACGCGTGAGCTGTTTGCGAGACCTGGGGTTGGGTAGAAGACCCGTCCGTCCGAGCATTCGCCGAAGGTAACCCACTGATTGCCTCCGTCTCGTGAAAGGCCATAAGATCTGTTCTCGTCCACATAATCGTAGTTCACCTCATTGACAGCATATACATCCTCTCCGCAAACCATGTTAATGCCTATATATGAGTCGTTGGCGTTCTTTAGTTTGAATCCTACGTGTAGTGGACCACGGTAAGCCAAGTTGTCCGCCCAGATAAGCACCCTAGACTTAGGCAATACTTTTGTCTCTTCATATCCGTAAGGGATCATGTACTTGGTCGCTTTTTGGATTTGGTCTGTTAGATACAAGCCGGCAAGGTTCACTGTCTCGTCGCCATCGTTGTAGATCTCGAACCAGTCGGAGTAGTTGCCGAACTCGTCGGTGGTTCCACCCTTCTTGTTAGATGCGCAGATTTCGTTGATGAGGATCCTAGGCTGCTCGCAGTCGCTGAGTTTCTTGAATACCGCGATCAATTTGATGTCCGTTTGTACGGTTGTGCGGAATATAGGATCAGTGGAGATATATTCTCCGGAGACGCTGTTCTTTGTTGCTTGTTCATCGTAGACGATGGCCTCTTCGAAGAAGAGTTTCAGGTCGGAACTCTCGGCCTCGTGTTGGTGTACTTCTACGGCAAATACATTTTTCCCTTTTTTCAGGTATGAGCTTGGGATAACCACGATCTCGGTGGAATCGTTGGCCCATATGTCAGCGAACTGGGTGCCCTTCAAGTCGCTATCATCTATGTTGCTGACCCTTACCTTCTTGCCGTTCACATAGAGGATGTAGGCATCATCGTATGTGATGCGGGAGACAATGGCCCTGATGTTGTCCACGCTCTCTAAATTGAAAGTGCTTCTGAAGTAGACGGTAGCGTAGTGCGCCCCTTCCGATCCACTCGTGATCACCGTATTGAAACCAGCGTTGTTATCGTCTTTATATCCCATTACGCCTGAGCCCGACAACCAAGAGGAGTCGTTAAATGAAGTGGTTCTCCAATCAGTCTCCTCTATTCCCTTCTTGGAAGTATAGTATTTCCACATTCTGGTGTGTGTGTATTCCAGTCCGGTGGTATCGATAGGGTCTTCTGCGACGGTTGGGGTGGATCCCCCATCGCTTTTCCATCCGAGGAATCTGTAACCCAAAGGGGCCACTGCTTCGAGTTTCAACTCTTTATCCGTGAAGTACTTACCAGACAAGGACGACGCAGGAATAAGTTCATCATTCATTAAGATACGGCCAGCTGGCATATTGGAGGCCAACTGCATGCTTACCAAATCTTTACCGTCAAGTTCAGGGAAATTCTTTTTCTCCTTCATTTGCTCGTAGATCTTGCCCGGTCTTTGCTTGATGAAATTCAGCATGTCACTACCCGACACATCATTGCCATTGAAGGTGGCACAATACTCGTTGCGAACCAATGCGTGGATACTATCCCAAATAGGTTTTATGGAATCATATTTTAGTGATGTGCCCAAGTGGATCAGATATTTGTTCAGGAACTTCTCCCTGAAAGTGCTATTTTTCATTAGGCTGGAGAAAATAATGGTCTTCCACTTCGTATCCTCCGTGAATCCCAGCTTGTTATCTCCATTGCCCCAATTATAGTATGCGCCCTCTCCCTTTGCCCATTTGAACATATCCATGTTAGGGGTACAGTAGTTGTGATCACTCTCGCCGTAAAGGCCCAATCCGAAGTCGGTGTCGAAGGAGATCCAGCGGAACCGTCCATTGTTGCGCTCCCTCCAGATCTTGCAGTTGTTTGCCGGCCAATCGGTGTTCACGATGAACTGTTCGAAAATCTGGTAGTTCATATACTCATCCATATCCATCATCTTGGATGCCTTCTCGTAATAGTCGCTGGCATTCGGATCATTCTGCGAAAGGAAATTAACGAGGTCGTTGTAGGCGTCCATCGTTCCGCATGTCGCATAGATTCCGTCCTTATTGGTGATCTCTATCACATCGATATCTTTGTTGCTCAATCCGAAGTTTGTCTCCACGAATGCCTTGTTTGTACGCTCCCGCAGTCCCATCAGGCCCCGATATTTTCCATTCAGGTAGAATGCTACCGGTTGGTAGGCTTGGTAATCGATTCCCAGGCCCTTCGCGATGTTCTGCATGAAGCCATCACGGCAACGGACGTATCCGTCTTCATGTCCGTTTCCTCCGTTCCGTAATTGCAAAGACTTATATTCCTTACATTCTTTGTCGGCGAAGAAAGCATATTCGAGCTTCCCGTTCTTCGAACCCATTCTATTCCCTGCCTTTATCTTCAGGGACTTCGTGTTGTATTGGCGTGAGCATCCTCCCATTACGGCGATGTCCACTTCGTGTGATATCATACGCTTGTTGTCCACGAAATACTCGAAGTTGGCCGGGCGGGCCCAATCCATTATGTAATTCAGTTTCCTACTCTTGTCGAGGCAACTTGTGGTAGGATAATCGCTATCTGGATTGTCCGGATCACCGTCCGTGTAGATTCCTTTCAGATCATCATATAGATTATCCGGGTCAGTCACGATGGATACGATAGGTAGGTTGGATGTACCGCACTTGTACTGTGGAGCGTTTTCGAAGATGAATGTGCCGGTTAGGATACCACTGCTGATCATACCCTTCTTATATGCCCTTGCGCGGATGATTATGCTTTTCCCGTCGTCATGGGTAATGTCCTTCGTCATCTTGATGCCATTATCATCGTATTGTAAGCTTTCCTTGTTTGGTTCTTTTCCGTCTATCGTGTAATAAATGGTAGCCCCTTCGGTATCGGTCTTGATCTTGATGACAGAATTGTTGTTTGGAACGATGCCTGGCAGGACTCCTCCGTTGAAGGCAGGTGTGGAACACCTTGAGGAAAGGCTCTTGTATGATTGGTGGTTGCTTTCTTTAGGGCTTGGCTCCATGTAACCCGCTTCTCCGTTGTAGATGCCATAGGATATGTGGGTCTTTGTCTCCAGGTACCTGAATGAGTCAACCACTGCGCCATTTTTGTCCTTCAGCACGATGGCACCGCCGTCAGCGTCTAGCTTGCGCTCTGTCCTGCTGTCCGTCTCGGAACCATCGAACGGAACGACCTTGTAACTGGTACAGCTGATCTTGTCCGAATCGCCAAACTTCCACTCCCATTCCCGTTCCAGGGATCCATCCGATTTCGCTTTGTAGTGTATGATTTTATACCCTTTTAGTTCGACGCTTATGTTCGCATCGTTGTAGAATTCAACCCAACCATTGTAGTTCTGGTTCTTCATGTAGGTTGAAATATTGCATGGCATTACCTCACTCACCCTAACATCCGCATTCGCCGCAAACCCTAGGGACAATCCTATTAGCACGAGTGCTATTTTTGTCCGTCCGAATCGTATTAGTGTTTCCATAAGCAATTCGTTTTTAATTAACACCGTATATAGGGGCGAAAAAACCCACAGGGAAGCATACCTCCCTGCCTACTCTGTTTCATCATACCATACTTTGGGTTTCCCCCTTCATTTGTAAACTCGATTACGAATATAATAAATTTTTCTTACTATCAAAAAAAAATCGTACTATCTAATGTGATCAATATCAATGTTATGTAATTGCATTGATTGTGTAATTTTCTTTTTTGAAAAAAAATCTTAAAGGGCAGAAATAATACTTTGTTGTATGCAAAAAATAAGATTTCTTTGTGAAACAAACAGATGAAAGCATATTTGGAATATGGCTGAGATGAAAAACCTTGCTAAACAGACCGCTATATACGGTGTTAGCAGTATTTTGGGTAAGTTCCTGAATTGGTGTCTCGTTCCGCTCTACACGTACGTGCTCACCAATTCCGCCGAATACGGAATTGTGACGAACCTTTATGCGTGGACCGCCCTGTTATTGGTTATCCTTACATATGGTATGGAGACGGGTTTCTTCCGTTTCGCGAATAAAGATCAGGAAAATGCGGGCGATGTATACAGTAGCGTGCTCTGCTGCGTCGGTGCCACCTCTACGCTATTCGCGCTTCTGGGTGTGGCGTTCAGCCCAGCCATCGCTGACCTGCTAGGCTATTCCAAACATCCTGAGTTTATCTCGATGCTCTGTGTCATCGTCGCCTTGGATGCGTTCGGTTGCATCCCCTTCGCCTACCTGAGATTCCAGAACCGGCCGATTCGTTTCGCCATCCTCAAGCTGGCGATGATATTGGTGAACATCACCGCCAACATATTCTTCCTGATCATCTGTCCGAAGATTCAGGCTTCACATCCCGAATGGATCTCCTGGTTCTACGACGAGAGTTATGGGGTGGGGTATGTGTTTATCTCTAATCTGATCTCCACCGTATTCGTCACCTGTATGCTATTGCCTCAGATTCTAAAGGCGAAACTTAAGATAGACTCCTCACTGCTGAAACAGATCCTGAAGTACTCTTTCCCGCTCCTTATCTTAGGTGTGGCGGGCATCATGAACCAGAGCTTGGACAAGATCATCTTCCCTTACCTCATACCCGACAGGGAGGTGGCCGACGCACAACTAGGCATCTACGGTGCATGCTTCAAGATCGCGATGGTGATGATGATGTTCACCCAAGCCTTCCGCTATGCTTATGAACCTTTTATCTTCGCGCAGAACAAGGGTGGCGATAAAAAGAACGAGTATGCGGATGCGATGAAGTTCTTCATCATCTTCTCCTTCCTGATTTTCTTGGGAATGATTTTCTATCTGGATATACTGAAACATCTGATCCGAAGCGATTACTGGGAAGGCCTGCGTGTGGTGCCGATCATTCTTATATCCTACCTCTTCCAAGGAATCTTCTTCAACCTCTCTTTGTGGTATAAACTGACGGACAAGACCCAGTATGGCGCTTATTTCTCTATTATAGGCCTGATCATCACGCTTTTGGTGAATGTCTTGTTCGTGCCAAAATATGGCTACATGGCCTCCGCGGCCGCCTCGCTCTGCTGCTTCTTCGTCATCACGGTGATCTCCTATTGCTTCGGGCAGAAATATTACCCGATCAATTATGACTTCAAATCGATCCTCATTTATGCGCTTGTGACGGCTCTCTTCTTCGCCATCCATACCTTTTCGCCGGCGGAAGGGGCATTGCGTTATGTGCAGGACACGATTCTTCTGTTGTTGTTCCTCGCCCTTATCATTAAGCGTGATCTCCCGCTGAAGGCGTTGCCGGTCGTCGGGAAGTATTTCCGATGAGAGGCGGAAGGAATTCCCGAGGCAGTGTTGACGAACTGATCACAGGAGATTTCCTCAATCAGCAAGGATTGGGTGTTATTGTTTGATGATCTTATATATCTTCTCATCCCCTCCTTGGGGTGACACACGCAGGAGGTATACCCCTGAACGTAATCCGCTCATATTCATGACATTGCTGTCGTTGATGGCACTCTCCCTGAGCATGACATGTCCCGTGATGTCCGTGAGTTCCAAATGGCACACGCCGATCATATCGAACTGGAGGTACAGCTTGTCTATGACAGGGTTAGGGTAGAGAGAGACGATGCGATTAGAGTGTAGGGTCGGGGATTCCCCGTTATCGTCCGTATAAATGGCAGTGAAGGAATACGACCTTTTCTTGTTGGTCTTTACGGTTATCTTGTTGTCATACAAATATTTGGAATCGACCGCATCCCCTTTGTCCGTGCAGATAGCTAGCCACTTCTCGAATCTATAGCCATTCACCTGAGGCGAGGCCTCAATGGTAATGGAATCATCCTGGAACCATTTCCCGTCAAACCTGTCACGGTAGAGCCGTTCTCCGCAAAGGAACAGATTTCCGTTCCGCACTTCGTCCCCTTCCAAAGAAGACTTAATAGTGAGTGGGATTGGCTTTCCCAAAGAATAGTATTTGGACAACATTCCATAAAGGAGGTCGTGCCTATGTTCGATCCAATCCGGCATCTGGTCGAAGCAGGTCTTCCATGTGCTTTGCGGCCAATCCCACCTAGTCCTATGGTAAGGGTACTCATCCGCTATGATGGATGTGATAGAGTCAATGACATGGTACATCTCGGATTTATGGAAGATATCCCCCGTCTGGATGGCGATCCTTTCTATGTACATCCTTCGCACAATGGGGTCGGACAATATACGTTCCAGCGGCCAGGTTGCCCAATCCATGTTCCCATGTTCATAATAGGGCTCCGTTCTCGAAAGGAAATTGAATGGATTGATATTCACCCCAATAATATCCTTGTCGGGGTCGGTAATAGGCCAATATTCGAATCCGCCATCCAAGTCCTTCACCAACCATCTCCACTTCCCATTGTTCCTGTTCCTCCAGATAACATAATTGTTGTTAGGCCAGTCGTAGTTTCCGACGAAAGCCTGAAGCGACATGTAGTTGACGAATTCGTTCACATCCACAAGGGAACATAGTTGCTCGTGGGAGAAGTTGGGTTGGCTAAGGAAATCACATAGACTATCGTACGCATCACGGGTGCCTTCCTTGAGTTCGTGGTTTTTGAATAGATCAATGTCCTCAATCCCGTAGTTGGATGCGAAATAATCATCATTGTCGGGTTCCCTCATGTTTTCTATTCCCCAATATTGCCCGTTCAGGTAGACGATGACGGGTTGGCAAGTTTGGTAATCGACATCAACCTTTCCCCCCGAGAGTTTCTGCAGGAAGGCATCTTTCACGATTGTCAATTGGGCGTCGTTCCCACCGTTTCTTAAGTAGATGCATCTATATCCGTCTTCCTCCTTGGATTCCTTCTCCGGAAAGAATTTGTAGGAGAAATATTTGTTGCCGTACCTTTTCTTCGCATAAATCTTCAGACCTTTTACCTTTTCAAAACGGGGCCATCCTCCCGCGATCCTCGCTTCGCATAGTTGGTTGACCACCCTTTCCCCCTCGACGAAGTACTCCATGTTGAGGGGGCGCCTCCTATTGGTCCTGTAATTGCTTGGTTCCCCAAAATCCTCCCTGTAGTAGACACCTGTTTTCCCTTCCACATATATTCCCACCGTGTCGTCCCACAGGTACTCGGGATTTAGGGAAAGCGACACGATCGGGAGTTGCATCTCCCTGTCGGTTATGATGTAGCTGTTGGCGTTGGAAGGTTTGCTCAGCAAATCCTCGCTGATGATTTTAGCTTTTATGACCGTGGAACTGTCGATGGTTATCGGTTGGACGTAAAGTGGGGAATGCTCCGTGGGTTCGCTTCCGTCCAGCGTGTAGCGGATGTTCCGCCCGTACGGATCCGGAGCGGTAAGTTGGACGGTCAATGAGCCGTAGTATATGCCTCCCTGGCGATCATATTCGACATCAGGGGCGGATTCTTTTTCCGTGCAATCATCCGAATTGGGCAGCATCGGTGTGGCGTGTTCGAACCAGACCCAACTCGACGCGTCGGACTGGCATCTGCCGAAACTATGGTTGATAGGGGCACCTGTATATCTCGGGGTTTCGTCTTCGGCCTCCCCATCGTCACGGGTGAGGTAGAGGCTACCGCTGGTATTGCCCATGTTGATGGTGGCGTGTATGTGTCCGGGGAGCGTTGTCTCCTCCTTGTCCGTGTAGATGATTCTGTATCCGTGGGAAGGGATGACGCACTGGACAGGTATTTCCCATAAGAAAGGATCGGAAGGCTTGTCGGATAAATACCATCCTTGGATATCTATGTCGTGGTCTGTCGTGTTGTGCAGTTCCACCCAACCCTCCGGAAATTTATAGTCCTCGTCGATTACCGCATTCACGTTGTTGGGCATAATCTCATTGATGATTATGCCCCTGTTGGCGGCATGCACGGCGCATAGTGGCGGCGATACAAGACTCATAAGAGCAAAAAATGTACTTAATGTATTCTTCATATCTTAACCAAATCCGTAATTGATGAGTGGTTCCCCCTTTCCCTTCCTGGAGACCACAAAAATATTATCTTTTTTCGACACATGGGCAGGGTAACGCCATACTTCTTTTGTGGAAGGCTAACGAACGATCACTATTCTGCCTCCGACAATATAGGTGCCGCTGGGCAACCCCTCTATCTCCGACGAATCTCTGACCTTACGTCCGTCCATCAGATAGACTCCGTCGGCATATTCCCTCTCATCTCCATCCAAACAATCCCGACCCATACTTGTCGTTTCGGGAATATTCAATATCCCCATCTGTTTCGATTTGAATTTATCGCATAGGAATTCGTAATTCCTTCTGTACCAATCTTTCACATATTCTAGTTCCTCCGTGATCGACTGTTTCAGAGGCATCGGGTTCCCGTTCCACTTGGCATACTCCCGTTCCCAAGCTCCCGATGTCAGAAATGCATTCGAATACTCATCCAGACGTTCCTCTATGTTCTTCGGGAGGAGCAATGTGGAATAGAGATTCAACCACCTATGTTTCACGCTATCCATAAATCCATCTATATTCTGTGGGATGAGCCTATTGAACGGAGGGCGGTTAGTGATTCTATCGAAAGAGACAAGCACATCATTATAGGTCCCGTCCCAAGCACCGCCTAAAGACATATCCATGTCCCATGGCGAGATCAGGAACTTATGGCCTTTTTTGATGTTAACGACCGACAAAAATGTGTTCTTGTAGAGACAATCCTCCACATCGAGAGCCATTATAAGAACAATGTAATCAACAAGATTCTCCCAATAGAAATAGTCCTGGTATTGCTGGCGGAAGGTCAAATCCGACGTCTTCGTTGAATTTAAGTCTATCAAATCCATCAAAGGTTTCCAGGCGTCGAAAGAGGGGAGATCGCTCGGATACTGCAGTTCCCAGTTGTTCCAAGTGGGACTGTTCACATCCGCATCCGCATAGGAATTGATGTTGGTATAGGGGGAGAATCCTTTGTATAGTACTCCCCTTATGGTAGTGTCATTCTCGTTCGTCTTCGTCTTTTTTAAGCCTAGCAACTTACGGTCGATCTTGTCCGACATGCAGTACAGCCCGTGGTAACTCCCATTGATGAACACCTCCACAAACTCGCCTGCCGTCCCATTCCGGTTCCCATAAGCAGTCTCATATGGAGTCTGGCTCATCTCGTTCCACACATCGAAGCAGACCCTATTCCTCATTCTCACCCTATCGACGGCCATCGCATCTAAGATCCAGCTGTTCTCCTTTCTGATACCCAATATGTTGGCATCCTGCTTTTCGCCAACCTCATCCACCAGTTTGATGGAGAATGACTTCTTCTCATAACAGATTGACGTCCCGCCCCGATATTTGATTTGACACAGATACTTGACCGATTCGGACAATGAATCCGTCCTTTTATGGAAGTCGACTATCTCTATTTCCCCATTGACGAACGTTCTCTTACTGACGGCAGAGATATCCACAGTCAGGTTCACAAGCGGCAACGAACCAGACCACAATTCGCCTCTCATCTGTTCGAACTGGGTTTTGCTCTCCTGTCCTTTCGCGGATTCACATAATGAACATGTCCCCAATACGAAGGTCAGGAAGAATACTGTGAAACAATATGAAAACGAATTGTTATTCATTCACTTAAACAATAACAGAAATGATTTCTTAATAATCCGACACTTTAAATTTACCCCTGTGATCATTCGTTTAATAAAAATCGATTCGTTCAACCACACATAGGCGTTTCTCCTGTTATATGCCCCAAAAATAGTAATTATCTTTTTGAGCAAACGCATAATTGTTCTTTTTCTTACCCCTCCATTCTTTTTTCGTTCCTGCGCTCTCCCTGTGATACCAGACATAATGGAAGAGATTATTGGTCACACAGCAAAAAAAAGCGTCCTTCGGATCACTCCGAGGACGCTCACACAGATGGTAGATTTCCGTATATCACGTATATCAGTTATATGCTGATTCTCCGTGTTCGTACACATCCAAACCTTCTTCTTCTATTCTCTTAGGAACTCTTAATCCATGAATCTTCTTGATCGCGAAGAATACCAGGAATCCTACGCCGAATGACCAAGCCGCTACCGTGGCCTCACCAATCAGCTGAGTCAACACTGAGTATCCGCACTCCTCGTAGGCGAAGACACCCGTGAGGATCGTGCCCGTGAATCCTGCCATACCATGTACGGAGACTGCACCGACAGGGTCGTCGATATGGAGCTTCGTGTCAAGGAAGTTGACAGAGAAACACATTACTACGGAAGCGATGGCTCCGATAATTGCCGCGGAACCGATGGAGACGCAGTCGCATCCTGCTGTGATGCCGACCAAACCTGCCAAGATACCGTTGCATACCATTGACAATGATGGTTTCCCGTATACCAACCAAGTGTAGATCAATGCCACGATTCCTCCTACGGCTGCCGCAATGTTCGTCGTCACGAAGATGTGGGACATGGCGGACATGTTATCGAGGATGCCACCTCCGTAAGTCGCAGGGTCTACCGCACCTTGAGCCGCTACCGTTGATCCAGGGTTGAATCCGAACCATCCCATCCAGAGGATCCAAACACCCAAGGCCGCCAAGGTCAAGCTGTGACCCGGAATGGCGTGGGTCTTTCCGTCCTTTCCGTATTTGCCCAAACGTGGACCCAATACGATGGCGCCGGCCAAAGCGATGAAACCACCACAAGAGTGGACTACGGCGGATCCCGCGAAATCATGGAATCCCAACTCGCTCAACCAACCGCCGCCCCATGACCAGTGCGCTTGGATCGGGTAGATGAAAGCGGAGATCAGGACGGAGTAGAGCATGTACATGGAGAACTTGGTACGCTCAGCCATGGCACCTGAAACGATGGTGGCCGCCGTTGCGCAGAAGACCGTTTGGAAGATGAAGTAGCACTCCTTCGGCAAGTTGCCGCAAGGGTTTTCCACACCACCGATACCGAATCCGCCCCATCCCATGAACGATCCGGCGCCAAACATGATGGAGAAGCCTACCACCCAATAGAGGACAGAACCTGCGGCGAAGTCGCAGAAGTTCTTCATCAGGATGTTGGCCGTGTTCTTTGCCCTGGTCAATCCAGCTTCAACCAAGGCGAAACCTGGTTGCATGAAGAATACCAGCATGGCTGCCAAAAGCACCCATATCGTGTCGACCGCACTGACGGAAGAGGCTTCCTCCGCCGCTTCCGCCACGGCACCGTCTTGCGCCATGGCAGGCAGACCTGCGCAGAGCGAACATGCCATGGCCCCGATGCGCGCGGCCCTTGATGTTATATGTTTTAATATCGTGTTCATAATTAGCATATTGTTTATCGTTTGATTTAATTGAGTCTTGTTCTCTGTTGTCATTTCTCTTGTTCGGCATTGTAAAGGGCTGTGTCGCCACGGTCGCCCGTCCTGATCCTGATGGCGTCCTCCACATTGATGATGAAGATCCTACCATCACCGATCTCGCCCGTATAAGCGGCTTTCTGGATCGCCTCGACCGTCCGCTCCACGTTCTTGTCACGAACGATGATGGAGACCAATGTGCGCTCGATAACACTTGTGTCATACACGACACCTCTATAGATTCGTCCTTGTCGCGCCTTTCCGACGCCACGGACATCATAGTAGGAGAACCATTCGATATCCGCCGCCAACAAGGCATCTTTTACTTCCTCAAACTTTGTTTTTCGGATAATTGCTTCAATCTTCTTCATGATGAATATGTTTTTTGTAGATGATTAATTATGGCCTCAAAAAGAGACGCCGAATACGCCGAATATATTTTCCGTATTAGGATTTAATACCACTTGCGTGAAGATCGGTAATGAGTAGGAATCTGTAATCTTGATCTCCTTGGTCGCCTTTATTGAGAGGTTGACTACATTGAAACCTGAAGAGTAGACGCCTTCCCATGGGGTGAATCCCATAGCGAAATCCAACGTGGCAGGTTTCGTGTGAACAGGGTAACCCAACTCGATGTAGGTGGAGAACTGCTCATCTCCCTCCGCATCCTTGTCGTTCAGGAAATAGGTGTTCCATGTGATGCTCAAAGCGAACTTTTTGCAGACTGCGGAGAAGTCGAATCCGACTGTTCCCTCCAACATGTGCGAATTATCCGCGAAATACTTAGGTGTAGCGCCATCCTCATACGGACCGAAATAGTCTGTCAGCGCCATCGAGAAACCTCCGACCTCATATCCCAATATCCAATCGAACTCGTTCACAACTGTCTTGAAATCGGAGGATGCCCATGCGCTCAGGGACAATCCTTTGTATGAAACGCTAAACGTAGGCTGGAAGCTGGCTCCCGAAACCTTGGCGCCGCGGCACAAATACGAACTAACCAAATCCGCGCTGGCGTTGAATTCAACCTCTGACGAAGTGCTGTCTGCCTCCTCTGCTCTCATGGGGCATGCCATAATAAGTGATAGCATCATCAAAATCCCACAACCTTTTAATCTTTTCATAACTTAAACAATTAAAATGATTAATAAAAATATCATAATGAAAACAATATTGTCTATTTAGTTATCATTATGACACTGCAAATGTAATAATGATAGCAATATGATAACTCAATAATGCAAAGTTTTGCAAAATGAAAAAACGTATCGTGTTAAGTGGTAAGAAAAAAGGGCGTTCCGCTATAAATCTATAAGGGAATTATATCGTTTTTGTGCAAAATGCTCATAAGGGGGTGGTTTTCTCTATTTGTTTCCCTAAATTCGCGTAATAATGGTTATTTAATTCGGTCACCTATGTTGGATCTATATTTTGATAGATGTGAGGATAATCTCGTGAACTATATTTATTTCCCTCGTCAATTCTCCTTGGCGAATGATTTGGTGGAGGAGGATTTCAGCGTTGCCTTGATAGGGGTAAAGAGTGAAATGAACAATGTGAACCCTGGTAGTGCGACGGCCCCGGACGCTATTCGCCGTCAACTCTATCCTTTACGGGGCGGATTCTCCAATATCAAGGTCAAGGATTTGGGTAACCTGAAGAAGGGAAAGTGTATGGCCGATACCTATGCGGCCCTCAAGGATGTTGTTGGTGAACTTTTGTCGATGAATGTGCTCCCTGTCGTTATCGGGGGCAGCCATGAACTCACGGTCCCGCTCTACGAGGCGATGAAGGATAAACTCTCCGCCATCAGGACGACGTTGGTCGATCGCAAAGTTGATTATCCGTTCACCTCTTCCGAAGTGTTCGACGCGAACGCTTTCCTCGATCGTATCATGAAGGATCCGCACAACGAGGATTTCAAGCTATTGGCTTATCAGGGGTATTATTGTCCCAAATCATACTTGAACGAGTTGCAGGATTCGAAGTGTCAGATGATTCGCGTCGGGGAGCTATTCCGAAATATTGCTTTCACGGAGCCTCTGATGCGCGACACGGATCTGCTCAGCATAGATATGTCCGCCGTGCGTCATGCGGATTCCCCTGGTTTCGCCTATGCGATCCCTAATGGCTTGACAGGCGAGGAGATTTGCCAGTTGGCGCACTATGCTGGACTGAGTGATAGGATCTCCCTTTTCGGTCTCTTTGAGGCTAACCCCGCCTTCGACGATAGCGACCAGACCGCATCCCTGGCGGCGCAGGTTATCTGGCACTTCCTCGAAGGGCTTGACAACCGTTATGGGGATTATCCTAAGAGGGAGATAAATTCCTATGAAGAACGTGTGGCGATTTTCCCTTCTGAGAACGAGATGAACATCCATTTTTACCACAATAGGCTGAATGACAGGTGGTGGATTAAGATACCTACGCAAACAGGCGATAAGATATATGCATGCCTTGTGTCAGACTACTATACCGCTTGTGGAGGGGATAAGCCTGATATCTGGATGCGTTATTATATGAGATAATCTATTTTTCGTTACGTTTCAGTCGTTGCCAAAACAGGTCGGGTTTGTCGTTGATGATGAGTGCTTCGGGGAACTCCACTTCTTGTAGCAGGCGGTAGATGTGGTCGTAGCGGGCCACGTCGAAGGATATATGTGCGTCGCTTCCCATGATCACCATTAGTTCATATTTCTTACAGAGGGTGAGCAGTTGCTTGTGGCATTCCCAAGCCTTTTCCTTGCCTCGGCTCGGGCTGAGGGAGCTGTTGTTGATCTCCAGCATCGCCCGCGTCTCCTTGGCGGTCTGCACCAACCGCTCATAATCGAGATCGGCCGTACCATCGGCGGGATGGCTGATAATGTCGATCAGCGGGTTCTTCATCACCCCGATAACCGCATCCGTGTTCTCTTCGACTGTGCCTGGGCGGTAACAAGAGTGGTGGATACCCGCTATGCGGATCTTCAGTTTGCGGATGCTCTTCTCGCTAAGGTCCAGCGAGCCATAGGTGTCCAAGATGTTGATCTCGGCACCCACAAGGATCTTCACCCCATATATCTCTTCCGGAATAACGCTCAAGTTGTTGAAGTATGCCGCATCGCACGCCCCTTTGATGGTGGGTCCGTGTTCCGCCATGCCTAGAATCTGCAACCCTTTCTCCGCCGCAGCCTTGGCCATCTCTTGTATGGTACTGTAAGCGTGCCCGCTCACAATCGTATGTGTATGTACGTCTAACGCTACCTTCATATCCTACCTCTGTTTATACAAATATAATTAAAATCCCTGAATGTATCAACCGATACGCGGGTATTTGGAAAAAATTCGGTCGAAGCAGATCGGACCTCATTGGAACAAGGCAGAAGAAGATCAGACTTTCCGCTCTGGGAATAGTAAATCGTAAATAACTAAATAGTAAATGATTATGGATCTCTATTATGGCAAATGAATCCGTCGTGTCGTCTCTAGAAAAAATATTTGTTATTTTTTTTCAGTTTCATACAAAAGCACTACCTTTGCCGAAATTTTAGAATGGATGCAGAAAATTTAAAAAACGGAGTGAACTTGAAAGGAATACATAAGGATATAGATTTCGGGGAGACAATGAAAGTTGTCGATTCATTCTGTTTTTTTAATATTGTTTTTTGATGTTGCGTTGAGGCTTTCTTCAACGCATTTTTTTTGTTTACGAATGTTATGTTTAAAATTTGAATGATATGAGTCAGAAGTTAAAAAAGGTCATTTTGCTTGGCTCCGGAGCCCTGAAGATTGGGCAAGCGGGAGAGTTCGACTATTCCGGTTCGCAAGCACTGAAGGCAATGCGCGAGGAGGGTATCTCCACAGTTTTGATTAATCCGAACATCGCGACGATCCAGACATCGGAGGGTGTGGCCGACAAGGTCTATTTCTTGCCTATCACCCCTTATTTCGTCGAGGAGGTTATCAAGAAGGAGCAGCCTGACGGAATCCTCTTGGCTTTCGGTGGTCAGACCGCTTTGAACTGCGGTACTGAGCTGTATACTTCTGGCACTTTGAAGAAATATGGCGTGCAGGTGTTGGGTACTTCTGTGGATGCGATCATGATCACGGAAGACCGTGACCTCTTCGTGAAGAAACTGAAGGAGATTGAGGCGAAGACTCCTGTTTCACAGGCTGTCGAGAATATGGAGGATGCCTTGACGGTGGCTCGCCGCATCGGTTATCCGGTGATGGTGCGCTCAGCCTATGCGTTGGGCGGTTTGGGCTCAGGTATCTGCGCCAACGAGAAGGAGTTCGTTGAGCTTTGCGACAGCGCCTTGGCTCACTCCAAGCAGATCCTCGTCGAGGAGTCTCTGAAGGGTTGGAAGGAGATCGAGTTCGAGGTGATCCGCGACAAGAACGACCACTGTTTCACGGTGGTGCCGATGGAGAACTTCGACCCGCTTGGTATCCACACGGGCGAGAGTATCGTGGTGGCGCCGATCATCTCCCTCACGCAGGAGCAGATCAGCATGTTGCAGGAAATCTCCCAAAAGGTGGTGCGTCACATCGGTATCGTCGGCGAGTGTAACATCCAATATGCGTTCAACGCTGAGACGAATGACTATCGTATCATCGAGATCAACGCTCGTCTGAGCCGTTCGTCCGCTTTGGCTTCCAAGGCTTCCGGTTATCCGTTGGCTTTCGTGGCCGCTAAGTTGGCTTTGGGCTATTCCCTCGACCAGATCGGTGAGATGGGCACGCCTAACTCGGCTTATGTCGCTCCATCGGTTGATTATATCATCGTGAAGATCCCTCGTTGGGATTTGTCCAAGTTCGTGGGCGTTGACCGTGAGATCAACTCTTCCATGAAGTCGGTCGGTGAGATCATGTCCATCGGTAAGTCTTTCGAGGAGATCATGCAGAAGGGTCTTCGTATGATCGGTCAGGGTATGCACGGTTTCGTCGGCAACCACGACATCGAGTTCGGCGACTTGGATACGGAATTGTCCCACCCTACCGACTTGCGTATCTTCGCCATCGCAGCCGCTTTGGAGAAGGGCTATTCCATCGAGAAAATCGTCGATTTGACGAAGATCGACAAATGGTTCATCGGTAAGTTGAAGAACATCGTGGACTACACGAAGGTGTTGGGTCAATACAAGAAGATCGAGGATATTCCGGCTGACGTGATGAAGGAGGCGAAACGCCTTGGCTTCTCCGACTTCCAGATCGCCCGTTTCTCAGAAAACCCTGCGAACAACATGGAGAAGGAGATCCTTCGTGTGCGTGCCCTTCGTAAGAAGCAGAATATCGTGCCTGCCGTACGTCGCATCAATACGGTCGCTTCGGAGCATCCTGAGTTGACCAACTACTTGTACATGACTTACGGCGAGACCGAGCATAGCATCGATTATTCATACAGAAACGACAAGAACATCGTTGTCTTGGGTTCTGGTGCTTACCGCATCGGTTCTTCCGTAGAGTTTGACTGGTGTTCCGTGAATGCGGTGAAGACGGCCCGTCAATTGGGTTATAAATCAATCATGATCAACTACAACCCTGAAACGGTTTCCACCGACTATGACATGTGCGACCGCCTCTACTTCGATGAGTTGAGCTTCGAGCGTGTGTTGGATGTCATCGACTTGGAAAACCCTAAGGGTGTGATTGTCTCTGTGGGTGGTCAGATTCCGAATAACTTGGCGATGAAGCTTTATCGTCAGAATGTGCCAGTATTGGGTACTTCCCCTGTTTCCATCGACCGTGCGGAGAACCGTCACAAATTCTCCGCTATGTTGGATCAGTTGGGCATCGACCAGCCTCGTTGGGGCGAGTTGACCAGCTCGGAGGACATCGACAACTTCATCAAGGAGGTTGGTTTCCCTGTCCTGATCCGTCCGTCTTACGTCTTGTCCGGTGCGGCGATGAACGTTTGCTACAACCGTGAGCAGATGGAGACATTCCTGAAGATGGCCGCTAAGGTTTCCAAGGAGTATCCAGTCGTTGTATCTTCTTTCTTGCAAGGCGCTAAGGAGATCGAGTTCGACGCTGTGGCTAAGAATGGTGAGATCGTTGAATACGCGATTTCCGAGCACGTCGAGTTCGCCGGGGTTCACTCAGGTGACGCCACATTGGTATTCCCTGCACAGAAGATCTACTTGGAGACGGTTCGTCAGATCAAGAAGGTCAGCAAGAAGATCGCTAAGGAGTTGAACATCAGCGGTCCATTCAATATCCAATTCTTGGCGAAGGACAATGCGGTGAAGGTGATCGAGTGTAACTTGCGTTCTTCGAGAAGCTTCCCATTCGTATCCAAGGTGTTGAAGCGCAACTTCATCGAGACGGCTACCAAAATCATGTTGGACGCACCGTTCGAGAAGCCGGATTCTTCTACTTACGATATCGACTATGTGGGCGTGAAGGCTTCCCAATTCTCTTTCGCCCGTCTGCATAAGGCGGACCCTGTATTGGGCGTGGACATGTCCTCTACGGGTGAGGTTGGTTGCATCGGAAAGGACTTCGACAGCGCGATCATGACCGCCCTCCTTTCAGTAGGATACGTCGTTCCGAAGAAGGGCGTTTTGGTATCTTCCGGTGATATCCGCGGCAAGGTGGATTTGCTCGACGCTTGCAAGTTGCTCGCCGCTGGCGGATATAAGATCTACGCTACGGAGGGAACGCAGAAGTTCCTTGCCGACCATGGTGTTGAGGCTACAGTGGTTAGCTGGCCGGATGAGCAGAACCACAACATGAATATCATTTCGTTGTTACAGGAACATCAAGTGGATTTGGTTGTCAATATCCCTAAGAACCAGACCAGACGTGAGTTGACCAACGGTTACAAGATCCGTCGCTCCGCGATCGACCATAACATTCCGTTGATGACGAACGCCCGTTTGGCAAGTGCCTTCATCAAGGCATTCTGCAACATGAAGGAGACTGACATCGAAATCAAGACTTGGCAAGAATATTAATTCAGTTCTATTGTGTAATATAAGGGAAGGGGATCGATCCTGCAAAGGATGGGTTCCCTTCCTTGGTTTTTGCGCCATAGTTGGCCGTTGGAACCCATATCGTACAAATCATGCAGACATAATTCTTAACTCTTAATTCTTAATTTTTAACTCTTTTCGTATCTTTAGGCTAAACAAATAATACGTATCATGAAATACCGGAAAGCTAAATATTGGTTGCTCGCCGTAGGGGCGCTCGTTTTGCCGAATACCCTATCCGCCGCGATGATCTCCTCCACCAATTTCGAGAAGTTGCGGGCTGGAATCCCTATGTCCCGCACATTGTTCCAAGAAAATGGTTTCCAAACCGATTCGTGGGATAACGCCTTGGAGACCCGTACCGTCATAGACTCCACCCAGGCGGCTTCCGGTCTGCAATCGATGCGGATTACCTACCCGAAGGGTGGTTATGGCCCTGAAGAGACGGGCTGTCAAGTGAAGCTGATGTTCGACAGCAGGGAGGAGGCCTATGCCTCTTACAACCTTCGTTTTTCCGAGAACTTCTCTTGGGGCACCACCAGCTATGGTGGCAAACTGCCCGGTCTGTGTGGCGGCGCATGCTGCTCCGGAGGCGATCTGTGTGACGGAACGAACGGATTCTCCGCCCGTCTGATGTGGCGGGCGGGTGGCAAGGCGGTGCTCTACCTCTACCATATGGATAAGCCTGACAAATACGGGGAGAACCACGATCTTGTCTACCCGGACGGCTCTTCTGTGCTCTTTGAACGTGGCAAATGGTACCACATAGCGGAGCGTGTCAAGATCAACACGGATGGCGACACCTATGACGGAGAGGTGGAGATATGGGTGGATGGGAAGCAGGTCCTGCTGCTGAAAGGACTGCGTTTCACCTCCAATGGCGACAAGGTGGACGACCTCTATATCTCGACGTTCCATGGCGGGGATGATGAGACATGGTGCCCCACCGAGACCTGCTACACCTGGCTGGACGATATCCGCATAGGAACCACCTATGGGGATGTGGCCTATCAATCCTGCCGCAAGCCTGAATTGGGCATGGATAAGACGTTGTGCACAGGCTGCAAGTCATACAAGTTTGCCCCCGATCGACAGTCGGACGCCTTCCGTTACCAATGGCTACGAAACGGGAAACGCTTCTCCCAAGATCCTTCCATCTCGGTATGGGAGGAAGGAACGTATGTGTTGGTTGCGGATAGCGGCTGGTGTAGCGGTCGGGACACGGTCTCCCTGCTCTCCACCCTGAAGCCCGATTTGGGGGAAGACCGGTTGATCTGCGCCACCTCCTTCGTCACCCTACAGGCTGGCATCATCGACGATGCTTCCCTGCTCAAATATGAGTGGAGAAAAGATGGTGCCTTGCTGGACAATGCGAAGCCATCCCTGCAGGTGAAGGATGCGGGCGTCTATCGTCTGACGGTCTCTTCCCCTCATTGTGAATCTGCCTCCGACGAGGTGACGGTTACCTCCGGATTGTTGGAGGTGAAGGATGTGGAGGGAGTCGCCGGCAGCAATGTAACGCTGGAGGTGACAGGCAATGGCAACTACGTATGGTACAAAGACTCGACGTTGCGGGAGGTGATCGGGGAAGGCAATCGCTGCCCATACACGATTCCTGCACAGTCCGGTTATCTCTATGTGAAGGATGCCTCCGCCTATACGGGCTATGTGGGCAAGAAACGGCTCACCACCAACGCATGGACCCGCACCGATTTCTCCGAATGGATGCTCTTCACGGTCTACCGTGAATTGACCATCGACTCCATCTCCATCTATCCATCCAAGAACCTGACCGCCGTGATTCGCATGTTGGATGATGCCACGGGCGAGGTCGTCTCATCCCGCACCTTTGAAGGCCTCACACCGGGCGAGAACCGCCTGCCTATCGGTGTGACCTTGGCGCCAGGCAAGTATCGGATGGATGCGCAGGGAACCACCGCCCCGTTGTACCACTCCCACACGGACGATGATATAGCCTTCCCATACGAAATCGAAGGGTTGATTTCTTTGGATGGAGCAAATCTAGCTTGGATCAACAACAAACCTTGGTATCTTTATTTCTATGATTGGCGGGTATCGTGCGGCAATGTCTGCGCCGCCACGCCCGTACTACTGAGGAATACGGAAACTGTATCCTCCCTTTCCGTAAAAGACGATCATCTGACCATCTATCCTAAATATACGGATGGGGACCTGCACATAGAGGGATTGAGCGGAAAATCAACGATCAGGATCTATTCTCCCACTGGTAGAAAGATGATCAACCGACGTATGAAGCAACCGGAAGCTTATTTCTATCTAAACGAATGGGGCGCAGGTATATACGTAATCGTGGTGGAGGATGAGAAAGGAACGGAGAGCCATCAGATCATGAAATTTTAAGGGATAATCGCCGGGAAAACGGTCTAGTGCTCTCCGTTAGAGATTCCTATGGTGATGATTAAATCCCCGAAATATTAAAAAATATTTTAGAATTTTAAAATTTCATAAAAAATTAATTGATAAATTGGTATTATCATATATATTTGCGTTGATGGTCAATCCTTCATGGCAACATAAGGCGACTATGAATATAAATTACATGTATGGATTTCCTTCATGGGAGATCTAAAAAAGGAGAAAGGCTAATGAGTAAATCAGATTTTAAAGAGTTATGGAATGAATTAGGATTCAAGAGTGCAGACAATTTTGTGTATGGATTCCTAAAGAACAGTTACGTGTTGTTTGCTCAGGCAGACGGTGCGAAGATGCTATGGTTTAGATTCCCTGTTGAGTTGGATGAAAGTGACAAACAGTTTATCCAGTCTTGGGAGAAGAAAGATTATGCGAAAAAGGTTGAATTCACGGGGGATGGTCCAATAGATGTGGAGATGACCTTCAAGGAGACTATTATTCCGACAAAAGAGGAAATAATCAAGGAGGTCATAGAGGGTGTTACGGGATATATCGCCGACAAGTATCCGGAGTCTCGACTCAAGTGTTCAGGGATAGACTGTTCTTGTGACAGTAATTTGGAGGTGTATGAGGTGGATGGACTTCCGATACCAATGTGTGCGGAATGTGCGAAAAAATTGGGAGAAGGTTTTAATGAAGCCTATGAGGAGATGGAGCGTCAACCAGGTAATTACCTGCGAGGATTTCTGGGTGCGGTGCTCTGTTCAATCCCTGGCATTCTGGTGACATTCCTCCTCTTCATGTTAGGAAAAATCGCGGCGCTTTCCGGTATCGTCTATTATTTCCTCGCTCAGAAAGGTTATATTTGGTTTAAGGGAAAATTTGACAAATTGGGTGTTGCCATTGTTTCGCTTACGAGTTTGCTGTTTGTGGTCATTGGAACCTATTTGAGCTACATAGCCTCTATCGTAGTGGAGTTGTGCAAGGGTGATTCTTCTTCTGAGGGACTCTCCGTGTCAGAAGCGACAAAGTTCGCCTTTGCTTTGGTGAAGACTCCTGAGGTGGAGGAAGAGTTACTTTCGAATATTTATATGTCATTGTTTATATGCGGAATCATTATCGTCATATATGCATATGGCGCATTTAAATCGACAGGAAAGCCTACGGTGAAGAAACTCAGTTAGCAGTTTAGCAGTTGTGATGACGCTAAGCGATAGAGCAGATTTCGGGCATCTCGGAGTCTGTTTGTGAAATGGATGCGGTTGGTACGGAGAGCCTTGATGGTTGTGTGCTGGCCGCATTTTTCATGTTTTATTGATAGAAATATTCTATAAATAGATAATAGGGGGAATTACTAATCATCTTCAAACGAAATAATCTGAAAACATATTTATTATATAAGACTAATTTTCCTATCTTTGCATTATAAATAATTTGAGTAATTATGCTCTCAATACTAACTGAAGTTAGTGTCGTTTTGCCAATTGGATATCTTGATGATTCCTTAATTTAAAGGCGAAGAGGGTAGACTGATAGAGCGGTAATTGTTGGATGTGAGGCTGATGTCTAAAGGAAAGGTTTTACATATATCGAAATTTTATCCTCCCTACAAAGGAGGAATCGAGGACGTGTGTTATAGCATTGTCAGTTCAATGGTTGATTATGAACATTGTGTGTTATGTTTTAACACGGGCAAGGATACCATTGAGGAGCAATACGAGGGGGTTCCCGTATCTCGTGTGGGGGTACAGGTTCAGCGTTACAGCCAACCCATCTCATTCGCATATCCCAATGTGCTGAAAAGAACCTTGAAGGAGTTTAACCCAGACATCATTCACCTACACACTCCTAATCCATATGCCTCTTTACTTGTTTGTCACTATATTCCGGACGATGTCAAGTTGATCGTACATTGGCACTCGGATATCGTGAAGCAACAATTCACCTATACTGCGTTCAAACCATTTGAGCAGAAATTGCTCGAGCGCGCGGATGCTATTTTCGCGACGAGTCCAAATTATGCGGAGCACTCTGTCCCGCTTAAGCAGTTCATGAATAAGGTGATCATTGTTCCTAATGGAATCAATGAAATGAAGATCGCTTCTCAAGAGGGTGATGAGCAAAAGATCGAAGCGATTAGGCGCAAATATGACGGGAAGAAGATCGTTTTCTTTATGGGCCGTCATGTGGCTTACAAAGGCATTGACCGATTAATATCGGCCGAAAAGATGATATCCTCGGATTGCGTGATATTAATAGCGGGCGAGGGCCCTCTGTCGAACGAGTTGAAGATGAACACAAAATCCGAAAGAATCCATTTCATCGGAAAAATCAGCGATGATGAGGTTCGTTTGTACATGCGTGCGGCTTCTGTCTTCGCATTCCCTTCCATCACGAAAAACGAAGCGTTTGGTATTGTACTTGCTGAGGCGATGTATTGTGGGACTCCTCCTGTTTTGTTCTCCATCGAGGGGTCCGGCGTGAATTGGTTGAACCAAAACGGTACGACAGGTATCGAGGTCGAAAATGGTGACGTAAAGGCTTTCGCCGAGGCCATCGACACCTTGTTGCAGAATAAAGACAATATACGGGACAAGATGGGCGCACGTGCCCATGATCTTATCGCTGAGAATTTCACAATGACACGCATCAAGGGTGTTATTGCGAAGGAATATGATGTACTCATACAACAACGTCCATGATAAAAATAGCACATTCCTTTTTGTTGCTGTTTTTCTTCTTGTGTGCCCATGCTCAATATCAGGTGGTGAAATTGTGGAATCATGATCCTTCACATAAGGAGAAACGTCCGGAATTGAGAATATTCGTCCCGGATGATTCATTGCGCAATGGGACATGTGTGTTGATCTGCCCGGGTGGTAGTTATCATCATTTGGGACTGAAGAATGAGGGATCTGAAGTGGCTGAATGTTTGCGCCAATGGGGCGTCACGGCGGTTGTCCTACGTTACCGTGTCGCTATGCGTGGCAATCACCATCCTGCCATGATCGAGGATTTTCAACGGGGCATTCAGATCCTACGGGAGAATGCTGAGAAATATAAAATCGACCCACACAAGTTGGGTTGTATCGGCTTTTCAGCCGGCGGTCATCTGGTCATGATGGGTGGCGCTTTCGCATCCCATGATTTCCTTGCCGATCGTGGCGTCCATACCTCCGTCAGCCTGAAGCCTGATTTTGTGTGTCCCATCTATCCTGTCGTCTCTATGCAGGATAGTATCGCCCATGTGAAGTCGAGGGAGAACCTCCTGAGCAAGGGTTTCACCAAGGCGATGGCGGACAGTTTTTCGATGGAAAGGCACATTCCTGAAAATATGCCACCCGTTTTCCTCCTCGCATGCAAGGATGATGATGTGGTAGATTACAGGAATTCGGTCGTATTAAATGATGCGTTAATGGAAAAACATATCCCTTGTGAGTTTCATCTCTTCGAGCAGGGCGGACATGGATTCGGTATGATTAGGACACGTTCGGAAGAGACCAACAACTGGGGATTATTGCTGAAGGCTTGGCTCGCCAAAAACGGTTTTTTGCCGAAACAATAGGAGGATGTGTGTATGGATAATAGTTTCGTACCGGAAATTGAATTTCAACCCCGCGCCGTAATTAAGGCGTTCCAAGAGGAGAAATTGAGGGAGGATTTGGCTTATCTTTCCGCAAAATCGCCTTTTTATCGGGATTTGTTTGAGAAGAATAAAATAGACGCCGGCAAGGTTAAGACCTTGGAGGACTTGCGTCTGATTCCTTTCACTACCAAGGAGGACCTCCAGACGAGGAATAAGGATTTCTTCTGCGTCGAGCCTTCTGAAATCAGGGATTATATCACTACTTCGGGTACGCTGAGTGACCCGACTACCTTCGCCATGACGGAGAAGGACCTCGTGCGCCTCGCCTACAATGAGGCGATCTCCTTCACAGGCACGGGTGGACATCCGGGCGAGATTTACCAGCTGATGACGACGATCGACAAACGTTTCATGGCGGGATATGCCTATTGTCTGGGCATCCGTATGATGGGCGCCGGTCTGGTGCGCGTCGGCAATGGCATCCCGGAGCTGCAGTGGGACACGATTAAAAGGATTCAGCCTGATGCGATCATCTGCGTTCCTTCCTTCATCCTACGCATCATCAAATTCGCCGAAGAGCACGGCATCGATTATAAGCACTGTAGCGTAAAAAAAGCCGTTTGCATCGGGGAAAATCTTAGGAACGACGATTTCTCGCTGAACCTTTTGGGTTCGAAGATCAAGGAGAAATGGGACATCGAATTGTATTCGACCTACGCTTCCACCGAGATGAGCACCTCCTTCTGTGAATGTTCCGCAGGGAAGGGTGGTCACCACCATCCTGAACTGATTATATGCGAATTGATCGATGAAAACGGCAATCCTGTGAACGAGGGCGAGGCCGGCGAGTTGGTCGTCACGACATTGGGCGTGGAGGGTATGCCGCTGCTCCGTTTCCGGACAGGCGATGTGGCCCGCTTCCATTACGAGCCTTGTTCCTGTGGACGTACCTCCATGCGTATCAGCCCGATCATTGGTCGGAAAAAACAGATGATCAAGTTTAAGGGAACCACACTCTATCCCGCATCGGTCTTCGATGTCTTGGATAATGCCGATTATGTGGAGAACTATCTGGTCGAGGTGACTTCCAATGAGATTGGTATGGATCACCTTACGGTCTATATCGGTGTGAAGGAGCCGAACGAGAACATGGTGAAGGAGCTGAAGGATCATTTCCGCGCGAAGTTGCGTGTGGCCCCGGATGTGCAATTCAGACCCATTGACGAGATCCGTAAGATCCAGTTCCCTGAGATGAATAGAAAACCCGTTAAATTTATCGATAATAGGAGATAGCCATGGTCGGAGAATTTAATTTTGAAGCGGTTCGCCCTTACAACGACTCGGAGGTTCCCGCGGCGTTGAGGTCCATTACCCAGGATCCATTCTTCCCGATGGTGGTGAACTATTGTTTGCCCAATGCGAATATTGACGAGGTGACCGGTGCGCTGTTGCAGATCAAGACGGTCGACGACTTCCAAACCCGTGTCATGTACCCCGCCATCCAAGCGGTCATCTCGAAGACGACAGATGGTGTTTCTCTCGATGGATTCGATAAAATTGATAATCATAAACGTCATATCTTCATCGCTAACCACCGCGATATCGCACTGGATTCGGCTTTGTTGGACTTGCTCTTGTATGAGCATAAAATCAAGACGTGCCAGATCACTTTCGGCAGTAATCTGATGAAAGGGAACCTGGTCATCAACCTCGGCAAACTGAATAAGATGTTCCGCATTATCCGTGGAGGAAACATCAAGGATTTCTATCGTAACTCGCTGGAGGTGTCCGCTTATATGCGCTACGTGGTGACCGAATTGGACGAGTCTGTGTGGATTGCCCAGCGCAATGGCCGTACCAAGGATGGCAATGACAAAACGGAGATGGGGGTTTTGAAAATGTTCTCGCTCAGCAGCGAAAAAGCGTTTGTGGACAACTTCGACGAGCTGAGCATCACACCCGTTGCCGTCTCCTACGAATATGAGCCTTGCGATTTCCTCAAGACGGCCGAGTTGTACATCTCCAGATTACAGAAGTATGTGAAAGGAGAGAACGAGGACCTGAACAGCATCCTGACGGGCATCAAGCAGAGAAAGGGCAAGGTGCACCTCGCTGTGACGGAGCCAATCTCGAGGAAAGAGCTCGAAATATGCGATGAAAAGGAGAAAAATGAGAAGATGGTCGCCTTGGCTTCGTTGATCGACCAACGGATCTATAAGAGCTATAAATTGTTCAAGACGAATTATATCGCATACGATATCCTGCAAGGGGGCAACGCATTTGCTGATTGTTATTCGGCGGATGACAGAAAGGATTTTATCACCTATATGAATGATGGTTTGGCGAAGATTGGAATCGAGGCGGACCGTTCGGACTTGGAACAGATCTTCTTGCGTATCTACGCAAATCCTGTGGTGAATTGTAGTGATCGGATTCGCATGAAATAGCATTTCCTTTTTGTCGGAGATGCCGCCTTCAAAATTTATTTTCGTGCAAATTTCACTTCAATGATAAAAATCCCTATCTTTGGCGAATAAAAACACATGGCAATGGAAAAGATTGACGATTTAGACAAGGATATTCTGAAGATTATCACCAGAAACGCCCGCATTCCGTTCAAGGATGTGGCGGCGGAGTGTGGCGTGTCGCGCGCCGCTATTCACCAACGTGTCCAGCACTTGGCCGATCTGGGTGTGATTATTGGTTCCGGCTATCACGTCAACCCTAAGATCTTAGGTTACCAGACTTGTACTTATATAGGAATCAAACTGGAGAAGGGTTCCATGTACTCGGAGGTGGTCCCTGAACTGGAAAAAATCCCTGAGATCGTGGAGTGCCACTTCACCACGGGCCCTTACACCATGATGGTGAAACTCTATGCCAAAGACAACGAGCATCTGATGCAACTACTGAACGGTAAGATCCAGAGCATCAAGGGTGTATCCGCCACGGAGACGCTCATCTGCCTCGAACAGAGCATCAAGAGGGAATTGCCGATCTCGCTTTAAATTAAGAATTAAGAGTTAAGAATTAAAAATTAAAAATTGGAATAGTAAGGGCTGTCACTTGGTGGCTGCCCTTTTTTATGGGAATTAAGAATTTTGAATTATGAATTATGAAACGTCAGTTCGACGTAGTCAATTTTGGGGCGAATTAAATGATTCACGTGCCGAACGTGCCTACATTCCACATTTGCTCATCCCCACGGCCTGAAAGGCCAACACATATATAGCCCAGGGCAGCGCCCTGGGGCAATTATGAAACGTTAGTTCGACGTAGTCAATTTTTTGGGGGGTATGCATATTCCTACGTGTTGCGCACAACCGAGCCCTGAAGGGGCGTCATCCCCCAGGCAGGGGTGTAAACCCCTGTATAATAGATGAATGGTGCGGCGGGAACCCTGAAAGGGTGACACATCGATAATTTTGAATTTTGAATTTTTTGGGGCATGGCATTATATCCCCTTTTTATGGGGAAAAGAGAGAATATATATCTATTTAAGGCCCTGTTTGCCTGTTTTTCTAAGATGTTTTCACTAAAAATCACGTAGACGGAGAGTTTTTCTTTTTTCATTCCTTAGTTTAGCTAATTCTTTCGTAATTTCGCGCAATGAATAGTTGGCTCGCATTATGAATGATAACATAGTAGATACCATTACCAAAGGGGATTATAAGTACGGATTTGTCACGGACATTGAGACCGAAGTCATCCCGAAAGGGTTGAACGAGGATGTTGTGCGCCTCATCTCCGAAAAGAAGGGGGAACCGGAATGGTTGCTCGAATACCGCCTGAAGGCCTACCGGCATTGGCTCACGCTGAAGGAGCCGAACTGGGCGCACCTCAGCATCCCCGAAATCGACTATCAGGACATCTACTACTATGCGGCTCCGAAAAAGAACTCTCCTAAGAGCGAAAAGGATATCGACCCTGAATTGCTCAAGACTTTCGACAAGCTGGGCATTCCGTTGGAGGAGCAGAAACACCTTGCGGGCATGGCGGTGGACGCGGTCATGGACAGCATATCCGTCAAGACGACTTATAGGGAAAACCTCGCTGAATTGGGCATTATCTTCTGCTCGTTCAACGAAGCGGTGAAGAACTACCCGGACCTCGTCAAGAAATACCTCGGAACGGTGGTGCCTTATACGGACAACTTCTTCGCCGCACTGAACTCGGCGGTCTTCAGCGACGGCTCCTTCGTCTACATCCCGAAGGGCGTCCGTTGCCCGATGGAGCTCTCCACCTACTTCAGAATCAACGCCGCCCAAACGGGCCAGTTCGAACGCACCCTGATCGTGGCGGACGACGACAGCTACGTCTCCTACTTGGAGGGCTGCACCGCACCGATGCGCGACGAGAGCCAATTGCATGCGGCCATCGTCGAACTGGTGGCGCACGATAGGGCGGAGATCAAATACTCGACTGTACAGAACTGGTACCCAGGCGATAAGGACGGAAAGGGTGGTATCTATAACTTCGTCACCAAACGCGCCCTCTGCAAGGGAATCTCTTCGAAGGTCTCCTGGACGCAGGTAGAGACGGGTTCCGCCATCACATGGAAATATCCGAGCTGCGTATTGCTGGGCGATAATTCCGTCGGGGAGTTCTACTCCGTGGCGGTCACGAACAACTACCAGCAGGCGGACACGGGTACGAAGATGATCCATCTCGGCAAGAACACGAAAAGCCATATCGTCTCCAAAGGTATTTCGGCGGGACTCAGCCAGAACAGCTACCGGGGATTGGTGAAGGTCTCGAAGAACGCGGACGGTGCCCGCAACTTCTCCCAATGCGACAGCTTGCTCCTGGGAGACAAGTGTGGCGCACATACCTTCCCGTACATGGACATCCATAACGAATCGGCCATCGTCGAACATGAGGCTACCACCTCGAAGATCAACGAGGACCAGATTTTTTACTGCAACCAGCGTGGCATCAGCACCGAGGATGCGGTCGGACTCATCGTCAACGGATATGCCAAGGAGGTGCTCAACAAATTACCGATGGAGTTCGCGGTGGAGGCGCAGAAGCTGCTGCAGGTTTCGTTGGAAGGATCAGTAGGTTAATAGATAATTATTATATATGCTATTAGAAATTAAGAATTTACATGCCAATGTCAATGGCAAAGAGATTTTGCGGGGTATAAATCTGACGGTGAACGAAGGGGAAGTGCACGCCATCATGGGCCCGAACGGTTCAGGAAAGAGCACGCTCTCATCCGTGTTGGCGGGCGACCCGACCTTCACGGTGACGGAAGGTGAGGTTTATTTCAAGGGAAAGAATCTTCTGGAGCTCTCCCCGGAGGACCGCTCAAGGGAGGGCCTCTTCCTCAGTTTCCAGTATCCTGTGGAGATCCCTGGTGTCAGCATGGTGAACTTCATGCGCACCGCCACGAACGAGCACCGCAAATACAAAGGGTTGGACCCCTTGTCCGCCTCCGATTTCCTGAAGCTGATGCGTGAGAAGAAGGAGTTGGTGGAGTTGGACAATAAATTGGCGAACCGATCCGTCAACGAAGGATTCTCCGGTGGCGAGAAGAAGCGCAACGAAATCTTCCAGATGGCCATGCTGGAGCCTAAATTGTCCATCCTGGACGAGACGGACAGCGGATTGGACATCGATGCCCTGCGCATCGTGGCCAACGGCGTGAACAAGCTGAAAAAGGCCGATAACGCGAGCATAGTGATCACACACTACCAACGTCTTTTGGATTATATCGTTCCGGACATCGTCCACGTCCTCTACAAAGGTCAGATCGTGAAGACGGCGGGCAAGGAACTGGCTTTGGAGCTGGAGGAGAAAGGCTACGATTGGATAAAAAAGGAGTTGGGTGAATAATTCATGGCAAATATGTCGATAGAGCAATCATACATAGATATTTTCAAGCAGTACCGCGACGTGCTGAAGAGGAATAGCGGCGCACCCATGGATGCGTTGAGGGATGCCGCCTTCGAGTCGTTCCAACGGAGGGGATTCCCTACCCGACGCATGGAGGCATACCAATACACCGACATGAAGGAGGCCTTTGCGGTGGATTATGGCATGAACCTCAACCGAATCGCCCTCACGGAGGATTTCCGTTGCGAAGTGCCAGGCATCAACGCCTATCTCTTCTATGTGGTGAATGACACATTCTTCTGTCCGCCCGAAAGCGAGAATTGTCTGATTGAGCTACGAAAAAAGGGCGTTTCCATCGGCAGTTTACGTGAATACTCAGAGACTGATCCGGAGCTTGTCGCGAAGTATTACGGCAAGGCGGAGGTCAGCGGAACGGATGCGATCATAGACTTCAACACGGCTTTCGCGCAGGACGGTTTCTTCCTGCATGTGCCGGAGAACGTGGTCATCGACAAGCCTATCCAACTGATATGCGTGATGACAGGGAAAGTGCCTATGTTGGGCACGCAAAGGAACCTTATCGTCTTGGAGCGGTCCGCACAGGCCAAGCTCCTGCTCTGCGCCCATACCCGTGGCGAATGGGAGCAACTCTCCAACAGGGTGACGGAGGTTTTTGTCGGTGAAAACGCCATTTATGACCATTACAAGCTGGAGAACACACACTCTAAATCGATCAGCGTGGCGAACCTGAACATCCGCCAACAGAGCGGTTCGGAGATCATCGTGAACGACCTCACGTTGCACAACGGACTGACAAGGAACAGGATCCAGATCGACATCGACGGGGAGCATTGCCAAACCACCTTAAGCGGCATGGCGATCGGAGACGCGAAACAGCACATCGACAACACGACGCTGATCAACCATCACCGTCCGAACTGCAAGAGCCGTGAGCTCTATAAATATGTTTTAAACGACGAGGCGACCGGCGCATTCTCCGGCAAGATCATGGTGGCCGAGGGCGCATTCAAGACGGAGGCCTACCAAACAGACCGCAACGTCTGCATGTCTCCGAACGCTAGGATGTACACGAAGCCTCATTTGGAGATCTATGCGGACGACGTGAAGTGTAGCCACGGCGCATCGACCGGAAGAATCGATGAAACGGCGCTTTTTTACCTTCGTTCGAGAGGAATTCCGGAGGAGGAGGCCCGCATGCTTCTCATGTTTGCCTTCGTGAGCGACGTGTTGGACAACATACGGATCGAGGCCGTGAAGGACAAGATCCGCCTGCTCGTGGAGCAACGCTTCCGTGGCGAACTCTCCCACTGCAATAGCTGCGGCGTTTGCAAATAATGGGCGATTCCATCGGTGAAATGGTGGTAATTTGTAATCCATCATGTCCCAGGGCGTTGCCCTGGGCTAGATAATGTATTGGCCCTTCAGGCCGTGGGGATATGAAAATATAGGATGTTAGCACGTTCGGCAACGTAAATCATTTAATCAATGGCACGCCGCCCATCAATTCTTAATTGACTACGTCGAACTAACGTTTCAAAATTCAAAATTCTTAATTCTCTACATTCCCTTCTCCAATCGTATAAGGTCGTACGCCTCCATGACCTGTCGGAACTGGTCGGCCGAGATTTTGCGGTCCATGTCGGTTGCGTCGCTCGGCAAACGGTCGGGGTGGTACTTTTTGGCCAGTTGACGGAAAGCAGCTTTGATCTCCGGTTCGGTGGCGGTGGTGAGGATGCCCAATTGGTTGTAGGCCTGCGTCAGCTTATAGCCGAAAGTAGAAGATTTCTTGGTCTGATCCTGCTGTTGTTTTTGCTGTTGCCCTTGCGAACGATTATTCTCCTGCCGCTTCGATTGTTCCCCGCCTGATTTCCCCTTTTCGGAGTTGTTGTTACCTCTGGACGATTTCCTTTTAGAGGAAGAGTGGCTCCTCCCCATCTGCGTATACTTCTGCTCCAGGTTCATCCAATCCGCCTTTAGGATCTTCAGCTCCTGTGCGATACCCCGAAGGATCTCCCATTCCGGCGCAATCACGCCATCGATGGTGTAGGCCACCTGCAGGAGCGCCTTCATCAAGTCCAGGGCAGCCATGTAGTAGATGCCGGACGACAGGATATTGCTGCAACACTTGGCATACCGTAACATTCTCGGGCAAGTGTTATAGAATTTGAGCATCTGCATACAATTTTCGACCGATATATGCTCGGCACCCGTGATGGGATCTTTTTCCAACCCATTTGGGAAGAGTCGCAGGATTCGATTAAATGCGGGGTGCTTCTCGAAATATAGTTGCGCAACATCCAACTCCTCGTCATCCGCACCCTCATCCTTCCGCATCACCCATGAGAAGAGGGCTATGATGGATATGGCGGACGTGTATAGTTTCTCTTTATCAGATTTGTTATGTATGGTGCCTCCCTGTAGGAGGGTATTCGCTTGGAAAATCCTGTTTCTTGCGCGTTTGCCGCCTCCCGCCTTTATGGGTTCGTCTTCAGACCATTGGGTTGAATTATGGTTGGTTTGCGACGATTGGTATACATTCTCCGTGTCATCCTGATCATTAGAGTTATCTGACGATTGTGTCGACTCTTTTTCTTTTTTCTCATTAGCATGTGACATATTCCCGATAATAGCAGCTACTATTATCACGGCACAAATGATGGGGAAAAAAGTCTTTGTTAGGGAAGCGAACAAAATCCCCAACAGAATTAATATAAAGATTTTAGTAGTAGAGTTCATATAAAATATTTATTCCCACAAAAATATAAAAATCTGTTTTAAACTTGTAACCCTTTGGGCACGCAAGGAGGGAGTTTTTTCGATGGAAACGGGCATTTTATAATAAAATGTAGGATGTAGACACGTTCGGCAACGTAAATCATTTAATCAATGAGACGCCCCGCAAAAATTGACTACGTCGAACTAACGTTTCAAAATTCATAATTCAAAATTCATAATTCATAATTCATAATTCATAATTCAAAATTCTCTACATTCCCCTTTCCAACCGTATATAATCATACGCCTCCTTAACTAGCCGGAACTGGTCCGCCGAGATTTTACGATCCATGTCGGTAGCGTCAGGTGACAGATGGTCGGGGTGGTACTTATTGGCCAATAAGCGGAAGGCGGCTTTGATCTCCGTGTCGGAAGCGGTGGAGAGGAGCCCCAATTGGTTGTAAGCCTGCGTCAGCTTGTAGCCATATGTGGATGATCTCATCCGCTTCTTCTCTTTCTCTCCTTGAGGTCCCTTCTCCTTTTGGTCGGATGATCGGTGTTGATCACTATCCGAGGACGAGTCATGGGAGTTCGTTCGGTTGTATGCCTCCCTCTCCTTTTCGGGGTTACTAAATCTTCTTGAGATTGTCTGCCAATCCTCATCCTTTAGTTTTAATTCCTTTGCGATCTCAGAGAGGATTATCCTCTCTGTGTCAATGATTCCATCGCTGGAATTAGCCACTTGGAAAAGGGCGCGTATGAGGTCGATAAGCGCCTCATAGTAGATGCCAGTCGATAAGATGTTTTTGCAGCAATGCCTGTACATTAACAACGTGGGGTAGGTGTTGTACATGTTCAATAGGCGATCACAATTCAATGACGTGTAATGTTTGATGTTCATGATCGGATCGAACAACCCTTCCGTATATTCCTGTTTCAAGATATCATCAAAGACGGGATGTGCATGGAGATAGAGTTGTGCGGTCTTTATCTCTTGTTTGTCTATCCTTCCGTCTCTCCTGATTATCCAGGAAAAGAGGGCGATGATTGAAAGTGTGGCGGAGTATTTATCTCTATTCGAGTAAAATACAATCTCCTTTCTCCTTTTCCTTTCAATAAATGATTGACTTTGGGAAGTGGTCTCTTCCTGGGACGAGCTTTGGGTCGAGTTGTTTTTTTTAATATCATCACTTTTATGCATCAACAATATGAAAGCTGTGATGGATGCGATTGACCCCAGTGCGGCAAGGGCGGCAAACTCCGTATTCTTTTGGAATATTTGTTCTATGCAGGCTATGATTGATGTCCCAAAGCAAATACTTAGAATGGGGAGGAGAATATAATCTATTAAGCCAGTGAGAATGCGTTTTCTTAAGATGGCGCGGTCATGTTTTTTTAGGCTATTAAACAAAGCCAATATGACAATAAGGCCGATGACCACAACGCCAAATATTTTTATTGCGAATATAAAATCACTCATGAATGACTGTCTCAGATATTAGGCTTTACTATCCCGAATAATACAACATAATAGATTTATCGGGAACTTTATCGCAAAAATAGGAATATCTGTTTTCCCTTCAAAATGGCGACAGCTATTTGCTGTGATTTTCCTATATGCCTCTTTCCAACCGTATGTGGTCGTACGCCTCCATGATCTGCCGGAACTGGTCGGCCGATATTTTCCGTTCCATGTCGGTCGCGTCGCTCGGTAGGTGGTCGGGGTGGTATTTCTTGACCAATAGTCGAAAGGCGGCTTTGATCTCCTGCTCTGAGGCGGTGGAGAGGAGACCCAGTTGGTTGTAGGCCTGCGTGATTTTGTAGCCATAGGTGGTGGATTTCTTCTTTCGTTCTTGTCTTTGCTCTTGCTGTTTGGAGCGTTCTTCCTGTGATTTCTCCTTTGAGCGATTGCTCTTTTCATTAGCGTTCTCATGCCTTTGGGAAGAATCATTCTTTTCCTTGTGAGGGTCTGGGTCGGTCTTGTCTGTCTCCTTTTTCCTCCTCGTTTTTTGGGGTTCTGTGTAAGTGCTATATTTTTGTTTCAGCACAGTCCAATCCTCCCGCATGATTCCTAGTCCATAAGCGATTTCATCGAGAATTTCCATCTCCGAACCTATCACTCCGTCGCTGGAGTAGGCCACCTGGGAAAGAGCGGTGAGTAAATCCAAAGCGGCCTCATAGTAGATGCCCCTTGCTAAGATTTTTTTGCAATATTGTTTGTAATGCGCCAATTCGGGACATGCATTATACATCTTCAGTAGTTCGTCGCACTTGCGTGACGGTTTCTGCTTGGAATAAGATAGGATAATGTCATATCGGGGATGTTTCAGGAAATAGAGATTCGCCACCTTTATTTCCCGTGGATCTATGTCTCCATCCCTTTTGATGATTAAGGAGAATAGTGCGATGACAGAGTAGACCGCATCGTCATTATACTTGTTGTCCTCATCGGAATAATTCTCGAAGATGCGCCTTCTCCTATCATTCTTCTTCTCTCCGATGATAGGGGGGATGGGTTCGCTTAGTGGAATTTCTTTCTCGTTTGTGCGGTCTACTAGAATTATCAGAGGTAAAAACACCCCGATGGCAAATAACAATGTGATCCACATTCCCCAATCAATATGCAGAATATACATAATCGTTCGAACTTTCTAATATACGACAAGGATTCATGATAATTGTAGTCCTACGCGAAAATAGGAAATCGTAATCTATTTCCAAATCACATTCCTCTTTCCAACCGTATGTAGTCGTACGCCTCCATGACCTGTCGGAACTGGTCGGCCGAGATTTTCCGCTCCATGTCGGTCGCATCGCTTGGCAGGCGGTCGGGGTGGTATTTCTTGGCCAATAGGCGGAAAGCCGCTTTGATCTCCGGTTCGGTGGCGGTGGTGAGGAGGCCCAATTGGTTGTAGGCCTGCGTCAGCTTATAGCCGAAGGTGGAAGATTTCTTTTTCTCTTTCCCTTGTTGATGATCCTGCTTTTGTTGTTGTTCCTTATGCTCTTCATATTGACCGGAAGAGTCTTCCGATTCATTCCACTCCTGTCTGTTTCTCCGATTCTTCTTTTTCTTCTTATTAGATTTTTTACCCATTTCATCGGAAGATTCGGAAGAAGAATCCGTTCTGTTTTTGTATGGTCCCCGGTATATTCCATACTTCCGTCGCAGGTTATTCCAATCCTCAAGATGAATATTCAGTCCCAGTGCGATGCTTCGGAGGATGTCCATCTCGGACTCGATCACCCCGTCGCTGGAGTAGGCCACTTGGAAGAGCGCCTTCAGCAGGTCCAACGCCGCCTCATAGTAGATATCGGCTTCCAAGATCTTGCCGCAACATTTGCCATGTCGCAGCAACTTCGGAAGGGTGTTATAGTATTCGAGCAGCTCCATACAATCTTTCGTGGCAAAGCAGGGGATTCCCGTCACAGGATCATTTATCATGTCATGAGGAGGATGCGATAAAATCCTATAGTACGTGGTGAGGTGTTGCAGGAAATAGAGACGCGCCACATCCATCTCTTGCGAACCCACGTTTCCATCCTTCCGCATCACCCAAGAGAAAAGAGCCACAACAGAGAGTGCGGCGGTGTAAAGGGTCTCATTCTCCGATTTGAACGCATCAGCGTCCTTATCAAAGATGACCTTCCTTTTATCCCTCGATTTCCTATGATGGGACGAAGTCTTTTGTTTTGGCCTCTTGTTGTTCGTGTTATTTGCCGAGTTGCTTTCCCCCGGATCGCTTGTATGGTTCGGTTCCGAAGTTTCCTCATCACGTTTCAGTATAAGCGTAAAGATGAGAATCAGGAATGGAAGTACAAAGGCAAGTAAAATCGCATTCATGTGATAAGAGAAATCCTTTAATAATCACAACTATCCTAAGGTTAGAACAGTATCAATACTACCACAAAAATATAAAAACAAAAAAGCATCCCCAAAGCGTTGTTTGTTTTATTGGACACACCTACTATGATAAAAAACCAATCATGCAAAAATACCGTTTTCACCGATGAAATGGCAACCCGTGCGGACCCAGGGCGATGTCCATGTGTGCCCGTCCATGCAGACCCAGGGCATTGCCCCGGGCTATATATGTTATGGCCTTTCAGGCTGTGGGGATATGAAAATATAGGATGTTGGCACGTTCGGCATCGTAAATTACATCCCGTCAACTCTTATTCCCCAGGGCGTTGCCCTAGGCTATATATGTGGTGGCCTTTCAGGCCGTGGGGATACGCAGACGTAGAATGTCAGCACGTTCGGCATCGTAAATTACATCCCGTCAACTCTTAATTCTTAACTCTTAATTCTTAATTATCTACATTCCCTTTTCCAGCCGGATAAGGTCGTACGCCTCCATGACCTGTCGGAACTGGTCAGCCGATATTTTCCGCTCCATGTCGGTAGCGTCGCTTGGCAGGTGGTCGGGGTGGTATTTCTTGACCAATAGGCGGAAAGCGGTTTTGATCTCCTGCTCTGAGGCGGTGGAGAGGAGGCCCAGTTGGTTGTAGGCCTGTGTGATTTTGTAGCCGTAGGTGGAAGATTTCAGTTTTTCTTCCTTACGTTTTGATTCTTCTCCATCACTCCTTTTTTTGCCGTTTCCATCGTTGTTTTTTTCTTCTTTCGAAGACGACTTCCCTTGGTTTTCAGAGGTCTTGTTGCGTCTTGCGTTCATGTCTTCATCCGAGTTGCCCTCATAGGCATACGATGATGTGTTGCGGAATCCGCATTTATGCAGCAGAAGCTTCCAATCCTCCTTCTTGACTTTTAGGTTTTCGGCGATTCCACGGAGGATTTTCATCTCCGAATCAATTACTCCGTCGCTGGAGTAAGCCACTTGGATAAGGGCCTTCAGCAAATCCAAAACCGCCCCATAGTAAATGCCGGAGGCAAGGATATTGCGGCAACAGGTTTCATACCGCAACAATTTCGGACAGCTATTATAGTAATCAAGCAACTTGATAGCATTAGTAATCAAGGCACGTTCGATGCCCAACATGGGATCCCAACTCGTCCCATCTGGTCCCCAATGCAAGATCTCATGATACGTGGGATGATTCTTGAAATATAGCTTCGCCACGTTCATTTCCTCCTCACTTATGGAACCATCCTTCCGCATCACCCAAGAGAAGAGAGCTATGACGGGCAAGGTGGAGGTATATAGTTCTCTCTTTTCGGAATTGTTGGGGAAGGCTTTTGTATTCGCTTGGAAAATCCAAACCCTCTTTTGCAAGTCGTTATCCATAATGGGTTCATCCTTAGGCCACTGGGACGAGTCCTGATTGGTTCGCGACGATTGAGTCGATTCGTCCGTTCCCTCCGAAGCATCCTTGTTCTGATCAGTTTTATTAGCCATCCATGAGGCTATATATAAAACAGTAAAAAGCACTAAAATACATAGTAGGATATACAATAATGGTTCCCCCGGGAATAGATATTTTGAAAGAAACATGCACAATGTCGAACAAGCACCTAAGATTAAAAAAGGGGATGAAACAAGTAGATATTTTTTTAAGCTATCTAAGCCTATTATCAATATGAGAACAAGGCCGATGACCAAGACGCCAATGATACCTGCTATGAATATAAAATTACTCATGAATGTCTAATTCAGATTAGGGTCGAGTATTACAACACAAGAGATTTGTCGGGAACTGTATCGCAAAAATAAAGATATATGTTTTCCCTTCAAAGCAATATCAAACATTTACCCTCTCTTTTTACATGCCTCTTTCCAGACAGATATAGTCGTAGGCCTCTTGGACTTGCCGGAATTTATCGGTCGAGATTCTCCGTTCCTGGTCGGTCGCCTCAGGCGAGAGGCGGTCAGGGTGGTATTTCTTCACCAAGGTGCGGTAGGCATCTTTGATCTCCGATTCGGAGGCGGTGGTGAGGATGCCCAATTTATTGTAGGCCTGCGTCAGTTTATAGCCGAAGGTGGAGGATTTTTTCTGATTCCTCTGTTGTTCATCCGACCGTTCCTTCTCCTGTTTATGGGCGTTATCACTCTTCCTGCCGTCGTTTTGCTTGGAAGATTCGTCTTTTCCCTTTTGGTTTGTATTCTTGCCTATCCCATACATTCGCATGAGATTGAGCCACCCCTCACGCCGGATGCCTAGTTTTTGCGCGATGCCAGAGAGTATTTCTGCCTCGGAGTTGATCACGCCATCGCTGGAATAAGCCACTTGGCAAAGAGCCTTGACGAGGTCCAAAGCCGCCGTGTAGTAGATGCCGGCTTCCCTGATATATTGGCAACACTTCTCATACCGCAACAATATCGGGCAGGAGTTGTAATATTCAAGCACTTCCATGCAGTCGCCCATGTGGGAATGGGAGGAATTCGATATGGGGTCATTCCCTTCATTTTTAGGGGAGTACAACAAGATATCATTGTAGATAGGATGTCTATCGAAATAGGCGAGAGCCACTTTCATCTCTTGGTCGCCTATGGAACCATCTTTCCGGATCACCCAGGAAAACAAGGCGATGACAGAGAGCGCAGCTTTATAAAGGGACAAGTCCATTGATATATACGCACCTTCCTTTTTTTTGAAGATATTCTTTTCCTCCGTCTCCCAAGGCCTGTAAGTGTGTTTGGAACTATATTCGTAAGTGCGTCTGGAATTTTTCTTATTGTTATTTGATTTGCCAGTATTATTAGCGGAAGAGGAATCATACGATTTAGATGTTCCAAAAGGTTCCGCTTCCCAGCTATCGTTCCCCTTGTTGGCATAGATGCGAAGAATGAAAGCTATTCCGAAGGGGAGAGCAAAAATCACCAGGAGGTAACCCAATAGAAGAATTGCTTCTGACATATCAACTTATATTGTCATAATACCATTGCTGACACAAAGATAAACAAACAAAAGCGCATCCCCAAAGGCAGACATACGATTGTTGATTTATACGAACCGATCACGCAAAAAATATCGTTTTCATCGATGAAATGGCAGCCCATATGTAACCCATGCAGACCCAAGGCGCTGCCCAGGGCTAGATAATGTGGTGGCCTTTCAGGCTACATGGATACGCAAATATAGGATGTCGACACGTTCGGCAACGTAAATCATTTAATCAATGATACCCCCCCCAAAAAAAAAAAATTGACTACGTCGAACTAACGTTTCAAAATTCAAAATTATCTATCTGCTTCCTTTTTCGAGTCGGATAAGATCGTACGCCTCCTTGATTTGTCGGAACTGGTCCGCCGAGATCTTACGGTCCATGTCGGTGGCGTCAGGTGAGAGGCGGTCAGGGTGGTACTTCTTGACCAGCTTGCGGTAAGCGTTCTTGACTTCCGCTTCGGAGGCGGTGGTGAGGAGTCCCAGCTGGTTGTAGGCTTGCGTCAGTTTATAGCCGAAGGTAGAGGATTTTTTCGTTTGCTCCTCTTGCTGTTTTGACTCCTCATTTTTGCGATTTTGGGCGAATTCATCGAAATTCTTGTATGTGTCGGAAGAGGTTTTCTCCTCTTTTGAGTAGTCGTAATAACTATATTTGGTCCGGTTCGTGTTTTTACTGTAATCTTTCTTATTATTCTCTTGTTGTTCTTTATGATAGAATCCATATTTCTGCGACAATGTCTCCCAATCCTCTTGCTTGATCCATAATTTTTGGGCGATCTCATAGAGGATCTCCTTTTCGAAACCGATGACACCATCACTGGTATACGCCACTTGGAAGAGTGCCTTCAGGAGATCTACTGCCGCTTCGTAATAGATATCGGCCCTATTTATATTTTCACAGCATTGGATGTGGCTTAGCATTCGCGGAACCGAATTGTAGTAATTCAGAAGTTCCTCACATCGACGACGGGTGTAGTGGTTCTGACCGAGAATAGGATCTTCCTTTTGGCGCAAATAATGAGAGAGGATGATGTTGTACCGAATATGAGTGCGGAAATAGAGGTTCGCCACGTCCATTTCCCGCTTGTCCACGGATCCATCCCTTCGCATCACCCAGGAGAATAGGGCAATCGTGGAGAGCGCCGCCAGATATAGCTTCTTGTCATTCGGATCATCATTGAAAAAGATTTGTCTTTCCCGTATGGCCTTCTTTTTAATATTGGGGGTTTCGCCTATTGAGTGGTATTCAGATTTTGGGTCGCTCTTAGCCTTTATTATCATAACCGTAAGTTCGATAACGACTGCGATAAGAAATACTATTCCAAGTATGCTCATAGGGCTCTGAATCTATATGTGTGAATATGTTTTATCCTTGATTTTACAAATATAATCATTTGGAATCTCACATCATAGACTTGACCGTTACGTATGGACGATTTATAGGGGATTTAAGCAAACCAAAAACAGGTGGACTTTTCCATAATTTCATACATCATGCAAATCTGCTCATTAATTAACAACCGATATCGCAAAGATAGGTGGAGCAGAGGAACATGGCATTGAATATTGTGTCAAAATACTGCACAAATTTTCCAGTATTTCAGTTGGTTAGGAGTGTGGGAATGGTTGTTTTGGAAGGGTAAGAAGCCATTCCATCGAAAAATAGTTTGTGGTTCTATAGGCTTGTCTCGTTCTTCGTTTCCCTTTGTGAGAAGATGCAGCCGCAATAATTTTGTCGGTAGAGTTCATACTCTTTGGATAATTGGATGGAGCGTTGGTAGCCTCCCCGTTTCTTGAAGTCGGACGGAAGGAAGCTGACTCCGTATTTTCCCCCCATTTCATCGCCGATTACGTTCAGTCTCGCGGCATCCTTGAGGGGACTGATCGTCAATGTGGTGGTGAAGTAGTCGAACCCCTTTTCTTTCGATAGAATGGCGGTTTTTCGCAGTCTGAGCCGGAAACACTCCGTACAGCGCAAGCCCCCTTCGGGTTCCTGCTCCAATCCTTTCGTCACGGCGTAGAACTCCTTCGGGTCGTACGTCCCTTCGATGAAGGAGACGGGGTGGCGGGTAGGCATTTGGCTGATGAGCCTTTTCTGCTCCTCCACACGCTTGGAGAACTCCTCTTCGGGGTAGATGTTCGGGTTGTAGTAGAAAACGGTGATCTCGAAGTATTGGGAAAGATACTCGATCGTGTAGCTGCTACAAGGCGCGCAGCAACTGTGCAACAACAACGAAGGCACGCGCCCTTCTCGGACGCATGCCTCTATGATTTGGTCTAACTGCTTCTGGTAATTGGTTAAATTACCTCTATGCCCATTTTCTCGCATAGCTGTAAGCTCATTTCCTTCAGTTTGAACTTCTGTATCTTGCCGGAGCCCGTCAGCGGGAACTGGTCGATGAAGAAGACATATTTAGGGATCTTGTAGCGGGCGATCTTCCCTTTGCAGAAGTCGCGCACATCCTCCGGATCCATCTTCGCACCCTCCTGCAAAATGATGAAGGCGCCCACTTCCTCTCCGTATTTCTTCGACGGTACGGCAGCCACCTGCACGTCCTTGATGCCTGGCATGTGGTAGAGGAACTCCTCGATTTCACGCGGATAAACGTTCTCTCCACCACGGATGATCATATCCTTGATACGTCCCGTGATGCGGTAGTAGCCGTTCTCGTCCTTCACGCCCAAATCTCCGGAGTGGAGGAATCCGTTCTTATCGATCACCTCGGCCGTGGCCTCAGGGTTCTTGTAGTAGCCTTTCATGACGTTGAATCCCTTGCAGCACATCTCACCTTGTACGCCTACAGGGCACTCCTCGCCCGTTTCAGGGTCGATCACCTTCACTTCCACGAACGGATAGTCTCGTCCCACTGTCGTGCAACGCAGTTCGAAGCTGTCGTCGAGATTGGTCTGCGTCATACCTGGGGAGCTCTCCGTCAGACCGTAGACGCTCGTGATGGTCATGTACATCTTCTCGCTCACCTGCTTCATCAACTCCACAGGGCAGAGCGACCCCGCCATGATACCCGTACGCAACGAACTCATGTCGAACATGTTGAACATCGCATGGTTCAATTCGGCGATGAACATCGTCGGCACGCCGTACAATGCCGTACAACGCTCCTTATGGACGGATGCCAGCACCACCAACGGGTCGAACTTCTCCACCATCACCTGGGTACAACCATGCGTGAGGCAGTTCATCGTGGCCAACACCACGCCGAAGCAGTGGAACAAAGGCACGCAGACGCAAAGCTTGTCATCCTGCGTGAAACGCATGTTCTCTCCCGTGAAGAAACCATCGTTGGAGATGTTGTAGTGCGTCAGCATGACACCCTTCGGGAAACCCGTCGTGCCGGAGGTATATTGCATGTTCACCACATCGTGGCAAGTGACGTTCTTCTTCATTTCGTTGAGCTGCTCGTCGTCGATGTTCTTTCCGAGCAACAGCAACTCAGCCGTGTTGTACATTCCCCTATACTTCTCCTGGCCGATGTACACGACGTTCTTCATGTAAGGGAAACGTTTGCTGTTCAAGTGACCGCGCTCGCAGTTCTTTAGTTCCGGCAACATCTTGTAGGTCATGTCGACGTAGTCGCACTCCCATGTTCCGTTCGTGATGCAGAGCGTATGCATATCGGAGTTCTCGCAGAGATACTCCAACTCGTTTTGCTTGTAGTTGGTGTTCACGGTGACGAGCACTGCACCGATTTTCGCGGTGGCGTAGAGGAAGGTGAGCCAATCCGGCACGTTCGTCGCCCAGATACCCACGTTACTGCCCTTCTTCACACCGATGGAGATCAGGCCCTTCGCCAAGTTGTCCACACGTTCGTTGAAGACCTTCCATGTAAAACGGAGGTCGCGGTCCGAATAGACGATATATTCCTTATCTGGGGTTTTCTCCGCCCAATACTCGAGCCATTGCCCCAATGTTCTTTCTGATAATTGCTGCATAGCTGTAAAGAATTAGAATGGAGTATATACGACAGCGAGGATTTTGGCGGACTTTCCTGTCGCGCCATGAACATGGTGTTCCACGATGGAATCGTAGAAAATGCTGTCGCCCACCTTCAGGTTATACTTTTCCTTGCCGTACTCGATTTCGACCTCACCCTCCATGACGTAGATGAACTCCTCACCCTCGTGTGCGGAGAGTTTGAAGTTTTTCTCCTCGGAAGGTTGGATGTCGATGATGAAAGGCTCCATGTGCCTTCCCGCCTTCTGTTTGGCGAGGGAGTGATACTCCATGTGCTTCCTTGCGTCGGTAGCGCCGTTGGAGAAGCTGATGCTGCTGTTACGCTCTTCAGCGCGACAAACAACAGGTCCTAGTTCGTCATTATCGTCCAAGAAAGTACCCAATCGCACACCCAACGCTCTCGCGATCTTGATCAACGGCCCCAAAGAAGGCAAGTACTGATCATTCTCGATTGATATGATTTGGTCTGTAGAGAGACCACTGCGCTCAGAAATCTCCTCGATGGAGATGTTTTTGGATTCCCTAATCCCCTTGATTTTGGAACCCACGATAGTGTTACTGTTGGACATAAAACTAGATAATATATACTTTATACTTTATTTCGGGCGCAAAAATAAGAAATATTCATATATACTACGTTCTTTTTGACTCTTTTTTGGAGTGATTTTATGGCAATAAAACACTTATGCCCATCCGTTTCCTCGCAAAATGATTCCGCTAATGTCGGTAATAAGGATGTGCGACATGTCCTTCCTTCAGGTCGTGCCGAGACGACCTGAAAAAACGCATAGGGGGACGGAATGTTCTCCTATCCCCCTATGGAAGCCGTATGAAACGATGTGATTATTCGCTCTTAAAAACGATTTCGTCCTTGGCCGGGTGTAGGAACTCAAACTCCAAAGTCCTTCTCAATCCCTCGGCCAGCGTGAAAGGAGGGACGAAACCAGTTGAGTGGGCTTTCGTCGAGTCGAACTGCGTAGTCGAGCAGAATTTCTTCACCCGTACGGAACTGATGGTCATTTTCTTACCCGTTATTTTGGATAGTAAATCGAAGCAGTAACCTCCCAGCATACCCAGTGCGTAAGGAACCCGGATAGAAGGTATGTGCTTATTCATCACTTCGCTGACCAATGGTACGAGGTCGTTCATGGTATAGTCCGGCTTGTCAATATAATTGAAGACATTATATCCCTCAGTGAGGTTGTCGATCATATATTTGACGAAGGCGGTCACGTTTCCCACGTATGCCATTGATTTTGCGTTGTCACCTTTCCCTACCATGAGGAATTTTCCCCCAGAGATCTGCTTGAGCAGGTTGTACACGTTTCCGCGGTTGCGTTCTCCGAAGGTCACAGTCGGGCGGATGATATTGATATTCCAGTCTGGATGCGATTCGTACCATTTCTGGAGGATCTGTTCCGCCTGCCATTTGCTTTTCCCGTAGTGGTTGAAAGGATCTTTAGGGTGATCCTCGCTTGGATTTTTCTTGTTCAGTCCGTATACGGCGACGGAGGAGAAGAAAATGATTCGCTTGACGTTGTTTTTCTCCATGGCATTAAGCGTTTTCTCCATTCCGCCCACGTTGGTGTCATAATACAAAGAAACTGGGGTAACATCATCCCTATGTTGTGCGGCCAATAAAACGACCACGTCACTTCCAGCGATCTCCCTGTCCATGTCGTCCTGGTTGCGGACATCGCCGATCGTAGTGTAAGAATCGAAGAAATGGCTATGCTCCAAATCCACGTTTTTTACTTCATAAATGTTTTGTTTTCCTTTTAGTAGCAAGTCAATCAGTCGTGTTCCCACAAATCCACTTGCGCCTATCATTGTTATTTTCATGGCATCTACGTTTTATGTTTGTCCGTAAATATATACTTTATATCCGAAGGACATCTCATATGTCCCAATCCACTGCAAATATATGAAAAAAATGAGAAAAACTATTTGATGCCACCTTGTATCTGTGTTTTTCTTGTCTATCCGTGCGGGAATGGAGGTTAGAGTCCCCTTGTGGGTCTTATTTTTTGTTTACAAACCGAATTGCTATTTACAATTGATTATGCGTGGGGGAATGAATTTCAGGTGTCAGTGTCATGAAAAAGGGGAAAAACATTTGTGCGTGTTAGAATTTGTTCTACCTTTGCGCATGATATGCATGATAATTTTGTAGTATGGCGGATTTGAAACCCCATTCATTGTAATATCAAAAGAGAAGAGATGAGAATCCTACAAATCATAACAAAGTGTGAATTGGGAGGTGCGCAGACTGTTGTGGCGAATCTTGCAAATAGTCTTGTTGAGGGCAATGAAGTGTTTGTGGCTTCCGGAGAGGGTGACGGCAAGATGTGGAGTTTGTTCCATCCATCTGTCGAATGTATCCATCTGAAGCACCTCCAAAGGGCGGTTAGTCTCAAGGAAGATCTGTTGGCATATAGGGAAATAAGGAAACTATATAAGCGGATCAAGCCGGATGTCGTGCATCTGCATGCGTCGAAGGTTGCTATATTGGGGAAAATCGCCATTCCAAGCAAAAAGGTTATTTATACGGTGCATGGGTTCGACTCGATTAGGGTCGCGAACAGGATTTTCCTTCCGATAACAAAATTCATGCAGCGTTTTTGCGCATCGATAGTGGGCGTAAGTAATTACGATTATAATAATTTGATTTCCGAGAACATAACCAACAATGTTGAGATGATATACAATGGAATCAATCGTCCGGACACGAGTTCGATCGAGGATATCCCTGTATTTCACCAATACGAGAAGAATGTGCTCACCATTGCGAGGTTGGTTGCGCCGAAGAAGCCTAGATATTTTGTCGAGATCGCTAAGCGTTTGCCTCAATATGGGTTCATTTGGATAGGCAATTGCGAGAAGGTTGAGTATGATGATGTGCCGGAAAACTGCCATTTCATCGGGAATATCGCCAATGCGGGAGCCTATTGCTCAAAAACGGATTTGTATTGCCTCATCTCGGATTTCGAGGGATTGCCAGTTTCCATCTTGGAAGCCATGAGTTTCGGGAAACCTGTGGTGGCGTCCAAAGTGGGTGGTGTGCCGGAGATCATAGAGGATGGTTTGAACGGCTATGCGGTCGAAAATGATGTGGATGTCTTTGTGAATCGCATCAAGGAGATTCTCGAAGATCCCGATTTGTATAGAAAAATGTGTCAGAAATCTTTGGATATCTTCAACGAGAAACTGACGATTAAGACGATGGTCGATAAGTATTTCGCCATTTATAAACGGATATATTCCAACCAGTTAAAGTAAAATTTGGTCCGATTATATTGCGATTCGAGTAACGTCGATAGGAGTATAATGTTTCTTTTCGTTTATTTCATCTGACTCTCTTTCCACTTTTTAAGTCCTATCTTCTTGATCAGGAATTCGATCGTTTTAGGTCCTAAAAGACGCGACAATCGTTTCCGTATCTTGGAAGCGGCCTGCACGTGTTTTGGCATCCATGATCCTGCGAAGTGATGGATGCAATAACTGTTTTCGGTCAGATTCAGCTTTCCTGTATGTTGGGATATTGGACAAAAATATTCTGAAGGATACATGGTGGTCAGCCCTTCGAAGTCCTGATACGTGTTATTCATCACCAATCCTTTCTCCAACATATAGTTTGTTATCAATGTCGTGTTTGTCGTGAGGTCAAAGGTGTTATCTTCCTTGACGAAATGGCGGTTGTCATAGTCTACCAAAAGGTCTTTGACCCATTGCCCCTCTTTCTCGCTTGCCATCATGCCTGTTGGCACGTATCCGCTACTTTCAAAGCCTGAAAATGCGTGTAGGTGCAGAAAAGGTGTCAGGCTCTTAAGCACTTCCACATCGGTGTCCATGTATATGCCCCCTTCTTTGTATAATGCGTAAAGCCGCACATAGTCTGTGACGAATGCGAATTTCCTGTTTTCGTATGCCTCCTTCACGTATGTGTTTGAGTTAATGTCGAAACTCTCTTCATCCCATCTCCTTATCTCGTAATCGGACATATATTTCTTCCAAGACTCAATGCATTTTAATGCCAAATTGGGCATCTCCCCTTTCCCAAACCAGCAGTAGTGTATGATTTTCGGAATCATTTCGTATTTTTCAAATATTAGTGTTGTACATTAATTTCGTTGAAAGGATTTTGCGTTCCATCTCTTTTAGAGGGGCAAAACTAACTCTTTTTTTGCAATTTGAAAATGTTTGACTATGAAATCTATGTTTATTTTCTCTTTTTCTCCTCTTCTTTTCTCCTTTCGGGACATGTCGTATCGTGCATGGTTGTCGGAGATTCGTCGATGCCTTCGTGCGCCAATAGGGCCTGCCAGTTGGGGGGATTGACTTTCACATTTTATTGGAAATCTATGCAATAGTTAAAATCTTTTGTATATTTGTGACAAAGTGTGTGCGTATGAAAAATATATTGAGATACATACTCCACTCGATCGGTATAATGCTAATCATAGTGACGATATGTGCGATCGTGAATGAGTTGCGTTACAGTTCTTCCTATTTGGATCCCGTGGGACAGATATTGGGAAACTTCACCATGACCGATAGCTATTTCCAGACGGAGAACGACAAGTCTGACAGAGAGGCCGATGTTAGTTCGGACATCATCATGCTGGACTTGGCGCAATGTTATTCCAGAGCTGACATCGCCGCGGGTATCGAGTACATGTATAATGCAGGGGCGAAGGTGATCGCGCTCGACGTTATCTTCAGTGGCGCCGGGAATGGGGACACGCTCGCCAATGATAGTCTCGAACATGTTATCTCCCGTTGCAAGGATCATGTGATAGCGGCCTGCAGGATGGTGCCCCAGTATGACCCGTTGCAGAAAGTGGCTGCGGGTGGAGACGAGATGAACATCAGTAAATTTAAGAAAGAGGAGTCTTTTTTCGTGAAGAACTCCGGATGCGTGGAGGCCTGCGTGAATGTCGAGAACGAGACGATCCGCAAATTCTATAAGACTCTCACCTTCGATGACACGACGCTGAGCACTTTTGTCCATGAGATTGTCCGGATGGCGCACCCGGATGTCTATAACTTCTGGGAGAGCCGGGAGGAGAATGAGGAACTGATTCATTACAAACAAACCACATTTGAGAAGATCCTCATACTTGAGGTCCTGGATATTGTGAAGGCTCAAAAGGCTATCAATGCGATGGAGTTTGAGGACCCGATGGAGAAGAAACTGTTGTTGCAGGAGATAGAGGGCAACGACACCTATTTTCGTGATCTCATAAAGGACAAAATCGTTTTGGTGGGAGATTATTTGGATCTGAGGGACTTCCATGACATTCCGATTAATATTGATGGCACGAGGCGTATCTGCGGAACGACCATCCATGGGTATGCCATCTCGACTTTGACCAAGCCGGGCAGGTTGATTAATCAGATGTCCGAAAAGGATGGTCTCCTCTTGGGCTTGCTTTATACCTTCTTGTATTGCTTCATTTATTGTTGGATCAACGAGAAGTACAATGACGTGTCGGGTGTGTTGTCCACCACCCTCCAGATCATCATGATGCTGGCCCTCGTCTTTTTAGGTGGATATTTGTTTATCGAACGTCAATACAACATCACATTGCTCTATGCATTGTTGGGAACAGGTTTGGCGGGATATGCGGCGGAAATCTTCTACTTCTTGCTATTCAAAGTGGAAAAGATCATAGTGAAGAAGAGGGGTGGAAAGACGCTTGAACAGGAAATAGTGGAAAACATAGAAAAACGATAAAAAAATGAAGAAGTATTTATTGACAATGTGTCTGTTGGCCTTGTCCGTCGCCTATGCGCCGGCTCAAAAAGCGAACAGAAGCACTAAAACAGGAAAGTGGGGTTTCATGAATGGTTCCACGTGGGTCATTCAACCTATTTATGAGGACTACGACCAGGTAAATGCATTTGCGGGTAGAAAATATGCAATCGTGCAATACCAAGGGAAGTGGGGTGCCGTGGCCGCGGATGGAAAGTATTATTGCAAACCGGTCTTCACGACCAAGGAGATGGCCCTTCGCGCCGCTAAGTTGGCTGTTAAAGGTGGAGATAGAAGCGTCTTCCTTTACTCAGTCTATGATAATACCGTGAGCAAATGGGGATTCGTGGATTACACCGGCGAGATGTATTTCCGTCCTATTTATGAGGATGTGGATAAGGATTTCTCCTTCGAAAGGGGAAAGAACTATGCCATCGTGAAGTTGGACAAGCAGTGGGGTGCCGTGGATCGTGAAGGTGTGATGGCCATCAACCCATATTTCACCTCTAAGGAGGATGTCCGCAAAGCTGTGAAGGAGTGGGAGACGAACGCCGTGTTGGGAGAAAACATCTATATTGGTTTGAAGAACGGTGTGAAGAAGATTGGTTTCATCAACTACTTGGGTAATTGGACTATGAAGCCAGTGTTCGAGAACGTCGATAAGACCGCGATCTTTAGTCCGGCATGCTATTTTGCCGTGGTGAAGTATAGAGGGAAATGGGGTGCCATCGACCGTGCTGGTAACTTCGTGGTAAAACCTACTTTTGCTGACATGAACGCAGCCAAGGCGGCGGCGAAGAAGTGGCAGGCGAATAATCCGAAAGGAAAGGTTGCTCCTTCTTTAGTGCCAAATTTGGAGTCTTTCGCATACAAGACACCTAATCTTGCGGCTCAAGAGCCACAGAAGAGGCCTGATACTCCAACCAAGCCAACTAAGCCAAGCGGAGGCAATACAACTCCTGGTAAGGTGGAGCCTACTCCAACTGTTACCCATGTGGTGCAGGGAGCCCCTACGATCAAGATATTGTCGCCTAAGGATGGCGCTCAATACTCTTCCCCTGAAGTTACTTTCACTTACGAGACTTCCACCCATGATGGTAGCGAGCCTGAGATCATCGCTTACATCAATGGTGAGTTGATGCCTCGCACGAAAGGTGTTAAACGTGTCGGAAAGCAGATTACACTCACTTTGCCTCGTGTGAGCGATTGCCGCGTGCAGTTGATCGCAAAGGATAACAGAGGACAAAACAGTGACCCAGCCGTTGTGTTGTTGCACTACCGTGGTGATCGTCCGAAACCAGCTTTGCATGTCTTTGCTGTCGGTGTGAGCGATTATGACCAGGCAGACCTGAGATTGCAACATGCGGCGAAGGATGCGGCAGACTTCATGAATACGGTGAAGACTTGTAACTTGTCCCAATACCAGTCTCTCAAGACCGCCAATCTGATTCAAGACAAGGGCGCTTCCGACAAGAACATCAAGAAGGGTCTCTCTACATTGGTGAACTCGGCGAACCAGGGCGATGTAATCTTGCTCTTCTTCTCCGGACATGGTGCGAAAGAGGGTGCTGAAACCTATTTCTTGTCATGCAATGCGGAGAGCAATGACCTCTTCTCTTCTGCGGTCGATTTCGATATCATCCGTAGCGCCTTGAAGAGAATGAAGGACAAGAAATGTAAGATCATCATCTTCATGGATGCTTGCCACTCAGGTTCCATGTATGGCATCAGAGGTGCCGCAGAGACCTTCTCCATGGCAGAGCCTGACATTATCGGATTCTACTCCAGCACCGAAGCGCAGAAGTCTAACGAGTCTGAGCAGTGGGAGAACGGTATCTTCACGAAGGCTTTGCTCGAAGGTATAAAGGGTAAGGCAGTCGATGAGGAAGGAAACATCACGTTGGATGCTTTGGAACTCTACATCCGCAACCAGGTAAGGCAAGCGACCAACGGAAGGCAAATGCCTATCTTCGAGAACAGACAGGGTAACTTCATCCTCTTCGAGAAGAAATAGTTTGGCATGTGTTTTGTACTAAATTTAGTATATTAGTATACATTAACAAGAAAGGAGTTTAATATGAAGAAATGTTTTTTGATAGCGCTTTTGTCGATGCTGGTTAGCCTCGTCTGCGCACAAGATATCTACGTCTATTCCGTCATCGGAAAGGCGGAGAAGCAAGCGAACGGGAAGTGGGTGGCTCTGCAGAAAAGGGATCCGCTCTTGTTGACGGATATGATCCGTGTGGATAACAACTCTGCGTTGTCTTTCATCGACCGTAAGGCGGAGAAGATCTATTCCATCTCCCAGAACAACGGCCAGAAGGTGAGCGAGCTGATCGCCAACTACAAGAGCAAGCAGAGCTATGCCTCTAACTTCGTCTCCCACGCCTCCAAATCGCTTTTCAACGGAGGTTCGGATAGAATCAGCCATGAGGCCGCCGGTTGTACCTATCGTGGAGATATTATCGAGAACGATATCGCGAAGGCGATTTTGGCTAAGCACAATGGTAGTCCGTTGGGCTCCATGAACAATGCCAAGACCGATTACGCCATCTCATTCTCCATCCTTGACAGAAGGACTAAGGCCGAGTTGGAGGGCGTTGTAGCCTTGGATAGCCAGGCTGTCTTCAGAATCAAGAATAGCAGCGACACTCCGTTGTATGTGAACATCCTTGACATCAACAAGAACGGTGAGAAGTATGACTGCTTGCCAATCGACGATGCCACGACGATGTCCCACTTGCTCATCCCTGGCAATTGTACGATCGATTTGACCACGTACCCTGTGGAGTTCTCCGAGCCAGTCGGAATCGACAATCTGATCCTTATCGCGACAGAGGTGCCATACGACCTCCGTCAGGTGATGAAGTACTTCGATAAAGCGGACGCTTCCAAGGTTCAATCGTCGAATTATCCAGTTGGTGTTTATTGTAAAAAAATTGAGGTAAAATAATAAATTAGGACTTCGGGAGAGTTTGGCACGCTTTTTGTACTATACTTAATGGCGTTGTGAAATGCTTTCCTTATAAATTTGTAGTTTAGTTCTAATTTGCGTTTTTTAAAAAGAAAAGCCATCCATTTCGGGTGGCTTTCTTTTTTTGTTGTTTGTCGGTGAGTCGATTGTGCGGTCTGCCTTTTCCGCTATCCGATTGTATAAAAACAAAAGAGACTGACCCTTTTCAGAATCAGTCTTTTCAGTGGTACCACCAGGAATCGAACCGGGGACACAAGGATTTTCAGTCCTTTGCTCTACCAACTGAGCTATGGCACCTTCTTTGTTTTTGCTCTGCAAAGGTAGATACTTTTCTTGAAGTGGCAAATTTTTTCGGATTAAAATTTAATATTATTTTTTATAGAACTGATTATCAATTATATTTGTACTCCTTTTGATGAGTATAATAGAATAAAGATGGGCCGGGAAGTGGGTGAAATAGAGGTGGAAGGGATCGGAAAGGTCTTGGTTTCCTATAGTGGCAGGGCAAAATATGTATCCATTAGGATAAAACCCGGGCAGATTGTATTGGTTATTCCGCATAGGTATACCCTTAGGGAGGCGCTCAATTTCCTCGACAAGAAAAGAGAATGGATTCAGGATACCGTACGAAAGAGCGAGAAGCGCTTGTCGTCCATGCGGCCTATCCTTTTTGATGAATCTACCGAGTACAAGACCCTAACCTTTGAGGTTTGTATCACACGTGTGGAGGGGCCACATTTCCAATCGAAGTTGCAGGAGGGCGTGTTGACCATCTATTGTCCGAAAAGTGCGGATATCGCGTCGGAGAGCGTCCAAACGCTCATCAAGAAGGTTGTCGAGCGGACGATGACGGTGGAGGCGAAGCGTGTTTTGCCGGACCGGTTGCGATACATTGCGGAGAGATGTGGTTTGAAGTATGATAGTTGCCGTATCCGAAACGTACGTTCCATATGGGGCAGCTGCACAAAAGAAAGCCACATCAGTTTAAATTTATACCTGATGCGGCTTCCACAACATTTGATAGATTACGTTCTAATTCACGAATTGTGCCATACTGTCGAGTTGAATCACAGTGAGCGTTTCTGGGCCCTTGTGGATTCGTTCACGGGAGGGAGGGCCAAATCCCTCCGGAAGGAGCTCCGTGGATATTACCCTGGCATTTGAGCCTTTTGCCGAACAGAGCCGTTAGGTGGTCTGTGGGAGCCTTTGGACAGATATCTTAATCCTGCCGTCTGTTGACGTTGACATGCTTCAACTCGATGTAGTGGTCGCTCCGATGGTCGTAGCTGCCATCTTTATAAGCCCAGTAATCGGCCACATCCATGTAGAAGTACCCATACATGTAGTTGTTTGTCACTTCCCTGAGATCAATGCAGGATATGTCGTTCTGCCATCTGCCTCCATAGTTCAACGCAATGACGCTGTATGCATCATCCAGCCAATACCAGCCAAACTCGTAGGTCTGTTGGTAAACGCCTTTGTAATAGAACTCCTCGAAGCCATATTTGTAGCTGTTTTCCTCGTAAAAGAAGAATCTGCTGAAGTAGTTTTCTTGTCCGTAATATTCCTTGATCGGTAATACTCCTTCCCAACAAACGCCGGTGATGATTCTTCCTTCCATCTCCTCTTCGTCCTGGCACGAGGTGAAGCCGCTGATGGCCAGCGCTGACAAAAGGAGTGTGATGATTTTTCTGCGTAAAGATTTCATGCTCATTCTTTTAGGTTTAAAAATAGTTTAAACGAACTATGCGACGGTCTCCTGGAGGGAGCCGCCTCTTGATAGCTCTATACAAAATTAAAAAAATAAATCAGAATCGCAACAAATATGGCATGTTTTTCAGACACTATAAGGGCTAAAGATATGTGTAAAAAGAGTATGCGGTGTGAGACGTTATTCTTTTGGAGCACGTCGGTTGTCCTGCTTCCGTCTGTCGTTGGGTTTCTTACGGCACGAGACCGGGAAGGGATGATCAGTTGATCTGGTTAATCTCTCCGGTATAGTCCATCTGGAAGGAGAGTCCGTCACCCTCTGCGGTTATGTATATGGTGTATGTGTCATCCGAGTTCTTGCTGATTTTTGCTTTCGCTAATTCCAGGTCACGGATTTCGGATCCTCCCCATTCCTTCATGACATTCAGCCTTTTAGGTCCCATCGTGGCAATGGAATAGCTATCTACGCTTACATTGGAGAATAGGACTTGGAGGTATCTGGTGCCACAGTTGCTTTCTGAATTGAGGTCATATTCTTTATCCAATTCAGAATCTTTCATCACCAGTACAATGGTCAACTCGTCGTTAGCGGTGGTGGCCTTGAAATTTAAGCCAGAACCTTTGGTGAGTTGTGTGGTGGCGGTTTGGTATTTTACGCCATTCACGACCAGAATGCGGGTTGGGGTGTCTTTTCCGTTGGTCTCCTCTTGAGCGTGTTCACATGAACTGAGGGCGAATATACACATTAATAGGGTGGCCCCGAAAGTGAATAATGGTTTCATAAGTAATTGTTTTTACAATAAAAGCCACATACATAAATAGTTGAATGTGGTGCAAATATAATAATCTTATCTTGAATAATGTATAATCGTTAGTCAAAAATAGACGGAAATGACCCTCTTTTGTTGACGCCAAATAATTGTATATGAAATATTTGACAAAACTCCACGTCGAAGGTTCTGCGTAAAAAAAATCATATTAATTTAATGGCGTATTCATCATATTTATATAAATTGTTATTATATTTGTCGATAGCTGATCGGTGAAATGATCATGGAAATGGGTTTGCCATCGCATGAAAGAGATGTGCGCTCATTTTTTAATTTTCTGATAACGAATCTTGTACGATTTGAATACAATATTTTTTCGTATGTTCTCGTTATATATAATAGGAATGCATGAAAATGTATCAAGTGAAGTTAGGGGTTTAATTTTAATTCATTCATTATGGTAAGAAGATGTTGTATATGTAATTTGCCCGATAATTATCCATACATCACTTATAATGAGGAGGGTGTATGTAATTATTGTTTGACGAATAAGGGGAAATACTATTATCCCGGAATGGAAGCCTTGAAAAAGGATGTGGATGCGGTATTGTCGCAAAGTGATCCGAACAGGAAGTATGATTGCGCGGTGGGTGTTAGTGGCGGAAGGGATAGCTCATATCTCCTCTACTTTGCGAAAAAGGTTCTGAACCTGAATGTGTTGGCTGTCTCCATAGAACATGATTTCATGACTCCTCAGGCGAGGCAGAATGTTAAAACCATCGTGGAGAAGTTGGGAGTGGACATCCACTATATCAAAAACGAGGTGTTGAACACGTCGGGTAGACAATGTGTCCGTAATTGGGCAAAAAAACCCGATATCGCCATGTGCGCCACTTTCTGCACGGGCTGTCGCTATGGAATCAAGAAGTTGATCCCGAAATTTGTGCGTGAACAGCAAATCCCTTTGTTGTTGACGGGCGACACACCATTTGAGTTGATGGATTATCGTGTGGATTTGCTTTGTGAAGGCAAGCCTGCTAATACGAAGAATAAAGTTATAGGGTATGGTAAGCGATTGCTGAAGAACCCTTCTTATCTGAGCTCGATTAAAACATTGTACTACCAATTCCAGGACTTCGTATCATGGGAGGGCGCAAAGAAGAAGTCCATCCCTGTGCGGATCCAACCTTTCTTCTATATCGAATGGAAGAAGGAGGAGGTCATTACCAAGATCACGGAGTTGGGGTGGAGCTACAATGACAATTTCCACTCCACATGGCGGTCTGATTGTTATATCAACATGCTTAGACAATTCTTCTACAAGAAGGAATTGGGATTTAATGACATGGATGTCTATTATGGCGAATTGCTCAGAAATAAGGAGATAGAGAAACCGGAGGCGCTGGCACATATCCAGGAAGAGGGTAACTATAGCGAAGATGTGGTTCGCTCTATTTTGAAAGAGTACTACGACGTGGATTATGATGATGTGATCCGACGGATGAAAAAATAGTGTCTTAGTTGATGTCAATTGGGTCTGGGTCTTTCGTGGACTCAGACCTTTTTTGTAAGTGGGTACTTTTTATTGGCATTTAAAAGAATTCATTATATTTGCGACAATAATATATATAGATACTAAAAATACTTACCAAAATGAAAAACATTTACACACTATTATTGTCCGGCATGATGGCGGTCGTGGCGAACATCCCTTCCGCATCCGCGGATGCATCGAGGGGACTATGGGCTTGCCAGACGGTTAAGAATGACAATGTCTTCGTCAGCTGGCGAATGAGAGGTACGGATGCGCCGAAGTCCACCACTTACAAACTATATGCGGACGGCAAGTTGGTGAAGGAATTCACCGACCGTACCAACACCACGCTTTCCAAGAACTATGCGAACTCGACCTTCTCGGTGGAGGTCTATAACAAAGAGGGCGAAATGATTGATTCCCAGGAGGGTGTCAAATGCGACGGTAATCATTTCCGTCATCTCCAACTGAATCATCCAGGCTCTTACCGCTTGCCTGATGGCACGACGGTGACCTATTCTCCGTATGACTGCTCCGCCTATGATATGGACGGTGACGGAGAACAGGAGATCATCCTTTGCTGGGAAGGAGGTACGGGTGCGCTGGCAACCCCTACGGCTCCTCCGATTTTGGACTGTCTGAAGTTGGACGGCACGTTGTTGTGGCGTATCAATTTAGGACCAAATGTGTTGGCTGGTTGTCGCTTCACGTTCCTGTGCTACGATTTCGACGGGGATGGGTATGGTGAGTTGATCGCCAAGACGGCCCAGGGCTCGAAGGACGCTACCGGCAATTTCCTTTCGAAAGGTGCGGCGGCGGGCGCTAACCATTCCGCCTCTTCCATCAACAGCTCTGGTGTTATCACGGATGGAGGGAAAGAGTGGATCACTTGCTTCAGCGGCAAGGACGGCAAGGAGTTGGCGACAATCGATTATTGGCCATATTTCAGTATCCAGAAGGATTGGGACGACAGAAGCACGAACACTGACGGCTCAACCTACGGACACCGAGGAAACTGGATGAAGGGTTGTGTGGCCTTTTTGCCTGTCAATGGCCAGGCTAAACCGTGCGCGGTGACCACGCGAGGCATCTACACCTATTCGTACGCCGCGGCATATTCGTGGGATGGACAGACTTTGTCCAACTTATGGAAGCACACCTCCGACCGTCCCGGACAGGGCATATACGGGCAGGGTGCCCATAGCATCACGTGTGGTGATGTGGACAACGATGGTTATGATGAGATCATCGTCGGGGCCGCATGTCTTGACCATGACGGCTCCCTCTTGTGGAACACAGGCTTTGGGCATGGTGATGCCACCCACTTGGGCGAATTTGACCCTTCGAACGATGGCCTTGAATACTTTATGGTCATGGAGGAGACCACCGCCAAATATGATTGCGCATTGTTGGATGCGAAGACAGGTAAGGTGTTGACATCGAAGAATCAGACGGGTGGCGATACCGGCCGTGGACTCGCTTTGGATTGCGACAGCACGTATGATGGTGCGGAATGCATGGAGTGGAGCGATGAAAATCTCTTTACCTGCAAGGGACGTAACATCGCCGCATGGCATACGGGTAGCACGAAGAGCAGTTCCATCAATTACCGTATATTCTGGGATGGTGATTTGTTGGAGGAGTCTTATGACCGCGGACATGTGGACAAGTGGAACATGGCGAGTAAGACATGGGATCGCCTTCACACTTTCGGGTATAATATCTATGTGGATGGTGTGAAGGTGGAGTATGCCGCCAACACGAACAATGCCACCAAATATAATCCGTGCCTGCAAGCGGACATAGTGGGGGATTGGCGTGAGGAGGCTATCTTCTGGACATCGGTCAACAACAAATATTTCCTGACAATCTACTCCTCTACCACAGATAGTCGTTATAAGTTGCCGTGGTTGCGCGACGACCACGTGTATGACATGGCTGTAGCATGGCAGAACTGCGGTTACAACCAGCCTCCTCATTTGGGCTATAGTCCGTTGGAGTATTACAGGAATCTGGCTCATATGAAGGAGCCCGCCTCCCTCGTTAAGATGGGTGACGGAGAGGCCTCCCAAGAGGTGAAGCAAGGCGATCCCATCGTGGAATTCCATTACATCTTCGACAACGCCAGTTCAGTTGAAGTGACGGGCCTGCCGACGGGTGTCAACTATAAGGTTGAAAAAGGATCGGTCTACATCAGTGGCGTGGCGGACGCTGAGCCGGGCGAATACGATTATGTCATCACCGCGAGGGGAGAAGGTGGCGATGCGACAAAGACAGGTAAGTTCACTATCCTCGAGAATGTGGGTATCTCATGGGCGAAAGCAGATGATGAGTCCTTCTCCATCAAGCCAAATCCAATGAGGGAGTCAACGGAGGTGATGATTCAAGTGCCTGCCGCACAGCGTGTGGATTGGGAGATCGTTGATATGACAGGCGTTCGTAAACAGAGCGGTTCGCTTTCCGAGGGGAATGGTCCGATACATTTCTTCATTGACCGGAATGATTTGGAAAGCGGCTCTTACCTTTTGATCGTTACGTCAAAGGAGAAGAGTTACCAGCGCATTTTAATGGTAAAGTAGAGTATCTTTCGATAGCATAAAAAGAAAGTGTGCCTGCTTCCCGATCAGGAGGCAGGCACACGTTTTGTTGAGTAAAGCCGTTTCTTTTATTTCTTGTTCACGGCGAAAAGCCGTTCCTGTTCCTTGCGCAGTTTACCTTTGTTCAGCGATTTCAGCATCTTGTCTATCTTTTTGCAATCTCCGAAATAAACCTTGTTTTTCTCGTAGTAGCGCAGGGTTGCCTCCAATGCGTAGTAGTGCATGTCGAAGGTGAATTCCTTTGATGTTTTCACATCCCGGTTGTAGAGGGCACATCCGCAAATATAGGATCCAAGTAGGATGCTTCTAAGATTTTCATTCTTACAGCTGAAAAAAGCGCCTGTTGTTTGTTCAGACATGGAAACCAATATCTCATCTGAGTAATCGACCCATGATAACACGAAACGTATTGCTGATAACGCATGTTCTCCATCTTTAAGAAAATCGGTGGTGAAGTAATACCTGGAAGTCTTAGCGACCAATTCATTGTCTGCCTTGCATTCTTCCGCACTTGTATATTTCCTCATCTCAGGGATTTCAAAGTCTGGCGCTGCGGCCCATGTGGTCGTTACGCATGTGAGCAGGAGTAAAAGGAGTTTAAATTTTCTCATAAGCAAAATATTTTATGGTTATTTCTATTCTCTAAGTGTAATATTCTGTGTGGATGGAATGCTATTTTCATCTCTACATGCTCAACATTCTGGTAGATTCCTGCCACATCAAACAAATAAATAAATAAATCTCTTTCCATAAATATAGTGAATATTTTGAAAAGGATAATCTTTGTGATCTGTTTTTTTCGTGAATACACAAATAGAATTTTTCTTTTGCATGGAAGATGATGTGTATGTAGCTTATTTGCAGATATTTACGTAATAAACGAATGAGACAGGTGAGGTCCGTCTTCCTGTTTAGTGGTACGCCCCATGATTTCTTTGCACTTATTAATAGTCTGAAATTGAATTTTTCACGCGAAAGAGTTAACTTTGCGCTTAAAAATTTCTTAAATAATAATTATTCAATGGCTGAGAATATTCAGGAAAATGAAGAGAAAAAGAATTTGAACTTCATTGAAGAAATCGTAGAAGAGGATTTGAAGGAGGGTCGTAACGGGGGTAGGATTCAAACTCGTTTCCCGCCTGAGCCAAACGGGTACTTACATATCGGTCATGCGAAAGCGATCTGCATGGATTTCGGTATCGCCAAGAAGTACAACGGAATCTGTAACCTACGATTCGATGACACGAATCCTGTGAAGGAAGATGTCGAGTATGTGGATTCTATCCAGGAGGATATCCAGTGGCTCGGATTCCAGTGGGCGAATGTCTACTACGCTTCCGATTATTTTCAGCAGCTTTGGGATTTGGCGGTGCGCTTCATCAAGGAGGGCAAGGCTTACGTGGACGAGCAGACCGCCGAGGAGATCGCGAAGCAGAAGGGTACGCCGACCACCCCTGGTACGGAGAGCCCATACCGCAACCGTCCGATAGAGGAGAACCTGCGTCTCTTCATGGAGATGTCCGAAGGTAAGATCGAGGATGGTAAGATGGTTCTGCGCGCCAAGATCGATATGGCGAACCCGAACATGCACTTCCGTGATCCGATCATCTACCGTATCATCACGACACATCCTCACCACCGCACAGGCAATAAGTGGAAGGTATACCCGATGTATGACTTCGCCCATGGGCAGTCTGACTATTTCGAGGGTGTGACCCACTCCTTGTGTACGCTGGAGTTTGAGGTACATCGTCCGTTGTACGATTGGTTCATCGATCAATTCGCTGATAGTGACTATAGACCGAAACAGCGTGAGTTCAACAGACTCAACATCACCTATACCGTGATGAGTAAGCGCAAGATGTTGCAGCTTGTCCAGGAAGGTCTCGTGAGCGGTTGGGACGACCCTCGTATGCCGACCATCTGTGGATTGCGTCGTCGTGGTTACACACCATCCTCTATCCGCGAGTTTGTGAAGAGGATTGGTTATACGAAATATGACGGTGTCATCGATGTCTCCTTGTTGGAGGCCACGATACGCGAGGAGTTGAATGCGACGGCCATGCGTGCCAGTGCGGTCATCCATCCGATCAAGCTGATCCTCACCAACTACCCTGAGGGTAAGGTGGAGATGATGGAGGCGATCAACAACCCTGAGGACGAGTCGATGGGTAAGCACGAGGTGCCTTTCTCCCGCGAGTTGTATATCGAGCAGGATGACTTCATGGAGGACGCTCCAAAGAAATATTTCCGTTTGACGCCTGGTAACGAGGTGCGCCTGAAGAACGCTTATATCATCAAGTGTACAGGTTGCAAGAAGGATGCGAACGGCAACGTGACCGAGGTCTACGCCGAGTACGACCCTGAGACGAGAAGCGGAATGCCGGGTAGCGACCGCAAGGTGAAGGGAACCATCCACTTCGTCTCCGTACAGCACGCTGTACCTGCCGAGGTCCGTCTGTACGACCGACTCTTCAACGTGGAGAATCCGGGTGATGAGAAGGACAAGGACTTCAGGGAGTTGCTGAACCCGAACTCGCTCACCATCGCACAATCGTTCGTGGAGCCTTGGTTGAAGGATGTGCAACCGCTTCAACATTTCCAATTCCAGCGAATCGGCTACTTCAATGTGGATCCTGATTCTGCGCCGGGTAAGTTGGTGTTCAACCGTACTGTGGCGCTGAAGGATAGTTGGGCGAAGATCGCAAAGTAATAAATCACGGGTTTGTCCGTTCTTATCAATAGATAATAAAATACTAATAATAATAAAAAATAATGAAGCGATTCAAGTTATTGAACAATGTTGTCGGGTGGATAGTGTTCGCTATCGCCGCGGCAACGTACTTGATGACGATTGAGCCGACAGCCAGTTTTTGGGACTGTGGCGAGTTTATTTCAACAGCATATAAATTAGAGGTTGGACACCCGCCGGGAGCACCGTTCTTCATGTTGACGGCAAGGCTATTTACCCTTTTCGCCTCAGATCCGGCGCATGTGGCCATGATGGTGAACTCATTCTCGGCTATATGTAGTGCCTTCTGTATCCTTTTCCTATTCTGGACCATTACCCATTTGACGCGCAAGTTGGTGTTGACCTCTGACGAGGGGGAGATCTCCGTTTCCCAGCTGATCACTATCTTGGGTGCGGGTGCTGTGGGTGCTCTTGCCTACACCTTTACCGATACGTTCTGGTTCTCAGCGGTGGAAGGCGAGGTATATGCCTACTCATCACTCTTTACCGCAGCCGTTTTTTGGGCGATCCTGAAGTGGGAAGATGTGGCTGACAAGCCATACGCTAACCGTTGGTTGGTGCTCATCGCCTATTTGATGGGTCTTTCCATCAGTGTGCACTTGTTGAACTTGCTGACCATCCCTGCGTTGGTGTTGGTTTATTACTTCAAGAAGTATGACGCTACCCTTCGGGGCGCATTCAAGGCTCTGGGCGTTTCCGTCGCTATCCTTGTGATGGTTCTCTATGGTATCATCCCTGGATTCGTCGAAGTGGCGGGATGGTTTGAGCTCTTCTTTGTCAATACGCTTGGATTCAGTTTCAATACAGGTACAGTCGTATATGCGGTTCTGTTGGTAGGCTGTTTGGTATGGGGTATTTGGGAGACGATGGAGTCTGGCAACACCTCAGGAAAGGCAGACGCTGGCAAGGGGGGTAAAAATAATGATCTCCGTAAGATCGCTTCGTTTGTGATCTCGATCCTTCTGTTGGGTATTCCTTTCTTGGGCGGACGTGTCAATCCAATCATTGGCATACTCTTTATGGTAGGCTTGGCGACATTTATGTTCTACAAGAAGAAGCTATACAACAACTCAATCCTCAACACGATCCTGATCTGTTGTACGGTCATCCTTCTCGGATACTCTTCCTATGCGGCTATCATCATCCGTTCCGCCGCTAACACACCGATGGATCAGAACTCACCGGACGATGTGTTCGCTTTAAAGAGCTACTTGAACCGTGAGCAATATGGCGACACTCCTTTGCTCTTTGGAGAGAGTTATGCGTCGGAGTATGAATACAAGGCGGATGGAACACCTGATTATAGCGAGGGCGAGACCCTCTATGCGAAGAAGGTGAAGACGGATCCGAATGAGCCGGACGAGTACGAGGCTTATGATACGAAGAAGAAGTACAAACATCAGCTTTGCATGCTTTTCCCTCGTATGTATAGCACTCAGGCCCACCATATCAACGGATACAAGGTTTGGGGAAATATCAAAGGAAAGAAGGCCTCTTACATCAACAAAGAGGGTCAGCGTAAGACAAAGATGGTTCCTACCTTCGGCGAGAACCTGACCTACTTCTTCCGCTATCAAGTCAATTTCATGTACTGGAGGTATTTCATGTGGAACTTTGTGGGTAGGCAAAATGATGTGCAGGCAACCGACATGACCGTCGTGAACGGAAACTGGATCAGCGGTATCGATTTCATCGATTCCCTGCGTTTAGGTGACCAATCGAATTTGCCTGACGAATTGGCGAACAACAAGGGTCGAAACACCTACTACTTCCTTCCGCTCTTGTTAGGTATCTTGGGTATATGCTATCAGATTAGCAAGAAGAGCGCAAAGAACCAGTATCTGGGCGTTCAGAGCTTTGTGGTTACGTTCACATTGTTCTTCATGACTGGCTTGGCCATCGTCATGTATCTGAACCAAACGCCTCTGCAGCCTAGAGAGCGTGATTACGCATACGCTGGTTCGTTCTACGCTTTCTGTATCTGGATTGGTTTGGCTGTTCCAGCGATTGTGGATCTGCTTATAAAGTTCGTCTCTCCAATAATCGGGGCCCCTATCGCAACAGTGGCGGGTCTGTTGGCGGGACCGGTGCTTTTGGCTTCTCAGAACTGGGATGATCACGACCGTTCAGGACGATACACCTGCCGTGACTTCGGTCAGAACTACCTATTGACCATGGATCCTAATGGCGTCATCTTCACCAATGGAGATAACGACACATTCCCTCTGTGGTACAATCAAGAGGTGGAGGGTGTCGGTACCGACCAGCGTGTCGCCAACTTGAGTTATTTGCAGATGGGCTGGTATGTGGATCAGATGACGCATGACGCTTACGAATCCAAGGCTCTTCCTCTTTCGTTGAAGCCACAGCACTATATGAACGGAAGGATGGATTACGCTTATGTCGTGGACATCGTCGATGGCCATCCGATCAGTTTGGAGAGTGCCAACAAGATCATGGTGGAGAATGACGCGAACATCAAGAGAAGAATCTTTGGAAACACGAAGGAGAAACTCTGGTTCTATCCTGCGAAGAATGTCTATATGGACATCAATCCTGATGAGGTGTTGAATTCGGGTACGGTGGATGCTAAGGATAAGGATAGAATCGTCTCTAGAATGAATATCGGATTCGGCGGAAAGAGATTCTTGGGCAAACAGGAGATCTTCATCCTTGACCTTCTCGCCTCTAACCACTGGCAACGTCCGATGTACTTCGCGACGACCGTCGGCAAGGAGAGCTTCACGGGTATCAACGATTATCTGCAGCTTGAGGGTATGGCTTACCGCATCGTGCCTATCAAGAAGGATCCGTTCTATGCGAACGAGCGTGTGAACACGGACAAGATGTACGACAACATGCTTCATAAGTTCAAATGGGGTGGAATCGCTGATAATCCGAACATCTATTTGGAAGAGAACAACCTCCGCATGGTCCAAACACATAGGTACATGTTCATTCGTCTGGTGGATGCCTTTATCATGGAGGCTAAGCAGGCTAGAATGAAGCGTGACTATTGTGAGGTCTTGCGTTGGGCTTTGACGAGCGGCAACGAGAAGGATAGCCGATTCATGTCAACTTATAGACAATATACGTCCGCTTATTATGACAACAGCCGTATCGCGAGGGGCGCATCTGCCGGCATCTCCGATTCCACTTTGTTGGCTCATGCTCGTGTTAGCGCAATAGAAATATTGGGCACCAAATATGAGTCCATGAGCAATGGTGAATTGAGCGCGGCTATAGCGGACTATGCGAAACGGATCGATTCAGCTGCTGTTAATCAGTTCGCGGATGAGCGTGAGCAGCGCGCCATCGAGGTGTTGGACTTCGCCCAGAAGGTATTACCTGCGCCTCAGGTGCCTTATAGCACAGCATCGTTCATGATGGCTAAACAGTACTCTGAGTTGCATCAGTATGAGAAGGCTAAGCCGATCATTCAGGCTCTGAAGGAGTCGGCCATCCAACATCTGTCGTGGATCGAGGGCTTGTCGAAAAGCTTTATGAACCATTTCTCGATAGTTGACTTGTACAATGAACAGTTCTCCATCCTTCATGAAATCTCCCTCTTGGAGGAGACCGTCAAGGCTCCTGAGGCAGAGGCGGATGCCGCACTGGTCTCTCGGTATTATCAATTATACAAAACTCTGAACAAGTAAAAAATGCTCATAGAACAATTGCCAACTGTGTACAGGAAGATTTTTCCTGGCACAGTCTGGCGACTGCCACAAGAGGAAAAAACGGTTTACCTTACTTTCGATGATGGTCCGATCCCTGAGGTGACTACCTTCGTGTTGGATCTTTTGCGAGAGAGGGGAATCAAAGCCACCTTTTTCTGTGTGGGCGATAATGTGAGGAAGCATCCTGATGTGTTCCGACAAGTACAGGAGGAGGGCCATATAGTGGGCAACCACACCTTCAACCATTTGCAAGGACTCTATACGAGTTCGAGGAAGTACATCAGTAATGTTGAGAAAGCGGACGAATTGATTAAGAGTCCTCTCTTTAGACCTCCGCATGGGATCTTAAGGTATCTCCAGTTCATGACGCTTCGGAAGAAGTTCAAGATCGTCTTCTGGGATGTCGTGACGCGTGACTACAACCGCAAACTAAGCGGGGAGGAGGTCTTGGAAATCGTGAGGAAGTATACAAGAAATGGCTCGATCATCGTATTCCATGACTCCCTGAAGGCGGAAAAGAATATTCGTTACGCATTGCCGAAAGCCATTGATTATCTGATGGCGGAGGGCTATAAGTTTGAAGTGTTAAACCAGGATTTTATTAAAGATTACATATGAATATACTATTGTTAGGTTCGGGCGGAAGGGAACACGCCCTGGCATGGAAGATTTCCCAAAGTCCCAAAGTCGAGAAGCTTTACATCGCTCCAGGCAATGGGGGCACGCTCAATGTGGGCGAGAATGTGAACATTTCCGCTAATGACTTCCCCGCGCTGAAACAATTTGTGCTGAGCCACAATGTTCATATGGTGGTGGTCGGTCCGGAGGATCCGCTGGTGAATGGTGTATTCGATTTCTTCGCGAATGATGCGGAGCTGAATAAGGTGCCTGTCATCGGTCCATCTAAGGATGGTGCCCAATTGGAGGGTAGCAAGGATTTCGCGAAGGCCTTCATGGTGCGCCATAATATCCCTACCGCTCGCTATAAAAGTTTCACCTCCGCCACCTTGGAGGAGGGTTTCCGATTCCTTGAGCAGTTGGAGGCTCCTTATGTCTTGAAGGCTGACGGTTTGGCCGCTGGAAAGGGTGTTTTGATCATCCCTGACTTGGAAGAGGCGAAGAGGGAACTCCGTAACATGTTGGACGGAAAGTTCGGTAGCGCAAGCAATACGGTTGTTATCGAGGAGTTCTTGTCTGGTATCGAGTGCTCCGTTTTCGTTTTGACGGACGGTAACGATTATAAAATCCTTCCTGTCGCTAAAGATTACAAGCGAATCGGCGAGGGTGACACGGGTTTGAACACCGGTGGAATGGGCGCTGTCTCTCCTGTTCCGTTCGCGGACGAGGTTTTCATGCAGAAGGTCGAAAAACGTATCGTCGTTCCTACCATCGAGGGCTTGAAGAAAGAGAAATTGACTTATAAGGGGTTCATTTTCTTGGGGTTAATTAATGTCAAGAACGAACCTATGGTGATCGAGTACAATGTACGAATGGGCGATCCTGAGACGGAAGCTGTCATGCTTCGCATAAAATCTGACCTTGTTGACCTCTTCGAGGGTGTTGCCACGGGTACGTTGGCTTCAAAGAATTTGGTGGTGGATGAGCGTGCGGCAGTTACCGTGATGTTGGTTTCCGGCGGTTACCCTGAGGCGTACGAGAAGGGTAAGGTGATCACTGGTATTGAGGAGGTGAAGGATAGCATCGTTTTCCATGCCGGCACGAAGATCCAGGATGGCAAGTTGGTCACCAATGGTGGACGTGTCATCTCTGTCAGCTCTTATGGGAAAGATAAGGAGGAGGCGCTCGCCGTTTCCTTCAAGAATGCTCAGAAGATCAATTTCGACAAGAAGTATTTCCGCTCTGATATCGGAAAGGATTTAAAATAAGCTGAAATGCAATATCTACAATACAAAGACAACATATTGCCCAGTGTGTCGACCATTCTGATCTCTCTGGTCGTTGCCCTTGTATTGTGGCATGAGGTGTTTTCCCCGACGATGGAGGTTGAGGCTCCCGTTGTCTTGGGGAATTCTCCCCTTGCGTCTTTATGGAACCGCTATCTACCTTTCGATAGCTGGATCTTCCGTGTCATTGCCTTGGTGTGCGTGATCATCACGGCCTATTCAATGATATGGTTGAACGAGACGTTCTCCTTCATCAATGTGCGAACGATCCTTCCGGCGTTCATTTTTGTGGTCGTCGTGTCTCTGCTGATGCGTCCGCATTGCTTCTCCACGTCATGGATTATCGTTATCTGCATCGTATTCTTCGTGAACACCTCCTTCCGGCTCGTGGAGGGTGCGTCGGATAAGTTTATCATTCGGGCGTTCGACGCAGGTCTGATTCTATCCATATCCGCACTTTTCGCCGTGCAGTCTTTGTTGCTGACGATACCCTTTTTCTTCTTGCTGTATAGGTGCAATTCCTTGAACGTGAAGATTGTGTTCGCCTATCTGACGGGCGTTATCATGCCGTTCTTTTATTGCTGCCTTGTCTCTTCCTACCTGAACACTTTGTCGTCTTGGGGGGAGTATTGGAGCTCATGGATTGTCATGGATGGCTCATTCTCGATGTTGCAGAGCTTCGAAGGGAAGATCTATTCGGGAATCATCGCCGTGTTGTTCATCATTTCCCTGCTCCATTTCATCCATAGCCGTTCCCACCAGAACGTCCGCAGTAGGGAGGAGGTCTTCTTCCTTGTCAGGTGTCTGGTCACGGTCTTGGTGATCATGCTTATGGATAGGAACCATGCGCAGCTATTTCTGCCTACGTGCATCTTCTTTTGTTCGTTCGTCATTGGACAATACTTCTCGTTGGAATGGTCTCTTCTCTCAAAGATACTATTGGCCCTCTTCTTTGTAACTTCAATCTTCTATTTTATACAACCTGATCTCATCTAAGCAATGGTTGATTTTCTCGCCAATTATGGTTATTGGGGGTTATTCCTTGGTGCGCTTTTGGCGGGCTCGATTCTTCCGTTTAGTTCGGAACTGCTTTTGTCCGGTTTGTTGCTCGCAGGGGCGAATCCTGTTCTTTGCCTCATCTCTGCCACGGCGGGTAACACGTTGGGGGGAATGACTTGTTATTGGTTGGGGAAGTTGGGCAAGATGGATCTCCTGGAGCGAAGGTTTGGCATCAAGGAGGAGAAGGTGAAGATATGGAGCGAACGGCTCCGGCACAAAGGCGCTGTCCTCGCTGTCCTGGGATTCCTCCCTTTTGTCGGCGAGGTGATTGAGGTGGCTTTGGGCTACTTGAGAAGCAATGCTTGGTTGGTTTGCCTTTTCATTTGCGTGGGGAAAGGGTTGCGTTATTTCGCATGGATGATGGCTCATATTTACATGGTCGGTTGAAAAATTTTTCCATATTTTTTTTATTTTTGCATTCAAATTACATAGTAAATGAAACATAAGTTATTTTCCTTAATAGTATTGTTCGCAATGAGTGTTGCACCTGTCTTTGTGGCCTGTGACGACGACGAAGATGATAATTCGGTGAAGAATCTCAGTGATCCGCGTATCCGATCCATGGTGATTCATCCTAAGACCAAGATCGTCGTGAATGATGTGGAGGGCATCATATTCAATTACGATTCATTGGATAAGGGAACAAACCTATCACATGTCTCTACGAACTTATATGGATATGTTTCCCAGCCTACCTTCAAATACAAGAAGGATGGGGAATGGGTCCCTTTCAAAAATGGCACGTCGCTTGACCTTTCCGAAAAGTTGCAGATCCTTAGCACGTCGGAGGACAATACCCAGCAAAAGATTTACACGATTGATATCCGTGTCCATAATTATGATGTCTCGGCGTTTACTTGGCAGGAGTTTGCCACGGTGGACGTCACCTCCCGTATTTCTTCCCAAAAGTCTTTCGCGCATAACGGTCGTAACCTTTGGTTTTGCGCCGGCGAGGAGGGCGTGAGCACGCTCTACTCTTGCACGGATTTGACAAGTTGGGAGAAGATGCCGCTCAACATCGACAATGCGGACTGGTCTTCTTCGGCTATCTGCGGCGATTCGATCTATGTGATGAAGATGGATGGTGGCATCTATTCCGCACATCTTGACAACCTCAGCTTCTCTCTCTGTTCTTCTGTGAGCATTGAAAAGATTCTTTTCACGATAGGCGACGAGCTGTGGGCGATTGGTGCCGACGGTTTCTATGCGAGACGTAATGGGGATTTCCAGCGACGCGTCGCGCTTCCTGAGGGTTTCCCTTCTGAGAACATCACATCGTTCACCTCTCCTTCGGGCTATACTTCTCTCGGCTATATCTACGCTTCCCAGAACGGTCAGGGTACGATTTGGTCGATGGATAAGAACGGAAATACAACCCAACTCCAAAAGGCGGATGGTACGATACCTTCCTTGAAGCATCCTAATGTCTTCTTCTATGCGGGAACCTTGGGTGTCGTGGGTGGTGAGAAAGAGGATGGGTCATATTCCACGCAATGCTTCTCTTCTAAGGATGGCGGTGTCTCATGGCAACATGATTGGCACAAGGACTTGAGCGAGGGCATCTCTAACTCGGGTACATTCATCTACTCTAAGTATGGGGAGGTTGTCTTTGTTGGTGGAAATACGCCGACGGGCTTCTCCAATAAGGCGAAGAGGGCTGTTTTAAATAAATTGATCGCAGACGACTTGAACTATCAAAACTAACGCAATGAGAAAAATCATCGGTGTCGGGGAGACTGTTTTCGACATTCTGTTTAAAGAAGACCAACCTGTGAGTGCTAAACCCGGAGGATCGGTCTATAATGCGCTAATATCTTTGGGTAGACTGGGCATGGAGGCTGTCTTCATCAGTGAGATCGGGAACGATCGTATTGGTATGATAATTAGGGATTTCCTTGATAAGAACAATGTAAAGACGGATTACATCTATTCTTTCGATAGGGGGAAGACTCCTTTGGCCTTGGCCTTCTTGGATGAGAGGCAAAACGCTGATTATCTCTTTTACAAGGATTATCCACACGATAGATTGGATTATATCATGCCGGACATCCAGGCGGATGATATCCTGATGATCGGTTCTTACTTCGCGCTGAACCCTGTCTTGCATGATAAATTGGTGGATCTGCTGGATTACGCGAAGGCTAAGAAGGCGATCATCTACTATGACGTGAATTTCCGTAAGTCGCATATCAATGATGTGCGCCATTTGATGCCGACCATCCTCGACAACTTCGAGTATGCGGACATCATAAAGGGTTCGGATGAGGATTTCCTGAACATCTATGGTGAGACGGGCGCGGAACAGATCTATAACGACCATGTGAGCTTCTACTCCAAGAACTTCATCTATACGCTTGGGGAGAAGGGGGCGCATCTCTTCGGCGAGAAGTTCAGCAAGAACTACCCAGGAAATGCGATCACACCTGTCAGCACGGTGGGTGCGGGCGATAACTTCAACGCGGGAATCATCTATGGCCTTATCAAGGAGAATGTGACGCTGGAGGACCTGAAGAATGGGTTGAGCAGTAAACAATGGGACGCTATCGTTCGTTGTGCGATAGACTTCTCTTCGTATGTCTGCACCACGTTGGAGAACTATATTACCCCTGAGTACGCGAATCAATATATCTCGAAAAAATAAATAATACAACTAATAAACTGAAACGATATGAGCAATGTTCAAAATCTGATCGCTGAGAAACTGCTTGGCATCAAGGCTGTCAAGGTTCAGCCTTCTTCTCCTTTCACATGGGCTTCCGGATGGAAATCTCCTATTTACTGCGATAACCGCAAGACGTTGGCTTATCCTGAAATCCGTACGCTCATCAAGGAGGAATTGGCGAACATCGTTCGTGAGAAATACAAGGACGTGGAGGTGGTCGCAGGTGTTGCGACGGGCGCCATCGCCCAGGGTGTGCTGGTCGCTGAATTACTCGGCAAGCCTTTCATCTATGTGCGTTCTTCTCCAAAAGATCATGGTATGGGTAATATCATCGAGGGCGAGTTGAAGGCTGGACAAAAGGTGGTTGTCATCGAGGACCTTATCTCTACGGGCGGTAGCAGCTTGAAGGCTGTCAACGCTCTTCGCGAGGCGGGCGCTCAGGTGCTCGGTATGGTGGCTATCTTCACTTACGGATTCCCTTTGGCGGCTAACCAATTCGCAGACGCTAAGGTGGAATTGACAACCCTCTCCAACTATGAGGCTGTGTTGCAACACCTCTTGGACACGAAGTGCATCGGAGAGAATGAAATGGCTACTTTGAAGGAATGGAGAAAGAGCCCGGACACTTGGGGTAAATAAATTTTTACGATATGACAACGATAGAGAGTACAATTACTAAGTCTTCATACAGCGACGAGAAAATTTTTAGCGTCATCTCTGACCTTAGGAATTTGGAGAGGCTCAAGGATAAGCTTCCTCAGGATAAGGTGCAGAATGTCTCATTCGACGCTGATAGCTGCTCATTCGATATACCTCCATTGGGTCAGGTGAGCTTGAGAATCATCGAGCGGGAACCGAACAAGACCATCAAGTTCGGGTCGGACCAATCGCCTATCGCTTTTAACCTCTGGATTCAGCTGAAGTCTGTCGCCGAGGATGATACGCGCATCAAGGTGACCTTGAAGGCTGAGATCAATATGATGATTAAGATGATGGTGGAGAAACCTATCAAGGAGATGTTGAATAAGATGGCTGAGATGTTGGCGGCGTTGCCGTACGACGAACTATAGCCGAAGGTTATTATAAGCAACAATGAGGGCATATCCTTTACGGGTGTGCCCTCTGTTTTTTCTACCGTGAGCGCATGTTAGTCTTTGGTTGCCTCTTCGCCTTTTTTCTTCCCTTTGTATTCAGCCATTATCATGCCTGTTACGATGGAGATCGCTCCGAGGATGGCTACCCATGTGATGCGTTCGTTCAGGGCGATCATCGCGGTGATGATTGTGACCAATGGTATGGCGTAGATGTAATTGGAGGCTAATACGGTCCCTAACTCCCTCAGAACAAGATTCCATACCAGATAGCCGAACAACGATGACAGCAGGGCTAACAGCAGGAAATTGACAATGACGACAGGAACCTTGATATTGTCCCATGGGATAGGGGTCTGGTCCGCCAGCAGCAAGGGTATGGCCGTCAAACAACTGTAGAAGAAGATTTTCCTGGTGATGAATAGGGAAGAGTATTTGGTGTGTAACTGCTTTATGCTGATGGAATAGAGGGTCCATACGATCGCCGCCCCTAGTGCGAGCAGATCTCCTTTGGGCGATAGGTGCAGGTACAGATGACCATTCAGCACGACGAGTACCATCCCGACGAATGTCAGCAGCGAACCGATTATTTGCCGCTTATTCAGCCGCTCTTTCTTGTCAAGCAGGCTGATGACGATAAGAATCAGCAGTGGATTGGTGCAAACGATGAGCGATACGTTCGATGAAGGCGAGTAGGTGAGGGCGGTGTTCTCTAACCAGAAATAGAGCGTTCCTCCCATGATGCCTCCTAAAAATAGGAAGAACTCGTCCCTCTTGTCCTTGGCGAACATCGTGTCGTGCGATAGTATCAGAAGGAGAAGGTAGGTGAAGATGAAACGGACCACAAATATGAATATGGCGGAAAACTCATAATCGAGCAATATCTTGGTGGATACGAAACTTGTTCCCCAAAAGATGATCGTCACAATTGCCATCAAATGCCAGAAATTCCGCCCTCTATCGTTCTTCCCCATAACCTACGAATCCAATTAATTGGTTACGATAATATACTCCCCCGTATCGCGGATGTTCCTATACGTTCGGAGGGGAATCTTCGAATCTCCACTGACGGAGTTGCCCACACCATATGACAGGTCATATTTCGCACCACATAATGGGCAGGTGGCGTAAGGCATTTTGATATCCAGTGGATTCATGTGGGATTTGTCGACCGGACAGGCCAGGTCGCAACAGCCCAGTTTCCCCTCTAAGTCGCGAAAAATCGCCAATCCACCGAAACCTAACTTGAAATTGGATGGATAGAGCCCATTGTATTCGTATATGACTGCATGGTTGGGCGTCCGTAGCTCGTTGTATTCGCTCGTACGGGTCTTCACGTAGACTTCACTGCTAGGGATGGACGATTCTTCGTCCTTGCATGAGAAAAAGACGAATAACGCGATCGCTGGGAATAAGCATGTGGTGAACTTCTTCATTGCCATCAATGTTTACTGCAAAGTTACGAACTATTTCCATAAAATCGCTCTTGTTCCTATTTTTCTGGCCTATCGTATTGTTTCGCAAGTATATCTTTCCCTCTGTGCTTTCTTTCGTGTGGTGTGTGGTGTCGATGCACTGATTTTTGCTTAAATGGAACTGATTCCATGGATCTTTCCGTATATTTGCCCGATACAATATCTCGAACATACACCTGATGTCAGAATGAAAATGGTTAGACGCATATTCTTAGGGATTATGATCATAATCCTTTTGGTGGCGGGAGTCAGCTTTGCCTTGCATCAGTACAAGCGTATTCCGCCACGTGCCGCCTCCCCTGTTTACGCCCTGGCGAAGGAGAAAGCGACCTCCCTTAAGCGTTATGCCTCCCGAAATGGCTATGATACGAGTCATTGTTTTCTGGTGGATTATTCCCTCCCCTCTGGCACGCCAAGGTTCTTTATCTGGGATTTCGCCACTTCGAGGATTGAGTACTCGGATTATTGCATGCATGGTCCAGGGAAGGGAAGTACTGCTAGTACGCCTGTTTTCAGCAACGAGATAGGTAGCAATTGTTCCTCGTTGGGAAGATTTGCGATCCGGAAAAATAGATATGGCAAAACGTTAGGGGTTAATCGTAGTCGCTTGATGATTGGCTTGGATAATACGAACAGCAATGCCCAAAGGCGGGGCATTATGATTCATGACGCCCGCTTCCTTGATGCTCAGCTCTTCCTGCCTTGTCGTTACATCCCCCTGAACGAAGCCTCCTGCTCGGGTTGCGTGACGGTTACCACGGAGGGTTTCAAGAAAGCCAAGGAGATAATTGCCAATTCATCCAAGGAGATCCTTTTGTGGGCCTATTGCGAGGGAGAGGAGAGATAACTGTTCATTCCACTCCCAACCGCACAATGGCCACTAGCGCATAAGAGAAATTCGGTCAAATCTCTTCCTTACTTCTCGCACACTCCCCAAATCATTGCGTTGTCTGTGTGGATCTCTACTTTTGCATACTTTTCTGTGAGGATCTGTCGCACCTCCTCTTCGGTTTGGAATGGGGCGGTGAACCACCCTTTAGGGGCAAGGATATGACTCACCAGCCAATCGGCACGGCGCAACTTGCCTTGCACGTAGAAGGAAAAGATGAATTTGCCTCCTTTTTTTAGCACTCGACACGTTTCGTCAAAAGCCTTTAGTTTGTCAGGAAAGGCATGAAATCCGTTCATGCTCATCACCAGATCGATGCTTTGCGCTTCGTATGGCAGGGCACCCACATCTCCTTGCTGTAGGGTGATGTGGTCATATCCCTCTATTCGTTTCTGTGCTTGTCGCAACATATCCTCGCTATAATCCAGGCAGAAGATTTTGGCATTGTTGAGCCTCTTCCATTGCGTGGAGGTGAAGACGAGGGTGCCACAAGGGACGTCTAAGATCGTGCCACTGAACCCTTCTGGAATGTAGGAGAGCATTTGATGTGCGATTGCTACATCATCAGTGCCTCCCCAGAATAATTTCATATACGCTTTGGAAAGGATATTGTCTTGCGTCAGGACTCTATCGTAAAAGCTTTTGGAGTCGTGGTAAGCATCCTTTATTTTGTCTTTTTGCATATCAACTATTATTGGTTTATTGTTTCTATGCAAATGTATGAAAGAGGGGATGCAACTGGGTTGCAAATGTGTGTTGGGAGGATGGATTACTCCGGCACATAAATAATCTCCCCATTCTCCAATTGATAGGCGACGCCCACCTTCTTTCCTCTTTTCCCCTCAGATGGATTTGATTCATCGGTGGCGGTGTATCGGTTGATTTTACCACCCTCCTTGGTGATGATCTCCATGTTCTCCTTCCCAGGATTTTTCACCATCGTATAATTCTCTTGGCTGAATATCTCCGTCATATTATACCTTGCGACCAAAGCGACCATCAAGGCTACGGCAAAGACCATAGCCACATCGAAAAGATTGCTGACGACACTCATCGGATCGTCGTCTTCGCCCATGCTCATTCTCCTTCGGTTATTTCTTCTCATGGCACTCTTTGATTAAGTCTGATAAATATTCCAGGTCGGCCAAGTCTTGGGCATACCAGTTTTGCTTGAACTGTTTCGTGATGAATCCTATCGCACTCGACGCCAATCCCACAACGGTGGTGGCGAAAGCTACCTGCATATTGTAGGCCATGGAGGCGATGTCACCGGAAGAGAGTCCCACCAAGGCTGGTCCCATTGGTATCAACGTACCCATCAATCCCAACATAGGACCCATTTTCAAAAGCAGATTGGATGGATACAACTCTCTTTGCGTCATGATTTCATAATTATCAACTAGGTGACGCACCTTCGCTTGACTATCATGGTTCTCTGCCATCTCTTTGATACAATCAATGAACGGAGAGTGCTTTGCGTCAGGAAGCAACGTCTTCCACTCCTCCACATTCTGCGATGTCATACGCTGAATGACTGTGCGGAACTCCTTGCGCACCTTTTTTATGGAGATATATTGTCCGAAGAAACTTCCCAACAGCAGAAGCGCACGGATAAACAAAACGATTAAAAGGATGACAACGGGAACCAACAGTCCTGTTGCGATCCAATACAGCATGTCTGAAATATAATGCATATCCTATCTGGTTTTGTGGGACGAACATGCGCCCCTTAGTTAATTATTTATGATTTTTTTCGCTTGAATATTCTTTTCAATTCGTAGAGGACAAGGCCTATGAGCGCACCCGACAACATCACGCAGCTGGTTTCCAACAAGGCTCGCCAACTCACATTGTCGGTTGCCTCCACCGCTGTCCTTCCGTTGACCGTGGCGACTACCGCCAAGATGGCTAACAGAAGGTTGCAAAGGAACAATACCTCCAGCCTGATTTCCCGCTCTGGCAATAAATATCGGAAGCCGAAAGTCAGCAGAGGAACCAATATGGCAATGACTGCCGCCATGCTCCATGATATGGTACTGAAAGAGACTCCTGGAAACTTGAAGATGACGGAGACCAAAGCGGAGAAGATAACGGGGAAGATCATGAACCCCGGTATCCATTTGACCACCTGATAACATATCTTGCTTGCCTTTTTTCTTCCGCCTCCGCTTCCGACACGCACATCCATAACGCAAAAAATGACCTGCACCATCACATCTAAGGTGATGATGACTGCCGTATCCTGCATGAGTGTCGGATTGGAAAGCCAGTCGCTTATCTGCGACTTCGATTGCTCGATGGCGACAGGCCAGATCAGCCCTGTGAAGATCAGTAGCAGGACGCTGATTCCTACCCACTCTTTGGGAGAGTGGAAGGTTTGCTTCAGCAAAAAAGTGAAGCAAACCAGCATCATGATGATTAATACGACCGTCTCCATTCTATTCTTGATTCATCTTCCGTCTTCTGCGGATAAGCAATAATAACACGACGAAGGAGAGGACAACAAAAGCACCTACCACCACACCATTGATTTTCACATGGCTCTCGTTGGTCTCTTGCAACGTATCTTTCTTCATCACTATGTTTTTTCCATCGCTCTTTTCACGAATCTGTTGGATCTCTTTCTTGTAGGATGATGATTTCTCTTCTGGTGCGTGGGATGCGATGAATTGCTGCAGTTTCGCATTGTTGCATACGAATCCAGAGCAGGACGGTTTGTATTTCTCCACCAAATCCGTATGCAGTTTCGCCACTTCGGCTAATTGCTCTTGCGTGGCTTTCCACATGCCTTTGCGTGCGGACTCCATCATCACGGCGGACATCTCCTCCAAGGCGGCTGGATTCTTCTTCTCGAAAAACTCCTGTACGCCCAACTGATGTTTGTCTTTGACATAAACATCATAGATTTCGTCCCACATCTCATTGTCAATGGCAGCTGGTTTCATCACATTCCAACCATACGTGTTGGTGATGATTTCAGAGAACTCACCTGCTGAACTGGCGCCTCCCTTCATCTTCTCTTTGATATAGGTGGGGTTGAAGATTGTGGTGCGGCTCTCTATGCCAATCGCCTCTTTCACCTCCTGCATCCTCATGCGGTTATGGTTCCGATAATCACTCATATAGGCATCTGGATCTTTCCCCGTCACGTTACGGACAGCTAAGTTCATGCCACCCATAAATTCATAGACATGGTCCAAACTTAATGCGCCCCACGTATTGCTCTGGCGAGGCTGAACCACCACATCCGTACGGGTAAGGGCCGCCTCGAACGCTGCTTGACGGAAAACCTCCCAATTCTTCTCCGAGCCGTAGAACGCACCCATATTGTGCAGATAGACATCCGCTATCTCTTTTTCCGACTCCCAACGGTCGCCGGCCGTCACCATTCCTTGTATGCCTGTTCCATACCCTCCGTTTTGTGCGCCAAAGACACGGTAGGTGGATATTTCTCTCGCCTCCTTAGGTGTGATGCCCTTCTCGACTAACACACGTTCGGATTCGACGACGCCCTCTTTCACGTAGTTGTCATACATATCGTCTGATGCCGATGAAGCCATCTCGACCGCACGATTCAACAAGAACAATCTTGATGCGGCAATGTCCCGCAACTGACCGCTGGTTTGAACCACCACATCAATACGTGGACGACCCAGATCTTTGGAAGGAATCAGTCGCAGGTCAGTCACCCTGCCGAAAGCGTCCCGCAAAGGCTCCACGCCCAGCATATAGAACGCTTGTGCAATGGTGGCACCCTCCGTTTCAATGAATTCTCCGCTCCATAGCGTATAGCTGACCTTCCTTGGAATGGAGTCGTGATGTCTCTTCTTGTACATCTCTATTGTATTATCTGCCAATGCTTTCGCCTTCTCCCAAGCATCAACCGAAGGAGTGTTTTCCGCATTGATTCCATATAGGTTTCGACCTGTCATCAATACGTTAGGGTTGACGATAGGATCGCCACCAGGAGATGGTGCGGTATATCCTCCGTTCAGGGCATTGACCACCGATTTCAGTTCCTCGGAAGGACTCTCCTTCAATTGCTTTTTGTACAGATTCACATTCAGTACAGCCTGTCTGATAGCTAATATCGCACGAGCCAGTTCTTTCTCCTCCTTAGAGAACTCTCTCCGTTTAGGCATCTCCTTCGGTTTTTGCTCTTGCGGTTTTATCGTATCTTTTTGCGGATGATCCTTCTTTCTCAAAGAGTCTTGTTCCCGCTTATACCACTCTTGACCCTCTTTGATAGCCTTCATCATGGCATCAGGATAGAAACCTTTTTGTTCCATTTTCTGGTACTCTTCCTTGGTCATTTGTGGTATGCTCCGATGTCTCATGATGCCTTCTTTCCGCAGTTCACTCACACTTTTGGTAGGCAAGGTGTCTTTCTTTGCCTTAGCGGAGAACTGTGCTCCCATCGACATCATCATCGCCATCATATCCGGACGATTGCCTTGCTTCTCGAACTCTTTCGCCATGTTCAGCTCATCTTCTGTGATATTCGCAATGGCGAGAAGGTGTTGGTCATCTCCCAACGAAGGATTTTCTAAAAGATCATGTACAATCTTCTTGGCGGCTGTCATGTATTTACGGTCGAACTGTAACTTCTTTTTCTCGAAAGATTCGTCCGCACGTCCTTTCTGTTTATCCACAGCCAACAATCCGTAAGCGATAGGATCCACGGCCATGGCATACAAGCTGCTATTGATTCGTTCGGGCTCGTAGGCGACGCCAAGCGTATATAGCTGTCCTACGATTTTCTCATTGACCAATTCCTCCGCAAAGGATTCTATTCGTTCAATCTCTTCGGATGCATAAGGTGCTCCGTTTGCGGTGGTGTCTAATCTAAGTTCTCTTGCAATGCCCAATTCAATCGAGAGGGCACGTACCTTTGCCGCTGTCCTTTTCATATCCTCTTCATTGCCTGTCTCCGCAGCCCTGTCGTAAGAGGAGATGGATTCGGTCAGTTGTTGGTAAGTGGTTCGCAGTGCACTCTCCAAGAACGGTGCGGTCAGGTGTGATTGTGTGACTGCGTATGAACGTCTTTTGGCAATCATGGCCTCACCCACGTCAGCAATCGTGTAGATGTAGAAGTGAGGCGTGGCTCCGACGAGTCGGTCTGGCCAGTCCAACGACCCCAAAGCGACCTGTTTGCGAGGTGTGAACTCCAGCGAACCATGTGTTCCGAAGTGAAGAATGGCATCGGCATTGAATTCCTTCTGTGCCCACAAATAGGAGGCGACATAAGCGTATGGAGGAGCAACATTGGCTCCGTGTACGATCTTGAATGTGTCGGTTCCGGCTGCAGCCATTCCCTGTGGCATAAGGACAACATTGCCAAATCGCAAATATGCCAAAGCCAACTTGCCATCTTGGGTCATAAACTCGCCAGGAAACTCTCCGTTAACCTTCACCAAATCCTCCTTCATGGCTGCAGGCAGATAATCATCCGTCCACGAGTCAAATTGCTCTTTGGTTACCATCAGTGGAGATTGGGTAGCCATGAACTCCGCATGGGCACCTTGCGCATACGTTCCAAAGACCTTTCCTCTCTGCTGAATCATCTTCTCCAGTTCGTCCGCATTTTGAGGAAGCCCCTCTACATTATAACCCGATTGTTTCAGATGTGCCAATAAATTATAGAGAGAAGGCGCCACCTCCATTCCTGCAGCGGACATTGCGTTTTGCCCCGGTCCTTTGTAGTAATAGATGACGATTTTCTTCTCCTTGTTAGGCTTCGACTGCATGGCGATAAGCCGGTTCACTGTCTCGACGAAAGTAGTCAGACGGTCGGGCATCGTGATCAAGTGACGGAGTCCCGATTCGTCCTGCTCGTGGGCGAACAGCACATAGGGTCTGATCGCACCATCGATTTCTGGTGTGACAACACTTTGTGACAAGAATCCTCCATTCATGCCCATCTTCTCCTCTTCCCATTCAGAACGGAGTCTGTTCACATTCAATGTGAGAAGTAGAGGAATGTTTCGTTCTTTCAAGTAATTCACCATGTTGTCACCCAAGCGTCCATGTGCCATATTGATAATAACTGAAGGATGGATAGAGTCTATTTGGTGCGAAGAGACCATGGCGGTCAGACTGTTCACGCAATAGACACGATTGCCCGTCTTTTCCAATGCAGCCGCCAAATCCGAAGGGTCACCCATAGCCCCCGTGATGATTACACAAGGAGCATTTTCATTCCATAGGTTATTATCCATCAGGAATTTATGATATGAGGCGATGCTCTCAAAGCCTATATCCTCCCCATCTTGAGTCTTTATGTCTGCATGATAAAGCAGATGGTTCTCCTTCTGAACGTATATCTCAGGCTCATACGAACGGAACTTTTTACCATCAATGAACTTACGCACGTAGTTAAGCATGTTACGGTAGTTCTTTCTTCCTCCGTTGCTGATGTATTGGTTGAGGAACTCGATATCCACCGAATCCACCGTGGCGATATTGTTGGCGGGGTTTGTCGCCATGGATGTGAGAATAGGCACTTTCTTGCCTATCTCCTTCAATGTCTCACGTTGCGCTTCCGTGATCCTAAGTCCCATGGCATTAACAAAAACCATGTCATATTTGCCTAAATCATCCACATCGTCAGTACTAACCTCGAATAAGCGGATGGATGGGTTGTCGTTAGCTCTGTTTATCTCACCAAGGGTGATAACTTGGTAATTAAAGAAAGCAATCTTCGTCGGACTTACCCATTTCATGTAAGCTCCGACCAACAGAATCAGAGCGACTATAGCCGCTCCAATCAGTATTATTTTTTTCTTCACACTCATTCTACACTCTTTTTTGCGTTTTCAGTATTTGTTTTATTTCTTGTTGTATCGAACCATCTGTCTATGTCCAACGATAGACTTAGGGAAAAGGATGTACCTGTTGTCGTAGGCGATACCGCGCTGTAATAGGATGGTTTCCAACCGAATAGGTTATCCACGACAAAGTTTAGGTTGATTCCTTTGTAGAAGTGTTGCATGAGGGAAAGTTTCCATATCATGTAATCTTCGTAGGATCGACCTTCCGTTTTGAGTTCGGACATATACCTTCCGTTGATTCCCACGTTGAACCCATAGTTTTTCCAATCCTTGTGATATTCGACCTTCGCATTGGCTGCATGAGGTCGGGTGGAAGATGTGGCGGTATTGCTCTCATGCGTATAGACATAAGACAATCCGACGTTTACACCAAAATCGAAATGCAGTTTCGCATCTGCATTGATACCAGAGACAACGAGGCTCTCCATGTTTTCGTAGATCGCATACATGTCTCGTTTGTCGCAGATGGCCTCCACCTCCGCAGGTGACATATTCCCACGGAAAGACCTTGTGATGGGTTTGCTGTCATAATAGAGGGAGTCGTATCGGGTGTTGATTCTGTTTTTGAAGGCATTGACGAATCCTGAGACGGATGCGTTTAAAATGCCCTTCGAGTATTCTGTTGAGAGTTGGAAATTGTTGCTCGACTCAGGTTTCAACTCCTTGTTCCCGTAGATATACATGAAGCCACCCATGAGAAATTCCTGATCGGTCTCTTTCAAGGTAGGCGCACGGAAACCGCCCGCATAGGAGAGGCGGAGATTCCACTTGTCGTCAGGTTTGTACATGACGGCAGCTTTGCCAGTCACATGGTTGAGTGAGGCGGCGGAAAAATGGTCGTAGCGAACGCCTCCCAGGATGTTCCAATGTTTGTTGATAGTCCAATCGATCTGAGAGAACAAATCAGCCGTGTATTGATGTTTTCCTGCCGTGTCGGCAAACTGGTAGGTCATCAGATAATCCCTCATCACGTCACCACCGCCGATAAGCACTAGGCTATCTGTGAAGTTGTGGGTGTATTGCGTTCTGAAGGTATGTTGCACATTTCGGTAATCGAGGATGTCATATTGATCATAATAGAAATCACTCTTGTCATACTGATCGTACAAATAACTGATTTCCAACATATTCTTTTTATCGAAGTCGAATGTTCCGCGAAGACCACCCGAGAAATCACGGAATCGGTTGTCCTGAATCTCCGAATAGTGGCGTTCTCGGATGAAGTAACCCGCATGACCCGACAAGGAGAATAGACGATTGAACTGGTAAGAGAGTTTTTCTTTTATGTTCCATGTGTCGTAGCCATACGCTTTGTAGGCACTGTTTTCACCCAAGTCGATTGGGTCTTGTCCGTTCTTTTGCACGCTGGTTGTCGAGGAGAGTTTTTTCGCCTTGAATGCGGCGTTCAAGCCATGACGGTGTTCCCTATGGGAGCCCCATTTTGAGTTGAGACGGACGCTCCATGGTTTGACGGGCTTCTTGGTGATCACGTTAATCACGCCACCCACCGCATTGGAGCCATACAAGGAGGAGGCAGCACCTTTGACAATTTCAATTCGTTCCACGTCATCCATGCTGATGCGGGTGAAATCCACATTGTCCAATGTCTCACCCGCCATTCGTTCCCCATCGATCAAGAACAGAATATCCTTGCCGCTGAAGCCTTGGAAGTTCAATGAAGTCTGACTTCCCATGGTATATGAGAACTCCGCACAGGGAAGTTCCTGTTGCAACAGATCCTGCATGTTCGTGGCATCCGTTCGCTTGATCTCTTCCGAAGAGACGACACGAGTCACGACAGGCATGTCTTTCAGAAGTTTGGGGGTGCGGGTGCCTGTCACCACAATCTCATCCAATTCAGTATTCATCGGTTCCTCTTCCTGCGCATGAGCCATGAGGCATGAGCCAAGGAATAGACCCGCAATCAATAATTTCCTATTCATTTTTTAACAGGGTAAGCGTATGATAATTTCATAAATCCTTTCGTTCCATTATTATCCATATAGCTCTCCAAGCGGATGGCAAGATGGGTATTGTCTGAGAGACAAATGACGTAAACCTTGTCCGTTGTAGTATATTCTGGCGGCATACCCGACGAGGTGATCCAACCACATACCACATCGTTCAGATAAGAGGGCGTATATTTTATCTGACCGGACATCATTCCGCTCAAGTCGGTAATCACCTTCTCCTCATACCAAGTATCTTCCTTCCAGCCATCCGAAGGCAAATTAGAGGAAGCCATCAATTCATCTATCGTGTTATAGGATGTTTCTACTGCTTTTCCGCCATTGGTCTTGACTTGGAAGCGATGCAGGGCGATGTCCCAATTCTCCGGTTCGGATGCGTCGGATGATTCCCCATCGACGATATTCACTGTTTCCACCTTTTTGTTGTGGAAGTCGATATAGACCCATTGCTGGTAGCTGCTGGCATCCACGGAGACTGTGGTGCCCGTGAAATTCGAGCTTGGCATTGAAGGCACCTCATCGTCATAGATTCCGTTGAACATGCCCTCACAAGAAAATAGCCCTAATAAAAGGGCTATTTCCACTGTTCTCAATATGAATCTTCTCATATTATTTCTTATTTCCTTCAAAAGCGTAAGAGACAGCCATTGGCATTGCGCCTGGTTTACCGCCAAAAGTGAAGACCAATTTCTTGTTAGTCACGGCACCTTCAGCCTCGGCATCGTTCAATTGTTTGCCTGTGCTATTGTCGGAAGAATACTCGCTACCAGGTTTTCCACCCATAGACATAGCGATTTTCTCGAAGAAATTAGCACCTTTCGTAAACGTGTAAACACCATTGTTCTCTGACACATTCAAGCCTTTGATTTCAAGAGAAGAGAAATCAGAAGAGATAGCCACTTCCTGATCACCCTTTCTGCTGATGGTGATAGTCACATCTTTGTAGGTTGTGTCGGACAATGCCATGTAAACATCACCCGTATAGGTACCAGAAACAACTTCTGCAGCAGGAGTTGAAGTCTCCTCCTCATCATCGGAACAACTTGTGAACAAAGGGAAAGCCATTAATGCAACGGCCATAAATCTAAAAATTCGTTTTGCGTTCATAATCAAATACTTTTAACTTTTTTATTTCGGGTGCAAAGGTAGAGGCTAATGTCTGCGTAGTCAATCCAAATATGTTACAATATTGGGTGTGAGAATAACTAAAAATGGGGATGTTCAACTGGTGTTAAAAGCAAATGAAAAGAGTCGTGAATTGCAGTTGTTGTCAAGAAGTAGTTAAATAAAATCTCTTTTCAACAAACAATTAACGCATTGACCTTGCAAGCCTAAAACCATAGTAATCTTTCCCATTTTCAGGAGCCGAAGACAATCTTTGTCTAACACCACAATAGATTGCCCATCCATGCAACCAACTACCACCACGAAGAATTTTCTTTTCTCCGGATGACGGACCTTCTGGATTTACAATAGTCTCTGTGGAGAGAGTCGAATCCCAATCATAACACCATTCAAAAAGGTTGCCACTCATATCATAAAGGCCGAGTCTGTTAGGATTTTTCAGTCCAACTTGGTGTGTTCCATGCATAGTGGAAGGGTTTCTTCCAATAGTAACACCTGTTTCTGCATTACAGTTATACCAACCTATGGCGTCCATGGCATCATCCATAGCTGCATTAGGATTATTGCCGGGGGCACCCGCATAGTAATAATTCCAATCCTCTTTGTTCGTGTCTCCTCCTCTGGCTGCAAATTCCCATTCACATTCGGTAGGAAGTCTATAGCCATTTTTATTTAAATTTTGAGACACATTGGCAGAAATTATAGATTTTGCTTTGTCTCTTGTAATATTAGTGATGGTATAGACTGGTTCATATCCATGTATCAGGCTCAAACGATTACAGAAATATACGGCATCAAACCATGAAACGGTTTCAACGGGTCTAAGACTGTCTATTTCACCCTCTGCAATTATTCCTTGATAATCATTATTGAATTCGCAAGAACTTGGATTCGCATTTGCGAATTTATCGTCGTACATTGTTTTGAAATACAAATCTTTAGTGACAAGATATGCGCTAATTTCATAATCGGATAATGTGACTATTCTACCTTTGATAAAAGCACCTATGGTATCTTCGCTTGTTATTGTCGCACCCACTACGCTTACCATTTTAGGGCGTTCGACAACATAGGTGGTGATAGTGTCCATATCGGTTTGTTCCTCATGAGATTCAACCTCGTCGAGTGTTGCGGCGATTTCATCATCAGAACAATTCGAAAACAAAAGGGAACAGGGAAAAACGACTGCCATAAATCTAATGAATCGTTTTGTGCTCATAATCATATACGTTTATTTTATTTCGGATGCAAAGGTAGAAGAGAACATAGGTATAGGCAATCCCAACATGTTATGCATATTTTGGGGAAGGGGTAGCTAAAAATGGGGAGGAAGGTGGATGTGTTTAACTCTAAAATTTTAAATTTCCAATCGAATAAAAACCTCCCATCACTTCCCACTTTCCGAACTAACACCATTGGTGGTTGATTCCTTGGCTTCCCGCAGTTTCTTTTTAAGCGATGGACTATAGATGACACGATATCCTTTAGGGGTGTTGGGTGATGACAGGATGAAATAGGCCATCAAAGATTTCTCCTTCTCCAATAGACGAAGTGCTTGCTTGGAACCCATGACCATGAATGCTGTGGCGTATGCATCTGCGGTCATGCAGTCTGTTGCGATAACCGTACTCGATAGTATGTCTTGCTGCACAGGGTAGCCTGTGTGCGGATCTATTGTGTGGGCATACTTTTTCCCGTCTTTGTAGTAGAACTTGCGATAATTGCCACTCGTCGCCACACCGCCTTGGGTGAGTAATAGCACATCTTGCGGATCTCTGTTGATGGAGAGAGAATCTTCTTCTGGCGTGTTGATGCCGATATGCCATGGCTTACCTTTCGGATTATATCCATGAAGGGTAACCTCGCCTCCAATCTCAACCATGTAGTTGGTAATCCCCTTTTTTGCCAGCCATTTTCCGACAACATCGCAAGCGTAACCCTTGGCAATGCTTGATGCATCGAGGATAGTCCGATTGTCCGCCTTCTTTAATTGTCCATCTTTGCCAATTTTTATTTTTTCATATCCCACAAAACTGAGTATGCTATCCACCATGGACTTCGTGACATTTTCACTGTGCTTATAACCAAAGCCCCACAAGTTCACCAAAGGGGCAACTGTCATATCAAAGGCTCCATCGGTCTGCTTGGAGATTGCCATGCCACGATCCAATACCGTTCGCACGTGCTGATTCATGCGGACAGAAGTGTCATTGTTGTTGATTTGAGACAGAATGGATTCTTTGTTAAACATTGACAGTGAATTATCTATCTCTTGAAAAAGACCTTTGATGCTATCATGATAGTTCTCTTTGCCTTGATAGGATATGTGGTAGGAGGTGTGAAAAGCTTCTCCTTCTATAAAAACATAGTTCTGGGCATCCGAAGAGACCCAGAACAATAAAAAACAAGTTAGTATGGCTAAACGATTCATTACTTGGCTGTATTTTCTTGCACGAAGAGTTTTATCGCTTTTTCACATTGCTCGTCATCGTTTTCCAATACACCTGCCGCTAACCAGTAGGCATATTTTCCTGTGCAATAATCTGATGCGCCTTCCTTGCTACTACCATAGCGGAATTCGATGTGGTAAGTGTCGGTTGGATTATCCGAGCGGAAGAAGAAATAAGCGAACTCGTCATCGTTGTCATCATCGCTTTTATAGTAATGGAAGTCGTTGGCCGCATCATAACCTACATTCGAATAGGTATGGGAGAATACTTCGTTGCCCTCCGCATCGATTCCCTTTATCCTTCTTCCTTCGAACACAAATTTGGAAACGCCTTGTAAGAAATGGCAGCTAAACTGCATATTCTCTGAGAATCCATTCGAGCAATCTCCATACTTTGTTGTAGCCTCAGCGCCTGTCACCTCTCCCAACATTGAATTTTTCATATATGATACAGTGGCTTCAGCTCCTGCAGTGTCACCTGTGCCTTTTATACATTCGTTGATCCAAAGGCTGTCCCATTTCGCATTGATCGCACCATCATTGCCAAAGAATTCCACGAATGTTCCTGCGATTTTCTCTTGCAACTCGGTAGCTTTACCTTCTTCGGAGATAGTGATGGATGAGGTTATCGATATGTATTTATCGCTGTTGAAGGTTACGGAGAAAGAGGTGCCTGATTCCACCTCGCCGTTGATGGTAAGGAACCCATCTGTGTAACTATAATCCTCCTCGCCCAACGTTTGAGCGGAGCGTCCGGATCCTTTTTTCACGCTGGCAAGCGTATAGTTGGCATCTGATGGAATATTGTTGAAAACAATTGCCACGATTGGATTCGTGCCGGCGGGAGAAGCCCCCAAACTGAGTGATGCGGAGTTTTGCCGCTTCACGTAAAGTTTGCAGTCTATGGAAACATTGTCCATTCCCTTCAACAGGTAAGTGATGTTGGTAATGGTCTTTCCTTGTAACCCTGCCGTATGAGTGTAGGCTGGACGGTTGCCGTGAGGCTCAACGAACTCCTTCACACAGAATGCCATTTCCATTGTATTTATCCACAAGTTGTTTAGAGGCGTCAGAGCGTATTTTTGCCCGTTGCTAGTGCTGATAATCGCACCTTGTAAGTTAGCGGACGGAATATCGTCTCGTGAGATTTCTCCACTCAATGAAATTCCATAGTTTCCCCAAGTGAAAGTTCCTGCGTTAAGTGAGACGGTCACCCCATTCTTTGAAACGGGTTTGCTATTATAGGCACTGAAGGAACCATCTTCATTCAACAATTTATATTCGGAAAACGTGCTGTCCTCTACAAACGTGAAACGTTTCTTTTCTTCGGAAGTCAATTGCTTATATATTTTTTGCGGAATGGCCACGCTCACTTCTTTTACGCCTAAAATTTGTTTTCCGTCTTCAGAAGATAAGCAAGCTGTAAACCTAGATGCTTTCCCACTTGTGGCAGAGGTGAAGACATCCACGCCATCCGCTTCAAGGGATTCTGCGTCTTGGTATAATTCTCCTGCGTAGAATTCGCTCCACGTCATATCGGTTGTGGCAAAATGAAGCGTATCTGATTGTTGGATAGGGTTGAACTCGATGTTTTTGACGGAGTCTTTCTCGTAAGACACTTTAGAACCGTCTTTGAAATTTACTGTAACGTTTTGGGCTTGCATCTGTGCGCCTATAAGACCACAGACTGCTAGTGTTATAATTTTATTCATACTCAAATTTATTTCGTTGAATTGTGGCTATTAATTGTATATTAAGTTTGTTATTTGTCTTTTTTCGAGGAGATTACCTTGAACGTTTTAGTTGCAGTCTTGACTAAGAATACCTTTACACGGTTTGTGTCAAATAAAATTTCAGCGCATCCGACGTCGTTGGCTTTCCCTTGTGTGATGATCTGCCCATTGATGTTATAAATGTAAATTTCTTCGCCTGGTTTTAAACCTCGTGCTTGTACTCCGCCATTGAAAGAAAACACTTCTCCATCGGATTTCACGTCGTTGATATCCGTTTCGTTTTTCCCATAAGAGAAAGATAAGTATTGGTCAATTGGATAGAATACTTTTTGATCGTCTGTGTGTAGTATGACAGATTGATCCGAAAAGGAGACGTCAGGATGGGACGAAAGCAAAAAAGTAGTTGTTTCCCCATTGGCATTTGATACGATTAGTGTCTCTGAGGCCCACAATTGACTCGATGTGCAAAGCATTGCCGTAGCGAGAAAATGTGAAAAATGGTTATGCTTCATATTGTCAAAATTTAAAATTCGTGACAAAGGTAGAGGGATTGGGACGATGAAAAAATCCCATATAATGGCTATTAGATGAGGGTGATATAGCTATTGTAAAGGATTCTTTAAAAACTATACTTCACCTTTCCCCATACCTCCGAATTGTCCTTGTAGAGGGCGAACATTCCCGCATCGGCACGGACCACAGCTTATTACAATGCTGATTGATAATGATTTGAGAAAATATTTGTGCAAAGATTGAGAAAAAATTCAATAAATCGCAAAAATAAATGTATATTTGACACTTGAAAGTGAGTTCTACCGTTACACACCGCTTAAGACAAACTATGGATATTTCAAGCCTCGAAAGTTTTTTGGAAAGCGAAAGTTAATGGAAAGTCTATCACACTATCAACCTGTATAAAAGGCACAAACAACATTGCACCATGGAAAAACAAAACAAAATGCTAAAAGAGCAAAACTTTGTAAACGACGTTCGTTCTATCATAGAGCAAGGTCGTAAAATGGCTTACGCGGCTGCAGGACAAGCTGCTATTACTACTTATTGGAATGTGGGACGACGTATCGTCGAAGAGGAACAAGCGGGGAAGGTTCGGGCTGAATATGGAAGCCAATTAATACCTATGCTTGCCGAACAACTGACAAAGGAATATGGCAGTGGTTATGGTCGCCGTAATCTTGCTTATTATAGGCAATTTTACCTGAAATTTAACAATTGGGAGATTTTGCACGAACTAGTGCAAAATCTTACTTGGACGCACTTGCGCCGTATTTTGTCTGTTTCAAGTCCTCAGGCTCGTGATTGGTATTTGCGAAGTGCATCGGAAAACATGTGGAGTACTACCGAACTTGACCGCAACATTTCCACGCAATATTATGAACGTCGCTTGGCAGCCCAGTCTCCTGCCAACGTGGAAGACTTGCCGAAAGACAAGAATAAAGATCCTATGGAATATATTAAGAATCCTTTTGTGGCTGAGTTCATGGGCTTCAAACGAGATACTAAGTATTCGGAGTCCGAGCTGGAACAGGCTCTGACAGACAATCTTGAGAAGTTCATCTTGGAACTTGGACGTGGTTTCGCCTTTGTGGAACGTCAGCAACACATTGTTACGGACACCGACGACTTCTATATTGACCTTGTTTTCTACAATTTTAAGATGAAACGTTTCGTCATCTTCGAGTTGAAGACTCATCGCCTGACGCATCAGGACATCGGACAACTGGATATGTATGTCCGTATGTACGATGATTTGATGCGTGGCGAAGACGACCAGCCAACTATCGGCGTGTTACTTTGTGCTGATACTGACAATACAATTGCTCGTTACTCGGTGTTGCATGACAGTGAACAGATTTTTGCTGCTAAATATATGACCTACATGCCGACAGAGGAAGAACTCAAGCAAGAAATTGATCAGCAGAAACGCTTCTTCATGGAGCAACACGAAACGGAAGAATGATGGAAAGGTAATCTAAAAAATAATGGTATTATGAAAAACACCTAAAAACTATACTTCACCTTTCCCCATACTTCTGAATTATCTTTGTAGAGGGCGAACATTCCTGCATCGGCACGGAACCAGTCATAGCCTAATGTGATGGCGATGTCGTCGGTGAGTTGGTATTCGGCATTGAAGCGAATGAAGAAGGCTCCGTTGTTTGCGCAATCGATTCGTCCGAAGGCACCGAGCTTCATCGTGTTCCGTAACAGGGCCTTGCTGATATTGACGGTCGCCATGCCCGAGTTATGGTAATCTGACAACTCTTCATCCCCGAAAATATGGGTGTGGCAATATTGCAACATAAGCGTCCAATCATTGCCTGGATACCAATCCAAGCCAATCAGTGAGACAAGGTCGTTCCCTCGTTTGGCGGCTCCCATGTAGTTCTTCGGAGTGTGTAGCATATCCAAATAAGCGGCGGCTTCCGCTCGAATCACGAAGTTGCCGGCGGAGACGGAGAGGTCGGTACCCAACATCGTCATCCTTCCGTAATAGGCATCCACCGATAGGAGTCCCTCTGGTGTGATACCAGCCAAGCTGAATGCGGGTATCTTGTTGTATGTGCGTAGAGCGCAAAAGGAGAAGTCCACACTGTTTAGATAGGCGCAAAGACGGGCGCCATATTCGCTATGGGAGATTCTCTTCGATGGAGTGTGATGGTTCATCTCGCAATTCATTCCATTGAGTGATATGCCCCATGGATTCTCAGGATCGGTGGGTAACTCGTAGTATTCTGGTACGGGGACGAAGATGACTTCCGCTTTCACACTCATTCCTCCATAGCTCAGACGAAGGGCATTGACGGGTATGCGTATGTCGTCGTAATCCTGCGCAAGAAACTCGGTGTAGTCCATGGGTGAGATGATGTCTGTGACTTGTAACCCGTCAGCCACACCCCAAGTGACGATTTGTCTTCCCAGTTTGATGCCCCATTTCTTTTGACTATGTTCCACAAAGGCTTCTCGGAGAAACAACCCAGATTGCTTTTGGACAATAGGATTGTATGCCGCATTGAGTGATATGAACCCTGACGTGGAACCCTTCTCTAATCCACCCTCGAGGCGTGCGCGTGTGCGACTCGACATATAGTCGTGGTCGCCACTTGCACGCATGGCATGGTAGGTGTCAATAAAACCTTTGTAATTGAACTTCAATTTATTGGCATCCTCCTGTGCCCAAAGGAGAGCGGGGAGAAAAATCAGTAATAATAGAGTTTTTCTCATGACTGTTTATAATCCTTTTTCGAGTTGTGAGACAGTGAAGATATTATCACTTGTAGGCTGGTCGTATTGATAATTTTTAAATCTCAGATCAGTCTCATGTTTGGTCTGGACATTCTTCATGTTCATGTGCCCGATGGTCCAGTAGCCATTGACTTGCTTGATGTCGTCAGCGATGAGCTGTCGGTGTAGTTTGTCAAGCTTGTCATAGTACTCCACTTTCACGGGAATCAGACAGTCTTGGCGAATCCAGGAGATGCGTTTGGTGTAGAGGTCTCCACTCTTCTTAGGTACGGATTGTAGCACCCAACACTTGTATCCGTCAATTGTCTCTTCGCGCAAAAGAGTATGGGTGTCCTCGTCAAGGTTGCGTCGACCCATGTCATCGTAAGTGAAGTCGGTCCCCATGAAATAATCGGTTTTGGAAGAGGAACCACTGATACGGCGTGTCTTCTTCATGGCTGGCAGATAGAGCCATTTGTCATCATCCTTGTTGGCTTGATCGTAATCCCACGTGAGGAAACCCGTGCCCTTCACATCGCCAGGATAGAGGAAGAACATGATGGTTTTACGATCTTGTCCGTAATCCTTGGAATAGGATTTGAGTTCTCGCACCCGTTTGCTGCCGTTTTTGTTGATGAGGGTAAGACTCATCTCGCAGTAGCGGGTGTCTCCATCCGGACGGTTGTGTACTTTTTCTGCCACTTCTAATCCAGTTAATGTTTGTGCCATGATCGTTGCCGTAGCAAGCAATCCGATCATCGTTGAAATCATCTTTTTCATATCATTAGAGTTTTTAAATTGTTAATCATTAGTGTTTTCATTCGTGCTATTTTCTTTGCCGAACACCTTGAAGTGACGCATCACGACAGGTGATATGACTAAGTCTGCCACAAGAGCGGCAGTCAGACCTGCAGAGGCCAGAATGCCAAGATCCACGAAGTTATTAGCCGTCGAGGTTGTGAATCCAAGGAAGGTGGAGACTAAGATGACGGTTGACATCACCACAGCGATACCGATGACACGGAAGGTCCGTAGTATGGCGTAGCGATAGTTCTTTTTGCGGTCGAACTCGAGGTGTGCATGGTTGATCACGTGGATGGTATCATCCACCGCCAGACCCAACACCATCGGAATCACAATGGCGGTCATCATATCGAGTGAATAGCCGAACCAACCCATCACGCCACCCACAAAGATGATTGGCGCCAAATTCGGAATCATACCAATCAAGCCTAACTTAACATTACCGAAAGCTATCATCAACAAGAGACCCACAATCAGTACGGAGAGCAGCAAAGACCACATCTGTCCGCGCACCAGATATTGCTGCATCACCGTGAATTGAGGCACGTTACCTACGGCTGACACTTGTGCGTCAGGGAATAACTCGGCGGCGTATTGCTGGATATCATTGATATCGTTCTCCACCTCGGCGGAATTGTAGTTTTTCAATTCCACTTGCAGACGTAATTTGCGATAGTCATAATCAATCCAATAGTTAGTCTCCGAACCACCTGCGTTTTCGTAGAGCAAAAGCAACTGAGCTATCATCTCGCTGGTTTCTGGTATCTTGTAATACTCCTGTTTGTTTTCGTTGAGGGTACGGTTCATATCCTTCAGAATTGGCAGGATGGAGTAATGACGTTTGGTGAGGTGATAGGTCTCACATCTGTTTTCAAGCATTTCAAGACGTTTCAGAACATCAGGTTTCTTTGCGTCATCCGGATTTTGAAGTGTGACAAGCACATCGTAGGTATAGAGCGAGCCCAACTCGGAATAGCCAATGTCCAGTAGCTTATCCACGTAGGGCACTTTACGTCCCATGGTCTTCTCCACGTCAAAGGCTGGTTGGATACGGTGTACCGCGGATACGCATACGACAGCCAATATTCCAGATACGATCATGATGGTGCGGCTATGCTTCAGCACCCATTCGCCCAAGCGCTCGAAGAAGGCATCGATGCGGCCCTCTATGGTTGAGGAGAAGGCTTTCTTCAGTTTTACATTCTTTCGACCGATGGAATAGATCAACGGAGTTATGATGAGACACACAAGCAGAACAGAGAGAATGCAGAGAGAGGAGTTGATACCAATCGCTTTCATCGGCACCAGTTTCATCGCCACGAAAGAGAGCATGGCGGCGATGGTGGTGATACCAGAGAAGAGGACTGGCCACCCCGTCTCGGTCACTGCTTCAACAATGGCCTTGCGCCTGTCTCCATGTTGGAAGAGCTGAGTGCGGAAATAGTTGTATATATGAATGTTGTAGGCGATTGATATGGCAAAGCATAAGACCACCACAGAGAGTGTGGCCGACTGGTCGATGTAGAGTCCTGCCCATCCGATCCATCCGAAAGCCATCAGTATGGCCATGATAGTGGTTATGATAGGCATGACCACACCTCGTAGCGAGCGGGTCACCAGTGTCATGATGACGATTCCGACAATGAGGATGATGATAGACATCATGCGCATCTGTCCTTGTATGTATTGCATCTTCTCGTAAGACATGAACGGCATTCCCGACGGAGAAGGATTCAGACTGGCATATTTCTCCTGCATACATATCTGTTTCGCTTCACGTCCGGTGAGCATATCGGGCGATTCATTGCCCTCCGCTTTCCACACGGAGTCTTCCGGGAAGGGACGAAGCTTCACCACAATCCACGACATGGTGCCATCTTTGGAGATCAGCCTTCTTGCCAGTTCAGGCTTCGAGTAGGCTCTTTGGCGGATGGCCTCAAGACCTGCCGCATCCTCAGGAATCGTGTCAGGCACAATCTGACCGAGTTCCATGCCGCCATCTGTGCCGATCATGAATTCAAGGTCGGTCAGCGAGGTGATGCTCTCGGAGTAGGAAAGACTGTCCATCAAGTTTTGACTTAGTTCCCGAATCAGTTCGAGGTTCTGTTTCGTGAATAGTCCGTTCTCATTCTTCACCAAGACGGAGACGTAGTAGTCATTACCGAATGTAGCTTTGAAATCATCTGTTTTCTCCAACATGGGGTCGCCCTCCACGAAGTAGCTGTCCCACGAGGTTTCGAAGTAGATACGTTTCAGACCCATGGCCGACACAATAAAGACTGCGGCAAAGATTAGTACCGTCAATAGCCGGTGTTTCAGATTCCACTCAGTCAGAGCACGGAATCGCGAATTGATTTTCTCAATGTTCATAATCAGTTAATTTTTAATGTTTTATATATTATTATTAATTACTCTTTGAAATTCAATTTGTTATGACTTCAAAAACGAACACTATTCAGAATTGTTCACAAAAAAAAAGAGACTCATTTCTGAGCCTCTTTTATGATAAAGTCCGCATTGCATTTTGGACGAATATTGCACTATGTTCTTTCTCATTATTTGCATTTCTGAACGATGTTTGTTTATGATGCAAAAGTCAGCAATAAAAGGATGTTGGACAATCCCTATTTATGGGGGTTGTCGAGGAAATTTATGGTTGTTTGTGGGGAGGGAAAATCATGTTGGTTTTACAGGACATATTCAATTGCGAACACACTGCGTTCGCAATTGAATTGGAGTCCTATTGCGGTGAGCGTATTCCGTCACCACGCTTTACACAATAATCTCCTCCCTACTTTTAGGCATATGCCGCCTGATTCCGTCCCAAGTGGGCATTGGTGAGCCGCTGTGCTGACGTCGCCACTCGTCGAATTTTTGGTCGATATAAATCATCTCTTCAATGCCGTTTTGGCAATGGTCCGAAACCATCAGCCGCCCTAATACGGTTTTCGACATCAGTCTATATAACAGAAACATAGCGTATGTCCGCAGACCACCGTTGTAGAATCGGTCTTCGCCCTCCGGCATAACACTCATACCCGTACTTTTCAGATAGGCGAAGCACTCTTTCGACGCCTGCATAATGAGCTGAATGTCGTGGCGGCGAAGTTTCTTCAGATTGCAGCCACATTTGTAGCACATATAGCCGTAGGGCATCACCTCGGCTACGTGACACAGATAATAGGCCTGCATATCGCTGATTGGCGTTATCTTGTAGTCTTTGATGCTGAATGCTTTGCGTATGGTGTCGATTGCCCAGTCGGGTGCGGGTTGGTGCAGTCCACCGACAAAAAGTTCAGTGACGGGCAGCCTTGCTACAACGGCTTTCCCGCCTTCGCGGTGCCCTGCCGAGTTCTGAAATCCGAAAAGTAACTGCAAATCATCACGTTCAGCCAAAATGCGGTTTTGACAATAGTCGGCTTCAAGATTATTACCTACAAGCACCAAAAGATTGGTTTTCAGTCCGACGAACGCATCTAACAATGCTTTCTGTTGTTGCCCCTGCATCAGAGAGATCACAATATCGAACCGTTCATCAACGGGTGCACTCTCAACAATCCTTGGGTGGTCCGTGGTGGTTTTGCGTTGCAGATAATGTCTGACAACCAACCCGTTGCGGCGTAATTCATCGGCTGTTGAACGTGCCACTACCGTCACATCATTACCAGCCTTACACAGAAAGTGAATCATCAGTGAGCCCAATGCTCCCGAACCATATACAAGTATCTTCATAATCAATCAAATAAGTGTTTTAAAATTAATCCGCATAGAAGCGGACATATATTCAGGACGTCAATCCCCACACATTTCCCCCTCAATCGCCTTCCCGTCTTTAATGGTGATAATCTTATTAGCCCCCGCCACCGTACGCATTCGGTGAGCGATGACCAAGACTGTTTTTCCTTTTATCAGTTTTGAGATAGATTGCTGTATAAGCGTCTCATTTTCAACATCGAGTGAGGCGGAGGCTTCGTCCAAAAGGATGATTGGGGCGTTTTTCAGAAAGGCTCGTGCGATGGAGATGCGTTGACGCTCGCCACCCGATAGTTTCTTGCCGTTTTCACCGATAATGGTCTGCCATTTATCAGGCAGATTCTCGATGAATTCGGTACAATTGGCCCATTCCGCCGCCTGCATCACTTGCTCGTCGGTCGCATTCTTGTCACCAATACGGATATTTTCCATAATCGTATTGTTGAATAATGTAACATCTTGGAATACTATCGAATAAAGGTTCATCAATATTTCAGGGTCAACTTTTGAGATATCCTGACCACCCACCGTTATTCTACCCGAATCGATGTCCCAGAACCTTGCGGCAAGCCTTGAGACGGTTGTTTTACCGCTACCGGACGCACCGATAAGTGCGGTCACCTCGCCTTGCTTTGCGACGAAAGAGACACCATCAAGAATCTTCTTTCCATCCTCATACGAGAAGGTGACATCCTGAAATTCAATGTCTCCGCCCTTCACTTTGAGTTCCTCGCCACCCGTTTGTTCCTTGTGTAGCAATATATCATTGAGTCGCTCACAGTTGACGTCCAAGGCGATGATTGCTGCGAAATGTTCAAGCGAGGTGGTCAACGGGTCATAAATGCGAGAGGCAATCACTAAGAAAAGCAAAAACTCAAGTATCCCTAACTCTCCGGATCTGAGCAACATGGCACCAACAAGCGCAGTGGTCGCAATACCAAACTTCAGCAATAACTCAGCATTACAGACAAAAAGACCAGTACCCAATTCGCTCCAAAGCATACGTTTCTCCACTTCGTGGATTTTCTTCTTTATGTCCTCAAAATAAGAGTGTTGCGCATTGTTTTGACGCAAATCACGAACGGTTTCCAAGCACTCCTGTATCTTCTCGGTCATCTCAACGGCGGCTGCACTTTTCCGTTTGCCCAGTTTGTATTGCACTTTACGGGATAGTGCCACGATCAGCATACTAAGAGGCAACACCCAAACCACAGCCAAAGCCATCTTCCAATTGATAAAAAATAGGCATACGGCTATTAGACAAGTACTTATGATTGATCCGTTTAGTTGTGGAATAAAGTGCGACGAAGCTTGTTCGATGCTTGCCGCATCATCCATCAGTGTCGATGTCAGGTCCGCACTGTCTTTTTTAGCAAAAAATGACAGCGGAAGTCTCCTTAGTTTTTCCGCCAGTGTGATGCGTCGCACCCCGCTCTCTCGGTAGGTGGAGAAGTAACAGGAGTTGTATTGAATCACAGTGGTTATTGCCATTATAATCACCCAGATAGAGACACCTATGATGTAAAATGGCAGTCTGCCTTCGAGCTGGTCGCTCATAATGTCCTGAATTAGGATATAGAGCAGAATGACGGGCGAGAATAGCGCCAGATTGTAAAAAACGTTTGCTGCCGATGCAATCAACATCGACTTTGCGCCCTCATCAGACAGGGCATATTTTTGTTTGAAATTCAACATTTTAGTATTTAGTTTTAGAGGTTTAATCTTTAATTTTCAATCGTCCATTTTACCGACTTCTGGTAATCGTTCCACATCTTTGCGTATATACCGTTCTGATTTACAAGGTCGTCGTGTCTGCCGCTTTCGATTAATTTGCCCTCTTTCAGCAGGAATATCTCATCGGCATCGACCACCGTTGAGAGTCGGTGCGCAATCTTTATCACCGTCTTACCCTTCGCCATTTCGTTGAAGGCTTGAAGAATTTTCTCCTCGTTCTCAGGGTCGGCAAAGGCGGTGGCCTCATCCAAGATCAGGATAGGTGTGTCGCGCAACATCACCCGTGCAATCGCGATACGTTGCTGCTCGCCACCGCTTAGGTAGGTGCCACGACTACCGATGATTGTGTGAATACCGTTCGGTAACCGATTGATGATATCGGCACATTGGGCACGCTCCAACACCTCCATCACTTCGCTCTCCGTTGCGTCAGGTTTAGCCAGTCTGATATTATCCAAAATGCTTGTTTTTAATAATTTACTATCCTGAAAAACGAATGACACGATTTTTGAAAGTTCCTTTTGTGGAATATTACGCACATCCACGCCGCCAATCAGGATTTCACCTTCGGTGGTGTCCCAAAAGCGAGACACAAGGCTTGACAAGGTGGTCTTACCTCCGCCGGACGGTCCCACAAAAGCCACATGTGCGCCAGATGGGATATTTAACGAGATACCATCGATTGCGTTGCGTGTCGCATCTTTGTATCGGAATACAACATCCTTAAATTCAACCGAATAATCTTTCGGGCTCTGTGGATTTTGGTTGTCCGTAATCTCCTCGACGTTCAGGATTGAATCGATGCGCTCCATGGCATTCCCGACAATCATATCAGCCTCCGATGAATGCATGAGCTTGAAGAAAATCACCGCAATAACAGGAGTGAAGATAATGTAGAACATTAGGTTTGAGAAGAATTCCGGGTTCGAGGCATCGCTTCCATGATAGAGCGCGACAGCTATCAGCAGGGCAAAAAATGAGTTGATGACAACCGTATAGGCGGTCATTGGGATGCGAAACCGTCTTGTGTAGCTCACCGAGAAGTTCTCGTAAGTGTCAATCGCATCTTTGAGTTTCTTGAACGAGAAGACAGTTTGCCCGAATGTTTTCACAACAGGAATGCCACGCACATACTCAACAGCCTCTTTTGTCATGTTCTCAAGCGCAAGGTTGTAGGTTTCGATATCTTTCTTCATCGAAGGTCCCACCATAAACCCAAACATAATGAGAAAACTGACGATAATGGTCGCAATGCAAAGAAGACCGATTTTCCAGTCGAAATACATCAGCAAGGCGATCATCGCCACGGGTGTGGTCAATGCCACGGTACGGTCGGGCAGAATGTGCTCCAGGAAGTTACTTGTCGAGTCGGAAGCATCGATGATGATTTTGCGGATCTTGCCGCTGCCCTCTGTCTCGATGTGGCCCAAAGGCATACGCAATATTTTTTCGACACATCGCTCACGTATGTTGGCCACTGTGCGGAATGCCCCAAGGTGGGAGCAACCCAATGCGCAGAAATAGACACACATGGCATTTACAGCAAACTTGACGGCGGTATATCCGTAGTTCTCAATATTCTCCGCTCGCGAGAAATCGGGCATCACGGTCAGCACCTCATTCACTATCTTCCAGATATAGACAAATGGCACAAGCGCCAAGCATGCGCTTAAAGCCGAAAAGACCATGGAGCCGATGGTAAAGTACTTGAACTTACCCGCATAGTCCATCAATTTTAAAAGGTTTGGTTTCTTTTTGTTTTTACTGCTCATATTTTATTAATTTTTAATTAGTTACGATTTTAAAAACGAACAATATTCAGAATTGTTCACAAAAAAAGAGACTCATTTCTGAGCCTCTTCTTCCTGCTATGAAAACACAAAAAATAAATAACAATTGTTTAATTATTGTAAGTCGTTGTAAATTAGTAGTTTCCATCCGTTGTTGTGATAATTGACATATTCAACAAAAATTCGTTCCGCATCCTTTGCGCTTATTTTGTGCATGAGGATCTCCTCGAGCAGGGTGAATAGCTGCACAGCGTTTATATGAATGAAGAAGGGGGAGAAGTCCCATTTCAGCGTAGGATATTTCTGTTTCATCGCATCCATGTATTTCAGTATCATTTCAGTTGCCTTGTCGGTAAACTCTTCTTTGAAATTTGCCAACGAGGAACCTGCCGATTTGAACAGCAACAAATTCAGCAGATCCCTGTATTTCTGCATGATGCAACTATATTCAGCTGCAGTCTTTTCAGCCATGCCAGGCACCCATTGCTGCGTGAAGTCAACGTCCTGCGAATTGTGGTAACTATCGAGCATTCCCTTGAATTCGTTGACCACAGGGGCGACAATGGAGCAAAAAAGGTCATCTTTGCTTACATAGTAATTGTAGATGTTGCTCAACCCGACGCCCGATTTCTCTGCGATCTCACGCATCGATGTTTTCGCATAACCCTTTTTGAGAAAAATTTTCTTTGCCTCTTTCTCAACGCACCTTCCTATGTCATCTTTTTTCCTTTGCATCCGCTCTGAACGTTGTACGTTTTTGAACACTGCAAAAATGCGCCTTCGCAAAGGATTGTACAATCCCTATTAATTGTCTTTTCCTTTGGTTTGAATCCCCAGTCTTAGGTATTTTGGCTGGTTGGTTGTTGGGTGACGTAGTAGACGCACGGCCGTGCGTCTACATGGTGTGCAATATGAAAATCGGAACAAATTTACGGGTACCACCATATATGATTTTTTGTAATTAATTGAATAACAGGCTGTTTTGTTAAATTATATTATAATATTCCCCACAATTAGTCATTAAATAGGCTATAAAATCACTATTTCGGGCGATTGACCAGCCATTTGATCAATGTTAGTTTTGCCATACAAAAATAAAAACAGATAGTTCGAACTTTAATTTTAAACAAAAAGGCAAAATGAAAATCAAAAAAATTGTAGGTCGTGAGATACTTGACTCCCGCGGCAATCCAACGGTAGAGGTTGATGTAACACTTGAAAATGGAGTAATGGGCAGAGCTGCAGTGCCATCGGGTGCCAGTACGGGTGAGAACGAAGCCCTAGAACTCCGAGATGGAGACAAAAACAGATACTTAGGAAAAGGTACGTTAAAGGCTGTGGCTAACGTGAATAATGTGATTGCCCCAGCCCTTGTGGGAGAATGTGTTTTCCAACAGCGTGCGATTGATCAGAAGATGCTCGATCTCGATGGTACTCCTACCAAGAGCAAACTCGGAGCAAATGCTATTTTGGGTGTTTCTCTCGCTGTGGCTCAGACAGCTGCAAAAGCATTGAATATGCCTTTGTATCGTTACATTGGTGGTGTGAATGCTTATACATTGCCTGTGCCAATGATGAACATCATCAATGGAGGCGCACATTCCGATGCACCAATCGCATTCCAAGAGTTCATGATTCGTCCTATAGGCGCAAGCAGTTTGAAGGAGGCAGTTAGAATCGGGGCTGAGGTATTCCACAATCTTGCCAAACTGCTTAAAAAACGTGGTCTATCTACTGCAGTGGGTGACGAAGGCGGTTTTGCACCTAACCTTGATGGAATTGAGGATGCGCTTGATTCCATCTGCCAAGCCATAAAGGACGCTGGTTACGAACCAGGCAAGGATGTGAAAATAGCGATGGATTGCGCGGCAAGTGAATTTGCTGTGGTGGAGAACGGCAAATACTTCTACGACTACAAACAACTTAAAAATGGCAAGCAGAAGGATCCAAACGGAAAAAAACTGAGTGCAGAGGAACAAATCAGTTACCTTGAGCAGCTTATCAGCAAATATCCTATTGACTCCATCGAGGATGGTCTTGATGAGAATGACTGGGACAATTGGGTGGAACTCACGAAACGTATTGGAGACCGCTGTCAATTAGTTGGCGATGATTTGTTCGTGACCAATGTTAAATTCCTGCAAAAGGGTATTGCTATGGGTGCAGCTAATTCTATCTTGATCAAGGTTAACCAAATCGGTTCGTTGACAGAAACTCTCGATGCCATAGAGATGGCTCATCGTCATGGCTACACCACGGTTACTTCACATCGTTCTGGAGAGACGGAAGACACCACCATTGCCGATATTGCAGTTGCCACAAACTCAGGTCAGATCAAGACCGGTTCACTTTCAAGAACCGATCGTATGGCCAAATACAATCAATTGATTCGTATAGAGGAAGAATTAGGAACTTTAGCCAAATATTCATATAAGAAAATTAAATAATACAATTTTTCGTTTTGTTTATTGTGTAAATCATAATAAAGATAAAAGGGGGAAAAGTCACGTTGTGAAGCGTGACTTTTTTGTGTCCTTTTCATCCCATCACCACATCCAACACCATCATCATGGCAAAACCCAATGCGAACCCTATTGTTCCGACATTGGAGTGATTCCCTTGCGACGCTTCCGGAATCAGCTCTTCGACCACCACGTAAAGCATGGCACCTGCGGCAAAGGGGAGCAAATAGGGCATTACGATTGTGACGGTCGAGGCAAGTAAAATGACTAACATTCCCCCAATTGGTTCGACCACACCGCTCAGACTGCCTATGGCAAATGATTTGAGACGACTGTTCCCCTCATTACGGAGTGGCATGGAGATGATCGCGCCTTCTGGAATGTTTTGGATGGCGATGCCTATCGAGAGCGCTAATGCTCCTGCTACGCTAAAATCAGACGAGATGGTTCCCGCGATAGCTACGCCGACCGCCATTCCTTCCGGGAAATTATGTATCGTGACCGCCAATGCCAGCATCGTTGTCCGGGACAAGCGGCTACGTGGACCTTCCTGCTCTCCTTTGGGATGGAGATGGGGCGTGATATAGTCAATGAGAAGCAAAAAGGCGAAGCCGCCTAATAGCCCGATGGTCACCTGCCACACGTCGCCCATATCCATTGCGGGAATGATCAACGACCAGACAGATGCCGCCACCATCACGCCTGAAGCGAAACCCAATAAAACCTTTTGTAACCGTTCGGGCAATTCGTTCTTCATGAAAAACACAAATGAGGAACCCAAAATCGTTCCTGCTAAAGGAATCAGCAATGATATTATGAACATATCCATATCGTTCTTGTTTTACGCAACAAACATACAATTTTTTTTATGCAACTGGATTGCAAAAATTCTCAACACACACCATAAGCGTACCCATAACAAAAAACCTGGGAACGGTTTTGCGTCCCCAGGCTTTCCCTGCTAAACGTATTATAGATTCTTTTTTGGACTATTATTTCTCGAAACTATAGAAGAAAGAAGGGAATCCGGTGACCGTTATCACCTTCGTCTCAATCTCTCCTGTTTGAGGATCGTATGTGCTGAATCCGTTATAGGCGTCGTTGGCGGAACCGTAGACGATCTTACCTTTGTGGATACCCATAGCGATGCCATGTCCGTTGGAGTGGGGAAGACCCTTGATCTCTTTGATAGTCTTGTTGTAGAGGTCCACAATCACGGGAGCGCCCGTACGAGCGGTGTACGTGTTGGTGTTGGTAGGGTCAAGGCCTATCGCATATCCGTAGGCATAGAGTATGCCGTTGGATGTGTATTGGCACTTCGCCAAGACGTCGAGGTGACCGCATGACAGACCCTCCACTTGGGTGTTGGTTAGGTTGAACGTGTAGCTTGGGTCGAAGTCTGTCTCGCCCTTCTTGATACGTGCTATACCCGCATCCAATCCAGGAATGTATCCGAATGAGCCTATACAGCTAATGTAGATATCACCATTCTCATCCTCGAAGATGGATTGGTTGTCGATCGGACGGGTTGGTCCGCAGATGCCAAGCGAGGTGTTGCGGATTCTCTTGATGAAACTATCGTCCGACACGTTGTAGAGTGCCATTTCGATAGCATTTTCAACAGGCATCCATTGTGAGTTGTATTGTTCCAAAGCCACATAGAGAATGTTGTCACGGATGTATAGTGCACCTGGATAGGCGGAGACACCTTCGTTGCGGAGTGAAGAAACATCGATTCTGGAAATCTCCTTCATGGTCTTAGGGTTGAAGGCGATGATCAAATCGAGACTTTGGCAACATACGTAAGCTTTCTCCGAGTTGGCTTCCACGACGATGGCTGCACTTGAATTGGCAGGAAGTGTCATCGACCCTTGCAGTTCGAGCTGATTCGAACTATTCAGCACATAACGTTTCAGTTTCAGTTCAGTGCCTCCCATATAATCGGGGAAGACGTAGATGTTGCCACTTGGGCAGACGCAAGGGTAGGAACCAAATCCGAGCGGAATAGCGTTCTTGTTGTCGTAGTTGACGCCACCACCGAAGTTGCTGATAGCTTGTAAGTAACCACTTCCGCTATCACCCGATGGATTGGTCACTGTGGTGGAGAAAAGAATCTTTCCTGCAGCCGACTGCGTATTGTCATCCTCATCCTCTTTGCAACCCGTAAAAATAGTTGCAAGGGCTGCTGCTAAAAATAAATACTTAATTTTCATCTGTTTATATTGTTAATTGTACATCATTCATTGTCAATCGTTTATTTCATCACATATCGTATCTTGAAGGAGAAATTCCTTCCCGGAAGCGGACGGTTGAGGTCCGAGTATACTTTCCTATCCGTTAGGTTTTTAACCTTGAAGGAGAGCGTCCAGCTATCTTTTCGGAAACTATGTTCGATCCCTGCGTCGAAAGTGAGTGAAGTGGGGATTTTCCGCTCTTGGTATTTGCTCATCTCGAAGTCGTAGAAATATTCATGGATATAGGAAACGTCCGTTAAGAAGCGGCTGTTTTGTCCTTTGCCACCGAAGAGGTTTTCTTTGTGCAGTTCAAACCCGAGATTGCCAAGCAGATAAGGGATGTTAGGCATCCTCTTGTTGTAGGTTGGGTTTTCGGCCGACGAGCCTGTCTCGTGTTCCCTGCGGTCGCGGAGGTCTTGGTAAGTGGCATTGGCGTAGAGGTAAAGCACTTTTGAGACATCTCCCTTGAATTCCAGTTCCACGCCCTTGGTACGTACCGTGCCGAAGTTGGCGTAGCGGGCCATGCAAGGGATCATATCTGCCTGATAACGGATCATCTCCTTCAGTTCATTCAGGAAATAGTTACCTTCGATCTCAATGAATCCATATTTGTTGTATTTATGATAAAGCAACCCAGCGTTGAGTCCGTTGCAGCGTTCTGGTTTGAGGTCGGTGGAAGGTAGAATGGAGTAGCCATTACCCACCAATTCTTCTGATGTGGGAATCCTCACCTCGGAACTGAAGGATGCTTTGGCTAGCATATGCTTGGTGAATTTATAGCGCAATGACTCGCTTCCTCCCCAATAGTTGCGGTTGAGGCTGATATCTATGGGTTTGTTGATGAAGGTTTGCTCCAACACCTTGGTCTGGGAGGAGTAGTTGAAATTCTTGATGGTGGTGGCGCTCATGAACTTGCCGTCGAGTAGTGTCAGGTCGTACGAGAAACCAATCGTGAAGCTAGACATGTGGCTTGGAAAATTGGTTTGGTAGCCGAAGGAGAGGTCCATCAACTCATTCTCGGGTTTTTGTTTGGTATGGGTGCCATATAGGTTGAGGTTGAACGTGCTATGCTTGCTCAAAAGATAATTCAGATTCAGTTTGGAGGTGAAATCGTGCGTGCGGTTGTCCGAGTCAGATGCGTAGTTACCCTGTTCGCCCCCATAGGCGGAGACTGCGTTGTAACGGTTGCCATCCCAATCGTAACGGTAGGGAGCGGCATCATAGAGTCCGTTCTGTCCGTAGCTGTAGCAGGCGTCGAAATCGAAGTCGAGTCCCTTCGCAATGAAATTATCCCGTTTGAGGGAGAGCGCAGTGATAGCCGCTTTCCCATGGGTGTAGGCTTCTCTGATATCGAAATCGATACCCTGGATCTCAGCGTTTGTGGCAGTGCAGACGAGTTCCAATTTCACCTCGTCGAAGTACCATTTGGTGGCCTTGAGCGAACCGCCGACCATGGCCTTCTTGAATCGGTCGTGGTCACGCTTCACCACTCGGTTGTCCAGGTTCGGGAGCTCCATTTCATAGTTGTTGTCGGAATAGGTGAGCACGCCGCCCAACCCGAACTGAAGCCCCGTCTTCTTGTTGTTGCGTTTGAAGGCGGAATTGAGTTTATGGGTGTTGAAAGAGGCTATCTCGTAGCTGGCGTCCAAATAGACTGGCGGATACTCCTTCGTGACGACATTGACCGCCCCGCCCAATGCTGAGCCTCCGAAGCGGTAAGGCACGATGCCCTTGTAGATCTCGATGCGATCAATCATATCTGTAGGCACATCGTTGAGCGACATATAGTCGCTGAGTTGTCCGATGGCGGCCTCGTCGATGTAGATACCCATTCGTTTGCCTTCCAGTCCGCGGACGGAGATTCTCGAGGCGCTACCCACACCTCCTGTGTTACGTACCGTTATGCCTGTCGTGCGCGACAACGCATCGTTGATGTTGGTGCTGGTGCCTTCCAGTTGTTTGACGGATATGACGGAGATTGGCATGGTCGCCTCCCGCATTTCACGGATCTCATTGCGACCCACTATCGTGTATTCCTCCAATTCGAAGTCTGGTATATCCTCCAAATCCCCTTGCTCTTGTGCGTAGGAACTTGTGATCGCCAAACCTGCCAGCATCATCGTTAATAACCTTTTATTTGTTTTCTGTCGATTTCCCATTTTCCTTTCTCTTTTGCTCAGTGCTATTTGATTATTTATCTGTTTGTTATGTACTTTTATGTTGTGTTATGGATCTACTGTCCAATGCCATCATCATGGCGAATTACTTTTCTGCTTTATGGTTCCTCATCTCATTGCGTGAGAAGAGGAATAGATAGATGCCTGCGACAATCATCGCAGGGTGGATCATCAACTGGACAGGATTAAATTCCTCGATGAGTTCTATTGCGTGTAAGATATTGAAAACCATCATGATGGATGCCAGTATGAGGTTGATGAGACACATTGTCTTGCTCGAACGGAACTGCATGCAAAGCAGACCGCACATAGGCATGAGAAAGGAGATGAAAATCATGAAGGCGATCATCCCAACGGAGACTTCTCCTGTTGCGTCGGGCATTGCGATGTTGGCGCCCCAAAAGGCTGGTAGTATGTCAGCTAACATATGCATGGCGAAACCTGCCATGATGACTACCCACATAAAAGATGCTTTGCTTATGTTTCTTTCCATAATGTTTTTGTTGAATGGTTAAGTGTTAAATACATATTACGTTTCCGTATGTTCTTGAATAACTTGTTTAGGAATACCAATGCTGTTAGTTGTTGTGGTTACCTTAAATTCGATGTTCTATTTTTTAGGATGCGCTCTGCCAATCGCATGGCGAATATAGACGTTGGAATAGTCAGCAGTAGCACAAAAATCATCATCGGGGTGTTTTCGATCACTGGCTTCATCAGTTGGTCATATCCTGCTGGCATTTCTTCTACGGCAGCCGCTAGTGAACCTTCTGTGTCAGTCCACCAGTGTGCGGTGTATGCGAAGAAAGAATAGGCAAATGGAATGAAGCTCCAGCGAACACCTTTCAGGGTATCGTATTTACAGCAGTATCTGATTATTTCGGCTAATGCCGTCAGAAGAATTATGCCTATCGTGAAGAAAGTGTCGGCTTCACCCGCTGCCAAGCACATGATAAGGATGAATCCGTTGAGAATGGTTGCTACTCCGAAACCGCGGACTATGGTTGATGCCTGTAGATAGATTAGTGCGGAAATTAAAGGTAATATTGCGCCAATATATGCATAGCACATTGGGTGGATTAACCCGCTTGTCGCTCCGAGTATAAATAGAGCCAAGTAGGCGATAACTAGAAAAAAAATCTTAATTGCTGATTTCATTTTGTTTATATTTTAAGTTTATCTATTCTCATGCGTTTGCATATTGAGATGGCTTTTTACTGTCGAATGTTGATGCCGCTTTGAACCCTATCCGTTGAATATCAACGTCTTTTGATCTTATGTCACCTCTTTTTTTTCAAGTGTAAAAGTAGATTGTTCCATTTCCTCGGTAAATCACTATAAATACTGATTTTTTGTCGGGTAATCGTCATTTATAGGTTGTGTGGTGAAGGATTGTAATTTTTATAGCTGGAAAGCGCATGATCTGTTAATTCGGACGTCTCGAAAACGAACATTTGTGTTTATAATACTTATGGTTGAATATTTCCGACCTCTTGGGTGATGTGTCTCAATAATTTTTGTAACTTGCCATTGCTTTTCGGTGAGATTGAATGGATATTTCCCTTTCGCTGAAAATGAAAAATTTATTTGATATGAAAAAAGAAGAAATTGGATTCGTCCGCGTCGCCAGTGCCATCCCCGTGGTGGAGATTGCTAACCCCAAGGTGAATGCCGACAGAATCATTGCGTTGATAGAGCAAGCTGCTCGTGAGAATGTGAAGATCGTGTGTTTCCCGGAACTCTGTCTTACTGGCTATACTTGCGCCGACTTGTTTTTTCAACGCACGTTGATTGAGGAGACGAAAAGGGAACTTTGCAGGGTGAATGATGCGGCATGCAAAAATGGTATTTATGCCCTTGTGGGAGCGCCATGCTATCGTGACGGCAAGCTTTACAATGCGGCTTTTGTGGCTGGTTCAGGCGACCAGTTCCTTCATGCGGAGGTGGATAAGCACTATCTGCCGAGCAATAATGAGTTTTACGAGAAACGCTGGTTCACGCCTGGATTCGGAGAGAAGAGGCGAATCTTTGAGGTCGACGGAGTAAAGTTCGGCGTGGAGATTTGCGAAGATTTGTGGATGCCGGCATCTCCAAGTGACGAGATGTGTCTGGCTGGTGCGGAAATCATTTTCAATCTCTCTGCCAGCGATGAACTGATCGGCAAGGAGGCTTACCGTCGCCAATTGGTAAAGCAGAAGTCTGCGACGAATGTGTGCGCATATATCTATACTGGATCGGGATTTGGTGAAAGTAGCACCGACCTTGTCTTCTCTGGCACTGCGATCATTGCTGAAAACGGTAGCTTGTTGGCAACCTCGGAAAGGTTCTCCTTCAAGGAGCAGCTCACCATCGCCGACATCGATGTTCAGCGATTGCAGGCTGACCGTCTGCGCAACTCCGCTTTCATCATCGGTAATCAGAACCCTAACAAGAAGAATGAGTTGGAAATCATCACACTCAATGACCTTGGTGTGAATAAGATATATTGCAGTCCGTCGGATGTGACCCGCACCTTCGCACCTCATCCGTTCGTCCCGCCAGAGGAGGAGATGAAGACTCGTTGCAACGAAATATTCTCCATCCAGGTGGGCGGATTGGCAACGCGTCTGTTCCACACTGGCATCAAAAAAGCGGTTGTCGGAATCAGTGGAGGTCTTGACTCTACTCTTGCCTTGCTCGTGATGGTGAAGACATTCGATAAACTGGGCCTTCCGCGCGAAAACATCGTAGGCATAACTATGCCTGGTTTCGGTACCACCGGTCGCACCTACCGTAATTCACTCAATATGATGAAGAGTCTGGGTGTCTCCATCAAGGAGGTGGATATCAAGCCAGCCTGCTTGCAACATCTGAAGGATATTGACCATGATCTCTCCGTCCTTGATGTCAGCTACGAGAATACGCAGGCCCGCGAGCGGACGCAAATATTGATGGATTATGCCAATAAGATCGGTGGATTGGTGGTGGGAACGGGTGATCTGTCGGAACTGGTGCTGGGTTGGGCGACCTACAACGGCGACCATATGAGCATGTATGCTGTCAACACGTCGATTCCAAAGACATTGGTGAGATATCTGGTGAAATACGCCGCTCTCTATGAGATGGACGAAGCCGCAAAGGAGACGTTGTTGGATGTCTGCGATACGCCTGTCAGTCCTGAACTGCTTCCTGCCGACGACAAAGGAGAGATTGCGCAAAAGACAGAGGATTTGGTCGGCCCGTATGAACTTCACGATTTCTTCATCTACTACACCCTCCGCTTCGGATTCTCGCCGACAAAGATCTTCTTCATGGCCCATAAGGCGTTCGAAGGCAAATATGACGATGCTACGATATTGAAGTGGATGCGCACGTTCTACTGGCGCTTCTTCGCACAACAGTTTAAGCGGAGTTGTATGCCGGACGGACCGAAGGTCGGAAGCGTCAACTTGTCCCCTCGGGGAGATTGGAGAATGCCGAGTGATGCCTGCAGCAAAATTTGGATTGAAGAGGTGGAGCAGTTGACGGAAATGGCGAAGAACATGAATTGGATAGCTGAAGAATAATGGTTATTTAGGCTCCCTGGATATCACGTGGGGGTAGATCGTTGGTTTGTCGCCGATAACAGTGGCGTCAACGCTTATTTTTTTTCTTTTGGTAGATATACACGCCTACGCAGATCGCCACGGAGAGCAGCGAACCTAACGGGGCCGCCATGCCCATCGGTGTGAGGCTGTCGGGGTACCAGATGGAGGCGTAGTAGGAGCCTGGAATGCGTATCAAGACGATGGAAAGCAGGTTGTGGATGAAGGAGACGATGGACATCCCGCAGGCACAGAAATAGCCGCTGAAACAGAAATGGACGCCCGCCAAAGCACAGTCTGTCGAGTAGGGCCGCAAGTATTGTCCTCCGAAGAGTATCACGTTCGAATCGTCCGTGAACCATGAGATGACGGAATCGGATGTCGGCTGGAGCACGGAGGAGAAGAGGAATCCGTATGCCAGACAGACGAATATGCCTAAACGCAACGTGGCGTGCGCCCTTTCCGGCTTGCCCGCTCCGATGTTCTGCGCCGCTATGGCGGATATGGCGGAGAGCATGCTGGACGGCACGAGGAAGAGGATGCAGATGATCTTCTCCACGATACCGACGGCGGCGGCCACCTCCACACCCCGCCGGTTGGCGATGACCGTGATGACGATGAAGGAGACTTGGATGAAACCGTCCTGCAGGGAGATGGGTAGCCCGATTTGTAGTATGTTCCTCATGGGTCGGCCCTCCACCCTCAGCATACCTATCCCGAAATGGAACATGCCTTTGTTCCGCCTGATCCATCCCGCCGAAAAGAGCACACTGCATAATTGTGCGATGACAGTCGCGTAGGCGGCTCCCTCCGCCTTCATGCCCATCACACCAACGAGAAGGAAGTCCAACAGCACATTCATGACGCAGGCGATCGCCACGAAGTACATCGGCGACTTCGAATCGCCCAATCCCCTGAATATGGAGGAGATGATATTGTAGGCCACGATCAATGGTACCCCCACGAAACAGATGGTCAGGTAGCGACGTGTCTGCTCCACGGATTCTGGTGGGGTGGACATCAGCGAGACGATGTCATCGACAAAAGTGAGCAAGGCCAGACAGGCGACCATGGACAATATGCCGAAAAGCACAATGGAGTTGCCGATGGTTCGTCCCACGGTGTTATAGTCTTTCCCTCCCACCGCGCGGCCAATCATCACGGTGGTGCCCATGGCCAGCCCGACCACCATCACCGTCAGCATGTGCATCACCTGGCTACCGACCGCTACGGCTGTGATCTCCGGCGCACCCGTATATTGCCCGATGATGAAGAGATCCGCCAAACCATAGAATGTCTGGAGGAAATAAGCCAACAAAAATGGTGCGGAGAAGGAGACCAGTGTCTTGAATACTCCTCCTTGGGTCAGGTCCTTTTGCATACAGGGGTCTTCATGAGTGGTTAATACCTCTTCGTCAAACTGGAATGTGGATAATAGTGCGACAATATGGAACGATAGCCGATGCCTTGGCTCGCCATCACGGCCGCACCGATCTGGCAGAGGCCCACACCATGTCCCCATCCCGCACCACGCAATACGAAGTGGAGGGTACCCTCCCGCTCTTCCTTGTCCACGATAAAGGCGGAACTATATAAATGGCTGGTGGATAGCGCTTTTCGGATCTCCAGTTCCTTCCCGATCACCATCGTCCGTTTCTCCCCCACAATTTTCAGTTCGATGATTCGGGCGGAGGCGCCTCGTTTCAATGGTACCAAGTCTATGATTTTTCCGAAGTCGATGCCCGTCTTCTCCTTCACCAGGGAGGAGAGCTCCGCTTGGGAATAGTCCACCTTCCAACGGTAGAAGTCGGGCGTCTCCTGGTCGTAGTTATTGAGCACTTGCGAAAGGACCGTTTTATTCTGTGTGTTGCAGTAGGCCTCCGGTGAAGAGAGGATCCATTTCCTCGCCACCGCCTCTTGGGTGAGGTCCGGCAGCTTTTCTTCCGCAGTATCCGCCACGGGGAGCAGGTAGGGGTGATGCACCTCCTCCCAGCAGTTCTCGAAGAGCTCGGTAGCGCCGCCACACGCCTTGTAGAAACGGGCGTCGCAGATCTTCCCGTCGTAGGTCAGCACCTCGCCGAAGGTGGCCTTGATAGCCTCCCTCACCGCTTGCGTACTCACCTTGGTGATGCCTTGGTAGCGCTGGCAATGGTCGTCGGCGCAGACATCGAAGAGCGTATGGTCCTGGTGGTCGTACCAGCGTATGATCCGCTCGTCCGTCACCACCATCGAGGCGGCATGGTTCTCCGTCTCCTTGTTCTCCAACTTGTTCAGCAGCCAGCTGCGGGATATCACGGCATGCGCCTTGAGCAACTCTAACGAGGAGGTGGCGCTCATCTCGGAGGAGATGACGCTCGTGAGGTAATCCTCTGTCGGAACGATATCAATCGCCTGCACCTCATCGTCGATCACGATGAACTTCAGCGAACCGTTGAAGCGTTGTGTCTCCTTCCTCTCCCAGTGAAAGTGGATACCGATGACCACATCCAAGAGGTCGAAACTATCTGTCGTAAAGGAAGGAGAGAAGATTATCTCGTCATATAAATCATTGTTGTATAATATCTTACCATCTTGAACGGAAACCGTTTGGTCGCCTGTCACCACAGAGCCGTTGCCGTTGATGCGGAAATCTCCGTGGAGGGTGAAACGGATTACTTTGCTCCGCAGAATGCCGACGCTGATGGTGGGTTGAGTCTCCTGTCTCTTCATCTTTTGTACTTTTTATTCTGTGCGTTGTTGCTCCTTCTCCAATCGGTTAATGAGTTTCATGCAAAATATGAGCGGGATAATGCCGAAGACGCCGAACGAGCAATCGATGAGAGTCCAAAGAATAGGAATCTCTCTGATGGGGCCGCAGATGAAAGCCAGCGGAAGGATCGCCACGCAAGCGATCATGCCCCATTGGATGACCCACTTGTTGCGGATTGGGTCACGGAGCGGACCGATGAACATCAGTGCGATCACCAGATGGGCGAAGGCCAGCCAATCGTAGCCATATGCCAGTTGCGGGGCGCTTTGGTTCATCTCTGTAATGCTTCCCTTTATGCTATAAACGAATCCGAACACGGAAGGGAAATTGTTTACCGTTTCTTCGTTGATACCCAGCAGGGAACACAGTATATTCAATTCGGTCTCGACAGGGAAAGCCGTCGCTCCCGCCACGACCAACGCTACCATGTAGAAGAGGATGATACCGCGTATCTTTTGTAAAGTGCTAAACTGTTTCATGCTGATTCAGTATGGTTATATGTTGAAACAAAATTAATGCATTTATTTGAAATAGAAAGTAAGTGTAACCATAAGATCATATTTCAGTAAAATGGTTATATTCCTCAGAAAGATGAATGTATTATTCTGTGAACAGATATTTTTTTAGTAATTTTTTTTTGTTGTTAAGAAAACTTTTCTACTTTTGTCGCGTCCATCTGCGGAATACGAGGGTGGGCACCATAAACTAAAAACCAAACATCTAATAACATTAACATTAAATTTTTGTTATTACACTTCAATTAGGGAGAACCATTGAAAACCGCCGAAGAGCATTTTCGGCAAAAACCAAAAACCAAGCGGATTTCCACATTTCGTTCGGGGAACAACAGAAAGGAGAAATGGAAGAAATGTATTTCCGCCATTTAGACATCAGAGGATGCTAAAAAACTATTGCAACAACGCATTGACCTTACATTTAAAACACCATTAATAAGTAAAAACCATGAAGAAAGTATTCTTTTTTAGACGAGCTTTCTCTTCATTGACGCTACTTGCATTAACAATGGCGGCGAATGCCGAAGTGTTAATAGTCGAGCAAAACAAAGAGAATTCTCAGGAAACAGAGAAGACTTGCTATGATTTGGGCGACAAACCCGTCCTGACATATAGTGAAGCCAATCTCGTCGTGAAAACAAACATCGCCAGTGCGGAGTTCCCGTTAGGGAAAGTCGCGAAGTATTACTTTGCAGAGTCAGATCCAACAGGAGTAGTGACGACACAGGGGAAAATGGGATACCTTTTCGTAACGGAAGAGGGCGTTCGGATGACCGGATTCGAGCCATCCCTTCAGGTGAAGCTCTACACCGTCAGTGGACAGTTCCTCCAGGAGTACAGGACCTCGGAAGAGGGTTCCCTGGAAATTAGTCTCAAAGGACAGCCTCAAGGCGTCTATCTCATTCAATTAAACACCACCACTATTAAAGTAATAAGGAAATGAAAAAGATTTTTATCCTTTTAGCAGCCGGATTATTCTCAGTTGGAGTATCCGCCCAAACAACTTACAAAATGCGTGTCCTCAAAACGGACGGTACCGAAGAGTTCTACAAGACATCTGACGTAAAACAGGTCGATTTTGTGGAGGAAGAGGAGCAACAGCAACAGGAGGAGCCAACCGTCAAGGTGTTCCTCTCAGGCGATAATCCGAACTATAACGGACAATGCCAAGTGCAAACAGACCGCTACACGGGTCCTGACGGACAATGCTTCCTGAACTATCCTTCCCAACTCTCCAATGACCCGAACGTGAAGCATGGCGTCATCATCTGGGGTCCTGGTGGAGGTGAGAAGCCAGGTAACTATCCGAACATGATCAACCGTTTGGTTTCCCACGGATTCGTCGTGTTGGAGTTGAAGGAGTCTCCAGGTAGCGGAGATCCGGCGATCGCCGCGATCAACTGGTTGGAGAAGGAGAACAGCAATCCAAACAGCAAATTCTACGACAAGCTCATCATGGACCGCGTCGGCTGCGCCGGACACTCCATGGGAGGTTTGGAGTCAGAGCAAGCATGGTTGAGGGACTCCCGCGTCTACACGGCGTGTCTGAACAACAGTGGCGACTTGAACCATTCCGCTATGGGTAAGATGAAGGACGGCAAACCTATCGCCATCGTTTACGGTGAGGCCGGAATGGAGCGTCCAAATGCGGAAGGCGACTACAACAACGGCGTATCTTGCCCTGCCTGCCTTGTCATGCTGACGGGCGGACCAGACCAGGGTGAAGGCGGATACGGACACGGTTCAGGTCCTTGGACGGGACATGCGGCCACTTGTGCATGGATGCGTTGGCACATCGGACGTGAATCATTCAGAAAAGATGACTTCACCACTCCTAACGGTGAGTTCATGAGCGGTAATATCGTAGGAGCTCAGGGTAGATGGTCCGGTAAGTACAAGAACTGGGAAAACTGGACAGAGGAATAAAAAGTAGTTTGTTATTTGTTAGTCTATTTTACGGGAATCGGTCGGCTATTGGATAGTCGGCCGATTCTTTTCATATAGATTCATCAAAAAAAAGTGGGGTGTTGCGGCGAACGGTGTGCTTTGGCACAGTTTTTGCTTTTTCAAACAGGCATTTCCCCGATAAACATCTATTTCTGTACTCTAGACACTTCGTAAAAATACCCGCACACAGACCACATTCGTCAAACGGATCGCACCTCACTGATTGCCTTTGACAGACAGAAACATAGGCAAGAAAAAAGTGTGGAATCGATATTATACAGGCATTGGGTATTTTATCCTCAATTCCTCAAAAGTATAAATAGTATCTTCGCTGAGAATGGATTAGAAAACCATTACCCGACACATGTAAGTTTATCAGTGTTACGTCATTTCAAGTGGAATGATTGTGTATGTTATAAAGTGTTATCGTGTAGCATAAAACCTAAAGCGGCACATCTATCCGTATCAGGACATCACGTAAGGCAAGCATGCTTAGTCGGTATGCAATAGTATCATTATTAATACTTTTTTATATAATTAAAAACAAAGAGGATTATGAATCTTACAAAATTTGGGGTAGCGGCAATGGGTATTGCTCTATCAGTGTCTGCGGCGAACGCCGAATCGTTTGAAACATTGAGTGTTAGTGGGAAGTCGGCCCTATATGGTGGACTTTCGG
>JAEERP010000020.1 GCA_016285885.1 Paludibacteraceae bacterium
TATTCTTCGGGTTGAGGTAGCGGGCGCCGTAGTAGTAGAGCCCCGTCTCCTCGTCCAGTTCCTTGGCGTTGAAGAGGTACGGGGTGTTCCAAGAGCCGTTGCGTTGCTCGACGAAGACCTCGCCGTAAGGGATGTAGGCGACGTGCTGGGTGATCTCGCCGTCGATGTCGGTCACGAGGGTGGTGGAGCCGAGGTGATCGACGTGGTAGAGGCGGATATCTCCTTGCATTTTTCTCGTCATTTCCTTGGGGGTTGGCACGGCTTCGCCATTGTCAGTGACAGGGGGCTGACAAGGCGTGCATGGTTTATTACGTTCCAATCAATAGACTTATGGGCATCTATTTCTTCCCGGGTTTTACAAATTTACAATTTTATCTGTGCGTTTGTTGTTGTTTAAATTGGGGGGGGTGAATTATATTTATTCATGCCATGCATCATATGGTAATTGTTCCCCCTCTATTGCAATTGTGTCGTTACCATCAATCACAAAGTATATTGTCATATATATAGAATCAGAACTACTTCTTACCCATGAGTATGAAATTATATCCACAGGATACTCCTTTATTGGGAAAAAATCCTCATATCCAAAAGGAACATCATCCTCATTTTCAAATGTGAGTGTCCCCCAATATAAACGTTTCCGCTTCCCATATAGTTTTTCGACATCTCCGATGGTCAGTCCGTTCAGATTGAGTTCTTCGAATGTAGCCCATTTCTGGCTTGCCGGTATAATCTTAATCGTGTCCAAATCAACTTCCCGTTTGTACTTACTTTTGGTTGCACTACATCCGAGAAACACAAAACAAACAACTATAAATATACCATATTTCCTTTTCATTTCGATGTGCTTTTGAGTTGTGTTTTAAGTATGGGTTCTCTATGGTCTTTATTTATTTTATAACTTTTATTATCATACGGGAAACGTCTCGGTGATGACGGGAATTCCTTTTCGAATGCGTCTATCATAAATTTATGGGTTTCCAATGCTGGAGAAAAAAGAATGTCCAAATTTTTTGTTTCCACGACCCCTTTCCCTGCTGGTTCAGCCATAACATTTCCCTCCCAACCCTCAAAGATTGTTTTGTACGATAAATTAGTTCTTTTTGCTTCCGACCTGGTTATGTACCTATCCCGTAATCCTAATATATGTCCAAACTCATGAATTGCAGGATTGTCACCTTCACTTGTCAGTAATCCTCCATTGGAGTTCCTTGATCTCCATGTGCCTTTATTCATCTCTGTGGTAGAAAAAGCGATGTCTTTTTTGCATTCAATATAGTTATTGACGCCATCAAACACCATTGGCTCACCATTTTTTGCCAATTCAACATTAATATTCCATGTAACAGTGAAAGTTTTATCTTTGTATTCATATTCATTTAATGCCCCCCAACTATTCATAATGCAATCTTTATATGCTTGAGCGACCTGTTTAGTTGCACCATCACCATACAAATAAATATTTGCATTGACACTAATTGTTCCCTTTTCCCAGTTTATAGTTATTTCTGCATCTCTTCCATCCACATCCACCAACTTCACCGGATTTCCCGCACAGTAATTATACGGCGTCATCCCCACATACTTCTCGAACAACGGATCGACAGAGAGCCAAGTCGCATTGGTTGGGTCGAGGTAGCGTGCACCGTAGTAATAGAGTCCCGTCTCCTCGTCCAACTCCTTGGCGTTGAAGAGGTAAGGGGTGTTCCAAGAGCCGTTGCGTTGCTCGACGAATATTTCGCCGTAAGGGATGTAGGCCACGTGTTGGGTGATCAACCCCTCCGCATCCGTGACGAGGGAGGTGGAGCCGAGGTGATCGACGTGGTAGAGGCGGATATTGTCGTGCATTTTTCTCATCATTTTCCTTGGGGGTTGGCACGGCTTCGCCGTTGTCAGTGACAGGGGGCTGACAAGGCGTGCATGGTTTATTACGTTCCAATCAATAGACTTATGGACATCTATTTCTTTCGGGTTTTTATAAATTCGCTCAAATGCTTATTTCGTCATAACATACTAATATATGGGAAATAACATTAACATATACATATGATCCATTTTAGTATTATCAAATATATACGGGGTGTCAATTCCTGTGAAATAGGTATTGTAGAATTTCTGATTAATTAAATACGCAGAGAATGTAATTGGGTTACTGTATTTCCTAGCATTAATTGACCGAGGGACCCCTTCTATATCATTAGATTCGAAGTTGACATGTTCATACCCTGGGCAAAGGTGATAAAGTTCGATGGGGACTCCTGGAAATGACGTGTCAAAAAGGAAAACACCTTCAATTTGCAACACGTCATCATTAAAAATTTTTAATGTGGAAAATATTTCATAACTCGTCATTACCCTACGTCTTCCATCTGTTGTCGTAAAAGAAACTGGATTCTCAATTTTTACTGTGTCAACCAAATAAATGTTTTTATATCCAATTTCATGTTTATAGGGAACATCTTCTGCACACATATTATATTCATATGTTTTACATGACAAGTTATAGCTTTGTGTTTTACATGACAAGAAAGCACAAAACAGCAGCACTACCATAGGAACTACACTATTATTTTTGTATAACATTTCCTTTGAATTTTTTTAAATCAATACGATATGAATTAGGCGTAAGTTTTCCTCTGTTTTTATGTTTTGTACTTTCTTTCAATGGACCCTCTATTATTCTAATTATATCACTTGTGTTTATCTCTTGCGATCTATCGGGATCATTGTCACCTGGAGTCATAAGTCCAGAAAAAGAATGATCTAAACCTAAAGAATGGCCTACTTCGTGAGCCCCAGTATCCGTATTCTTCTTCGATTCTTTTACTTCTATCAAACTACCACCTATAGTTCGACCATTCACATCTGCATCTAGATCATCATCTGAGCGCACAAAATATGCATTGCTTGATTTCCCTTTGTCTGCATTCATTTTAGGAAATATTAAAGATCGTTTCTTGTTATAATCATTTGCATCTCCTGTTGAAACAACCTTCATGTCAAATTTTATTGTGTAATCTTTTGTCTCCGATTTGTCTTTTTTGTTTTTAGCTCGATATATAAATTTGTCACTTTGGTTGTTCCAATAATCTGCTGCCTTTTGTGCTGATTCAGCATCCTGATTGGTTGTATAGTATGTGGCTGATATTGTGATGATAGCACTTTCATTGTCAATATTTAGGCTGTAGTTTTCACCATCCACATCCACCAACTTCACCGGATTCCCCGCACAGTAATTATACGGCGTCATCCCCACATACTTCTCGAACATCGGATCGACAGAGAGCCAAGCCGCATGGGTCGGGTCGAGGTAGCGGGCACCGTAGTAGTAGAGCCCCGTCTCCTCGTCCAACTCCTTTGCGTTGAAGAGGTACGGGGTGTTCCAAGAGCCGTTGCGTTGCTCGACGAAGACCTCGCCGTAAGGGATGTAGGCCACGTGTTGGGTGATCTCGCCGTCGATGTCGGTCACGAGGGAGGTGGAGCCTAGGTGATCGACGTGGTAGAGGCGGATATTGTCGTGCATTTTTCTCATCGTTTTCCTTGGGGGTTGGCACGGCTTCGCCGTTGTCAGTGACAGGGGACTGACAAGGGCGAAAGAACCACACAAAGAAAAAGAATAGCCCGTTAATAGTTGGATATTTTCACGAAATCTTCTTCCGTCTTATCCTTTGTGAAAGGGAGGCAATTGTATCTCCGGGAAAAACATCTTTTCACTGCGTCATCTTCTAAGATCGATTGCTTGTATACAACGTCCGAGATGAGAATATAAGAAGGAACTAATTCTTTAACTGCATACACTTCTGTTTCATCACATTGGATGAATTTCCCATGTATGGGCGTGGCGCGGACATATACTAGTTCCAAATTACCGTTGCTCCACTCTGACTTTATGGTCTGAATAACTTTGCCTCGCTGGAATATCATGTCCATAATATCGCTCTCACGAGACTTTGACGCCGTTTGGGCCGTCACGTTTGTCATTTCCTCTTGTTCATCAGAAAAGCATATTTTTTCACCCTCCGAGATCGATAATGGATATATGACAAACTGAGGATTATTTTTAATTGAATCTACATTTGCAATCCAATTATACGCCCAAAAACGAGAACAACTCAGATATTTCCAAGATTTCTTTTGAGCTCTACTTTGAAAATGCGGGATTAGTTTCTTTGAAAATGTGAAAATAATGTAGTCACCCTCTTCAACTTGACAAAATACATTCGAGGAAAAGAGTAATAAAAGGACTATGTGACAAAATATTCTTTTCATATATTAACGTGGATAACACCAATGTTTTAAAATAGAATCAATTTCTTCAGGCGTGGGTTGCGATGCTGGAGGATTATTGAGCAATCCCCCTTGGTTATAATCATTGTCAGGAACTCCAAACGTATGAAGTAATTCGTGCGAGTAGGTTCCTTTGGGAGCATCGTCTCTTTTTTCTGATATGATCATACTGCCCTCAGTCAATCCACCTGATCCTCGAGATTCGACTATATATCTTTGGGTAAATATTGCTGGTCTTGCCTGGTACTTTATTTCCGTGCCTTTTTTTGTCACTATACGAGTTTGAGATGAAAAAAGAGAATATTTATTTGATACCTCATACATCTCCTTACGATCTAACAAACATGGATCATCTGTATAATATTCATAATAATAGAACTGGAATTTCACGGTTCTACCTTCCGTGTTTTTCAAATCATGACACAAGTAATGTTCATATATGTCGTTTTTGATTTCGGAAATTTTTTTCTGATTTTCAGCTATAATCCTCTCATTTTTTTTGTTTGCCTTTTTCGAGCCTACGTTGATTTCGTGCAATTTCTTTAAACATATAACAACATTTGATTCCACAAGAATACTGCCATCTACTTGTTCCGATTGGAGTCCGGCTCTTCCATCCACATCCACCAACTTCACCGGATTCCCCGCACAGTAATTATACGGCGTCATCCCCACATACTTCTCGAACAACGGATCGACAGAGAGCCAAGTCGCATTGGTCGGGTCGAGGTAGCGTGCCCCGTAGTAGTAGAGCCCCGTCTCTTCATCCAGCTCCTTGGCATTGAAGAGGTACGGGGTGTTCCAAGAGCCGTTGCGTTGCTCGACGAATATTTCGCCGTAAGGGATGTAGGCGACGTGCTGGGTGATCTCGCCGTCGATGTCCGTCACGAGGGAGGTGGAGCCGAGGTGATCGACGTGGTAGAGGCGGATATTGTCGTGCTTTTTTCTCATCGTTTTCCTTGGGGGTTGGCACGGCTTCGCCGTTGTCAGTGACAAGGGGGCTGACAAGGCGTGCATGGTTTTCTATATATGTTTACTCTATTGGAATAATATCAAAGCCATATTCACCATGTTTTTTAGCGACTACTCCTCAAAATAGGCAGTCCGTATTCGATAGAGATAGTATCTTTCCTTTTTTCTCAATCCGATGCACTCCGTTCCAACCAACCTTTCCTTTTCGGATAACTTTGATCATAAAAACTGCAACCTCCTGTGTCACAGTATTTAAAAGTAAATGCATTCTTATTGCAATCATATGTGTAACATAGGAGATGAATATCATCCGAATCAAAACTAATATAAGAATCTGTCTTGATTACAACAACTTCTTGGATTGGAATACAAAAAGGCTCCGAAGAAGTTTTTCTATACCACATTTCCCTCATCACATATATGGTTATCATCCCATTACGACATGTATCTAGATAGTCCTTTATATCCGCAGTCTCAATCTGAACGATTTTATAACCTTCTACGACATCTATTTTTTCACTGTAATGTAGCATGTCATTTGACTCAAACAATAGGGTGTGATGATATATGGAATCTCCTGTGTTTTTAAGATGAGCCAATTCCTGCTCATGTATAATTGTTTTGATAAAATTTCTTAACGAGTTTACATATATATTCTCCGTAGCGTGAACAGGGACATATATGAATAGAAAAATAATAATAAATACAATTTGTCTCATGTCGAATTTATTTTTATTTGCCGTAAGCACTAAAAGGAATAGTAGCAATCACTCCGGTATTATCGTATATATATATTGTTCTTGATCTCATTCCCCATACTCTTTTAGGACGGCCCCCTTCCGATAAATTCTCAATATCGGTTTTTGAAGGAGGTTGCACCCAACTATGTCCATTGTTTGTTCCGCTTGGATGCGTGTGATTCCCTTTGGGATGTGAGGATATAATAGCGTCTGCACTAGGATCTGCCACATTAGACATTTCTCCAAAGTATACTTCCCATCCAATAGTATTATGTCTTGCATCAAATTTTCTTCTATAATTCCAATTATACTCTCTATTGTTATTGGGGGTAGTACCTCCCTTGCCATCGTCTTGGATAAAATCCCAACTTGCATCAAATTGACTTTGATTTGGAATCTCTTGAATTAGATTTGTCGGAATATCTCTCTCGCTTCCCCTATTACAAGCATCCCAGATTCTCGATCTTGCATCCATAGCTTGGTCACTGGTTATAGGGTTAGAATTCCCATTCTCTGCTGATTCCTCATTATACATTATTTCTGTTGTTTGCATTGTTTTTATAACAAACCACTTATCATCCCCAGTTTTCCGGATTATTCCAATTGTTGTCCCATCCTCATCGAAATAGTAATTATCTTCACCATCCACATCCACCAACTTCACCGGATTTCCCGCACAATAATTATACGGCGTCATCCCCACATACTTCTCGAACAACGGATCCACAGAGAGCCAAGCGACATTGGTTGGGTCGAGGTAGCGGGCGCCATAGTAGTAGAGCCCCGTCTCCTCATCCAATTCCTTCGCATTGAAAAGGTAAGGGGTGCTCCAAGAGCCGTTGCGTTGCTCGACGAAGACCTCGCCGTACGGGATGTAGGCCACGTGTTGGGTGATCTCGCCGTCGATGTCCGTCACGAGGGAGGTGGAGCCTAGGTGATCAACGTGGTAGAGGCGGATATTGTCGTGCATTTTTCTCACCATTTTCCTTGGGGGTTGGCACGGCTTCGCCGTTGTCAGTGGCAGGGGGCTGACAAGGCGTGCATGGTTTTATTACGTTCCAATCAATAGACTTGTGGACATCTATTTCTTTCGGGTTTTACAAATTTACAATTTTTTCTGCGGTGTTGGCGTTGTATGAATTTTGGAGAGTATTATATCTTTTTTCATTGCATGCGCTCAACATTCCGCCTATATTTATTTGCTCTCGCGGAGTCTACTTCCACCATTCCTTTAAAACCAGAGAATCCTCCATTACTAAAAAGAAGATATAAGGCAGTTTTGCAATAATCATCCCCAAAATTTGCTCCTTTCTCGAAATAATCGATTACTTGAGCAGTCGCTGTACTATCCAACTTTAGCTTATTTTGATGATACACATTCAGAATTTGAGTGGCCAAATCATAACAGGCACGTCCATCATTGAAACTATTAGCCATTATATATGAATAATGAATGTAATCATGAGAATTGCCAGAGTAATGCAACACAGCATCTTTGAACTCTAAATATGATTCATGATCCCATTTTTCTTTCAAGTCAATTTCTGCACGCTCTACTCTTGGACTCTTCTCATTTGATTCACATTGAACGAAAAAAAGAAAGGTTACAAGAACCACCAAACTATTTCTATTCCAAATCTTTAGCATATTTTCTTTGATACAATAATTCATATTGATTTAATAAGCCCTCTGCGGTCTTCCCTTTAAGAAAATCTTTAAGTTGAACAGCATTTTGACCAAACTTGCCGAAACACCATCTGCTATCATATCCATTTATTTGTTCCATCAGTTCCCCTTTGAAAAACACATTCCAAAATCCACCTGTATTAAAGAATATACCATCATCGTACACTTGAATATCCGAGGTTGATGCCACTTGCACATACTCTGAAGGTGCAATGACTATAGTTCCCAAATCTAAAGACAATTGCTGACCTACGGGATTCTCTCCTTTCCCTGTATTGCATGCATACAAAACAATTACCGTTTGCTTATTTTCTTTTGTATTTTTTTGGAATAAATTCTCTTCAGCAGTATTCATAAAATACAATTCAAAATCAACCCCATTCCTAATTTCAGTTTTGTCCTCCATTATTATGGCTTTAGGTATGCCATGAGCTCCAATAGTAAATATATCCTCATGATCGGGAAGATTTTCAAGTTTCCAGTGTAAAGCATTGTTATCTTTCCAGGTGTCAAAATCTTTGTTCTTCAGTTTTTTTGATCTATCAAATGACAAGTATATCTCTTCTCCATCCACATCCACCAACTTCACCGGATTCCCCGCACAGTAATTATACGGCGTCATCCCCACATACTTCTCGAACAACGGATCGACAGAGAGCCAAGCCGCATGGGTCGGGTCGAGGTAGCGGGCCCCGTAGTAGTAGAGTCCCGTCTCCTCATCCAGCTCCTTGGCGTTGAAGAGGTAAGGGGTGTTCCAAGAGCCGTTGCGTTGCTCAACGAAGACCTCGCCGTACGGGATGTAGGCGACGTGCTGGGTGATCTCGCCGTCGATGTCCGTCACGAGGGAGGTGGAGCCGAGGTGATCGACGTGGTAGAGGCGGATATTGTCGTGCATTTTTCTCATCGTTTTCCTTGGGGGTTGGCACGGCTTCGACGTTGTCAGTGGCAGGGGGCTGACAAGACAAGTGTAGTTTATATACGTTCCATTCAATTGGTTTTGGGACTTTATAGTGTTATCTGTGTCTTTGTCGTTGTCTAAATTGGGGAGTATTATAGTCTTCTTTATTTAGAAAAACAAAATCTGTTGGTATCCGTTTAATTATTTGAATGCTCAGTCGTCGTCATTAGGTTTTTGCGCTTCCCATGCATTTTCATGAAGGCATTTTGCATAGACCCAACCTTTTCTGAAATCTCCACCAAGTTTGGGACCAAGATCTAAATAGGAGACAACTTTTGCCAAAAGACTGTCTTCAGTATATTCTAAAACATACACATGATCATTCCCCGCAATAGCATTCAACGGAACATGAAGATAAGGTTCTATCCCACTTTCCAATTGACGATAATAATCCAAGTACCTATTTTTGTACTTTAATGATTCTATATAAATTACACTAACAGGTCTTTCAGGACCCCTAATATCATCATAGCAATACATTTGCTTATGCGACTTTATGTATTCATGGTATTTATCGTGTATAAGGCCACCGAACACACCACAAAATAGCATAATAAATACAACTATACTAATAAAAACCTTCTCTACTTTGTTAACCATCACTATTCTCCTTTCTCCGCTTTTAGAGCAGCGTTCTTATATTCTTCAGACATCCAAATCTTTGAAGGCGTATTCTGTCCATCTACTACCACATTGTCACAGCTTACATTTACACTCATTACGCCATTAAAAACTGATCCGTTCCATTTATTGTTTTTTTCATCGTATTTACTATCCCTGACAATCCAATTACCATATGGCTCATTAAGTCGACTAAAATATTTAGCCTGCTCATCAGTCATTGACACAGACTCAACCAACTTGGTATTTATCACCTGAACTTTTATTCCAATTCCAACCCCTCCAGTCGCTGTGAAACGTTTTTCTCCGAAACCAAAATTTGCTCCAAAAATATAATGAATGCCAACACCAGATCCACATTCAGCATTGTACGAAGTTATATCTCCCAAGAATGTTTCATGACTCCAATCTTGTGTAATCCCTAAATTAATAGAAACAGAAAATCCTGCCACAATTTGTGGATCCTTACTCCCATCATGATTCTCCTGATTGCCAAAATATAGAACGGACCTCATCTTAAATTGAGTTTTCCCAACTTCATCATATGCAGTCCCTCTTTGGTAAACATAATTTAGTCCATAGCCCAATCCAGCTCCAATTTCTACTTCACCGAATTTATAAGTAACGCCAGGCCATTCTCCCCATTCCCAAGGCCATTTACCATTGGGATCCTGTAATTTAACTGGATTGCTAAAACAATATGCGTAAGGAGATATGCCCTTCCCTTTCTCGAACAACGGATCGACAGAAAGCCAAGTCGCATGGGTCGGGTCGAGGTAGCGGGCGCCGTAGTAGTAGAGCCCCGTCTCCTCATCCAGCTCCTTGGCGTTGAAGAGGTAAGGGGTGTTCCAAGAGCCGTTGCGTTGCTCGACGAATATTTCGCCGTAAGGGATGTAGGCCACGTGTTGGGTGATCTCGCCGTCGATGTCCGTCACGAGGGCGGTGGAGCCGAGGTGATCGACGTGGTAGAGGCGGATATTGTCGTGCTTTTTTCTCATCATTTTCCTTGGGGGTTGGCACGGCTTCGCCATTGTCAGTGACAGGGGGCTGACAAGAAAACATTGCAAATCAAAATAATTAGTCACCACCGAAAAATCTTCCGCCATACAATCTTCGACACTTCAGCACATCCTTTTCCTCTCTGGTGGCCTGTATCTTTCTCTTTCTGAGAGGCGTAGATGTATAGTAATAATCATCTCTGGGGTCAGACTCAATGTGGAAATGGGCTAAAGTATGATCTACTATATTATCTTTCCCATCATAAATGTAAAGACGATATGGAATATTGATGTCAAGTGTGTCAACCGGGTATTCCCAAGGAAGTCCCTTATACATCTCACACCCGTCGTGATCGTCGGTTACATACATTTGTGGATACAGAAATAATGAGTCTTTTACACGTTTCCATGTCCCGATTTCCATGCCAAGAAATTTCGTATGATAAATGTAGCTTTTGTCCGAATGCCTCAATAACAATTCCATCTCCATATTATAACCGATTCCCGTATATAATTCCAAAACGGGCGACCGTACACATTTAGATGTGACAAATCCCGAGCCGCCACACGAATAGAAAAAGTGCACACATACACCAATTGCTAAATGTTTAAATATATTATATTTATCAACTCTCATTCCTTTTTGCTATTTTTTTTTGAAGTAACTCCATTTATGTTCCGAAATATTTCGTATTTATGATCCTGACGATTTTCTACACGATGAATATAAACTGGTCGAACCATTAAGTTTTTGTTGTTTGCTGGTTTGGGAAGATTTTTATAAGCAGCAGGATAAGGTGTTTTGTCCATCTTTGACTCAAAGTCATCACCTCTTAAATGGGCCTCCACTTCATCAAAATAATCGTACAATGCACCTGCATCCTTTGTTATGCCACCATCCTTGGTCCCCTTCAATGACAATAGACCTATTTCAAACTGATATCCATGCTTCAACTCATGAGCAAAATCACCGAGGTTGACTATCTCATCAGGATAAGCATAATAAGTGTTGACATTAATGATGAAAGTCTTTGTATCCTGATCATATGAAACGAATCCAGCAGAATGTCGTTCGTATGGAATATCATTTTCATCGTAATCCGTATACGGTTCTTTATAGTAAGTCTTGAAATCATACAATTGATCGGACTCTCGCATCGTATTAATTTCCTTTATCGCTTCTTTATAGCGTTCTTTATCTGCTTTATATTCTTGAAGTTTCTCGTCAGACACACCCTTGTCGATTTTTACATTTATTTCCGATATTTTATCAACCGCAAATCTTACCATTTCTCCAGCCATTTCCTCTGCCGCTGGTGTGAGTGTTGTCCCGTTCGGGTCAACTAACCCCACCGGATTCCCCGCACAGTAATTATACGGCGTCATCCCCACATACTTCTCGAACAACGGATCGACAGAAAGCCACATCGCAAGGGTCGGGTCCAGATATCGGGCCCCGTAGTAGTAGAGCCCCGTCTCCTCATCGAGTTCCTTGGCGTTGAAGAGGTACGGGGTGTTCCAAGAGCCGTTGCGTTGTTCGACGAAGACCTCGCCGTACGGGATGTAGGCGACGTGCTGGGTGATCTCGCCGTCGATGTCGGTCACGAGGGTGGTGGAGCCTAGGTGGTCGACGTGGTAGAGGCGGATATCCCCTTCATAATCAGCACGTTCACCTTCGCCCGTGTTGTCGTCCGACAATTCCGACAATGGGGTGCCCCCGCAACAGAATGACTTGCCGTTCACATAATCATTGTTCTCCTTTGGTCTATTTTCCACATTGAAGGAATCGTAACGAGCCGCCAATGCACCATTCTGTTTGCCATATTTGTCCGCAAAATCTATCTCCCGAATATCCGCACCCGCATATTCCATGCGTCTCGGATCGGCACCGAAAGCATCAATGTCACCCATCTTGCTGGCGATGCGTTGCGCGCCTGCATAAATGTGCTTCGTATAACGTCCACCATTGGTCACGACAAGATAAGGGGAAACATATCCCACGAACTTCATCATCGCCGAATCGTTCTCTAACGCCTTCTCGCTGTTGACATAAACCGCCAGGTCTGGGGCAGATAGCTTCACCGTCCGCTCTCCACTCGCATCATAGAAATAATTGCTCACGAAACCGTTGTCGTTGATTGCCAACAGACGGTTCTCCTCGTCCCATAGCATCTGTCGCACCTTTTGTCCTGCGGTATCCGATACGCACGTGGAATCATCCGTCGGATTCACCGCCGCCAAAATCTGATTTCCGTTCGCGTCGAAATCATAGAGATGCACGCTTCTGAAGGTATCCGTCACGGCGGAGTCGGAAGAATATTCTTTGGCATTGACATTCAACAGCTTGAATGTGTTCTCCTCGTCATATGTGTAGGTGAATTCATGCCCAGACTCCAATCTTCCCTTGAACTGCAGGTTCTCCTGTATCAAATCGAGCTTCTTAGAGGTCACGTTATAGAGTTTGTCATAGGACATGCTCAAGTTGTAGTGGGCAGTGTCGGTGTCGCTCGCTCTGAAGCTTCCCTCCGCGCCTATCAGTCGGCTCCATCTGTCGTAATCGTACGAATGAGAGGTCCTGCCACCAATGGTTCTGCCGGCGTTCCCTATCGCCTTGGCCGTCACATCGTTGACGAGGCTCGTGATGTTGTCCATCTCGTCGTACCGGTAGACGTTCGACATGATTTCCCCCTCGTATGCAGGGGAAGTCACAGAAAGCGTAGCGAGCCTGCGGCGGTTCGGGGAGTAGGTGTAACGCGTCTCCGTACCGTTGCCATACTTCATATATTTCCGTTGCTCATACATGTCGTAGCCGATGGTATCAATGTAGCGATAAAGATACTTCTTTTCTCCGATAACAGAGGATAATTGTCCACCTAAATTATAAAAATATTTCACTTTTTCACCGTCAGGATAGATCATTTCTTGCAGGCGGTTATGGCTGTCGTAGGCCCACTCGGTAGTGTAGGTGGCAACCGCCACGTTAGGTATAACCAGGGTGCGGCGTTGTTTGGTCACCTCGCCCATCTTGCCGTAGTAGTATTCCGTGGCGCCGCTACCGTCCTCCACAAGGGCCAATCTGCCCACACGGTTGTGCTTAGCGTTTCGTCCGCCGTAGGTGTAGGTGACGTTGTTCTCCGGGTGACGAGGGTATTCCGTCTTGACCAGACGGTTGTACTCGTACTGGTACGTTATGGTGTCGCCATTGGCGGTACCTCTCTGCAACACATTGCCGGCATTGTCATACACGAAGGTGGTCAAGCCAGCCGATGGATGATTCACAGACAATCTGCGTCCCGCCAAGTCGTAAGCGTAACTTGTCACGTTATTGCCCGCATCGGTCACGGTGAGGAGTTGCCCGATCGGGTCGAAGGCATATTCGATCACGACAGGTTCATTCGTGCCAGGCTCGACACGTTCCGTCTTCGAAGTCTGTCCCGCACCGTTGGTGTAGGAGTAGGAGACATCATTGTTCGGAGCGGTGACGGTCGATTTCATCCTGCCGTCTTCGATGCTGTAGGCCATCCGAGTGACGCTTTCCGGACCGCTCTCGTCACCCGGCAGTGTCTGTGTCAGTGGTCGGTCGATGGCATCGTAGGTGGCAGTGTTGAGTGTCAACGTATTGAAATCCACAATATCGGCGTATGCAGTCAACGGGCAGGTAGTCGGGTGCGTCGTTTCGACCGTTCGTCCGAGTGCGTCATACTTTGTTCGTCCGGAGACGATGTATTTCACCTCCGCCTGTTGGGAGTTGTCAATGACCTCAGCTTCCTTCTTCACCTGGTAAGGGCGTCCGAGGCCGTCCACATGGGTGACGGTCAGCAACGGATCACTTGGGTGCTGCGGGTCATAGTGGCTAGTTACGGCATAGGAGGTCTTGTAGTCCGCCCCATTGACATATTGGTAGGCGACGGTGTAAGGCACACCTTCGCTTTGTTCGTTCGGTGCGATGATGGTATCGATACGTCCAAGGTCATCCACATGATACTGTACCGTGTAACCATTCATGTCACGCACGGTTCTAGGGATACCGTAGCGGTAGTCGTAGTCCTCCATCTCGCTACGGTAGCCGAAAGCGTCGGTCACACGTTCCGGGTACATGTTGTATTTACGGTCGTAGAGGTAGGTGAAGAACATCTGCTCGCCGTTGGCGTTCTTCGGCAACGTCTTCTTTGTGATGTTTCCGTACGGATTGTATTCGAATGTCGCGACGGCATTCTTCCCCTCCCCCAATGACTGTTCCATCTTCGTGATCGCCCACGGGGTGATTTCATCTTCATATGAGGCTCTCACCTCACGGTATATCTCCTCGTCGGAACCCTTCACGACGACATGTTTCGGTGTGGCGTATTGATCCTTATCATACTCTATGGTAGTGGTGTAGTCGCCGAAGGCACCGTTGGTCAGATCCTCGAAATGGTAGTTTCCGAGGTTGCCATAGCTCAAGTACGCATATGTCTCCTTGCTCAGATTCAGGGAGTTCCCGTCTTCGTAGGCAACAGAAGTTTTCTCCGCTGGGGCGGAGAAGAGACGCTCGGTCGAAGCAGTCTGGTCCACATCCAGCGAGCCATTCCCTGAAACGCTGTAATGTTGGTAGTTCGTGCGTTCCTCACGATATTTAAAGGAGGTGTCCTTGCCAGCTATGAGCGACCTTGTGAGGGCACCTGCGGTGAGGTAATGGTTCACGTCGTACTCCTGCAAGAGCGTGCGGATGGTATCCGCGCCGTCCATGCTTATCGTATAGACCTTGCCAAAACCGAGGAACTCACGCTCTCGACGGTCGCGTTTTCCATTCTCATAAGCGAAAAGTGTTTTTATGAGTGGATTAACCTCGGTCGAGTCGCTGATGGTGAGGGCAGACATCGCCCACTTACCTCCCGGATGGTCGGTTGTCGGTTTCGTGTGCGCATATTCGATGGTGAACTTTCCGCCGAACGGGTTGGTTACACTCTTAAGTTTGTTGGTGGCACCGATCATGGAATGGTGTACTTTGAGTTCCGTCTCGGAGTTGGATTTCATCAAATCCAGGAATCCGTCGCCGTCGACGTCGGAAATGCCAGAGATCGTACGGCTAGTTGATTTGGAGGTACCTCCACTCACGAATGGTGAAATAGTGAAGATGCCAGCGGAGAAGACCGCACCACCATTCGCGAACTTGGATTGTGCGGTAGCCTTCGACGCATTGATGGAACATCCTTTAGGATCTTGATAGAGCTGTATGCTATCCGAGTAGGAGTCTCCCATGTTGATTTTCGCTAAAATGGACTCTCCATCATTCCCCAAATAGACCATGTCGGGAAGTCCATCGCTATTCACATCCATAAGCTGACTGGTGACCTCCGTGTAGGAGAACGTCGTATTTCTTCCCGCACAAATTCTGCCACTACCACAGAGGGGCACCGTGATGCTGGTTCCCGCACCTCCATTTTGGGTCTCTCCATGATATATTTCGCCGGAACTGAATGTAATATCCGGGGTGAAACTATAACCGAGATTTAGTCTGACCTTGTTAGGGTAAACCTTGTCAGGGAGTCCGTCTCCGTTGATATCGTACCATTCCCACACAGATCGGGATTCGTTGCGGGAGTAGTTACCATTGGCGCTGGTGCTGAGTGGTTGCGTCGCCTTAGCGGCCTCCTGCGCCATCTTAACTTGGTTTTTCAAGGTAAAGGCGGCCTTTATCTCAGCGATTGCTTTGGTTATACCGCCAGACCCTTCACCGCCGCCCTCGGATGCGTTGGAATCATCGCTCAACTTATAGCTGAGGTTCATGCCCATGCACCACGCGTTAGCTTCCTGCATCGGGAGACCACCCTTGCTGAAATAGACCTTTTGTTCGCTCAGAGAACCATCGACGGAGGTATATGTCACATCCATTGATTGCCTATCATCACCTTGGTTACGGTCAGATTTGCAGTGTAGCCAATCCGGATAGCCGTCGCCATTCAAGTCCAACACTGAGTTCTCCGTATGAGACTTCGTGTCCGACGAACCACCGCTAGCGCCCAAACCGAACTTTTTTATCTTCACACCGCAACTTGCAGATCTTGAATTTGTGAAGGATGCCGTAGAGAGTGTAGGCGCCGAACAAGTTCCAGTCAATGCGGGGTCATCACTTTTGGTGAAATTGTAGGAAGGAGCGAAATCCATTGTGTCGATGACAGGGTTACCCATACGGGAAGCGGATTGCGCGGACGCACCCACCCAAGTGAATTTTGTGGCACCCACGTAGGTGTTCGAGGCAACATCATAACTCATCGGGAAGAGTTTCATCTCATCCGTTTTGCCTACGATTCTGGAAAGCTCATCCGGGTCGATTTCCGCATCTTCGTTCTCTCCCCATGATTTGAGCAAATTCTGGTCATCCTCGCTTATTTTCATGGATTTCATCTTCAAGTCGGCAAGATTGATCGGATCCTTTTCGTTTTCCTTCCCGCTGTTGTAGGCGAATTGTCCCCATCCTTTGTAGAAGGAGCCAAGGCAAGACAACGAATCCGGGAAGTCAGTATAAAGCGATGTGCGTATGGTCGTGATCACCGTGTCTTGTTCTTCTGAAACGGTTTGCTCGTTCTCATCCTGATACTCAAGGAGATATGTTCTATGGAAGGCAATGTCGACGTGACCCGACTCTACCGTGTCGGAATAGGCGATGAAGCGATATGCATGGTTTTCCAAATCCTCCACCGCATATTTAGCACCATCCAGAACCTCATCCACGAGCCGGTTGTTCTCATAGCAGTACACCTTCATCTTGTTCGGGCGTTCTATGTCAGTCAAACCTAAGACGATGGAGACAGAATCGTTATCCACATAAGTTACTTCGTCGCCATCCTCATCCACAAAACTTAATGTTGTAGGGCCATACACCTCTACCTTGTTGTTGTACTGTTTAGGCAATGGGGAGAGACGCACCACATCTGTGGCACCATCAGCACCCATCACCTCCACGACAGGCCTCCATGAAACCGCATCATGGCGAACAGGGTTATCCGAAACGATTTTGAACGTCAATAGGGTTGAGTCCGAGAAGGAGAAGTTGGCTGAGCCCTCAGGTAGATTTTGGCCTTCCGAAAGGATAATCTCTTCCTGTACAGACTGATTCTTCAATTGAAGGTCTGAACTTACGATTAAAAGTCTCACATCGGAGGAAGAGAGAGCGCTCTCCCAAGTCACAGACACCGTGGAGTTGGCAGGCACGACAACCGAAGAGACATCGGCAGCGCTGAAATCAGCTTCCGAGTTGTAGTTTCGTACGTTTTCCCCATCCACATCCTGCTCTATCGGCAGTGGGGATGTATATTGAATGTCGGATGTCCACTGGACATCATCTTTCCACCCCTGCCTTCTGGACTGAAGCCTAAAGAAGATAAGGTCTCCTTTCAATACGGAACAGGTATTGGAAAGAGTACTCACTGTATCGTTTGTAGCAGGATTTAGACTATCCACCATTAGATTGGAACTTCCACGCTGCAGGTAAACCCTCACACCGTCCACGAATTGGGAGGAGTCGTCAACCACACTATATGGAGCAATGGATACCTGTGACTGAATGGAGACTTCGCCGTCGAAAGGAGCCCGCCATACGCGGACAGCATCGTGCATCGGGAATGCAGTCTCCAAAGAGTCAATGATCCGATCCATATCCACTTCAGCGCTCATACCCGGATAGTTTGGAATCATTGATTTTTCCGTATCCTTGATAGGGTTAGGAGTGAGCGACGAAAACCTTGAGAAGGTAGGAACTCCATCCACTAAGTGGTTGAAATAAACCTCACCCTTGTATGCGATATCAACCAGACCGTCATTGTTGAAATCCTGAAAATAGACAGATGTGTGACTATTGTCCCATGTCTGTGTGAAGGTCGCACCGATACTGGCGTAGGATATGCCGGCACCGACATCCTCGCTCAAGGAATGTGAATCCGACTTGCTAAATGAGAAGAGCAGAGGCTCATCACTTGGGTTTTCCACCGAAATAGCTTCTCCGAACGACGAACTTCCCCATTGTGCAGGTTCATATCCAATGCCCTTACTTGTTTGGTACACTTTATCCGGCAAGCCGTCACCATTGATATCCACCAAAGCGACCCTACCACCTCCCGAGCTGTTGGAATAAGTATAGGAGACTCCTCCGTAAAGCGCAAACGCACCGGCGTTCGCACCTCCACCGACTGTAAAGCCATCCGAACAATCGGTGCAATTGATCATGGACGTCTTTGCAAGGAATGCATCACCTTCCCTCAATGACTCGAAAAGAGGATTAAACGCCTTTGTTGAATTATAAGTTTTCTCCCCTCCAAATAAGTTGGGAGGAGCAGAATAGTAATCTAGTTCGTGGGTGTTGAAGACGTTCCCATCCGCACCAATATGGGATACGGACGCCAGCAAATTGGTGTGGAAATCGCCCTCCTTGTAATTAAACTTATACCCCCTCAGGTATTTTCCTTCGAAGTAGATGTTCACACTATCCAACAAATGGTTGCTGGATGTGAGGTATCCATAACGGGCATCGCTACGTTTGATTTTCTTCTCAGCCCCGTTTTTCACCACCACCACCGTGTGAGGATCTTCTCCGGCATTACCAGCCTTTATCGAATCCAAATAGAGTGCTTTGGCATAGAGCAGCGCATTGCCCTCTTCATCTTTGAAAGTGTATTCCTCCTCTTCCCTATATGTGTACTCGACGTAGTCTCCGTGGATCTCTTGGATACGTGTTAGATGCCATTCGGAGATGACATCACTTCCATTGCCTTGATATTTGCCCTTCACAACGCCTATGATGGTTGTATCCTTGACGGTTTCGTTGTCCGCATTCTTTCTTTCAGTGATCTTGTAGGCTCCGTAAGTATATTTTGTGCCCTTACGGTCGGTCACCTCCCAGATGTAGTTCGATGGTTTATCACCGATGCGGACAATCTTAGAAAAAGCGCCCTCTTTACGAGGATAGAACCTTACGCCGCTGTTCCCATTCCCGCTCTTTCTACTGTGATTGGGCTCACGGTGAGCAAGGCCGACACCATCCTCCAGCAACATCTGTCCGTCCAGCAGATAGGTCTCTGACTCAAAATCCGAGTTGTAACGAGGCACACCCCAACGGGTATCCACTGTGATGGCGGAGGTAACCATGTTCCAACCCTCGCCCAACCAACCGCTGCCGGCATCACTGCTATATTGAATCGTCAGGTTCGGCGCCATGCCGTTACGGGCAGGTGGCATCTCCAGGCTGTATGACAATGAAGCGGTACCGTTGCTATTAGCCTGTGGTGCCTCCATCATTTGCACCTTGGCGGTAGGATCCGCCGCCTGCAGATCACTCATCATGGTTGGTGCGAATCCCTGCGTCTCAGGCGATTCAGGTGCTTGGATCACACCATTGATCATATCCGTGAAGTGTGTGGTGCGGGAGATGATTTTGCGGTTCTTTCGATCCACACTATCACGTTGCAACGCCACCCAATGTCCCAATTGTTCATCGTAGTAGTAGGTGCGGATGTCATCCTCGGTGTATCCACTCGGTATTTTGGTGCGATCGTAGCCAAGCACCACCTTGGCACCCTTGCCGCCGAAATGCTCGCCATGAGGCAAGAAACGGTAACCGGAGAAACTGTCCGTCACGTTTGTCAGTCCGCGGTCCAACTTCGGCAGTTGAGATTCGCTGATGGAGGAGACAGAGATGTCGAGGCTGTTTTTCAACACACCCACCTCCACCTCCAATGAGGCTGTCGGAGCCTCCAGCCGGGAAGCTTTTTCCTGTTCAAACGTTTGAGTTCGAGAATATGATGTTATCTCACTTGCCTTTACGAAAGCAAAGGATATCACACATAAAACAATCGATCCAAAATACTTCAAATGTGACATAAAAATACTTAAATTGTATTGGTTGACGTCTTAATCTACATTAGTTAACACTCACCTCATTTAGGGGTTCTTAGGGTCTTTGTTTCGTTGGATTCCAACGAACTCAGTGCAATCCAAAGCCTCATTCTTTTGGTTATAAACTAGTTTCCCTGAGTGAAGGGAAACAGGGAGTTGGTACACGTTGCCCCACAAGTCAGTGACCAAGATGATACCGCCCTGATTATCATAATGATAATAGTATTGGCGTTGCTCATAATCATCATTGCCCATATCTACATTCGCACTTCGCAGGGCCGTGCTAGCCAATTCCGGACATGCTTTAGCCGGTTCCGTCAATTGGGCATCGAGCGTATCGAAACGCATCGTCAATCCCTCATATGCGTTCGCCCACAATGAAGGATAGTTCTGCTCCTTTTGAAGAGCCACACGTTCCACGCGGCGGGCATCCGCACCGAACGAAGCATTGCCCCCCACTTTAGAGACCAAAATACGGTCATCAATGTAGACGTGCTTGAACCAGAGCGAATCACTCGTCTTCTCAAAATAAGGATTGACCCACATGCGGTAATTATCAACCGAGCCATCTATTATTGCCTGAACCGAATTGACATAGACCGCACTTTGGGAGGCCTCCATCATGTAGGTCAATGCACCGTTCCCATCATACCAACGGGTTGACAAACATCCATTGTCACTCTCGGCATATACGTTATTCTCCGCATCATAGGTGGTTTGCAACATAGGGAAACCTCCAGCTGGAATGAATTCCGGCAATGGATTAGAGAGGGACAAAACTCTTTGTGACAACATATTGCCATTGGCATCGTATTCATATAGCGTAGTATTGAACGCATTCTGTGAGTTATCCGCCAAGTCTTGTTTGTAATCAGGAGCATAGGGTGACGCATAGTGGAATTCATCACGAGACCTGCCTTCCGACCTGCCTGGTTCCAAAATGTTGTTTTGCTCAAACCTGATGCTCTCGACGGAGAGTCTTGCAGAATCGTCGTAGGCATGATAGGATGTCAGAGAAAGTGTGTCCATACTTTGTGGATCATCGATACGATTCCGATATAGGTTGAGATATTCGGCATACTCTTTCAGTGTCCAGTTGACATACAAACTTTTGTCGACGGACAAACCAGAATAATCTATTTTTTCGTTGTTCTGAGCGAACATTTGTTTCTCCTCCAAATGGAGTTGCTCCGCACCGCTCCGGTTGTTCCTGACAGTAAAGGAGGTGCTATCCGTAAAGACTTTCCTGAATGTCTCGTCACCATTGCAATATTTAGAATGGACACGGTTCCCTCTAATGTCGTACCATATGGAATCTGCATAATTGTATATATAGGCTTTTTCACCCCACACATGTTCCAATTGTCCCGCCACATTATAGCGGTATTTCACCATTTCACCATCCGGATAGATGATTTCCGCCAAGCGGTTCCATGTGTCATACTTGAATTGTGTCACATAAGTCTCGATGGACTTGTTAGGGATAACCAATGTGCGGCGCACCTTGACAAGTTCCCCATGTCTGCCATAGAAGTATTCCTGCGCACCAGTTGCGTCGATCATTAGAGAGAGTTTGCCCACTCTATTGTGCGATGCGTTCTTGTCTCCGTAGAAGAGATAGACGTTGTCAAGCGGATTAGGGTAAGCGATTTTCGTCAACAATCCTTGGTGATACTCGTAATGAATGGAGCGACCATCACCCTTTGTCTTTTGCGTCATCCGGCCATCCTTCCCATATTCGTACGTGATTGTGCCATGGAGAAGACTTGACTGAGACACCAAATGCCCGTTCGAGTCGTATTGGTACCGCACGTCGTCCTCTGGTGTCACCGCACGGATTACATTCCCCAAAGCGTCATAATCATATTCGCTTTTGTCCACAAAGAAGATGACGTCCCCCTTCCCATATATCGCATTGACACATGGCGTTTTCTTGCGAAGTAAATGATTCCGGTGGTCGTAATAAATTTCTTCCAATGGTTGTCCAGGAATACCACTCCATTCTGAGAAGCGGCTCAACGTCAAACAATTTCCCTCATCGTCGCCATATACGTGGACGAACTGATGTGTGCCAGTAATCGTATCAACACGATCCAACGCATCATGGCTTAGTGTTGAGTCCGCCGATTCATATACGGCATCGTCCATATTCTTTTCGTTTCCGTTGTGGATTGCCGGGGAGCAGACAGTAGCGACACGCCCGAACGGATCGAATGTCTTAGCCTGCGTCGTAACCCAACTCAAATTCTTTGTGGCACTTTTCGAGTCTACATTCACATTCGCCAAAGACATCCTACGAACAGATTGTAGTGGACGACCGAATCCATCCGTCAAAGTGTAGGTGGTCATCCATTTTTCATCGGATGTGCTGAATGGCGCATTGTATCGTATGGTAGAAGCCACTAGTGGGTCGGCTATTTCATTGCAACGACAGGTATCCACCGTAATCGTGTCATAGGATACCGTGTAGATGGAGTCCTCGAATCGCATTGACGGGCAGATATCCCAATCCTCCAAATTCACAGAATCGTTCTCCTTACCCATTATAACTTGTATGATTTTTGCCTTTATGTTGTCGGCAATGATTCCCTCCCGGATACTGTCAGGGATAACAAGTACCAACGAATCCGTAAATATGCGCAAGTCTAAAGAGTCTTCCCCCAGAATCTGATTCTTCATTTCGTATGAGTAAACAATGGAGAATGGTACATCTTGGTCTTGCTCATTAGGTGCTAAAATAGTATCGATTCTACCAAAAGCATCAAAGGTGCGTTTCAGTTCGAAACCGTTCAAGTCCCTAACTGTCGTTGGCCTTCCATAAGGATAGATATAGTCCTCCAATTCAGTCCTGTAGCCAAGATTGTTTTCCACGCGGTCGAGGAACATGTTGAACCTCCGGTCATAGCGGTAGGTGCAGGTCACAGAATCCCTTTGTGCGTTGGCAGGGAATCGGATCTCCGATATGTTCCAATCTTCATCGTATAAGAAGAAGGTTTTCTCATCTCCCTTTGTATGAGACAACAGATGGAACGGATAATCAGCAGAATATTCGAAAGCATCTCTGAATAGATATGCATTGTCATCCGCACCCATTTTCGCCTCTATGCTCTTCAACAGGATTCGTCCATCATCTTTCCCCTCATGGATAAAATGGACATTCGAGCCGTCACTATAGTTCACCTTGCTCAACGTACCCAATGCGTCATTGTACTCATATGAAATCATGTAGTTATAGTTGCCTATTGTCGTGCGTTTCTCCGTCAACCGTACGTTAATGAAATTCGACGTCGGTCCATCCGTCACGGTCCAAGTGTATAGCGTTTTCTTCAGGACGTTGTCCTTTTCCGCATTGTAGAGCAAATGCTCCGTGACTCTGCCCAAAAGTTCCGTATGGATTGAGTCGTAAGCATAATGTTTCACGCTATATCGGAGGGGTTGGTCATTTCTCGTATCTATGTGGGAGGTAGTGACTTCCTCGAACCCGATGAAGTAGCCTAGACTGTCACAGTAAGGTTGTTTGTATGTGTATCGGTTAAAAGAAGGTGCACCATCCGCACTCACCCCATCATTCACCCAAAACGTGCTCAAGACGCGCTTGCCTTTATGTTGGTCCGTGTAGTTGAAATACCATTGGATCAGCGTGTCGAACGGAATATCCATGATGTTGACGCCCTGAAGGAAAAGGGAATCGAGCACATCCTTTGTGCGATCAATCAACAGTGATTTGTAAAGATCATCCGCCTGAATAGAGTCGTTCACTTTTTGGGTAAAAATGTTAACGCACTCCGAAAACATCAAGTCGGTCGGATATTGTTTCACATCTACCGTCGATATACTTCCGAATGTGTCCGGCTCCGCCGAATAGGCGTAATCCACAGTGAAGCATCCACCCAACGGGGTGTGTACGGACTTCAGCAAGTCTGTTCGGTCGATGATAAGACTATCCAACGATATGTTATGATACAGATTCCTATACATCTTACGTTTTGCCACCGAATCCTTATCCGCATAATATTCAAAAGAATGCTTGTACTCCTGTTTCCTTACTGAACCGTCGTTCATTATCTTATACCCATAGGAAAGGAGACTGTCCAACTTGCTTGGGGTTCCACTGTATCTGAAAGCATATTCACGTACATTGATCCATTTGTCATTTCCTCTAGGTTTTTCTTTAGCGGTTAAGATAGATACTCCCATCACTTGTTTGAAGGAAATGTCCTTACCCTGCCATTTCTTTTGTTTTCCGTTTCCTTTAATCGCTATGCAGGTGTGAGGTTCCCGCTTAGGGTTACCCACGAAAATGGAGTCGTTGTCAGAGATGTTCTTGCCATATTGATAACGCACATAGTCTCCGTAAGAATTGACGGTCTCGGAAATTTTCCATGTTAATATCTGTGAGTTGGAGTCTGCCCTCACTACATCCTTCAAGACGTTGTCTTTGTCATATTGCCCGAAACGGTAGGTCACACCTTCGCTATCGGTATACTCCCAACGCCCCGTCGACTCTTGTTCTTTGCCCAAGATGAAAAGGATTCTTTCATTTCCCGGGTTCACTTGGTATTGATATATCTTCGCAGTGTCGCCTTGCATGCCTACGTAGGCGATTCTCTTGCCGTTTAGCAAGAACCTCTTCCCCTGTTCATTCGTTTCACACATGGTGTCTGTTTCGACACACGGGAGGTCTAGGTTCCATCCGACACCCATGTTGCCGATTCCTCGGCTACTGTTGTACGAAACGGTCATGCGGGGAGATAGATGGTGATGCGCCGCCGGGCGGAAGATGTCGTATGACAGCAACACATCCCCTTCCCCGTTGGAATACGGCATGGAGACCAGCTCCACTTCATCCGCCGGATTGGCATCAGGCAGCGACGTGAAATAATCAGGCGAGAAGCCGAATGGCTCTATTACGGATGGCCACTCCACAGGAATAGCCTGCGTAATGGTATCATATTCATGCAAGTCCTGCATGGAGACCTCCTCCAAATCCCTCATGGCATCGTATACGACACCATGGTTGAGGTTGGTGATGTCCCTGGCCTCCATCACGGCGGCGACAGAGATCAGGCATGAACAGACTCCTATTTTCCAGCAAAAACCGCTCATTTCCATCTTATTTTATTACTGTTATACCATCAAATACTTGTCCATCATCCGTAACGACAATCACGATATACGTTCCTGGTTCATTCACTGAGAATGATTTTGAGGCTCTCCCTTCCCTCACATTTTCGTTCTCTTCCCGTATTAGTGTGTTATTAAGCGTATAGACGAAGAATGTAGCGGAAGATGAGCTCGGCAGGGTGACTGCTGCAGTGAATGTTCTATCATCAGAGTTCCACAAACTCATGGATGGGGCGTTTAAGGCTTTCCGTGAGGAACCACTACAATTCACATTAAAATCAATCAGATATCTCATGAAACCCGTTGGGTGGGCGTAGACACTCCCTTCATTCGAGTAATAGAACAAATTAGATGTGCTGTATTGATCGAAGAAGAAATACGGGAATTCCCCTCTTCCCCAGTTGAAATGTTCCAGCAAAACCCCCGTCACATTTCCATTTGTCGATTTCACACCAAATTTAAAGGTATTCTCATTATTAACCACATTAACGACATATATGGATTCTCCGTTCTTATATATTCGAACCTCGTTTGGCGCCGTCATTTGGATTCGTATGTTATCCCCTACGTTCACATCCAACGCATTGGCTAATATTGCCCCGTTGCTTATGACGTTTAGCTTTCCTTCACTTATCCTTACGCCATAACGGAAGACGCCTTCTTGCGCATGTGATGCAGTATCGTTAATAAAAGCCACTTTCGATTCGGATTGCACATCGGTCAAATTCCAAGAAATTGAGCCATAATTTCCTTCGCAGTTGGCGCTGTTGCAAGCGAAATTCACGTCAACCAGCGTTATGCCCGTCCCGTCAAAATCAACCGTATTACAATTTTTTGGCATCACAACCAGAGAATAATTGGCATTAGCCAATGGAGCCACATTTCTCACGACAAAGGAGTCTTGGGCGAATACGGTATCAATACCGCCATTCCATCCCGGCATGAATGAGCAATAGAATCCATCGTCGTTCTGTGGCAACGTCAGTTTCACGTAGCCATCACTGTTGGCTTGGTATCCGTTACATGTCGGATCCGTCACCTCGAGGATGTACTCATATTTCTCCGGATTTGTTTCCTCCATCGGAACACCTGCGTATGCGAAAGTGAAATAGCAGATAGAGTCAAATCGTATATCGTTGAAGATTATTTTCTTACGTTCTTCGTCGACTTCACTCATGCAGATAGTGTCCACCTTTGTCTCGAATGCATCTGTGCCGGAACGGTCTATCAGGATGTAAATATTGCTATCCCTGTGCAAGGCGATTTCTTCGTCCTCCACCATTCCATAACCCAGTTCTATGCGATGGGTGTAACTATCATCCACACCATAGGGTTGTAGTTTCCAGATTCGTTTCATGACTTTCAGGCTGTCGGTATAATCAACAGTATCAGACATCTCTTCCACCGCCAGCTCCATCAAAGTGGATTTCCCATTGTCCCCAAAGAGGATGTAGGAAGAGTCCGGGATAGATGTATTCTCCGAGAATCCGACCTCAAGGAGATTATATGCGGATGATTTCTGTTCCTCTGAGTTGCCCTGATGGTAAGTGTCATCCACGTCATAGGCATCCTCCTCATAGGCGGTGGTGGATTTCTCCTGATGGAACCCACTCCGGTCGTCTCTTCCATAACCGGTCACTCGGTTCTTATAGGTATTGTCCTTCCAAAGAAGATTCCCGTTCGGAGCGATATAGAGAGGAAGCGTTATGCCATATTTAAGGGCGAGGTAGGATTCCACGCGTAGCCTCTCTCCTGTACGCAGAAAACGTGGGTAGACTGCCACTTCCGGCATATAAAACGTGCGGGATGGCAATGAATTGGCTTCCTCGTCTATCGCCGTATCTCCTGCGGCCCAAGCCTGCTCGAATTTGCCTCCCAGGTTTATTTTCGCGGAGCGTCCCGTCCTCCAGATGGAATGGTCTGATTTCTGAGCCTCCTGGTAGGTGAGGATCTTCACCCTTTGGGCAGTGTCATTAGCCACCAACAAATCGGGGCTATAATCGTACACCCTCTTCCCATCGGCGGTTGTCCGTATTACCTTGGTCTTGGAGAGTACCCTTCCCTGTTCGGGTTGTCCTTTGACATGGTAGAGGAAAGACTCCTTCGCCGCATCTGTTTTCTTCGCCCCCACTACAGCGACGACCGTCTTCTGGGAAAGCTCAGTCCCTTTCACGCTGAATTCCCGACTCACGGTGCTGTCGAACGGCATGGCGGGATTAAAATTATAGGTGTGTATCTCCGACCGGGGAGCGATCACCTCCTCTGTCGTGCCCATCCGATAGAGATGAGACTCATTAGCGGATTGATCCGCCCAATGGTAAGAACCATTCAGATTGCCAGAGGCCGGAGCCGTCTGGAACCACACACTTGGAGAGGCCACGCCCCCTGGGTTTGGTTGAGCGTATGATACTGCGGCACAAATGCCTAATATTGCAGACACGCCAAAAATCTTTCCCGTCGCGTTCATAGGTTTGATATCGTTATTTTTTGTTATTTCTTTCCTTTTACTCTACTCACATAAAAATAGGCCATCGCCACATGGTTGCCCGTTGACACGGAGATGACCAAAGGTTCCCTTGGATTTATCCCCATGTCGAATATATTGTTGAACAAGTCATTCATATTGTATTGGTTCTCTCCCGCAACACAATCTCTGTCAATAGATAGAGACTCGTTCCCGAATTTCAATGGGGTGCCATCCGCATGGAATATTTTAAAATGAACCTTTCTATCTTTCAATAAGGTGAACGACAGTACGCATGAATCCTGGCGGATTGGGTTCAGTGAAAGCTGAAGTGAACCGCAGAAGTCTGGCTCACAGTCCAATGTGAATTCGGCGTCATGCATCGTTTCGTTCCCATTGCCATACCATGATTTGAGGCCATTCTTGCCCACTATGTAGACGAAGTAAGCCAAGTGTTGGTTAACCACGTCGTCAGGTATCTTCATGGAGTAGATCCATTCCCCCTCCTGTTCGGTGAAGTCTGTCATCTTCACCGGCACATAGGTATATTGTGCGGCGAGAATACCATCTTTATAGCCGTTGTTGTACATAAAGAAGACGTTGATGGAGTCCGCCGGATTCACATTCTTCACCTTCACGAGAAGAACCGAATCACAATTCCACGAGACATCCGTCACCTTCGGCATCGGAGCACAAATGTTGTTTTCGCAGCAGACAGGGATGGTCCAGGTGTCACCCATGGTGTTAGTCACTTGTGGCGAAGTGGCAATGAAACGCCCATTTTGCATTTGGACAGAGATGCGGTAATCAATTTTCCTTGTTCCTTCTGGAATAGAATCTTGTTGTATATAGGCCACATACAAAGAATCCATCTTTTGAGCAATTATAGTATCAAAACTTATGCCTCCATTTACAGAGAAAATCACTCGTGCTGTATCTACTTGATCGTTTTTACAATAGTTTGAAACCCCGAAAGCGATTCGAATGTCGTTTCCGCAATGATAGCCATGTTCATCGTATGCTATAGTTGTGGAATCTCGGGTGATGAGGGGCATATACTCGATATTCGTTTTAGTAGAATCCATAACATTTGAATCCTTTATCTTTAAAGATACATCTACTATCGTATCGCAGCGATAAGTGGTATCAAGACAATAATCCAGAAAGTATCGATGTTTTAAATTGGAAACAAGGAATTGGACCACCGAATCAACACCAAATCCTAAATCGCCAGATGCGCCAACAGATGCGCCAATGTATTTCCCCTTTGTTTTTTGTGTGATAATATTGAAATCCCCATCAAAATAATCTCTATTTATGATTATAGTTTGATAGCCATTTGCTTTTAGATTTGAAACGACACTGTCTTGGGTCAATTCGTTTCCATTACAGTCATTTGCATTCACATTCGAGTTGCTTTGAGAAACAAATCGTGATCCATCTTTGTTTTCATCTCCAATCATTATGATTGTTTTTTGTGCATCTGCTCTGTGTCCAGTAAATCTTTGTCTTGTTATTTCATCCAACACTTGATAGTATAATTCTATCCCCCCAGAGGTAAAATATTCTAGAGTAAAATCGTCTGGAATAAAAAATCTTGAACAATGCCAATAAGGACAGTTTTCATTATATCCTAATTTTCGAACAGTATCCCCGGAAAATCCAAATTGAACTTCAGCAAATAACGCATCAAAATGACCATCAATACTGTCTGTCAATGGTAAAACCGATTCTTTTAATAAGTTTTGCATAGCTGTCATTGAACCACTGCAATCTACAGCATATATTACATCCAACTTGTCATTTTGACTGCCACGCAGGTTGCTACAAATATTTGCCTCTTTGCCTGCGACTTTAATTGAAAAATTATTTGCACTAATTTTGTCTAACGGAACAAATTTCCTTGTAATATCCACCGTGTCTGTCAATGTAAATGAAACAGTTCCTCGGTATTCATCCTTTGGCGTAACATCGATGATATCTACACGCATATTTTGCAAGGGATTCTGTGAATCCTGTGATTCTCCTCGATTTGGCACAGCAGGATCATTCCTGGTATTACCATCTAACCCACGAGTCGTACGCCTGTTAGAAGACATTGCCCTTAGATTTTGACTTTGAAACAAATGATTTCCTACAATTGAAACGCTATAGAGAGACCATCCATCTCCATGGCATGTAGAATCAGATGCGAAACTCAATTCCAATTGAACCGTATAACCAGAATAATGGCTGATGTCAATGTATTCGGTAGAACGCTCGCTGATCCCACTAACACTATATAACGTATATGATTCGCCTGTTTTTGTGTTTATCATTCGCAAACGAGCCCTGTCATTGTATGACTCTGAGTGAAGTTTGCTGTCTATTTTTATATAGATTCGTGTACCTTCTCGTTGCAGAGGCAGTCCGACAGACGGACTCACAGCACGAAAGGATTGATTCGCACCATACACACCAGTTGTAAACGCATCTTCTTCGAGATGAAATCCATTGGTTAGCCAAGTGTTATTAATTATAGCGGCATCAGCTTCATACAAAGTTTCGCTGTATGATACTTGTTTTGTCGTTGTGCTGACACGAATATATTCCCCTTTTGGAATGTTATTCTCTCCATCTATTTGCTGACAATATCCACTTGCCATATTCCAAAGGAACAAGACAGTAAGGATGACCCATTTAGCATTACTCATCATGTCTGTTAGTATTGTTTCTTTTATTTTTTCTCGAACTTTACAATCTTATCATTGTTTATCTGAAGCAGATAACAACCGGGAGCAAGAGAGGCAATATCCACTGATCCATCGGAGGTTTCTCCCTCTGTGATTTTTCCACCTTTCACATCGGTCAAAACATAGTGAAAATCTTCGGTGGCAAAAACATGGATTCTATCTGTTGCTGGATTAGGATAAATCAATGACTTTTCTAAATGATTGTCCTCCACTCCTGTGCTTGGGGAATAATAAGCTTTTAAGATAACACGATCTGTTACATGAGGTAGTAAAAAAATGCCATCGGATTGTTTCTCTAAATTATACCCAGTACTTGTCACAACGCTATCAACTTGATATCCTTTCTGTGGTTGCACTTCAATCTTCACATCCGATCCATAACGAACCATTTCTCCTGCTTGCTTGATAATTCCTTGATCTGACAACTCTTCTCGGATGCGGAAAGTCTCGGTATATTTTATCAGAGCATGATAGGGGGATGTAAGATTACTAACACCATCAACGCTTCCAGAAAGACTCCAATTGACATTGTACCCCGGAACTCTGTCGTAGGATTCTTGCACAAAATAGAGTCCGCCATGATTATCATCTGTGAAATATCGTTCAATAGTTCTTTTCTCTTCTGTTAAATATAACACATATCTTAGGTTCTGATCGGAATCATATTTGGCAAAGCCTTCACATGCGCCCTTGTCAAAAGGGATGCTGAGTGTGTCATTTATATATACGACTTTGTCTTTTTTTATTCCATAAAAGTTTAGTTCCAAATTCTTGTTCTCATTGAACTTCCATGGACTTCTATATGCAGCTATACCATAGGTTGCGGCACGTCCTAAAGGTAAAGTTCGAATAGTGTCGTATGAAAGGTCTTCTTTGAATTTTATGCCACAATGTCCGTCTCCTCTCACCCATAAATTTCCATATAAATTTCCATATTTGTCGGTTGATAATTCTTCAATATGAGGACATTTGTATTCGTAATTTGCATCATAATAATGGTATTTTTCCAATACGGGTTTTTCTCCACCCACATTATAACATGCCACCAGAACATTTTCATAACTTTGTTCTTCTCCCTCAATGCCAACATACGGTGCATAAATAGGGTTGTTTTTGTCTGGATTTATTTGGATATCAGAGCAATAAACATCAACCACATACAAATTATCTCCTGCCAACAACATTTGACCTCTATCAGCTCTCGCATATTCATCATAAGGGAATGTCTCATTTATAGTAAAATCCCATATTAAGTTAAAGTCAGGCGTCAATTTTGCAATATACTTATCATATTTTCCTGTAGAACGGCAGTCTGACGGCAAATCTTTGTTGATTCCACAAAAATCCTTCACCATATCCGCAGTTAAATAGATGTTGCCATCTTTCCCAACAGCAAACATATCAATACTAAAACAAGGTTTAGATGATAAGCTTTGCTCCAAATCACCTGTTTTAGTATTTATTTTAAGAATTACACTATGGTCGGGGAGATTATCAAAAGGATTTTCATAACTATCTCCGTCATATTCATAAAGTAACTCTGAATCATAATAGAGATCCACTGCCGAGATGTTGACTGTAAAAATCAGATAATCACATCCTAACATCATTATACCAGAAGTTATGGCACCCGAAGGAGCTTTTGCGGGAGTAATTGCTTTTGCCCATTTGATATTTTTGTTGGGATCTATTTTCATTACGAAAAAATTATCAAATCCACGCCCATGAAGTGTAATCTCATCATTCAATGGCATATCACCACCAAACCTTCCGCATAAGTACAGGTTCCCATCCTTGTCAAATACAGCATCCCCGCCAGTTATTTTGATATCTTCCGTGTTGAAGATCTGCATCCAATCCAACTCCAATCCATAGTCATTATTAGTGGAAATTAGTTGAACTTGATTAAATTCAGCATGAATAGCTATATTAATTAGACTAAGTAAGAAAACTATGACTGATACCTTTCTTGTCATAAACATGCATTTAATCGTGAAATATTTATTTGACAGAACATTAATGTCGCAAAAATATTTATCATTTTATTATTTCTCAAACAATTACGCAAAAAAAATATCATTATTTCTCAACTTTACACAAAAAGTCACAATCGATCCACTGCCAAGTCTTTCGCCTTGTCGCTCACTTCGATGTACGTAGTCGTGGTATTAATAGACTCGTGTCCCATCAGTTTCTGGATGACCTCTATGGCGACACCTTTCTCCGCCAAGAGTGTGCCGAACGTGTGCCGCGCCGTGTGGAAAACGACACATTTGGATATTCCCGCACGTTTGCTCCAACTTTTTATGTGCTTCATCATGGTCGTCTTGCTTGGCATGTCGAAAATGAGCCCCTCATCCTTGGTTTCCCGTGGCAAATACAACAATGCCTTCTTGCATAGTTTCATGCGTAATGGTTTATCTGTTTTTTGCATGACGATGTTCATCTCAACCCCCTCTTCGCTAAATCGTAGATTCTCCCAAGAGAGCTGGCAGATGTCGCTGATGCGAAGACCCGTATAGCAGGAAAAGAAGAAAGCCTTCTCGACAACAGACTTGGGGTCTCCATTCGCTTTTAGTCGCTTCAATTCTCTTTCTGTTAGGAAGTCGCGTGGAACCGGCATTCGGGTGATGAGTTCGTATTTTTTCAACTTGTCAAAAGGATTGCAGTCTATTAACTCGTCCTTGACCGCATTGGCCATTGTGGACCTGAAGAACGACAGATAAAAACTGGTTGATGTGGGAGATAACTTTTTGTTGTTCTTCTTCTTTGCGGTCTTCAGATAGCAGATGAATTTGCGGCAGAATTCCGGCGTCACATCGTCTAATGTGACGCTATCCGCTTTATGCCCGAGGAAATTCCTCAGATGGTATGCCACGTGCCGTAATGCGAAAGCATAACTGTTCCCTTTCCTGTATAGGGCAGATTCCTCGATGAAATCGCACAAATATGACATCAGACAGACCTGGGGAAGACCCTTATCCGACTCGGAAATTTTTTCCAAGAGGTGACGTTCCACCTCCATGCGTCGCTCCATAGCTTGGTTAATCACGTTCAGATTCTGTAATCTGGCTTGCTTGTCCACTTTCCCTCTCTTGTCAGTATCGGGTTCAACATAGAGCCGCAGGCAATGCTGGTGTCGTTTTTTCTTGAGGGTGTAGTTGAGGTACAAGCTGAGGCCGCCATTGACAGTTTTCTTCCCATAAACACGTACCAAAGCGTGAGGCGGATTGGGGATGTTGAAGCATGAAGTAACCATTTTAATCTCGATTGCTTTTTTATTTTTAACTAGATAATTGATATTCAATATATTGCATTTATTTTATAGTCACTGGCAAGTCACCGAAGAGTAACGATTTTGAAAAAAACCGGATGCAAAGGATAATTTTTATCCAAAAATAAATAAATTTGTCACGAGGGGGCTTCCCCATTTCAAAAAAATTGAAGGATCTCTTGTCAGCCCCCCTGTCACTGACAACGGCGAAGCCGTGCCAACCCCCAAGGAAAATGATGAGAAAAAAGCACGACAATATCCGCCTCTACCACGTCGATCACCTCGGCTCCACCTCCCTCGTGACGGACATCGACGGCGAGATCACCCAGCACGTCGCCTACATCCCTTACGGCGAGGTCTTCGTCGAGCAACGCAACGGCTCTTGGAACACCCCGTACCTTTTCAATGCGAAGGAATTGGACGAGGAGACGGGACTCTACTACTATGGTGCCCGTTACCTGGACCCAACCCATGCTGCTTGGCTCTCTGTCGATCCGTTGTTCGAGAAGTATGTGGGAGCAAGTCCTTATAATTATTGCCATGGCAATCCAATTGTTGTTGTTGATCCTGATGGAATGGATGAGTATGGGTTGGATGAGAACACTGGTAGATTATCATTCATTAGGAAAACCGAAAGTGAAAAAGACAAAATTCTTGTTGGAACTTGGGGGAAGGACAAAAAAACAAATAAAGATGTGTTTACTGCAGCTAAAAATGGGAAATCCTTGTCGATTTCTGCCAAAATATTAGAAGAGAAAAATCAAAATGTGGATATTTCAACAAAAGGAATAGTAATGGCCCCAGGGAATGATGCAGACGCTGCTAAATTACTGAAATTTATTTCTTTTAATTGTTACAAAGAAGTGGTATTGTGGGCATATAAAAATTTTTGCACGAAAGAAGACATGGGAACAGAAATTGAACCTTGGGATCGAAACACGTTTAACCATGGAGTATTTCGTAAAAAAGGACATCAAAATGTTGAATTTCATGTACACACACATCCTGGACATCGTGATGAGAAAAATAATCCAGGCTGGGGCAAAGGAGTACCTTCTGACACTGATTATGACACAGCAAAGAAACACTTTGCTGGCATTAAACATTTCATTGTTCCACGAGAAGGAAATCCTACTTTCTATCGTACATACAATTCATTTGGTGAGGATGAAAATCAATATTTTCCTGCAACATCACTTTCATTTAAATCAAATAAGCGATTTCATACGATGTTCCCGTCAACAAAAAAATGAAAATGAAACAGATTTTATTATTATTCCCTTTGATTTTCGCCTCATGTTCTTTTTCTGTTTGTTCTAACAAAGAAAAAGCCGAAGAAGTTATGGAATATGTTGCTAACAAATTTTATGAATATAACAAAAGTGATATTCTTGGGCAAAAACGCATGTGTGTTGTATCGAAACGAAAAAACAATTTTCATGTTTTCCAAGTCTATACTATTTTCATGTGCCAAGAAGAATTCGGATATTTAAGATATAATATGAAAAGCCTCAAACCATATAAAATCAAAAAAAAAGAAAATGTATATTTCGTTTACTATGACAGCCAAAAAGAACAAATGCGACTTGATCAAATTCCAGAAGAATTATTTGAAGAAGTTCCTTTGCCTTATATATTAGACGAAACGGAATGGCAAGTTCTCATAGATACCACAAACATAAATTTTGCGGTCTTCGCACAAGGTAAAATAGGAGCTTTTGAAGTTGACACGGCTAAAGTGATTGAAGCAATGGTTTCTGACACATCAGATTTTGTCCTAAATAAAAAATTTGACATATATAAATCGGATAGTCTCATTTACAGTCCCATAGATGAATTTGTAGATTTTTGAAAATATGGAAGGATTAGAAATCCACAAGTCTAAATGAAAGGAATATATATTAAACCACATACATATTTTGTCAGCCCCCCTTGTCACTGACAACGGCGAAGCCGTGCCAACCCCCAAGGAAAATGATGAGAAAAAAGCACGACAATATCCGCCTCTACCACGTCGATCACCTCGGCTCCACCTCCCTCGTGACGGACATCGACGGCGAGATCACCCAGCACGTCGCCTACATCCCTTACGGCGAGGTCTTTGTCGAACAACGCAACGGCTCTTGGAACACCCCTTACCTCTTCAACGCCAAGGAGCTGGACGAGGAGACGGGGCTCTACTACTACGGTGCCCGCTATCTGGACCCGACCCATGCGACTTGGCTTTCTGTCGATCCGTTGTTCGAGAAGTATGTGGGGATGACGCCGTATGGGTATTGTGCGGGGAACCCAGTGAAGATGGTTGACCCAGATGGGGAAGCCCCTAAATCACTTATTGAATATCGTGGGAATGGAGTATTCGGAATTAATAAAAGCAACCTATCTAACGCCACACAACGCCAGATGAATCTGGAGAATAATGATCCGAAATATTGGCGTCCTGGTGAAATAGGGGTGAATACAACGATTCTTTCGCTCTCTTTTAAACCATACCGTTATGACGGGAAATTTCCCGGGATAGATCCTGCAGATAGAAATAGAACTCATAGCAATCGTCGTTTCAACACATATGAGGAGCATATCCGACATACTAAGAAAGGAGAGTCATACAAAACATACACGCCAAGAACATTCACTCCAACTTACAGATATATGGGTAACGCTCCGATAGCAAGCGGGAAGGCATTTTCCTATGGTACACTTGCTGTTGATTTTGCCGTTATGGCATTTCAAAATATTCAGACATATGATATGTACTCAGATGTGACAAATTTGGACAAGCAAACGAATAGTTTAATGAACGCATTTAATTCAGTGCAACAATATATTTCGAAAGGAGGTTCCCTTCCTTCTGAGTATAATAATTCGGACGGATATGGGAAACTGGTTAATTATTTGTTCAAGGGTGGATCTGGTCTAAATGCAATTCAAGATCTTAAGGGACTATATCATATAGATGATACGATACAACAAATTGGCAATCAAATTTTAAAGGATAATGGTCGATATGATGAGAAAAATGGCACATACAGGTTTTATATTGAAGATTAGCATAATCTTCATAATCATTTTGCAGGGAGCGTTATCTTCGTGTAATTGCAAATCCAATTTAAAAAAGAGTATACGTGGCATTTGGAGTATAGACGAAGATAACACTTATGTGGGAAGAAGTATTGAGTTTGATTTATGTACTAATGTGATATATATTGGCAAAGAAAAAATAGTATTACCAAGGAATTACTATTCGATAAAAGGAGAAGACAGTATGTCAATTGAAGAGAAAGAAAAAAAGAGAATAGAGTTTAATGTGTTAAGTGAAAAAGAGTCCAATGGTGAATGGGATATTATATACTCGGCTTCAGACTCTGTGATTTTCAAAGCGCCAAACCATCCTTTAGAGGGTAGGTATGGGGTGCAGATATTTTTGGAGAATATGCACGAGTGTATGATATTATCCAACGATTCGACATATTTAGTCTGCTATAGGGCTGGCTACTAAAGAAATAGTTCCACTGTGTTGTCATCTCTTTGGGTTTAAAACTTCTCTATAAAGCATAAATTATCCCTGCCAAGGATGCCTTGTGGGGGGGGGGAGGTTCCTACAAAATTCAAGCAAAAGAACCACAGAATAAATTGTAAATTTGTACAAACCCGGAAGGAATAGATGTCCACAAGTCTATTGATTGGAACGTAATAAAACCATGCACGCCTTGTCAGCCCCCTGCCACTGACAATGGCGAAGCCGTGCCAACCCCCAAGGAAAACGATGAGAAAAATGCACGACAATATCCGCCTCTACCACGCCGATCACCTCGGCTCCCGAATCGTCCAAGAACAGAAAGACATGTGAATGATAAGTATAAACGAACTGTGGAATTTTATGAAGGGAAAGGAAAAATATTTAATTATGAAGTATAAAAACATTAAATTGGCAACAATTGGAGCAAGCATTCTTTTTTTTGCTTCTTGCAGTGGCATAGGCTTTGTCCAAAGGAATAATGTATCACCCATGTACACATTATACACTGGAATAGAATTTAACGGAGAAGAAGAACTATTATTAAAAGCATCTGGTAATAGTTATGTTTACAGTTCCAAATGGGCAGGGACAGAAATAGGAATATGGAAACGACGGAAAGATTCTCTTTTCTTATTTCCCCAAATGCATGTATATGAAAATCATTGCGAGAAGTACAATGGATTCCTTCCTGAATATTCCATTGATAGCAGCCTTGTTGGCTATTCTATTCCATATCGTCTATACATATCTTGTGGGAAAGATGAAATCAAGGATTACACGTTGGAACATTATCATTTAGAAAATAAAGAATTTGTGTTTTGTGTTATCAGTAGAGAGCCATTAAGCAATAGAAATATTAAGGCCACAAAAAAAGAAAAAAAGATAATGGAGATGCGAAGATCGTTAGGAGGAGAATTCTTCTGAGCAGTGGATATGACATGAAAATATAATCTATTTATTGTCAGCCCCCTGCCACTGACAACGGCGAAGCCGTGCCGACCTCCGAGGAAAATGGTGAGAAAAAAGCACGATAATATCCGCCCCTAACACGTCGACCACCTAGATCACGGATGCGGAGGGTCTATACAATGTGTTTGGAGAAGATACATAGAAATGTTACCCTGCAACTTCAAAGAATATCGAGCGATTCCATAAGATGTTTCCGTCAATAAAAAAATAAAAATGAAACAGATTTTATTATTATTCTCTTTGGTTTTCGCCGCATGTTCTTCTTCTGTTTATTCTGACAAAGGAAAAGCTGAAGAGGTTGTGGAATATGTTGCCAACAAATTTTATGAATATCACAAAAGTGATATTTGTGGACAAAATCGCATGTGTGTTGTATCGGAACGAGAAACTAATTTTCATACTTTCCGACTCTATACTATTTTCATGTTCCAAGAAGAATTTGGATATTTAAGATATAATATGAAAAGCCTCAAACCATATAAAATCGAAAAAAAAGAAAATGTATATTTCGTTTACTATGACAGCCAAAAAGAACAAATGCGACTTGATCAAATTCCAGAAGAATTATTCGAAGAAGTCCCAATTTCTATAATAGATGAAACAGAATGGCAAGTTCTCATAGATACCACAAACATAAATTTTGCGGTCTTCGCACAAGGTAAAATAGGAGCTTTTGAAGTTGACACGGCTAAAGTGATTGAAGCAATGGTTTCTGACACATCAGATTTTGTCCTAAATAAAAAATTTGACATATATAAATCGGATAGTCTCATTTACAGCCCCATAGATGAATTTGTAGATTTTTGAAAATATGGAAGGATTAGAAATCCACAAGTCTAAATGAAAGGAATATATATTAAACCACATACATATTTTGTCAGCCCTCCCTTGTCACTGACAACGGCGAAGCCGTGCAAACCCCCAAGGGAATGACGGGGAAAATGCGAGGGAATATCCGCCTAAAATAGGCAAATCGTCATCTGATTGCACACACTCCGACGGGAAGGGTGAGTTCTTTTGGGGAACCACAAATTCAATACGTGTGAATGCATGGGAATCTAATGAAATGCAGGGAAAGGCGCAAAATAGTGCAGAGGCCTTTTTTAAACTAATAGGGGCATACAAGCTTAAAGACTAAAACATGCAGATCCTTAAGCATATGAACAACCCAATTCCTGGAGTTGGGAAATTAATTAAACAACCATAATGAAATTCATGAAACATATAGTTTTCATACTATGCTTATTGTGCTTTGGGGGAACATGCAATGTCTTCTCTCAAAAAATAGTGTATATCAAGGGGTTCGTTGAACATGGGGTCGATAAAGATATTTTGGCCAGCCACATTAAAAAAGCCAAAGAGGCAAGAAAGAAAGGACATGCGATTTTGTATACTGATGATCATAGTTCACATTCTGTATTTTATATTTTCCGTAAAGATTCATCTGATTGCTCGACATCTTCCGCTGATGACTTTTTGTGCATGGTGAAAAAAATTAGAAATAATGTCTCGCAAGAGAATTACTACGATTTTCGATTCCCTCTTCCTCCAATTATTTATGAAGGTAAACCTTTCCTCCAAAAAGACATACTTTCTTTTATGGAGAAGAATCACTTGGAGGTAAAAGGATTAGCTTTACCCCAGAAAGCGACCCCTTCTTCGCCGTGCGTATGTCGTACCTGTTTCCATGTGGAGAACTTTAACCCAAAATATAAATACAAAAAGAGACTAGACGACGAAAGATTCTTTAATCTCTATTATATAGAGGGTTATGCTGTGGAAATAGAATATGATAGAGAAGATGAATTTGGTTATGAACTAGTAATGAAAGATGATGCAGAGCTTATTCATGTGGGTCTTTCTGCCAACATTCCAAGTTTTTATGCCTATTATTTCTTTGATGTAAGGAAGCTGGATTTGATAGATGTTCGATAAGAAAAACTCAGAGATGTATAATACTCCCCCCAATATACATCGTCAAAGACATAGAGTAAATCTGTAAAACTTTGTAAAACCCGGGAAGAAATAGATGCCCATAAGTCTATTGATTGGAACGAAATAAAACCACGCACGTTTTGTCAGCCCCCTGCCACTGACAATGGCGAAGCCGTGCCAAACACCAAGGAAAATGGTGAGAAAAAAGCACGACAATATCCGCCTCTACCACGTCGATCACCTCGGCTCCACCTCCCTCGTGACGGACATCGACGGCGAGATCACCCAGCACGTCGCCTACATTCCGTACGGCGAGGTCTTCGTCGAGCAACGCAACGGCTCTTGGAACACCCCGTACCTCTTCAACGCCAAGGAACTGGACGAGGAGACGGGGCTCTACTACTACGGCGCCCGCTACCTCAACCCGAAGAATA
>JAEERP010000010.1 GCA_016285885.1 Paludibacteraceae bacterium
CCAAGTGCCTTTGCGACATCACCAGCACTGTGGAGCTGTCCGTTATAGGCTTTTATCCCCACGTTAACTCCCGCACTGATTGCCGCGGCGATGAGTATGGGAATCAAAATCTCTCCATCCGGATCCGAATACATCACCGGGTTGTTCATGCAGTAGCCGAAGCGGTTGCAGTTCAGCCACGATTCGGGAGCCTGACGGTATGGGTCTGCGCTGAGGAACTGGTTGGTGCGCTCGTGGAAAACGCGGCCACCCATGTTGATGAGCCCGAACTGCGGCAGGTGCTCGTGCATGCAGTATCCGCGCGAGAAGCGGGCTGGGTAGTCGGTCACGACGTTCTCGCTCCAGTTCGCGGGGTTGCGGCGCATGCCCCAAGGCTTATAGGAAAACTTCTCCACCTTGCCGGTAGCGACGTCCATCACCGCTGTGAGGGAATTCTGACGGTCGGTCACCGCAGCGAACAAGGTATCCTTCCCGTCCGTCCTGACATAGATGCCCGCCAAGCCGTTACCGCCGTAAAGATAGTGAATTTCGCGGTTCACACCACTGGCGTAGACCTCTTTTTCATAGTTGGTCAGGTAATATTTCCGGCAAGTGACTTTGCCGGACTTATACGATTTGGTACGGCAACGTCTATGATCGGGTCTGTATTCGATGTCGTACGCATAGTCTCCCTGCTCGATATGTGTCGGCATCCGGTAGGAATCGAAGGTCACGGCCGGCCTGCCGGAAATGGCCGAGCTGGTGTAGGAGACGCTGGAGACCTTGTGCGGAGGAAGGCTGTTTTCCCCATATTTGATGTTCCTCCAGTAGTTGTCCCACGTCTTCGTCATGTTGCCCAAAGCGTCGTATGTGTGGGTGCCAGCGAGGGATGCACCGGACTTGGTGGCCGTCACGCCGGTCAGGCGGTTGAGGTTGTCGTAGGTGTATTGTTCCGCATTGCCTCCCAAAGCGTCCGCCTTCTTCGTGATGTTGACGCCCGTATAGGTGTAGGTCAGGTCCATTAGCCCTGTGGTGCCCTTATAGGCGGACTCCTTGGTCAGTTGACGCTTGCCGTTGTAGGTATAATTTCTTACGACGTTACCCGCCAGTGTCTCTTGGGTCACTTCCCCGTATTCATTCATCTTCAGGCCCGACCAAACCGTTTTTCCGGCACAGGAGACACTTGTCAGATACCCATTGTCGTTGTAAGTGTTGTTCACCACCAATCCAGAAGGGTAGGTGATTTTCGACACCCCACCATAGTTGTTCGGATAGGCGTATTGGGTCTGGTATTCCACGCCGGCCAGTTTCTCGAGTTTGTTGGTCACGCGGTTGTAGCCGTCGTAGGTGTAGGTGCAGCTGTAACTGTTGCACTGTTCCTTCACAAGCTGGTTGTTGTCGTTGTAGGTGTAGGCGGCGTTGTCGATGCCATCCTTCACCGATTGCAAACGGCCTCTCGAGTCATACCGGGAAAGGATCTCGCGTCCTGTCTCCGTCAACGTATAAGTGTCTCTTCCGTAGGCATCATATTCATTTTGGATAGTGCCGACATCAGGATCAGTGATGGAAATTCTGTTCCCGGCGATGTCGTACGTCATGGTCGTCGTGAGGTTCCCGCTGGAAGAGAGAGCCGTCGAGGTGGCGATCTGTCCGGCAGGTGTATAGGTGAAGGTAACGGACTGACCATTCTCCGTGCTCTTGATCAGCTGACCAGCCTTGTTATAGTCCTGGACCTTCGTGCCCAATGGAGAGGTGATGGTGGTCTTCAGCGGTGCATACGTGTATGTGGTGGTGCCGGTAGGATGTACTTCCGTTTTGATTCGACCAAAATCATCATAAGTATTCAATAAAATATAATAGCCTCCCGAAGGCGTACCCTCCCCCCATACGGGGAAGTAGTGGTGGGTGAGCCTTCCGTCACCATCGTATGATTTGAAGTCGGAACGGACAGAACCGTCCGCATAGGTGGTGGTGGTCCTAATCAGGTTCCCGTCCGCGTCGAACAAATCCGTCTTGTCGGGAGATCCTGTCAAGGTGGATTTAACCTTATAGTAGATAGGCGGCAATGGGTTAGCCAATGAAATGGCCGTTGTGGAGATGCGGCCATCCGGCAAAGTCTTTTTCAGACAATTGTTGAAACCGTCATACGTGTTGTAGGTCGTAACGTATGAGAGTGACCCCACGGAAGTTGTCTCCTTTGTCAGGCGACCCAGCGCATCATTCCAGGAATAAGTGGTGGTGACACCATCCGGAGTCACCTTCTTGCTGACGAATCTTCCGGAACCTGTATAGTCATAGCTTGTGGTTCGGTTCTCGCACCCCGACGCAGACACTTGTTGCGTGGAGAGGTTGCCCTTCATCGTATAGGAATTGGTGGTGGTGACCGCCTTGTCCGTGCCGTACAGTTCAATTGATTTAATCAACCTGAACTTGCCGTCGTAAGTGTATTTCGAAGTGTAAGAAACGGATCCACTACCGTTGCTTTTAGTCTCCACCTTTGTTTGTGGCAAGAAAATGTTATAGGTGTTGTTGGAGACCAGATCTTTGAGTTCAACCTTGCTCTTCACATTGTCGCCATAATCAACGGATATGACGGTCGGTTGTCCTTTGCTATAGGAAGAGTACGTCGTGACACACGATGTGTTGTTCAGGAGGTCCAGCGACTCTTTTTTTGTTAATTGGAGCTGGTATGCCCGGGCATTGGTCCCGAAAGAGACTGTGTTATACGTGTAGTTTTCCCTGCTGATGAGATCGCCCCAGTATGTTTTCGTTTCTGTGTATGAAGGATAAAGAATGGCTTTTGCTTGATGGATGGAATTGCAGCTGGTGGTTACAATATCCGTGGCGGAACTCTCATGTTCCACCTCTGTCCTCAGAAAACCCAACAATCCCTTCCCTGTCGTCTGGCCAACCAAATCTTCGTATCTGTACGAGTTTATAGACCATCCCTCAGTCCAGTTATCTTTCTTCTCCGTATATGATTTGACCACACACATCGGGAATCTCAATGTCATGAGATTAGTTGCATCGGCAAAACTAGTCCTCTTCGTATAAACGTTCTGATCCAACAAATTCGAATAACTGACAGAATATGTTCTAGTTGGAGAAGAGATCGAACTCAAAAGGCCTATGTATGGAGTCGAGTAATTTTTGTTGATGAAAATGTAACTGCTATTTACGGTCTTCGATTTCATGGATTGCCCGATTGACAATATTTGTGCCTTCCCATGACCATAGAAATCACCCACCATGAATAGACCGAGATTACTGTCGGTAACATTTTTTGTGGTGACATGAGCAAGTTTTTTATCCGCATCACTGCTACTTCTTGTGCCATAGATGATGTCACCTCCATCATCGTTGGACAGATCATTGCTACCGTTCAGTAACAGCAAGTCCGTAAGGCCATCGCCATTGAAATCCGCAGTTAATGCTTTTTTTGTGTGTAGGCTGGCAAGTTCCCAAAGAAGATTCTGGCGTGGCAAACTAAATGTAAAATCAGGATTCCCGCTATAGAACAACAATTTATTTTTTTCTCCTTTGCAGAAGTCCACAATGCCGTCTCCGTTAAAGTCTCCTTGCACAAAGAAATAAGGGCTGTTACAATTCATGTCCTGCTTGAAACCTTGTCCCTGAAAGGTACATTCGTTAAGCGTGCTTGTAGTGGCATATCCTTTGTTTCTTAATACGTTAAATCCTGTGGTAGAGACGACGACAATATCCACCAAACCATCACCATCCATATCGTTTGCGACAATTCTGTCAGGAGTGCCATTTATATCATATATCACGGTCGGAGTTGTAAGGATAGCGTATCCTGATAAACTGCTGGCTTGTCCTCCATAACAAATCAGGACGCTAGATTTTCCATTTCGCACATTCTCGTTGGCAATAAGGATATCATCATATCCGTCATTGTTTATGTCGGCTACTGTATGTGCAGGCATTTTGTTTGTTACAAGTTCTATACGAAATCCATCACTAGGATCATTTGCATCCCGTATAGACAAGCCTTTGTTTTTGTCCGCAACAATCACGATCGGAGTACTTTTCGTTCTACTGGTCAAATGGCATAGGAAAGCACCATGGCAACCATTTACGCTAATCCTTTTCATTGTTCCTTCGTAACTCAATATCGAAGGGGAAATAATGTTGGATTTTTCGAATTTGATAGTTCCCTTATCGTTTTTATAATAATCGAAGATTGTCGCAGGATTCATATAAACAGTTCCTCCAATGGTCGTAGGTTCTGCTTCATATACAGCAACGAGGTCGGTATATCCATCATCGTTATAGTCAAGTGGATACCATATTTTTCTCTCGGCAGGAATACCATTGTTTCCTAATTGAGAGACTGCAGTTTGCTTCTCCTCCGTTTGCCACGTATAATCACAGAAAGAATTCCAATTAACATTCAGGTCCTTCAAATAATCTCCATTATTTCCATACTTCTTCACTTTTTCAAGGACGATTTCGCTATTTGGACCGCTTTTGTAGGATAGTTCATACCGGTTATTCAAAGTGGTAGTTCCTGCATATGTACTAATGGAAGTTAAATAACGACTGTTTTCTTTCATATTTCCTCCCAAAGGATATCGAAATGATTGTGCGCAATAGCTATACGTAAACTCCACCTTTTGGGTATGCGAAGTCCCTTGTTGGCTGTTCGCACCATAACGAATCACAGTTGGGACCACGCTTATGATGCTCCAACGGTTCCCATAGGTTGTCCCATATAATATTTGGTATTCGTATGTCATGTAGTTCCCGTTTGGATCCTCGACCCTTGTCAAATACCAGCCCAGATTGCCGTCATAATACGATGCGCCCTCCGGTTGCTGTCTGTAGGTCATCTTCAGTCCAGATGTCGTGTAGACCTCAAAGTAGAAGCTACCGCCGCTTCCTTTCCGGATGATCCTATTGAAGTTGTCGCACTCCGTCCTAAACTCCACCTCGGTGGAGCTAATCGTGTTGGTTTTTATCAGACGTTGACCGTCCAACGCCAGGTAATCCGCCGATTTGTCGTAGTTGAGGGGCAACAACTTGTTGTCATAGAACGGCACGGCGTTGACTTTCGTGATGACCGACGTCGCCGACAGGCTCCAGCCCTTTCCGGCAAGTCCTATGCCACTCTGACTATTATACACTAATGCGATGGTCGGCTCTATACCATTCACACCCTTCGGGCACTCGATCGGGATGGTGTACATGGCCGCTCCGCTCGGGGAGACAGACATGGAACCTCCGTAATCACCTACTATCATATTCGCCGCAAATGCGCCGGCCGCTATTGTGATGCCCAATAAAAGAGCTGCTATCTTCTTCATTTTCAAACTATTTACAGGTTATTTTTGTTATCTTTTCTCGATTTTAATGGTCTGCTGTTCCTTGCCCTCACCTATCATCAGGAGGTATACCCCCGAAGCGTATCCGCTCATGTCGATTTGCGTGGAACCGTTTTCTATCATGCCGCTTTGAAGAATCTGACCTTTGATGTTCTGCAAGTTGAAATTCATGTCCCCCATTCCTGTGCTTTCCACAGCCAATATGGTCCTTACCGGATTAGGGGAGACCGTGATCGCCTTATCCTCTTCACCCCCAAAGGGATTTTGTTCGAATCTTGCGGATGTTTTTTTGATCTCGCGGGATCGGTAATCGCCTACTAATCTATTGTTTTCCCTGTCGAAGGAGTAAACGAGCGTCGAACGGTCTTGCTCAAACAAAGCGGGGATGTTCCCTTCTGTACCCGCCATTGGCTTGAACGGGGAGAACTCGCCCAACACTTTGCCGTCATGGAACAGTACCACCGTATCCCTTTGGAAAGTCGTATTCTCTTCCAAGCCGTTCCCTTTCAAGCTTTTGAATATGATTTTGTCCATTGTCTCGGACTTCTCATTGCGTAGAACCAGCGAGTCGCCTACGATAAAAGGTTTCTCAAACTTTAAGACATTTACAGAATCCGCCCCCAACATGCCTTGGAGGGCGTGACGCTTCAAGCCACACTCCATACTCCACCCATTCAGGGAGACGATAGAATCGGACGAGTTGAACAACTCGACGTAAGGATCCTCCACAAGATTGGACACCTCTGATAGATACACGGCGGAGAAGGCGTTGCCGCATCCGCACAAAATCATTCCCAAAGCCAAATTCCGGCACTTCGCCGGCCGAAACAAAACATTCTTCAAGATCATTTTTTTTGAATAACTTTCCCTAAAGTCTCCAAAATCAGGAACGTTCATAAAAAACGAAAAGGACGTGAGACTTGTTTCATCTTACGTCCATGACCTAATGGTATCGCCAAACACCGTACTTCAACGAACATAGAATATAGAAACACCCCACGCCCATTTGAATATGCAGGAAGGATTGGCAATCCACTTACATATACAAAGGAAGTGAGGCATATTTCTATTCCTAAGCCCTGAAGTAAAATTTTGGCGAATTTTATAGGTTCGGACTACAGAAAGAAAATATGCCTTCTCGATTTTCGGATTTCTCCCCGAAAACGTTGGCGAAGGTAGTTGATGTTTTTGAATTCAGCAAATATATGTATTAATTTTTTGATTTTATATCAAAGCGCTTTTCTTCACCGCATAGCTATTCACGAGCATTTACTATTTGACGATTTACTATCTTGTAATTTCCACGATAACCCATTTCCACGTACATGATGAATGTACCTGCCATGTTTTTTTATTTCACGCTAAAATCGTAAATTTGCGTATTGACTGATGTTATTATAAACTTATACCACAATGGAAACGAATGAATTATTTGCCGCAGTGCGTGATGCCTCCAAGACTTTGGTAGGCCTTGATGATGCGAAGGTTCGCGAAGTGCTGCTGGCGGTGGCCGACGAGGCTGAGAAGCAAACCGACTACATTCTGTCTGAGAACCAGAAGGATTTGGACAAGATGGACAAGTCCAACCCTATGTATGACCGTCTGATGTTGACGAAGGAACGCATCGCAGGCATCGCTTCGGACATCAGGAACGTGGCGGGTTTGCCCTCTCCATTGGGTAAGGTGCTGAAAAATATCGAACGTCCGAACGGATTGAAACTGAAGCGCATCAGCGTGCCTTTCGGAGTGATCGGCGTGATCTATGAGGCTCGTCCTAACGTGAGCTTCGACGTCTTCTCCATCTGCTTCAAATCGGGCAACGCCTGCGTGCTGAAGGGTGGTTCGGATGCGCATTGCTCCAACACGGCGATCATCAACGTCATCCATTCCGTATTGCGCAGGATGAACGTGAACGAGAACGTTGTGGCTTTGTTACCTGCCGGTCGTGAATCCACGGGTGAACTGCTGAACGCTATCGGCTATGTGGATATGATCATCCCACGGGGCAGTTCGGGCCTGATCAACTTCGTGCGCGAACATGCGAAGATTCCTGTCATCGAGACGGGTGCTGGCGTGTGCCACATCTACTTTGACGAGAGCGGAGACCTGAAGATCGGACAGGATGCGGTCTTCAACGGCAAGACACGCCGCGTCAGCGTATGCAACTCATTGGACTGCCTGATCATCAACGAGAAGAGACTCCAAGACCTTCCTGCCATCTGCGAGCGCATGGCGGAGAAGAACGTGATCATATATGCCGACCAGCCTTCCTACGATGCGCTGAAGGGCAAATACCCATATCTGGAACCAGCGACAGCCGATTCCTACGGTACGGAGTTCCTGGACTATAAGATGTCCATCAAAACGGTCAAGAACCTGGACGAGGCTTTGGAGCATATCGCCAAATATAGTTCCAAGCACAGTGAGGCGATCATCAGCAAAGATGAAGCATCCATCGAGAAGTTCGACCGCATGGTGGACGCCGCCTGCGTCTACACGAACACGTCCACGGCATGGACCGATGGCGCCCAGTTCGGCCTAGGCGCTGAGATAGGCATCTCCACGCAGAAGATGCACGCCCGCGGCCCTATGGCGCTGGAGGAACTCACCACCTACAAGTGGATCATCAAGGGGAATGGTCAAGTAAGAAGCTAAACAATCACCCGATGGGAATGGTGCCGTTTCTACAACTTGTCGCAGAAGACCTGACGACTAAATTCGGAGGGGAACTCTCCAACCTGACGGTCGTATTCCCTAATAACCGCGCCAGGCTTTTCTTCAATAACTATCTGGTGCGGAGCATTGACCAACCAATATGGTCACCCTCCTATTTGACGATTCAAGATTTGTTCGCCACCTGTACCAACCTACAGGTGGCGGATGATACTAAACTTATCTGTGACCTTTTCAAAGCCTATTCAGCCCATATAGATTGGAAAGCTTTAGAAATCGAACCAGAGACCATGGACATGTTCTATTTCTGGGGAGAGGTGATCCTAAGCGACTTCGAGGATGTCGACAACAACCTTGTGCCCACCAATCTGCTCTTCAAGAACATGGTGGATTTAGCGAAGATGGAGGATGACTTTAGCTTCCTTTCCGAAGAACAGATCACCTCCCTGCAACGTTTCTTCCACAACTTCTCCATCGAACAGAAGTCTCTACTGAAACGTAAGTTCATGGCGCTATGGGATGCCCTCCTCCCGATGTACAATGATTTCAGGGCAACCCTACGTAGCCAAGGCTTAGCCTACAATGGAATGCTCCATCGCATTGTGGTGGACGAAATATTAAAGAAAGAGGGAGTCAGCCTCTTCCCTTCCGAGAAGTATGTATTTGTCGGGTTTAATGTACTGAATAAATGTGAGATAGAACTATTCTCACGCCTCCAGAAGGCAGGCAAGGCTTTGTTCTACTGGGATACGGACGAGTACTACATGAAGATGCCTGATGTGAAACATGAAGCGGCCACGTTCATGCAACGGAACCTGGAGAAGTTCCCGAACGAACTGCCGATCTCCTCTCTCAACGTATTCCGTAGTCACCCCAAGCATTTCACCTATGTCAGCTCCTCCACCAACAATGCACAGTCTAGATACCTGAACAATTTTCTCATAGATTGTAAAAATAAAGGATTCACAGATGCGGAGACGGCTGTCGTCTTGTGCGACGAATCGCTCCTCCTGCCCGTGCTACACTCCATTCCGCCTTGTGTAGACGATCTGAACATCACGATGGGACTGCCCCTCATACAGACCCCCGTGTTCGCCATGATGAAAGTATTGGTCGAGATGCAATGTGCCGTTGCGCTGGTTGCCGGGAGCCGACCTCATTCCATCCCGTTCCGGTTGATCAGGGAGGTGCTGTGCAATCCATACATCCAAATCGCTTGTGAGGGAGCGACAGACCTATACGACGAAATTGTCAAGGAACACAAATATCATCCTACGGTCTCCTACCTGAAGAGTAAAAGCGATTCCCTGGATAAGCTCTTCACCTTTGTCGACCCAAAGGAAGAAAACGCATCCTCGTCTCTACTAAAATGGCTGAGCGATATCCTAAAAAAGGTGGCCACACACTACCGAAAGGAAGCGACAGACACCGCGGACATTGTTGTCTACGACGCCCTGTACAAAGAGGCGCTGTTCCGCTCGTATACGATCGTGAATAGGCTCCTGACGCTAACGGAGAGTGGTGATCTGAAGGTGAATATCCAAACCATGGCTAAACTATTGGAGAGGATGCTCTCCTCCACTTCCGTGCCATTCTCAGGCGAGCCGGTGAAGGGAATGCAGGTGATGGGCTTCCTTGAGACACGAAACCTTGATTTCAAGAACGTGATCATGCTCTCCGTCAACGAGGGTGTGCTGCCCAAGGGCGGAGGCGAATCCTCCTTCATCCCGCATAGCCTGCGCCGCGCGTTCGGCATGACCACCATCGAGCATAAGAATTCATTGTATGCCTACTATTTCTATCGTCTCCTACAACGGGCGGAGAATGTCACATTCCTCTATAGCACGGCCACATCCGGCGGCTCCAAGGGACAAATGAGCCGATTCCTGATGCAACTATTGGCCGAGACAGATATTGACGTGAAACTATATGATTTGCGCTCGGACATAGAGGTATCCCCTAGCAGCGTATTTCAGGTGGCGAAAAGCGAGGAGGTGATAAAGAAGATGCGCTTCGCATACGATAAGGAGAGTAATCCATCCGCCTCAATCCTCTCGCCTTCCCTACTGAATACCTATATAACATGCCCAATGAAGTTTTATTTCTCCTACGTCATGGGGCTGAAGGAACCAAGCGAATTGGATGACGAGGCCGACCATCGAATACTGGGATTGATCCTCCATGCGGCCATGGAAGAGATTTATGGTCATTTCGGCTCCAACACCATTCAAGAGACGGACCTGAAACAACTATTGGGCCAAGAGAAAAAATTAGAGCAGATCGTCGACAATGCCTTCAGACGTGAATATTTCAACATGGAGGAGAAGATCCATATCCAATATTCGGGGCAACAACTACTGCTCAAGATGACCATCCTTGCCTACGTGAAGAACGTTCTATCCGCCGACCTGCAGAACTGTGTCCCTTTCCAGATCGTCGGGGTGGAGACGAAAGAGTTCAAGCGTGAGATCTCGGTGGAGGGGATGCGCTTTACCTTAAGCGGCACGATTGACCGCCTACAGAAAGATAGTAATGGCACCTATAGAATCATCGATTATAAAACAGGTAGTCTGATCACTAACAATAACACAATCAAAGAGATATCCTTCCCTGATATTCCGTTCCTATTCAACGGTGATGATCCAAGGAGGAACAAACACTCCGCATATGCGTTACAAGTGATGCTCTACGCCTATTTATGCACAATGGAGAAGCAATGGGCGGTAACTCCCTCCCTCTCGTTCGTACGATACAAGGAGGGTCTCATCCCTTTGAAAATAGGAGAGGGAACGGCCAAGGAGGAGATAACCTCCATCACCTCTGATCAATGCGACGAGGTGGAACAAAACCTCGTGAGGCTACTGCGGGAGATGTTCAGCCCCGATATTCCATTCAAGCAGACAACCGACGAAGAGAACTGCGGCTATTGCCCATTCGCAGAGATTTGCAAAGGAAGAAAAAAGTCATAATCATATAAGCCTAAACACCTGACCAGGGTTCAGATAGGAGATGAGTATCACGCTCAGGAGGCCAAAGAAGAAACCGACAAGCAGTTGCGCATGTGTATGCCTATTCAAATAGAGTCTGGCTGTGCCCACAATTCCAGAGAGAAAGACGAACACACAAAGGGTGACAGTAACATTTGTATACGTGCAATATCCAGCCACCATGATCGCGCCAGCCATCATACCCATGCTGGTCGCATGTCCGCTGATTCTCCAAAACTTAGAGACAATAGACTCAACAAGTATCACGAACGCCACACACAAGACCATGTCGATGACCCACATAGGCATCGCATAGCGGAACAAAAGATAGGCACAATAGAGATAGCAGCAAGCGATGCAGATATAAGGCAATATCCGCTCTTCCTTCCTCGGAACCCGCACATCCGATATCGCCTTGAAGACCTTTAGGATGATGAAGGAAAGGCAGGGCAATATGATACCGAAGATATAGATGGTCGTTCGCGCGGCATTCACATATTGCGTCGGATAATAGGTGAAGAGCTTCATGTTGAACAACATGAAGGTCCCATATATAGGCATCAGTACAGGGAAAAACAGATAAGAGATCACCTTCGCCAACGTCTTGAAGACCTTACGTTTCTTCTTCTTGGAAGACGAGTCGTTCACATCGTTGGAGACCGATTGCTTCTCTCCCTCCGATGCCGACTCATTTTCCGCACTCCGCGAAGTCTCCTCCTCAACCTGATTGTCTAGAGTTGCCGAATCTAAAACCTCCTGTTCATTTTCCATGTCATTTATTCCCATAATATCCTATAGTTATAACTCCCTGCGAAGCCTAGCGACAGGGAAGTTCAATTGTTCTCTGTATTTTGCCACGGTTCGCCTAGCTATCGTATAGCCCTTCTCAGCCAAAATCTCCATTAGGCGGTCATCCGTCAGTGGGTTTTTCTTGTCCTCGTTCTTAATGCACTCCTCCAAAACAGTTTTAATTCCCTTCGTCGAAATCATATCACCATCATTCGTCTGCAACGCATCAGTAAACAAATATTTAATAGGGAATATACCGAATTCAGTCTGGACATACTTACTATTGCTGACACGAGAAATGGTAGAGACATCATAGCCTGTCTTATCCGCAATATCCTTTAGGATGAGCGGTTTCAGTTTTGTCTCGTCTCCCGACAAGAAGAAATCCTTTTGCGCCGCCACCAGCGCACTGATCACACTTTGCAACGTCTCCTGGCGTTGCTTGATGGAACTGATGAACCACTTGGCGGAGTCCAGTTTCTGTTTGACGAAGATCACCGCCTCTTTCATCTCCTTGCTTTGATTGCTTCTATTGTTGTTATACTCATCCAGCATCTCAGCAAAGTTCTTATTTATATTCAACTCCGGAATAGCCCCCTGGTTCAGGCTGATGGTCAGTTCCCCATTTTCGTTCTCGACAATAAAATCGGGCACGATTTGGATATTATTGCCACTGATGGAGCTATCCCATGAATTGCCTGGTTTAGGATTCAATTTTATGATCTCGGATATAGCGTCCTTGATCACCTGCTCATCGATTCCAAGATCCTTAGCGATGCGATCGTAACGTTTCTGCGAAAGATCCACGAACGATTTGCTCACGATCAACTTAGCCGCTTCGATCTGAGGCGTCGAATTTTTGCGTTCCAACTGCAAGAGGAGACACTCCTCGAGAGAATTGGCACCCACACCTGCGGGATCGAAAGATTTGATGAGGTTGATGGCTTGTTCAACAACAGACTCACGGATGATCTTCCCCGTTTGGAAGGAATAGTCGTCCACCATCGATTCGGCGGGCCTTCTCAGATAACCATATTCATCTATATTTCCGATGACATACTCCGCCACCTCCCTCAACTCTTTCTTAATCGTACGGAACCTCAGCTGATTGAGTAGATGTTCCTGCAAGGTCTCCCCGTTTAGATACGAGAGCCCCTCCATCTTCGCCTCCTGTCTGGAGCGCTGCTCCAAAGCATATTCAGGGACGTCATCCTCCGTTTTATAATCATCGATGTAGCTATCGCCTTCGTAATCCAATCTATCGTAATCATCATCACCATCCGGCCCGTCCTCACCTTTTTCGCGCGACTCACCATTAGAAGAAATGGGGTCATCTGCAATTTCCAACGCCGGGTTCTCCTCCACTTCCTGCCTAATGCGCTCTTCCAATTCGAGCGTAGGAATCTCCAACAGCTTGATTGTCTGTATCTGTTGGGGCGAAAGCTTTGTCAGCAGTTTAAGCTGCAGTTTCTGTTGTAACATATAGGTCTGAAGTGAGTATGTTTCCGATAGCAAATTTAAAGAAACAATGGATATCGTACAAATGAAAAAACATAGTTTTTCAAATCCACGGCTCGCTTTTTGTTCCACGAATGGTTCGGATTGGAGAAATAGAGTCGGTCCGTTTCGTGTGACTTTCACCGCAACTCGGATGTGGAATCGGACGCTGACGGATACGTTTGGCGGGTGAGGTTTATTTTTAACTTTCCATCTGCTCTTCTTCCGAAGAATTATTGTTAACTTTACGTTTGATTTTGTTTTGCGTCCATATCCTAACCATAGGATGGGTGTTTTTATATATCTGATATATGATCATTTTTCTTAAAGGAGAGTGAGTGTTAATGTGAGATTCATTTGAAGTATTAAGTATATTGCAATTATATTATGATTAAACGTTTTTTTATGGTGGGATGTATTTCTTCCCTATTGTTCGCATCATGTGCGGATAAGGCAAAGAAAGTGGATGGTCTAGCACATTTTTCTTCCGATTTTGACACAACAATCGCCCAAGGAGACGATTTTTACCAGTATTCAAACGGCGGATGGCTGAAGAGCCACCCTATCCCTGGGGATAAAAGCAGGCTGAACACCTTTGACGTACTGAACGACGATAACCTGGAACGCCTGAAGGAGATCGTGGAAACCGCTCGCAATAAACACGCCGCCAAGGGCAGCAACGAGCAGAAAATCGGAGACTACTACGCATTGGCGATGGATTCCACCAGACGTCAAAAGGAAGGCATAACCCCTATTCGCCCTATCATCGACCGCATCAGGGCCATGAAATTCGATGTGAAGGATTCCTCCTTCGCAACCGAATTAGCCTATTTCCACCTGAATATGGGTAACCCCTTCTTCGCTGTGGGTTGTACACCAGACGCTAAGAACAGCTCGATGAACATTGCGGAACTTTGGCAAGATGGTATCGGATTGCCTAACCGAGACTACTATTTCGACAAGTCCGAGAAGGGTCAGGGAATCATTCGGGGATACAAACGTATGGTCGCCAAATACCTCGAACTGACAGGCGCCGACAACTTCGAAGCGAGAGCAAACGCAGTGTACGATTTCGAGGAAAAGCTGGCGGAACAGATGAACACGAAGGTACAGAACCGTGACCCGCAGGCGACCTACAACAAATTAAGCTACGACGAACTCAAAAAGAATTATCCGGACTTCAACTGGGACGCCTATTTCAACGCCTTCCCCGTAAAGCCAACCGAACTGACAATCGGGCAACCGCGCTACTTCTCTAACCTATTTAAAATAATAGCGGAAACCGATTCCACGACACTGTCCGATTACCTAGTAATTTGTACGGTCAATTACGTCGCTTCTTATCTGTCCGACGATTTCATGTTGACCAAATTCGAGTTCTACAGCAAACTATTGAACGGCATCGAAGAACTGAAGCCATTATGGAAAAGATCCCTGGATATGGTTCAATCCAGACTAGGGCAACCATTGGGTCAATTATTTGTCGAAAAACACTTCCCAGCGTCTGCGAAGAATAGGACCATTGAACTAGTGGAGCAACTTCGCAAGGCATTTGGACAACGAATTGACGCATTGACCTGGATGAGTGACAGCACAAAAACATTCGCAAAGATCAAACTGGCGGCTATCGGTGTCAAGGTTGGTTATCCAGACAAGTGGGAGGATTTCTCCGGCGCGGAAGTAGACCCAACCCTTAGCTTGGTGGAGAACTTCATCCACCTGACGAATTTCTGTAGTATTAAGGAGATGAAAGAGGTGGGCCAGCCTGTCGACAAGGAGAAATGGTACATGACCCCACAGACCGTGAACGCCTATTATAGCCCAATGACCAATGAAATCGTATTCCCCGCTGGAATCCTACAACCGCCATTCTTCTATGCGGACGGAGACGACGCGGTGAACTACGGAGCGATCGGTGTTGTCATCGGACACGAGATGACGCACGGGTTCGATGATCAGGGCAGACAATTCGATAAAGACGGAAACCTGACCGATTGGTGGACAGCAGAGGATGAAAAGCGCTTTAAATTAGCTGCCCAGAAGATAATAGAGCGTTTTTCCGGCGTAGTGGTGATCGATACCATGAAATGCAACGGCGAATTGACCCAAGGAGAGAACATCGCTGACCTCGGAGGATTGAATATCGCACACCAAGCGTTTCTTAATACTCTGACTGACAATACGAAAGATCCAATGATAGATGGACAAACCTTCGACCAACGCTTCTTGCTCGCATATACGAGAATATGGGCTGGCAACTATCGGGATGAGTATCTTCGCAACCAAGTCATCACCGATCCACATGCGAACGGAAAGTATCGTGTAAACGTGCAATTACCGATGTTGGACTTCTTCTATTCGGCTTTCGGAATTAACGAAAATGACAAGATGTTTGTCCGTCCGGATGAACGGATCGTCATCTGGTAAGAACATTTTGCGATCTCTTTCGATATTTTTTTAGAAAAAAGGTTGAAAACCCGTTATTTTTATATCAAATTTCTTTTAGAATAAGAAGTAAATTTTCTAATTTTGCAAAAGATATATAATTATTTTTCGTAAATGGCTGATAGTAAAAAAATTAAGACAGCTTTGGTTTCAGTTTTCCACAAGGATAAATTGGACGAAATCATTCGTGCTTTGCATGCGGAGGGTGTTCAGTTTATTTCGACGGGCGGAACTCAAACTTTCATTGAATCACTTGGCATCCCATGCCAAGCAGTTGAGACCCTTACCACCTACCCATCCATTCTGGGTGGCCGTGTGAAAACGTTGCACCCGAAAATTTTTGGAGGCATCTTGGCTCGCCGCGCTTTGCCTGAGGATTTGGCGCAAATGGAGCAATTCCAGATCCCCGAAATCGACTTGGTGATCGTTGACCTCTATCCGTTTGAGGATACAGTTGCTTCCGGAGCTGAAGAACAAGCCATTATCGAAAAGATTGACATCGGCGGTATCTCGTTGATCCGTGCCGCGGCGAAAAACTACAAAGACGTTGTCATCGTCGCATCCCAAGCACAATACGAACCGTTCCTGAACCTCCTGAAGGAGCAGGGTGCGACCACAACCCTCGACACTCGTCGTTGGTTCGCCAAAGAGGCCTTCGCAGTCTCTTCACACTACGACTCTGCCATCTTCAACTATTTTGACGGAGATTCCTCATCCGCTTTCCGCTACACAGCGAACAATTCGAAGATGCTTCGATACGGAGAGAACCCTCACCAAAAGGGCGTTTTCTTCGGGGACTTCAATAATCTCTTTGAGCAATTGCAAGGGAAAGAGATCTCTTACAACAACTTGTTGGACATCGATGCGGCTGTCAACCTGATGGCTGATTTCGACGATGTCACATTCGCCATCCTGAAGCACAACAACGCTTGTGGCGTCGCTTCCCGTCCTACCGTCCTGGAGGCTTGGAAGGATGCTCTCGCTGGCGACCCTGTCTCCGCGTTCGGCGGTGTATTGATCACCAATGCCGTACTGGACAAGGCAACCGCAGAGGAAATCAATAAGATCTTCTTCGAGGTGATCATCGCGCCTGACTACGACACGGACGCATTGGAGATTCTCACCCAAAAGAAGAACAGAATCATCTTGGTCCAAAAGGATGTGAAACTGCCGACGAAACAAGTCCGCTCCGTGCTGAACGGTGTATTGGTTCAAGAAAAGGATTTGAAGGTGGAGACTCCAGAGGATATGAAGACCGTGACAAAGAAGGCTCCTTCCCAAAGCGAAATCGAGGATATGATCTTCGCGAACAAAATCGTGAAACATTCAAAATCCAACTCGATCGTCTTGGCGAAGAACAAACAACTCTGCGCAAGCGGCGTAGGACAAACCTCTCGCGTCGACGCGTTGAAACAGGCGGTCGAGAAGGCAGGTAACTTCCAATTCGACTTGAACGGGGCAGTGATGGCTTCCGATGCGTTCTTCCCGTTCCCTGACTGCGTTGAAATCGCCAAGAATGCGGGCATCACAGCGGTTGTTCAACCTGGCGGTTCCATCAAGGACAATGAATCCATCGACTATTGCAACAACAATGACATGGCAATGGTGATGACTGGGTTTAGACATTTTAAACACTAAAATAAAAATATAAAGAGACATGGGATTGTTTTCTTTCACACAGGAAATAGCGATCGACCTTGGTACGGCGAACACTATTATCATCCATAACGGGAAGATAGTGGTGGACGAGCCATCTATCGTGGCGTTGGATCGTAAAACAGACAGACTGATGGCGATTGGAGAGAAGGCACGCCAGATGCATGGGAAGACTCACGAGAACATCTACACAGTTCGCCCATTGCGTGATGGTGTGATCGCTAACTTTAACGCTGCGGAGCAGATGATTAGGGGTATGATCAAAATGGCATTCCCGAACAATCGTTTGTTCAGCCCTTCCCTGAAAATGGTCGTCTGCATCCCTTCCGGTAGTACGGAGGTGGAAATGCGTGCCGTGCGTGACTCTTCCGAGCATGCGCAAGGACGTGAGGTTTATATGATCTACGAGCCTATGGCCGCCGCGATCGGTATCGGTATCGATGTGGAGGCACCAGAGGGTAACATGATCGTCGACATAGGTGGTGGTACTACTGAAATCGCCGTCATCTCTTTGGGTGGTATCGTCACGAACAAATCCATTCGTATCGCTGGCGATGACCTTACCGAGGACGTGATCGACTATATGCGTCGCCAACACAACATCAAGGTGGGCGAACCAACCGCCGAACAGATCAAGATCAATGTCGGTTCTGCCTTGACGAACTTGGACGAACCACCTGAGGATTATATCGTTAGAGGTCCTAACCAAATGACCGCCCTCCCAATGGAGGTACCGGTTTCCTACCAAGAGATCGCACACTGCATGGAGAAATCCATCTCCAAGATCGAGGCAGCCGTACTGAACGCTTTGGAACAGACCCCTCCTGAGCTCTATGCGGATATCGTGAACAATGGTATCTGGTTGACGGGTGGTGGTGCGTTGCTCCGTGGCTTGAACAAGCGATTGACCGCCAAGATTGGTATCCCATTCCACGTGGCTGAGGACCCTCTGCATGCTGTCGCACGCGGTACAGGCACAGCGCTTAAGAATGCGGACAAGTTGCCTTTCTTGATGAGATAATAGGCTTTGTCCCTGTGAGAAATATGCAAGGCCACTGCGCGATTTCGCACAGTGCGCTTTGTGTTTTTGAACCCCTTGAAAACTTGTATTCATGAGAACGCTGATTCTCTTCCTTCTTCGGTTTAAGACTCTTTTCCTGTTCTTGGGATTGGAACTGATATCGTTTTGGCTGATTGTGAACAACAACCAGTTCCAGCGTAATCATTTCCTGAGTTCGAGCAACGTGATGGTCGGAAGCGTATACAGCTTGTCGGACAAGGTCTATAAGTATTTCAGCCTTGCCTCCGTGAATGCCACCCTCGCCAAGAAGAACGAAGACCTCAACACGGAGCTGGTTCAACTGCGCGAACAATTGGCTTTCTACCGTCAGGACGCATCCTATGCTGGTAGAAGATACCATTCGGTTCAAAACAACTACTCCTTCATCACTGCGAAGGTGATCCATTTCTCTGCCGTCAATCAAAAAAACTACTTCACCATCAACAAGGGCGAAAACGACAATGTGAAGGTCGGCATGGGTGTAGTAAACGAAAGGGGGGTCGTCGGCATCATCAACAGCACCTCGAGCCACTTCTCGACCGTTATGCCAATCGTGAACGCCTCCTCCAAAACGAGTGCGACCATTAAAGGGAAAACACGCTTAGGACAACTCTCCTGGAAAGGGAAAGACCTACAACATGCCACACTTGAGGAGGTTCCTTTGTATATACCTGTTACCATAGGCGACACAATCGTCACCAGCGGTTATTCCTCCACCTTCCCTGAAGGATTCATGGTCGGGAAGGTAAGCTCATTCACAGAACGCAACGACAACTTCTATAACATCAGGGTGAGGCTGGCAGTCGATTTTGACCAACTTTCATATGTGGACGTGATTAAGTATCAATATGCCGAGGAAAAAGCGGCTCTAGAGAAGAGAAAGGGACAAGGTAATGATTGAAGTAACACTAAAAAGATTGCTCTCTTGCGTGGGGTTCCTGTTACTCCAGATCCTGCTCCTGAACAATATCAAATTCCTAGGGTTTATCACCCCATATCTCTATATCTATTTTATCCTACTCCTTCCATCCTCCGTCTCAAAAGAGATGACCATGGTATGGGGCTTTTTGATGGGATTGGTGCTGGATATCTTCTGTGACACCTTGGGATGTAACGCTTTCGCCACAACATTCGTATCATTCCTAAAACCATACTTCCAGAATTTCTTCGGACCGAAAGACGATTTCGATGACATGAAACCATCCATCGACAGATTTGGCTTCAATATGTTCATCCAATATGTCGCTTATCTGGTCCTCATCCATCATCTGGTATTCTTCCTAATTGAGGCGTTTACCTTCTCCATGTTCTGGTACACCTTGCTGAAAGCGGTATGTTGTTCTATATTCACGCTTCTACTCATCCTTTGTTTCGAATACTTTAAAGCCAAACGCCGATGACGAACGATATCTATGCGAATCGAAGGTTTGTAATCGCCGCATTGATGTTGTCCGTGGTGCTTATCTACATTACAAGACTTGTCAATTTGCAGTTGGTTGACCAGACTTACCAAAATAAGGCTGACAGCAACGCCTATCTGAGGAAAGTCCAATTCCCTGCCCGTGGAATCATCCGTGATAGGAATGGGAAAGTGTTGGTTTTCAATAAATTGTCATACGACGTGATGGTGGTTCCCCGTGAGATGTCCGATTTCGACACACTGGAATTCTGCCGCTCCGTTAACATCACCAGACAGGAGTTCAATACGAAAATAAGGGAGATGAGGAACCGTGTCGGCTATTCCCGCTATACACCACAACTTTTGATCGCCCAGCTGGATGCACACGATTATGGTGTGCTACAGGAAAAGGGATTCCTCTACCCGGGCATGTATCTCCAGAAACGTACGTTGCGTGAATACAATTACCCTAACGCCGCACTGCTGTTGGGCAGTATCGGTGAGGTGGGACGTAATACGCTAAAGGCGGACACCATCGACCACTTCTACGTTCCGGGTGACTATGCCGGACAAAATGGTGTGGAGCTCACCTACGAGAAGGACTTACGTGGCGAGAAGGGCGAAGAGATTCTCTTGCGGGATGCCCACGGTAGAATCCAAGGCAAACTGGAGGATGGATTGTACGACAAGGAATCTAAGCCGGGAAAGGATCTGCAACTCTCCATTGACATCGATCTGCAAGCTTATGGGGAACGTCTGATGCAGAATAAAGTGGGTAGCATAGCGGCCATAGACCCTTCGACAGGAGAGATTCTCGCATTGGTTTCCAGCCCTACATACGACCCTTCCCTACTGGTTGGTAGGAAACGATCGGAAAATTACGACATGTTGGTTAACGACCCTCTGAAGCCTCTGTTTGACCGTCCGATGATGGCGTGTTATCCGCCAGGATCAACCTTTAAAACGGTGAACGCATTGGTCCTCCAACAAGAGAAAATCATCTCGACATGGACAGCCTTCCCTTGCTCGGAGGGTTACCATGTGGGTAGCTTCAAAGTGGGTTGTCACGCCCACTTCTCGCCGCTCAACCTGATACAATCCATCCAACACTCCTGCAACGCTTACTATTGCGCAGGATTCCGCAACATGATGGACAATAGGAAATACAAGAATATCTCCAACGCGTTCGAAGTCTGGAAGAATCATGTGGTCTCATTAGGCTTCGGCTACAAGTTAGGGGCGGATGTACCCAATGAGAAGAGAGGATACATTCCTAACTCGGGGGTCTACGACAAAATATACGGCAAAAATCGATGGAAATCCTTGATGATCGTATCCAACTCCATCGGACAGGGAGAAATTCTCGCCACGCCGCTCCAAATAGCCAATTTGGCGGCCACAATAGCTAACAGGGGTTACTACATCGTGCCACATCTCGTGAAACACATTGAAGGAAGGGAAATCGACTCCTGTTATCTTCAGAAAAAAGTTTCCACCATCGATTCCATTTATTTCGAACCTGTGGTGGAAGGCATGGATTTGGTGATGAAGAACGGTACCGGCTGGGGAGCGCGCATCGATAGCATTGAAGTATGCGGAAAAACCGGAACGGCACAAAACCCACACGGAGAAGACCACTCCCTCTTCATGGCGTTCGCTCCGAAAAAGAACCCTAAAATCGCTATCTGCGTGGTGGTCGAAAACAGTGGTTTCGGTGCGACATGGGCCGCGCCTATCGCCACCCTTATGATAGAGAAATATCTGAAAGGATATATTCCAAAGCGACGTATCCCTACCGAAGAAAGAATGTTGAACGCTAATCTATTACCGAAATAATGCCATCTCGCCGAACTGACATAGTAAAGAACTTGGACTGGATTACCATCGGGATATACCTCATCCTAGTTATTATGGGATGGTTCAGTATCTATGGAGCCGTATACAATTTCGAGGAGGCTCCATTTTGGGATATCTCTTTCCGTTACGGGAAACAGTTGGTATGGATTGGCTGCGCCATAGTGATCGGAGTGGTGCTCCTAATGTTGGATAGCCGTCTTTATAACGTTTTGTCCTATGCTATTTACTTCGCGATGCTATTCCTGCTTCTCTTGACGATATTTGTCGCCCCCGAGATCAAGGGATCCCGCTCCTGGCTGGTATTGGGTCCTGTCAGCATACAACCCGCGGAATTCGCCAAGACGGCCACGTGTCTAGCGCTGGCGAAGTTTATGAGCGAATCTGGCTACACCATCTCGCGCATGAGACAATGGGCTCTCTCCTTGTGCATATTCCTTATGCCAATGGTTCTGATCATCCTACAAAAAGAGACAGGTTCAGCCTTGGTCTATTTTTGTCTGCTTTTGGTTCTATACCGTGAGGGCATGAATGGTATCGTCCTGTTCCTCGCCTTCCTGCTGGTGGTGATTTTCATCGTCTCCATACGGTTTGGCGCAGTGTGCGTCATCCCTGAGCAACCCGACGAGTCATACGGTCTGCTGATTGTGATGGCTATATCGTTGATCGTACAATGCATTTTCCTACTAGTGTTCATGCACGATAAGAAATCGGTTCTGATCATATTGGGAGCATCCGCTTTGGCTATCCTTATGGGTTGCATCGTATACAAAGCGTTCGGTTACCCGGTCCGATTCACTTACATCGGTTATGCACTGATCGCATTTTCCCTCATCCTTTGCATTGTCATGAGGATTAAAGAACGTCTGTGGGGTTATCTGTTGATAGGTCTGTTCGGTGTGGCTTGCATAGGATTTTCCAGCATGGCGGACAAGGCGTTCGACAGCCTGATGCCTCACCAGCAAACGCGTATCAAGGTGACGTTGGGCATGGAGAACGACCCCAAGAAGGCGGGTTATAACGTGAACCAATCCATGATCGCCATCGGTTCGGGCGGCTTGACGGGCAAAGGCTTCTTGAATGGTACGCAGACGAAACTGAAATACGTGCCGGAGCAGGATACCGACTTCATCTTCTGCACCGTGGGGGAGGAGCACGGATTCATCGGGGCGACGCTCGTACTAGGGTTGTTCCTCTTCCTTCTGATACGCTTGATCATGCTGGCGGAACGACAACGCTCCCTGTTCAGCCGTATCTATGGCTATTGTGTAGCCTCCATCTTCTTCTTCCATCTCTTCATCAATATCGGCATGGTGATTGGTCTGACGCCTGTCATCGGTATCCCGCTTCCGTTCTTCAGTTACGGAGGTTCTTCCCTGTGGGGATTCACGATATTATTGTTCATCTTCCTGAGGCTTGACGCAAGTAGGATGGAGTACTTTGGCCAGTAAGGCGTTGACTATCAATCCCATCTATTTCTATTAGATTTTTTTAACGGGCAATAGGCGCCTATTCCCGCGAATCCGTGTTATATTTGCACAATCGCTTAGAGAAGCGTCCTTTAACCTGCGCAGAGCAGTACATTCTATGGGGATGACTGGATTTGACAGCGGGCAGAGGTGGTAGGTAAGCATGCAGTGCGCTGGTGGCTAGCACTATAATCTGGAGACCAAAAATTTAACTGGCGAGAATAACTTTGCTCTTGCTGCCTAATCGAAGCATAGTAGATTTTGGCTTAATCCGGACACAGGTGTCCGGACAAGACTTCTCCCCGATGCTATCGTCCCGAAGCGGTCGGATACGGAGGAGCAGATAAATCGGGAATAGTTCGGGTAGGCCTCGATGCCCGGATGAAACTTTAGAGGATAAGGCGATGGTTGGTGGTCCTGGTCTTGCCGTCGCTCGAAAATCGAAGTCAGGAATAAGCATGTAGAAAGCTTATGATTTCCCCGTTTGGACCAGGGTTCGAACCCCTGCATCTCCACAAAAACAATGCTCCAACATATTGCAAGTCAATGTGTTGGAGCTTTTTTATACCCTTTAAAAATGGGTGTTTGTGTTTGTAATCCATATTGGTTAGATTTGTTGTGAGGTATCTTTATTATATTTCCTAAATTTAAGAAGGGATGGAAAATAAATCGGGGATAAATATTGCAGGGAAAACTAGAGACTTCCGCTGGGTTCTTCTGTCATTGCTGGCTATGTTTATGACAGCCTGTAGTGTACATCATATCAGTTTCAAACTCGACGAATATACGTTTATCGATCAAAAACTAAAGGAGAATATTGAGTCGGTTATTGTCGTGCAGTTCGGCAAGGAACCCGACGTGCCGCTTGATATCTATTTCAGGGATCCGAACGGGATGGTGCTTTCTCCTTATGATTATGGCGAGAAGACGCGGAATTCAGTGGAAGCGGAATGTGATATCCGAATTTCCACCCATCATCATGAATACTATGGAAAGTCTGAGGATGATTTGCAGAGAAAAATAAAGGCCTATTGCGTGTTGGGGAATCATATATGCTATGTTTACCCGGACGACCGATATCTAAGGAAAACAGGTCAACAACAGAAGATATCGTTCTCACACGATGATGATAGGATGTGCGACTGTATGGAAGACGAGGTGTTTCTGAACATAGTAAACCATAACGAAGTACATATCGTTACGTTTGATGGGGATTAAGTTATTCCTATAGGGTCACCTCCCCTATCAAATCGAAATACTCGTAGTCTGTGATCCTGACCTGGTAAAATGCTCCGATGGTTAGTTCTCCGTTGGCGGTTGGTATCAGCACTTCCGGGTCTACCTCAGGGGAGTCGAACTCCGTCCTTCCGTAGTAGTAATCCCCCTCTTTGCGGTCGATGATGACCTTGAATGTCTTGCCCACCTTAGCCTTGTTCAACTCCTCGGCGATGCCCTCCTGGAGGTCCATCAACTGCCCAAGACGTTTTTCCTTGGTTTTTTCGTCGATGTTGTCCTTGAGGTGGTCTCCCGCATATGTTCCCTCCTCTTCACAATATGTGAAGGCTCCCATGCGCTCGAATTTGGCCTTTCGGGTGAATTCCATCAGCTTGTTGAACTGCTCTTCCGTCTCGTTAGGGAATCCGACCATCAGGGTGGTGCGGATATGGATGCCCGGCACCTCCTCGCGGATGCGTTGGAGCAGGCTGTTGGTCTCCTCTTCCGTGATGGGACGGCGCATGGCCTTGAGGATATCGTTGTCTATGTGTTGCAGGGCGATGTCGAGGTATTTGCAGACGTTGTCTCGCTCCCTCATCACCTTCAGCAGGTCGAATGGGAATTGGGTAGGATAGGCGTAGTGCAGGCGGATCCACTCCACACCTTTCACGTCGGATATCTTTTTGACCAAGTCTGCGATGGCGAACTTTCCGTATAAGTCTTTTCCGTAGTAAGTCAGGTCTTGCGCAATGATTTGGAACTCCTTCACGCCTTGCGCCACAAGAGCCTCAACCTCGGAGACAATCTCCTCCATCGGACGAGACTTGTATTTGCCTGTGATAATAGGGATGGCGCAATATGCGCAGCGTCGGTCGCATCCCTCCGAGATCTTCACGTAGGCGTAGTGAGAAGGAGTCGACAATTTATGGATATTGGAACAATCCGAATGGTACTCGCCTTTGAGGTCCGTTATGATATCCTTCCAAGCGAATTTACCGTAGAACTTGTCCACTTCAGGAATCTCCGTCGACAACTCGTTCAGATAACGCTCCGACAAACAACCCATCACCAGGAGTTTCTCTATGGATCCCTTCTTACGTTTCTCAGAAAAACTGAGGATTTGGTTGATAGATTCTTCCTTCGCATCACCGATGAATCCGCACGTATTGATGATCACAATCTTAGCCTTGGAAGGGTTAGGATCGAAGTGGGTTTCGTATCCGTTCGCATCCAGCTGACTAGCCAACAACTCAGCATCCACGAGGTTCTTCGAGCACCCCATGCAGATGATGTCAATCGCCTTCTTACGCATCGAGGTAAACTTATTTGAACAAAGAATCGACGAATTCTCTCTTGTTGAATACCTGCAGGTGGTCTATTCCCTCACCTACACCGATGTATTTGACAGGAATCTTGAACTGATCGGATATGCCGATGACGACACCACCCTTCGCCGTACCATCCAGCTTCGTGATGGCCAGCGAGCTCACCTCCGTCGCCTTGGTGAATTGCTTCGCCTGCTCGAAGGCGTTTTGTCCGGTGGAACCGTCCAAAACCAAGAGCACATCGTGCGGAGCGTTCGGTATGATCTTCCGCATCACCTGCTTGATCTTGGAGAGCTCGTTCATCAGGTTGATTTTATTATGAAGCCTTCCGGCGGTATCGATGATCACGACATCAGCGTTGTTCGCCTTGGCGGACGATAGGGTATCGAACGCCACGGAAGCCGGGTCAGAGCCCATCTGTTGCTTGATGACCGGGCAACCCACTCTCTCGCCCCAGATGCAAAGCTGGTCCACCGCCGCCGCACGGAATGTATCCGCCGCACCCAAATAGACCTTCTTGCCCAGTTTCTGGAACTGGTAGGCCAGCTTTCCGATGGTGGTGGTCTTGCCCACTCCGTTCACGCCGACTACCATGATGACATACGGTCCGTCGGTCTGTGGGATGGAGAAATCCTTCTCGTCCGTGGTATTGTTTTCCTCCAGCAGGGAGGCGATTTCGTCCTTGAGGATATTGTTCAACTCGTCCGTGCTGACGTATTTGTCACGTTCCACGCGTTGCTCTATTCTCTCTATGATTTTCAAGGTCGTGTCGACACCCACGTCAGAAGTGATCAACACCTCCTCCAGATTGTCTAGCACTTCGTCGTCCACCTTAGACTTTCCGACGACGGCGCGCGCAATCTTGCTGAAAAGGTTCTGCTTGGTTTTTTCGAGACCCTTGTCGAGCGTCTCTTTTTTCTCCCTTGAAAAAATGCTACTGAATATACCCATACGCAAATGTTTTACGGTACAAATATACGAAAATAATAAAGAACTTGTGTGTTATATGATAAAGCGTTACGAAGGAAGAAAGAGGAAGCCTCAAAGTGAATTACGCTAACGAAATCATATGAAAGAGATCCAGCAAAACACACCGCTTGAGAACGCAATGATTCAAAAAGAAGAGGCAATGTATTCTCTCTATTTTACTATACATAGCTGTAAATACTGGTATTATTTCTTCTTAATAATTCTTATTTCAGGATTCGCGAATATAGCGTACCCACGCATACTGGAGAAATCCTTCACACCATGTTTGGAACAAGTGACGTTATAGATGATATTACCATACAAACCGACTTCATGAATGGAGAGTAACTGCCACTCTCCCTTCCTACCCATGTCATATGCCGACTCATAAGCTTTGCGCTGGCGCTCCTCCGCACGGATCTCCAACAAATCCGCATCAAAATCCTCGCTCACATACGCATAAAGAGAGAATGAGATAGAATCGGAGACATCAACCGATGATCTGTCGAAACAATAATACATAGTAGCCCAATCATGCCAGATCTCCGATTTCACCTGATTATCGATACGTAATCCATAGCTACCCCTTAAAGCCTGAGGAGGATTACCAGGCAATTCATCCACCCTTTCGAAGAAACGTTGGAACGCCGTATACGCACTCTTCTTATCCGCTTGGAAATATTTCACAGAGACGCATAACACAGCGAACAATGATGACGCTATACAGAATTGTTTCCACTTCGGATGTGGATGATAATCCATCTTCTTCTCCGTCAAGCCCGCCACCACAATCAACAATGCGATCGGATAGGTACCAATGGTTCTACTCATCATGGACTCGAAAAAAAGATTGAGGCACAACATAGGCACCCATATAACGTAAAATTTTCTGACAGGAGAGTTCAAGAAGAGTGGCGCCAGAAGGACACCCATGAATAGCAAAAGCCCTAACACACCATTCTCCACTAGTATCTCCAGAAATTGGTTATGCATCTCCCAATGCGATTCGAGCGCCAAAGAGAAACTCCGTTTCACATATATCTCCTGCAGTAACTCCTTTGCGGTGCCACTCCCATAACCCCAGAAAGGATGAGGAGAGGTAGTGAACAACTCCCAACCACAACTCCAAATATTAAAACGGGGATCTGCATTCTTTAACGAGAAGGATGAATCTGTCAAGGAGAGCAAAATATTATTCACTCTGTCATTCTGATATAACAAAATGAATAAAAGAGCCAAAAGGATACCTATGCTCAACATCCCTTTCCATCCCTTTAGGAACTTCTTTATCTCTACCATCATCAGGCAAAAGGACAAAAAGAGAAAAGAGAGGAAAGAGATCCTCGCATCCGAAAGGAAAATAAAAAGGCCAGTAATAGCAAAAAGAGAAAGAAAGAGAATAACCTTATAGCGATTCCAATGAGAGGAGAAAAGATAATAGGTTATCAACAGAGCCGTCAATAGATTAAAACCGACATAGGTACGATGTCCGATCATTCCCACCACGCACTGGAAACAATATTGCACATTCATAAAGGAGTGAGGAACATTGTCAAAATCCTTCACCAACGAGTAACCGAAAACAAGAAGAACAATAAGAGCCGTTCCATACGCTCCTAACGCAAAGGAAGCAAACATCCCACGTGTCGAAACGCCGATGAAATCGCGAAAAAGGAATGCCAACGCAAAGAGGAACAAAGGTAACCGGATCTGAAATTGCAAACGGGAAAAATCATGAAAATCCGAGAGGCAAAAGAAGGAAACGACAGAAGTGCATAACATGAAAGAAAAGACCAAAAGCGACATAACATTAAGTCTTCTCCAATTTATACCCTCCCTTTGACCTAAAATAGCAGAAAAGAACAAACACAATAGTACCGTGCCGCACGCTACCGGAGCAAAATTCACAAAGGGGACAAAAAAGATGGCAAATACCAACAAGTCATTCTTTATCCACTCTAAGATCCCATTCTTACTAAATTTCACCATAAAATCCATTTATAAGGCAACAACACTCCACCCCCAAAAATCATGATATAACGGAAATAACCTAATAAAACATAAATGGATAAAAAGCCAAATATCAACCATCGGTTTCGATTAACCTGCACATGTCCAACCATATAGGAAACCAATATCATATAGGTTATCACAAAATATTCCCTAAAACGCGCAAATATCTCGAATGAAGAAAAGGCAATGATTATGAAAGCATTGACCACAAATAAATTTAGGAAGATGTTAAAATAGGGTTCCTTCTCTTCATAATAGTCACGATAAAACAGGACACAAAAGAGAATAGCGAATATCTCCATGAAGTTCAACAGATTAATCGACTTCTCATCCATGGCATAAAAAGCAAGTCTATTGATGCTAAACCAACTAGCTATCTGCATACAGAGGTTATACAAAGGACGGCCCATCAAATTTAGGAAGAGCGCCACCGCCATAATGATAAGAATCGTTCGGATACTTAACTTACGATTCAGAAAGAAACAAAGTGGCAATAAGATAACTGCCGAATGATGGAAAGAAATGGCCAACAAAGTCAACACTATATATTTCCAATTCTCTTGTCTCTTCACATAACGAATAGAGAAGGTGAAAATCGCAATAGCGATAGCCTGTCTGGCCAATGTGAAATCATGCCAAAAGTAGGCCCTGTACATGTAAAAAAGGATAGCAATAAACACATACGGAGTATACTCCTTCAAAGATGGCAAGAATATGCTAAAAGTAACTAAAGAGATCGCGAACGTGAAGAAATAAGGTCCCTGCGTAAAATCGAAGGAACGAATCACCGAAGATAAAATAACAAATCCCTCCTCGAATGATTTCGTCCTATAGAATGGCTCATACATTCCCCTGAAATAGTCTCCAATGCCGACAATACTCGAGTAGAATGACTCATACATCTCGTAATCACCTCCCAGATGATCACGGAACGCCGCCATCATAAACATTAGTAAAAGGAATGGCAATACTATCACGATGCGGTTTTTCACATGAACCACATCGGTCGCAGCACATAATAATGCCAAGAGAATAAGTATTACATAAGGCAACATATGTTATTTCTGACTCTTAAACCTATTTAAAAATAAATTCCACAAGACTTTTCGATCTTCCCCCCCAAAAACCAACAAGAAACACAAAAGTATAAAAAATGCAACTATTCCGCATAAAAGCAAATTGAATAACGCATATATTTTATCCGACGAACAAAGAACCGTATCCTTCAGCAACATCTGGAAAAGATTCAACACCACGCACGAGGCGACAAAAAAGACTACTATTCTTAGAACATCCTTCAATAAGCGCCATTTGCCTTTGATCTGCAACCTAAAGCTCAATATAACGGCCGATAGTAATTGACCCAATAAATAGAAGAGAGCTATGTTCTCTAAACGACAATAATGCACCAATCCCAAACACAGCCCAATGGAAAAAACATTTCCGACAGCCACTGTCACGGCATAATCAACCACCTTCTCACGGGCGATCATAGCCTGACCACAGATCATCACAAAGACCAAAAGGATGATGGATATTCCCAAATAACTAAGGATCGAGGAAAATTGTCCATTAGCCTCAGAGAAGAGGAAAAAGGAGATCTGTTCACCATTCGTCTGCATCAATACCGCGATAATAACTGTGAAATAGAGTAACAACCTCATAAAACGCCTCATTTCATCGGAGAAACTATCCTCATCCTTACCGATGAAAAGCTTTGAAAGAAGCGGCGTCATCACAATGGGCACAATTGAGGAGAAGACCACATGCGGCAAGTTGGTGATCTGTCTGGCATAATCGAAAATAGAGACCGCACCCTCTCCGAACCGCGTACAACTGGATTTCTCAACCAAGATGTACAACTGGGTGCAAAAAGTGCTTAAATACATGGGGATAGAAAAGGCGACAAACGGTTTGCACCAACCGAGCTTTTCCGAAGATATGAGTCGAAAACTACTCACCTTCCTTTTCAACATAAGCGATAGGAACGACACGGATATCATCCCATTCAAAGTGGTGGCCACAACCAAGGAAAATATGCCTAACGAATCCGAAAAAAATACGATGAAAAGGATATTTATTATACTCGCAAACAAAGATATGATCTCAGGATAAAAGAACGAATCATAGGTGTTCAATAACGCGATTAATATATTCATCTGTTGCTGGAGGATATAATATGGAATCAGCGAAATGACCATCCATGCGAGAAAATCATATTGGGAAACATTAAATCCTGGCGCCAATAAATGAGTGATTGGGCCCTTTAGAAGGAACATGATAACAGATACGACGACAAATGAAACATTGAACAGGTTCATCAAAGAATTGACCGATTTCATCGCATATTTTTCACCATTCTTTTCCTTTAGAACAATATACTTTGTTCTAAACGTTTCATTAATCGGGGAATATAAAAAGACTATAACGATTCCTACAAAACCGATAGATAGAACCCATGAATCACGTTCAAAAGTAGTTCCGAAATACTTTACGGACAAATACAAAACCACTAACCCCAAAAACATTTTCAGAAAACGAGAAAACGCTAACGCAACCGATATCCTTCGAGGTGTGGATAATAAATTCATATTTTTACATGTATTCTTTTGTTTTTTTACATAATCCGAAATGATTATCTTAATCTACGGTCGACGAGCTCATGTCCATTTTCCCCCGTTCTTCCGCACTCAGATAAATGAGGTATTCCCCACAAATGCATTTATCTTTTTGTCTGACATAACTCTATTGAATTATTCAATTCAACGATTACTAAACGCTTGCCCCAAATAAACACTACATAATAGCTTTGTTTACTTGTATATTTGTTCTAATGACAAAAATATAACTAAATAACCATATTTCAAAATAGGGAGAGTTAATCAAAAATTAGAAAAACACCCTTAAACAAATAATTCATTTAAATACCAAATATGTCCATCCGCATGGTATCCCATTTTATTCAATAAGTTTACGTATTCGTCTATTTGTTTATTATGTTTATCACTTTTTTTTCCGAACTTAAAATCGATCACCGTCATGTGATTTCCTTCACGAATCACCCGATCCGGACGACGAACCTGCAACTCTCCCTGCTCATCACGGAAAAGGATGGAGCACTCATTGTAAAGCTTCAACCCTGGGCGGAACCATTTCTTCGCCTCCTCCGTGGCCATCGCCTTTCGCATGGATGCCAATATTTTCCTCTTTTGCTCCCCACTTTCGATCAACCCTTCGAACTCCATCTTGTTCACCACACTATCAACATCCTCCGCCGTCGCAATGTTGGAGAAGAGATAATGAAGCAACTTGCCTCGTTGGATATATTCGTTATGTTCTTCCCATTCCGAATCTTCATTATCCTCGATGAAATCGTTAGATTTGTTGGACTGACGGAACTTTCCTTTCTGTTGATAGCTGACACATTTGAAGTCGAACTTATTCGGAGTACGCTTGAACGGATTTTGTGAAACCGTCTTCTCCGCCTGCGCATCTTTCTCGTCCACGAACGGTTCTCCATCAACGAATAGGTCGCCCTCCGCATTCCACTGCCCATTGGAATACGAACTCAAAACAGAGGCAAGACGATGGGAGATAAAGGAATCCTCCTTTTCTTCCCCTTTTTTGGATATCGGTTTGCTTTTACCGAATATGATCATGTTTTTCTCCGCTCGGGTCAAGGCGACATAAAGGACATTCAGGTTGTCCATAAAGGCCTCCACATACTCTTCGTTGTATGACTCCACAAAGTGGGACTGCGCCATCTCTTTCTTCATCACGACAGCGGCCAACGGTAACGCATTGTACTGTTCTCCCAAGGTATCGGTGTTTTCCCAAAGCAAAGGGGCGAACTGTCCACTCTTCGGACCTAACTCCCAATCACAGAACGGAATAAAAACCGTATGGAACTCCAGTCCCTTGGACTTGTGGATACTCATAATTCGAATGCCACTTGCCTCGCCACTTGGAATAGGCATTATATGAAGGAATTCATCCCAGTATTTCAGGAATAGACGAAGGTCGGAAGACTTCTTGACCAAAAATTCATTGATTTTATCGAGGAAAAAGCAATAGTAACTCTCCTGATGTTCGATACGATCGAGACGCAGGATCCGATAGATCTCCTCCACCATTTCATAAAGCGGAAGAAGCACTATTTTTTCGATGGATTCGATGATTTGCTTCTGCTCATTCGTCAGATTGTCCAAACACGGTGGCACATCAACTTCCCCCTCGCGACCGATCTTCCCATACGCATGCAGAAGCTGGGTCAAGGCGAGGTTGTTTCTCCGCAATGAGTTCCCCTCACGGATATCACCCTTGAGAAGCACAATGTAACGCATCGCACTGATGATGCACTGGATAGCTTCCGAGGTCTCTAGCATATATGCCTCTTCGGAGATCAACTCAAAACAGTAACCTTCATTACCCTCCTGCTCCTTGAACCATGCGAAATATTCTGCTATCAGCGGAACCTGACTATTTTTTCTGATCAAAATCGTCATCTGCTCAGGCTTGACGCCTCGCTGTTGCATCGACTTGACCTCCTCCGCAAGGGCATTCAAAGTCTCCTCCTTATATTCTTTCGTATTCTCTCCCTCCAAGAAATGCACTTTCACATAGCCACGATCCGCCTTCTCTCCCTTTTTACAATTTTGCTTCACATCATGATAGGCGTCGATCATGCTCTCCAACAACGGATGCTCGATTCCTGAATTACGGTAAAGCGCCGGAAAATTTTCGAAAACAAAATTGTTGAATTCGACAATCCTTTTCTCACTTCTCCAATTAACGTTCAAAGGAATGACTGTCGGGGAAATATGAGCCATTTCATCGGATAATTCGCCAAGCAATTGCCACTTCCCATTCCTGAATCTGTAGATGGACTGTTTCTGGTCGCCCACAATCAGACTACTCATGTTCCTAGAGGCACATTCATTTATAAGTGGCTTGAAATTAAGCCATTGCGTCTCGCTGGTATCCTGAAACTCATCGATCATGATATGATCCAGATAAGTGCCAATCTTTTCGTAGATGAAAGGAGCATCGTCATCCGCCACCATTCCATTTAACAACGCCTGTGTTTCGGAAAGGATGAACTGGTTTTTCTCCTCGTTGATCTTTTGCATCAGCAAGTCCATATAATTCAAGAGACCCACTTTGAAAAGATTGCCTATGATCAGATTCGCCGTATTAATTTCCACGAGACACTTTTTACGAATCTCCTCCGTTCTGACCAACATTTCATGCACATCATCTATAAAGGGGATTAATGCGCTGTTTTTACTATAATTCTTCTTTTCATCGATGAAATCAACGATTCTCTTTCCTAAATTTCCACCAGTTTTCTTAAATGCATATTCTCCATTTTTAATCTTGACGAAATAACTAGGAATTCCTCCGTTCTTCACACCGTATAGGTAATCGTCGACATCAAAACCATGCTCCTCGTTGAATTGAAAGAAACGCTGGGCGGCATCCATAATCATTTTCTCGCACTCATTCCTGTATTGTTCCAATCTGGTTCGATAGCCATAAAGCCTATCTCCATTGATGGAACCCTTGCCATCCGAAAGGAACTCGAACAAAGGTTTTGATTTCTTCCTGAATTTTTCCGAGAAAAGAGATGCACCAAATTTAGCGATTTCATCGGAAATATTCCAGCTTCTTTCATTATCTAACTTGTCGGAAAGGAAAAGTTGAACCCATCTAAACAAGTCATTGTTAGTCGTAATATTTTCTAACAAAGAAGCGGTCGTTTCCGAAAGGACAGGAGCTTCGTCGATTTCAATGTTCAAGTGCGTTCCCAACCCCAATTCCTTCTCCAAGTTTCGAAGAACCGTCTGAAAAAAAGAGTCGATCGTCTCGATATGAAAATTGCTATAATTATGCAACATGAGTGACAGGGCGGTTTTCGCCTGGGAAACAATAAAGGAACGACTTTTGAATTTTGCATCAAAAGCGCCCAATTCATCGGAAATAACGGTAATGTCTCCCTGGGAATCATCGAGGTTTTTGGCAATGCCATACAAGGAGGTAACGATACGATTCTTCATCTCGGCGGTCGCCTTGTTCGTGAAGGTAACGGCCAAAATACGCTCAAAGCTGGTAGGGTCTACAATGACGTATTTCAGAAACTCCATCGTCAACCGATAAGTCTTACCAGAACCGGCCGACGCTTTGTATATCTTCAGTAAATGTTCGCTTCTCTCTTCCATTAGACTAACTCATGCATTCTCTTGTTTCCAAATCATCCGCAAATTAACAAAAAAACACCCATCATTAACACATTTAAGGAAAATACTTCACTCGACTAACACCCTAATAAGTAAAAAATTGCGTACTTTGCATTCCAAATAGATTGGAGAATGGAATTTCATTACGAAGTAATCGTTATCGGAGCCGGACATGCCGGTTGTGAAGCGGCGGCAGCGGCGGCTAATCTTGGGTCAAAAACTCTGCTTATCACCATGGATATGCATAAAATCGCTCAAATGAGCTGCAACCCAGCTGTTGGTGGTATAGCTAAAGGACAGATTGTGAGGGAGATAGATGCGTTAGGAGGACAGATGGGTATCATCACAGACCTCACGGCCATCCAATACAGGTTGCTGAACCAGTCCAAAGGACCTGCCATGTGGAGCCCACGATCACAGGCCGACCGACAGAAATTCAGCGAGAAATGGAGAAGTGTCCTGGAAAATACCGAAAACTTGAATATCTGGCAGGACTCCGTTGTCCGTTTCCTTATCGAAAACAATGAAGTGCAGGGTGTCGTCACCAGCATGGGTGCGACATTCAAGGCGAAGTGTGTCGTGCTGACCGCCGGCACATTCCTCACGGGCCTCATCCACTGCGGAAGAACACAAATCGCCGCAGGAAGAATCTCTGAACCAGCATCTTATGGATTGACGGAACAACTCAAGGAATTGGGCATCCGAACAGATAGGATGAAAACTGGTACGCCCGTGCGCATCGATGGTAGGACGATCGACTTCTCTGTCATGACGGTTCAAGGCGGAGAGGATGATTTCCATAAGTTCTCTTACCTGGACTTCAAGCCAAGACCGCTCAAACAGAGGGATTGCTTCATCACCCATACCAACGAAAGGACGCATGAGATTCTCCGCGCGGGTCTGCCGGATTCTCCCCTTTACAACGGACAAATCAAGAGTATCGGCCCTCGTTATTGCCCAAGCATAGAGACGAAAATCGTCACATTCGCGGACAAGACACAGCACCAGCTCTTCCTTGAACCAGAAGGCGAAACCACACAAGAATATTACCTTAACGGATTTTCATCATCGTTACCGCTTGATATTCAGTTAAATGCGTTGAAAACCATCCGTGGTTTGGAGAACGCTGTCGTCTATCGTCCTGGCTATGCCATCGAATATGATTTCTTCGATCCGACGCAATTGCACCATAACCTGGAGTCGAAGGTGATCAAAAATCTGTTCTTTGCCGGACAGGTGAACGGTACCACAGGATATGAGGAGGCTGCCGGACAGGGTATCATCGCCGGTATCAACGCCCATATCAATTGCCACGGCGGCAAACCATTCACATTGAGCAGAAACGAAGCCTACATCGGTGTGCTCATCGACGATTTGGTGACCAAAGGGGTAGACGAGCCATACAGAATGTTCACGTCACGCGCTGAATACAGAATTCTCCTAAGGCAAGACGACGCCGACGCACGCTTGACGCCTAAGGCATACGAGCTCGGTTTGGCCAAGAAAGAACGCTATGATCTCTACGTGGAGAAAAAGAAGGAGGTGGAAAGAATTGTCGATTTCATCGAGAATTTCTCCATCAGAGCCAACCTCATCAACGACTTCTTAGAGAAGAACGGAACATCCGCTCTGAAGAACGGATGCAAGCTGGTGGACTTGGTGAACCGTCCTCAGCTGACCATCAAACAGCTATCCGAAGGCATCGCACCTCTGAAGGCGGCGCTCGATAAGATACCTAACCGGAAAGAGGAGATCACGGAAGCGGCTGAAATTCAGATAAAATACAAAGGGTACATCGATCGGGAAACAATGATTGCCGACAAGCTTAAACGCTTGGAAAACATACAGATAAAAGGTAGATTCGACTACTCTACCCTGCAATCATTATCGACGGAGGCGCGCCAAAAACTAACACGCATCGACCCGGAAACCATCGGTCAGGCCAGCCGTATCCCAGGCATTTCGCCAAGCGACATCAACATTCTCTTAATCCTAATGGGCAGATAGTATGGAGAAGGAGGTTTCACACGTAAAACAGATTGTTTTGTCCCTTCCGGACAGTCCAGGTGTGTACCAATATCTGAACGATAAAAACGAGATAATCTACGTTGGAAAGGCGAAAAATCTGAAAAGAAGAGTCTCCTCCTACTTCAACAAAGAGCAGCAAAGCGTAAAGACAAGAGTGTTGGTGAAACAAATAGCCGACATCAAATACATCGTCGTCGAAAGCGAACAAGACGCCCTGTTGCTCGAAAACAGTCTGATCAAAAAGCATCAGCCACGCTACAATATTCTGCTGAAGGATGGAAAGACATATCCTTGGATATGCGTGAAGAACGAGTTTTTTCCTAGGATATTCAAAACGAGGAACATGGTGAAGGATGGATCCATCTACTACGGACCCTACACCTACCTGCCCGCCATCCATATTTTGCTGGAACTCATATCGGAACTCTACCCGATCAGGAATTGTAAGCTCAACCTTACGCCGGATAACATCAACGAAGGAAAATTCAAGGTTTGCCTTCAATATCACATCAAGAAGTGTAAGGGGTGTTGTGAAGGGTTACAAAGCTTGGAGGAATACAATAAAAACATCGGTGAAATCAAGCTTTTATTGAAAGGAGAGTTAGGCGAACTGGAAAAAACGCTGAAGGAAAAAATGATGTTTTTGGCCGAAGAACTGAAGTTCGAAGAGGCACAAAACATCAAAGAAAAACTGGACGCTTTGGCACGCTACAAAGCCAAGTCCACCATCGTAAATCCTTCGCTCACCAACATCGACACATTCGCCATAGAAATCGATGAAAACGATGCTTTTGTGAATTTCCTGAAGGTGACGAACGGCACCATCTCACAAGCCTATACCCTGGAATACAAGATACGGACCGACGAGGAAAAAGAGGAAATTTTAGCGACAGCGATTACTGAACTACGGGAAAGATTCAAAAGTACTTCCCGTGAGATCATCGTTCCTTTCGAGATCGGCTATGAATTCAAGAACACGGTGATCACCATCCCGCAAAAAGGAGACAAAAGGAAACTGCTCGACCTATCCATCCAGAATGTGAAACAATATCGTTTCGACCGCATGAAACAGATGGAGAAATTCAATCCGGAGCAGCGCGCCACCAAAATGCTGAAGGCCATACAGAACCTGCTCCAATTGGACAAAATCCCCGTTCAAATCGAATGTTTTGATAATTCCAACATACAAGGAAGCGATGCGGTAGCCGCCTGCGTAGTCTACAAAATGGCGAAACCATCGAAGAATGATTACAGAAAATACAACATCAAGACGGTGGTCGGACCAGACGACTACGCCTCCATGAAAGAGGTGGTTCGAAGAAGATACAGCCGACTGATGGAAGAGGAGCAGCCGCTGCCCCAACTCATCATCGCCGATGGTGGCATCGGACAGATGGAGGTGATCAGGGAAGTGGTAGAAGACGAGCTTCATTTAGGAATACCCATCGCCGGCTTAGCCAAGAACGAAAAGCACCGCACGAAAGAGCTAATTTTCGGCTTTCCACCGAGGATTATTAACCTCGACCCAACGGATGAAACCTTCCGTTTCTTCGCATCCATCCAGGATGAAGTGCACCGTTTCGCCATCAAATTCCACAGAGAGAAGCGAAGCAAGAACATGATCAGGACCGAATTGGACATCAAAGGAATCGGTGAAAAAACACAAGAAGCGCTCATCAAGAAATTCAAGAGCGTGAAACGAATCAAGGAGCTTAGTTTCGAAGAGTTGTCCGCTGAAATTGGAAATAATAAGGCAAGAATAATTGTAGATTATTTCAATAATAATAAAAATGAATAATCATATAATTTTAGAATTAATATAAAAAATATATGAGAGTAGTTATACAAAGGGTCACGCACGCATCGGTCACTATCGATGGCAAAATAAAGTCTAAGATAGGGAACGGACTGCTTGTACTGGTAGGAATTGAAGACAGGGACACGGAGGAAGACATAGAATGGCTGAGCGGAAAGATTGTCAACATTCGTATATTTGACGATGAAAACGGAGTGATGAACAAATCCGTGAAAGATGTGGAAGGAGAGATATTGGTAGTAAGCCAATTCACGCTGCAAGCCATGACAAAAAAGGGAAATCGTCCCTCCTATATACGTGCCAGCAAGGCGGATTTCGCCATACCAATGTATGAGAAATTCTGTTCACAGGTAGAGAAAGAGCTCGGAAAATCGATAGGAACAGGTGAATTCGGGGCAGACATGAAAGTTGAATTGCTCAACAACGGACCTGTCACGATATGGATAGACTCACAAAATAGAGAATAAAAAGAAAAGATATGAATGTAAAAAGAGAAGATTTCGAGATAATGGCGCCTGTAGGCTCGTACGAAAGTCTGCAAGCAGCCATCCAGGCTGGGGCCAATTCAGTCTATTTTGGCATAGAAAAACTGAATATGCGTTCCCGGTCAGCCAGCAATTTCAGCACGGAGGACCTTCGAAAAATCGTCAGCATCTGCAAGGAGAATCACATAAAAAGTTATTTGACTGTGAACACGGTCATCTACAATGACGATTTAGAGTTGATGAAAGAGATCATCGAAACAGCAAAAGAAGTTGGAGTAAGTGCCATCATTGCGGCGGATGTGGCGGCGATGACATACGCCTACAGCATTGGTGTCGAAGTGCATCTCTCCACGCAATTGAACATCGCGAATGTAGAGGCCTTAAAATTCTATGCGAGATATGCGGATGTAGTTGTCCTCGCACGTGAATGTAACATGGACCAGGTGAGAAACATTTGGGAAGCCATTCAGGAAGAGCAAATCAAAGGACCCAAAGGAGAGCTCATAAAGATTGAGATGTTCTGCCATGGTGCACTTTGCATGGCGGTTTCAGGCAAGTGTTATCTAAGTCTGCACGAGCTCAACGCATCGGCCAACAGAGGAGCCTGTTATCAAGTTTGTCGTCACGGATACCGATTAACGGACGATGAAAGCGACATAGAAATCAAAGTAGACAACCAGTATTTGATGTCGCCAAAAGATTTAAAAACCATCCATTTCATCAACAAATTGATTGAATCAGGTGTCAGGGTACTTAAGATAGAAGGACGCGCAAGAGGAGCAGAATATGTAAAAACTGTCGTATCATGTTATGACGAAGCGATAAATTCCTACTTGGACGGAACATACAGTGAAGAGAAAATAGTACAGTGGGACGAGAGGTTAAGCAAAGTATTTAACCGAGGATTTTGGAATGGTTATTATTTAGGACAACGCTTAGGTGAATGGAGTCCTACATACGGTTCAGAAGCCAAAAAGAAAAAAGTATATGTAGGAAAAGGAACCAAGTATTATTCCAAAATCGGTGTTGCGGAATTTTTAGTAGAGACCAAATACGGCATTAAAAAGGGAGACGAAGTATTGATTATCGGACCAACCACAGGAGTCATCGAACTAAAAGTTGGAGAAATGCACGTAGGAGAATCAGTGGCGGAAGAGTGCCAAAAAGGTGATTTATTCTCCATAGCGGTTCCTGATAAAATCAGAACATCGGACAAACTATACAAATGGGTAAACACTTCCGATATAATAAAAGAATAATGTTCCACGTGAAACATTTTATATTTTAGAGATGAAAATAGGAAACATAGAATTTGGAGAATATCCGTTATTCTTAGCCCCAATGGAGGATGTGACAGATCCTACATTCAGATTGCTATGCAAAAGATTTGGCGCAGATATGGTCTATTCAGAATTCGTCTCAGCAGATGCATTGATTAGAAACGTGCAAAGCACAGAAAGAAAGCTGAATATAAACGACGAAGAAAGACCAGTGGTCATCCAACTTTACGGAAGAGATCCAGAACCAATAGCTGAAGCGGCTAAAATGGCTGAAGCGGCACATCCAGATATCATTGACTTAAACTTCGGATGTCCTGTAAAAAAGGTGGCAGGAAAAGGTGGTGGTGCGGGATTGCTAAAGGATATTCCTAAAATGCTCGAAATAATCAAAGCTGTTGTAAAGGCAGTGAACACACCTGTCACCGTAAAGACCAGATTGGGATGGGATGAGAACAATAAAATCATCACTACTTTAGCGGAACAAATTCAGGATTGTGGCGCACAAGCTTTGGCCATACACGGAAGAACAAGATCACAGATGTATACAGGATCCGCAGACTGGACATTGATTGGAGAGGTGAAAAATAATCCACGAATCAAAATACCGATCATCGGAAATGGTGACGTGACAACACCTGAAAGAGCAAAAGAATGCTTCGACAAATATGGTGTGGATGCAGTGATGATAGGCAGAGCCACATTCGGTAACCCATGGATATTTGAAGAAATCAAATATTACCTAAAGAATGGAGAGAGAATGGAAAAGAAACCATTTGAATACTACATCGAAATATTAAAAGAACATATAGAAAAAAACATAGAATGGTTGGGTGAAATAAGAGGAATCATTCACACCAGAAGGCACCTCGCCTCTACCCCACTGCTAAAAGGAATAGACAATTTCAAACAAACAAGGATTGCGATTCTTCGAGCTCAAACCAAAGACGAACTAATTGAAATCCTCGATGGAATCAAAGAAAAATACAATCTGGTGTAAAAATAATTAAGGGTGAATTATTAAAATTCACCCTTAACTTTACCACTGTTCCACGTGGAACAATAAATATAAATTAGTGCGCCTCTAACCAATTACTACCAATTCCACACTCAGCGACCAAAGGAACTTTAAGCTTAACAGCATGCTCCATTTCTGAAACGACAATAGATTTCACCTTATCAAGTTCACTATTTAAAACGGTAAAATTCAACTCGTCATGAACCTGCAAAATCATCTTCGATAAAATATTTTCTTCCTTGAATCTTCTGAAAATATTAATCATCGCAATCTTTATGATGTCCGCAGCAGTACCCTGAATAGGAGCATTGACCGCATTTCGTTCCGCATAACCACGCACAACACTATTGTGTGAATTAATATCTGGCAAATATCTTCGTCGACCGAACAATGTCTCCACATATCCCTTCTCACGTGCAAAAGCAATAACTGAATCAGTATAATTTTTAATTTTAGGATAACTCAAAAAATAATCATCAATCAGTTGCTTCGCCTCCGTACGGGAAATATCCAAACGATCCGCCAAACCAAAAGCTGAAATACCATATATGATTCCGAAATTGGCCGTCTTCGCCTTACGTCTCATATCCTTATCCACATCATCAATATCCACTTTAAAAACTTTAGCAGCCGTTGCAGTATGAATATCATATCCTTTATTGAAAGCTTCTATCAAATTTTCGTCATCACTCAAATGAGCCATGAGACGTAATTCAATCTGAGAATAATCGGCCGAAAGAAAAGTGGAACCCTCATCTGGTACAAACGCTTTTCGAATCTCCTTACCATCCTCATCACGAATAGGAATATTCTGCAGATTCGGATTACTTGAACTAAGACGACCCGTAGCAGCAACCGTCTGGTTATAGGAAGTATGAATTTTACCTGTCTTGGAATTAACCAGATCAGGCAATGTATCAACATAGGTGGTCAACAATTTTTTTAGACCACGATACTCTAAGATAAGATTAATGATTGGATTCTTTCCCTTCAAAGAAACTAAAACCTCCTCTGAAGTGGAATATAAACCAGTCTTCGTTTTACGAGGTTTCTCAACAATCTTTAAACGATCATAAATCAACTCACCAACCTGACGAGGAGAAGAGATATTGAACTCATATCCGGAAAGAGTATAAATCTCCTTTTCCTTCTCAGCGATACGTTCATTCAATGAAACCGAAAATTGTTTCAAGGCTTCAGAATTAATGGATACGCCAGTAAACTCCATATCAGCCAAGACAGGCATAAGAGGCATCTCAATTTCATAAAAAATTTTCTCAAGATTATTCTCCTTCAACTGACCCTCGAAAACATTCTTCAAACGAAAAGTAACATCCGCATCCTCCGCAGCATAATCACAAAGCCTATGAATATCAAGCGTACGCAAATCAGTCGTTTTAGGATTGCGACCCTCGCACAACTCTTCATAGGTGATCGTTTTATAATTCAAATAAATCTCCGCCAAATAATCCATGCCATGTCTAAGATCAGGCTGCAACAAATAATGCGCAATCATGGTATCAAACATTTTACCTCTCAGTTCAATACCATACTGACGCAACATCAACAAATCGAACTTAATATTCTGACCAATCTTCAGAACAGACTCATTTTCAAAAATTGGTTTGAATCGTTGTAAGAATTTTTCGGCATCTGCCCTACCCTTCGGAATCGGAATGTAAAATGCCTCGAATTCCTTCCAAGAAAAGGAAAAACCAACTAATTCATCCGAAATCGTGTTCGTACCAGTCGTTTCAGTGTCAAAACAGAAAAATTCCTGTTTACTCAAATTGGCCAAAAAAACAGTGATAAGTTCCTCACTATCAATTAATTGATAGGTATTAGGAGTAGAAGTTAAGTCGCTGAGATTTGAATATTTTATTTTTCCTGTATCTTCGTCCACATATTCATCAAAGAGAGAGAGTTGAGTAGCCTCTGTATTTTTCTTGACAATAGGTTGAGGATCCAATTTGGAAAGAAGATTCTTAAACTCAAGTTCCGTGTAGAGAGTCTTCAACTTTTCCACATCCGGATTTTTGTAAACCAAAAGTTCCTCATCAAATTCAATCGGAACATCCACACGGATAGTAGCCAAAAATTTAGAGAACTTAATCAGCTCAACATTTTCCTCCACCTTCTTTTTCAAAGCACCCTTCAACTCCTCGGTATGAGCAAGAAGATTATCGATGGAACCAAACTCAGCCAACAACTTCACGGCAGTCTTCTCCCCTACTCCCGGACAACCAGGAATATTATCGGAAGCATCACCCATCAAACCTAAGTAATCAATGATCTGGTCAGTGGAAGAGAGTTGCCACTTATCGCAAGCAGCCGAAACACCCAATGTCTCATAACCACCCCCATGACGAGGACGATACAAAAGAACCTTATCGGAAATCAACTGCGCATAATCCTTGTCAGGCGTTAACATATAAACAGTAAAACCCTTAGACTCAGCTATCTTAGAAACCGTTCCGATCACATCGTCCGCTTCAAAACCAGGAACCTCAAGTATAGGAATATTAAAGGCGGAAATAACCTCTTTAATAATTGGAACAGAGAGTCTTATATCCTCAGGTGTTTCCTCACGTTGAGCCTTATATTCAGGGTAAGCCTCATGACGAAATGTAGGTCCGGAAGGATCAAAAGCAACCGCAACATGAGTGGGTGACTCAGACTTGATAACCTCCTGCAACACATTCACGAAACCTAAAATCGCTGAGGTGTTAAGACCTTTGGAATTGATACGAGGGTTCTTAATAAAAGCATAATACGATCGATATATCAACGCATAGGCATCAATTAAGAGAAGCTTTTTTTCCATAACCAGAAACTATTTAATTAACAAAGTTACAAAAATGAATAGAGAAAAAACGAATGAGGATAAGAAAGGAAAATAATAAAGATTAATTTATTAAATTCGCGATGAATTAAGGAAAGAATATGATAACGTTAAAGCAAATAATAAAACCAATTGAGGAAGAATTTGCATTATTCGAGAAGGAATACGAAAAAAGATTCCAGACCGACAATATCATATTACAACAAATCCACCAACACATTCTGAACAAAAAAGGCAAACTCATTAGGCCAATTTTGACATTGCTATCAGCGAAAGCAACTGGCGAAATAAACCATAAAAGCATATTGACCGCCATAGCAATGGAGATGTTTCACACAGCAAGCCTAATTCACGATGATGTTGTGGATGAAACCTACCAAAGAAGAGGACAAGAATCAGTCAACGCTATTTGGAACAACAAAATATCCATATTATCAGGTGATTACATCCTTTCACAAGCATTATACACAGCTAATGAAACAAGGGATATCCGAATAATAGACGAAATCACCAAATTAGGAAAAGAGATTTCCAAAGGAGAAATTCAACAAATAACCAACATGCGAAACAGCATCTATGACGAAAAGAAATATCTGGAAGTCATCAGAATGAAGACAGCCGCATTGTTATCAACATGTACCAAGAGTGGAGCAATCACCAGCGGAGCAAGCGAAGAAGCATGCAAAGCGATGCAAGAATATGGTGAATTATATGGTATTTGTTTCCAAATCAAGGATGATATATTCGACTATACCAGCTCAGAAAAGGAAATCGGCAAACCAGTCGGTAATGATATCAGGGAAGGAAAAATCACCCTCCCACTCATCTACGCTCTGAACAACTGCACAGAAAAAGAAAGAGAAACTATCATCGATCTGATTAAAACAAAGAAAGACAAAGAAGAAAGCATACAAAAAATCACACAGTTTGCCATAGAAAAAGGAGGCATCAAATATGCCGAAGAAAAGATGAAAGAATACAAAAAAGAGGCTATGAAAAAAATAGAAATAATTGAAAAACAAGATATTAAGAAGTCGTTGGAAGAATTGATCCAACACGTGATCGAAAGAAAAAATTAAAGGTGGAGCAGTAAACAACCCCACCCTATCAAGTCTCACAAAAACTTATCAGAAGTACTTCACCTCCTGTCCACAAAGCGAGGAAATCAACGCATTGACCAAACGGCTCGCACCAAAACGGAACAAGGAAGCATTCAACCAATCCTCACCCAAAACAGAGGCAACAATCGCATAGTAAGAAACAGCCTGTTCAGTAGTAGAAACACCGCCGGCCACCTTGATACCCACCTTTGTGTTATTCAAAGCATTGTATTCAGCGACAGTTTTAGCCATCACATAAACAGCCTCATATGTAGCGCCGACAGAAACCTTTCCGGTGGAAGTCTTAATAAAATCAGCCCCAGCGTTCATAGCCACCAAAGCAGCTTTTTTAATTAGAACAGGATCATTCAACACACCCGTTTCCAAAATAACCTTGAGCTTTGCGTCACGGCAAGAAGCCTTGATCTCTGAGAGTTCATCAAAGATCTCCTCGAACTCACCATTAAAAACCATACCCGAAGGAATCACCACATCAATCTCAGTAGCACCCTCCATGACAGCCATGGCAACCTCAGCCACCTTCACCTCAATAAAAGTATTCGCATCAGGGAATCCACCAGCCACCGAAGCGATTTCAAGATCCTCCACCAAATTATCCTTCACAGTCTGAACAAACTTCGGATATACACAGATAGCGGCAGGGTGGGGAAGAATCTCAAATTTAGTATCGAACTTATTAATCTTCTCCACAAACTCAGTGATCGAAGCAACCGAATCAGTAGGATTTAAAGAAGTGATATCAACAAAGCTAAGTATCTGACTATAAATAGATTTCTGATTAAAAGTATCATATTTATCCAAAAGAATTTTTTTTACATCCTGTTGGATCTGGGTAGCATCCAAATCCATATCATACTTTGCGAAAAGAGCATCAAAACGATCCATAAATTATTTAAGTTTAATATTATTCAAATGACGGTGAGCATCCCTATTGGTCTTCTTCTCAAAGTTTTTCTTAACAGCTTCAGTTAGGTCTACGCCAGTCTGGTTAGCCAAACAAACCAGCACCCAAAGCACGTCAGCCATCTCGTCCGCCAAATTAACATTCAAATCGGAAGACTTAAAAGATTGGTCACCATATTTACGAGCCATGACACGAGCCAACTCGCCCACCTCCTCGGTGAGGCAAGCCATATTCGTTAGCTCACTGAAATAACGAACACCATAAGTCTTAATCCACTGATCAACAGAAGATTGAAGAACACGGAGAGAAATATCAGATTCCATATTTAGCACTAATTTCGAGCATACGTTTGATAGGCAAGCAAGCACGCTCAATGATAGCCGGATCAACTAAAACCTCAGGAGATTCGTTGACCAAACAATCGTACAGTTTCTGCAAAGTGTTCAGTTTCATATAAGCGCAATCGTTGCAACCACAAGTGGAATCAGACGGAGGAGCAGGAATAAAGTTCTTTTGAGGAGCCTGCCTACGCATCTCATGCAAAATACCACTTTCGGTAGCCACAATGAAATCGTTACAATCCTCACAAGCCACAGAATATTTCAACAAAGCGGCCGTAGAACCCACCTTATCGGCCAACTTCACGACAGGACCTTTGCATTCTGGATGCACGAGGATACGAGCATCAGGATAGACCTCCTTCAGCTTCAAAATCTTTTCCAAAGAAAAATTCTCATGGACATGGCAAGCGCCATTCCAGAGTTTCATGTTCCTACCAGTAAGAGAATTGATATAATTACCCAGATTTCTATCAGGACCAAAGATGATCTTCTGATCCTTAGGAAAACTGTTAACAATCTGAATAGCGTTCGAAGAGGTGACGACCACATCCGTCAGCGCCTTGACAGCCGCAGTCGTATTCACATAAGAGATAACCGTATGACCAGGATTTTCCTTGATGAACTGAGCGAAATCTTCAGCCCTACAGCTATCGGCCAAGGAACAGCCAGCGTTCATATCAGGGACCAAAACCTTCTTATCAGGGCAAAGAATCTTAGCCGTTTCGCCCATAAAGTGCACGCCACAAAGAACGATGATATCCGCAGTAGTCTTAGCCGCATTTTGCGCAAGTGCAAGACTGTCGCCCACATAATCCGCCACATTCTGAATATCACCCAGCGTATAGTAATGCGCCATGATGACAGCATTCTTTTCTTTCTTCAAACGAAGAATTTCTTCTTTCAAATCCATGACTTTTTCTTTTTGTTCCTATTTTCTGTTTTATTGTAAAAAAATAAATATTAAAGGAAGGAGTATAATAGGGTGTTGAAATGGTTAAATAAAAAATCAAATAGTTCTTGTATAATCCATAATCAAAAGCCAGTCCCCAAAAATTCCTTTTTAAAGTTGAAAATAAATCGCTGGAAATAAAAAGGTTCACGACATTATCAACTATCCTAACAATTCTACAAATCTACAAATTTTAATAACTGAAATTTCAACTTTCCGCCCAAAAAATCTGTCAGTAAAAGAGACAAAAAAAACAAAAACTAATTTGGAGGGTAAAAAACCAGCTTCATATATACAGAAAAATGGAAAATGAAAATTTAATTATTAAAATTTTATCAAAGGAATTATACATATTTTCAACAGTCAATCGTTCATATTATCAACAATAAAAAAAGAGAGCAGTAACAAATAGTCAGAAGCGCATGCACCATATTAATAATAAGAAGAGTATGAAATGAACCATTTCACCGAGGAAATAAAGTAAAAACGGGCGATTTTTTCTGAACTATAATTTTGTTTATTCTATGTTTTTAATTTACTTTTGCCTGAATTAACGACAATTTACAATAACAAAAATAACTAATTAAAAATTCAAAAACTTATGTGGCTAATTGATTCATCAATCGGGAGAAAGTTGATTATGAGTATCACGGGACTTTTTCTCATTCTGTTTCTTATTTTTCACATGTCGATGAATGTGGTCGCCATTTTTTCAGGCGAGGCATATAATCAGATATGTGAGTTTTTAGGTGCGAATTGGTACGCTTTGGTTGGTACGGCTGTGCTAGCTGGAGGTTTTGTTTTGCACATCATCTTCGCGACGATCCTTACGTTGCGTAACCAAAAAGCCCGTGGCGAGCAGAGCTACGCTTTTCAGGAGAATCAGCCTAAGGTGGAGTGGGCATCAAGAAACATGTTCGTGTTGGGAATAATTGTATTGCTCGGTTTGTGCATGCACTTGAGTCATTTTTGGGCGAAGATGCAGTTGCCTGAGATCATGGGTGCGGAAGCAGAGTATGCAGGACAGTTCGCTGATGGAGCTGCCTTGATCAAGGCAACTTTCGCCAATCCGATCATTTGTCTTTTGTATATTGTATGGTTTATTGCCATCTGGTTCCATTTGACTCATGGATTTTGGAGCGCATTCCAGACGATGGGTCTGAACGGAAAGACATGGTTTCCTCGTCTGAAATGTATCGCTAACATCGTATCCACTTTGATTTTCTTAGGCTTTGCCGCAGTAGTGGTAGCGGGATACCTTCAAAATCTTTAATAAGTAATAAAAGAAATAAGATATATAATTATGGCTGAAATAAATTCAAGAATTCCAGAAGGTCCTGTAGCAGAAAAGTGGACCAATTATAAGGCACATCAGAAGCTTGTGAATCCTGCCAACAAACGTAAATTGGATGTGATTGTTGTAGGAACCGGATTGGCTGGCGCATCTGCGGCATCCACTTTGGCTGAGATGGGATTCCATGTGCTTAATTTTTGTATTCAAGATTCTCCACGTCGTGCCCACTCAATCGCGGCACAAGGTGGTATCAATGCTGCGAAGAACTATCAGAACGATGGCGACTCCGTATATCGTTTGTTCTATGATACTGTGAAGGGTGGTGACTACCGTGCACGTGAGGCCAATGTATATCGTTTGGCCGAGGTGTCCGCTAACATCATCGACCAATGTGTGGCACAGGGTGTTCCTTTCGCCCGTGATTACGGAGGTCTTTTGGCGAACCGCTCATTCGGTGGTGCGCAAGTAAGCCGTACCTTCTATGCGAAGGGTCAGACCGGACAACAATTGTTGTTGGGCGCATATTCTTCATTGAACCGTCAGATCAAAGCGGGCAAGGTAGATAGCTACAACCGTTATGAAATGCATGACATCGTGATGGTGGACGGCCGTGCGCGCGGTATCATCGCGAAGAACTTGGTGACTGGTAAATTCGAGCGTTTCTCCGCACACGCAGTTGTATTGGCAACTGGTGGTTACGGAAACACTTACTTCTTGTCTACCAACGCAATGGGATGTAACTGTTCAGCAGCCATCGCCGCTTACCGTAAGGGAGCTTACATGGCCAACCCATCCTACGTTCAGATCCACCCTACTTGTATCCCGGTTCACGGCGACAAGCAGTCTAAGTTGACTTTGATGTCAGAGTCATTGCGTAATGATGGACGTATCTGGGTACCAAAAGATATCGAGGATGCTAAGAAGTTGCAGCGCGGAGAGATCAAGGGTTCAGATATCCCTGAGGAGAAGCGCGACTACTATTTGGAACGTCGTTACCCAGCGTTCGGTAACTTGGTGCCTCGTGACGTGGCATCCCGTGCCGCTAAGGAGCGTTGCGACCACGGATTCGGTGTGAACAACACTGGTTTGGCTGTGTTCTTGGATTTCTCCGAGGCCATCAACCGTTTGGGCATCGACGTCGTTCGCCAGCGTTATGGTAACTTATTCGATATGTACGAGGAGATCACGGACGTTAATCCAGGCGAGTTCGCCAACGAGATCAACGGTGTGAAATATTACAATCCGATGATGATCTTCCCAGCTATCCACTACACAATGGGTGGTCTTTGGGTAGATTACGAGCTCCAAACATCCGTTCCAGGATTGTTCGCCATCGGAGAGTGCAACTTCTCTGACCACGGTGCCAACCGTTTGGGAGCATCCGCGTTGATGCAAGGTTTGGCTGACGGATACTTCGTATTGCCATACACTATCCAGAACTACTTGTCAGACCAAAAGATTTGGCCTAAGGTCTCTACCGATGTAAAGGAATTCGACGAAGTAGAGAAATCCTGCAAGGCTGATATGGATAAGCTCATGAACATCAAGGGAAAACGCTCTGTGGATTCCATCCACAAAGAGTTGGGCCATATCATGTGGGAATATGTTGGTATGGGACGTACGAAAGAGAGCTTGGAGACAGCGCTTAAGAAGTTGAAGGATTTACGTAAGGAGTTTGAGACGAACTTGTTCGTTCCTGGAACTGTGGACGAGCCGATGAACATCGAGCTTGACAAGGCATTCCACTTGAAGGACTTCATCACAATGGGTGAGTTGATCGCCCGTGACGCTTTGAGCCGTAACGAGAGTTGTGGTGGACACTTCCGTGAGGAGTACCAGACGGAAGAGGGAGAGGCGAAACGTGATGATGAGAACTACTTCTACGTAGGTTGCTGGAACTACCAAGGTGACGATACCAAGGAACCTGAATTGATCAAGGAACCTCTCACTTACGAGGCTATCAAGGTTCAAACTCGTAATTATAAATCTTAATCAACTTAAACAGACAAAACAATGGCATTAGATAATATAATGAAAGTCAACTTGAAGGTTTGGCGTCAGGCCGGCCCGAAAGAAAAAGGTGAGTTCGTTACATATAACGACGTAGAGACTACACCTGATACTTCGTTTTTGGAGACATTGGATATCTTGAACGAGACATTGGTTGAGAAGGGTGAGGAGCCTATCGTATTCGACCATGACTGTCGTGAGGGTATCTGCGGTATGTGTTCTTTGTTCATCAACGGACATCCACACGGACCTGCTACAGGCGCTACCACTTGCCAGCTCTACATGCGTCGTTTCAAGGATGGTGAGACAATCACAGTTGAGCCTTGGCGTTCGGCGGCATTCCCTGTCATCAAGGATTTGATGGTGAACCGTAATGCGTTCGACCAGATCCAGCAGGCGGGAGGTTACGTTTCCTTCAACTGTGGAGGAGCGCAGGACGCCAACGCAATTCCTATCTCTAAGTTGGATGCGGATGAGGCGATGGATTCCGCTACTTGCATCGGTTGTGGAGCATGCGTCGCAGCTTGTAAGAATGGTTCAGCCATGTTGTTCGTTTCCGCTAAGGTGTCTCAGTTCGCATTGCTCCCTCAAGGACGTGTTGAGGCAGTTCAGCGTGTGAAAGCGATGGTGGCTAAGATGGATGAGCTCGGTTTCGGTAACTGTACGAATACTCGCGCATGCGAGGCTGAGTGTCCTAAGAACATCTCCATCAGCAATATCGCTCGTATGAACCGTGAGTTCTTGTGCGCTAAGTTTAAGGATTAATATTTAGTCCATATAATTGTAAAGCCCGTCAAGTTGCTTGGCGGGCTTTTTTTGTCTCTTCATGTTAATATTTACTATTTAACCATTTACAATTTACTATTTGTTAGCGATATACATGTTTTGAACAGTTTACGAATTATTTTATATTTGTAATACGTCCAACTAAATTGTTTGTGTCATGTTCAAAGGGAAGAAGACATGCGAGGTATTGCGGGCGGTTCGGAAGCGGGTAGCTGATTTGAACGGTATCCAGTATGTGCCTGTGGAGTGTACCCATGAGGGAGACTGCATAGGGACGTGTCCGGCATGTGAGCGGGAGCGTCAGTACGTGGAGGAGCAGTTATCGTTAAGGGCGATGGCAGGGCACACGCTGAAGGTGGTCGGTGTAGCGGCCGGTCTGACTTCCATGCTTTCCGGGCAGGAGGCACAGGCGCAGGAGATGATTCAGGAGAGGGACACGATTCAGCAGAAGTTCAAGTGGGACTCTTATTGTTTTGATTTTGGTGCCAGACCTAAACCAGAAGATATGGTTCAATGGGATGAGATGGCAGCATTTATTTCAAAGTTTCCGGAAGACACTTTTCTTGTGGTTGGGCATACCGATGAGCGAGGGAGTGAGAAGTATAATTTAAAGTTATCCGAAGTTAGAGCCGAATACCTCCGTAAACTTCTTGTGGAGAGGGGAGTGGACCCTCAGCGAATAATGGCTATAGGTGTTGGGCCTAAGGAATGTGTTATACGCAATGCGCGAACTGAGTTTGAGCATGAACAAAACAGGCGTGTGACACTGGAATTCTGTACACCGGAGAGGGTAAAGGCGATAATAAAGTCTATTCGTAAGAAAAAGTTCCTTCGTAGGAAAGGGAGGTGGTAAAGGATTATTTTCCAAATTGTTTTTTATATAGCTAAAAATACTTGGGCCTATGTTCAAAGGGAAGAAAACATGTGAAGTACTGCGGGCGGTTCGGAAGCGGGTGGCCGATCTGAACGGTATCCAGTATGTGCCTGCGGAGTGTACCCATGAGGGAGACTGCATCGGGACCTGTCCGGCATGTGAGCGGGAGCGACAGTATGTGGAGGAGCAGTTATCGTTAAGGACGATGGCAGGGCACACGTTGAAGGTGGTCGGCGTGGCGGCCGGTCTAGCTTCCATGCTTTCCGGGCAGGAGGTGCAGGCGCAGGAGATGATGCAGGAGAGGGACACGATTCAGCAGAAGTTCAGGTGGGATATGTACGGGTTTAGTGAATTTGGTGGTTCTGCGCCTTATCCAGCGGATATAGCTCAATGGGACGAGATGGCTGCTTTTATTTCAAAGTCTCCGGAAGACACTTTTCTTGTGGTTGGGCATACCGACGAACGAGGGAGTGAGAAGTATAAACTAAAGTTATCCGAAGTTAAAGCCGAATTCCTCCGTAAACTTCTTGTGGAGAGAGTAAAAATAGATCCTCAGCGAATAAAATCCATAGGTGCGGGGTCAACGGAATGTGTCGTACCTAATGCGCAAACTGAGCCTGAACATGAACAGAATAGGCGGACAACGTTGGAGTTCTATACGCCGGAGAGAGAGAAGGAGATAAGGGAGAATGTATCGGAGAAGAAGTAGGGTAGAGGAATAGATTTTTCTTGTAATGTAATTACTTGAGATAAGTATTAGTTAGATTAATCGGTAAAATATATAATTTTGCTGGAAGAAAATATCTGTATCAGCGAACGGTATGCAAGTATATAGTGGACAGAAAAGAACTTTTTGGGGTTTTGTGGCCGGAGCGGTGGCTGGAATATCGTATGGACTTAATCCACTTTTCGGCAAGCCCCTGATCGATGGTGGTGTCCCGGTATTGTCCATGCTGTTTTTCCGTTATGCCATATCAGCTGTCATTTTGGGCATTTGGATATTGTTTCATCATGGGAATTTCAGGGTGAATTGGCGAGAATGCCGAATACTTTTCGTGTTGGGTATGTTCTTTGCCGGAAGCAGTATATTTCTATTCGAATCATATAAGTATATACCAGCCGGACTAGCCACTACATTGCTATATCTGTATCCCGTATTTGTGGCTGTAATCATGATTTTTCTGCGTGTTTATCCTACTTGGCAGGTAATGTTGAGCATAGTCATCACCATCGTGGGAGTAGTATTGCTCAGTTGTTCGGGAGAAAACTATTCCCTGCATTGGGGAGGAATGATCATGGCGGCTATGTCGGCTTTGAGCTATGCGTTTTTCCTAGTTGTCGTGAATCAGTCGCGACAGATCAAACACATCTCCGAGATGTTGCTCACGTTCTATGCGTTGATATTCGGGTCGGTTATATTTTTGGGATATCTGTTATGGGAAGGAATCCCTGTCATGCAGGGGATAGATCAGACATCGGAGGTATTCTGTTTGGCAGGATTAGCTGTGTTCCCCACAATGATTTCGATGCTTACCATTTCCCTTTCGACACGACTGATTGGTCCGACGAAGACCTCCGTATTGGGTGCCTTCGAGCCGATAACCGCCATCATAGTAGGCACGGTAGTCTTCTCCGAACCACTTACGGTAAATGTTGTCGTTGGTATAACCATCTGCATTTTCGCGGTACTTTTCATGATAATAAGTGAACATCGTTCCCGTCAACAAGACATTCCATCGTAGAGACGTGCGTTGATATTGCCTATTAAGAAGGAAGTGGTTATAGCGTGTCAGGCAGGTGTTCATAGAATATTTGAGGAACGATCTATCTTTTGTACATTTGTGTCCGATGAAGAATAATATAATCTAAGAAGAAATGAGAGCGCGGTACATTTTTGTGGTGTTTTTGGTTAGTTTAACCAGCTGTCGCACGTCGAAGCACAGTGTGGAGCAACCCTATAGCAATCCGTTATTATTAGACAAGATGTGGGCAGTCACCTCCATCAAGGGGAAGGAAGTGCAGTATCCTAACCAGGGGGATGTCTCCTATTTCGTCTTCAGCGGAGACCGGAAGGTAAAAGGGGGAGGAGGATGTAACCAGTACAGTGGCAAGTTTAGGGCAGTAGGGGACAGCATCTCCATTTCGGACGTGGTATCCACCCGCAAGGCATGTCCGGAGCTGAAGATAGAGGAAGCCTTCTTTCAGGCGATACCGGAGGTGATACGATTCAGGGTCAGCAAGGACAATCTGAAGCTATATGACAAAGATAAGCGGGAGGTGATGAATTGCATCTATTTGAATGAGAAGGATATGAAGGAGTAATAGGAAATAGGAATTGATGGTAGAAAAACGAAGGGGGAGCATCCGATTGGACGCTCCCCCTTACTGTTAGGAAACACTCAGATTATTTTACGATCAATCTTTGAGTAGAAACGTTACCGTCAGCCGTAGTAACCTTTACAATGTAAGCACCAGCTGGCACGTTGATTTGTACCATGTCGTCGTTAGCTTGTTTGTAAACGCTTTGGCCGATTACGTTGATCAATTCGATGCTGCTGATCTCCTTTGCGCTCTTCACTACGAAGAAGTTCTCCGCAGGGTTAGGCATGAGGACGATAGCGTCGCTGTTCTCAACATCTTCCACGCTACTTGTGTTAGTAGGCTTGATAGTCAACTTATAGAGTTGGCAATCCTCGAAGGCGTCGATAGTAGTCTCCTTATCGTAGGTTACGCCGTTGTATGAGTTAGCTGAAATTGACTTCTCTTTGATAGTAGGAGCAGGTTTCCAGATCTTGAAGCTTCCGCACAAGTGGAGCATAGCCAAGTAGTGAACCAAACCGTCGTAGTAGCGGTATTGACCGGTCATCAATTGTCCGTTCCATGCTTTCTTCAAGTTAGTCTTAACCTTGTCATCGTTTGCAGGATCGTCCATCAAAGCGAAGCAACCCACAGCGTTTGCGCCACACTCTCCAAGGGTGTATGACTCAGAACCTCCGGTACCGTCCCAGTTGAAACGAGCGTGAGAGTAACCATCTTTCTCGAAATGATTAATCAAACGTGTCATCATGTTATTCTGGGTCTTCTTGTCAGCGCCGAACAAGTAATAGTCCATACCCACGTTCATAGCGCAACGCATTGCATCGTACATGTACTTGTTGGAGTTTTGGCTGAATCCTCCAGTTGTAGGCTGACCATTAAATTCAGAATAGTCTGCGAACAAACCTGACGAAGAGTGACAGGATTTCTCCAAGTGACCACGGGTTGGCGCCAAACAGCTTTCCCATTTGTCTTTGTTGGTGTCAGACCATCTAGCGAACAACTCAATGAAAGCAGGAAGGTCGTAAGAAGGATCACCGAAGTTTGAGCAGTTGTATGGCTGGAATGTGATGATCTTGTAGGATTCGTTGAACAAAGATCCATTGCCATTCTTCCAGAATCTTGACAAGCAGTATTGAGCGTCTTGCAAGTAAGAAGGCTCATTCCAACGGTTTGCAGCCAAAAGCAAAGAGGTTACGAAGTACATTTCACCATCAGGAGCACAGTTGGCATCTTGGGCAGAACCGTCAGGGTTACATTTCCATTTGAAGTAGCCTTCCCACTGTCCGGATGTATGGAGCATGTGGCTCTTGGCGAACTTCCAAAGTTTATCGAACTCTGTCTTATGGTTTGTCTGAACACAAATCATCATACCATAGGATTGACCCTCAGAACGAACATCATTGTTGTTGATGTCCTTGACGTAAGCTTCGTTACCATTTTCGTAGTAAACTGTGCTGTTGCTGTTTCCTTTGAAGTAATGATTCCAAAGTTCATCAAGTTTCCCCTGAATCTCATCATCAGTTTTTCCGAGATAAGTTTTGAATGGAGAAGGGTAAACGCCGGTGTAGTATGCACCAGAAGTTTTTTGTTCACCATTATCGCATGAAGGGCCGAAGTAAGCGCCGTTTTCATCGAAGAAGCTAGATGCGCCTGAAGCGATAGTTTGACCTTCTTGACCCTCCTGGCCTTCCTGGCCTTCTTGTCCCTCTTGGCCTTCTTGTCCTTCAGTGCTTGTGCCTGCTTTGACGATTTGGATATAATCCACGTTACAGTAGCTAGTACCGAACTTCACTTTCAATGCGTGCTCACCCTTAGTGAGAGATACAGATTTGCTTCCCTTAATGGTTTTATAAGTATCCCAGTCGCTTGTTGAACTACCTGAGAGGGTAATCAATGATTTATTATCCAGAGTAAGTACCAGTTCGATGTCGTTGTTTCCGTTGGAAGCGCTAGCGGAGATGTCGTAGTCACCGCTTTCCTCCACGTTGATGGTATATTTCAACCACTCGCTGTCAGTCGTATACCCTACTGCGTAGTTTGACCCACCAGATACGATATCTACACCATCGTTACGATATTTACCGCCTTCGTTCTCGTCATCCGAGTCGCTATATCCGAAGCCGTTTCCACCCTTGTCGTAGTTCTCAGCCTCGACTTTACCAGGAATAGAGATGGCGCCCTTGTATGGCTCCTCTGTCTCAGTTGGTTCTGGAGGTGTTGCAGGTCCTGCTCCGCAGATAGTACCTTTACCCTTGCAGCCATCCCAGCACATGGAAGCGTAGGTGTATTCGATGGAACCTTGTCCACCGCCAACCTCACAGACGATCTTACAGTCGTAGATACCACCGCCCATGTTGACGCCTTTCTTCTCCCACTCTTTGAAGTGCTCACTGATACTGATGGTACCGCATTGGCGGGAACTTTGCCTTACGGCGAACACCTGTTGGAAGTTACAATTATCACCTTCGATACAAGGTGCATTGGTTCTTTGGCCCACCTTCAACGTATAGGTTGCGCCATCCATGGTATAAGTACCCTTGTCGCTTGCGCCCCAGTACATACCGCCACCACCTGGGGTGAAGGAGTCGTCCACGATGTAGTACTCGATCATCGGGTTTTTAGTCCATCCGTAGACACCTATGTAGGAGTAGCTTCCGCCACCGTTACCTGATTTGGTATAGTTATATCCTGCGACGATATCGCCAAGTTGTTTGTAGCTCTTCTTAGAAGAACCGTCATAGTAACCCACACGAGCGAGGTAGTCGCCAGAGTTGTTCCAGCTGGCTTTGAATGCGCACTCAGCGTCTCCACCGAAACATGTAACAGAACCGTTACCTCTCTCGTTCCACATCTCAACATTGTAACCGTTTCCGATATCTTGCACACCATTGTTGTTCAATGTCTTTCCGTTGCCGGACTGTTTGGTCTTTTGTTGGCATGGATCAACAGGCTCTGAACTAGCCGTGTTGGTGTTGGTATTCGTATTCGTATTCGTGTTAGTGTTAGTGTTAGTGTTAGTGTTGGTGTTGGTGTTGTTATTGTTGTTATTATTGTTAGATGATGAGCTGTTTCCATCGCTGGAATCGCTGTTAATCTCCATCTTTGCGTATTTGAAATCTACGTAACCTGATCCACCACCAGCTTCAGCCAAGATTTGGCATTCCATCAAGCCACCGAGGTTCAAACCTAACTTCTTCCATTGTCTGAAGTGCTCAGAGACATGGATAGTACCGCATTGACGGCGGGATTGACGGATACTGAAGATTTGGGTGAAGGTTGAGGTACCCCATTTGGACTCACCAGTACGAGTACCTGTCCAGACTGCGTATTCCTCACCATCCACGGTAATAGTACCTTTTTTAGAGCCGATGTAGCTACCACCCGGTGTACCACGGTCATGCAACCAGTCGTCTACGATATAATATTCGATTTGAGGATTGTTCATCCAACCATAGATTCCCACATAAGAGTAGGTGCCTCCATCGTTACCTGATTTCTGGAATTGGTATTCAACCACCAAGTTACCACCAATGTTATCTACAGAAGGTGTATTGCCCCATGACTTTCCTACACGTCCGAGGTAGTCACCCGCATTGTTCCATTCTGCTTTGAAGGCAGCCTCTTGGTTGTAGAGTGTGATTGAGCCTGAACCACCTCCGTTGCGCCACAACTCGTAGCTGTATCCACCTTGGGTGTTACCTGTCTTTTGATTTCCTCCTGAGAAATCGATTTTTTGCCCTCCGCTCACGTTAGGAGTCACCGAGCAAGGGTCAGCTGCGTAACCCACGCCGGAGAAGAGCAAAAATCCTGCTGTGAGTGCGCCCGTAACTATACGTCGCCACTCGAATGTTTTTTTGTTCATTTGGTTTTCTATTTGATTTAAAGTTGATAAATTGTTTCGTTGTAATAATGTAGAGTTTCGGGAACCGAAATGTTCTAATCGCTTCATGACTGAGTCAATCCACGTCATCTTTTTGCAAATAGTGTCAAAATGTTTCATAATTTAGTGTGTTTATATGGTTTATATTTGGCCAACTGATTTCGTTTAGCATCTATACTTTATTCATCATTGCGTCTTCACATCATCGTCCGCAAATATAGGTGGGTTTGCCTTTCCCAAATATGAGTTATTCGGCAAATATGAGTGAATTTTTCGGCAAATAGGGCGTGTATATTTTCTCATTGTTAATTCATGTCATTGAAAATCAAACTGTTTCTATTGTAATTGATTCGTTTTCCTATTCGTTTATGAGGCCTTTGTGGGGAAAAATATCCGTATTGATGTGTTCCGCAGATGGGACCTATGGCTCCGTTCCCGCTATCGGGCTAACCTTGTATTGGTGAATTTCTCGGTGGAATGGCTTTTTTTCACAAAAATGGCCTCCATAAGGCAGAAATCTTCACGTATTTATAGTAATGGCTTAAAAAAAGAAGGTCGTCCCCAAACGAGGGAGACGACCTTCAGAAAACAAAGAAAAGTTTTTATTTCACGATTAAGCTTTTGCTGGAGACGAATCCGTTGGCCTGCATCACGTAGTGGTAGATGCCACTTGCGAGACCATCCACGGAGAATTCAGCCTTATATGAGCCTGCGCTGAAATCATCTGAAACGACATCCATCACCTTCAGACCCAACTCATTGTAAAGGGCAATGGAGACGAATGTGTTATCGGCGATGGAGAACTCGATGCTAGTCTCGTCGGATGTCGGGTTCGGCATGTTTTGAGACAGGGAGTAGCCTTCCATGAGGACGTTCTCAACACCGCTGGTGCTACCGCAACCGTTGTTCACGATCTTATGTCCGCCCCAGTCGTATTTTCCGGAGCTATGGTTGCTACTTACACTGCTGGTACGTATCTTCGTGTTCTGCGAATTGTCGCCATAGAGGAATTTGTTGATGAACGCTTGCGCAGCTTTGTTTTGACTGCTGGAAGCTTGGCAGTGCTCATGTCCACCTTCAATCACATAGCCGAATCTGTCCTCGATGCCCATGGCTTTCCACACCTCCTCGGCAGCCTTCAGGGAGGCGATGCCGGCAGGGTCGCCCAACCACTCATAGTTTGGATTTCCGAATGCCAGGAACGCACGTGGAGCACACATGGCGATCAGTTCATGATGGTCGTATGGCAACTTGTCGATCTGTGATTGGAAATTGCTCTTGAAGCTGTTGAGGAACCAGTCGTAGTTGGTGTTGGATATACCTTCAATACTAGTACCGATTTCAGAACTTACACGCCATGCGTTGACACCTCCACCACCTGATTCTTGTGCGATTGTCAGTGTCACACGTTCGTCGAACGCTCCTGCGAACAGCGCCATCTTTCCTGCGTAAGAGCAACCAGTTACAGCAATATGTCCCATATCAGCTTTCAGCTTACCTTCTTCAGCCAATTTTTGGAGTCCATCAATCAAACGGCTGATACCCCAAGACCATGCGCAATAGTCTGCCTTTGTGTTGAATGTCCCAGGATAGAACTTGTAGAATGGATCGTTTTGGCTTCTTCCGCCACCACCGAATCCTGAATTATATTCAGCGATTTGTGTGTGTGTGAATGGCACTTGAATACATTTCGAGAAGTATGAGGAGCTTAAACTACCAGTATTTCCATCCATACCGATCACGATAGGGTGTGGACCATTTCCGGAAGGAATGGACATTTTACTTGTCAACGTAAGTTTGTTGCTTCCGTTGTAAACAGTCACGGTCATTGTATTTCCAGAAAGTGAAGCTTCCAGTTTATCGAATTTAGGTTTCTCGCCAATCTCCCAGTACTCGATCTCGCGCTTGATTTCGTTACGACGGCAAGCCCAGTCGCAGAAGTCGGTCACCTTGCCGCTACCGTCCGCCCATTCGAATGGGTTAGGAAGGTTTCTGCAGGATTTGAGGTTGTTCTTGTTCAGGGAGGAAGGTTCAGGGCAGTCCGCACCTGTGTTCTCCACAGAATAGCTCAATGGATATACGCCAGACTCGTTGACGGATCCGCCGCCACCGTGGCTACTACCACCTTCAGAGCTACTACCACCTTCAGAGCTGCTGCCGCCTTCTTCAGGTTCAGTACCCTGTACATAGAAGGTGAGTTTGTCCAGATTACAGTTGTTGTTCCCGATCTTCACCTTGAGGATATGTTTTCCGGCGGAGATGGAAGATGTTGTGGTTCGGATCGTCCTGTAAGTATCCCAGTCGGTTGTGCTTGAGCCGGAGAGCGAACCAATCTCTTTGTCGTCGATGAGCAGGGTGAACTCCACGTCGTCGTTTTTGTTGGATCCGACGGCATCCACCACATATTTGCCTGCGGTCTTCACGTCGATGGTATATTCCAGCCACTCGCTGGAAGTAGTGTAGCCCACGGCCCTTCCGTCGGAGGTCTTCACGATATCCACGCCTTCGTCCGTACGGTAATTAGCGTCTCCCTCGTTTTCGTCATCGGAGTCGTTGTATGCGTTTCCGTTGCCGCCCTTGTCGAAGTATTCAGCTTCCACGACGCCAGGGATTTCGATAGCGCTCTTGTATGGTTCTTGAGGGACATCCGGATCTGGCGTTGGGTCTCCCCCTTCATTACCATCACCGGAGTCGCTGTTAATTTCAATCTTTGCATATTTGAAGTCAACATAACCTTTTCCACCACCGGCTTCGGCCAAAATTTGAGCCTCCATCAAGCCACCGAGGTTGATACCCAATTTCTTCCATTGTCTGAAGTGCTCAGATATATGGATGGTACCACATTGGCGACGTTTTTGACGGACACTGAAGATTTGGGTGAAAGTAGAGTTACCCCATTTGGAGGCACCTGTACGGCTACCCGTCCAAACTGCATACTCCTCACCGTCTACAGTGATGGTACCCTTCTTAGAACCCATGTAGGAGCCGCCCGGTGTACCACGATCGTGCAACCAGTCTTCCACGATGTACCATTCGATTTGAGGGCTGTCCATCCAACCGTAGATTCCCACGTATGAATAGGATTTTCCATCATCTCCGGACTTCTCAAAATTATAGTAAGCCACCAAGTTACCGCCGAGATTGTCGACGGAAGGCTTATTGCCGTAGGTCAAACCGACACGACCCAAGAAGTCGCCCGCGTTATTCCACTCCGCCTTGAAAGCCGCATCCTTATCATACAAAGTCAGCGTTCCGCCGTTACCGTCACGCCAGATTTCGAACTGGTAGTTACCCACACCAGTAGAACCTGTTAGGTTCTGGTTGTTGAGGGTTCTTTTGATACCTCTTCCGCTACCTGTTTCGCTACACGGGTCAGCCGCATAACTTACACCGGAAAGGAGCAAAAAACCCGCTGTGAGTGCGCCCGTAGCCATACGTCGCCACTCGAATGTTTTTTTGTTCATTTGGTTTGCTATTTGATTTAAGATTGAAAATACATTTTGTTGAGTGAAAGAGGTTCGGATTCCGAAGAGTTCTAATCGTTGCCTGACTTTGTCAAACAACGTCATCTTTTTGCGTTTGATAGTGTATAAGTGTTTCATAATCATGTGTATTAATGATAGTTAAAATAGTTCATGTGCCTTTGTCAGAAGTCTCCCCATTGGGGCAGTGACCCCCTCGGTCTAAATACAAGTTGTGACCGCTACTATATCCGATTTGTTTAGAATGTGTAATGAAAAGAAAACCTAATTAACGTAACTAAACAAATGTACCTGCGTAAGCTATTCGTTGTCAGTCCCTCATTCCTCACGTATAATTTCACTTCCAAACTTCCAAATCGAAAAATGCCTTTTCGCCTGCGCCCGTGCGCACTCGGGCGTGTACGCGCATACGCATATGCGTGTAAAGATAGACATATATTTTTAAAAAACATATATTTTGTGTGATTTTTTATTCAAATATTTCATACTGGGTTGAATAGTCTATTAGTGTATCACGTTGGGTAGATGCAAAAAAAAGGGTCGTCCATTGGAACGACCCTTTCAAAACACTAGTCAGTCAATAATAGTTATTTCACGATTAAGCTTTTGCTGGAGACGAATCCGTTGGCCTGCATCACGTAGTGGTAGATGCCACTTGCGAGACCATCCACGGAGAATTCAGCCTTATATGAGCCTGCGCTGAAATCATCTGAAACGACATCCATCACCTTCAGACCCAACTCATTGTAAAGGGCAATGGAGACGAATGTGTTATCGGCGATGGAGAACTCGATGCTAGTCTCGTCGGATGTCGGGTTCGGCATGTTTTGAGACAGGGAGTAGCCTTCCATGAGGACGTTCTCAACACCGCTGGTGCTACCGCAACCGTTGTTCACGATCTTATGTCCGCCCCAGTCGTATTTTCCGGAGCTATGGTTGCTACTTACACTGCTGGTACGTATCTTCGTGTTCTGCGAATTGTCGCCATAGAGGAATTTGTTGATGAACGCTTGCGCAGCTTTGTTTTGACTGCTGGAAGCTTGGCAGTGCTCATGTCCACCTTCAATCACATAGCCGAATCTGTCCTCGATGCCCATGGCTTTCCACACCTCCTCGGCAGCCTTCAGGGAGGCGATGCCGGCAGGGTCGCCCAACCACTCATAGTTTGGATTTCCGAATGCCAGGAACGCACGTGGAGCACACATGGCGATCAGTTCATGATGGTCGTATGGCAACTTGTCGATCTGTGATTGGAAATTGCTCTTGAAGCTGTTGAGGAACCAGTCGTAGTTGGTGTTGGATATACCTTCAATACTAGTACCGATTTCAGAACTTACACGCCATGCGTTGACACCTCCACCACCTGATTCTTGTGCGATTGTCAGTGTCACACGTTCGTCGAACGCTCCTGCGAACAGCGCCATCTTTCCTGCGTAAGAGCAACCAGTTACAGCAATATGTCCCATATCAGCTTTCAGCTTACCTTCTTCAGCCAATTTTTGGAGTCCATCAATCAAACGGCTGATACCCCAAGACCATGCGCAATAGTCTGCCTTTGTGTTGAATGTCCCAGGATAGAACTTGTAGAATGGATCGTTTTGGCTTCTTCCGCCACCACCGAATCCTGAATTATATTCAGCGATTTGTGTGTGTGTGAATGGCACTTGAATACATTTCGAGAAGTATGAGGAGCTTAAACTACCAGTATTTCCATCCATACCGATCACGATAGGGTGTGGACCATTTCCGGAAGGAATGGACATTTTACTTGTCAACGTAAGTTTGTTGCTTCCGTTGTAAACAGTCACGGTCATTGTATTTCCAGAAAGTGAAGCTTCCAGTTTATCGAATTTAGGTTTCTCGCCAATCTCCCAGTACTCGATCTCGCGCTTGATTTCGTTACGACGGCAAGCCCAGTCGCAGAAGTCGGTCACCTTGCCGCTACCGTCCGCCCATTCGAATGGATTAGGAAGGTTTCTGCAGGATTTGAGGTTGTTCTTGTTCAGGGAGGAAGGTTCAGGGCAGTCCGCACCAGTGTTCTCCACGGAATAATTCAATGGATATACGCCAGATTCGTTGACGGAACCGCCACCGCCGTGGCTACTACCACCTTCGGAGCTACTACCACCTTCGGAACTACTACCACCTTCGGAACTGCCGCCGTCTTCTTCAGGTTCGGTACCCTGTACGTAGAAGGTGAGTTTGTCCAAATTGCAGTTGTTGTTTCCGATCTTCACCTTGAGGATATGTTTCCCGGCGGAGATGGCAGATGTTGTGGTTCGGATTGTCTCGTAAGTATCCCAGTCGGTTGTGCTTGAGCCGGAGAGCGAGCCAATCTCTTTGTCATCGATGAGCAGGGTGAACTTCACGTCGTCGTTTTTGTTGGATCCGACAGCATCCACCACATACTTGCCCGCAGTCTTCACGTCGACGGTATATTCCAGCCACTCGCTGGAAGTTGTGTAGCCCACGGCTCTTCCGTCGGAGGTCTTCACGATATCCACGCCTTCGTCCGTACGGTAGTTAGCGTCTCCCTCATTTTCGTCATCGGAGTCGTTGTATGCGTTTCCGTTGCCGCCCTTGTCGAAGTATTCAGCTTCCACGACGCCAGGGATTTCGATAGCGCTCTTGTATGGTTCTTGAGGGACATCCGGAGTTGTAACACTGCTGCTGCCGCCTATACAGCTCAAATCACCGAGGGAACTTTTTTGACCTTTCCAAGACATGCTGGCGCAAGTGTATTCGATAGAACCAGATCCACCGCCAACTTCGCAAAGGATTTTACAGTCATAGATGCCTCCTAACTTCACGCCAAGTTTTTCCCAGTTTTTAAAGTGTTCGGTGACATTAATATGTCCACAAGTAGTGTAAGAGGAACGGACGGCGAAAATTTGTTGGAAATTCTTTCCGTCACCTTCGATTGAAGGAGCGTTGGTTCTTTGTCCCACCTTCAACGTGTATGTGACGCCATCTACAGTATAGGTTCCTTTATTGTTTGCTTGCCAGAACATACCGCCACCGCTCGGGGTGAAGGAGTCGTCCACGATGTAGTACTCAATGAGTGGGTTTTTTGTCCAACCATAGATTCCGATGTAGGAATAGCTTCCACCACCGTTACCTGATTTAGTGTAGTTGTAGACTGCATGGATTTCACCCAAGTCTGTGTATTTCTTGGTGGCAGAGCCGTCATAATAACCTACGCGAGCCAAGTAGTCGCCAGAATTGCTCCAACTTGCCTTGAAGGCGCAGTCCGCTTTCCCTCCGAATGTGGTCAAGCTTCCGCCGCCACCATCGCGCCATTGCTCCACGTTATAACCGTTGCCGATTTCCTTGACGCCGTTACCTGATATGGAAGAACCGCCAGAGTATTTGGTCTTCATGGAGCATGGGTCTGGAGCGCAGTCGCTGCTTGTGCTGGATCCACCTTCGCTTGTGCTGGATCCGCCTTCGCTAGAACTAGAACCGCCCTCACTAGAGCTGGAAGAAGGTTCGTATTTCAACACCTTCAGCATCTGGGTCGCGTAACGTTCGCCTAATGTACGATAGCTTGCAGAAGAGAAGTGAAGACCGTCACCCTTGTTCCCGAGCCCTTGTGCGGAGATGACGTAAGAGTTAGGGATGGTGTTTGGCACGTTTGCGATGATGTTGTTCATGCTACCGCATTGTCCACCTTGGTCGCTACGTACCACCTCACCCACGAGCAAAGGCACGTCGGATGCGTTCAGGCCCAAATCCTTGATCAAGTCATTGTAAATGGCTTTCACACGGTTAGGCCAGTTGCTTTGTCCCGTATTTGTTTCGCCTTGATGCAAAAGGATACCTTTGATGACGCCCACTTTCTGAGCCTCTTTACCCATTTCGACCAATCGTCCGTAAGGGTTTCCTCCGTAAGATTGGATCGTACTTTGCATATACGATTCAGCACGGTAACTTCTGTAATTCTCTTTTTCGAATAATTGAATGTCACATCCAGCGATGGCTACAACGACCACACCTACTTTGACTTCTTCTGGTAAATTCTTTACCATTGTCCGTCCGAAGTAGTCCACTGGACCGAGATGCGCCCCACTACAACAAGAAAGTGGGGGAGTAGCGTCGTACCAGCTCCCCTTTTTGCGGCTTCCGCAATTGTCGTAGGAGCAGAGTACTTGGAATCGACTATCGACAGTCCTGTCTTGACTTCCGATATCACCTTGGCCCTCCATATTGGACTGGCCAAAACACAAATAAATGTGGAAATTCGGATCAGGAGCGGCATACGCACTCACAAATCCACTGAGCAGCAGACACGCCACTGCCCATAAAATAGTCCGCGTGTTTCTCATAAGCATATACTATATATTGACAACTATTTAACCGTCGCAAATATACAAATAAAATTTAATTCCCAAATTTTTTATGTATAAATACTAATTTTTTCGGTGGGAAGGCTATTTTCTTATGCATCCATGTAAAATCCGTTAAAATAAATCATTTTTTTGGCGTAAAAATGAATGTGAATGAATTAATAATATATTTGGTATTGCTATGGAATGTAGTGTTTATGGAGAGGGGGGAAATGATTAAAAAGTCATCAAGTTCCAATATAATTTCTATCTTTGTGATGATACTTTTTATGAAACGAAATGTATAAGACCTTATTCATCGATTTTGACGATACGTTATACGACACGCGCGGGAATGCCGAGTTGTCCTTGCGGGAGATGTTCGCTCATTTCCAACTATCCAAATATTTTCCCGAGCCTGATGACTTCTATCGCTCCTACTGGGATACGAATGTGAAGTTGTGGGATGCCTATGCGAAGGGTGAGATAGAGCGTGATTACCTGATTGTGGAGCGTTTCAGACGTCCGTTGGCCGAAGGTCGTGATGCGAAGGGTCGACCGTTCGAGCCTACGCGTGAGTTTTGCTTGGAGGTCAGCGATGTCTTCCTGGACATGTGTGCGGACAAGCCTGGAGTGGTCGATGGGGCGCACGAGCTGATGGCCTATTTGAGGGAGAAAGGCTATGGCCTCTATATGTGCAGCAACGGATTCCATGAGGTGCAGTATCGCAAACTGAGGGCGTGTGGGCTGATAGATGCCTTTGACGGTGTGATCCTCTCCGAGGATGCCGGGGCGAACAAACCGAGCCAGGCCTACTTCGATTACGCGTTGCGCATGTCGGGCGCCTCTCCGTCGGATACGCTGATGATCGGGGACAACTTCTCCACGGATATTCTTGGGGCGAAGGCGGCTGGTCTGCACACCATGTTCTTCAACCGACATCCGGATACGTTCCAAGCCACGGAGGAGATCGATTATGAGATCCATGGCTTGAAGGAGGCGATGAAATGGCTATAAGATGATGGTCCATTAAATCCCTAGTTAAGGTATACGATCTTTTATCGAAGAGGTTCTTCTCAGCATCTCATGTGTGAAAAGTCGTCGAGATAGTGAAATGCGTTTGGACTATGCTGCGAATATGTTTGTTTGTACGTTAATTAATGCCATTCGTATTTTGTATCATATTAAATATTAGTTGTTTATGATATAAATTAAACCAATTATTTTCCATCTATTTTGTTTTCGTATCAAAGGGTAGAAGGTAGGATTTATGCCTATTGTTGAGGCTAAGGAGGGGGATGGGATGACTCTCTTGTCGTGTTATTTTTTTGATGGCGAATACTAAGAGACGTTCGTTATTATAATCCGTTCGTATCCTCCCATGGGGGGGGCGGAGTAATTCATCAGCCTAATATTGGTTTGTAGGACAAGGTCGTAAAATAAATTAAGGGAGGTATGATCCAACGGAATGTAAATTTTCCCTTTTGATGGAAAAACTCCTTGTCTGAAAGCACATTTATTCGTAATTTTGCGCAATGGTGTTATTGTGTGGAACGTTTTGTTGCGATTTTGGGGAAAATAAAAAAGCAATGAAAGAAATATCTTCTAATCTGTAGATGACTATATGAGCGTTCTGCTATTAAGTTAAGTATAAACCAATAGACCCTTTTCTTGATGGAAGAGAAAGCGATTATTGTAGGTGCCGGTCCTGCTGGTCTTACCGCTGCCTATGAATTATTAGGAAGGACCAATATTCATCCCGTCGTAATGGAGGAGTCTGATGAGATCGGAGGTATCTCACGTACGGTTAACTATAAAGGGAATCGTATGGACATTGGCGGGCACCGTTTTTTTTCCAAGGACAAAAAGGTACTTCAGTGGTGGGAGAGCGTCATGTCGAAACGGGAGGACGACCCCGACAGGGAGTTTCTGACGCGTGACAGGGTCTCCCGCATCTATTTTCTAAGGAAATTTTTCTCTTATCCTATCTCATTGTCGAAGGAGACGTTTCTGAATTTAGGGTTTAAGAATACGATGAATTCAGGCTTTGGCTATATAAAGGCTAGGTTGTTCCCTTTGGAGGAGCATACCTTGGAGGATTTTTATATCAATCGTTTTGGAAGGCCATTGTATGAGTTGTTCTTTGAGGATTACACCCAAAAGGTTTGGGGAAAGCATCCGTCCGAGTTGTGTGCGGATTGGGGAAGGCAACGGGTCAAGGGTGTCTCCCTTTCCGTGGTGATGAAGGATTATTTCCAGAAGAAGTTCTCGGGGGGTAAACAGCCGAAAGAGGTTGAGACTTCATTGATAGAGAAATTCCAGTACCCCAAGTACGGTCCTGGCCAGTTGTGGGAGTGTGTTGCGGCTGACGCTGTCAAGAAAGGAGCGGAGTTGCGGAAGAACCACTCCGTGTGTGCGATTTATGTGGATGGTAACCGCGTGTGCGGTGTGGATGCCATCACGGAGGAGGGAGAGAAGGTGCATGAAACGTGCGATTACCTGTTCTCTTCCATGCCCATTAAGGATTTGATCTCCGTGTTGCGTGGCGTGGAGATTCCCGCGAATGTGAAACGGATTGCCGCCGATTTGCCCTATCGGGACTTTATCACGGTGGGTCTCTTGGTGAAGAATCTGGACTTCTCCCGAGGCGGTAAGACCGAGTTGGTGCCAGACACGTGGATATATATTCAAGAGAGGGACGTGAAGGTTGGTAGGCTTCAAGTATTCAATAACTGGTCTCCTTTCCTTGTGAAGGATCCGGAGCATACGGTGTGGATCGGACTGGAATATTTCTGCGACGAAAACGATGACCTTTGGAGCATGAGCAAGGAGGATTTCATCCGGATGGCGATCGACGAGATGGTGAAGATCGATGTGATTAAGAGGGATGCCGTGTTGGATGCCCACCAAGTGAAGGTGAAGAAGGCATATCCAGCCTATTTCGGTTCCTATAATGAGTTGGAAGAGGTCAGGAAGTTTCTGGATACGATAGAGAATCTCTATTGTATAGGCAGGAACGGACAACATAGGTATAATAATATGGACCACTCTATGCTTACCGCAATGGAGGCTGTCTCCAATATCGAGCACCATGTCACGAGCAAGGACAACATCTGGTCGGTGAATACGGAGCAGGAATACCATGAGAAGGTGAGTGATAATTAATAATTAACAGGTTACGATCATGAAGCAGAATCCAAAGAGATCTTCATCGTCAAAAAAGGAGGTTTCCTCCTCATCCCAAACATCCGTTCCATTGGCGGAGAGAGTGAAGGGTTTAATGTCCAACAAATATTTCCACATATTCTTATTGGTGGTTATATCGGTGGTTTTTTACATCAACTACAATGCGATCTTCGATAGGAAGTTAGATATGAACGGAGATAACATTGTGTACTATTCTTTGGGACAATCCCTGCACAATGGCACGGGCTACTCGGATATCATGGGGTTTGAAGTAAGACCGCACACGCACTTCCCTCCCGGCTATCCGGCCTTCATCAGCACCATGCTGAATTTCACGAGAGATGGTAATTATACGGCGATGAAGGAGGCGAATGGTTTTCTGTTGTTCCTTTCCTTGTTGATGTTGTTTTATGCGGTAAAGAGGGTTGCCAAGAATAACGTGGTGGTCGCGTTTTCCGCAGTGCTCTTATGCTGTGTCCAGAAAGATTTGTTGCGATGGTCCACCATTATGATGAGTGAGATGCTCTTCTTGTTTTTGTCAGTGTTGGTCATCTCCGTTGCACTGTTTTTATATAGAAGGAAGTGTTTCCAGGAGTATACGAAGTGGGACTATGTGGCGTTGGGGGCGATGTTACTGTCGATCGCATATATCTATTTTGTGAGGACGATGGGTATTTCCCTGATCCTTGCGTTATTCGGATGGTATCTGCTGCAAGCTTTGTGGCAGGGATATAAATACATGAAAGCCAAGAAGGAGGGTTCGTCAGAGAATCTTCCTAACCATAAGAGTCTGTCTTATTACGCTTGTATGGCGGTGTTGGTATTATTGCCTTTCGGCATCTCAAAGATGGCTTGGGGGGCGAGGAACAAAGCGATCGGGCATGAGCAGACTGATTATGTCGGTGACTTCAAGAAAAAAGGTGGAAATGGAGAGGTCATGACCACGTTCTCCGATTGGGCGGAGCGTGTCTACAATAATGCCAAGTCTTATTTGACGAAGATGATGCCGGAAACGGTCCTGACGAAGACTTTTGAGAAGAATGATCCGATTACGGGGTATGATATATTTGTCGGATTCTTCGTCTTTTTTCTTGTTGTCTTTGGTTTCTTCCATACGGGGTGGGGAGGATTCCTCATATTCAGTTATTTGGCAATCACATTTGGTGTATTGCTTTTCTGGCCAGAACAGTTCACAAGTGTCCGCTATTATGTGGCGGTTGTGCCGCTGATTCTGTTCCTGTTTTTACATGGCATATGGAACGTTGTCTCCTTTATTGTAGGTAAGGTAAAGAGCGGATCGTTGAAGAAGTATGTTCCATTGGTCTCCTCCCTCGCAGTCCTTTTGTCTCTTTTCTTCTGGTTGATTCCGTTGCAGAGCGAGGCTCAAAGTGGTTATCGTGAGTTGGCCAAACGACCATATAAGCAGATTGTCGCGGACCAAAACTTCCTGAACTATTACGAAGCGATGGATTGGTGTAAAGAGAACTTGTCTGATAGCTCGAGGATGGTGTGTCGTAAACCGGAGTTGTATTACATCTATTCGGGCTTCAAGAAATCTGTTTCCTTCCCTTATTATGCGCCGGTGGATACCGTCATCAGTTATCTGAACAGGGTTGGCGCCACAAATGTCATCTTGGACAATTGGTTCAAACATGCCTATACGACACTTTATCCTGCCGTGAAAAAATACCCGGAGAAATTCAAGGTGCTCCATACCATCGGTGAGGTGGATACCGTCAATAAGGTAAACCCTGTCTATATCATCGAATATAACTACAAATGGGGCTTCGACGGTAAGATTGTGGACGGCAAGAAGGAAGGGCCGGGAACCTATAACTACCAGGATGGCCGTAAGTATGTGGGCAATTTTGTGAACGATAGGCCGGACGGGGAAGGTACGTTCTATGATGTGGCGGGGAAGATTCAGTTCCAAGGCATTTGGAAGCAAGGCAACTATAAGGACGGAAAGGGTTATGCTATGTATGGCGACAAAAAATATGAAGGAGAATATAGGAATGGATCCCCGAATGGTTATGGCGTCTATTCCGATACCTTGGGTAAGGTCATCGCTAAGGGTATTTGGCGCAATGGCACTTTGGTCCAGCCTCAGTAAGCTCGCCGAGGCGTATATTGAGCGTATAAATATTCGTAAATATTGATAGTTATTCCAAAATCAGGGTGTATTTATTCAAAATAAATGCAATCCTTTTGTTGGTTGTGCATATTTTCCTAAATTTGCACTTTCGTAACATGGATTCGAAATTCGTAAAATTTAAATAAGACCAATATTTATTATGGCAAAAGTTGAAGATTTGGACCAGGTGGTGGTTCGTTTTTCCGGCGACTCCGGTGACGGAATGCAATTGGCTGGAAACATTTTCTCTACGATTTCCGCTACAGTGGGTAATGACATCTGTACTTTCCCTGATTATCCGGCTGATATCCGTGCCCCACAGGGATCTCTAACGGGAGTTTCGGGCTTCCAAGTTCACATTGGCGCTAATAAGGTTTTCACACCGGGCGATAAGTGCGACGTGCTCGTTGCGATGAACCCGGCCGCTTTGAAGACGCAATATAAGTTCTGCAAGCCTACGTCTTGTATCATCATCGATACGGACTCTTTCAAGGAGGCTGATTTGAAGAAGGCTAACTTCGAGACTTTGGACGCTATCGCTGAGATGGGCATCAAGAACGATGTCATCGCGGCTCCTATCACCTCCATGGTGAAGGATTGCTTGGCGGATTCAGGCATGGATCCTAAGGCTATCTTGAAGTGCCGTAACATGTTCGCCCTTGGTTTGGTCTGCTGGTTGTTCAACCGCGATACCAACATCGCCGCTAATATGTTGAAGGAGAAGTTCGCTAAGAAACCGGGTGTGGCTGAGTCTAACATCAAGGTGATCCAAGCGGGCTACGATTACGGACACAACACGCACTCTTCTGTTTCCCACACTTATACGGTGGAGACGAAATCCGCTAAGAAGGGTGTCTATATGGATATCAACGGTAACAAGGCTACCGCTTACGGTTTGATCGCCGCAGCTGAGAAGGCTGGCTTGAAACTGTATCTCGGTTCTTACCCTATCACGCCTGCTACAGATGTTCTTCATGAACTTTCTAAACATAAATCATTAGGTGTTACAACCGTTCAATGTGAGGATGAGATCGCTGGTTGTGCTTCTGCACTCGGTGCTTCTTTCGCAGGTGCATTGGCTTGTACTTCTACTTCAGGTCCTGGTATCTGTTTGAAGTCTGAGGCGATGAACTTGGCGGTCATCATGGAGTTGCCTTTGGTCGTTTTGGACGTACAGCGTGGTGGACCTGCTACGGGTCTTCCTACGAAGTCTGAGCAGACAGACTTGCTCCAGTGCTTGTTCGGACGTAATGGTGAGTCTCCTATGCCGGTAATCGCCGCTACCTCTCCGACCGACTGTTTCGATGCCGCTTACATGGCTTGTAAGATTGCTTTGGAGCACATGACTCCAGTCGTTTTGATGACGGATGCTTATGTGGCGAATGGTTCAGGAGCCTTCAAGTTGCCTAACTTGGCTGAGTTCCCTGCCATCAATCCTCCATACGTGCCTGCAGAGATGAAGGGTACATGGACACCATATATGCGTAATGCGGAGGGTTCACGTTACTGGGCTGTGCCTGGTCGCGAGGGCTTCGAACACATCTTGGGTGGTTTGGAGAAGGACAACAAGACGGGTGCCATCTCTACGGCTCCTGAGAACCACGACTTGATGACTCGTCTCCGTGCCGAGAAGGTGGAGAAGATCCAAGTGCCTGACTTGGTGGTTGAGGGCGACGAGAAAGACGCTGAGTTGTTGATCGTTGGCTTCGGTGGTACTTACGGACACTTGCACGCTGCGATGGACGAGATGAGGGCTGCCGGCAAGAAGGTCGCTTTGGCTCACTTCAAGTACATCAACCCGCTTCCGAAGAACACTGCCGCTGTCTTGAAGAAATACAAGAAGGTGGTTGTTGCTGAGCAAAATATGGGTCAGTTGGCTGGCTGGTTGCGCATGAAGGTGGATGGATTCGTTCCTTACCAATTCAACGAGGTGAAGGGTCAACCTTTCATGGTAGCAGATCTTGTGGAGAACTTTACAGCAGTATATAACAAATAAGTATAACCGATATAAAATCAATATATTATGAGCGAGTTAACCGCAAAAGATTTCAAAAAGGGCCAACCACGTTGGTGTCCGGGTTGTGGAGACCACTTTTTCTTGGCTTCACTTCAGAAAGCAATGGCTGAGATAGGCATTGCTCCATGCGATACAGCAGTGATTTCAGGTATCGGTTGTTCTAGCCGTTTGCCTCACTATATGGCTACATACGGTATGAATACGATCCACGGTCGTGCCGCTGCGATTGCCACAGGTGCGAAGATCGCTAATCCTAAGTTGACCGTTTGGCAGATCTCTGGTGACGGTGACGGATTGGCTATCGGTGGTAACCACTTCATCCATGCGAACCGTCGTAACATTGACATCAATATGATCCTCTTGAACAACCGTATCTATGGTTTGACGAAGGGTCAGTATTCTCCAACTTCTCCACGTGGATTCGTCAGCAAGTCGTCTCCTTACGGTACGGTGGAGGATCCATTCCGTCCGGCTGAGTTGTGTTTCGGCGCACGTGGACATTTCTTCGCCCGTGCCGTCGCGACGGATGCGCCAGGCACCATCGAGGTGTTGAAGGCGGCTCAAGCGCACAAGGGTGCTTCGGTTTGTGAGATCCTTCAGAACTGCGTTGTGTTCAACGATGGTATCCACGGAAGCATCTACACGCCAGAGGGACGCAAGAAGGATGCCATCTACTTGCAACATGGCAAGCCGATGATCTTCGGTGAGAACAATGAGTTCGGTCTGATGCAGGATGGATTCAACATCAAGGTGGTTAAGTTGGGTGAGAACGGTATCACGGAGAAGGATCTCTTGGTACACGACGCACACTGCGAGGACGCTACGCTTCAGTTGAAGTTGGCTTTGATGGAGGGTCCGGACTTCCCTGTTGCCTTGGGTGTGATCCGTGACGTTGAGGCTCCAACCTACAATGACGCTGTTGATGAGCAAATCGAGGATGTCAAGAGCAAGAAGAAGTACCACAACTTCCAAGAGCTTTTGATGACGAACGATACGTGGGAGGTGAAGTAATTCGCTCCTGACGAAGAATAGGGAAGGGCATCACTCGTACGGGTGGTGCCCTTTTGTTGTGGTTTCATGCGGATTGAATCAAAAATCTAACCTTTTGCATCTATTTTACTCTCCCCTTTTCTATAAACGCGCTATACTTGCCGTGTCAATTAATGAGAGTTTATACGTTTCTTTTTTGTCACTTGTTTAGGCGGCTACCGCTACTCTGTTGTTCAATATTGTGATGTGACATCTTAGGCGTTAAACACAATTTTTAGGCTATTGTGAAACAAACCAAATATTTAATATTATGAAAATACTTTACAAAACTGCACTTGTGACTGCGATTGGCGCAATGTTATCAGCATCTGTTGCCGCGCAGAGTCTTCCTGGCGTTAAAAGTACCATCAACGTGAACGGTAAGAACCGTACGATTGATGTATATGCGCCAAGTGGAATGGGTGAAAACAGACCTATGGTTATTTCCGCTCACGGTATGGGGCAGGATATAGCTTATCAGAAACAACAGTCCCGTTGGGATCAAGTGGCCGACACGGCGAAATTCCTTGTCGTCTATCCTCAGTCTGACGGATCCACGTGGGACTTGGGTGCCAATGGCGCGGATCTCGCCTTCATCAAGGCAATCATCAAGGAGATGAGCTCCAAGTATAAGATTGATTTGAAGCGTGTCTACATGTCCGGTTTCTCCATGGGAGGTATGCTCACCTATTCTGTGGCGAACAACATGGCGGACCAGATCGCCGCTTGTGCTCCTGTCTCCGGTTACCCAATCGGTGACATGACGGCCAAGCCTTCTCGTCCGATTCCTATCATCCACACCAATGGTGATGCCGACGACGTGGTGCACTATGAACCATGGAAGGGCACCTTCAACGGTATGTATCAGGAACAACAAGGTGCCTATGCGCAGGCGGAGGCTTGGGCCAAGGCGAACGGCTGTGATGATAAGCCTGTCGAGTCGGTTGTTGACGGTGCCGCAACCCGTTATGTATGGAAAAACGGTAAGTGTGGTGTTGAGGTTTGCCTGAACAAGATCTATGGCAAAGGTCACTGGCCTTCAAACGACAAGTACCATTCAGTTCGTGAGATCTGGAAGTTCCTTCGTCGTTTCTCTTTGGATTGTGGCTCTTCACCGGTTGAGTCAGGAGATTCGGGGGAATCAGGGGATCCAGTTGTTTCGGAAGGAGACGGTCCTTACAATGGAACACCGGCTTCCATCCCAGGCAAGATCGAGGCTGAGGAGTACGATTTCGGCGGACAGGGTGTCGCTTACAGCGATGAGGATTCTGAAAACCGTGGCGAGGTCTTCCGTAACGACGGCGTGGATATTTACGCGGCTGCGACAGGTTACTCTATCGGTTACAACCAAGAGGGTGAGTGGCTGAACTATACGGTCGATGTGAAGGAGACCTCCAAATATACGGTTTCCATCTCCGCCGCTACGGATAACGCTTCCGCTTCCTGCCAACTCTTGATTGACGGCAAGGCTATTACTGGCGAAATCTCCGCTCCTAACACAGGTAGCTTCAAAGATTATAGGACTGTCATCGCACGTACAGGCGAGATCTCGGCTGGTCAGCACACGCTGCAGCTGAAGATTACCAGCAGTTGGCTTGATATCGATTACATGACGTTCGAGAAGTACGAGTCGAATGGCAATGATCCTTATGATGATAATGGCTGTGTGATAGGCAAGCGTGACGCTGTCGAGTTGGCGTCCGTCTTCTCATCCATCGCTTTAAGCAATGTGAACCCTAAGGTGAAGCCTACCACCAACCACAACCCGATCATGACGCAACGTTATGGTGCGGACCCTTGCGCGATGGTTTACGGCGACTCGGTTTATATCTACATGACCCACGATATCTACGAGTACGACAACAATGGTAAGATCAAAAGCAATGGATATGGCACGATTACTGAAATTGTCTGTCTCGCTTCCGCCGACCTTGTGAACTGGACGGATCATGGACCGATGAAGGTGGCTGGTCAGGGAGGTATCTCCAAGGCTGGAAACTCATGGGCTCCAACCGCTTGTCACGTGAAGATGAATGGCAAGGAACGATTCTTCCTCTACTTCGCCAACGGAGGCAATGGTATCTATGTCGTAGCCAGCGACACCCCTTACGGACCATGGGAGGATGTGAAGAAGGGACAGGGATTGATCACCCGTTCAATGCCGAATTGTAATGTGGAATGGTTGTTCGACCCAGCTGTTCTTGTGGATGATGACGGTACTGGCTACATCTATTTCGGTGGTGGTGTGCCGCAAGGAAAGAATGCGGATCCTGGTACTGCCCGTATCGCTAAGCTTGGCAAGGACTTCATCAGCATCGATGGTAGCGCTCAATCATTGAATCCGCCATATCTCTTTGAGGATGCCGGTATCAATAAGATTGGCAACAACTATGTATACTCCTATTGTACGAACTGGAACACAGGTGGCAACAACATAGGCATCAGCAATGCTGTCATCTCCACGATGATCTCCACCAGTCCTATGAGTGGCTTCAAGTATGACCGCAAGGTGTTTGATAATCCATCCAAGTGGTTGGGTTCCAATGGTAACAACCACCACTCGTTCTTCAAGTTCAAGGACAAATGGTACATCACTTATCACAGCCAATGGATACAGAACCAAATCGGTGTCGAGGGTGGATACCGTAGTTCACATGTTGATTATGCCAATGTGGATGAATCCGCAGGGAAGATTTTGGGTGTAGACGCAGGTACTACGAAGGGTGTTGATCAGGTTGTTCCTGTGGATGGAACGAAGAACATCCAGGCCGAGTGTTTCGCATGGCAGAGTGGAATAGAGGTGAACTATGTTGGCAAATCAACCAACATGGCTGTTAAAGGTAAGAATGGATCCTGGATTGGTCTATGTGGTGTATTGGCTAAGGATGTGAATAAGTTCAAGGCACGTGTTTCCGCACCATGTGGAGGAGCCATCAGGATTTCGACGGGTTCGGCCAACGGTCCGGTTCTCGGATACCTGAATGTTGAGTCCAACTCATCCTTCGAGGAGTTCACCTGCGATCTGACGTCAGATATTCCTACCGCAAAGGATTTGTTCTTTACCTTCAGCGGAGAGTTGACGTTCGACTCATGGAACATGTTCTACGAAGAGCCATCAGGTACTGAAGCGATTGATGGAGAAAACGCTTCGCTTGTGGTATTGCCAAATCCAGCCAAGGACGTTGTTACTGTCAGCGGGTTGAATAGAGGCGAAATCGTCACCATCGCTTCAGCCACGGGTGTTGCGTTGAAGACGTTCGTAGCCGAGTCAGAGGTCGTGGAGGTTATCGTTTCCGACCTTGCAACAGGCGTGTATTTCGTCTCCAATGGTGAGAAAACGGTTAGGTTGATTAAGTACTAGCAAATAATATATCTATTAAGAGTAGCGATGGCAGATATGTCATCGCTATTTTTTTGTGGTTGCGGTGTGACGATGGTGTGCGTACCGGCCTGAAAGGTTGCAACATATACAACTTATGGCATTGTCGTGGGTGATGATGAGCTGCACGACTCTCAGTCTAAAAGGATCCGATGGTGTACATCAGCCTGAAAGGCTGCAACATATATAGCCCATGGCACCGCCGTGGGTATAGATGACCCGCATGACCCTTCCCAGCCTGAAGGGCTGGAACAGAAAAAATTCCTATTATAGTTATTTCCCTTTACAATCATATTCATCTATTGTTTTCAATAGGATGGATATGGTTAATTTAAAAAATAATATTGTTTGCTTTTTCTATTGTTATGTGTAACTTTGACGTGTAAAATAAATTACTGTCTGTTTTTTCTAATCAATACTTGATTTTTTGACTAACAAAATCTATAAGTACAATGATGCCAATAGAAGTAACAACAATCCAAAACAGAATCTTACTGATTCGTAACCAGCAAGTTATGATAGACCGGGACATTGCGGAACTCTATGGAGTGGAAACGAAAGTTCTTAATCAAGCAGTAAAGCGAAACATTGATAGATTCCCAGAACGTTTTATGTTCCAATTGAATCAAGATGAGTTCCATTTTTTGAGGTCACAATTTGTGACCTCAAAAAACGAAATGCGTGGAGGTCGTCAATATCTGCCTTATGTCTTTACGGAACAAGGCTGTGCTATGCTTAGTTCGGTCTTGAAAAGCGAAACCGCCGTTCAAGTAAGTATCAAAATAATGGACGCCTTCGTTGCTATGCGCAAATTCCTTCTGTCCAATGCGCAGATCTTCCAGCGACTCGACTCGCTTGAGATACATCGTATAGAGTCCGATAAGCGCATTGACGAATTATTCACCCGAATGGACCGATACAAAATCGATGACACCCAGGGCATCTTCTTCCAAGGCCAAATCTTCGATGCGTATGCTAAGTTCCAAAGCTTTATTAGCCAGGCACAGAGGGAGATTGTGCTGATAGACAATTACGTGGATATCACAGTGCTCGAACGCCTTTCGACCAAGAGCAGCGGCGTGGACGTCACCATCTACACTTTGCCCACCACGAGGCTGACAGCGCAGGATGTCCGCAGTTTCAATGCGCAATATCCTACACTTACAGTAAGGCACACCACTTCGATGCATGACCGCTTTCTGATCATCGATAACACTATCCTCTACCACCTCGGTGCCTCGCTCAAGGACCTTGGCAAGAAATGCTTTGCCTTCGAACTATTCGATGCGCGTTTCATACCTGATATTTTAACCAAAGTATAACTATAAATCAACAAGAAAAATGATGCCAATAGAAGTAACAACCATCCAAAACAGAATCTTACTAATTCGTAACCAGCAGGTTATGATAGACCGAGACATTGCTGAACTGTATGGAGTGGAGACAAGAATCTTGAATCAGGCTGTAAAGCGCAATATGGAGCGTTTCCCTGATGAGTTTTGTTTTCAGTTAAACAAAGACGAGTTTGAAAAATGGAAATCACAATTTGTGATATCCAATTCAATTAAGATGGGTCTTAGGAAAAGACCGTTTGCATTTACGGAACAAGGAGTTGCAATGCTTTCCGCTGTATTAAAAAGCGATACAGCTGTTACTGCAAGTATTCAGATTATCAAGGCTTTTGTCTCTATGCGCAGATTCCTTCTGTCCAATGCGCAGATCTTTCAGCGACTTGACTCTCTTGAAATACATCGTATAGAATCTGACAAGCGTATTGATGAGTTATTCACCCGAATGGACCGATATAAAATCGATGACACCCAGGGCATCTTCTTCCAAGGCCAAATCTTCGATGCGTATGCTAAGTTCCAAAGCTTTATTAGCCAGGCACAGAGGGAGATTGTGCTGATCGACAATTATGTGGATATCACAGTGCTCGAACGGCTGGCGACCAAGAATAGCGGTGTGGACGTCACCATCTACACCTTGCCCAACACAAGGTTGACAGCGCAGGACATCCGCAGCTTCAATGCGCAGTATCCTACACTTACAGTAAGGCACACCACTTCAATGCATGACCGCTTTCTGATCATCGATAACACTATCCTCTACCACCTCGGTGCCTCGCTCAAGGACCTTGGCAGGAAATGTTTTGCCTTCGAACTGTTTGATGCGGGGTTTATATCTGATATTCTGGCTAAAGTTTAACTAAAAATCTATAAGTACAATGATGCCAATTGAAGTGACGACAATCCAAAACAGAATCTTACTGATTCGTAACCAACAAGTTATGATAGACCGGGACATTGCGGAACTCTATGGAGTGGAGACGAAACGCCTCAATGAGCAGGTGAAACGTAACAAAGAACGCTTCCCAGAAGAATTTATGTTCCAAATTACAAGAGAAGAGTTTGAGTCCGTGAAGTCGCAATTTGCGACTTCACCAAATAATTTGTTCGTAGGACAAGATGGTGGTACTCGAAAACTTCCGTATGTGTTTACTGAACATGGTGTTACTATGCTTGCATCTGTTCTGAGAAGTGAGACCGCAGTGAATGCAAGTATTCAGATTATCAAGGCTTTTGTCTCTATGCGCAGATTCCTTCTGTCCAATGCGCAGATCTTTCAGCGACTTGACTCTCTTGAAATACATCGTATAGAATCTGACAAGCGTATTGATGAGTTATTCATACGAATGGACCGATACAAAATCGATGACACCCAAGGCATCTTCTTCCAAGGCCAGATATTCGATGCGTACGCTAAGTTCCAAAGCTTTATCGCCCAAGCACAGAAGGAAATTATACTGATAGACAATTATGTGGATATCACAGTGCTCGAACGGCTGGCGACCAAGAATAGCGACGTGGACGTCACCATCTACACCTTGCCCAACACAAGGTTGACAGCGCAGGACATCCGCAGCTTCAATGCGCAGTATCCTACACTTACGGTAAAGCACACCACTTCAATGCATGACCGCTTTCTGATCATCGATAACACTATCCTCTACCACCTCGGCGCCTCGCTCAAGGACCTTGGCAGGAAATGTTTCGCCTTCGAACTGTTTGATGCGGGTTTTATACCTGATATTTTGGCTAAAGTGATATGATAGTTTCATGGTGCAAAAAATTCACCTTGAACCGTTTTTTGAGGTCGCAATTTGCGACCTCAAAAAACGAAATGCGTGGAGGCCGTCAATATCTGCCTTATGTCTATATGGAACAAGGATGTGCCTTGCTTAATTATTATGCTTGTTTCTGTTCTGAACCATGCTTTCCCTACTGAAACCTTTTGTTGTATTTATAAAAAGTTTTCAGTAGGATTATTCCGTCGTGTTGAGGCTGAATGTTTTTCGGTGAGAGGGAAAAATGTATATTTGTATTCTGAGAAACGTTGTTCGTTTCCTGTAATGTTAAGAAAATATCAATGGAAGAACATAATTTCACATTCTCCAACAACATCTTACAATGTGTAAAAAGGCAAATGAGACAGATAAACTAAGACTAAACGATTAAATAAACAGTTCAAGATATGAGTACAAATGCTATAATCATTGGATATACTAACATTCTCTCCCTCAAGAAAAACATTATCCTACAAGGTGCGCCGGGCACAGGGAAAACATATAATACAGCGGCTTTAGCATTGAGTATTTGTGGCGAGGAGGTTCCCGCTGAACATGCAGACCTTATGAAACGCTACGAAGAACTTCAAAAAGATGGACGTATTGGGTTCTGCACTTTCCATCAATCAATGGATTATGAGGATTTTGTGGAGGGGATAAAACCCAAAACAGAAAATGGAGCAGTCAATTATGAAGTCGAGGATGGAATTTTTAAAATTATGTGTTTCGACGCAAATATAATAACTACAGAAAAGAAATCATCAAAGATTGATTTTACAACAACTAGGACATTTAAAATATCATTAGGAGAAAAAGGGAAAGATGGTGATGAGATTTTTGATTATTGTATTGAAAATAATGTGATTGCATTAGGCTGGGGAGGAGATAAGGATTTTACCAATTGTAATCAATGGGAAGAGTTCAAGAAACTTGATGAAACATGGGGTGCTACAGCGTTGATGATATTCAAACAGTGGATGCAAATTGGTGATATTGTTCTAGTGTCGCATGGAACAAAGGCGGTGAAAGCAGTAGCCAAAATTGTAGGTGATTACGAATTTCATGATGATGCGCCAATTCGTATGCACCAATTCCGAAAGGTAGAATGGCTATATGTCGGGGATATAATACCCATATCTAAACTATATCATAAAAATCTGAGTCAACAAAGTATTTATGCTTTTTACAATGCTAGAAACTATGGCAAAAAAGAATATAATGCTATAAATACAGAGGTTCTCAACGATATAATTACCGGTAAGATCAATGATGAGAATATGCAGAACTATGTCCTCGTCATCGATGAAATCAACCGTGGCAATGTGTCGAGGATTTTCGGTGAATTGATTACCCTATTGGAGGCGGACAAGCGCATGGGTGGAGAACACCCGATCAAGGTCACATTGCCCTATTCGAAAGAGACTTTTGGCGTGCCGTCCAACCTCTACATCATCGGTACCATGAACACCACCGACCGTAGCGTGGGCAATATTGACTATGCTGTAAGACGAAGGTTCGCTTTCGTGACGTTGAGGGCGGATAAGAATCTATTGGTGGAGAGATATGGCGCAGATTCTAAACAGGTGAAACTTTTTGAGGCCGTTGAATTGTTCATCAGGAAGAACAAAACTGAAATGGATTTTGAGGATCTGATGGTGGGTCATAGCTATTTCTTCGCAATAGATGATGCCGAACTGGAATTACGGTGGCAGTACGAAATTCTTCCGCTGCTGAATGAATACATCAAGGATGGAATCGTCAATGCGAAGATGATTGATTCGGGCATGGGAATGGAGGAGTTTGTGGGAACGTGGCGTGTCACTACAAAACCTAATGAAATGGGAGAATGACTGTTTTTATAGTTACTAATGAATCATGACACAGAAACAAGCTATTCAATTGTTTGAAAAAAAGAAAGTTCGTACCGCATGGGACGACGAGAAGGAGAAATGGTATTTCTCAGTGATTGACGTTGTCGGAATATTAACTGACAGCGACAATCCACGAAAGTACTGGAGTGTCCTTAAAACACGTTTGAAAAAAGAGGGCAATGAAACGGCTACAAATTGTAGCCAGTTGAAATTACAAGCGGATGATGGCAAAAAACGTCTAACCGATGTGGCTGATTTAGAACAGATTTTCCGTATCATCCAATCCATTCCGTCTCCTAAGGCTGAACCATTCAAGCTATGGATGGCGCAGGTGGCAAGCAATCGAATTGACCAAATGCAGGATCCTGAACTTTCCATAGAACAAGCCATGCTCGATTACAAACGTTTGGGGTATTCTGATAATTGGATTAACCAGCGACTGAAATCTATCGAGGTACGCAAGGAACTAACCGAGGAATGGAAACGACGTGGAGTGGAAGAGGGGGCTCAATTTGCTACGCTGACCGATATTATCACAAAAACTTGGAGCGGGAAAACAACCAAGGAGTATAAGCAATTCAAAGGGTTGAAGAAGGAGAATCTTCGTGATAACATGACTAATACCGAATTAATTCTCAACATGTTGGCAGAAGCTGCTACCACTGATTTGTCGAAAGCACAAAAACCTGAAACATTCGGAGAGAACATGAACGTGGCACATAAAGGAGGTAGGGTGGCACGTTCCGCACGTGAGGAACTGGAAAAGCAATTGGGACGTTCGGTAGTGACCCCATTGAATGCCAAAAAGGGTTTGAGACAGATAGATAAAACTAAGGACGATGATGCAAACGATACAGATAATTGAACATCAGTCGCTTAATGAATCATCAGATTGGGAAGAGCAATATACGGAACAATTACAATCCGTAAAATTTGTTGGTGTCCCGACCCAATACATGTCCGCCCCGCAATATCTAGGTATCGATCAAAATTATCGTGCCTCCTACTACATTGGTGCCTCATGGTTAATCAGAGATGAATTGGCGGTGGTGGTTACACCAAAGGTTGAAGATACTGATTTCGTGAAGATGTTCTTGGCGGCCTTGGAGGTGGATTCGCAAAATGAATCGGATTATTTTTCAGATTGTTATGGCATACGATTCGATGAGCCTGCCATCCAAGCTCCGGTGTGCCTTAATCAACTTACCCCTTTGTTGGTTCTGCACTACCTATCGTTGCTCGACCGTCTGGTGAAACGTGGGTTGAAGAAGGACTACATCACACGTGAAGAGAACCTGAAGGCGAAGGTGAAGGGGCGGATTATGATGGGACGACATTTGCAACAAAATGTGTTTCAGCAACGACAGGACCGTATCTATTGTCAGTTTCAGGAATATACTGACGACACGCCCGAAAACCGTTTGCTGAAGCGTGCGCTGGTTTTTTGCGAGCGTATCATGGCGAAATGGACAAGTCTGCAGCGACAACTATCAAAAACAGATATACCACTTTTGTTGAATCTCCTGAAATCCAGGTTCGGACATATATCTGATGATATTGAGCCCTATCAGATTCAGCATTTGGCGACCAATAAGCTTTTCAAGGAGTACCGAGAGGCCATCCGTGTGGCAAAAATGCTATTGCGTCGGTTTGATTACAGTGTTACCAATGCCAACGATGAAGAATACAATGCCACACCTCCGTTTTGGATTGATATGGCGCGGTTGTACGAGATGTGGGTGTGGAGTAAGTTGAAGGAAAATAGCGTGAACGAGGTCCTGTTTCAGAAGCGTGGCTTTTATGGACGTCAGGTAGCAGACTTCGTGATTCGTGAAGAGAAATTAATTCTTGACGCAAAGTATAAACCTGATTATCAAAACAAAAACCATGCGGATATTAATGATATCCGTGAGATAAGTGGTAATGCACGTGACGAAAGACTGTTGCCTGGGCTTCCTGAAGATTATTCGCCACGATGCATTATTCTATATCCTGGCCAAGATTGTGAATTGCAGAAAGAGTCTGAGAAATTGTTTGGTGCGCAAGGTACAAAAATCCCCCATTATCACAATTTCTACAAAATCAGCGTACCGCTACCGAAGAAGTAATTAGCTTATCCCCCATTATCCCCTCGTAGCGGTTCGATCGGAGTAAAACTCCTATCGAATCACTGTTCCTGAATCCTTGCCCAGCTCGTCCGCTTTGGTGATGACCACCTTGGAGACGCCTGCGTTGATGGCGGCGAAGGAGTTCTCCAGTTTAGGGATCATACCGCCTTGGATGATGCCCTTCTGCACATATTCCTCGAAGGTAGGGCGGGTTATTTCAGGGATTACACTATCATCGTCTTGCTCATCGAGCAATACACCTTTCTTTTCGAAGCAGTAGACCAGGGTGACTTCAAAGAAGCGTGACAGTGCCTTTGCGGCTTCGCCTGCGATGGTGTCTGCGTTGGTGTTCAACATGTTACCTTTTCCGTCATGTGTTAGAGGAGCCAATACCGGTACCACGCCCTTGCCGATCAAATCCGCCAAGAGGGAAGCGTTCACCGCCTTCACGTCTCCGACAAAACCGTAATCGACCTCTTTCACCGGACGCTTGTCCGAGCGCATATAATCCAGATCGGCGCCCGTCAGACCCAAGGCGTTCAGACCCAAAGCCTGCAAGCTCGCCACGATGTTCTTGTTCACCAAGCCAGCGTAGACCATCGTCACCACCTTCAGCGTCTCCGCATCCGTGATGCGTCGCCCGTCCACCATCTTGCTTTCGATGCCCAGTTTTGTGGCGATAGCCGTGGCGGAACGTCCGCCTCCATGTACCAACACTTTCTTCCCCTCAATTTTGGAGAACCTCTCCAGCAATTGCTTCAATGTACTCTCCTCTTCGACGATCTTGCCGCCGACCTTTATAACCGTCAACTTCTCCATACGAAAAAACTTATACAACAAAAAACGAGGAAGGCCTTATACGACCTCCCTCATTCTATATAGACATTATGATTATTTGTTCTTCAACAAGTCGCGGATCTCCGTCAACAGGATTTCCTCCTTTGTTGGCTCTGGCGCTGCAGCAGGAGCAGGAGCTTCCTCCTTCTTCTTCTTCAGTGAGCTAAGCAATTTGATGAACGCAAAGATGCAGATCGCAACGATCAGGAAGTCGAAAGTCACCTGCAGGAAGTTACCGTAGTTCAACGTAGCCACACCAGCCTCTTGTGCTTGTGCGAGTGTATCGAATTTCTGGTCGCCGCCCAATTGGACGAACAAACCGCTGAAGTCCACACCACCCACGGCCAAACCGACCAATGGCATGAAGATATCAGAAACCAATGAGGAGACGATCTTACCGAACGCACCTCCAATAATCACACCGACAGCCATGTCGATGACGTTGCCCTTCATGGCAAACTCTTTGAATTCATCTAAAAGTTTCATTTCTTAGTAATTTTTGGTTTTTTTTAATGTTCAAAATTACAAATCTTAATCAAAAAAACATACTAAAAATAATTGTTTTTTACGATAAAAATCATCGAAGGCCTTTAGATGGGTCATTTCCTATATCTCATTGTGAATCAGTTTATAAGCGATAGAGCCTGGTTGCGGGCTCGCCGGGCAATTCTCCCTGTCGAACCAGCGGGCATCCGATAGCTCATCCTTTTGCAGTTTGATCTCTCCGCTCTCGTATTCGGCGGTGAAGGCCAGCATCAGTTGGTCGGGGAACGGCCAGCTCTGACTGCCCCGGTAGCGTATGTTCTTCACCGTTATGCCTACCTCCTCCATGATCTCGCGGCGCACAGCGTGCTCGGCGGATTCGCCTACCTCCATGAAGCCCGCGATGCAGGCGTATATGTCCTGGTTGCGTTGCGTATGACGGGCCAATAGTATCTTGTCCCCACGGTTCACCAGCACGATGACGCAAGGCTCTATGCGTGGGAAATAGATCTTCTTGCAGTGGGGGCACTCCTTTGCGGTGAGTTCCGCATGATCTTGTAAGGGGCTGCCGCATTTGCCGCAGAACTTCCAATCCCTGCGCCAAGCGAGCAACGCGCGGGCACGTGCCAAACGGAAGGAGTCTTCCTCCGCATGCTCCGCGAAGTACAGGCGGATCGTCTTCAACTCATAGCCCGCCGGGAAATCCTTCCCCTCGCCAAGGTCTATCGCACAGACACCGAAGGATGGCTCGTCGAAGAAATCAGCCTCAACGAATTTAGCCTTCAACTCGCACAAGTCATGGAAGGATAGATCCTTTCCTCCCTCCTTTAGCAGGAGATCCCTTCCCGACAATGCGAAACATGCGCTACCTGATTCCTTAGGATTCACTATCATTGCCATACATTACCAACATCTGAGATTCATTTTCCACACAAATGTACGACAAATGAATCGAATACTCAAATGGCTTCTTCCTCATGTAGTGCGAAGCCGATCTCCTCCAAAGCTCGACGCAGGTCTTCCGTCTTGGCGTTGCCCTCGATATGCGCCTCTCCGCTGGCCAAGTCCACCGTGACGGAAACGACCCCCTCGACAGCTCGCAACGCCTTCTCCGCTGCCTCCCTGCAGTGATTGCAAGTCATTCCCTTGATGTGGTAGTGGGAGTGGTTGGAGGAGTGCGCCTTCTCATGGTCACAATGACCCTCTTCGCCGCAACAGCAATGCGCATGGGCGTGGTGGTGACCGATTCCTAACTTAGGCAGCACGAGCGCATTGATCAGCAGGAGGATGAGCACCGCTGTGCATGCCCATGAGAACCATGAGTCACCCTCCTCGTGCAAGGCGGCACTGCCGACAAGGTTTGAGAGGAAGTCCACGATGCCATGGAATTGCAGGTAATCGATGAATATGCCGCAACAGATGGAGCCCACGATGATGGATGCGAGGTAGGTAACCAGCGTACGAGTGCCAAGCACCTTACGGACGACGAGGATGGAGGCCATGTTGCAGGCCGGACCCGCCATCAGCAAGACCAGTCCCGCACCAGGCGTGAGCCCTTTCAGAATCAATGCCACAGCGATCGGGATGGAGCCCGTCGCGCAGAGATACATGGGTATGGCGATGCAGATCACCAGCAGCATAGAGGCGAAGGTATTCCCCTTGAAGACCGCAAAAGCCTCGTCCGGCACGAACACCGTGATGAGTCCCGCCACGATGAGTCCGATCATCAGCCACTTGCCGATGTCCTCCATCATCTCTTGGAAGGCATAGATCAGCGCTTCCTTTATCTTCCCGCCGAAAGAGGAACCTTCATGGGAGTGTGTGCCGCAACCGCATGATTCCTCGTGGCAACAGGCATGTGAGGCCTCGTGCGCATGCTCCTCCGAATGTGTGTGCTCCGCCTTCTCCTTGGCGAAGATATTCACCATGGAACCGCCGAAGATGGCCGTGACCAGCGCTGCGATGGGGCGGATGATGGCGAAGGCCCATCCCATGAGGCTATAGGTGGCGATGATGGAATCAACACCCGTCTGAGGCGTGGAGATTAGGAACGACGTGACAGCGCCCTTGGATGCGCCCTCCTTACGGATGGACATGGCGGTCGGTATGACGCCGCAGGAACATAGCGGTAGCGGTATGCCGAACAAGGCGGCGCGGAGGACAGACCCGAAAGAGTCGTCCGCTAAATACTTCGTGTAGAATCGTCCGGGGATGAAGGCATGCATCAGCCCGGCAAGCAGAAATCCCAGCAACAGATAGGGGGACATCTCATTCATTAAATGTAAAATCTCACTCATAACTTTTCCTTTTTTGTTTGATACAAAAGTAGAGCATGATTTCTGCAACTCAGTTGCAAAGTTGAGTTGGCAGATCTCCATTTTTATAATAACTTTACATGCGTGAGTCGTTTACACTCTTCGCACAGGGGTTGCGGCTCTTCCTTGTATTAATTATCCATAGTAGTACGAATCGGCATGAAAGCACTTACGATAGCAATCCTCGCATGGACATCCTTCCTTTTCCCGGTGTCTCTTTTCGCGCAAAAGAGCCTTTACATTCCCCGGGAGTGGAAGAATCGGACCGACACTATGATCTATAGTGAGAACGATCCCAACAACCAATACACATGGTCCAAGTCCCGTTCGAAGGAGAGTGATAACTTCATTGTTTATTGGGACAAATATTACGGCAATACAAACCCTACGAACGCGCCTTCAACCTATCGGGTGGATATTGACGACCTACTGAAAAAATGCGAAGGCTTCTATGCCAAGAACATTGGTGAGCTAGGCTTCTGTGACGAAGGCAATTCTAATGTCTCAAAATACAAGATGATGGTTCTACTGAACCATACCACCGAATGGATGTGCTATGGTGGCGGATATGACGATGTCATCGGTGCCCTTTGGCTCAGCCCAAGCACCAGCAAGCCTGTCGGACATTCCGTCGCTCATGAGGTTGGACACTCTTTTCAATATCAGGTCTACTCTGACCTTAAAGGCTATTCGGGCTTCCGGACCGCCATCGGCAGCGGTTCCACCTTCTGGGAGCAGACCGCCCAATGGCAAGCCAACCAGTCCTATCCCGCATTGAAGTGGGAGCAGAGCTGGAATCTATTCATGAATACCCACAATTATGCGATGACGCACGAGTGGCACAGGTACCAGTCTTATTGGTGGCACTATTACCTCACCGGGAAATATGGTATCGATGTCATAGGCGAACTATGGCGCTTCAACCCTGGTTATGGGGCGGACCCGAACGAGAGCTTTATGAAGAAGATGAACATGGATGCTTCCGACCTCTATATGGAGTATTTTCTTTATGCCATGAAGATGGCCACGATGGACATGGATAACGTGCGGGATGAGGCGGATGGTTACATCGGCACGCTCCGCTATGATTACATTGCGCTCGGGGCGGCTAAGTATCAGGTGACGTACAGCAGTTGCCCGCAAAGCACTGGCTTCAATATCATCCAGCTCAATGTACCGAAGGCGGGCACTGAAGTATCCGTCGATTTCACATCGCTGGCGAAGGGCGCATCTCTTCCCAAAGGGGACGCGAAACAATATTTTAACGGGGAACGGTTCGTAACCGCCAATGTATCAGCTTATAATACATTCAACCAATACTCATCCCGCGGTTTTCACTTAGGCTATGTAGCACTTATGGCGGATGGTTCAAGGAAATACTTTTATGACGAGGAGGTCTATTGCACCAGTTCCGACGCCAGTGCGGAGGTGAAAGGTGTGGCGAGTTGCGTGGTGCCCGAAGGGGTGAAGAAACTGTTCCTGGTCGTTTCGCCTTCTCCTTCCGCATACATTCAGCATAAGTGGGACGAGGAGATCACGAACGATGACCAATGGCCCTATACCGTTGAATTTAAAGGCACTAACATTTGGGGAGCGGCTAATATCTCCGATATGGAGGAGATCAAGGATGTGGAGCTTTCCTACGACGTATATTTCCCTGCCTCATCAAGCGTTTACCAAGGCATAACCCTGAAGGTGGAAGGAGCTGCGGCATCCAACCTTGGAACGGCCTTCCAGATGCAAGCCTCCGCAGTGGGTACCCTTCTCACGCAATGGACAAGCTCGGGACCAACCGATGGACATGCCATGTTCTATGCGGTCGATGCCAACGGGGTGATCAACAACTCCGCCTCCTCGGCGAATGGTTACGGACATTGGTTCTCCGCCTCCGGCAACCGTTGCGATTATGCCTCTGGCTACGTCTTCAGCGAGTTCGACGCCAACAGCCTCACGTTCTCTCTTGGACAATATCCGGGCAAGGTGGCGAACGGTTTCAACTATACGATCCGCCAAGCCATCAAGTATCAAAAGGGAGGCAAAACAGCGGTGGCCACTTTCGTGTTTAATATCCATATCACATCCGAACGTACAGGATATGAACTAATAGAGGAAGCCACTAACGTATTGACATATTCTTCCGAAGGAATCTATCCAATCGCCTACTACTCGATGTTAGGCATACAAATCCCTTTACTGCAGCAAGGCATTAATCTTGTGAAGATGAGCGACGGTAGTGTGAGGAAGGTGAGGAGGTTGCCATAGGGTGTACATAGAATTATCTCGATAAAAGTGTGAGTAAACTACATTTTTATCGAGATAAGTGGAATTTCTATTACAAATAAGCCTTCGTCTTCCTAAATATTACCAATTCTAACCGGTAACAAGAAGCGAGACCGAACCGCCTTCCCATCCTTTTCCGCTGGAATCCATTTAGGCATTGATCGGATTGTCGATTCACCACTTTGCGTCCGAACGTCATAAAGGATATTATCTCTTATTCGAAGCGTTGTATAACCGATTGGAGGGGAAGCAGTCCTGAGTAGAGCGCTTTTTTGTTCTCCCGTACCTGCTTCAGCATCTTCACGTAGGCTATCGCAGCTTGTTTAACGACACGATGGCTCTTCGTGGGTATGATCGTGTACAGGATTATTTTCAGGAACGCCTGTGCGCGAAGGCGGAGGCATTCGTTTGAAGATTTATGTAAATCGTTAAATATAAATCTATTGCGAAGGAATATGCCTTGCACGTATTCTTTGCTGAAATTGCTGTTGATGGTCTGGGAGTGGCAATGCTTGCAGAAGGTCTCCTCGGTGTAATAGCATTTCCAACCTTTCCTCCATGCCCGTAGGCTGACGTCGAAATCCTCGAAATAGAAGGGTGAGAAGATCTCATTGAAACCTTGTAGCTCCAGCATCTTCTTGCGGCTTACCAAGGCGTTCCCTCCGCAGAGGTAGAAGGTGAATGGTCCCTTCGTCTCCCTATTGTCTTCGTAATGGATTCTATGCTTTTTGCACTTAGGTGCTTTCTGCCCTTCTAACTTCTTCTCTCCAAGGCTGTCGCGGATTTCCGAGAAGACGCCGAATGTATCTTCCTGGTCGAAGTAGGGGATGGTCTTCTCGAAGAAATCATCGTTCAAGACCATATCATTATTTAGGAACAGGACCAGTTCATGTTTCGCCTGATGGAGACCTCGGTTGGATGTTTTGGAGAAGCCCATGTTCTCCGTGTTCTTCAGGTAGATGACCTCTGGGTAGTTCTCCGTCAGGAATACATCGGTACCGTCGGTGGATGCGTCATCCACGACAATAGTCTCATATTGAGGCACTTGCCTGCTATTTCGCAGTGTCTCCAATAGGCTAGGCAGGTATTGCTCCAGTAACTCTTTCCCGTTAAAAGAAGGAATAACCACCGATATATTTTTTTTCGTTCCCATTCTATTCTACTTCACGATCACGCCACCGCCGATCACCTTACCTTCCTGGTAGAGGACGACGGATTGTCCAGGGGTGACTCCCCAGACGGGTTGTGCGAAGTGTACCTTCATCTTGACGCCGTCCGTCTCGATGGTCGCGGGTGTCGCCGGACTCTTATAGCGGATGCGGGCTTCGATGTTTGGATTGTTTTGCAACGCTTCGAGGTCGGTGAACTGGCAAGCGCGGGCTTCCAGTTTGTCGCTCAGCAGATCCTCACGGGTTCCCAGTTTGACCGTATTCTTCTTGGCGTTGATGCCCGCCACGTAGCGGGGTTCCCCGAAGGCTACCCGCAAGCCTTTGCGCTGGCCTATCGTGTAGTTTTGGTACCCTTCATGGGTGCCTATCTTTCGGCCCTGCATGTCGACGAAGTGTCCCGGGACGCACTGTTCCGCATAGTTCTCCACGTTCGTCTGCAGGAAATCACGGTAATCATCGTTAGGGATGAAGCAGATCTCTTGGCTTTCGGTCTTGGTGGAGAGCTTCTCGTAGCCTCGCTGTTTGGCCATGGCCCGCACCTCCTGTTTGGTGTATTGTCCCAGCGGGAAGAGCGTCCGTGAGAGGAACTCCTCCTTGATGCGCCAGAGGAAGTAGGTTTGGTCCTTAAGGGTATCCACCGCATTGCAGAGGTAGTGGTGGCCGTTCTCCTCCTTGATCTGTGCGTAATGGCCCGTCGCGATGTAGTCGCAACCCATTTGGTCGGCCACCTCCAGGAGTTTGCCCCATTTAATGGTGGCGTTGCAGATGACGCAAGGGTTAGGCGTGCGTCCGGCCATGTATTCGTCTATGAAGTTTTGGATGACTGACTCCCTGAAGTTCTCCCTCAGGTCGACGATATGGTGTTCGAAACCGAGCTTTTCGGCCATCCGTTTGGCCTCCATGATTGCGTCGATGGTGCAGCATCCCTTCTCCTTGGCGATGCAGCTCTCCTTCATGCTGTCCCAGGTACGGTAGGTGACCCCCACTAAGTCGTAGCCCTGCTCTTGGAGCAAGATGGCGGACATCGTGCTGTCGATGCCTCCGCTCATGGCCATTAACACCTTCCCTTTGCTCATGGTTGCCGAAGAGTTATGGTTTATACGTTGAATCGGAAGTGCATGATGTCACCGTCCTGTCCGATGTATTCTTTACCCTCTATGGAAATCTTACCGGCTTCGCGGCAAGCCGCTTCGGAGCCGAGGGCCACGTAGTCCTCGTATTTGATGACTTCGGCGCGGATGAAGCCCTTCTCGAAGTCCGTGTGGATGATGCCGGCGCATTGCGGAGCCTTCATGCCGCGGCGGAAGGTCCAGGCGCGGGTCTCGTCCGCACCTGAGGTGAAGAAGGTCTGGAGATCCAGCAGCTTGTAGGCCGCCTTGATCAGTCTGGCCACGCCCGACTCCTTCAGTCCCACCTCTTCGAGGAACATCTGGCGCTCCTCGTAGGTCTCCAGTTCGGCGATGTCCGCCTCGGTGGCGGCCGCCACGATCAGCATGTCCGCCTTCTCCTCCTTGATCGCCTCCGCTACCGCTTGGGTATATTTGTTACCGCTGACGGCGCTGGCCTCGTCCACGTTGCAGACGTAGAGGACAGGCTTGGTGGTGAGGAGGAAGAGGTCTTTGACGATAGGCTTCTCCTCCTTGGTGAGTTCCACAGTGCGGGCAGACTTGCCAGCCTCCAGTGCGGCCTTGTATCTCAGGAGGATGTCCAGCACCGCCTTAGCTGTTTTGTCGCCTCCGGTCTGGGCCTGTTTCTGTACCTTTTGGATGCGGCTCTCGACGGTTTCCAGGTCCTTGAGTTGGAGTTCCATGTCGATGATCTCCTTGTCGCGCACAGGGTCCACGCTACCGTCCACGTGAGTCACGTTCTCGTCGTCGAAGCAGCGGAGCACATGGAGGATAGCGTCCGTTTCGCGGATGTTGGCGAGGAATTTATTACCCAGGCCTTCACCCTTGCTGGCGCCCTTCACGAGGCCGGCGATGTCCACGATCTCCACCGTGGTAGGGATGACACGTTGCGGATGGTCGATCTCCGCCAGTTTGTTGAGGCGCTCGTCGGGCACGGTGATCACGCCCACGTTAGGCTCTATTGTGCAGAAAGGGAAATTAGCCGCTTGCGCTTTCGCGTTGGATAAACAGTTGAATAGGGTTGACTTTCCTACGTTAGGCAACCCCACGATGCCACATTGTAATGCCATATTATGATATTATATTATTTCTTTTAATTCTTTCCGCGAAGATACCTATTCTTTTTTAGTTTCCCCTTTTTGTGGTTGATTATTTGTTTTGCGGGGGGGGATAGGGGGGAGTAGCTCAATCGTTTGTATTGAGCAACCAGTCTATCGCCGAGTGGATTTTGATTGTTTTACCCTTCACTTCCTCAGTGCGTGACGGTGTTATGGCAATCAATGTTAGGTTGTCGCAATTTAGCTTTTCTGCGCCATCCACCAAAGCAGAGGTTTCTCTATTGAATGTTTTGGGTGAACTTATGTCGTATGCGACTTGTATCAGTTCTTGGGGAGTGTTTTGGTTACAAACTACAAAGTCAATTTCTTTTGAATGAGAGGTTGGTTTGTAGTAATAAACATCTAAATATCTATTTGAACAACGACGAAGCAATTCAATATATACCACATTTTCCAATCGCCAACCCAGATTTTCAGCCGCCATGGAGTAGTCACGATTGTTTTCCAATCCTGTATCTACAAGATAGGCTTTTTCTCCTATGATCCTTTCTTTGCTTTTGAAGGAAAATTTTGGCAGCAATTGGACAAGAAACGCTTGACGTAGATAATCGACGTAGTTTCGTAAAGTTTTGTCGGAAACATTCAATATCTCCGACAATTCATCATAATTAACGCATTGGCATGGTGTGCTAATTAGCTGATAGGAGGTTTTTCGAAGAATATCCACGTTACGTATTCTAAAACGTTGCTGGATATCTTTTTGCAAGACAGCTTCTAACAAACTTTGCATGTACCCTCGTTTGTTGTTTAAAGACTGAACTTCGGGGAAACCGCCGTCGTTGACATACTGAACGAAAGCATTCCGTCGAATGGCTTCTGCCTTTGTCGTAAGTGATTTTGTATCAATGGTATGATAGGCACAATATTCCGCGAACGAAAAAGGGAACAAACGAATTTCATTATACCTTCCTGTCAGATGCGTTGCCAGTTCGCCACTCAGCAATTTAGCATTGCTACCCGTAATAAAAACCCGAAGGCCCGACCTCAGCAATCGGTTGATAAAGATATGCCAGCCATCTACATTTTGGATTTCATCGAAAAACACATACTTGACATCAACGCCATATATTTGATAGAGGCTCGTCAGCAGGAGATTCAGTTCATTCGTCTGCATACCTACAAGCCTGTCATCATCGAAGTTGGCGTATGCATATGTAACGCCGTGTTCTTTCAATACTTTATGGCAAAGTGTTGACTTCCCACTTCGACGGACACCTATCACCACTTGTGCCAGTTGGCTATCGAACTCGAAAAAATGTTCCTCCCCCCGCTGTACCCAGAGATCAGGTGTATAATTGAGCACCTCTTCTCTCTGTTCCTCAAGCACTTGCAGTATAACTTTCTCGTCTATCATACCTGATTAGTTTTGCGCAAATATACTTAAACTCCGATATTTTGCAAAATTTTTAGTCGTAAACTCCGATATTTTGCAATTTTATTAGACTTAAACTCCGATAATTTTCAAAAATAATAGAAGTATACTCCGATAAATTCGTGAAATATCGGAAAATGGAATGTGCGTTGGGTGGTTGTGGAGTTGGTTTATCGTCTTACTTGACGAACCAGTCGGGATTTCCGACAGGTTGCAGGTCCGATTGCAAATGGAAGAGAGACAAAGCTATTATGTTTGTTGAGAGTGTAGTAGGATGTCTATGCTCCTCAACATTGGTTATGAGCAAGCCATATTCATGCCTTTTCACCTTCATTAACTCGAATTCCAAATTCGTTTTGTACCATTTCATCTTTTGCAACATGGCATAGAGGTGATTCAAATACAAAAACTGGGATTCTTTCTTAGGATAGCTTCCAAAGGTGAAAAAATGTATAAATAATATTTTCGAATTTTACATCAAGACAATAATTGCAATCAAAATTATGACAATCAAAGAAATAACATTGATAATTATATTGTATTTTAATTTATCCTGAATGCCACGCAGTAAACTTTTAAATTCACCAGTTGCATCGGATAGTTCTTTTATCGCAGCACTTGAAGTATTATAAATGACATCTCTGTCTTTTTGGAATTCTTCATTCTTTTGAGAATAATCCTTTTCTATGCTATTAATAAGGTTCTTCATTTTTTCCGTTATGGTTTCAAGTTCGCTAACATATTTTGATGTAGACGTTTTTAAACCATCGTATGACTCAACAATTTTAGTTACCTGAAGGCGAGCAGAATCTAAAGATTTTAGATTCTCTTCTAACTCAATTAGAGTATCGTTTATTTTCTTGTCTATCATTTCTTTGTATAATTTGAGGTTATTTGCTTAAAATTATTCAGATGTTTTTTTAAATATATGTACGACTGGAGCTTTTGAAAATAATCTTTATCAGACTCATTTATAACTGCATGATTTACAAGTAGATCAGAATACTCATTTAGTAAATCTAAATTACCTTGCTTTGTGTAATATAGTAATATAGATTCATAATCATTAAATAGTTCTTCTTCCAGCATGTCATTTTCTTGTTGCCTAAGGAAAAGTATGCAGAAAATATTCAAAAAATTAAGTACAGGATTCATATCTGCAACGGCACGTCTTATAAGACGAACTGCACCCTGCAAGTGCTTGACATTGTCTTTCTGAGAATCATTGTTAACAATATCAGGATCAACAACTCTCATATACTTTCTTACAAGCTCGAAATCTGTTATCTCACTCTCACTATGGATGTCATAATTCGTGTCATCTTTTAGTGAGAATGGAATCTCTTGCTGAACGCTAGAATCAAATGTAATGAACCCTTCTCTTGCGTATTTTGAATTGAAGTAGTAATAAATGAAGTCTTTTAAATCCTCATTCGTTTCCTTCCAGTTTTTTCCTGAGTTTATGGCCATCTTACAAAATTGCTCCATATCCATAATACCTCTAGCTCTTTTATCTGCGATACTTCGATAGATAAATGACGTTAGGTGTTTGAGACATGCCATGATGGTACCATCCACCATAGCCATCTGCTTTACTTCTCTAATCATCACGTCAACTCTATCTTCTGAATAGTATTTGCGATAATACAAACGAAGGTAGTCATAATAGCGTGATTCGTCTTGGCATATTGTTGTTATACGGAAAGTCTTTTTGGCATAGTCTTCTGTAAAATCATCAATTAAGCCAATAATACACATTCTATAAATTGCCTTTTGAATTGCATCTTTATAATCTGCAGAACCATTTATAGTTATATTTCCAGCATTCTTTGTTTTGAAAAGTGGCATATTTTTACTCATCAAGTAACTATTATATCCGTTAAGAACGCTCTCTGTTTCATCATACGACACATAATATGTTAGAATAGTTCCCTTACCATATCTATCGATAAATTGCAAGATACCATTACTTCTTCCGAACTTTATGTCTTCTGTTCCAGCAATTTCCTCATTACTTATCCGAACTTGAAGTCTTTTCATAAGAAGTTCCATAACGTATAGTTCAAATTCTTCTCCAAGAAAATTACTGTCATAGAAAAATTTATTGTTGGAATAATCTGCTGAATAATGATTCCATTGACCTGTTCTGGCATTTTTAACAGGAAAAGTTTTAGGAGAATACATGATGGTTGCAAGAGCCATTTTCTTGTCACGCCCAGCACGTCCGGCTTCCTGTACAAAAGACTCCAAAGAACCTGGGTAATTGAGGTGTACAGTAAGACGTACATTTGGTTTGTCTATACCCATACCAAATGCTTTTGTTGCAACCATTAAGTTTGTTTTACCAGAGAGGAATTCATCTTGACAACTGGTGTCATCACCACCTTTGTAAGTAGAAATGCGATTAATATCATGCGACCTTAAAGTATTTGCAACTGAAGGCACACTAAGATTTGACTTTTCTGATGCGCGTAAACAGAATACAATGCCAGCTGTGTCAGTTTCTCTTGCTCTATACCAGTTGCTATCAACTTCAGTAGACAGATCTGTTGAATAGACTTCCTCCGTCTTCTCTTCATCCGTAATATTCTCTCTTTCAAGAAACCGTCTTTTAATAGTGTCTATACTGTCATCATCTTGTATTTCTTTAATTTTCGCAGTCGCATCATTAATTGCATTCAAGAGAGTCGCTTCTTTTATATCACCTACATTCCAAGCTTTTGAAGCTGCTGATGCATCTACAGGATATATATAGTATTGTAATTCCAGTCGATTGGTGTTTTCGTATCTGACAGTAGCATCATCTTCCAAAGAATATGAGTTGTTACCAGACAGTTCTCTTTCAACATCAGCAAGTACATCAAAAGAGGCAGTTGCAGTCAAGCCAAATAATGATATATGATTGTCTTCACCTTCGACTTCTTTTGGTAAGACATAATTGTAGAGATTTCGACCTAGATGCAGATAGGCAAGACGGAAATCGTGTCCCCATTCAGAAACGCAGTGGACTTCATCAATGACTCCATATGCAAAATACACATCTGATTCACGCATTGAACGCAAAACCTCTCTGAAACGATGTATGCTAAGACGTTCTGGCGACAAGAACATAATCTGAATCTGTGAACCAGTAAGGGCTTGTTCTCGTTTTTGCCCTTCAGCATAATCTTTTGTAATATCGCTATTGATAAATGATATACAGTCAATACCTGTCTTCAGCAAACCATCATACTGGTCTTTCATCAATCCTTTCAACGGATCAACCACTAGCGTTACAGCTGGTTGGAGCATGGCTGCGAGCTGATATGTTAAAGACTTACCGCCTCCAGTTGGTAACAATCCAATGACACTTTTTAATTGCAAAGCTCTACTGAGAATAGGCAACTGTCCAGGTCTGAAATCTTTTTTCCTGAAAATCAGATTCAGGAAATAACGGAGGTGTTCACATTCCTGTTCGAGATTATGATAGTTTCCTTGTGAATCTTTTTTTACTAATGGTTTATACTTGATTCTTTCTGTTGTATATAGGATTCTGTCTTCATAAATTGATGATGAAGAACGTACAATGAAGTAACAATCATTATTTGTCTTATACTTCGAGAATACCACTCCTTCAGGATTGGAGACTTTATCAATTGAAACATCAATAATGGCATCGTAAACAGTAGTGGAGTTTGCATTTCTTTTACCATGAACATTGATAACGGGTAATGTCATGTCATCAAAATCCTGCGTCATTGCAATCAAATGATGATATAATTCCATAAAGTCTTCAAAAGCTATCTGAGCTACCTCTGTTTCTTCTTCTATGACAAGGATGTCTAAATATTCTTTATGCAAGTCAATTCGGTCAGAAATCAATGATTCCACGAATGTCTTCTGGATTCTTGCTATAGCATTAAGGCTCTTTTTCTTTTCCCTTTCAGTATAGTTGGACACATAGTCCAGCACTTTTTGACTTGCCAATGTTGGTCTTCCACGAGAGATCAGGTTACTAATTAACGCATAGACAGGACATAGGTTCTTATGCGCTGTCATGTCAAATGGTGCAAGTATGTCAAATGCGCTTTCCTGAGTGTTTCCATTCAAGACAGTGTCTGAATATGACGCATAGTATTGAACTGGTGCGAAATAACTATACTTGTGAAGTATTTCATTGTTATTAGCAAGGCTAAATGTGAAACTCTTAATTAAGCATCCATATGCCTTGCCATTAGGATGATGGCCGAAGTTCGTATCACGGTAATCCGTGAAAATGTGAAGCCCATCTTTGATGAAATAGTTGCAAAATGCATTGATTCGGCTCTCATTTAAATTTGCGGGGCCAATGCATAGTGTAATATGATGGGTACCTGAAGAAGTGATAAGTTTAGAAACACCTTTTAAGCTGACTTCTTCTATATCAAGGATGTTTGAAAAGACATGAATAACACATGGTTCTTCAATATCGATTTGTGTTATCGAATTACTATTGTCCCCTTTATCTGATGGTAGGAAGTCCGGTATATCGACGATTTTAACATCGGAATCACCTAATGCTTGTGTAACATGTAAAACTGCTCTTTGACGTGCAACTTTAGAAGGCTCTTCAAGTGTGACTTTCTTCAGTTTCGACAACAAACGATGTTGACGCAATTTCTCAATGACAGCTACCGTTCCTATACCTTGGCCACAGCCCCAATCATAGATCTCCACGCCATTGTTTACTGCACTATATGGAAATTCTGTATTGTCCAATGCCCTTGACAGCTTTTTGTAATGCATATTGCCATAGGCCGCCATATATGCGCAGCATTGTTCTTCTGTTTCGAGAATAGCTGTTCCGTGTTCCAATGTTCGTTCTTCGCTATCCCTATACGCCCAGGGACATAACTTGAATGGCTCAGGAACATAACGTAAGGAGACCTTGATGATATCATCTATAGTCAGTTCACCTATATTCTGTATTTCGGTTATGTAGCTCATAAGGTTCCTCTGTTATTTCCCTGTTATTGTTTCACCCCACGGGTTATTTTTATGACAGTTCAAATTGAGTGTTGCTGCCTCTTTACTTGTATTCGCATAACAATACTCACACAAATGTGGACAAGTGTTATACTCCCCGATGTCTTTGCTTACCATGCATCCACAAGCTACACGTTGTCCTTTGTCTGCATTGTTTTTCTTCTTTATGGCAAATTGATTGGCATTCAACATTATTGCGTTAGCAGGAATTGGTTCTGCGCCAAATAGAGAGTTCTCAATTGTGTGAATTTCGACGCCAAGAAACTTCATTAACTTTGTATCTTTATATGCGAAACGAATCATCAAATTATCATCCACACAGTGATTATGTTCTATGCCGTCAAGGTCTGCAACTTCGCCACATGTTGCCAAGGCGTAATTCCATCCTTTTCCCTTGTTTAAATCGACCAATCGAGAAGCGAACTCTATCATCTGCTCTTTTGTCCACTCTGAATAGTTTACTTTGTTTTTTTCAAGGTTTGCCTTGACTTTCTTGTATGAAGAGATGTCTGCATAACTGAAGACCAACTTTTCCGTATAACCTAATAGTTGGTCTCCTATGTTTTCTATTTTTTGTAGTAAACCATTTATTGTTATTTGATCTGTTAGGATTAATGGATCGAACCGCCAAATCACTCTTCCCTTGCCCAATTTCTCGACCAATGTCTTAAATGTTTCGATCCTTTCTTCGACTTTTGGCACGCCACGTTCTAACCCCTCTGCAACATAATCATTCAATGTAAATTGAATATAACAATTGATATCATGTTCTTTCAGGTAATCCAAATGACTGAGCAATGGCTTCGGATTTTTGGACCAGAAGACAATAAAACGAGTGTCTTCATACGAAACATATGACTTTACTCCATTAAAAGGATTTGTCCAAGCGGAGTAGCCAACCTTTAATCGATGGAAGAACCAATCCGCATAGAATGCAGGAATATCGGTGCTTCTGCTTGCAGAAACTATTAAAGGGAACTGTGCATCAGTCCATTCTCCGTTCTCAAGTTCTATCTTATCCTTTCTCCATTGTGCCATATGTGGTTACAAATATTCTTCAATTCGTTTGTTTTAAAGAATAATTAGGGAGCCTTGTCACTTGCTTCCTAACTTTGTAAGGACACGTCAGTAAACATTTTCTATATGTCCATCCACACACAAGGGCGTAGACGGGTGCAAATGTAAAAATTAATCCCCAATCAAAGGAAGTCCAGGGAGATTTTTTGGCAAAGGATTAGGGAATGTCTCCTCTACTTATCCATTGGTGATAATGGTTTGCATTGGCACAATTTTGTCCAGATTATTTCTTGGTTATTATTTGATGCAATTTTATTTCTTGTCTCCAAACAACAGTTTCAATTGTTTGTCAAAGTCACTCATGATTTCACGATCTTGAATGATGCGGAACTTATCGTATTCAGTAAGTGCTTTTTCTACCGCTTGCTCATGCGTCACACTTCCTGCATCTGGCAGTAATGGACGGTTGTTCAAATCCATATAGCGTTGTAATAGTTGTGACCAGTCTGCCATAGTCATAAGAATATGATCTTCGGCTCGTTGCTCGGCAATATCAATGAAGGCATTGCTCAATCTGTTCAACGAATCAACCTCCTTTTCGCTCAGGTAGTTCTTAGCCACTGTGACATCTGATTTGACAACTCTTCCATCCGGGGCATTCTTCCATGACGTCAATCCCATGTGTGGACGTTCCGCGTCTGCACGGTCATAGATGATTTCGGCAGCAGTCTGTTTAGTTACGGCATAATGCATCATATTCTGTACCGTCTTAAAAAACAACTGAGTTTCTTCTGAATCCTTGTCATAGTCAGAACTACATTCACTATATATATCTGTGATTTTTTGATAGTAACGTCGCTCGCTGATACGTATCTCGCGGATGCGGTCAAGTAAATCATCGAAGTAGTCTGCCCCGAATACATTCTTTCCCTTCAGCCGCTCATCATCCAACACAAAGCCTTTGGTAAGGTATTCTTTCAGTACCTGTGTCGCCCAAATACGGAACTGTGTCGCCTCGTAACTATTCACTCGATAACCCACTGCAATGACAACATCGAGGTTGTACATCATCACCTCTCCAGACCATTTGTCCGAAGGTATCCTAATTTTTCGGATAGTGTCGGACAAATGGATCTCTCCACTTTCATCAATCTGCTTTAGATGGTAGTTGACAGTACGTACATCTATTCCAAACAACTCTGCCATTCTCTGCTGTGAAAGCCAAAATGTTTTGGTGTCGAAGACAACTTGAACCTGCACCTTCCCTCGTCCACTTTTATACATCAAGATGGAAGATTCCATGCTTCTCATGGCTACATCAGGAGTCATAGTCGCACTGAAATACTGCTGTGCTGCTTTCACCATCTTTTTCTTTTGGTCAGCATTCATAACGACAGCCATACAAGCAGCGCGTGATAGGTGGATACTCGTCACTTCTCTAACAGCACCACTGCCTAGTTCTGCCATCTCAGTAATTTCCACAAAGTGATCGACAAGATGATAACCCTTCTGTGTAGTCCATGCCTGTGCCTTTGCTATGACACGTTCAAAGTTCCAGTACTTGCCATAGCCCATCACACGTGCCAACTTACGCGAGTTCCACCATTCCCTGCCATCTGCATCAACCTCCCTTAACTGCTCGAATGGAGATTGAAGTGCTGGAATATTGTCGTTATTATTCATGTCATTATTGTCTTTTGCAACTATCATATCAGTATAGTTCTTTCGAATCGTACTCAAAAGGTACAAACTGTTTTATCCTTTTCATCCTATCCTTGTGAACTAACGAGTTTTCCTCGGTAACTGACTCTTTCTTCATTTGCCATGATTATCATAACAGTCCACGCACAAAGCGCACACTTCTGCAAATGTAAAAAATAATCACCAATCGGAGGGAGGTCGGGGAGATTTTCTTTCCGCCCTCTGCACGGAGGTGATTTATGGATTCTCTGTGATGAACGATAGAATGGTTTCTCAGGTTTTCTGTCCACCTTTTCTGTCCACCTTCGAAGTTTTCTGTCCACCTCAATCATTCTTTGTCCACCACCTCCCAATGCCCACTATAACCACTTCCCACATAATGAATGTGAGGCATTTTAGCTATATGACGTTTGGTGGTTCTCACTCCTTTTTACTCATTGCTTCAACCGTTTTGCCTCCTTTAACTCCTTCTGTACAAGTTGCACACGCTCAGCCAGTTGTTCTTGGCTTGGCAAAGCATCCTTTATTTTGACGTTGTTGTACGTTGCCACACCCACAGGCGTATTGATGCCTTTGAACGACCATTGTACATCTATTTTTTCCATATCGGAACATACAAGCAAACCTATAGTCGGATTGTCTTCATCAGACTTCAACAACTCGTCAACGGCATTGACGTAATAATTTAGCTTCCCTGCAAATTCAGGCTCAAACGGCTTGGCTTTCAACTCGCAGACAATATAACAACGCAGGCGTATATGATAGAATAGCAAGTCTATCTTACGAGAACGACCACCCACAATAAGTTCCTTCTGTCTGCCAAGAAAGGCAAACCCTGTTCCCATCTCCAACAAAAGGTCTGTCACATTCTTTGTGAGCGCTTGTTCCAACTCTGCCTCGTTATAGATCTCATGTTCAACTGTTGCAAAACCGAAGTTATAGTTTTCTTTCAGAACCTCCTGAACAAGTTTACTTTGCAATGCCGGCATATGATCAGTGAAGTTGTTGACAATCTTGCCTTGATGTTCGTAAAGATTTGCCTTAATACAATTGATCAGTGCATTACGGCTTAACCCTTGTTCTATGGTCTTGTCCACGTAGAATAATGCTTCATCAATGGATTTACATTTAGTTATTATCTCTACGTGATGTCTCCATGGAACGAGTGCAAATGGTTGTGGAAATGCCATGCCGATTTCTTCATCAGTTTTTGAAACCAGTCGCTGAGTTTCTCCAACAGCTTGTTGGAGTTTTAGGCCACTTTGATTATCAGAAGATTGTATTTCCCCACCAACCTGGTGGAGTTTCTCTGAATACAAAACTCCACCAACTTGGTGGAGTTTTGCTGCATGTTGTTTTTCAAGCATTTGTAATTCTGCACCAGTTTGGTGCAGAATCGCATGTTCTGTTTGAGTATAGAACAGATACCACTTTTTCATGTACCAAAGATTGGAAGTTGAGAATCCATCCGCATCAGGGAACTCACGCTTCAAGTCCAAACTTACCTGTTCAACCACCCCTGCTCCCCAACGTTCTTCTGCTTTCTTCTGTACCAAGTCACGCCCTAGCTGCCAGTTGAACAACAGTTTCTCACTATTCACTTTTAGGGCGGCTTTCACTTGCGCCGAACGATAGCGATGCTTGATATCCGCTATCCAATGGACATACTCCTCGTCCAGGTGAATGTCGTGCGATTTGACGAACATCGGTTCTTTGTCACCTCGCATCTCTTTTGAAATTTTCTTTGTCATCTTGATCATTTACAGGTTGATTCAAATCGCTCCTTTCACGTCTGTCAACTGTTTTACATCCGCATTGTATTGACGCATCAATCTCTTCGCTTCTTTGAGAAGTCTTCTGGAAATTGGTTCAAAATCGCTGAACTTGCCATCGCAAGCAACCATTGGGAATCGCCGCTGGGTATGGATGCCTTTCCCATCAAGCATGTACCATGAGACGATGCAAAAATCCATATCTCCTCTGTTCTCTTCCACCTCGTTTATCTCCATGAACACAAGAGAATGTGAATCTATTTTAACAAAGGCGTCGCCTTTTCTGAAACGCTGTATGGGTTTTGATACTAACTTATCCATAATGATTGTTGCTGTTAAGCATTATCTTGTGTACTCTTCTTCCCATCTTTGTTAACCACCTCCCAATGCCCACTATAACCACTTCCCACATAATGAATGTGAGGCATTTTAGCTATATGACGTTTGATGGTCATTGGAGTTACCCCAAATTGTCTTGCCAGATCTTCTGTGGTAACATTGGGATTATCTTTGATCGCCAGCTCAATTTCCCTATCAAGATTGGCCTCTTGAGTAACACCTTGAGTAACACCTTGAGTAACACCTTGAGTAACACTCTTGGTTGGTCTCATAAATGTTACTACGACAAATCCACCATTGACAGTCCATGTCGGAGCAGGAACACCTCTCTTTTGGCAAGCCTCCATGATGCGTTTCACACCCGAACCCCAATTCTCAATATAGGTTGTACTATACAGCACATTAGCGATAAGAGGATTGTATGGGTACGAGATATGAGGCTGGAGAATATTTTCCGGTGTGATTTGAGGAGGCAAAATGCCGGGATTCTCAATTTCGATGCGGTCATCGTAGATGGCGATACCTATAGTCAGATTATATCGCTCGTACTGACGATGGCATAGTGCATTAATAACCACTTCACGTAAAGCTTCTGCAGGTATTTCCAGGTATTCATCACGAACCAATCCGACTATCTTCCCATGCATATTCAAGTGTTTGCGGAAGAAGTTCATAGCCTCATTGAGTAACACGAAGATATTGCCCTCCACTCGTTGATTGTCCATAAACTCATTCTTGTCTGTCCCTTGGAAACGGGCTAGACGCATCGTGAACTGCGTGTACATTCCCGTATCTTTCGTGAAGAGTGCTGTTGCTGCGTTCAGAGGTCTGTTGTCTGAAGTCAACTTCCATTTCCCCAACACATCCTCAATGGATTCGGTTAGAGCAAGATCCGACAACCTTCCCCTCTCAATGCCAAGACGTAAAACGCCACGAATTAATTTTTCATCCAGTGAATTGATGTCAGCAAACTCCGATGGCTGTCTTTCCCAAGCAAACAAGTCTTGCTTACTCCTACGTAACCGTTCTTCATACATGTCACGTGGCATCTCTTTCGTTGTACTCTCCACTTTATGGTATGGACAGCCATGATAAGTATATGGCACCATTCCCCATGCCCATCCTTCAAAGTGCATTGCAATCACCTTGTGGTTTGGTCTTTCGGGGACGTCAATATACTCAACCCGCACATCAACTTGAGGTTCCATATAGCTTAGAGCCTGTGCGATCTCCCTTTGAGTGTTGTCTGTGACTTGTTGCCCCAGAATCTTCAGTGATGTTGGAGCTATGCCAAAAAGGAGCCAGCCCCCTTCTGTATTCAAGAAAGCACAAGCTGTATGCATGCCATCCTTTAGTTCACCTGTGGTCTTCTTTAGTTCCAGTTGACGATGTTCATTACTTCCTATCAGTATCTTTAGTTCATCTATTGTAAGTGCCACGTGTTGTGAGTTATTATTTATTGGTAAAAAACTTTGTTAACTCTTGCATTGTAGTAAAAAGAAGTAGTTGTCGGATTCATATAGTTCTCCCATCAGAAGCAGATACCGAGATTTTCTCGGCATCTGACTCCCTCATGCCTGTCGTTTATCGCATTATTTGCGTATAGAATTCTCCTGCTCTTATGGTCTTTTCGTCCAATTGTTTGCGAAAAAGGGAATCCGCGAATTCCTCTTTGCTCATGATGTCGATGTTCGTGATTTCAAGCAATCTTCTGTTATCCAAGATATTATCTTTTTCGACATGCAAATCAAAGTGACTTGATCCGGATTCTAGCAGGTCCCAGTTATCTTTGGATGTGTATAGTATATCGTCTCTCGTTTCCACCCATAAGACATTGAATGCATAATCGTACTCGCCACTGACGAAATCCAACGTGTCTTTGTCGTCGACGGGATTTTGTATAAACAAAATATATGGATCCACCTTGACACAAAAATAGTTGAAACTTATATTTGGATTGGCGGAACCGTCTTTTGTCACTTTACTTACAATTCCTCCCAATTTTCTTATTTCATTGTCATAAACAACCGCATCGGGTGATATTTTTTTACATATCCAGGGATATGGGTAGATATTTGGATATTCCTTTTCTTCCAGCGTGTAGTTCACCTTAGCGTATTTGTTGAACGAGGTGTCCCTTTTTATGCTTTCGCGGATGTCGTTGATCTTCTTCCATGCGGAATCGCAAAGGTGGCTGGTGTACTGATCGTATTTTTTGCGGATTTCCTCAATCGTCTCCTCGTCCGTTACCCTCTCACGAAATTCAACAATATCACGGTAGGTCACATCCGCGTATTTTAAGTATAGTTCCTTGCCGAGTTGTCTCACAAATGATTCTTCTGACCCAATATATGCAAGAGCATTTTCTATATTCAGGTCGCTATGATCCTTGCATATTTTGACCATCTCTTTATTGCTGAGCGGTTCGGTAATGGACTTGTCAATGGCTGATTTACATGATGTTAATGCACAAATGAAACCTAATAAGATGTACGTCTTTTTCATGATTCTGAATATTAAAACATAGGTTCTGAAAATTTATCTTCTCAACAGCCGCTAGAACCTAACTAAGCGGATGATGAAAAGCCGTTCAATGTGAATAGCCCTCAAAGGTAATAAAATGTAAAATATACACTAATAAATATGCAAGATAAAATGAGTAATAAATACATTTATTATCCATTGTCAATGATATGATGTGTGTAGATGCAGGAAGAGAATCATTTCATATATATCGTAATCATATCATTGTCCATGATTTTATGGTATAGTAAAATAAAAATGACAAGTTGCAGTGAAATATACATTTTATATATAAATTTGTAGTATTGTTTGCTCTTATGGTGAAGTATATGAATAGCTAAATTATTATCGTTATGAAAGAATTGTTTGGTCGAATTTTCCAAATGGGTTTAAAAATGGTACTTGGAATATTAGGATATTCTAGTTTCTCAGGGTGCGGCGCCATGTACGGTACGCCTACTGCGGATTTTGAGATGAGGGGTAAAGTGGTGAATGAGAGAGGTGAGTGTTTGTCTGAAGTTAAAATTAAAAGCTTAATAATAGAGCATGATTCTGTAGAACATGCGAGAACCTTGACCTTCACGGACGAAGAAGGAACTTATAGGGTGATGGAAGATTTATATGACCTCGGATGGAGTGACAATGGATACCCATTCAGCTTCGTTGGCGATACTACGTTGTATGAACCGTTTGATACTATTATCCCGGAGAATCGGCTACATTTCACGGATGATCATGGTTGGTACAAAGGGAAAACATCTATTACGGTGAACGTGACGCTGAAGGACAAGAAGAAATAGCCCAGGCGGTTTAAACTGCTTACATGCTAAAATCTCCATTGATTCCCAGAAAAAATTTTTATCTTTGTTACATGCCTGAATGTGGTGTTTGATTGAATCAGTGTATAACCGCATCTATTTACATAATAAAAAATAATCAGTCATAAAGTATAAGCCATGAAACAGATTTATATCTCTAGAATATCAGCAGTATTGTTCGCTGTTGTTGTGAGTGGCGCTTCTCTATTCGCCAAGAGTGTGGTCCATGTGGAGGAGGCGGGTACACTCTCTTCTCTTTTCGCTGCGGAGGATGGGGAGGTGCAGGTTACGGGTTCCATCAACGGAACGGACGTCAAGTACCTACGCCAACAGATTGAGGAGGGGGCGGTCACTTCGTTGGACCTCTCCGAAGTGCGGATCGTGAGCGGTGGAGAGGCCTACCACGAAGCGTTCCGAACGGAGGACGATGTCTTCGGTGAGGCCATGTTCACGGAATGTACGAACCTGAAATATGTCGTGCTGCCTAAGTCGGTCTCCTCCATCTCGGCCAACGCCTTTTCGCATACTGGTCTGAAGAAGATAGAGATCCCTAATAACATACGTGAGCTGGACCTCGATGCGTTCGCCTATTGCAGATCATTGGACACAGTCGTCATAGGCAGTAAGGTGTTGAGCATCGGGAAGGGCGTCTTCTATGGCTCTTCCGTCAAGGTCGCCTATGTCAAGCCGATTGTTCCGCCGTCGATAGACTACTACCTCTTTTCGTCCCATCCGGACGTCATCGTCTATAATGAATCGTTGGGGGATTACGAGGATTCCTACTGGACGGACTTCGCCACCATCAAGGGTGGCTTGGACGAGTTGTATGCGCAGGAGGCGGATCCTGCGACCGAGCTTCGTCAGCTGCTCCCCACCTTCTTCATGGATGATGCCTGCACGGAGTTGAAGGCGGAGTACAAGGCGATGAGCGACTCGGAGCTGGCCCAGGCGATGGGTGAGGAGAGTATCCTGGATGATATCGTCGCCATTGCCCTGAAAATAAAAAACGAGGAGTGGGCGGCCTACGAGAAGGATTTCAGGATCCATGCATACCCTGCCTACAGCGACGCTAACTATTGGAACACGCTTCTCATGAGCACCGGCGGGTCGTATATGGGAAATCCGACGGGTATCTATTCGAGGGATAACGCTCCGATCTATGTCTTCGTGGATCAGGATGTTCCGAACGACGCCACCCTCTTTTTCACGGGATGTGTCGGCAACGACCTCATCTCGAACGCCAAGTCAGGCACGAAGCTCCACAAGGGTTTGAATATCATTGACGGGTACAAAGATGCCCTCTACTATATCGTCTATACCGCCGACACCCGTTCGATGACGAAGAAACTGAGCGAGTGGCCGGCCATCAAGATCCACGTCGAGGGAGGTGTGGTGAACGGTTACTACGACCTGGCCCGCCATAGCGACGCGGCTTATGCGGAGTTGTTGGAGAATGCCACGCATGAACTCTTTACCGTCAAGGGGGCGGAGACGCTCCTCAACTTCAAGACCTCCACCTACCGGGAGCTCTTTCCTTCCTCCATCGACCATAGCCTTGTCTGGTTTGATAGTCTCACCGTGTGGGAGAAGGAGCTGATGGGCATCTGCGAATCGGTGGTCAACGGCCAGCGAGCCAATGCTCCTTATAACCTGACCGGCGGAGAGGCCTACTTCCCGATCTATTACAACAACCCGAACTTCGCCATCGAGGGGAAGGCCTCGGACGACGGGTATGCGAACTCCTCCCCTTATCGTACCTCATATAACTCAACGGATTGTATCTCCAATACGTTCGATGTGACACGGGAGGATCAGGATGACTGGTGCGCGGCGCACGAATGTGGGCATAACAACCAGGGAGCCATCAACCTAGAGGGGTGTACGGAGGTTTCGAACAATCTCTTCTCCAACGTCATCTGTTTCCTGGATGGACGCCTCACCTCCAAGGGATTGTCACTTTCCACCACGATGAACAGCTATGCGCACCACACGCCATACTTCACAAGAAACATATCCAGCATGATGAGGATGTATTACCAGCTCTATTTGTATTACCATCAGGCGAGGAAGAACACCTCGTTCTACCCGACGCTCTTCCAGGAGTTGCGCAAGGACCCTCTGACACTTTGGACAGACACGGATAACAGTTCGTTGAAGTTTGTGCGTAAGGTCTGCGAGGTGGCGCAGGAGGACCTGACCGACTTCTTCACCGCATGGGGATTCTTTGAGCCTTGCGAACTGACCATCAACGATTATGGGGTGCATACCCTCTCCGTCTCGCAGGAGGACATAGACAAGACGTTGGCGGAAATCTCCAAATATCCGAAAAAGAATAGGGAGATACTTTTTGTGGAGGACCGCGCCGATTATCTCCTAACCACTGGTTTCCTGACGAATGCCGGTGAGAAGCGGCTCGGTTCGGAGACGGTCGGTCTCTATGCCAACCTCGGTCAATTCACCGATTACCTTTCCGACTCCATAACGGCCTCGTCGTATACCTACATGCAGGCGGACTCCTTCTATGCCATGTCCGGCGAGGGAGGCATAGGCTTCTGGGTGCAGGACGACGAAGGGAAGATGCTTTATGCCGCCAATACGCTGAGCTTCTGCATCCCTTCCTGCGTCGGGAAGAACTTCACCATCTATTCAGTCGATGCGGATGGCACGATGCACGAGGTCACCAAGCGGGCAGGCGGATTGGAGGTGGTTCATTTGGACGAGCCAGGCACCTTGTCCGATTCCCTCTCCGAACAAGCCATAAAGGCGGTGATCAGCGGACCGATCAATGGTACGGACATCCAATATCTACGCAAGCTGATCAACGAAGGGACATTGCAATCCGTTGATCTCTCCGGTGCCACCATTGTGAGTGGGGGAGAGGCCTATTACGAGACGTTCGAAACCACTTCTGGCGAGGTGGGGGAAGACTTCTTTTATGAGAGTCCAAGGCTTGTGAGCCTGATCCTTCCGGAGTCAGTCACCCGTATAGGCCGACAAGCGTTTGCCCATTCAGGGTTGCAGGGTGTGATGATTCCGGACAGTGTCACGAACGTGCAATTCGATGCGTTCGCCTATTGTGACCAGTTGTCAAAGGTGGTGATCGGTTCGGGGGTAAAGAGAATAGAGCAAGGAGCGTTCTATTCTTCGGAGGTGAAGGATGTCTATGTGAAGCCGACGACGCCACCATCCGTTTCCCTCTACCTCTTCTCATCCGAGCCTATCATTCATGTCCCTGCCAGTGCGTTGGAGGAGTATAAGGCTTCCGCCTGGGCTGAGTTCGGAACGATCGTGGGAGACCTGGAGGATTATGACTTAGGCGAATGGACGAGCCTGCAGTGGCCAATCACGGTTGCGCCGGAGAATCCAGGCGATGATTCTCTATACGATTTATTCGGCCGGAGCGTGCGGGAGGAGAGGCCATCCACGATATATGTTAAGAATGGCAAGAAGCGGATTTGGGTGAAATGATGCGAAGTCATAAGAAGAGTAAGGGATGTATCCCCTTCCGTCATTTTCAGTATATTTGCGGAAGATAAAGCTGAAGTTGGATTTATATAAAAAGATATTTTATGGTAAAGCATGTTATTTTGTGGACGTTGAAGGACACCTTCTCGGCGTCTGAGAAAGAGGAGATTAAAGCAGGCATTAAAGCAGGCTTGGAAGGATTAAAGGGGGTTGTCCCTGGTTTGATCGAGGTGAAGGTTAATACTAATGGCCTGCCCACTTCCAATGTGGATGTGATGTTGGATTCAACCTTGGAGAGCTTCGAGGCATTGAAGGCGTATGCGGTACACCCCGCCCACGTTAAGGTTGCGGACACGAAGGTTCGTCCATTCACAGCGGACAGAAAGTGTTTGGATTTTGAGGTGGATTGACAGAGAAAAGCAAGAGAATATAGAAAAATTGTCCATTTTAGGGCGATGCCTGTGGGTGGTTTAGGTGCCAATCTGCAGGAGAATAGATAGGGAAGAGGCGGTTTGACCCAAAAGTTGACCGTCTCTTCAAAAATTTTTCCCGTTGATTCACAGCCATTTGTAAAAAAACACGAAAAAAAGATGCGAAAACATTTGGTTGGTAAGCGGAAGTGGCGTACTTTTGCACCCGCTTTCGGAAACGAAGGCACCCCACCGAAGGGACGGGGAACGAATAAAGAGAGATCTTTGAGGAAATGGCGATAGACGAAAAG
>JAEERP010000011.1 GCA_016285885.1 Paludibacteraceae bacterium
TACTCACCCGTGCGCCGGTCGTCAGCGGAGCAAGCTCCCTGTTACCCCTCGACTTGCATGTGTTAGGCCTGTCGCTAGCGTTCATCCTGAGCCAGGATCAAACTCTCCGTTGTATGAATTGTTTTTTTATTTATTTCCTAGCTCGGTGTCCGTATTTAGTTTATTTGGAATTGTGGCGAACGATGCTCTCGCATCCTTACGCCTGCTTCTTCCCTATGCATTTTCCTGCTGTCTCGATCAATTTCCTCAAAGATCTCTCTCTTGTTCCCCAACCCTTCAGCGGGGCGCTTTTTATTGGAAAGCGGGTGCAAAGATAATTCAAATTATTTCACCCTCCAAATATTTTTTCGCTTTTTTGAAACTTTTTTTATTACCACCTTGTGTTCACCACGTTTTCTTTCGATCCTCATGACCGACGGCTGTTGTATTTCTCAAAAGCGAGTGCAAAGGTAGAACAATCCGAGACACAAACCAAATAAGATTGAACTTTTTTCTCCGTAAACATTCAAATAGTTTGTAACACCCTCATCATCAGCCACAAAGCACATATCGTTCTCTGAACCTCTGCACTACATTCAACAAATCCTCAGGAAGATAGCCAAACGCAATCTTCAAAATATCCTGAGATATTCCATAAAACGCCTCCGCAAGCGAGCCTACGATAGCTCCCACCGTATCGGAATCCCCGCCATAGGAGACAGCACTTCTGATCGCATCCTCGAAGCTCTCCGATTGCAGAAATAGGTGAAAGGCAAGAGGGACACATCCTTGACAGGTTTCATTCCAATCCCCTCTCTTCGGAAGTCTTGTCTCATAATCCGTGCCGTAGAATTGGCGACATATATCCGCCACGTCTTCCTTCTGCCCCTTGAGATGGGCCAAATGATGTATCGCCAGAGCTATCGCCTGCGCTCCTTTGATGCCTTCCGCATGGGAGTGGCTACACTCGGCTGACTTTTTCGCCTCCTCCAAGACCAGGGTGGACTCATCAAATGCCCACCCCACAGCAGAAACACGCATCGCCGCACCATTGCCATACGATCCATATGGTTGCGGATCATCGGAATGAATCCACCTGACAAACGAGCCTCCATATGCGCCCATCGGATGAGGATACTTACGACACCACTCTATTAATCCGTCTCGATACGGAATCCCCCTTAAGATCGCATCGGCAATACCGATGGTACATATGGAATCGTCCGTATAAGAGGATCCTTGGGGGAACATCTCAAAATTGTAATCCCTTGTATTATGGAACTCGTAAGTACTACCTACAATATCTCCTATTATCGCACCTATCATATCTATTGAATTTTACGACAAAAATACACAAAATATTACTAATAAAAAAACTATAATATTTACGATTTAACTATTTACGATTTACTATTTACAGTTTGGGTAATTTGCTATTTACAATTTAGCTATTTACGATTTACTATTTATTTCCCATAGATATAGTTCAAAAAGAAGTATCTTTACAAAAAAATTAGAGCATGGAAGACGAACTATATATGCGCAGGTGCTTCGAACTGGCACAAAAAGGCATCGGGAACGTGGCGCCCAACCCGATGGTGGGGGCAGTCATCGTCCACCAAGGAAAAATCATCGGAGAGGGATATCACATGAAATGGGGCGGTCCGCACGCAGAAGTGAATGCCATCGCATCGGTACAAGACCCCACTCTTCTGAAAGAGTCCACCATCTACGTAAGCCTTGAGCCCTGTTCCCACTACGGGAAGACACCGCCATGCGCCAAGCTCATCCTAGAGAAAGGCATACCGGAAGTTGTCGTATCGAACAAGGACCCCTTCCCGGAAGTGAGCGGCAGAGGAATACGGATGCTGCAGGAGGGAGGCGTGAAGGTACGCACAGGTCTGCTGGAAGAGGAAGGTTGGCTAGTCAACCGCCGCTTCTTCACCTTCCACGAGCAGAAACGTCCGTTCGTCATCCTGAAATGGGCGCAGAGCGAGGACGGCTTCATGGACCAACCCAGAGGAAACGGACAAGCCGCCTACCGCTTCTCCAACGAAACGACGCAACGGATCTCGCATCAACTGAGGGCGAACGAGGCCGCCATCCTTGTAGGGACACGCACCGCACTGCTGGACAACCCCTCACTGACGGTTCGCCACGTCACTGGCAACAACCCAACCCGCATACTCATAGACAGAAGATTAAGCGTGCCAAGCGACTACCACCTATACGACGGAGAAGCACCAACCCTCGTCTTCACGGAAGCGAAGCCAGCCTTCAGCGCACCAAACACGGAATTCGTCAACACACCATTTGAGGGAGGCAAACTATCCGTCCCTACCCTACTGCACGAACTATACGAGAGGAACCTGCAATCCCTCATCGTCGAGGGAGGGAGCGCCACCCTACATTCATTCATCGAAAGCGGACTATGGGACGAGATGCATGTGGAGGTAGTGACGGGACTCCAACTCAAGGAAGGGACAGCAGCCCCAGAACGCACAGGCAAACTTTTCGAACAGGTGGGCGAAGGGAACAACATCGTCTACCGATACCGGAAAGAGCGATAACAAACACACAATAAGCAAGAAATATTTCCAATGTTCAGATGCGGGTCGGGATGATCCGTGTCTGAATATATATACCTTACTATAAAGAAAAATATCGCATGGACACCAGTCCAAAATCCGCACTTGACGCTCGTCAATATAATTAAGAACCATTCCCTTGCGTTTTCAAAAATAAATCATTATACTTGTAATATAACCCTTCGGGGTGATACGGAATGAATTCGTTTGCAAATAGTTCTACCAGCAGAGAAGAGCAGTGTTAATAGGCTGACCATTAGATGAAAGGAACTAAACGAAAAGAAGTATGTCAATTATGTGATGGTGTGTATGGTATGTATGGAGTGTATGATGTGTACGGTATGTCATAAGAAAATCCAGGAGTAGCCATATTAAAACGTAAGTGAATTAAGAAACAAATATATTAACCTAAATTCTACGACCATGAAACATTTATTCTCAATGGCAGTCGCATTGTTCATGACTGCAACAAGTTTTGCACAGGTAGTAAGTGAGGCGATATCCGCCACGCTTCAAAGAGGAGAGTCCACCACAGTCTATTACGGCACGGATGCATTGAAACAGGCGTTGGAGAATGCCGAAGAAGGGAACATCATCACCCTCTCCTCAGGAACATTCAGCACACCGGCCAACTTCAACAAGTCCGTCAAAATCTACGGAGCAGGCTATGACGACGACACGCTGACAGGAGTCGCCCGCACCTTCTTAGCGGGAGGAGTCACAATGAATGGTTTGGATGGACAACATCCGGACTACTTCTATATGGAGGGAGTTTGGATCAATGGAGATGTAAACATCAACAAACTGGAGACCGACTCGCTTATCCAAGGCACCAAATTCGTCAAATGCCGCATGGGTACCATTCGCATGAAGAACAACTCGGACGCAACCATTTTCCGCCAATGCTACATATACGGAAACATTGAAGGAAGCGGTTCCATCGCAACAGGTTTTATTGCCCAAAATTGTTATATAACAGATAGAGTACAGTGGTTTGACACCAAAAGTGCGGTTTTGATTGACCATTGTGTATTGCCTTATGAGGGTTATTATTGTAGCTATACTCATGGACCATATCTCTATAAAAATTCGTTCGTTTGCAATTGTCTTGACTTAGGAGCGACCACTGTCAACTGTGTCGGAGATCACGGCAAGCTATCCAATGGCGATCAAAACACATCGGTCAGCTGCTATACCAACTATTCCAATTGGGGCGAATATTTAGCATCCATCTTTGCCGATGGGCAAGGAAATCTCAGCTATACCCTGAATGACACCCAAATACCAAGAAGATGGGAGATTGCCAACCCTGATGTATTCATAGGCGATGACGGCACCGCGGTGGGACCTGCAGGAGGAGACTACCCTTGGGACAAGATTCCTTCCACGCCACGCATCATCAGCAGCAAGATCGCCAACAAGACAGTCGGCGGCAAGCTGCACGTGACAGTCAAGGCTGAAGCGAGACCAGTAACCGAGTAACCACTTAACAGAGACAGACAATGAACAGATCGAAACACATAGGACTGTCCTTGCTGGCATTGCTCTGTTGCATCCTTGCGACGGCAAGTGAACCCGTCACAAAGTATGAATACTGGCTTGACCAGCGGTTTGACAGTCGACAAACCATAACAGACCTGACGGAGGGTTCTTGGGATACCCAGTTGGATCTGTCCAGCCTTTCGCCCGGTCTACACCGTCTGGCGATACGCGCCGGCACAGACGACGGGCGATGGAGCGCTGTTGTGATGAAGCACTTCCTCATTCCACAGGCGGAATCCGTGCAGGAGAACACGCTCGACAAGTACGAGTACTGGATCGATAAGGACTTCGCTGGACGTGTGTCTGGACCATTCGACGCAGAAGGCATCGTAGACATGGACATAGACTTCTCCAGCCTAGCTCCTGGTCTGCACAGCATCGCCTTCCGCGCCCTCGACAAGAACGGGCACGCCAGCGCAGTCGTGCTGAGACACTTCCTCATCCCGCAGGCAGAGTCCGTGCAGGAGAACACACTCGACAAGTACGAGTACTGGATCGATAAGGACTTCGCAGGACGTGTGTCCGGACCATTCGATGAAAGAGGCATTGTGGACATGGACATAGACTTCTCCAGCCTTGCTCCTGGTCTGCACAGCATCGCCTTCCGTGCCCTCGACAAGAACGGACACGCCAGCGCTGTCGTGCTGAAGCACTTCCTCATCCCGCAGGCGGAGTCCGTGCAGGAGAACACACTCGACAAGTACGAGTACTGGATCGACAAGGACTTCGCAGGACGTGTGTCCGGACCATTCGATGAAAGGGGCATTGTGGACATGGACATAGACTTCTCCAGCCTTGCCCCTGGTCTACACAGCATCGCCTTCCGCGCCCTCGACAAGAACGGGCACGCCAGCGCAGTCGTGCTGAAGCACTTCATCATTCCGCAGGCGGAGTCCATGCAGGAGAACGCTATTGAGACCTACGAGTATTGGATCGACAAGAACGAAGCCGAGCGAGTCTCCGTGCCATTCGCGGAGGGAGGCGTCATCGACATAGACGTGGACCTCTCCACGCTCGCGCCAGGCCTGCATAGCATCACTTACCAAGCGAAGGATAAGATGGGGCATTATAGTCCAGCGTTGACAAAATACTTCATCGTACCGGAGGAGATCATTCCTGACGAGATCATCGCCTTCGAGTATTGGTTCAACCAACAGCCACGCAAGCGGGTGGAGGTAGAGGCAGCCAATACGGTGACCTTCGATGCGGACATCGACGTCGAAGGAGCGGAACCCGACAGTGTGCTGGCGGACTATCGATTCGACGTGAAGAGCAAGCAAGTCATCTACACGCACGATGTAATCTTCGGCATACAGGCCTTCAACCGGGCGGACGTAGGCTCATCGGCGGTCATTGACACCCTCAAGGACCACAACAGCGTCATAGATGTGCCATTCACCACGCTCCAGATCGAGCAGGAAAGCAGGGCGGCATCCCCGACAGGGTGCAAGCTCCAAGGCTACCAGTTCGGCTGCCAGCCAGGGGACAAGGTCTATTGGTTCATGCAGGTAGGAAGCCAGCGGATCGATTTCTACGACAAGGAAGGCAACGAGCTGACCGCAGATGTGGATTTCGTTGACGAAAAGGCGGTGCTTACCATCACAGCGCCAAGCGACACCATCTATGCGTTGGCATACAGTGCGGCGGAAGAGGGGCTGGAAGACACCATCAGGGTGACCGTACCAGTTGAACTGGCCTTCGAGAACCAGGAACGCAAGTACGGAGAAGAGGATCCGACCTTCACCTACGTGACCAGCCGTCCGGACCTATTAGCGGGCACACCTGTCGGCAAGACGGAAGCGACCGCCACCTCAGGCGTCGGAGAATACACCATATCTCTTGACGAAAGCAGTATCAGCAACACGTTACTGACAGTGACGGAGGGAACCCTCACCATCAACAAAGCGGAGTTGACCATCACGGCAAACGATGCGGAGATGTATGAAGGCGACGCGTTACCGAAGCTAACCTGGCAAGTGTCCGGCCTGAAAAACGGAGAAAGTGCGGAGGATGTCTTCAGCGCACAACCGACATGCAAGACGCAAGCCACGTCGGCCTCCCCTGCCGGGCTCTATGACATCACGGTCGACGGAGCCGAGGCGGAGAACTACAGTTTCACCTATGTGGCGGGCCATCTATCGATCTCCACACCGACAGGCATCCTGACGGTCAAGAGTGATGGGAAGGCACCTGGAGACATCTACACGCTATTGGGCAAGAAAGTCCGTTGCAAGCACGAAAGCATAGATGGATTACCGACAGGAGTCTACGTCACCAATGGACGTAAGATTTTGATTAAGAACTAATTCAAAGCAAAAACAGACATTCTTTTCAGGAGAGGATATGTTCAAGGGAGCATATCCTCTTCGATTTTTATTTATTTACGTTTATCCTGCATCACAAACCAATAGACACTCCTCCCCCCAAAACGAATAGAACCTTTGTGTACCTTTTTACAAAAAATCGACAGATTACAATAGAGCAAACAATTTTTTATTTATATTTGGACACATGTGTATACTTGTTCTAACCGGATAACGGGTTCTGCCGACTTTAACGAGATGAATAATGACAATAGAACCCAAATACATACAATAAAAAAAATGAAGAAAGTATTATTTACATTAGGGGCACTATTATCCGCCACCACCATCTTCGCCCAGCAGTTCACAAAAGAACAAACAAAGAGGATCGAGGAAGAAAGAATTGTTCCGTCTAAAATCATCACAAAAGAGGGCGACACACTTGTTGGATTCCTAAAAGCGATGCACACACCAACCCTCGAAGATTTGGGTTACGACCCAGCCAATAACGGGAATGTGGTTTTATCCATCGTGGTTCCGGAGACGGAATGGGGATGTAAGATCAAATTCCTAAGCGAAGCGGACTTCAACGCAGACAGAATCAAGCACTCCATGTATAAAAAATATACGCCTAAAGACATAAACGGATATATATACGACTACAACGGAAAGAATTTAATATTCAGGACGAAGTATGTCAAGTGCGGAAATTTCACATACAACGGGAATTCTTTCGTGAAGTTTAACCAAGAGATGCCCAATGGCGAATATGCCTGTGAATATTATTTCCCATTCAAGGCGAATGTGACAGGAGGAAATCCATCGATAGAAGAATTGAAGCCTTTCACCCGTTCCCACTATGCGGTGTACAACTCACAGACAGACAAAGTGATATTAATTGAGGACCAGAAGCCTGAGGAGTTTTACGTACAACGCTGTCCTGAGATTGTCGAGAACTGGAAAAACAACAAATACACAGATGTTTCCAGCAAAAAAGGAAGCAAACTGAATAAACTTGCGAAGCTCGCCTCAAAAATCGACCAAGACCAAAAAGATGAAGCCCGCAACAAAGCTTTTGAGGATTATTTGAACACTTGCCTCAAGAAATAACCGGCAATGGTTTTCACCTGTTTTTGCGTAGGTCATTCAGAGCTGCGCAAAAACAGGAAGACCAGCCGGCATCGACCATGTATTAAAGCATATAAAACATCACATCAACCATACCCTGTTTGCAGGAAATTCCACCTCATCCATCCAATTTCACCAAAAATTTGTCTTATCAGTTTGTTTTGCTATTTTTGTGAGCGGCAAAGTCTATGGGAAAGAAAAAATTCATAGGGATACTGATTCTCCTCATGACAACACAAGCACAAGCATGGGGCCAAGACTGTTTCGATCCGACGGATGAGAGGTACACCACCTTCCTTTCTGAACGGGCGAGCGGTATCTCTTTGTATGACATCGGCAAATACATGGAGGCGATACCCCACTTCGAAAAAGCCCATGAGATGTGCCCGACGGATTCGGTACTGAACGAGTATCTCTACTTCTCCTACAAAAACACGCTTCGCACCATGGACGCGAACAAACTCTTCAACGGAGTACCGGCCAACTCTGTCGCCTTATATGGTTTGAAACGTAACAAACCCATCTCCTTCATCTATGCGGAAGGAGGCGCACTTTTTGCGGATAGTAAGACCGCATGGGATGACTCCTACATCTACTTCGAGCGCTACCTCGTCGGCAACGGAGGGTTCGCATCCGTGGATGTGGGGAACGAAATAGGCTCCAAATGTGAGCTGAAACACCACATGGGGCTCACGTCGAGAACCAATCCGATCGAAATGAAAGGCTCCAATTCGACTTACTTCAACCTGAAATCCAAATATGTGGGCATTGAATATGAGGTGTCCGCTAAATTCAACATATCCTCCCGATGGAAAGTGATGCCATACGGACGCATCAGCCACGAGTCTTACGACGAGGTTTGCTTTGCGCTGGATACGACTGCCGCCGACACCAGAAGCAATTATCCATTCAGCACGTGGAATTTCCCATGGGATTTCAACGACTCTAATTCTAACAGAACAGAAGAAACAGAAAACACCGTCACAGGTGGTGAAGGGAACACCTCACCCGGACCATTGGATAGCAACCCCTCTTCAGCGGGAAACGACAACAAAGAGGCTAACAATGGAGGGAACGAGAATGGATGGCCCAATGGACAAGAATGGCCCAATGGGCAGGAATGGCAAAACGGGCAAGAGTGGCCAAACGGACAGAATTGGTACTACAATCCTACGCCAAACAACAATGATAACGGGCAAAGCAACTATCAAGAGAACCCCAACCCATACAATAACCATGGATATTACAATTACGTAGGATGGTACAACCCATGGTGGTCATACCTGTACAATCCATACGGGCAATGGAATCATAACATACCTGAATACACGCCTCAGTTTTGGCAGAATTTATCCAATTCGACCTACAAATATACCCACACATCGACTAGACATAGCCGGATGGATTACCTATTGGGCTGTCTGGTCACCTACACCTATGGCAAGCATATCGGAATGCTGAGTTCATCGTTCTTTAAAGGGGAGACACTCAAGACCATTCAAGCTAATCTTTCCTACTACTTCTATCCGTTTGGGAACCTCAACTTCTATATTTCACCAAAAATCGCCTATATTTGGAGAGGCAATAACTATTATGCGATAGGCAAACTGCCAGGGAACTGGTTGGGTGAAGTTGAAGTCGGAGGGAAGTTATTGGATCGTCTCTGGGGTAGTTTATCGTACCTTCATGGCAATCTATGCGACTTCCACGACCGCGACAGCCACACCTTCTACTCCCTTTCTTGTGAGACCAAATTCAGGTGTTCCGCCAGTCTCATCTATCTCCTCAACTCCCATTGCGAGTTGATGCTGACCTACAAGTACATGAGGAAGGAATCCAACCTCTTCCTCGTGGACGTGAACGGCAACGCCGATCTGAACGTGTTTAGCCAAAATGATAACGTAATCGCAGGAGGTGTCCAATGGAATTTCTAACAGCAAAAACGAATAGAATCTTCTTCAGTTTCGTGATAGGATGTCTGCTCAGCGCCACATCCTTTGCGGCGGAACCTACCCGTAGCTCCATTTTCGCGAAGAGTTACGAGTACGAGTCCAACAAACAATACGACCAGGCCATAGAGGAGCTGAAAAAGGTGAAGGCGGACATCTATGCGGTGAACATCCGCTTGGGATGGCTCTATTATATCAAAGGGAACTACAAAGTATCCGTCATGTACTATTCCAAGGCGATACAACTGAGACCCACCTCCATCGAAGCCAGGTTCGGTTATGTCCTGCCCGCAGCCAAGATGAAGGATTGGATCAAGGTGGGGAAACAATATGACGCGATTCTAAAACTAGACCCCAACAATACTAAAGCGAACTATTATCGTGGTCTAATGTACTTCAACGTAGGGGAATACGGCAAGGCTGAGCCCTATTTCGACAAGGTCGAGCACCTCTATCCATTTGATTACGATATTGTTATACTCTCCGCATGGAACTCCTATTACCTGAAGAACAAAGAGAAGGCCAGACTCCTTTTCAATCAGGCGTTGTTGATCCAACCCAATAGTGCCTCCGCAGCGGAAGGACTCACTTTGACAAAGTGAAATTTGATGATGTGTGCCTATCATAAGTAGGTGTGTATATAGGTTGTCGCTTATAGCTGTGGCTTCTTTGCTATTATCCTCCACAACTTAGCCCGCAACTGAATATTATTTAAAGTATTAACTTATAACCAATTAAAATTTTACAAAGATGAAAAAGATCGTGATTTCATTGTTTTCATTGGCGCTATTAATCGTGCCATGTTCCTGCGGTGATGACGATAACGATAATGACAATGAGAATCGTCAAGAGGTTAACAAGGATGATTCGAACAAAGAGAATGGAAACGGAGGAGACAACGGGAAGGAAACGAAGCCTGACGGGAAAGAGGAATTCTCTTGCCATATCGAACCACTCAAGAGGAATCTTTACTTCGCTGGCGAGGATGAAGTGAACGTATATGTGCAATCCAACCGTTCATTGGCAGACCTCACCATCTACATAAAGGATGAAGAAGGGAAGAAACATGAAACAGAGATGGAGTTCTTTTACAATTACATACGGGTACACACACCTGATGTCTCCGGTAAACTATCGCTCGTAGTGGCGGACACGGACGGAACGCATCCTCAACAAATTGAGTTCTACAATCTTGACGAAAAGAACAACCACTCCATCCTGGCGTACATAGAGACACCCTATATCGACCTACAGAGCGGGAAAGCGCTGACGAAGGAGGAGGCGGATGCCCAACCAGGAAAGGCTTGGCTGAAGTTGGACGAGACAAAGGGCATCATTGGTGCGGAAGGCATCAGCGTGGTCTTCGACGACAACAGCTCTTCGCTCGACCAAACAGGTGAGGTGAGACAATTCAAACTATCCAACGGACAAGAAGGTCTAATTGTCCTCATAACCATTAGCTATAAGGAGGGGAAAAAGAACAGTTTCGCCTTCTCCTATTGCCTGAGATAATAGCTTTGAATAGGCTAAACATATTGTGGACGCTAAATCATTCACAGCGTCCTATTTTTTCATATATTCAATTATCTCATCCACAGCATAATAGCATGGCAAGAAAAGTCTACGAAATAAATATCCTACTCTATGCGGGGCGGGAGAAATCACATTTATAATGCATATGGGTGCCTATATTTGGCTATGTTTAGGGTGGACGGTCTCGTTGGCGCAAGCCGACCCGGATCCGAACTTCCGCATCTATATTTATTTCGGGCAATCCAACATGGAGGGGAACGCCTCTGTGCCGTCTTCGTAGACGCAAGGCGTGAGTGAACGCATCCAACGGATTTACACGGCGAATGATTGCTCGACCTGTGACTAGTCCTAAATAACTGTTACAGGTTTTACTTAGATTTATAGGACAAAAACAATAAGTTTTTTGACGATGAAAAGAAGGAGACTCCCCCTCTTTACAACTTTGTAACCTTATAAACAGATTGTCCGTTCGAATCCGAGAATCTCACCACAAGAAGGTAAACACCGCTTTGTAAAGAGCTCATGTTTATGACAAAACTATTGCCGCCTACATTCATCTTACGAATCGAGCGTCCAGCCACATCCAGGATCTCCACGGAACTTACATTAGAAGACCGTACTTGGACATGCAGTTCGTCTTCTACAGGATTAGGATAATAGGTGAGACTTGGTTTTACATCCTCGGCCGAGAAAACGCCAACCTGGTCTGTAGTATATACGGCAGAGAGGGAGAATGACGTCTCTTCGTTGATCTTCACTGCCAGTTTATGATCGAAAAACTCCCGACGAAGGGTATCGCCCATTTCATCCGTAGATAGAACAACCCATTTCAGGAACACCTTGTCGAACACATAAGGAGTCGCCTCCACAAGGATAGAATCATTTTGGAACCATTTCCCATCAAACCTGTCCCTGTATAGCTTCTCACCTCCCAAGAAGAGATTACCATACTTAACGTCTCCATCAAGGAGAGAACTGATAGTGAGAGGAATCTCCTTCCCCAACGAGTAATATTGAGACAACATTCCATAAAGGATATCGTGTCTATACTCAATCCACTCCGGCATCTGTTGTATACAAGCGTCCCAAACAGTTTGCGGTTGTCCCCATCTATCCTTGTGATACGGGATCTCATTCGCTATGATGGAAGTCATAGAATCAATCACATGATACAACTCACTTTTGTGGAATATGTCACCCAATTGGATAGCTATCCTTTCGACATATTGTCTCTGGACAATAGGGTCCGACAAGATTTGCTCCAATAGACGAGTCGCCCACTCATTGTTACCGAAACTGAAGTAAGGATCTGTCCTTGAGAGGAAATTGAAAGGATTCAGGTTCACCCCCCTGATGTCAGCATTCGTAGAAGAGGGCCAATAGCCAAATCCCCCATCCAAATCCTTTACAATCCAACGCCACTTACCATTATTCCTATCTCTCCAAAAGACATGGTTGTTGTTGGGCCAATCGTAGTTGCCGACAAATGCCTGAAGCGACATGTAATTAAGGAATTCATCCACATCGACGAGAGAACACAATTTTTCATGGGAGAAATTAGGTTGACTAAGGAATTCGCAAAGTTCGTTGTAGGCATCATACGTGCCATCCTTGAGCTCGTAATTCTTAAAGACATCCACCGCTTCTATCCCGTAATTGGATAAAATATAGTCGTCATTGTCCATCTCCCTGATGTTCTCTATACCCCAATACTGGCCGTTCATAAAAACAACGACAGACTGACAAGCTTGATAATCCAAATTCACTTTACCACCAGCGAACTTCTGCAGGAAAGCATCCTTTAGGATGGTCAATTGCGCATCATTTCCACCATTTCTCAGGAATATAGACCGATACCCCTCCTTCAATTTAGAATCTTTTTCCGCGAAGAACTTATAGGGGAAATACTTTTCGCCATATTTTCTTTTAGCATATATCTTCAAACTTTTAATAGGCTCCTCGCGCGTCCAACCTCCCGCAATTCGAGCCTCACAAAGTTGATTCAACACCTGCTTGTTATCCACATAATACTCCAGATTGAGAGGGCGTCTACGATTGGTCCGGTAGTTGCACGGTCCACCAATCGCATCATCATACACACCCGTTTTACCCACGACATAAATACCCAACGTATCATCCCATAAATAATCAGGTTCGAAGGTCAAGGCCATAACCGGAATATCTATTTTCCTATCCATCAAGATATAAGTATTGACGTTAGCAGGTTTAGTCAACACACTAATACCCTTAATAACTTTCGCCTTAACGACCGTTGAACTATCTATATCAATAGGATGAACATAAAGAGCGGATTTGATGGTTGGTTCCGTGCCGTCCAACGTGTAACGGATGTTATTTTCGAATGGGTACGGGGCCTGCAACGTAAGCTTAATCGGTTGATAAAACAAACCGCCCTGAACATCAAACGACACATCAGGAGCCACCTCTCTCACCTCACAATCAGAGCCATTGGGCTTCATTGGCGTGGATTGCTCGAACCAAACCCACAGGGTCGGATCCGACACGCACCTTCCGTAACTATGATTAATAGGCGCATTCTCATACCTCTCGATAAAATCCTCGATAGAACCATCATCCCGTACCAGATAGAGCATACCCGAGATATTTTCCAAGCTAAAATCCGCATGGAAAAAACCGGATTGTTCAAGTTCCTCCTCCGTTTCATCCAAATAGATAACGACATATCCGTGAGATGGAATGACACAATGATCAGGGATTCGCCACATGGTTGGCTCCGATTTCTTCTTGGTAAGATACCACCCCATGATATCAATATCCTGATCCGTGGTGTTATACAACTCCACCCACCCTTCCGGGAATCTATAATCCTCGTCGTATACAGTGTTCACATTGTTCGGTACAAGTTCATTGATGATAACTTGGCCCAGTTCATCTTGAGCAGAGCATATCGTTGACAACATCAATGACAATACTGTAATGAACGCATATCTAATATTTTTCATCATTCGATATTTACTATTCGGTTATTCACCATTGAACAACAAAAAGAATCACTCACCCTATCAATCACATTATCCTCCCCCAAAAAGCAGCACGATCAACTATTATAATATGCAAAGATAATAAAAAAAACACATCCATCTATGCTCACGCACTGATGGATGCAACATGAATTACTCAATAAACGAATTGAAATTTATTCTAATGGTATGTCTTTTTTGTTGTACACAATAAATAGTACAAAAAACATGCCAAAATGCATAAAATTTATACATTTTAACATTTTGACATTAAAATTAAAGAATTTTAACAGTTATTATTTGATTTTTAACAAATCTTTAATTTTATCCATCCCCAAAATCTCAGCACATGTGAAAAAAGAGGTCATGGATACACCTAAAATTCCATGGAGATTAAGGTTCTGTCCAGTCAATAAAAGATTAGGAATGGGGGTACGGGGCGTCAACATCGTGAACATCAACTTCTGATAGTCTTTTTTTATACCATAGGCGCTCCCATCCTGCGTTGCGGTGTAATCCTTGTATGTCAACGGCGTGCTTGTGTAGACAGCCTCTATGCTATCCTCCAAGCCATCGATATACTTCCCGGCGAACTTCACGCACTGCTGGAACTTACGCTTCTTGAACTCCTCATAATCTTCTCCGCGCCTCATCACCTTGGTGCCATCCCAACCCGCCACATCGGTCCAATTCATCGGTGTGAGGATATCTATGTTCGCGGCATAAGACGAGCCATCGGCGGGAACCTGATAGCTGATCAACGCAGCGTTCGTTTGGCTAGAGGTGTCGACATGTGCAAAATCCCATAAATCAACGCCCTCGTAGAGATATTGGTTGCGATTCAGATACGGCAGACTATTCTCCTTCAGCTTTATGTTTGCGGTGAACATGCCAAAGCTATTCGGGATGCCGGCAATTCGCCTTCTATAGATTTTTTTCAGCACCTGACTCTCCTTCACCAAATCGAGTGTGGCGACCGGATGAGCGTTCGATATGAATGTGTTCGCCTCAATGGACTCCTCTCCATTCACCACCACCCGGGTCAGTTGGCCATCTTCTTCCACCAACTCCGTCACCCGCGCCTTCGTACGCACCACACCTCCCAACGCACGGATGTTATCCGCAAGACGATCCGCGATTTGCTGACCGCCTCCCTCTATCCTCCAAGCACTCTGAATGAAGGAATCGTTGATTTGCGCATATATGTACAATGGGAGATTGGCATGCAACTCCATTTTCAAAGAAGTGCCAGCCAACACCTTACGTAGTTTCACGTCGGAGATCGTCTCGTTCAAAAAATCGTAAGCGGAACGAGTGAAGGCAGGTTTCTGATAGAAATCGACCGCTTCGGCCACATCAAAGCTCTTGAATATATTGTCTCCCACATCGGCCAAAACAGACATGTAGGTTTTAAGTTCATCCTTCTGATGAGGAAAACGAGAAGAGAATTCCTTCACGAAATTCTCACGTCCCATCACGAAGTTGAACCGTTCACCATCTATGTCCACTTCGTCAAAACACTCCTTGTCGAGCTTGTGCCACGGCAGATCCATCAGCTGAAAAAAGTCGAACAGACGTCTGAGCGACTGCCCCTCATCCAAGGCCCCCACATAGTGGAAACCAGTATCGTAATCCATTCTCTTCCGACGAAAAGTTTGCAAACATCCTCCCAATGCGTCACCTTGCTCGAGCACACAAACACCCAATCCACATTTGGAAAGCGTGTATCCACACTCCAGACCACCTAGACCTCCTCCAATGATGACTACATCATACTTCATAACGGATTACTTATAGAACCTTTTCGCACGGTAGAGTGTGAAGAGCTCATCCTCGTCCTCCTTGATGAAATCAGACTTGATGACATCGCCTTCACATCCCTTATAAGTGACAAGGTAACGAGCCTTCTTAACAACAGATTCGATACCCTCTATATTCCAGCCCTCATTTACGATAACCGTCTCGTAGCCAGGCTGTAGAACCTCCTTGCTACTAGAGAAATTGATCTTCTCATTGTTCAAATAGCAATGTTGCGCAAGCAACAGCTTGTCCTCGTCCGTATCATAGCCAACCACCTCACAATGCTTGTTGTTGATGGCGAACCAATAGGCTTTGAAGCCATATCCGCAACCATACTCCAAAATGGATCCCTCCAACGGGAAGATAGCGTTGAATATGTTGTAATTATGGGTTGTGACCAATTCCTCCTTCAACTGTTTCTCCACGGCATAACCCTTGTATTCGTAATTATTGCGGATCTGTTGTTTATGAGACATGCGGTCCTTGCCCAATTTGAAATAGACCTCACCATGCAAAAGATTGAAGATGGTGACAGGCGCCTTCTTCTTCATGATCGGACGTTTCACCAACCAATAGAACAAGAACGGCTCCAAAGAATAGGAGATGATGACAGCGGTAGACATACCTACCAGCGTCGAGAAACCGATAGAACTTACGGCCGGATGGGTGGCGAACATCAAAGAGGCGACACTCACAATCAGCACGAAGGCCGAGAAGAGGATAGCTGTCTTGTGGAAGACAAGCACATTCTTTCTGATCCTGAATTCGGAGAGCAATCCATCCATCACGAAAATACTGTAGTCGACACCGATACCGAAGATGAAGGTGGTAATGACAATATTGATCAGGTTGAATTGCATATTGAATATACCCATGATACCTAACACGACATACCAGCTGAGGGCCATCGGCAAGAAGGCGATCAATGCGAGAATAATGCTCTTATAGCTCAACAACAACACAATGAGCACGAAGAGCGAGGAGATGAGCAACGTGGTGGAGAAATCATCGTGAATAAGTTTCACCATGTTGCTGGTGTAATAATAAGGGTCAATCACCACCAAATGCGGTATCTTCGTCACCTCATCACACACCTCCTTCTTGTCGCTAAGCTTGAGGTTGACAGGGGTGAAGACCATATATTTACCATCCGTATACTCGATCATGTTACTTTTAATGGAGGACGGAAGGAGGTCTGAGTCGGCCAACACCAAAGTGGTGCGCTCAACCTCAACCATGTTCTGGAACTCCACGAAACTGTTCGGGTCGAGTCCATATTTAACGGCAGCCTCGTTCAGATTAGAGAAGACCTGTTCTTTCTTCTCCTCCGTCCAGAAAGAGTACCAACGGTCCAACCTCCTCTCTTGTTCATCCAACGGAATGAAGATCATGCTATTCGATGTGCCGAAAGATCTTACCTTCCCGTAATTATCCTTCAGGTTGTACAAGACACGCTCCATCTTACTCGAATAAGCCAATGCGCTATCCAGGTTCTCGGAGACGGCGGCGAAGTAGACAGTACGGCAATCCTTTGTCGTATGCTCCGCCAATATCTCCTGCGACTTCAAGATCTTGCTGTCATAGTAGGCGATGTGAGTCAGGTCGGAATCGAACTTCACCCACCTAGAGGTGATGAAGCAGATAAGACTGATTAAGACGATAGCCCCAATGAGATAGGTCTTGCGCTCGAATGGATATGAATTGATCTTCTCCAGGAATGAGAAGACCTTCTCTGATCGTTTGTTCTTCTCCTCGTTAAAGAATTGAGGCAAGAAGAAAAGGCAGAAGAAGGTGGTCCCCACCAATGACAGAGAGGCGAAGAGTCCGAAATCCTTCAGCAAATCAGCCTCCGTGAACATGAGGCTCGTAAATGCGCCAATCGTCGTAAGGCAACCCAGAAAGACAGGGACAGATTGCTCCTCCAACACTTTGATTGGATTACCCACATACTTGTAATGCGTGATGACGTGCAGGCAGTAGCTGACCGCGACACCCAACACAATCGCACCGATGCCCAAAGCGAGAAGAGACAATTGGCCTTTGACCAGATAGATGACGCACAAGGCGAAGAAGAAGCCATACACAATAGGCACGGCCATCTGAATCAACGTGGATTTGTTACGATAGCAAATACCAATAATCATCAGGGCGAAAAGCAACGAGATGGACAAGGTCATGGCCAAATCCTTCTTGATCTGCCTAGCGTTGTAGACACTCTGTGGCGCGGCGCCATGATAATAGCACTCCACAGTAGGGAAAAGTTTGGACACGACACCGATGCTAGCATCTATTTCATCAATCAGTTTCGCGCTCAACTTAGAATCAACCGTCTTGAAATTCGGAGAAATAAAAGCGAGTGCGATCATGGAATCAGGCGAGAAGAAATGCTGGCTAACCAATGTGTAATTCGAGCCCAAGCCATCCTTCAAGGCATCCTTTTTGCTCATGAATATCTCTCTGAGGGCGAGCGGGTCTTGGGCGATGACCTGGCCCAACATCGCACCCATAGGAGAATAGAGTGTCATGAGGTTCTTCTGCATCTGCATATCGATATGCTCCTTTTTCGTCAAGGAGTCCATCATGACATAATCCGTACTATCCAGGAAGACAGGCAGATAATTATACAAAGAAGCGACACCCGTTTGGACAAGGTCCGCATCCACCTTATAGAGCACATCGGTGATCATATTACGCGCCACCTCGGAACGCAGAAGGTTATCACAGAAGGAATCGCAGGCAGACTTTAACGTTTGCACATCCGCACTACCATCCTTCATATGGAAAAGGACGAACAATTTATCCTTAACCTTCAAGTTGGCGAAAACCATCTCCTTCGAGTTATCACTATTCTCGTCGGAAGGGAGCAACTTCGTAATGTCCTCCTCATAGACCATCTTCTGCCCGAAGAACACGAAGGTGGCGAAACTCAGCAACATAACCGCATAGAAAACGAGTTTATGATGCTTGAAATAGTTATAAACAGCTATTGTAATTTTAGCCATGTCGTTCGTCTTTTAGCATTATAGAGAATATTCTCCCTTATACTCCAAGAAGGAGGTTTGCGCATCATCGGACAATAGGGAAGCGATCACACCGACCGTTCCATCCCCTTTGTCGTTGAGTGCCAATCTCAGCAGCAATTCTGTGTTTTTCGTAGGAGTCAACAACTCCGAGAATCGGCATTGTGAGATCGAGCCGATAGTGAGTTTCTTTCCAAAAGAGACCTCCGCACATTCGCGTATCATTTGGATGCTGCAGACACCCGGACAGATCGGGTCTCCCGGGAAGTGACCTTGATACACCTGATGGTTAGGGTTCAAGGTGATGAGGAATTCGGAACCAGACTCGTTTTTCTTTCCCTCTTTGATCGTAAAATATCTATCTTGAAGCATATACATAAATTGCTAAATCATTCGACGCCCCAACGCTTTTTCCACTCCTCGTAAAAAGGTGGGTTATTGAGTTGTAAATCGCCCTCGGACTTGCTCATGAATACCTGTGTCGATGTGGCGGTTAGCACCAAAGCATTGTCGCTTTTCCTGAAGATGTTGTATTCGAATTTTATTTTCGCTGACTTTGTCGGCACATAGCGAGTCTCCACGATAACGGTGTCGCCCACTGTGACGCTTTGCAGATAACGCAGGTTCATGTCCACCATGGGAGCCGTGTATCCGTTGTTGAAGATGGTCATGTACTCGAGTCCGTACTTTTCTCCGAAATCCTCACGTCCGTCCTCCATGTACTTGACGTAACTACCATGCCAAACGACACGGATGGAGTCCACTTCCGAAAAGCGCACCTTCACTTCGATGCGGCTCATCAGCGGTTCACCAGAATAATCCACGCTCAGTCGTGAGGAATTTCTCTTCATGGCCTTTATTCCTTGATGAATATCTTCATTTGGCAGGAAGCGACCACTTCCCCATCCACTTTCGTCTCCGCCTTGATCAGGGAGACATTCTGCACCTCCGAGACGACATGTATAGAAGTGAGGAGTTTAGCGCCCGCTTTAGGCTTGGAGACCAATTTGAACTTCTTCACCTCTCCGATGTATCCGACAGGTGTAGGCTCGTTTTTCAGTTTCGCCTTCACGCCGGCATGGGCAGAAGCGGATTGGGCGATGTGCTCGATCAACCCCGGCTCGATGAACTCCCCATCAACGCAAAACATGTTATCTTGGGAGATTGTCAGGCCAGACAAACAGTCGCTCTCATCGGCCTCATACAACGTGTCCACCATCATAATAGGGAAACGCTGCGGTATCAATTCCTTGATTTGTTCACCTTGGTATAATGGATTTTCCAGACTCATTTCTTCTCTATCTTTTCGTAAATATAATCATAGAGCTGAGAGAAAACCTTCAGCTCCTTGAGTTCCTGCCCCGGAATCTTCACCCCGAATTCATTCTCAATGACAGCGATTAAATCCACGAAGCTAAGACTATCCAAAGCCAAAGTGATCTTTATTGTCGAGTCAGGGTGGATGGTATCGACCTCCACCTCAAACTCCTCGGCAAGTAATTCATTCAGTTTTACGATAAATGTCTCTTTATCCATCAAAACAATTATTTCGTGAATCTTTTAACTATCAATGTAGAGTTCGTACCTCCGAAACCAAACGAGTTGGACAAGAACATATCGAAGTGCGTGTCAAGTCGTTTCGCAGGGATATTCAATCTGGCGGAGTCTTCGTCCGGATTCTCGAAGTTGATGTTAGGAGCGATAAAGTCGTTCTGCATCATCAACATGGAATATACAATTTCGCTAGAACCAGCCATCCACATCTCATGACCGGTCATTGCCTTTGTGGAGGCTACGACTGGCTTGTAACCCTCGAACACGTTAGCGATCGCCTTCGCCTCGTTCTTGTCTCCCACAGGAGTAGAAGTGGCGTGTGCATTGATGTAGGCGATGTCTTTCTTGTCCACGTGCGCCTCACGAAGACACATCTCCAAAGAGCGGCTCGGTCCGTCCACGTTAGGAACAGACATGTGGTCTCCGTTAGAAGAGAATCCGTAGCCGATCACCTCCGCCAAGATCGGAGCGCCACGTTTCACAGCAGATTCGTAGCTCTCTATGATAACCGTAGCGGCGCCTCCACCAGGGACCAAGCCATCACGGTCGCGGTCGAACGGACGGGAAGCCTTGGTAGGGTCGCTCTCCCTTGTGGAGAAAGCGTTGATACCATCGAAACTTCCGATTGAATAAGGGTTCACCTCCTGTGCGCCTCCACATACGATACAATCTTGCAAGCCCCATTTGATGAGGAGAGATCCCAAGCCGATCGCATGAGAACCGCTGGCACATGCGCCCGAAACAGTCAAGTTAATACCCTTTAGTCTGAACAAACAGCCCAAGTTCATGGTGACAGTTGAGTTCATCGACTGGAATATCGCGCCAGAGCCCACCAATGTGGTATCTTTTTTCTCGCGCATGGTGTCGACACTCTTCACAACCGCATCAGCCGTACTATCGTTTCCGTACAGCAAACCGATCTCATGGCTGTCAATATAGTCTTGATCAAGACGAGCGTTACGAAGCGCCTCCGTAGTGGCGACATAGGCATATTTTGCTTGTTCAGGCATATATACGCGCTGATTTCTGCTTACTTGGCCCTTCAAATCAGGGATTTCCAAATGAGCGGTAAGCGCAGACCTGAAACCCATTTCCTTGCGCACAGGGTCGAAAATGATACCAGACTTACCATTGTAAAGTGATTCTCTAACTTCTTCAAGGTTCTTGCCCAAGCAAGAGTAAACACCCATTCCTGTTATAACAACTCGTCTTTCCATTTAATGTCGCTGTAATAGTATATTAATAATCTTAAAAAATCTAAAAAAACTATTTTGAACCGCGAATATAGAAAAAAAAACAATCAACGACAAACCAAAAATAATAACCACTTGTGGCACATACGATTCGAGCCCCTCTCCGCTTGAAAAAACAACGAAACATATCGTTTCCAAAAATCCTTTCGTGGCACACATGTGTTGACTTTATTTATGATTATTTAGGAAAAGGATAAAGAGGGATTATGTATCTTTGCAAAAGAATGGAATGTTCGGGCCTAATATCAGGCTTTTCTTCCAAATTAATGACTCTTACTATCACAGCGTTTCCGAACGTTTTTTAATTTGTTGACGACATGAAAAAAATCATTTGTGCGGGTTTCGCACTTCTATGCTCGACGGCCTTGATGGCCCAAACACCTATCAACTTCGGTGATTTAGACCCTATACCTATGGATTCGGCCATCCGTTACGGTAAGTTGGACAATGGATTGACCTACTACATCCGGCACAATGACGTGGTTCCCGAAAGGGCGGACTTCTACATCGCCCAAAATGTGGGGGCAATCTTAGAGGAGGACAATCAAAACGGATTGGCGCATTTCCTCGAACACATGGCTTTCAACGGCACGAAGAACTTCCCGGACAAGGGCATCATCAATTACTTGGAAACCATCGGCGTGCAGTTCGGCAACAACGTCAACGCCTATACTTCGTTGGACGAGACCGTCTATAACTTGAAGTCCGTGCCTACCATGAGGGAGAGCATCGTGGACACCGCCTTGCTCATCCTGCACGACTGGTCTGGTTTCATCTCCCTCAAGGCGGAGGAGATCGACAAGGAACGCGGTGTGATCCGTGAGGAGTGGAGGAGTCGCCAGAATGCGAAACGTAGGTTGTGGAAGGCTTCCCTCCCAATTCTCTACAAGAACTCCCAATATGCGAAACGTGACATCATCGGAGATACCGCCATTATCTCATCCTTCCCTTATGACACCCTGCGGGCTTATTACCACAAGTGGTATAGACCTGATTTGCAGTCCATTGTCATCGTCGGTGACGTGGATGTGGATAAGGTGGAGAACACCATCAAGGATCTATGGAAAGATATCCCTAAGCGTGAGAACCCGGACAAGCGCATCGTCTACCCATTGGAGCCCGTCACCGAGCCTATCGTGGCGATCTTGACGGATAAAGAGGCGAAGACCTCCTCCATACGCATCGATTACAGGGCAGACAGAATGCCTGACAAATTGAAATCCAACAAGATGGGTTATATGATATCCATCGTAAGGAATCTAATTGAATCCATGATCAGTGATCGTCTCGACGAAATATCACAAAAGGCGGACGCTCCTTATGCGGGGGCCTCTGTCGGATACGGAGAGATCGTGCGATCGAAGGATGCCTTCATCTTCCTCGCTGTTCCTGTGGAGGGACAAGAGGAGAAGGCTTTCGCCACCCTTTTGGAAGAGGGCGAACGGATGAAACGTTTCGGATTCACGCAAGCCGAGTTGGACAGGGCGAAGGAGAGTCTGCTCAGCGCCATGGAGAAGAGCTACAACGAGCGGGAGAAGACGAAAAACGGAAGCTATGTCCAAGAGTATATCCGTCACTTCCTCGATGCCGAGCCTATCCCTGGCATCGCATGGGAATATAAGACCATCCAAGAGATCTTGCCGGAAATCACCATAGAGATTGTCAACAGCTTTGCCTCTGCGGCCGTTTCGTCCAAGGAGATCACGGTGCTCATGACGGGTCCGGAAAAGGAGACGGTTCATTTTCCTAGCAAAGAAAAGGTACTGAAAATGCTCCAAGAGACCAGTATCATGAATGTGGAGTCCTACTCCGAGAACAATCTGCAAGCCCCGCTGATCGCCAAGAAGCCTAAACAAGGGAAGATAAAGAAAGAGCGTAAGGTGGAGGCTTTGGAGAACGTGACGGAATGGATCCTTAGCAACGGTATGCGTGTCGTCATCCGCCCGACGAAGCTCAAAGAGGACGAAATCATCCTTTACGGCTATAGCGAGGGCGGATTGTCCATGATCGATAACGTTTCGGATATGCCTTCCGCCAACCTCTGCGTCTCAGTCGCACAGAACAACGGAAAGGGAAGCTTCAATGCCATCGACCTCAGCAAGAAGTTAGCCGGCAAAGTGGCAAGATTGAGTCCGTCGGTCGGCGCCTACACGGAGTCCTTCTCGGGCTCCTCCTCCGTCAAGGATTTCGAGACCCTCACGCAGTTGGTATACCTTCTGTTCACGGGCACACGTACGGACGACGAGAGCTATCAGGCGTTGATCAACCAATACCACACCGTCTTGGTGAATGCGGACAAGGATCCAAACCGGACCTTCAGCGACTCTGTGCAGATGACAGTGAACGGGCACCACGAGAGGACCATTCCTTTCGATCTGAAGCAATTGGAGAAGGTGAGTCAAAAGACCTCCTTGGATATCTTCACGAAGAGATTCCTTGACCCGAAAGACTTCACCGTATTCATCGTCGGCAACGTGGATTTGGATAGGATCAAAGAGAACGTGAACCGTTACCTTGGCGGCATTCCAGCCCAGAAGAAGATGAAGACAGAGCAATGGGTGGACCGTCAGATCCGCAGGCCCAATGGGATCATAAACAACACGTTCTCAAGGGAATTGGAGATAAAGAAGACCTCTTGCTACGTCGTTTACGGAGCAGAGATGAAATACTCTTTGCGAAACAGATTGATCATGCAGCTCATCGGAGACATTCTTGACATCCGCTACTTCGAGTCCATGAGAGAGAACGAAGGCGGCACCTATGGTGTCTCGGTAAGAGGATCCCTCTCCAACAAGCCAGTCGAATACGCCTCTCTGCAGATGCGATACGACACGGATCCTGAGATATACGAGAAATTGCAGAAGATTGTCTATTCAGAGATAGACTCCTTCATCGCCGAAGGCCCGAAACCAGTTGATTTCGACAAGGCGGTGAAAAACCTGAAGAACAAGTTCGCCGAGAACCAGAAGGAGAACAATTGGCAGTTGAATGCGATGGTTGCCTTCTACAACGACAAGGAGGACCTCGCAAAGGATTACATCAACACGCTGGATTCCATCAGTCAAGAGGATTTGCGCAACACGCTCAAGTGGTTGCGGGAACAGAACAATCGCATCGAAGTGGTCATGAAACCCCAATGATAAACAGTGGGAAGCGATGCACAGATATTTATTTCTACGCTACGCCCAATGTTGATTGTTTTTCCCCCTTTTTTATTATTTTCGCGCCAAGAAAATGCAGAAAACGTAGAAAGATGAAAATAAAGGATAAGAACTTCGTTGAAATGCTCTCACGAGAGGATATCGCCCGCATCGTGGAACGCCTAGCGGCCTCTTTGAATGCGGATATGGAAGGAAAGAATCCATACTTTCTCGTGATGATGAACGGGGCGGTTTTCTTCGCCACAGACCTTTTGAGACAGATCACCATTCCTTGTGGATTGGCTTTCATCAAATACACTTCATACGTGGGAATGGGCTCATCCGGCAAGGTGACGCCCGTTCTGCCCGTCCCGGCGGATGTGAAAGGAAGGAATGTGGTGGTCATAGAGGATATCGTCGACACCGGTGAGACGATGAAGGAGTTTCTCTCGGAGATACAACGTCTCGCCCCGGCATCCGTTCGGATCGTCTCATTCCTGGCGAAACCAGTAGCGTTGAAGCATCCTCTGTTGATCGATTACGTGGGGAAGGAGATCGGAAACGAGTTCGTCCTCGGCTATGGACTCGACTACGACGGATTGGGCAGAAACATTCCGGACTTGCTGGTCTATGACGGAAAATAAGTAATGAATTTGATTTTAATAATATAGATAATGAAAAACGTAGTAATTTTCGGTGCCCCAGGTTCTGGAAAGGGTACTCAGAGTGAGAACATCATCAAGAAGTATGGTTACGCACATTTCTCCACTGGTGATATTTTGAGAAAACAAATCGCTGATCAGACCGAGTTGGGCAAGATCGCCAAGACCTTCATCGACGAGGGTAAATTGGTAACCGACGAGTTGATCATCAACATGCTTGACGCAGAGTTGGATACAGCAAAGGATGCCAAGGGTGTTATCTTCGACGGTTTCCCTCGCACATACGCACAAGCAGAGGCTTTGAAGAAGATGTTGAACAAGAGGGGCACAGACGTAGCTGTCATGTTGAACATCCACGTGGATGAGGCTGAGTTGATCAAGCGTCTTCTCGAGAGAGGCAAGACATCTGGCCGTTCCGACGACAACTTGGAGACGATCACAAAGAGAATCAAGACTTACAACGAACAGACGACTCCTGTAATCGACTTCTACAAGAAGGAAGGTACTTGCGTGGACATCCAGGGCGTTGGCTCAATTGAAGAGATCTTCGCATCTATTTCTAAGGCTATCGACGCTGCGAAATAAGGAAATACATCTTCTATCCATAGGCGGATTTCTTCAACCAAGAGGAAATCCGTTTTTTTTCTCACGAAGGATAAATAGCGATTCCCACATTCATCTGAAGACAAAAAAAGGGCGATGTTCATCACATCGCCCTAAACTTGTTTACGTCAAAATTTAACGGCGGGGGCCACGGAAATTACCGCGTGGACCGCCACCCGGACGTCTCTCCTCACGAGGCTGAGCCTCTTTGATATGAATGGTTCTACCGTCGAATTCACCGCCCTCCAGCTCTGAAATGGCTTTTCTGGCAGCCTCATCGTCCGGCATCTCCACAAATCCGAAACCTCTCGATTTTTGCGTTTCCCTATCCAAGATGACCTTGGCAGAAGAGACTTCCCCATACTCCTTAAACAATTCACACAAGTCCGCATCCGTAACAGCGTAACTCAAATTTGAAACAAAAATGTTCATTAAAAAATTTTTAAAATAAATAAATACGTTCCGATAATGGGGAAGAGATGATAAACTAAGTTTGAAAAATAAGCCAAACCCACATTTGACATTCTAACGGCCAAAATCCAATACAAATATAATCTTTATTCGCAAAGAGTTGCTTTTCTTATCGAAAAAGTTTTATAACTTTGCAAAAAAAAATGATGAGAACGATTCGCATTAATATTATTATCTCTATTCTGGCGTTGGTCGTGTGCCGATGTTAGCAGGAGAAAGACATGTTAAGCGCGAAAATCTGACACTCTTTCTCAACGGAAAGAGTTTTTTTGTTTTATATAGTAACGATAATGGAACACGAGTTAAGAAGCACAGTCTGCACCCTCGGCAGGAGAATGGCAGGAGCGAGAGCCTTATGGCGGGCGAACGGAATGAAGGAGGATCAGATAGGAAAGCCTATCATCGCCATCGCGAATTCCTTCACGCAATTTGTACCAGGACATGTCCACCTTCATGAGATTGGACAGAAGATCAAAGCGGAGATTGAGAAGCTAGGTTGCTTCGCCGCTGAGTTCAACACGATCGCCATCGACGACGGAATCGCCATGGGGCACGACGGTATGCTCTACTCCCTGCCTTCCAGGGACCTCATCGCGGACAGTGTGGAGTACATGGTCAACGCACACAAGGCGGACGCGCTCGTCTGTATCAGCAACTGCGACAAGATCACTCCTGGCATGCTGCTCGCCACCATGCGTCTGAACATCCCTACCATCTTCGTATCGGGCGGTCCGATGGAGGCGGGTGTCTGGAAAGACCAGCACCTGGACCTGATCGACGCCATGGTCAAAGCGGCGGACACCACCATATCCGACAAAGACCTGCAGGAGATCGAGCACTGCTCCTGCCCTACTTGCGGCTCCTGCTCGGGAATGTTCACCGCCAACTCCATGAACTGCCTCAACGAGGCCATCGGCTTCGCCCTGCCCGGCAACGGTAGCATCGTGGCGACCCACAAGAACAGGGAGAACCTCTTCATGGATGCGGCTAAGATCATAGTGGAGAACACTTACAAATACTATAGGGACGGAGACGAAAGCGTTCTACCGCTCTCCATCGCCACACGTGAGGCCTTCCTCAACGCCATGACGCTCGACATCGCCATGGGAGGCTCCACCAACACAGTGCTACACCTTTTGGCTGTCGCCCACGAGGCGGGGGTACAATTCCACATGGATGATATCGACCAACTATCCCGAAAGACACCATGCCTCTGCAAGGTGGCGCCTAACACGCAGAAATACCACATCGAGGACGTCAACCGTGCCGGCGGTGTCATCTCCATCATGTCCGAACTCGCCAAAGGAGGATTGGTCAACACGAGCGTGAAACGGGTGGACGGTCTCACCTTAGGCGAAGCCATCGACCAATATGGCATCACCTCACCGAATGTCACAGACAAGGCGATCAACAAATACAAGAGCGCTCCAGCCCGCCAGTTCAACCTCGTGATGGGCTCCCAAGAGTGCTATTTCGACACCTTGGACACGGACCGCGCCAACGGGTGCATCCGTGACCTCAACCACGCCTACACCAAAGACGGTGGATTGGGCGTGCTCAAAGGCAACATCGCACTGGACGGATGCGTAATCAAGACAGCCGGTGTGGACGAGAGCATCTGGAAATTCAGCGGTCCGGCGAAGGTCTTCCAATCACAGGAAGACGCCTGCGAGGGCATCCTCGGCGGCAAGGTGGTATCGGGCGACGTGGTCGTCATCACCTATGAAGGACCTAAGGGAGGCCCAGGCATGCAAGAGATGCTCTACCCTACCTCCTACATCAAGTCCATGCACTTGGGCAAGGAGTGCGCCCTGATCACAGACGGACGCTTCTCGGGCGGCACATCGGGGCTCTCCATCGGGCACATCTCACCCGAAGCCGCATCGGGTGGAAACATCGGTCTCGTGCGTGACGGAGACATCATCGACATAGACATCCCTAACCGTACCATCAACGTACGCCTAAGCGACGAGGAGTTGTCGAAACGTAGAGCGGAAGAGACCGCGAAAGGCAAAGATGCCTGGAAGCCGAAGCGAGACAGAGTGGTTTCCAAAGCATTGAAGGCATACGCCAGCACAGTAGCCTCCGCAGACAAGGGAGGCATCAGAATCATAGAATAAAACTAATAAAAACAATATGTCAGACCCAATCAAAGGATCATACATCCTGATGGAATCCCTTCTGAGAGAGGGGGTTGACACCATATTCGGATACCCGGGAGGAAGCATCATCCCCGTATTCGACGCACTGTACGACTACATGGACAAGTTCAATTACCTACTCATGCGCCACGAACAAGGCGCCGTCCATGCGGCGGAAGGATACGCAAGAGTATCAGGGAAACCAGGCGTGTGCATCGTCACCTCAGGTCCGGGAGCCACCAACACCATCACAGGCATCGGTGACGCCATGATGGACAGCACCCCGATCATCGTCATCACAGGTCAGGTGGGAACCTCCTCGTTAGGAACGGACGCCTTCCAAGAGATAGACATGGTGGGCATCACGCAGCCTATCACCAAATGGGCCTGCCAGATACGCAGTGCCGACGAGGTGGCGGACGCTGTCGCCAAGGCCTTCTACATATCGACCACGGGACGTCCCGGACCAGTCGTGCTGGACTTCACGAAGAATGCGCAGAACGAGTTGGCGAACTTCCACTACGAACGATGCACCTACTACCGAAGCTACATCCCCGCCCCGCACGTCTGCCCCGAGCAAATCAAGGAGGCGGCAAGGCTGATCAACGAGGCGCAGAAACCACTCGCCATAGTAGGTCAGGGTGTGGTGCTCGGCAATGCGGAAAATGAACTCCTGCAGTTCCTGGAGAAGGCCGATATCCCTGCGGCATCCACGTTGTTGGGTCTTTCCGCCATGCCTACGGACTTCAGGCTGAACAAAGGATTCGTCGGCATGCATGGCAACATAGCGCCCAACATGAAGACCAACGAGTGCGACGTGCTGATCGCGATCGGTATGCGCTTCGACGACCGTGTGACGGGTAACCCGAACACCTATGCGCAGCAAGCCAAGATCATCCATGTGGACATCGACCCTGCGGAGATAGACAAGAACGTCAAGACAACAGCCAAGGTGCTGGGCGACGCGAAAGAGACCCTGGCCGCCCTCACCCAAGCCATCAACCCAGCCCGCCACGAGGCTTGGATCCAATCCTTCGAGCCATACGAGCAGAAGGAGCAGGAGACCGTCATCGAGAAGGAGCTGCACCACGAAGGCGAGCGCATCACCATGAGCGAGATCGTACGGAAAGTATCCGACGCCACCCAACAGGAGGCGGTGCTCGTGACCGATGTGGGACAGAACCAGATGGCCTCCGCCCGCTACTTCCAATACAAGCACACACGAAGCATCGTGACATCCGGCGGATTAGGCACCATGGGCTTCGGCATACCAGCCGCCATCGGAGCCAAAGTAGGCGCCCCGGAACGGACCGTTTGCCTCTTCGTGGGAGACGGAGGGTTCCAGATGACCATCGAGGAGTTAGGCACCATCATGCAAAGCAACATAGGTGTGAAGATGATATTGTTGAACAACAACTACTTAGGCATGGTGCGTCAATGGCAGGAGCTCTTCTTCCACCAGCGATACTCCTCCACGCAGATGGCTAACCCCGACTTCAACCTAATCGCCAACGCCTACCACATCGCCAACCGGCACGTCACCAAGAGGGACGAGATAGACGAAGCCGTGGCAGATATGCTGAAGGATGACCAAGCATACCTCCTCGTCGTGGATGTGGAAGAAAACGGGCTCATCTACCCGATGATCCCCGCAGGCGAAACAGTCACCAACATTTTAACACCGAAAGCATGATGGAGAACAAGAAACTATATACCGTGACAATCTTCTCGGAGAACCATGTGGGATTGTTGAATCAGATCAGTAACATCTTCACGCGCAGGGGGTTGAACATCGAGACACTCTCCGTGTCACCCTCCGCCATCGAAGGCATACACAAGTTCACCGTCACCAGTTTCTCCGACCTGGACACCATAGAGAAGGTCGTGAAACAAATCGACAAGAGGGTGGACATCATCAAATCGTTCTACAACACGGACGAGGAGCTTGTCTACCAGGAGATCGCCCTCTACAAGGTGGCGACCGACCAATTCCTCGCCTTAGGCTCCATCGAAGAGTTGATACGCAAATACAACATACGCATCCTCGAGATGACCACCAACTGCGTAGTGCTCGAAAAGACAGGACATTACGACGAGACACAGGGGCTTTTCGAGGAGTTGAGCGAGAAACTCACCATCCTGCAATTCATCCGTTCAGGACGAATCGCCATCAACAAGTCTAAGATAGAGCGGTTATCGGACATGCTTGCCAAACTAAACAAAGAACATCAACAATAAGAGAGATGGAAATCGTCGGAACACATACCGTAAACATCCACCCGTTCGAAGTGGATTTCAAGAATAGGATCACCCTGCCCCTCATCGTCAACCACCTGTTGAACACGGCAGGCATCCACGCCAACGAAAGAGGATTCGGCATCCAACGGCTCAACAAAGAGAACCACACATGGGTACTCTCCCGCTTGGCGATGGAGCTGAAAAACCGTCCGAAGTGCGACGAGACCCTGAGGATCCGCACGTGGATAGAAAACGTGATGAGGAGCTTCACCCTACGTAACTTCCAGTTCGAGACAGGAGAAGGAGAAGTGATCGGTTACGCCAGAAGCATCTGGGCGATGATCGACACCGCCACCCGGCACCCGGTGAGCCTCATCGGGCAAGGTATAGAGGAGTACATTCACCAAAAGGATTGTCCCATAGAGAAGCCAGGGAAGATCATCATTCCCGAGCAATCCGCCCAATCCTCCTTCGTCGTCGCATATAGTGATTTGGACATCAACAAGCACCTGAACAGCGCCAAGTACGTGGAGCATATCATCGACGCCCTGCCCATCGAAGTGATGGAGAGGGAAAGCCCCTTCCGCTTCGAAATCGAGTACATCGAAGAGTGCCACTACGAGGAACGCATCGACACATATTGGACGCAACCCACACCAGACGAATATGTCGTCGCACTCTCGAAAGGAAGCGAGAAAATGGCTTGCAAGTGTAAAATAACATTCAAATAACCGAAGAAAATTCCCCCAATTTTAGTGAATTTTTCATACCTTTGTATCTTTAAAAAAAGACATATGCAATTGATACACTAATATGGACTACGGATTCGATAACGATAAATACCTCAAGATTCAATCCGAGCACATCAAGGAGAGGATCGGCAGATTTGGTGACAAACTATATTTGGAGTTTGGCGGAAAGTTATTCGACGATTATCATGCAAGCAGGGTATTACCTGGATTCCAGCCAGACAGCAAGCTGAAGATGTTGATGCAACTGAGCGACTGCGCGGAGATCATCATCGTCATCAGTGCGGTGGACATCGAGAAGAACAAAGTGCGCAACGACCTTGGCATCACCTACGACATGGACGTGTTGCGCCTCCGTGACGAATTCGTGAACCGCGGATTAATGGTCGGTTCCGTGGTCATCACCCACTACAAGGGACAAGAGAGCGCCAAGGCCTTCAGTAAGAAGCTCAAACGGCTCAACATAAAAAGCTACTATCATTACACCATAGAGGGATATCCATCCAACGTGGCGTTGATCGACTCCGACGAAGGATTCGGCAAGAACGATTACGTGGAGACCACCCGTCCGTTGGTCGTCGTGACCGCCCCAGGTCCTGGAAGCGGTAAGATGGCGGTATGTCTGAGCCAGCTCTACCAAGAGAACAAGCGGGGCATCAAGGCAGGATACGCCAAGTTCGAGACCTTCCCGATCTGGAACCTGCCGCTCAAGCATCCTGTGAACATCGCCTACGAGGCCGCCACAGCCGACCTGAACGACGTGAACATGATAGACCCGTTCCATTTGGAGGCATACGGCAAGACCACGGTCAACTACAACCGTGACATCGAGATATTCCCTGTATTGAACGCTATCTTCGAAGGCATCTACAAGGAGAATCCATACAAGTCACCTACTGACATGGGCGTGAACATGGCGGGCAACTGCATCGTCAACGACGAAATCTGTCAGGAGGCCTCCAAGCAGGAGATCATCCGCCGCTACTACACTGCGCTAGGCAACTTAGCGGAAGGGAAGTGCGACGAAAGCGAAGTAAACAAAATCGCACTCCTCATGCAGCAAGTGAAGGTGACGACAGACGACCGCAAGGTGACCGTCGCCGCCAAGGCCAGAGGAGAGAAGTCCAAGGTACCGACAGCCGCCATCGAATTAGCGGACGGCACCATCATCACCTCCGAGACGACCGCCCTGTTAGGCACATGCGCCGCATTGCTCCTCAACGCCACGAAGCATCTGGCGGGCATCGACCACAAGGTGAAACTGATTCCTGCGGACATGATCGAGCCGATACAGACCATGAAGGTCTCCTTCCTGAAAGGGAAGAACCCACGTCTGCACACCGACGAGGTGCTGGTCGCATTGGCCATCCTCAGCAAGGTCGATCCGAACTGCGAGAAAGCGATGGACCAATTGCCGCAACTGGAAGGATGTCAAGTACATACGACCGTAATGATCAGCGAGGTGGATAGGAAGATATTCAAGAAGTTAGGGGTGGACGTCACCTGCGAACCAATCAAGAAGAGATAAGAAATGTTTGCCATCAAGGAAATAGAGAAAGTCGGTGCGTACACGCAGTTGATGTACAGGGTTTTCGCCAAGCCGGACAAATGGAGCATGTTTTTCCGGCAATACAAGGAGGAGCTGAAGAAACAAGGCATCGACTCCTTGGCCATCGTCGTGATCATATCCATCTTCATCGGAGCGGTGATCACCATCCAAATGATCAAGAACATGGAGAACCCGTTACTGCCCAGCACCCTCATCGGATTGGCGACGCGCGACATATTGCTGCTGGAGTTCTCCTCGGCCATCCTCTGCCTCATATTGGCGGGCAAGGTAGGATCGAACATCGCCTCCGAGATAGGCACCATGCGCATCACCGAGCAGATAGACGCGCTCGACATCATGGGCGTCAACTCATCCAATTTCCTGATATTGCCTAAGATAATCGCCTTCGTGACCATCATGCCATTCCTTGTACTGACGAGTATGTTCGTCGGCATCATCGGAGGTTACGGCGTGGCCATCTTCACCGACATGATCACGGTGAAATCCTACGAGGCGGGCATCCAATTCGCTTTCACCCCCTACTACATCACCTACTCCATCATCAAGAGCGTCATCTTCGCCTATATCATCACCTCGGTATCCTCCTTCTACGGCTACACCGTCAAGGGAGGCGCATTGGAAGTTGGAAAGGCCAGCACGGACGCCGTGGTGAACAGTAGCGTGCTCATCCTCTTGTTCGACATCATGTTAACCAAGCTACTGCTATGATCGAAGTAAAACACGCCATAAAATCGTTCGACGGGAACACCGTCCTCAAGGATGTATCCACCATTTTCGAGACGGGGAAGACCAACCTCATCATCGGACAGAGTGGTTCGGGAAAGACCGTGCTGATGAAGAGTGTGGTGGGCATCCACCGCATCGATTCGGGCGAGATACTGTACGACGGACGAAACATCACCTCCATGAAGAGGAAAGAGCTCAATGCGCTTAGGCGTGAGATCGGCATGCTCTTCCAGGGCTCCGCACTCTTCGACTCCATGAGCGTGCTGGAGAACGTGAAGTTTCCGTTGGACATGTTCACGGAGATGACCGAGGAGGAGAAAATAGAGCGGGCCAAATTCTGCTTGCAACGTGTGGAACTATCCCATGCGCTGGACTTGTCCCCTGCGGAGATCAGTGGAGGTATGCAGAAGAGAGCCGCCATCGCCAGAGCCATCGTACTGAATCCCAAATACCTATTCTGCGACGAGCCGAACTCCGGACTAGACCCGAAGACCTCGTTGCTGATCGACCAGTTGATCCAGGACATCACCCATGAGTTCAACATCACCACCATCGTCAACACGCACGACATGAACTCCGTGATGGAGATCGGCGAGAACATCGTCTTCATCAGCAAGGGCGAGAAAGCATGGCAAGGCACGAAGGACGAGATATTCGACACAGGTTGCGAGCCATTGGAGGATTTCATCTTCGCATCCAACCTATACAAGGAGATCAAGAAGGCCCACAAATTTTTCCAAGACAAGGAATCATCCACGAAACAAAAATGAAGGAGGATAAGGCATGGCAATATTCGATTTCTTAAAAACGCCTAAGATCAGGCAATACCACCACGAATACATCTATTACGATCCACAAAAGGAGGAGCGTGAGGAACGCATCAAGCGTATTCAAAAGAAATTACAGGCGAAAGAAAACGGTGGGCTCTATGCGGATAACATCAAGAGCGCATATAGTTCACACCGGGAAGAAAGAAGTCGGAAGATGAAAAGCAACAATGTCCGTTACATCATCACGGCGATCGTTATTGTCGCCTTAGTATATTGGCTTAAATAAAAGAGCGATGAGTGACATCATACACGTACTACCTGATTCCGTAGCGAACCAAATAGCGGCCGGGGAAGTGATCCAACGCCCCGCCTCCGTCATCAAAGAGTTGGTGGAGAACTCCATCGACGCGGGAGCGGACAACATACAGGTCGTGATCAAGGACGCCGGAAGGACGCTCATACAAGTGATCGACAACGGCAAGGGCATGAGCGAGACAGACGCGCGCATCTCCTTCGAGCGGCACGCCACCTCAAAGATAAAATCGGCAGACGATCTCTTCGCCCTGCACACCATGGGTTTCCGTGGAGAAGCCCTGGCATCCATCGCCGCCATCGCGCAGATGGAACTACGCACCAGAAGGCCAGAAGACGAAGTGGGCACCCTCATAGAGGTGGCAGGCAGCAAGGTTGAGAATCAGACCTCCATCTCCTGCCCCGTCGGCACCAATTTCGCCGTGAAGAATATCTTCTACAATGTGCCAGCCCGCCGTAAATTCCTCAAATCGAACGCATACGAGTTTTCTCAGATAGAAAGGGAATTCATCCGCATAGCCTTGGTATACCCTCAGATAGAGTTCCAACTCATCCACAACGACCTGATATGCATGTCGCTGAAGAAGGGCAACTACAAGGAACGCATCAGCAACGTCTTCAAGAACGTCAAAGGCATCAACACTCAACTCTTCACCATCCATGTGGACTCCACGCTGGCGAGGATCCACGGATTCGTGGGAAAGCCTGAGACCGCCAAAAAGAAGAATGACAGGCAGTTCTTTTTCGTGAACGGAAGGTTCATGAAACATAACTATTTCCACAGTGCGGTGGTGCAAGCCTATGGCACGATGCTACAGCCAGGCACCTCGCCCGACTACTTCATCTACTTTGAGATCGACCCAGAGAACATAGACGTAAACATCCACCCTACCAAGACGGAGATCAAATTCGAGAACGAGAACGCCATATGGCCACTCGTGATGTCAGGCGTCAGGGAAGGGTTAGGCAAGTTCAACATCTCACCCAGCATCGATTTCGACAGCGAAGGTGCGACGGAACTCCCCGCCTTCTCGCATAGGAACAGCGCATCGGTCAAGATGCCAGATGTGAAAATCGATCCGACCTACAATCCATTCGAGCAAGAGCATAGGCATAACGACTATACGAGGAAAAGTACCATTGGATGGGAGAACCTCTACGAAGGGTTCGAATCCAGCAAATGGACACCTTCCAGCGCAGAGGATTTCACGCCTCAGGCCGAACAGAGCCTCCAATTCGACGACAATGGCGAGGAGAATGACGAGCGTTTCACCTTTGAGACCCAAGAGCGGGAGGAGGGGCAAATGGAGCCAGGTGTGACCGCAGACACGAAAGAGACGCATGTGGAGTACATGCAGTTCAAAAATAAATACATCATCACGCCCGTCAAGTCCGGATTGATGTGCATCGACCAGCACAGGGCGCACGTCAGGATATTGTACGATCAGTACATGAGCCTCATCTCACGCAAGCAAAACGCCTCCCAGAAGATGTTGTTTCCTGAAATCATCGAATTGTCCGAATCAGAGAACATGATACTAGGGGATGCGATGGAGGATCTGCAGTACATCGGATTCGACCTCTCCCCGCTAGGCAAGAACACCTACAGCATCAACGGAACGCCCGCCAACATGGAGAACGGGTCAGCCAAGGAATATATCACCAACATCATCCAATCGCTCAAGGAATCGCGGATCGACTTCAAGACGCAAGTAGCGGAACACGTCGCACTCTCCATGGCGAAACTATCCGCCACACCTTACGGAAGGGAACTCAGCGACAAGGAGATGATGTCGTTGGTCAGCAGTCTGCTCAGACTCCCCGACCCTAACTTCACACCCGACAACAAAGCGATCATCAAGGTGTTCTCCACCGAAGAAATAGAGAAAGGATTCAAGTAATGGGAAAGGAAGCGAAAGAAGAAGTACGCATAGACAAATGGATGTGGGCGGTACGTCTGTTCAAGACCCGCACCATCGCGGCGGACGCCTGCAAAAAAGGAAGGGTCATGATGGGTGGCACCAACGTGAAGGCCTCCAAGATGATCAAGGTGGACGATGTCATACAAATCAAACGCCCGCCCGTCGTCTACTCCTTCAAGGTGCTCGGACTGAGCGAAAACAGGATGGGCGCCAAGCTCGTGCCCGAATTCATGGAGAACGTGACCAGCCCTGAACAATTACAGATACTCGAACTAAGCAAATACAACATCAGCGGGAAGAGAGACCGAGGAACCGGCAGACCAACCAAGAAGGAACGCCGCGACCTGGAGGAGTACATCGAGCCAAGCTACGGATTGGACGACGACTTCCTATTCGACTTCTCCGACGATGACGATGAATTAGAATAAAAAAACATAAGATCATGAAAAAGATTGTATGCACACTCATGCTCGCGTTCGCATGCCTAGCAAGCGCCAGCGCACAGAAACTGCAGTTCCACAAGGAGAAAACAGACAATGGGACCGTCTACACCTACCAAACAGAGGATGGGGAGGATTATTGTTCCGTCTATATGGTCAAAAAAGACCCTGACAAGTTCGTCAACGGACTCCAGCGCATCGTCAAAGATGGCAAGATCGGTTTCATCAACAAAGATGGCATCATCGTCATCGTTCCGCAATACGATGTCGCAGGACAATTTATCGGCAAATACAGTTTGGTAAACAAAGGAGCACACAATGTAGCCACAGACCCTCAAGCGGAACCAGACATGCAAGGTGGACAATGGGGCGTCATCGACAAGAAAGGGAAGGTCATCATGCCATGCGGATACAACAAGGTATGGGATGAGAGCAAAAAGACCTATATCTACCACAATGGCACGAAAGGCTTCGAGTACACCAATAAAGGGAAACTCATACAAACCACACAAAAAAAGTAACCAAGAAGCGTCGTCATCATGCTAATTGCAAGGCAAAAGAAGAAAGAGAACATCGCCGAATACATCATCTACATGTGGCAGTTGGAGGATTTGCTGAGGGCAAACCAACTAGACATCGAGAAGATACAGAAGCTCATCATCGACCCCTACCCGGTGGACGAAGCCACCAAGAAGGAGATGAGGGAGTGGTATGAGAACCTCATCCAGATGATGAAACTGGAGCATGTGGAGGAAAAGGGACACCTGCAATTCATCAAGAACACGGTGGAGGACCTCAACGACCTGCACATGGAGTTACTGCAGAAACCCAAGGAGATTCAGTACAACGCACTGTTCTTCAAGACATTGCCCTTCCTTGTCGAGTTCAGAGGGAAGGCGAAGGCGGGCGAAGAGACCAACGACGTGGAGCTCTCGCTACAAGCCTTGTATGGTGTTCTAATGCTAAAGCTACAGAAAAAGGAGGTTACGGCAGAGACGATGACCGCCGTGAAGCAAATCAGCCAATTGCTGGCCGTGCTCGCGCAGAAATACAAGACTTGGCTAGAGGAGGAACCAGAGGAGTAGGCAGTGGAAGAGGCACCCCACGAAGACGAACACGTGCCAAATGGAATGGTAGTAGGTGCGGGTGTCATCCTTCCAAAAGAAATAGGTGCCCAGCGTGAAAGCGATCCCCTCTCCCAACAACATCCACAGGCTGCTGGCAGGAAAAGTCTCGAATACAGGTTTGATAAGGATGATGATCAGCCAGCCCATCACCAGATAGAGGCCCAAGGAAAACTTAGGATACCTGCCTAGGAAGAAGATCTTATAGACAATGCCCAATAGGGTCAGGCCCCAAATGACGAAGAAACAGACGTTGCCCAACGTGCCACCGATCGCATGCAACAATATAGGGGAATAGGAGCCCGCGATGGAGACATAGATCGCACTATGGTCGAAGTAGCGCATCATGCGTTTCTTTTCAGGATCCTTGAACCAATGGTACAGTGTGGAGGAGCCGAACATCATCACCTCACCCACCACAAAAAGAATCATACCCAAATCCAACGCTGCGGAGCCATGGCTGAAGGCCCTCATCAAAAGGGGAATCGCCATCAGGCAAAAAAGGAGCAAGGCAACAGCATGCGTCCACGTATTCGCAAATTCAGCTTTTTCTTTATCAAACATATATTACCACATCATCACATTAACATCATACGCACATTCTCCCGCACGAAGGAAGCGCCCTTACCGGTAGCATCCTCCAGTTCGCCGACAAGGTCCTCCACGTACTTGCGCTCCCTATCAGAGAGCACACGCAGAAAACGGGCGACAGAGGCATAGACCGCATAGTCGTCAGCAGAAAGGTTCCTCTTCAGCGCCATCTTGCAAGCGTCCTCCGCCTCGCCGGTCAGTGTGCCACGCAAGAACAAGAAAGAGGCCAGCACATAAGCCGTAGCCCTCTCATATTTTCCCTGTTTTTCCAATAACTTGATTATCAAATCATCAGCATACTCCATATTTCGCAGGAGATTCAGGCTTAACTGTTCCACCAGTTCCATGTTATGACATTCGGAGATCCATTTCAGCGCCATCTCCTCGTCGAAGGAATCCATAGGGAAGAGCATCGTCGCCAGCAGCATCATCTCACGGCAATCCGACATCCACAACCGTTGGGCAAACATCTTGTCTTTGTCCATGCCAGCCGCCAACTCCTTAACACGAGGCAACTGCACCCCATAGTTCAGCTTGTAGTCCAAGCCAGAAGCGGACATGCAACCAGAGACCACCCCGTTCATGGAGAGGCGAAGCATGCGTTTCACTTGCTCCACCCTCTGCTCCAGTTTCTCGTCATACATGAAAAATTCGTCCATAATTTATGTTCTTGGGCATACAAAGGTAATAAATAATTTGGAAAGGGGGAGGAAGGGAGGAAGGACAATAAAGTCTGTAAAGACAGTAAAGACAGTAAAGTCAGTAAAGTCAGTAAGGTCAGTAAGGTCAGTAAAGTCAGTAAGGTCAGTAAGGACGGTAAGGACGGTAAGGACGGTAAGGACGATTAAGGACTATAGGGAAGGGAATAGGGGGCTATTCCCTTCGCTTTGAGCGTAGGCGGTACATCCTTTCGTTAAAACCACCATTAGCCAAGAAATCCTGCTCAAGGCGTTTCAACTGTCTGAAAAGCAGGTAGTCAGCTTGTTTTATCAGCACGATGCACATGTTGGCGATTGTCTCAGGAGGACGTGTTTGAGCAATATTCATGAAAAAGGCAGTGTCATTGTGTCGGGTGCCCAACTCACGCATTTTCAGCAATTCCACAGAATCCTCTTCCCATTGCCTATGGCCACGAGTCTTTAGGTAATCCTCATAATCTTCAAGCAATTCCTGCAGACTGGCTTTCGCCACATTTACCAATTTGATCTCCGTCTTGGCACTTGTGCTACTGGCAGCGCATCCCTCTATGATGTTCTGTTTGCCGGATCGGGCAGCCTGAATCATCTGGTCGCAAGTACGGTCGTTGCGCCGCAAATAATGCTCCACGAAGTGGTAAGTCAGGCAGTAAATCACATCCGCCTTTTGGTACGAGAGCAAATTCTTGTAATTACCTCTATGAGGTATCAATTCTTCCTTCATCGATTATAACAAAAACATTTAGAATTTATTCATAAAAACAGGCGCAGTAACATCCACGTCCAATCACGCTGAGCCTAAATCTTCCGCCCGACATCGACTACAAAGATAATATCATTTGGTAGGATATTTGTTTTTCGGTAAATGATTTTATTCGTATGGTTACGAGATATGGAGATTTCGAGATTTCGACATTTTGAGGGAGGCATTTGATTACAACGTGGGAGATGATGAAATGGATATTTTGAGAGCGCCTTCCACCTCTATCTCGATTGAATTGCCAGGTTTACATACCGTGCGGAAGCTCAACGAGCTAACCACCCTACCCCACACAGAGGTAGAGACCGACGAGCGCATTTCGCCACCGGCTGAGGCACCATCGGCCTGGAAGGAGTTTTTCACGAAAAAGAAGAATGGTGCGACCAGGTCCTGCAGATAGCCCCAAAAACCAGCCCTTCGGATGGAGAGAGGGACCTCGTCCGTCAGCGTCCAATGCTCCACATCCCCCACAACCGTTTTGAAATGAGAGAGGAAGAAATAGTAGAGCGCACACTTACGGTCGCCCTCATATCGTTGGAATTCGAACACACCCTCCTTGCAGGAGAACCATGCCTTGGAATCATTCCGCTCGTCATAAAGGAAAGAATAGCCATACTCCTCGCGAACGACCCACTCCGCTTCGCCGAACCTGTCGGACGAAGAGACGAACCGCGCCCCCTTCACGAAGAGGAACCCGAAAGGCCGCGCATTCTTACCATTCAGGTTGAAGAGAGAAGAGCCCTCGCCAGGCATCCCGCAGGAGCACAGACGGGGACCGTCCGCCCCCACCTCCATGTAGTTGACCAAAGGATATGCGATCGTAGGTGCGCCCGCATAAGGAGCAGATTGGAACTGGAAGTGCAAGTGCGGATATGGAGAGAGCCCCGTGTTACCGCAAAGCGCCACGATATCCCCTTTGGAGAGATGTTGCCCCACCTCACAGAGGAAAGAGTCCCGCTTCAAGTGCGCAAGGAGCGAATATAAATCATCCCCATGCTTAATAATCACATAGTTGCCCCAATTCTGCACCTTATTGCTCACACCTACAGGATTATCGTCCACGTTATTCTCGACGTAGACCACCCAACCATCGCCAGGAGCCATAACCGGCTTCCCATAGCAATAATAATCCTCCAGGCGAGAACCATCCCCACGGAACTGTTTGCCATCGGCCTCCACAACAAAATCCCAAGCGTCCGCCCATTGGTCCTTGTGGGTATAGGCGCCATGAGGACCCTGCGAAACCGTCCAATTTCCACAGAAAGGCAAATCAAACGATAAATAGTTATACCATTTGAAGCGATGGAGACTCGCCTGGTGCTGGTACAGGTTCTCCTCCGGCGTCCGTTCCAAGAAATAAGAAAGTGTCGGAGAGGAAGAGGTCCCCCGCATCTTCAGCATGGTAAGGAAAAGAAGGCTCACCAAGCAAAAAGAGAGCGAGAAGGTAGGCAAATAGAGATAGGTCAGCAAGCGAGTCGACGCATAGACCACAATAAACTGCACAGGAATCAAAAGCAACGTCCACAGGAACGAGCCCTTGGAAGGCACCAAGTAGCAACAACCCAAAGCGAGGGCCGTCAATATAAAGTTAAAGCCAAAGCACACATAAGGGATATGGAAAAGATCCCCGTCCATCAGCACATAGAGAGCATAAGCGAGGAGATGGCTCACAAACGTATAGAGAAACGCTATTCTGGAATAGCACAATAGAATCAGAGCCAAGAGGAAGCCCACCAGGACATCCTGGCGGAAGAGGACACAGCTCAATCCGAGGAAATAGCTGGTCAGCCACTTCGGCAAAGAGAGCCAGAAGAGATGGTCAGAGAAGGCAGACAAAGAGAAGCCACAGATCGAGAGCATGCTGTCATGCTCCCCGAAAACACAGTCGAAGATGATCTCGCCATCCATCTGTTGGGTCAACAATATGACAATCCACAGACAACACAGGAAAGGAAAGACCAAATAAGGCAATCGATACTTCTCCAGGATACCGTCCAAGCCCGCTATGAACAAAAGCACCAAGACGGAAAGGGCGAAAATCATGACGATCAATGAGGCATTGCAAGGGAAGAGCGTTCCGACCGCCACTCCCACGATGACAGCATTAAAGCCATACAATCCATTCACCACCTTGAAGCGATTGAGAGACAGCAAGATAGACAAGCCATTCACGAGCAGGCAACAGAGCAAACCGCAAAGCCCGGACATAGGGTAAAGCATCGTCACGAGGAGCAACGCCACACCTACCCATGAGTCACGGGAAAAGACCAATGCGGAATAGCTATTCCGAACACTTCTCACGAGTATGTTCAGATGATCGAGCATTGTTCTTCCAACCTATTTACATCGTTCATACACTCCGCGTCGCGCAGCAAAACGACCTCGCCATTCTCCTGGACCATCACCACCTTAGGGCGCATCATGATGAACTGCATCCATTGCGTCACATTATAGGCACCCACATTATGGATCAGCAACAGGTCGTTCCTCTTCAGCGGAGGCAACATCACATTGTCACGAATCACGTCTATATTCATGCACAAAGGGCCACACAACATCGTAGGCTCCACCTGAGAAGTGTTCTCATAGGTGGTGGTCACCTTATGGTTGTACCAGAAGGAGGTGAAGAGCAGGTTCACGCCCGCATCGATCACCGTGTTCAGACGACCATCCGCCATACGCTTATTGGTGATGACAGAGGCAAGCAGGAAGCCCGCATTGTCGACCAACGCGCGACCCGTCTCGAGAATGATTTTCAGTTTCTTGCCGCCCGGGAATTTCGTGGTACGGAAGACGCTGGTGATGGTCTCCGCATAGTCGTCGAACGTCGGGCAGAGGTCCTCGCCCGTCAAGTAAGACGACTTCAACGTATTCTTGGAGGCAAAGCCGCCACCCATGTCCACATAGGCGATCGGCAAGCCCAGCTTCTCCATCGCATCCTTGGCCAAGAGGGAAAGTTTCTCCGCCTCGATGCGGTAGGCGTCGGCCGTCTGGATGAACGTGCCGATGTGGCAATGCAAGCCCACACAGTTCAGTTTACCCTCCGAGGCGATCTTCTCCAGGGCGTCCCACGCCTGCCCCGACTCCAGATTAAAGCCGAAGCGATTCCAAGGCGGATAGATCCCCACGTCCATGTTCACGCGGAGGGCCACCCTCGGTTTTATGTTTTTCTCTATGGAGAGATTGGTCAGTATGCGGAGTTCCTCCGTGTTGTCGATATGGATCAGGCTATCCCCCTCGATGGCCCTGAGCAAGTCCTGTTCACTCTTAGCGGGGCCGTTGAAGATGATGAGGTTGGAAGGCACACCGTTCGCGAGGGCTTTGTCGTATTCGAAGCCAGAGACCACCTCCGCCATGGAACCCTCCTCATGGAAGATGCGACAGACCGTGTTCAGGTAATTCGTTTTGTATGACCAAGCAAAACGGACATCCGGGTAGCGAGTAGAAAAAGCACGCACCGCCTCCCGCACGTTCTTCCGCAAGGTTCGCTCAGAAAAGACGAACAACGGAGAGCCGAAGCGGCTGCGCAGACAATCCAAACCGACGCCATCGATTTCACTCTGAGACGCGACGACCACATTCTGTCCCGTCTTTCCAGGCATCGTTGGGACGATCCGTTTCAACATCGGTCTTTCGTACTGTTTCTTTTCCATATCACATTTCTCCTTTCACCGAGAATTGACCAAACTCAGATTGGTTGACCACCATATCCCAGGAGTAGCGGATGAACATCTTCCCCACCTCATAATGGGTAGAAGCTGCAGGCGTCTCGCCCAAAGCCAATTGAGCCACCTGTTCCGGTATATTCTCCCCCGCGGCGGTCGCCAAATAGACCCAAGCCGGCATTCTAGGATTTATTTCGATGAGGTATAGGACATTATCATCCCCCCTCAGCAATTCAAGTTCGAAAGCCCCCATCCAACAAGTTGTTTCGACGAAGCGGCGCGCCAAATCCATCAATTGATCATCCTTGATGGTCACGCCAGCCCATGCCTTCCCCTTATCAGTAAGGAACTGCTTATGCATTGGCACACAAGACAATAGGTTACCCTTCCCGTCGCCTGCGCCCACCACATTAAACTCAGCGCCCGGTATATATTGTTGGGCGATGACAGGAGCACCCCATTTAGCCATCAGGTTCCAGAAATAGGTGACGGCCTGTTCCCGATAGCCCGCGTAGTAAGCCTCGTAGAAATTCCCCTTCATCATGATTGGGTAGCGCAGATCAACCTCCGAAGAGATGAGGTCCTCCACCGTATTGCAACGAACGCTCTTCGGCACATTGAAGCCCATCTTCGCTCCGAAGTCGGCCAAGCGGTATTTCTGTCTGGAATCAAACTGATCGATCGTAGGCAAGCAGACATGGATGCCCATATCCTCCAGTTTACTTCTGATTTTTATGTAAATAAATAACTCTGAATCCAAATTTGGTATGATGATATCGACGTGCTCCCGCTCTTGGATATAACGCAGTCTGTCCAAAAAGGTCCACATACCCTCGCTTGGGAAGGGGAGCAGATAGGAGACATCCACAATATCCTTCATGTAAGCGCCCGGTTCCAAGGAGCCATAACATAGTCCGACCATGCGGACATCGGCGAAGCTAGATTGTCTCAGGCTTCGTGCGACACCGACTCCCGGGCCCGGATTATCCGTCGCGTTCATTCCACTTATTGCGATCACCAACTTACTCATCAATCCTCCAAGATTCTATATTTCCGCAACAAATAGAAGAAATCGTCCACATCCGCTTCCAGGGAAGAGGCTTCCACGTCATACTCGGATAAAAATCGGGCGTAAATATCCGATTTTGAACATCCTTTCTCCAACAAGGTTAAGACCAACCTTGCCGTCTGGTTTATGGAAAAGCTCTCACCCGTCATGGAATTGAACACATACCCAGAATCATTTATTATCATTCCCGCGACCAATTTCATACTACTAAGAGAATACTACGAAGGCTAATGTACACATATCTGAGCAAATTAACTACTATTTTTCAACGAATATATATAATTTCACAAGGAATTTATTCCATGAATAAAAGATACGGTTCCATGGGACCACCCAACGATTCTCATTCCAGCCGCCAACGGATCCTACAGACACCCCCTTCGTACGAAGAAGAGAGCACCTTGAAACGCCCCAACTCGCTGGTGTTCTCCACATGGGCGCCCACACAAGGGCAGGCATCGTACGAGCCTATTTTGACGATGCGCAAATCGCCACTGGCATGGTCCGGGAGCTTCGACAGATCAAACAGTTTCTCCGCCTCCACCCGCGGCATATACTCGCAGTACACGGGAAGATGTTGGGCGATCACCTCGTTCACACGGGTCTCCAACTCAGCGATCTGCTGCTCCGTCAAGTCCGACGGCAAGAGATAATCGCACTTCGATTTCTTGCGCTCCACATGTGCGGAGACTGCCCTGCCGCATCCGAACATCCGCACCATGGTCTGGTTGAGCAGATGCTCCGCCGTATGGGAAGGCGCGATTCCCTGATCCCTGAATTTCTGACTCGCCTGATTCGTCGCTTCCATCACTTCATTTTTTGGCCGGCCACAGAGACGCAGAAGTGGTCCATGTCGAAGTACTTCCGCGCCAAGCCGAGTAATTCGTCCGCCGTGACGGACAATATGGTTTCTTCACTTTTCCTGTAAAATTCAGTGCCATCGATCCCCTGCGTAAGGAAGGAGATGTAAGTATCCACGAACGAGAAGGATCCATCCACGATCCTGGCGTTCTCCCCCAGCATATAACTGCGGACAGCATCGAGCTCGTCGTCCGAAATCCTTGTTTCACGCAATCGGTCCAGTTCCTTCCTGATCTCAGAGATGGTAGGCTCCACGAATTGGGTAGCCGTCTGGGTGGAGATCAAGAAACGTCCCGTGGAAGGGTGCGTCATGACATACGAACCGATGCCATAAGTGTAACCTTTTTCCTCCCGTATGTTAGTCATCAAACGGCTACCGAAATAGCCGCCCAAGACAGTGTTCAGGACAGAGAACGGATGATAATCCGCATCCTTGGCGGACATGCACAAACGTCCGATGTAGATGGCGGACTGGACGCTATCGGATTTCTCCTCGAAGCAATAGTTGGTGTTCATCTCGTCCGAGACGTAGATAGAGCCTTCCTGATGGAAGGAAGCACCCGTACGAACCGCACCCAACGTGTTGTCAATCAGGTTACGCACATCGTCATCCACCTTGCCGGAGACGATGATGTCACAATCCTCCATCGTATAGTGACGTTGATGGAACGTCCGGAGCTGATCCGTATCCAGTTTGTCGAAATCTTCCAGAACCGCAGACGAGCCATACAAGCTTTTCGGACCGAACAAGGCCGCATTCAGATTGCGGCTGGCAAGATTGGTAACCCTCTCATTCAGAATCAAATAATGTTGTTTCCGCTTGTTCAGGGAAGTTTGGAACTCCCGCTCCGAGTAGGCCGGTTCCGTGACGATCTCCGTCAAGAGCCTCAACATAGGGTCGAGATGCCTCGTCAGGGTGTAGAGCGTGACGCAAGCAGACTCGTACGAGACATTGACGGAAAGAGACGCGCCATGGGAGTCCAACAGGTCAGCGATCTCAGCGGAGGAATGGGTACGGGACCCCTCCCGCAACAATTGACCCGCGAAGCTCGCCACGAGCAACTGCGGCTGCAAGAGCGTCCCAGCCTTGAAGAGGCAGTCGATGCGAACAATATCCTCATCACCGAACGGCAGTTCATACAACATCGCCCCGTTCCGCAAGCGGGCGGACGAAGCCTTTGGGAAGGAAAAACCAGTCACAAGCCCCATGTCAGGGCACACACTACGATCCATACATCATCATTTTTTAAGTTCCCTGTCACGAAGGAACTGCTCTGCCCTCGCCAGGTCTTCAGGCGTATCGATACCGATGGTCTCCACATGGGTGATACCCACCTTGATTTTATAACCGTTCTCGATCCAACGGAGCTGTTCCAGCGACTCGACCAATTCCAGCGAGGACTGGGGCAATCGAGTGATCTCGGCCAGCACATCCGCACGGTAGGCGTACAATCCGATGTGCTTGTAATAGGTGTGTAGGGAGAGCCACTCCTTCGTCTCCGCCCCACGTTTGTAAGGGATGACCGAACGGCTGAAGTAGATCGCCTCGCTATTCTTGTTGATCACCACCTTCGGCGAATTAGGATTGAACAAAGCCGCCTCGCCATCCGCTACGGTAAAAGGCTTGACAAGCGTCGCCAACTGCGTGTTCGGATCGTCGAAACAGGCGCACAGGCTCTCGATCTGCTCAGGTTGGATGAAAGGCTCATCGCCCTGAATATTGATGACCACACGCCTACCCGACCCTGTCTTACCATAGGCCTCGAAGCAACGGTCCGTACCGCTCTTATGCTGGTCGGAGGTCATCACGACCTTGCCCCCAAAGGCAGTGACAGCATCGAAGATACGCTGATCATCGGTCGCCACGCAGACAGCGTCCAGCACCTTGGAGACTTGCTCATACACACGTTGAATCATGCTCTTCCCGCCAATCTCCACCAAGGGCTTGCCCGGGAAACGGGTGGAGGCATATCTGGCAGGGATTATCCCTATAAAATCACTCTTATCCATAACATCTTCATTAAGATGAGCAAAGGTAACAATAATGATAGATAGTAAGAAAATTTAGGGGAAAAAGTAAAGGGGAAGGAGGCGTTTTCGTATGCGATCGGGCAAAAAAATAGTGTGCAAAAATCTCACGACTTCTGCACACCCACCTTAACTATGAAAAAATCTACCTGTTTTGTTTGCGTTACAAAGTTAACTTTCATTTTTCATTTCGCCAAATAAAAATAGTATTTATCGTCATTTTTTCGCAGAAAATATAGATTCTACAAAAACTATATATATATCAAGATGACGATTAAAAATGGTTCGAAAAGTTGGAAAAATAAATAAAAATGACGAATATTGCAATAGAAAAGAAAGTGGGTAAACCGCACCTTCCCGTCGAAGAGGTGGTGAGGAGTGTAAGCAAAAAAATAAGGGATCACTAATTATCATGAATAAGACAAAACCAACATTTAGAATGAAGAAGGAAATTATCGCACTCGTTATGACACTTATCGGATGCCAATGGGCATTGTCACAAGGCAGTACCAACCAAGAGGAGAATAAGTTTTGGCGAGAAGATATATTTTTCAAAAGCAACTATTCCAACGTCGAGTTCTCGAACGTGAATGGATTCCTCATGCTTGCGAACACCATCAGGACCTACCAAAACGAGAGTCTGAAGAAGAACACAAAAAACAGCAATGACCAGCTAAGTTTCTCCTCTCCATGGGACTTCTCCAACCTATACAGCTCCACCATCAGCACCATCAACACGGCCAAATACACCAGCTACAAAATCGTGGAGTGGCTGAACACGGTAGAGGATGACTTGAGCGAATTATCCGCCGCCTCCTACTTCTATCGCTACAAATCCGGGCGCATAGAGAAAGACACGCGCTATACAGGGATAAGCCGGAAGGGAGACTCCCTCATGAAAGTCGCCTTACCCATGCTGGAGGAGTTCGCCAGCGTGATCCGCTACGACAACAACATTGCGGAACTCAACCCCAAAATCACCGTCTACCTCTCATGGGTGGACGGAATCATCAACGAACAATTCGCCTGGCTGAATAACAAGACAAAAAAATCATACGGCTACCTCACCGCGAAGGTCTCTCCATTCGACTTCCGCCACACGGTTCGCACCTATGAAAACAAAAAGAAAACGGGCAAGACCCTATTCCAAACAGGCTGCGGCATGGTCTACGACAGCTGGCACTGCCATGCGAACGTCAAATGCGAATACCCCTTCTTCCGATCCATGTGCCAAACCATCCTGGACCAATACCTGAAGGGATCGGCCGGAAAGGATGAATGTCTCAAGGAATACCTCAGTTCCTCCCTGTTCCTCGCCTATTGCAAGGAGAAGGGAGGCAATGAGCTCTATCAAATCGAGTTGGAGAACCGGCTCTGTTCCTTCAACAACGAAGAGGGTAAAAAGTGCAGCAAACCAACCTTCATAGAGTTTCAAGAGGAGTTCTCCAGAGTCTATGCAGCGAAAGGCAACAGGAACAAGATGGACGTGCTCTGCAAAAAGATGCAGGACTTCTTTAAAGACAACAAATAAATCCCCTACCATGAGCAATCTTCAGGAAGAGATGATGGCGCGCAAGGACGAGGCACAAGCCCGCCACCTCTCCCGCTTTTTCAAGACAGGGCCGGGGCAATACGGGGAGGGAGACCTCTTCCTAGGAATTAAAGTGCCCACGACCAGGGAGATCGTCAAGCAACAATGGAAGAGCACCAGCTTCGACGAGTTGGAGGAGTGCGTCGCCTCCCCCTACCACGAAATCCGCCTAGCGGCGCTGCTGATACTCATACAGATCTTCAGCCATGCAAAGGGCGACCCCGACATGCGGAAGAGGTGCGTGGATTTCTACCTCAGCCACACCGCCCACATCAACAACTGGGACCTCGTCGACCTCACCTGCTACGAGATCATCGGCACGTGGCTCCTCGACAAAGACCGCACCCTACTCTACGAACTAGCGGAGAAGGGCAAGACCATCTGGGAGCAACGCATCGGCATCGTCAGCACCATGAAGTTCATCCGTAACGGAGAGACCGACGACACCTTCCGAATAGCGGACATACTGCTCCACCACCCGCACGACCTCATACAGAAAGCGACGGGCTGGCTCCTGCGGGAGGCGGGGAAGAAGGATGTCGGGAAGCTAAAAGAGTACCTCTCCACCCGCTACCAGACAATGCCAAGGACCACCCTGAGATACGCCATCGAGAAATTCCCGGAAGAGGAGAGGAAGGCGTATTTGAAAAAATAAAAAGGCAGACAATACTCACCGTTGTCTGCCTTTTACTTAAGCCTGATCAGCCTCACAATAAAACCTTCACGCCTTGTGCGCCAATCTTGATGATATAAGTTCTGCCCGCAGGCATGGTGAAGCGCACAATTCCAGAAGCGTTACCGCGCAAGGTACGTATCAATTCACCTTTGACTCCGAGCACCTCAATCATATCCTCCGCTCCACGCACGCAGATGGCTCCGTTTTCCGTCCATACCTGGACACCACAAGAAGCGGTGTCCTCCTCGTTGGTGACTTCACCGCTGGAAGGAAGCAACCATCCTTCCGGAATGCTGCTGGCGCTCATCTTCTCGGCGAGAGCGTCAGGGCAGGTGAAGGTGCCGGACGGAGCGACTCCATACATCCAATCCGTGGTCCCGTCCGCCCAATCAGTGAAGGCGACCTCAATCTCGGAGAGGTTTTCACAGCCATAGAACATCTCCTCGTAGCAGCCCTCAGTCAATTCTGGCGCAGGAAGCAGGGAAACCGACTGCAAAGCCGTACAGTTGCGGAACATCGCGAAATAGCAGTGCGGCTTCAGCACAGTGGAAGGCAGTTCAGGCGCCTGCGTCAGGCTTCCGCATCCGTCGAAAAGGTTGGCGAAGCAGTAGTCGTTCGGTATATCCGTCGTTTTCCCCGAATTGTCTATCAGGCTCATCACGCTACCGCTCGCAGCCAGCTTGCCCCTCATCTCGAAGCGTATACGGTCGGTATAGTTCGATAGTCCATCAGGGTTATATCCCTTGAGCATGACGCTATCCCCCGCCTTCGGCAAGAGAACCGGCACACCGTTTTCCATCACGTTCCACGTTTTGCCGCCATCGAGGGAATAGCGCAGGTCCGTATCCTTTAGCGCTAGGCTTCTCAACTTGCCGGCATCCTCCCCTTTGACGTCTGTCGCCGTGATGGAGGAACTATCCTCCAACGCAGTGAATGTAAGATAGTTAGCGTCCACCATCTCCGGCTCGAAGAATTGCACCTCCCATCCCTCCGGGATCCTATCCTCTCCATATATCAAGTCCAATTCCTTCGGGCAAACGAATGTGCCGGTAGAGGCAACGCCGGCAACCCATTTGTTGTACAAGGCCTCATCCTCCCACTTTGGCCATTCGGTGAAGTGGACCTTGATGTAGGAAAGGCTCTCACAGTCATTGAACATGAGTGTGAGGCTATAGTCTGGGAGCGTGGTGGCGAGCAGTTCAGGCGCCTGCGTCAGGCTAGTGCAGGAGTTGAACATGTTATGGCAGCTGAGCTCCGCAAAATCGGTAGCGGACATCACTGGCGCCTGTGTGAGGGTGGAGCAACGAGAGAACATGAACGCATAGCAGTATTCAGCCAGCTTAGTGGCCGGAAGATCCGGCGCCTGCGTCAGTTTCGGGCAATGATTGAACATCCCGTAGTAGCAATAATTAGCCAATGAGGTGGCAGGAAGTTCAGGCGCTTGCATGAAAGAGATGCACCCCAAAAACATATTTTTATAGCAGGAAGACGCCAGCGTGGTGGCGGGCAGTACCGGTGCCTGCGTCAGTTTATCGCACGCAGAGAACATAGATTCGTAGCAACTACCAGCCAATGCGGTGGCGGGCAGTTCAGGCGTCTGCGCCAGACTATCGCAATTATAGAACATACGGCTGTAGCAACCGACAGCCAATGTGGTGGCAGGGAGTACCGGCGCCTGCGTCAAACTACTACAATCCTCAAACATTCCAGCGTAACAGCTGTTAGCCAACGTCGTGGCGGAGAGCTCAGGTGCCTGTGTCAGGTTCGCGCAGCCCTTGAACATTTCACTATAGCAACCAAGAGCCAGCGTGGTGGCAGGCAATTCAGGCGTTTGCGTCAGGCCGGTGCAACCATTAAACATTCCGTGGTAGCACTTGGTGTCCAACGCGGTGGCAGGAAGTGCCGGCGTCTGCGTCAGGCTAGTGCAACCCTTGAACATCTCATAGTAACAACTATTAGCCAACGTGGTGGCAGGGAGTTCAGGCGCTTGGGGCAGTCCACTACATCCCCTAAACATTCCATAGTAGCAATTCTTGGTCAGTGTGGTGGCGGGGAGCTCAGGTGCTTGCGTCAGTTTCGTGCAACCGTTAAACATAATCACATAACAGTTGTTGGTCAACGTCGTGGCGGGAAGTGCAGGCGCCTGCGTCAGACCAGCGCAGTTATTGAACAAGCCGTAGAAGCAACCCTCGTTCGGTATCGTATCACTGTTCGCAGTGTCACCAATCAAGCTCATCACGCTACCGCTCGCGGCGATGAGACCTCGCATCCCGAAGTAAGCGTAGCTATTGCTTCCTTGGGAGAATCCATCAGGGTTAATACCCTTTAGCATGGCCTTGTCTCCTTTCTTCTCCAGGACGACATATTCTCCGTGCGAGAGACCATACCATTTCCGTCCGCCATCCAAAGAGTATACAACATTAGGCATTTCCTCATTCGATTGGGTATTCTTATAGTTTATCGTGAAACTAGCCCCGTCCTTTTCGGCTGTGAAGGTGAGGTAGTCGCACAAGACAACTCTCACGCTGTCAGTGTCGGACTTGACGACGTAGACTCCGTAGTCGGACATGAAGAAGCTGGTCGTGTCGGTGGTAGCCTGCGCGTTTTGCAACAGTTCCCCGTTGGCGTCATAGACCTCGACGAGTCCCTCGGCACCGATCACATGGATGGTACGGTCCTCCGTCCAAACGGAGAAAGAGACCGAATCGGGCACCTCTCCCTCACCGATATATCGCACCTCCCACCCCACAGGAATCTTGCCCTCTCCATATTTCACGGGCAATTCTCTCGGGCAGACGAATCTACCGGCAGGAGCGACACCGGCAACCCATTTGTTGTACAAGGCCTCATCCTCCCACTTTGGCCATTCGGTGAAGTGGACCTTGATGTAGGAAAGGCTCTCACAGTCATTGAACATGAGTGTGAGGCTATAGTCTGGTAGCGTGGTGGCGAGCAGTTCAGGCGCCTGCGTCAGGCTAGTGCAGGAGTTGAACATGTTATGGCAGCTGAGCTCCGCAAAATCGGTAGCGGACATCACTGGCGCCTGTGTGAGGGTGGAGCAACGAGAGAACATGAACGCATAGCAGTATTCAGCCAGCTTAGTGGCCGGAAGTGCCGGCGCCTGCGTCAGTTTCGGGCAATGATTGAACATCCCATAGTAGCAAGAATGTTCCATCGTGGTGGCAGGAAGTTCGGGCGCTTGCGTGAAAGAGAGGCAGCTCGAGAACATGTTTTTATAGCAGGAAGGCGCCAGCGTGGTGGCGGGCAGTACCGGTGCCTGCGTCAGTTTGCCGCACGCAGAGAACATGGCTTCGTAGCAACTACCAGCCAATGTGGTGGCGGGCAGTTCAGGAGCCTCCGCCAGACTATCGCAATTATAGAACATGCGGCTGTAGCAACCGTAAGCCAATGTAGTGGCGGGCAGTTCAGGAGCCTCCGCCAGACTATCGCAATTATAGAACATGCGGCTGTAGCAACAGTAAGCCAATGTGGTGGCAGGCAGTACCGGCGCCTGCGTCAAGCTACTACAATCCTCAAACATTCCAGCGTAACAGATGTCAGCCAACGTCGTGGCGGAGAGTTCAGGTGCCTGTGTCAGGTTCGCACAACCCTTGAACATTTCATAGTAGCAACTGTTAGCCAGCGTGGTGGCGGGCAATTCAGGCGTTTGCGTCAGGCCGGTGCATCCACTAAACATTCCATAGTAGCAACCGGCAACCAGTGACGTGACCGCCAGCACGGGCGCTTGCATCAGGCTGGTACAACCGCTGAACATATTGCGGTAACAATAATCGGCCAATGTGGTAGCGGAGAGCTCAGGCGCTTGCGTCAAGCTGGTGCAGCCGCTGAAGATTCCGTCATAGCAATACTTGGCCAGCGTCGTGGCGGGCAGTTCAGGCGCTTGCGTCAGGCCGGTGCAACCGCTAAACATCTTCGCATAACAACTATCCGCCAATGTGGTGGCAGGGAGTTCAGGCGCTTGCGTCAGACTGGTGCAATTCTGGAACAAGCCGTAGAAGCAACCAGCGGTTGGAACCACCATACTTGTAGCCGTACTGTCGACGAGGCTCATCACGCTACCGCTTGCGGAGTAGCGGCCCCGCAACTTAAAGTACACATAGGCATTGCTACTCTGTGAGAATCCATCGGGATTATATCCCCTCAAGAGGACTTTGGTTCCTTTCTTTTCCAAAGAGATTTCATGTCCGACTGAGAGCGTATCCCATGTCCGTCCATTGTCCAACGAGTATTGGATAGTAGGGAAATCCATACTTGTCGGCCAGGTGTTGGGTTCCACGGAGAAACCCAATCCTACCCGCTCCGGGGTAAGGGTAAGGTAGTTGTATAAACTAACCCGCACGCTGTCAGAGTCTGTCTTGACGACGTAGACTCCGTAGTCGGGCATTAAGAAGCTGGTTGTGTCTTCGAAGCTGGCCTGTGCGTTGTGCAACAGCTCTCCGTTGGCGTCATAGACCTCGACGAGACCATCGGCACCGACCACGCGGAGGGTAAGATCCTCACCCCAAGCGGAGAAGACCACCTCCTCCTTGATGAACTGCACATTCCATCCCTCCGGAATTCTATTGACGCCATATTGTACAGTCAAATCCTTCGGACAGATGAATGTGCCGGTAGGGGCTACGTTTTTGACCCAGGCATCTTCATCATCCGTATCGGAATACCATGTGACCCAATTCCAAAAGTTAACCTTGATGAAAGATAAATTACTACATCCATCAAACATGTGTCCGTAACAAGCCGTAACGAGTTTCGTGGCAGGCAATTCAGGCGCCTGCGTCAGACTCGTACAGCCACTGAACATGTATTTGTAGCACTCATGGACCAACGTGGTGGCGGGCAGTGCGGGCGCCTGCGTCAGGCTGGTACAACTGCTGAACATACCATTGTAGCATCCCTCATTCAATTTGAGGGCAGGCAGTTCAGGCGCTTGCGTTAATCCCTTACAACGTTCGAACATACTGCAGTAGCAATAGTAGGCCATTGCGGTGGCGGGCAGTGCGGGCGCCTGTGTCAGGCTGGTGCATCTCGCAAACATACGCTGGTAGCAATAATTGGATAGCGTGGTGGCGGGGAGTTCAGGGGCCTGCGATAGATTCACACAATCTGCGAACATGGAGACGTAGCAATTTTGAACCATTGTGGTGGCGGGGAGTTCAGGCGCTTGCGTCAGACTGGTGCAGCCCATAAACATGGACGAGTAACAGGAAATGGCCAGCGTGGTGGCGGGCAGTTCGGGTGCATTCGTCAAACCGACGCAATTGTAGAACATACCGGAGTAGCAACAGAGAGCCAATGCGATGGCAGGAAGTGCAGGCGCCTGCGTCAGGCTACTGCATCCATAAAACATATTTTGGTAGCAATAGTCAGTCAGCGAGGTGGCGGGGAGTACAGGAGCTTGTTTCAGGCTACTGCATCCTTGGAACATATTCTGGTAACAATGGCGGGCCAGTGTGGTGGCAGGAAGCTCGGGGGCCTGCGTCAGCTTGTCGCAGCCAGCAAACAATCCGTAGAAGCACCATTGAGATGGTATCGTATCCTTACGCCCCGTACTGTCTATCAGGCTCATCACGCTACCACTAGCGGCGATGGAATCGATGATGTCGAAGTGGATATATTGATCAGGACTGGTGGCATTATTGTAGTGGTTATAGGAGACTCCATTCGGGTTGTTCCCTTGCAATAAGACCTTGTCTCCTTTTTTTGCCATCGTGATCGTGTCGCTGAAGAAGTATATGGACCATGTCTGTCCGTGATCCAAAGAGTATGTGATATTACATGGCGATGACGATTTACGTCTTATGGCGAAACGGCAGCTGTCCACTCCTGCCGTGAAGGTGAGATAATTGTATAGGCAAACTTCCACGGTATTCGTATCGTTCTTGACGAAATAAACGCCATAATCAGGCATCGTGAAGCTTGTCGTGTCGGAGGCGTTGGCCTGGGCGCTACGCAATCGTTCACCCTCAAGATTATATACCTCGACAAGGCCCTCGGCTCTGGTCACATGTATGGTGAGGTTATCCATCCAAGCGATGCAACTCGTCGTATCGGGTTCCTCGACGTCGATATATTGCACCTCCCATCTCGGGGGTATTTTCGTGCCGTATTCATCGTATTGCTTAGGCAACGCTTTCGGGCAGATGAATGTACCTGTGGAGGCTACATCCTCGACCCAAGAACCTATGTCCCCATAATAATGTTCGGGGTCCCACGCCATCCATTTGGTGAAGTTGACCTTGATTTGCGAGATCTTATGGCATCTGTCAAACATATAGGCGTAACAGTTTTTGAGCAACGTCGTGGCAGGGAGTTCAGGTGCCTGCGTCAGACCTGTGCAACCATAGAACATACTCATGTAGCAAGCTTCGGCCAATTCCGTGGCGGGAAGTTCGGGTGCCTGCGTCAAACCGGAGCAATCGCGGAACATATATGAATAGCATCTTGCGGTCAGCGTGGTGGCGGGGAGCACCGGTGCCTGCGTCAGATTGGTGCAGCCCATAAACATGGACGAGTAACAGGAATAGGCCAGCGTGGTGGCGGGCAGTTCGGGTGCATTCGTCAAACCGACGCAATTGTAGAACATACCGGAGTAGCAGCTAGGAGCCAATGCGATGGCAGGAAGTGCAGGCGCCTGTGTCAGACCAGTACAACCAGAAAACATTCTGCTATAGCATCCATCAGTCAGTTCCGTGACGGATAGCTCAGGAGCTTGCGTCAGGCCGGTACAACCGTAAAACATTCCATTGTAGCACCCAATATCCAATGTGGTGGCAGGGAGTTCAGGAGTCTGCGTCAGGCCAGTGCAACCATAAAACATTTCCTTGTAGCAAGCATTGACCATTGTGGTGGCGGGCAGTTCAGGAGCCTGCTTCAGGCCAGTGCAACCGCTAAACATTCCGAAGTAGCATGCACTGTCCAATGTGGTGGCGGGCAGTTCGGGCGCCTGTTTCAGACTGCCGCAACCGTAAAACATCTCTTGGTAGCATCCATCTGCCAGCGTGGTGGCAGGAAGTTCAGGAGCCTGCGTCAAGCTTGTGCATCCATAAAACAAGCCCTTGTAGCATTCATTCATCAGCGTAGTGGCAGGAAGTTCAGGGGCTTGGGTTAGTTTGGAACAACCGTAAAACATTTTGCTGTAGCAGTTTTTTGCCAGCGAAGAGGAAGGAAGTTCGAATGCTTCCGTTAGGTTGGTACAACCATAAAACATGTTTTGGTAACACCCCTCTGCCAATGTCATGGCAGGCAATTCTGGAGCTCGTTTCAAATTGGTACAACCTTCAAACATGTTTTGGTAACATCCCTTTGTCAACGCAGTGGCTGGAAGATCAGGGGCCTGTATCATACCTGCGCAATTGTAAAACAACCTATAAAAACAATATGCGTTGGGAATCGTATCGCTCTCACCCGTTCCATCGATAAGACTCATCACACTTCCGCTAACGGAGATGGGGCTGTATATTTGGAAACACACGTAGTTGCTGCTACTCTGAGAGAGACCCTCTGGATTGTTTCCCCTCAATAAGGCTTTGTCACCTTTTTTTTTCAATAAGACTTCTCCTCCCAAAGAGGTCCATGTCTGCCCGTCATCTAAAGAATATTGAATATCAGGAATCGTCAATAAATTTCCACAAAAAGTGCGTGAAAAATCAGCATTGTCCGACTCTGCCGTAAAAGTGAGATAGTTGGCTGCGGACGCAACACAGCAGGTGACCAGCAACAAAAATAATGTGGTAAAGGTCTTTTTCATATGCTTTAGATTTGAGGGTGAGACATAATGCTTAGTTATACAAAAAAAAAAAAAAAAATTACACAAATTCAAAAAAATATGTCCATAAAGTTTTCTTTCCCTTATATAATTTCTACTTTTACAAATAATTTGTCTTTTTGTCGGTTTAAGTTGTTCGGTTACATACCATTATGATGTGTAGGATATGATTCGATAGCGCAGAACCGGCAACGTCACCGAATGATGGCCCGACAAGTATAGCATTCATACTATGCTAAAAACGAAGAAATTGAATCAAAAAACAACCCTTATCCGATAAAACTATAACACTCACGGATTATGAAAATCACAAAAACCCTTACCCTCCTTGCGCTGTGCCTGCTCACCAGGCTCACCGCAAACGCATTCCCCATCCAGGCATGCGACACCACATGGTACACCGGCGAAGGCACACAGTACGGCGGCGTGGCCGGCAGCAACGGCGGAAACTGCGGCATATACGTGGAGGAGGACGACATCTTCCACTGCGCGATGAACCACTCCCAATACGACAGTAGCTTCGCCTGCGGCGCCTGCGTGAGAGCCTTCGGTCCGCTCGGGGAGGTCACCGTGAAGGTGGTGGACCGCTGCCCGGAATGCAAACCGGGCGACATCGACTTCAGCACGGGCTCCTTCGTCAAAATAGGCACGATGGAAGCGGGAAGGATCCCCATCCGCTGGCAATTCATCCCCTGCGAGGAGGAGGAGGACATCAAAGTCAAGTTCGAAAAGGGCACCAGCCAATTCTACTTCAAGGCGATATTCTACGATATCCGCTACAGAATCAGCCAGCTGGAGTACCAACGCAGCGACGGCGCCTTCGTGCCCATCCACCGCGAGATGTATAACTTCTACGTCGAGAACGCGGGCATAGACGAGGACAAGACGAAGATCGGCCCCTACGTCTTCCGCCTCATATCCTGCGAAGGGGACACCGTCACGACCGCCCCGATCGAATACGAGGCTGGCGTGGAGATCAACACGGGCGTGCAGTTCCCCTTCCACAACTGCGGAGAGGAGAAACCTACGAGCATTGAGGTGACCATGAAGGAGGAACCCCTCCAGGACCTCCTACGCATAGAGGCCTACGACATCACAGGCAGGTACCTGCGCTCCTACAAGGATTGGGACGAGGCGATAGAAAGCCTCAAGGAGAGAACCAGCCCGACAATCCTGAAGGAGATAGACCGTGCGGGACACGTACGCCACCATTTGCGGGCAAAACAATAACTATTTACGATTTAGTTATTTACGATTTACCACTGGGTTTTACTATTTAACGATGCACATTACGCCTTAGGGGCTTTCCCTTCATAGAAGTGTGCAAATAGGCATGAAAGACCCTGACAAATATAGTCCACGAACAACGCCTTGGGTTTAAATGAATTTTCCGTGGGCAAAATACATTATTCGCAACGAAACAATACGGATTTCGTTTTTTTTCCTATTTTCGCGCAATTAATATCACAAACGAAACACTAATTATAGATTATTATGGCAGAAATAAAAGAATATCTGAAGGCAGCGGAGGAGAAGATGGAGCAGTCCCTACTCTTTTTGGACGACGCATTGGCGCGCATCAGGGCAGGAAAGGCGAACGTGCGCATCCTGGACGGTGTGCGCGTGGACTACTACGGTAGCGTGGTGCCTCTCTCCAACGTGGCGACCATCACCACACCAGACGCCCACACCATCGCGATCCAACCTTGGGAGAAGAAGCTGATCCCTGAGATCGAGAAGGCCATCATGGCTTCCGAGGTGGGCATCACGCCTGAGAACAACGGAGAGATCATCCGCCTGGGCATCCCACCGTTGACGGAGGAGCGCCGCAAGACTTTGGTGAAGCAGACCCGCGCCGAGGGCGAGGACGCCAAGATCAGCATCCGCAACGCCAGAAGAGACGCCATCGACGGCCTGAAGAAGGAGATCAAGAACGGATTGGCTGAGGACGCCGAGAAGGACGCTGAGGCTGAAGTTCAGAAGATCCACGACAAGTTCATCAAGAAAGTCGAGGATATCCTCGCCGCCAAAGAGAAAGAGGTGATGACAGTATGATCGGACTTGTGGTCAAAAACACAGGAAGTGGCTATTGGGTCAAAAACGATTCCGACGGCCAACTCTACGAATGCAAGATCAAGGGTAACTTCCGAATCAAGGGTATCAAAAGCACTAACCCGGTTGCCGTCGGCGATCGGGTTTCTTTCGATATGCCCGCCTCCGGCATCGGTTGGATCCACGGAATCGAGGACCGCAAGAACTACATCGTGCGCAAACCCACGAACCTCTCCAAGCAGTTGCACATCATCGCGGCGAACGTCGACCAGCTGCTGCTGACGGTCACCATCAACCACCCGGAGACCTCCACCACATTCATAGACCGCGCCCTGGCGACAAGCGAGGCCTACCAGGTGCGCTCCATCCTCGTCATCAACAAGACGGACCTCTACGACGAGGGCGAGAAGGAGTACATGAACGCCCTCATCAACCTCTACGAAACCATCGGATACCCCTGCATAGCCGTATCCGCGCAGACGGGGGAGAACATCGAACGGCTCAAGGAGATGATACAAGGCAAGACATCGCTCCTCTCCGGCAACTCGGGCGTGGGCAAATCATCGCTCATCAACGCCATCTGCCCCACCTTCAGCGCCAAGACAGGGGAGATATCGGACGTGCACAACAAAGGCATGCACACCACCACCTTCTCCGAGATGTTCGAACTGGACGAGGCGACCAACCTCATCGACACCCCAGGCATCAAGGGGTTCGGCACCATCGACTTCAAGAAAGAGGAGGTCGGGCACTACTTCCCAGAGATCTTCAGGGAATCCAGCAACTGCCGCTTCGGCAACTGCACCCACATACACGAGCCGGGATGCTCCGTGCTCCGCGCGATAGAGGAGCACACCATCAGCATATCCCGCTACAACAGCTACCTCAGCATCATGGAGGACTGCGACGAGGGGAAATACAGATAGAGACATGAAAACCTCCTTCAACAACATAAAGAAAATCAAGTACATCTTCTCCTCGATCGCTCTGCTGATCGTGGGGCTCTCCATGTACTACACCCACCAGCTGACGAAGGAGATGGCGGAGGAGGAGCGGCAACGCATCAGCCTATGGGCGGAAGCCACACAGAGACTCGTTTCCGACACAGACGGATCCGACCTCGTATTCCTCATGAAGGTCATCGAAGGGAACACTAGCATACCCGTGCTCGTGGTCGACGAAACCGACAACGTGACCATCTACCGCAACATAGAGATTCCCGAGGAAGACGACGGCAAATACATACGACAGATGGTCAAGAAGTTCCAGCGGGAGAACAAACCCATAGAGATATCGATCGACGAAAACATCAAGCACACCCTCTACTACGGCAACTCGACCATGCTCAACAAGCTGGAATACTACCCGTATATCCAATGGGGCATCATCCTCGCCTTCTTCGCCATCATCTTCTTCGTCTTCGCCAGCGCCAAACGCTCCGAACAGAACAGGGTGTGGGTCGGACTCTCCAAGGAGACGGCCCACCAATTAGGGACCCCGATCTCTTCCCTACTCGCCTGGGTCGAGATACTGAAGGAGGAGAAGGTCAACCCAGACCTCATGACGGAGATGGAGAAGGACGTCAACCGCCTGCGCACCATCGCGGAACGCTTCTCCAAGATCGGTTCGATACCCGAACTGACACCGACGAATCTGGACACCCTCCTGCAAAACTCACTTTCCTACATGCGGAAACGCACGTCGGACAAAGTGCAGATCACCTACCATTTCAAGGACGAAATGCCTATCACCCTCGCACTGAACCAACCCCTATTCGAATGGGTCATTGAAAACCTATGCAAGAACGCCATCGACGCGATGAGCGGAGAAGGACACATCAACGTAGAGGTGGCACAGGAGAAAGAGAAGGTGATCATAGACGTGAGCGACACAGGGAAAGGTATTCCGAAGTCCAAATTCGATGCGGTATTCTCCCCTGGGTTCACCACTAAGAAAAGAGGCTGGGGACTAGGACTCTCCCTCGTGAAAAGGATCATAGAAGAGTACCATAAAGGGAAAATTTTCGTCAAACACTCGGAAATCGACAAAGGAACCACCTTCAGAATCATTCTAAACAAGCAAGCAAAGAACTGATTATAAGACACTTAAAATAATTGTCTTAAAAAAAAGCAAAAATGGACGTATGGGGAGTCCTAAATATCACTATTTTTTGTAATTTTGCGGAGTTTTTAGAATCCATGCGAAAGTGGGAAGAGAAGAGACATACATTATTCCGCTGAAAGATTTGGAAGTCGGCACACACCAGTACCGATACACATTGGACAACAGATTTTTCGAGGAGGTTGAGGGTCCGGAAATAGAAAAAGGAGATGTACAAGCGGATGTGACCGTCAAGAAATGCGAGCACTCTTTCTTAATCACTTTCAGATTGGAAGGCACAATAAAAGTATTGTGTGACAGATGTTTGGAGGAGATGGATCAACCGATATCCTGCGAGGAGAGCCTCACGGTGAAGTTCGGGGAAGACAAATCCGAGGAGGACGACCAACTGGTGGTGGTTTCCGAGGAGGATGGCGAGTTGGACTTGTCCTGGTACATGTACGAGTTCGTCGCCCTACACATCCCAATCCGGCACGTCCACCCAGAGGGAGAATGTGACGAAGAGACCGCCCAGGCACTCAGAGCGCATCTGACCTTCAAGAGGGACGAAGAGGAACAAACAGAAGAAGAACAAGGCGACACCCCAACAGGCGAAGAGATCGACCCTCGCTGGGAGGCCCTAAAAAAACTAAAAGACAATAACTAATTTAAATTATAAACAAAATGGCACATCCTAAACGAAGACAAGGTAAATCAAGAGGAGCGAAGAGAAGAACTCATTACACAGCAGTAGCTCCGACATTGGCAGTATGTCCTAAATGTGGCGCACTCCACTTATACCACAGAGTATGCGGTTCTTGTGGATACTACCGCGGCATGGAGGCTATCGTTAAGCAGGAAGCTGTTTAATCCGCCTTCACATAAAAACGAATCGGAAGGAGTCACCTCAAGCGCGGCTCCTTTCTTTTTCTATCTCCATACATGAGTGAACCATGACACGTTTTTACCTAATCAGACACGGGCAGACAGATTGGAACCTGGAGAAGAGGATGCAGGGACAACATGAGACGGACCTCACCCCCCTCGGCGAGAGGCAAGCGATCGCTTTAGGGGAAAGGCTCGAGGACGTTGATTTCGACCTCGTCTTTTCCAGTCCGCAGCGGAGAGCCATGAAGACCACCCAGCTCATACTAGGGGAACGGAAACATAACCTGCCCATCATCCAGGACAACGCACTGAAGGAGATCCTGATGGGCGATTGGCAAGGCATACTCATCGAGGACCTCATGAAAAAGTACCCGGAAGAGATCGACCTCTTTTGGCACCACCCCGAGCAATACAAGCGGGAGGGTTGCGAAACATACGACGAGGTGAGGAAACGGGCCGGCCAGTTCATGGAGAGAACCGCCGCAGAAAACCCCGGGAAAAACATCCTCGTCGTCACCCACGGCGCCTTACTGAAAACACTCTACACCTATTTCAAGTACCAACCCATATCCGAAATAGCACACGCCGTACACCCCCTCTCCACCGCCATGGCAATCGTGGAAAAGCGGGATGGAATATGGAACGTGATGTCCTGGAACGACACGGAACACCTCGCACAACTCGAGGAAGTGCCCAACGTGACAGATAGCGCTAATACAATATAAAGATACAAGGACGTTTGTCCAAAACAGGACGCTTGGCGGATTTCCACTGAGCGACACTCTTCGTCTTGATATACTCCGTCTCGAGCGTGATGTCGCAAGCGACACAGATCTTCGTGCCAGACTGGCAAACAGACAGAAGGTTCTCGAACATCTTATCGTTACGGTAAGGCGTCTCTATGAATATCTGCGACTGGCGCTCCACATGCGCCCGCTTCTCCAACTGACGGATACGCTGGTCACGCTCGTTCGGCTTGATCGGCAGATACCCCACGAAGGCGAAACTCTGTCCGTTGAAGCCCGAAGCCATCAAAGCGAGCAGGATCGAGGAAGGGCCCACCAAGGGGACGACACGAATATCCTTCTCCTGCGCTAGACGGGCGATATCAGCCCCCGGATCAGCGATGGCAGGGCAACCCGCCTCCGAGATGATGCCCATGTCGCACCCGGACATGGCCGGCAAAAGATAAGAAGAGATCTCTTCGGGGGAAGTATGGTTGTTCAGCGTATAGAAGGTGAGCTCATCAATATTGATCGAAGCGTCCACCTTTTTCAGGAAACGTCTGGCGGTACGCACGTCCTCCACGATATAATGCTTCAGACGGAGAATGACCTCCCGGTTGTAGGAAGGCAACACGTGATTAACATCGCAATCACCCAAGGTATTAGGAATCAAATAAATAACGCCAGCCATCTTCTTGAAAAATAAAAGGGAACGCAACGACATCCCCCCGAAAAACGAAAAATCAACCGCAAATTTACAAAATAATAAGTGAAAAGACCATAGTCCAACCACTTGCGAGAACAGAAAAAAAAACGTATCTTTGAATCAGAAAAAGAAACAAAGTTAAGGAACGCCGCACCGTATATTATGGTTAAACTTAACAATTACAACAAACAACAGGCGTAAACTTCCATCTCAATGGCGGGCCACACCTTCGGGTTGTCTTCGTGACACGGTGGATTACAAAGAATGGAACACGCCGAATTCCTATCTTAAGGAGTTTAATTAATTTCGGTGCGGCTTTTTTCATGCCCCAACGGGACGAAAAAGAGGCGGTGACCCATAAAAACTGCGCAATCCACCTGTACATAATCAACTGATCAACAATAAAATACAGAGTAAAAAAGTCAAAAGAAATGTATATATGCGAAAAAAAAAGGTTAAAACTTCCTAATTAAAGAAAAAAGAGTAACTTTGCACCGATTTTTGCATAATTATAATGTCTAACGACTAGTTACTATTAAATTAAACAAAATGAGTGAATTAACAAAAAACGTAGCGCCTATCGAAGGATTTGACTGGGACGCTTACGAGAATGGTGACGTACAAACAAATGTAAGTCGCGAAGAATTAACCAAGAAGTACGATGACACATTGAACGTCGTAAAAGACAAGGACGTTGTTATCGGAAAGGTAATCTCAATGAACAAGAGAGAGGTTGTAGTAAATGTAGGTTACAAGTCAGATGGTATCGTTTCCATGAACGAGTTCCGCTACAATCCGGATTTGAAGGTAGGAGATGAAGTAGAGGTTTACATTGAGAGCCAAGAAGACAAGAAGGGACAATTGATCCTTTCACACAAGAAAGCGCGTGCAGCCCGTTCTTGGGATTGCGTAAACGACGCTTTGGAGAACGACAAAGTTATCACTGGTTACATCAAGTGCCGCACGAAGGGCGGTATGATTGTGGACGTATTCGGCATCGAGGCATTCTTGCCAGGTTCACAAATCGATGTTAAGCCTATCCGTGATTACGATGTGTTCGTAGGCAAGACAATGGAATTCAAAGTCGTAAAGATCAACCACGAATTCAAGAACGTCGTTGTATCCCACAAAGCACTCATCGAGGCAGAGTTGGAGCAACAGAAGAAAGACATCATCTCGAAACTCGAGAAGGGACAAGTATTGGAAGGAACTGTCAAGAACATCACTTCTTACGGTGTATTCATCGACTTGGGTGGCGTAGACGGTTTGATCCACATCACAGACCTCTCTTGGGGCCGCGTAACGCACCCAGAGGAGATCGTCTCTTTGGATCAGAAGTTGAACGTCGTTATCCTCGACTTCGACGACGACAAGAAGAGAATCGCCCTTGGTTTGAAGCAATTGACTCCTCATCCATGGGATGCTTTGGATCCTAACTTGAAGGTAGGTGACAAGGTGAAGGGTAAGGTAGTTGTGATGGCTGACTACGGTGCGTTCGTAGAGATCGCTCCAGGCGTAGAGGGCTTGATCCACGTATCCGAGATGTCTTGGTCTCAACACTTGCGCAGCGCACAAGACTTCATGAAGGTCGGTGACGAGGTAGAGGCAGTCGTTTTGACTTTGGACCGCGAGGAGAGAAAGATGTCTTTGGGCATCAAGCAATTGAAACCAGATCCATGGGATACCATCGATACTGACTATGCTGTCGGCACGAAGCACACCGCTAAGGTTCGTAACTTCACCAACTTCGGCGTATTCGTTGAGATCGCTGAGGGCGTAGACGGATTGATCCACATCTCTGACCTTTCTTGGACGAAGAAGATCAAACACCCATCAGAGTTCACTCAGATCGGTGCGGACATCGAGGTTCAAGTATTGGAGATCGACAAGGAGAACCGTCGCTTGAGCTTGGGTCACAAGCAATTGGAAGACAACCCATGGGATGTGTTCGAGAACATCTTCACGGTAGACTCTATCCACGAGGGTACCATCATCGAGATGATGGACAAGGGTGCGGTTATCGCATTGCCTTACGGTGTGGAAGGATTCGCTACTCCTAAGCACTTGGTGAAGGAAGACAAGAGCATGGCTAAGGTTGACGAGAAGCTCCCATTCAAGGTTATCGAGTTCAACAAAGACTCCAAGAGAATCATCTTGTCCCACAGCCGTATCTTCGAGGACGCTCAAAAGGCAGCTAACGGAGAGGAGACTGAGGAGAAGAAAGACGCTCGCAAGAAAAAGTCATCCAAGAAAGCTGAACCAATCATCGCAGTTGAGAAAGCTACTTTGGGAGACATCGAGGAGCTGGCAGCCTTGAAAAATCAATTGGACGCCGACGAAAAAAAATAAGCGCAAAATATCTGAATTATTTTTATATATGAAAAAAAATTCGGATATTTGTGTGGAATTAGAATTTTTAAACAATTAATTTTATAAAAAGAGAGTATGAAAAAAAGTTTTTTGGCTTTATTCGCAGCAATGGGCTTGGCTTTTTCAGCTAACGCACAAGACGCAGCAACAGATGCAGAGCAAGCAGCCGCTTCAGCATCAGAGTCATTCAACCACTGGTCAGTAGCAGTAGAAGGTGGAATCAACTACCTGAGAGCATCAGACCAAAAAGTTGGTTTGGCAGTAGGAGGTTTTGTTGAAAGAACATTCAATCCTCGTTGGGGATTGGGTCTCGAGTACATGTTCCTCAAGAAGGATCAAGATCCAGATTACGGTCACAAAGAGATGAACGCGTTGTTCCACGACATCGACATCTTCGGATCGGTTAATCTTTCTAATATCATCGCTCCTTATCGTTCTGCAGGATGGCAGAAGTTGAACTGGTTCGCAACAGCCGGTTTGGGTGTGACAATCTACGATTACGAGATTAAGAACGGAAAGTCTGATAACGACGCAAGAATGTTGTTCCTTGGCGGATCTAAGTTGGAGTACAACGTAAGCAAGTGGATCGCTGTGTTCTTGGGAGCACAATATCGTTTCCACGCTAACGAGGAGTTCGTTGGTAACAACGCTGGTCGTTCAATCTTCGACGCTGTAGCTGGTGTTCGCGTTAAATTCGCTGGCGAGAGCAACATCCGCAACATCGCTTGGGCTGATTACATCCCTCAAGTTGAGTTGCCTGACTTCAGCAACGTATTCGACGCTCAGAAGAAGGCTTGCGACGAGTCTATCGCAAAGCTCGAGCAAAAGATCGACGATCAAAACGCTCAAATCAAGAAGTTGCAAGGCGACATCAAGTTCACTCAAGATTCTTTGGATCGCCACATCAGAGCTACAAGACCTAAAGTTGCTTACAAGCCAACTGTTGAGGAGGCTAAGATCATCGAAACTGCAATGTCTAACTTGGAATTCGAGTCTGGCAAGGCTATCATCAAGGAGGGTTCATTCCAATACTTGAATGGTTTGGCTGAGTTGCTCGTTAAGCACCCTGAGTGGTCTGTTAAGTTGTCTGGTCACACTGACAACGTAGGTAAGGCCGCTAAGAACTTGCAACTTTCTAAGGATCGCGCAACTTCAGTTCGCACTTACTTGGTTAACAAGGGCGTTGACGCAGCTAACATCGAGTCTGAGGGCTTCGGTAGCAGCAAGCCAATCGCTTCTAACAACACCGCTGCAGGTAGAGCAAAGAACCGTCGTGTAGAGGTTAGCTTGTTCTCTAAATAATAACCTGTAACAAGGTAATAAAAGAGCTGTCCTTCGGGATGGCTCTTTTTTTGCGTCTATATCCGAAACCCCAAAAAGAAGATGCGCAAATCGCCAAGCCCCCATCTGCCTGAACTGTCCGGCCAGACACATGAGACATCCAATCTCGACTGAAAGATGATACGGAGGAACATCCTCCTCTAACAAACAAACAGAGAAGGAAACAAACCCTACTGTGCAGAGGGAGACCACACAAACAAACCTTCGGAAGCTGCCAACGAACGAAGTAAATCCAAAAGGTCCGCACGGACATTATAAACGGTCATATTGGTGTCTTCGTCATGCAACACCATCAAAGACTCCCGATTGTCGAATAGAACATAAACGGAACGTTCTCCTTCTTCGCTGAAAAGAATACGATCAAACAAAAAAGCAGGCTCTGGATTGCTTATCCATCGCTTCTCCGAACACCGCACATCAATACCGACATAACAGTTCAGTTTCAACATTACGCGGGCAAATTTCGCATACAAAGACTTCCTCCTCCCAACATCTTGCCAGAAATAAGCCTCCACGCTGAAATACTGCCCGGCAGAATGCACAGGGACTTGTTTCGGGAGCATATCCACGACCCAATATGGTTTTTCCAACAAAGGCTCTATCCTATCGTCTAAACCGACGTGGACGTCCTCATCGACACATTTCCGCTCATTCATAAACCTACGATTAAAAATTACGAAATTACGCCCCAATTTTGAGTCTCCCTCGCCATACGGTCAAGGCGCTGGTTCAACAGGATATTCTTCTCCTCCAGCAGGTCCGGGTCCTCATCCAGCACCTTTTCAGCCACCTCACGGGCGAATTGTATGATCTGACCATCCGTCGCCAAATTGGCTATCTTGAGGCTGATGGCGACACCACTCTGTTGCGTTCCCTCCAAGTCTCCCGGACCTCGCATCTTCAAATCGACCTCCGAGATTTCGAACCCGTTGTTCGTGCGGGTCATTACCTCCATGCGTTGTCGCCCTTCGCTGGACAATTTCGGGGAAGTGAGCAATATGCAGTACGACTGTTCGGCTCCACGACCTACCCTGCCCCGCAACTGATGCAACTGAGACAATCCGAAACGTTCGGCGCTCTCGATCAGCATGACGGAGGCGTTGGGCACATTGACGCCCACCTCAATCACGGTGGTCGCCACCAGGATGTTCAACTCACCCGCTGCGAACTGCCTCATCTGCGCATCCTTCTCATCGGGTTTCATCTTTCCGTGCACCATACCCAGATGGTACTGCGGTTCAGGGAATACCTGCTGAAGGGACTCGTAACCAGCCTCAATATTCGCATAATCGGAGCGCTCGGACTCCTGGATCATCGGATAGACAATATACGCCTGCCTGCCCAAAGCTATCTGCTTCTTGATGAAATCGTACAACATGCCCCGGGCATTGTCCAGACGGTGGATCGTCTGAATGGGTTTACGTCCAGGAGGCAGCTCATCGATGACAGAGACGTCCAAGTCACCATAAAGGGTCATCGCCAAGGTGCGAGGAATCGGTGTTGCGGTCATGACCAAGACATGAGGCGGTTGTTCGCTCTTGCTCCACAGTTTGGCACGCTGGGCAACCCCGAAACGATGCTGCTCATCGATAACCACCAACCCAAGGTGTGAGAAAACCACATTATCCTCCAACAAGGCATGCGTTCCCAACAATATCTGGATAGTACCATCCTTAACACCCGCCAGGATCGCCTCTCGTTCCTTCTTCTTTGACGAACCGGTCAAAAGCGCCACCCTCACATCCATGCCGTTCAGCATTTGAGAGATTGATGCGAAATGCTGTTGCGCCAAAATCTCCGTAGGAGCCATCATGGCTGCTTGGAATCCATTGTCCAACGCAATCATCATGGAGATCAGCGCCACCATCGTCTTACCGCTTCCGACATCCCCTTGGAGGAGTCTGTTCATCTGCTTACCACTGGAAAGATCGCCATAGATCTCCCGAATCACCCGTTTTTGGGCATTGGTGAGTTGGAATGGCAGGTTATCCTTGTAAAAAGAGTTGAAGAGCTCGCCAATCTTCGTGAACTTAAACCCCACGAAGCGAAGCTTACGGTAGTTTCGCTGGCGAAGCATGTTGAGCTGGATGAAGAATAGCTCTTCAAATTTCAGTCTGAACTGGGCCATTCGCAACTTATCGGCCGACTGGGGGAAATGGATATTCAACAGCGCATCATGGAGAGGCACCAAGTGGTGCTGTTGCAAGATGTATGACGGAAGCGATTCAGGAATACGGAATTCTCCCATGGAGTTGAAGATATCCGATATGAATTTCTGCAAGACACGCGACGTCAGGAAAGAATTCTTCATCTTCTCGGAGGTGTTATACATACCCTGCACACCACCTAAAGCTTGCTTGGACATCGCCTCGTTGATGGTCTCCATGTCCGGATGAACTAAATTACACGTTCCGTTGAACTCGGAAACCTTCCCGAAGGCCACATATTCATGACCAGGCTTATACTTGTCAAGAATATACTTGACACCCTTGAAAAACAACAACTCAATCGTCGATTCCCCGTCTGAGAAGAGCAACACGGCCCGCTGCTTCCTCCCCTCCCCTTGCGTTGTCACCTTCACGATAATACCACGGATCTGGACATATAGGGAGGCTGGTGTGATCTCACGGATCCGATAAAACTTGCTGCGGTCGATGTATCGGTACGGAAAACAATACAACAGATCCCGATAAGAAGAAACAGCTAACTCCTTCTTCAGCACATCCGCCTTCTTAGGACCAACCCCAGGCAAATAAGTTATCTCTTTATCCAAAAAATCTGGCATACGCAATTGACCGAATGCGTGATCATCAACTATTTTACATATACAAAAATACAAAAAAGGAGGATTCAATCCCCCTACGATCCCATAAAAATGGAACTATGCGTAAAAATGTAGAATTATACTATTGCGAAAAAGCAAATTTATTATATTTATATTCATAAATGCAAACATATTATTTATCAATACAATTTAGTAGTTTTAAGATATGGTCAATATAATTTGTGTAAATTATATTTTCATTACGAAATGAACATTTGTTGGCACGATTTTTGCACATTATTATGATGTAGAGCGGTTAAAAACGTTCCATACCAAACAGAATCGGTCACAGCAGGTGAAAGCCCCTGTGTCAATATAGGTTGTTTAAAATATCAGTGTAGTGAAAGCTTGGGGCTATTGTTAGTCTCAAGCTTACTTTTTTATACGATCTTTCTATTGGCAACATCACCATAAAAGCGTATCTTTACAAAGTAAAAAACATAAAAAGATGAAGACGATAAATGATTTGGAGCCACAGGCTCTATGGGCAAGATTCAAGGATATATGTGACATTCCCCACCCATCAGGGAAAGAGGGGAAAATAGGGGCGTTCCTCATGGAATTCGCACAAAAGCATGGATTGGAGGCAGAAATGGATGAAGTCGGCAATGTGCTCATCCGCAAGAAGGCCACAAAGGGAAGAGAGTCTGCTCCTTCCGTACTACTCCAAGCGCACATGGACATGGTCTGCGAGAAAAACGCAGGCACAGAGCATGATTTCGACAACGACCCTATCCGCACCATCGTGGAAGGCGATTGGCTGAAGGCGCAAGGCACTACCCTCGGCGCGGACGACGGAATCGGAGTGGCCGCCATGCTAGCGGTACTTGAGTCGGACACCATCCAACACGGTCCGCTTGAATGCCTCATCACGGTGGACGAAGAGCGTGGCCTGACCGGCGCACAACACGTCAAGGCGGGTTGGCTCCAATCAAAGAGACTCATCAACCTGGACTCTGAGGAGGACGGCAGGTTCTGCATCGGATGCGCGGGCGGTATCGACACCGTCGCCACATTCGACCTGAAGAGAGTGGCCTCACCTCAAGGCGCATTCTTCCTCAACCTTTTCGTCAAAGGTCTGCAAGGAGGACACTCCGGCGACGACATCAACAAAGGTCGGGGCAATGCCATCAAGATACTGGCAAGATTCCTCTGGAACGAATCGAAGAAGTACCCGATCCAACTCTGCCATATCGAAGGGGGCAACCTCCACAACGCTATCCCAAGGGAAGCACACGCTACCCTCTGCATCGACTGGAACAAGAAGGAGGAGATCCGTGTCGCACTGAATCATTACATCAGCACCATCGAGGCGGAATACCCGACGGAAAAGGAACTGGTCATCGACCTCGAATCGACCAATGCGGAAGAGCTGGTTTACGAGCAGGAAGGGGCCAACAGGCTCATCAGCGCACTCTACGCTTGTCCGCATGGTGTGATTGAGATGAGCACGGAGATAGAAGGCTTGCCGGAGACCTCCACCAACCTCGCCTCCATCAAGGAGAAGGAGGGTAAAATCGTCGTGGCCACCAGCCAACGAAGCTCGACCAACAGCAAGAAACACGACATCAAAGACCGTGTGGAGGCAGTCTTCGCATTGGCAGGCGCAAGTGTGAAACATAGTGACGGATACCCGGGATGGAAGCCGAACATGAACTCCGAACTAAAGAACATCGTGGCAGGTTCCTACGAGAGACTCTTCGGGGAGAAACCGGTGGTGGGCGCCATCCACGCAGGTCTGGAGTGCGGACTCATCATCGAGAAGTATCCTGACATGGACATGATCTCCATCGGCCCTACCATCATCGGCAACCACTCGCCTGCAGAGCGTTGCGAAATACCAACCGTCGGGAAGTTCTGGAAACACCTAATCGACGTGCTGGAAAAAATATAAACGGAAACAATCGATAAACGAAACAGAAATGAAGAAGCTTGGATTATCAAACAATGTGGTATTCTTAGGCGTATGCGGTGGATTCGCCAAATACTTTGACGTGGACGTGACGCTCGTCAGAATCATTTGCGCACTCATCACAGTCTTGAGCGCAGGCGTAGGCGGAATCATCGCTTACCTGATCTGCTTCGCCATCATGAAAAATAACTAATCGCATGGACTTCAAGCTAGTATCTGAATTCGCACCGACAGGCGACCAGCCTCAAGCCATCAATGAGTTGGTAAAGGGTGTCAAAGCCGGCATGGAACATCAAACATTGCTTGGAGTCACCGGTTCGGGCAAAACGTTCACCATCGCCAACGTCATCAAGGAAATAGGCAGACCCACCCTGGTCCTCAGCCACAACAAGACCTTGGCGGCACAACTGTACGGAGAGTTCAAGGCATTCTTCCCGGAGAACGCCGTGGAGTACTTCGTCTCCTACTACGACTACTTCCAGCCGGAAGCCTACCTGCCCAACACCGATACCTACATTGAGAAAGACCTCTCCATCAACGATGAGCTGGAGAAGCTACGTCTCTCCGCCACCTCAGCGCTGCTGTCCGGAAGGAAGGACGTCATCATCGTATCGTCCGTATCATGCCTCTACGGCATAGGCAACCCGGACGACTTCCACGACACCATGATCACCGTGAAGCGCGGACAGATGATCAGCATGACCGTGCTCATGCGCAAACTGGTGGAGAGCCTATACGTGCGCAACGAAATAGAGCTCGACCACGGGCGGTTTCGCGTGAAGGGGGACACCTTGGACGTTTTCCTAGCCTATGCGGATTACATCGTACGCATCCACTTCTGGGGTGACGAGGTAGAAGAGATAGAGTCTATCGATCCCCTCAACGGCATGCACATCGAATCGTTCGAAGAGATCAACATCTACGCCGCCAACCTCTTCGTGACCACGCCTGAAAGAATCAACCGTGCGCTCATCGAGATAGGGGACGACCTCACCACGCAGGTGGAGTATTTCCAGAGCATCGGCAAGGTCTTCGAGGCGAAACGACTCTACGAGAGGGTCAATTACGACATGGAGATGATCCGCGAACTGGGGCACTGCTCAGGTATCGAGAACTACTCACGTTACTTCGACGGCAGGAAGCCTGGCACTAGACCATTCTGCCTGCTGGATTTCTTCCCCAAAGACTTCCTACTAGTCATAGACGAAAGCCACGTCACAATACCACAGATCCATGCAATGTATGGAGGAGACTATTCTAGGAAACGCACCTTGGTGGACTACGGATTCAGGCTACCCTCCGCACTGGACAACCGCCCGCTCAAGTTCGAAGAGTTCGAGAGCATGGTGGGACAGACAATCTACGTCAGCGCCACACCTGCGGACTATGAGCTGGAAAAATCGGAAGGAATATTCGTGGAACAAATCATCCGCCCGACAGGCCTGCTCGACCCAGTCATCGAGGTTCGCCCGACGCTCAACCAGATAGACGACCTCATCGAGGAGATCCACACCCGCACGGAAAAGGACGAACGAGTGCTCGTCACCACCCTCACGAAGCGCATGGCGGAAGAACTACAAGCCTACCTCTGCAAGATGGGCATACGAAGCAACTACATCCACTCCGACGTGGAGACGCTCGAACGAGTGAAGATCATGGAGGACCTACGCAACGGACTCTTCGACGTGCTCGTGGGCGTGAACCTGCTCAGGGAGGGACTCGACCTGCCGCAAGTGTCGTTGGTAGCCATCCTGGATGCCGACAAGGAGGGTATGCTACGCTCGCACAGGGCGCTCACCCAGACCGCAGGAAGAGCCGCAAGAAACCTCAACGGACTCGTCATCATGTACGCCGACAAGATCACGCGGAGCATGCAGCTGACCATCGACGAGACCAACCGCAGGCGGGAGAAGCAGATGCAATACAACATAGAGCATAACATAACGCCTAAGGCCGTCGGCAAGAACAGCAAAGCCATTCTGACAAAGGAAGAACCTGCCGAGCGAAAAGAATACAAGGCAAGCAGTACCGCCCGATATGCGGCGGAAGAACGTGCCGAATACCAATCCACCGCAGACATGGAAAGAGCATTGGAGCAGGCGAAGAAGATGATGAAGGAATGCGCCAAGAGGTTAGAGTTCCTGGAGGCGGCGCAATACAGGGACGAGATCGTGAAATTAGAGGCGGCATTAGCCAAGAAAAAAGGATGAACAACATCCTCCACCCATCATTAACATTAGGGAAGCAATCATGTCTCGCAGGAATCACAAAATAAGAAGATCTCCGGATACGCCGCCAAGCTATTGGCAAAAGTTCGGAAACTGGGTGGAGAAGCTAACCGATAATATTTTTGGCAAAATTTTGTTGCAAGCAATAGTAAGCAGCACTTTTTGGGGAATAGTAGACATGATCTACAGCAGCGATGGAAAGTGGTCATTGTTTTTTTTGCCATTAATCATAACGGTTGGCTGTATTGCACTCTATTTTTTTTTACTACTCATCGTTTTTTTAGCAGAAAAAATCGAGACATGGTGTTGGAGCCTCTGGCCGAGGGAAGAGGAAGAGAAAAAAGAGAAGGATGCTGGGCCAAGACAATCCCAAGAGACGCAGCGCAAGCGTCGAAACAGCGGAATAGCAGGCATAGTATCATTGATCATGAAAGCCGACGGAATCACATCGAGGGGAGAGATGAAAGCTGCCAAGAACTACCTGAGGAGTCATTACAGTCCCTCCGACTACAAAGAGATCCGAGAGGCATTAGAGATAAACATGCGAATCAACAATCCGAAATTCGTGAAGCAGTCCTGCATTTGGTTAACCGCCAACATGAACTATTCCGAGCGATTAGGATTCACCGAGTTCCTCTTCGACATCGCCCGACTAAGCAAAGGCATTGACGTGGGAGAATGGAGACTATTGAATGACATCATGAAACGCATCTGTCTGGAAGACGAGGACATCGAATACCTATCACGCAAATATTCAAGGAATTACAGCCATAAAAACAACAAAAACACAAAGGGAGAGAGCAACAGCAACGAATTATCCACTGAAGTCCAATCCGAGTCGACACCCGATCCATACCTTCGCATCCTAGGACTTGAGGGGGAAGCCACACCAGACGAGATACAATCAGCATACCACAAACTGGCGAAGAAGTACCACCCCGACACGGTACAAGACGAAGAGATGAAACAGATACTAACCGAAAAGTTCAAGGAAATCAACCTCGCCTACAATGCGCTGTCAAAATAGAGATAGATGAGCCAAGAGGGAAAAAGAAAACGGGGACGCGATATCAAATCGAATCCCCGAAAAAAAAACAACAAATATGAAACAAATTTACTCTTTCGTCTCAACTGGGCTAGTAACAGGATCTACAGAAACATAAGAACGATTGTCCTTTTTCTTTCTGAAAACCACAATGCCATCCACCAAAGCGAACAGCGTGTGATCCTTACCCATACCTACATTCTCACCTGGGTGGTGCACAGTACCACGTTGACGAATCAAGATGTTACCAGCCTTAGCAAACTGACCACCGAAAATCTTAACACCGAGTCGCTTACTTGCTGACTCACGACCGTTCTTGGAACTACCAACTCCTTTTTTGTGTGCCATTTTCCTAAATCTTTAAAGTTAAGCGACTACGTTTTTAATTTTCAACTCAGTGAACTGTTGACGGTGACCGTTCAACTTACGGTAACCTTTTCTTCTCTTCTTGTGGAAGACCAAAACCTTGTCACCCTTAACGAGAGGAGAAACAACCTCAGCGACAACCTTAGCGCCAGAGATAACTGGAGCGCCGATGGTGATGTTGCCATCATTGTCGATCAACAACACTTTCTCGAATTCCACTTCTGCACCGCGCTCAGAATCAGCGATGTGGTGGACGAACAACTTCATGTCTTGTTCAACTTTGAACTGTTGTCCTTGAATTTCTACAATTGCGTACATTGTAATAAAATTATTAAAATTACATCCGGTGGTGGGTCCTCGGACCACTTATTAGTACCACGAAGGAAAAACTGCGCAAAGATACGACATTTATCCGAAAAGAGGATCAAGGCAGACAAACTTTTTCATATCGAAAACATAGACATAAGGCAAGAAAAAAAAAAGACGTGCAACCATTCTCCACGAAGTTCCCGAAACATTATTCCGCACTCACATCAATCATCCGTAGTTGGTGATTAAGTGACGACAACGATTAAAATTATTTTTCGCATTACATCAATCACGCACGACAATTGACAATAAATTAAAAATTTTGCATTATAGATGATAGAATAACCGCAAAAGGGAAAATAGACCCAACCCGCCATTTTTGCCTTAAAACATTAATATACAATGAAAAAAAATAAGTAAATTTGCACACTTACACTTGTAAAGATATATATAGGGTTTTTTTGTTACACAGACTTAATCATGAGGAGATTACAAAATATTATCAGGAAAATTTTGGCAATGGCCGCAATCATTGCCTTGGGGACAAACGCTTACGCCGCAGTCGGTTCAATCTCTATAGCGAATGAGCCAGTGGATTTCATCATGGTCGGCAACGTCAATTTCGACCTCGCAAACGGATACGATGAAAACACGGAAACAATGCAATCGATCGTACCCGTCCGTACAGATCCTTCGACGTTGAACTCCAACACTGCGTTATTCTGCCTACCAGAATTGGTTTGTTCGGATGACGGGGTCGTAAAGGCGATATTATCATGGAGTGGAAAAATCCACAAAGATGACAGGGCTCAAGTCGCTGACAAATGGAAATCAGTAAAAGTGAGAATAGGAGGAAGCTCTTACGAAGAGGTCACCGCCGATAATGCATATTGTAAAATGATCGACGGAACTGTGACATCCGTCGAAGATGCGTTCGGAATGTATACATGTCACAGCGACGTAACAGACCTCATTAAAGGTAAAGTCAACAATGGAGGATCTTCCTTCTTGATAACAGTGGCTGACCTCCAAAGTAGTACCACCGCATATGATCCAACGATATCAGAAACCAAATATGGAGGATGGACACTCACCATCATCTACAGGAAATTTGGAGAAAGGAAAGCCAACATCGCCTATTATCCCCTTCAGGAATTTGCGCCTGGAGGTACGGGAGGACGACCAGGAGAATCCATGGAAATTCAGGTCGATCTAGCCAAGGAATTCAACGGGGCCAGCAATCTCGTGGTTGGAGTAACCTGCGCAGGTACATCATTGGCGGAGGACAGAGCTCTTTATATCGACAACGATTCAGGCAGCGGAACAAACGCCGAGTCCAACTTGGACAACAAAATCCACCAGCACTCAGGATGTGACGAGGAAAAATTCAACGACGACACAATAGGTTACGCCAGAGGATACGACCAATTGGTTTTCAGATTAGCCAACCCACTGAACGAACACGACAATGGGAAATACATTAACCGGGGAGAAAAAGAGATATTCCTAAAACTCAAAGGAGGTTCGGAGCAACACCTTCTCACCGACGTCATTGTCATGACAGGAATACCATCCAACGAGATGGAAGCCGTGCAAAAAGCCCAGAAAGTCACAAATTCTTGCGTGGAATACTCCATAGACATTAATACGGGCAAATATATTGAGATGTTAAACAACTTCAACATTGACATCAAATTGCCTGATTACACGACAGATGTGTCTAATTTCTCAATAGAAGGCCGAGCCATTACGGCACTGAAAGATGAAAGAGGCGCCGCATTCGGTATCAACGCAAGTGGAGGCCCTTCAACAAACGTCAACCCATCTACATACATGCGAGATAGTGCAAATGGATGGTTCAGGCCTGAAATGCTTTTACAGACTAGCAATACCAACATTCAGAACAGTATAAGGAGGAATGCCCAAAATTTCGCAAACAATTCAAGCACGGAGCAATATTTGAACATCCGATACACCGGCACAATTCCCGACTCGCTATGCGACAAGACCATACTAAACATCAAATTCACCGCCTGTGTGGATAGCGTCGCATACGCCGCACAAAGCGCACTGACAGGAGAAGAGAGTACAATCTCCTCACAAAGTGAAATCTCCGCGACAGGAGCTCTCAGTGGAGAAAAGACAAAATCCTACAGTAACCCGACCTCTGAATTCGAGCAAAGAGAGACCGAGCAATGTTCTGGTCTTTACGGATTTGGCGGCGGCGGCGGCCTTGACGGCGGCGGTGGCGGTGGCGGCGGCGGTGGCGGTGGCGGCATCAACGGCGAACCGACAAAGATTGGCATGGACTTCACATTCTCATGCGTCAAAATTCCGGACAGAGTCCAAATCGACGCATGTGCAGGGGACTGCATCCCATTTGACACCATCAAAAGCATCATGAAAAAAGAACACAATTTCGACATCGATGCCATTGCGAAGGAAGACAGCATTAGATGGTTAAAGGTCAAAAAGGACAGCATCATAGACCTCTGCCAACTCGCCCTAAAGAAAAACGGAGATCTACGTAAAGCCCAGCAGACGCTCTACAGCGACTCCTGCAACTGGCTGGACGTGAAGAAATTCTGGGAAAGCGCACCAAAGGAATTGAAGGGATATGACTCAGCCGCCCTCTTTGATTACATGCATAACTTCTGCATGGTCGACAGCACATACATCATAGATGTGATCTTCAAGAAAATCAATAAGATCATCGATAATCCGATAGAGGTATCCCACTTGGATTACCAGTTCAACATAAACCCTCAGTGGGAGACTGACCAATGCATAAAAGTCACAAGTAGCGGAACGTTTACAGTATTATACGCCACGCCATATATCGACAAGCAGAAAAGGTCATTATGCAACGAAGATATAATCGTTGAGATCAACATGGAGACCATGGACTTGCCTAAGATGACGCACAACGGCAAAGAAGTTTCGATCTACGACACGGTACAATTCTGCTTGGGCGCACCTATCGACACTTTTATAATAAAAAAGAAAAAGGCTAACTATGCCATCGATCTGACGTCCCATGAAAATAGTTTTCTGGGATCCGCCAACGACACATTGTACAAGTTCGTACCGGAGATATCGACTGCACAGGCAAAAACAGATTCGTTCACCTTTATCCAACGGAACAATACGGGCTGTGAGAGCGACACCTTCAAATTCTACATCGAGGTGCTAAACGTGTCAGCCACTCAGATTCCTGTTGTGCAAAAAGACACAGCCTCCTGTTTGGGACGATTCGGCGACTCCATCTCCATCCGCATCACGGACCTCGCCGATGTCGCGGCCATGAGGGCTCAACACTTCGATGTGAGATGGTTGCTGATTCGAGACGCCCTTCTCGGAGACAGTACCTTAAGAGAAGATGTGACAGAAATCAATGTGCCGGTGGACTCTCTTGGCGAATTCACATACGGTGCGCAATACTACTACCTGGGATGTAGCAGTGACATAAACAAGGTTAAGGTGACCGTAAACGAATTAGCGGGGAAAGTCACCCAAGATACCATCGAATTCTGTCAGTACATGGAACCGAGCGCCGACGAGATCCTTCCCTATATCCATAAGAATGAGGATAGCGACACACTCTATTGGTTCCCGACAAACACCACGCTCACCAACAACCCAACGTTTGAGGAGAAAGACTCCATCCTCTTCGAGAGGCTTCTTTCCGAAACCGATTTCAACGAATGCGGAGAGAAACGATTCATCGTAAGGGCAAAAAACAAATTTGGTTGCTTCGGAGACACGTCTCTCATCACCATCAAAGTGAACTGCTACGACAAGAAACAACCTCAGTTCGCCGGCGGAGTGGATTCGGTTCGCTACTGTACCGGAGATACACCGATCAACGAATTCAACGCATACCTTGACGAGCAAGGCGCATTCGGTCCAACAGGATACAAATGGGTATGGTCTAGCATCGACTATGCGACGAGCACATTGCCTATCAATAAATACAAGAGCACTGCCTACGACATTGTCGTCGACGGAGGTGATCCTATGACGAACACTACCTACGCAAACGACAATCTGTTCGTGGTCGTACGAATAGACAGCAACAGCTGCGTGAGCGAACCGGACACCTTCAAGATCATCGTGGCCGACGCCATCACCAGCTACGCCATGATCGGTGACACGACAACCTCCATCAACCTCAGCGAAACACAGATTGCGTTGAACTATTGTGTCGGAGGAAACCCTTACAGCAGCAAGAGACTTCCAACCGTCGGTTATCCGTCTAGAGACTACATCATGGAATGGTACAGAAAGGATAACGTACAAGATGATTGCGACACCACCGAAAAATATTTCGCCAACCGCAAAGAGAAATTCATCGACATAGACTTCGACCAACCAGACACACTTTTCTACTGCATGCGCCAAGCAACCACCATGGGTTGTAAAGGTCCTTGGCTGACCGTCAGCGTGTACATCCACGACAACGTGAAAGATAAACCGAAGATAGATACTATCGTCATGTGCGAAGGGGACATGGCCCAGAAGTTCAACATCTCCATCGACCCGAAATACACGCTATACACATACAAAGCGGACACCTCGGAGGTCGCAACCACAGATATGATCGTGGACACCACAGCGGGCAGATACCTCCAAACAATGAACAGCAACTTGTACTTCGCCCAATACAAGGATAAGGTAACAGGATGCTACGGTGAATTGGTGGGCGCGAACGCTATCGTCAATCCAAAGCCGCACACTCCGCTATTCAGCAAGGATACGATCTATCTATGCGCCATCGGAGACACTGTCAGCTTGGCGGAAAAGATTGACTCCAAAATCAACAACTTAGACCAAAACACCACCGTCGTTTGGGAGCCTGAGGATTCCATCATCACCTCCCAGAACAGAAGCGCCAAGTACGCCATCTACCAAAAAGACACGGTAACGGCCTGCGTGAGCGACAAGGTGGAAATCAACATCCGGGTGGAGAACACCATCAAATACAAGGAGTTCGGCACGAAAGAATTCTGCTACGGAGAAGAGGTCTCCCTTAGAGACACCGTACAGAGACTACTAAGCAGTGTTAACGACATCATCCTGGAGAAGGCGCTAGGATTCAAAGTGTTCCTGCTTAACAACAACTCCAAAGGCATAGAAATAACAAGCGAGGTACGCTCTTCCAAGGTGAAAACGGAAGACGACACCACCCGCTACCTCATAGAGATTTTGGATACCATCAGCGGATGTTCCCGCATAGACACAGCCACGGTCATCTTCCACGGATTGCCGAACGCATATGTCGACAATGACTTGTACGCCTGCCAAAACGTGGAGGCGGAACTGCCTACACCAACCGACCCGACCTATATTTACCAATGGTTGAGGGCTGATGGCACAACAATCAATGGCAACCCGGTACGCTTGTCCCTCGTTTCGGACGAGACCATCCGATTGGCGGAAAAGAACAAAGCATACGGTTGTGCGGACACCTTCGACGTGCACGTAACCGTCTACCCTACCCCGGACAATGCGCTTGTAAACGATACATCTTTCTGTCAGAACAATCCTGACAAGAAAATCAACGTCGCCGTACAACCGTCCAACGACGCTTACAATACGGCGGCGAACCTGAAGTTGCAATGGTTCTCCCCTGAGGGTGATTCCATCAACAACCCTATCGTGACCGACGCAGTTGTCATGAACGACCTCACCAAGAGGCTGAAATATACGGTGAGACAAACCAACACCAGCACCTCTTGCTTCAAGGACACGTCCATCTACGTGACCCTCAAGCAAACCCCTGTGCTGAACATGCCTGACCTGTCAGCCGTCTGCGAACCGGAGACCATCTCCCTCTCCCAGGCAGTGAAAGATTACATCTCGAACAACATCGGTTCCACCCACTTCGCCAACACGGCAGGACTCCAATACCAATATAGCAGAGTCCTCAACGGATCGGCTACCCTTCTCAGCGAGGCCGAGGCGAACCAGTTGGCATACATCAACGACAAGGACAGCGTGCTCTACGCCTACACCGTGACGGATGCGGACAACGTATGCTCCGCTTCCGACTCTGTCTTCGTCACCATCAACAAGAAACCGCTCATGCCTATTATCGAAGGCGGCAAGGACACCATCTACTTCTGTAAGGACGATGCACCGATCATCCTCCATGCGGAGAACAAGAACGAATCGAAGTACCAGACCCAAATCTATTGGGGCGAGTACACCTCCTCCGTCACGGGTGACGAGCTTGAAATCACCGCCAACTACGGCAACTACATGGCCTTCACCAAGAACGAGAAGACGGGGTGCGTCAGCGACGTCGACACAATCCATGCGGTCATCTCCTTCCCTATCGAATTCTCTGCGATCGGAACGAAAGACCTCTGCTTCCGCGACTCCATCGACCTGATCCAAATGGTTCAGGAGCAAGTGGATAAGAACACGAAGAACAGCGTACGTGACATTCGCTTCAACATCTTTAGGCTAAACGGTGTCACTCCGTCCAGCCAACCTATCTCAGAGAAGATAGCCTCCACGAAGGCGAAGAACGAGACCGACACGACACGCTACCTCATCCAAATCAGGGATTATGTCAGCGGTTGCGAGTTCCAAGACACTGCTACCATCGTGTTCCACGGATTGCCGGTCATCGATCCGATCGATCCGATCACCGTATGTCAATACCAAGACACCGCCCTTCCTCTGCAAAACAGAGGTTATCTCTACGAATGGTTCAGGGCAACGGACGGCAGACTCATCAATGACCCTTCCCGCTTCAACTCGGAGAAGAGCGAATCCATTTACCTCAAGGCATCGGAGACCTTCCCTGCAGTCGGACTCACCTGCTACGACTCCCTCATGATTTCCATGGACGTGCGTGAGATTCCAGCCGCAGCCACCGTGCTCAGCGACACCTTCTGCCAATTCTCCGGCACACACCTGATCCCTGTGACACGCAACGAGACGGCCGCCAACCCAATGGCAGACCTCTCCATCCAATGGTTCGACGAGAAGGGTGACTCCATCGCCAACCCAATCAATACAGACACAACGATCGTGAACGCCAAGTCACGCACCATCAAGTACACTATCCGTCAGTTCAACAAGATCACTGGATGTTACAAGGATACCACTGTGCCATTCGTGGTTAACAAAGCTATCCGTCTGGAGATGGAAGACCTCGCCGCTGTCTGCCAACCTGAAGTCATCGACTTCAAGGGCAAGGTGACGGACTACCTCACCTCATCGACGACCACCAACCTCTCCAACATCGGCAACTGCGACATCACCTACGGAAAGATCATCAACGGTGCGCAAACCGCCATCAGCGATGCGGAGGCTAGCCAAATCGAATACACCAACGACAAGGACAGCGTACTCTACACCTACACTGTGGTCGACGGAGTATGCTCCGCTTCCGACTCTGTCTTCGTCACCATCAACAAGAAACCGCTCGTGCCTATCATCGAAGGCGGCAAGGATACCATCTACTTCTGCCAGGACGATGCTCCGATCATCCTCCACGCAGAGAACAAGAACGAATCGAAGTACCCGACCCAAATCCATTGGGGCGAGTACACCTCCACCGTCACGGGCGATGAGCTGGAGATCAACGCCAACTACGGTAACTACATGGCCTTCACCAAGAACGAGCAAACGGGTTGCGTCAGCGATGTCGACTCTATCCATGCGGTCATCTCCTTCCCTATCGAATTCACTGCGATCGGGACAAGAGACCTCTGTTTCCGCGACTCCATCGACCTCATCCAAATGGTTCAGGAGCAAGTGGACAAGAACACGAAGAACAGCGTACGAGATATACGCTTCAACATCTATAAACTGAACGGTGTCACACCATCCAGCCAACCTATCTCAGAGAAGATAGCCTCCACCAAGGCTAAGAACGAGACCGACACGACACGCTACCTCATCCAGATCAAGGATTACGTCAGCGGTTGTGGATTCACAGACACGGCAACCATCGTATTCCATGGATTGCCAGTGATCGATCCAATCGACCCGATCACTGTCTGCCAATACCAAGACACCGCCCTCCCTACACCAAACAGAGGATACCTCTACGAATGGTTCAGGGAGACGGACGGCAGGCTCATCAACGACCCTACCCGATTCAACTCGGAGCAGAGCGAGTCCATTTACCTCAAGGCAACGGAGACCTTCCCTGCCGTAGCACTCACCTGCTACGACTCCCTCATGGTTTCCATGGACGTACGTGAGATCCCAGTCGCAGCCACCGTGCTCAGCGACACCTTCTGCCAACTCTCCGGCACCCACCTGATCCCTGTGACCAGAAACGAGACCGCCACTAACCCGATGGCTGAACTCGCCATCCAATGGTTCGACGAGAAAGGTGACTCCATCGCCAACCCGATCAACACAGACACGACAAGCGTGGCAGGCAAGTCACGTGCCATCAAGTACACCATCCGTCAGTACAACAAGATTACAGGATGTTACAAGGATACCGTCGTGCCGTTCGTGGTCAACAAGGCCATCAAACTGAACATGGAGGATCTCCCGGCAGTGTGCCAGCCTGAAGTCATCGACTTCAAGGGCAAGGTGACGGATTACCTCACCGCATCGACGACCACCAACATCACCAACATCGGTAGCTGCGACATCACCTACGGAAAGGTCATCAACGGCACGCAAACCGCCATCAGTGATGCGGAGGCCAGCCAGATAGAGTACACCGACAACATCGATAGCATGCTATACACCTACACCGTTGTGGATGGCGTATGTTCCGCTACCGATTCCGTCTATGTCACCATCAACCAGAAACCATCCACCCCTATCGTCGAGAACGGGTTGGATACCATCTACTTCTGCCAAAGCAACGGACAACTGCATCTCACCGCAGCCCACAGCAACGACAAGCGGACCACCTCCATCTTCTGGGGAGATCACAAGTCCACCCTCTACGGAGACACGATAGATATTCCAAGCACCCCACCGACCTCCCAATACATCGCTTTCAGCAAAAACGTATTGACGGGCTGTGTCAGTGAAGACGACACCATCATCGTCATTGTGAAAGAAGCCATCAAGGTTACTCCTTTGGGCAATGACGGAACGATGGAACTTTGTGCGGGCGAAGAGATCAACCTCTACGAGCAGGCGATGGCCTCCTTCGCGATCAACCAAACACCGCACACTACACTGATCTTCAACGCTACCGAAAATGGGTATGTGGTCGGAGAGAACGAATTGAGCAAGGTGACACGATCGAGACAAGACACCTCCTACTACCAATTCACGATAGAGGATGACCAATCGAAGTGTACCGCGGAAAACTCATTGAAACTCATCTATCACCAATTGCCAACCTTCACCATCGAAGGGGCTGACGTGTACTGCGAAGGCAATGATGTGAAGTTGGAGGCAATCGGAGACGAGCGTCCTGTTTCCTACGCATGGAAAATAGAAGGCGACGAAAAGACGCTCAACACCACGGCATCCTTCACCTACAAGGAGATCATGAAGGATACCACCTTCATACTCATCGAGAAGTTGAACGGAACCACCTGCGCCGACACTGTCAGCAAGAAGATCACAGTCAACGTGAATCCTGCAAGGTTCTCCGACACTGTCATCTCCATCTGTCAGGACACTAGCGCCACAAGCACAGAGTCGATCAGTTTAGGACGTAGCAGCAGTGACATCAGCGCTTACAGCATCCAATGGTTCAATACGGACAGCACGCTCTTCTCCAACGACGAAACCATCCAAGTGGAGAAGACAAAGGCCACCGCCTTCAAGTATCAGATTGAGACCACCAACAGAAATACGGGATGTATCAGCCCACGCAGCAACGTCACCATCAACGTGAATCCACAGATCACCATCGGGTTAGACAACCCAGACACGATCTGCCAACCATTCACCTACGACCTGATCACGAACCTCGCGAAAAGCATCAGCGGTGGAACACAACCGACCTACGTCCGCACAGAACTGAACGGAACCGTCATCAGCAATGAGACCGCCATCAGCGAAAGCGGCATGTACACGGTATTCTACACCGACGAGAACAAGTGCGACGCAAGCAAGGCGATCTCTATCCAGTTCCACCAGCAGCCAGGTGTGCCTCAACTCATCGGAGACACAATCCTTTGCCAAGGCATCGGCGACGTGAAACTCACCGCCAAGAAGACTGGTGGCAACAGCGTGAACCAATCCTTCGTATGGAAGACCGCAGGTGCGGAAACAACAGCCGACACGCTGACACTCTCCACTACCCAATACGGCAAGACACGCTACAATCTGTTCGCCATCGATCTAAAGACAAGATGTCTCAGTGAGCCTGACACCTTCGACTTTGACGTGAGGGAAAGCATTGGATTCCAACCAATCGGTCTCATGGAGGCATGCTACGCCACCACAGTAGACCTGCAGGAGAAGGCCGAAGCAGCCTACTATGGAAGCCCAGAGGAGAAGGTCATTTCCTACTACAAGGTGAACGAATCAGGCAGTCTGTCCACCATCTCAGACCCAGCCCACGTCGGCGCATCCGGCAAGTACGTGACCAAAGCGACCGAAGCCATCTCCCATTGCGAGAGGTTCGACACCACTGAGGTGATCGTATACGACTCACTTGCCGTATCGACAGAAGGCTCAACCCTCATCTGCCAAGGAGACGAAGTGACCGGACTTACCGCAAACAATGCGGACACCTACACATGGATCCGCGAGAATGGAGACAATGCAGGCGGCGCATCCTTCCCTTATGCGAAAGATGTGGCACAAACAGAGACCTTCCGCCTCATCGGAGAGAAGAAGATCGGCACGCTCTACTGCCAAGACAGCATCGAGGTCACCATCAAGGTCAATGAGAACCCTCTCACCCTATCCGACACAGCATTCAGGTTCTGTCAAGACACGGCGGGTGCAGACCAGCCATTGACAATCAACAAGAACGCAAGAACAGGAGAGACTCTCGGATTGGTTTGGACCAACGAGAGCGGCGACACCCTATTCAACGTAAACGAAGAGGCACGCACTTCCATCCTTGAAAGAGGAGAGACCCGTTACAACGTCTCCCAAGTAAACATGCAGACACAATGTTCAAGCGAGAAGGCGAAAATCGACGTGACCGTACTGCCACAGATCCGTATACAACTGAAAGACACCACAGTCTGCGAGCCAAACACTGTCAACCTAGTACAATTCACAGGGAAAGCAGCCAAGGCTGAGGAGTATACGAACAACATTAGCGCGGTCGCCTATGAGCTCCTGCAGAACGGATCAGCAGTGGACAAGACCAGTCAAGCAGACTCCATCTCAGAGGGAGGTCAATACCGCGTCACCTACCAATACGAAGAAGATGGGCTCACCTGTCAATCGGAAGGAACGCTCCAGTTGTTCTTCAACAAGCAACCGATCCGACCAAACATCGCGGACCAGAACTTCTGCCAGAACACAGGATCGTACGAGTTGGCAGGAAATGTCAACAGCGCAGGCGTACGTCTGGTATGGGAAGACCTCTCGATATTCCCATCGAGGATAGATACCAATAGGACCTCCATAACCACGGACGTCGCCACACAGAAACTCTTCCTCATCCGTCAAGTACAAGACGTCAGCGGATGTGTGAGCGAGGCAGACTCCGCGATGATCACCATCTATCCAGCCATCCATGCGATAGAAAAAGACACAGCTATCTGCTACGGTGAGGCGGTAGATTTGAACCAATTCTCACAAAGCAGCTATCAAGGAGGAACACCGAAGTACAACGTCTCATTCAAAAGCATTGACGGACAAGCCTTCAGTGCGGAAAATGTGAATAAGAGCAACACCTACTTCGCCTACTTCTCCGACAGCATGAACGTGTGTCAAGACACGGCAGCACTCATCGTCGACGTGAACCAGCCAATCGTACTGAACATCACAGGCGGAGGAGATGCCTGCACCGACCAAGCCGTCACATTGGCCGTCGAAGGTGCGGAGCAATACGAATGGAGCAATGGAGAAAAGACGCCATCCATTATCCTAACATCCAACGAGGCTGACACGAAGACACTTCAAGTAGAAGGACGAAGCAAGTTCCACGACATCTACTGCTTCGCAGATACCAGCGTAAGCGTAACCTTCCACAACGCAGTTCAACCAAGGGCACTCACCTTCGACACCTGCGCAAGGAACCTCGTCACCATCGATGACATCGTACGGAAGAACAATGTGACGGAACAAGTCGACACGATCTGGAACCTCACGGAGGATATCCGTTACAGCAATCTCAGTCAAAATATTGGCAAGAGTGGTCAATACGAGGTGGCGGTCCACAACGAAGAAGGTTGTAAAGCGCACCATACGCTGACCATCAACATGCATCAAGTAGACAACTTGTCGGTCGACAAGCAGGAGAGCACCTACTGCTACGGCAGCCTCGCCAACTTCACAGCCAAGGGAGAGAATGCGAGAGAGTATGAGTGGACCAACCTCACCGACGGAACCAGCAAGACCGGCACGACCTACAACGAAGCGATCTACGAGAAGAGCGACTTCATGCTCATTGCGACGGAGAAAGAGCTAGGATGCAAAGACACGATCCAATTCACGGTGGACGCCTACCCTTACAAGGATCTCACGATCACAGGCAATCTGACAAGCTGTAGAGACTCACTCGTCATCCTCAGCGCAGAGGATATGCTCACCGACATCCAATGGCAAATGGGCGACACCATCCTGACAGACCGGAACATTCGGTTCATAGCAGACGTGGACAGGAGAATCCAAGTGTCCGGAATCGACGAGAACGGTTGTCCTGCCACAAAGACCGTGGCGATCAGCGTCGCATATCTTGAGGATCCTGAGATCGCCTACAGCACCATCGACGACACGCCTTATTCGTTGAGCGATGATGTGAAAGAGGTGGAGTTCAAGGAGACTACCACGCCAGACGGAAGCGATCTGTACAAGTTCACATGGAGTTTCGGCGACGGACGGACATGGACCGATTCGACCACCAACAATGTGGCCCACACCTACAACGACACCCTCATCCACAGCAGACGAGACATCAACGTGGAATTGATAGTGGAGCACCAATACGGATGTAAAAAGAGCACCAGCGCCATCCTCAAGATCGACCCATTCATCTTCGTACCGAACACCATGATTGCGGACGGATCCTATATCTTCATGGAGAACTACGATGTTCAAATCTATGACAGGGTCGGCACGCTCATCTATGACGGAAAGGGATGGGATGGCACCTACAAAGGTGAACCAGCGTCAGAAGACACCTACTTCTACTCGCTCACCTACTTCGACAAGGGAGAAAAGAAAATAAGAACAGGATTCATAACGGTTGTAAGATGATGAATATGAAAAAACGAATCATAGGCACTATCGCCACCCTATTCGTGATGATGAGTTTATCCGCACAAGAAATGCCTTTCTTCACGAATAAACAACTGCAGTACAGTTTCTTCAACCCGGCATATATACCAGAGCTACAATATGCCACCATACAGGCTGGAGGAAGGTTGCAATGGGTCAATCTAGACGGTATGCCCAAAGACCTATTCTTTTCAGGGAAATACTTCTTTTTAGGAGCTCATTCGCAGGTGGGACTGAACATATTGGCAGATAAGATTGGCTTCCAACACATGATCAACCCGAAGGTGAACTACTCCTTCTGCATCCCTATCGGAGACGACTCCTACCTGAACCTGGGAGCGGCGGCCGGATTGATGAACAAAGGGTACAACTCGGATGAGATCGTCAACGACAGCCGTTACGACAGCCAGAACATAGCAAAGGTGGTCGAATGCCTTGAGAAGGGAAATGCGGCAGACGTTGACGCTGGATTCGAGATACTGATCCAGAACTTCGAGTTCGGTGCTTCCGCCATGCACCTGCTGAAAGGAACAGAGCAAGTCACCATGAACAAAACATTCTACGGATTCATGAACTATGCCCTGCAGACATCGGAATGGTGGAGGCTAGCACCTGCATACGCCTTCTACTACTTCAAGGGAGACGAGAAGACAAAATCCAAGGATGTGAACAAACACCAATTGTCCCTCTACTTCTACTACATCACCGAATACGACAACCAGCCGACAGACCTGTTTTACGTGGGATCGACCTATAAGATACCCAATGAGATTGGGTTTCTGGCAGGCTTTTCCTTCGGATTCTTCAACATATACTACTCCTACGACTACGCATTCTCAAACATCAGGCATGGCAGCTACGGCACCCATGAGCTAGGTGTGGAATTCAAAATTCGGGAGAAGGGGAAAGGATGTTACGCCAATTACGGAAGAAGCAGGAAAAAATATACGAGATATTACAGAAATTAAAAAAATAACGCACAAACAGAGACAAAAAGAATACAAGAAAATCGGAAAATGCGCAAAAATATCTTTCCAAATTTAGTTTCATTTACATAATTTAGACTATATTTGCATAAAGTTGTAAAAAATAAAATACAAATAAATTATTAAAACATAAACTAATTTTTCAAAGATGAAAAAAATTTTCGTATTCGTCTGTGCCGCATTGACCACTCTATCAGTTGCAGCGCAAAACAAAGAAAAGCCATGGAGCGTAGGTCTCTATGGAGGTAAAGTAGAAGCAGCGAATGACTGGGGTAACCACTTCTTCCATCCAGCAAGTGATTTTTACGGATCAGCCTCATTGTCATTTGAGCGTTACATGAACGAGAGATTCGATGTAGGTATCCACGCATTATGGGGACGTTACGGAACCAAGGGCGGAGACTTCTACCCAACAGACGGCGAGTTCAAGGCCGGATTAGGCTTTGGCGCTGTACAAGGAAAATACAAATTCCTCCACGCTCCTAAATTCGAGAAGAGCTTGCTTCACCCATTCGCATTCGTTTCTTTGGGCGCAAGAGCTATCTACGGTTTGAGCGGAGACAACAGCTTCGAAACCACTACAGACGACAACAAGGCTATCAGCTTCGCATTGGGCGGTGGACTTGGTTGCGATTTGAGAATCAATGACGCATTGTCAGTACGCTATTTCGCCACTTATGGATATCCTATCGGCGATGGCGACAAGCCAGATAACAGATTGTGCGGTAACTACAGCGACCAACACTTGTTGCACAACTTGGGTATCGTTTACAGCTTCGCACTTGACAAAGATAGAGACAACGACGGTGTTGAGAACAGCAAGGACGAATGTCCTGACAACACTCCTGAGGAGATCTCTGCCGGTGTAGACGAGAAAGGTTGTCCTAAGGATTCTGACGGTGACGGTGTACCTGATTACTTGGATAAGTGTCCTAACAATACACTCGACGAGCGTTCTATGGGTGTAGACGCTAACGGTTGTCCTAAGGATACTGATGGTGACGGTGTAGCTGACTACAAAGATCAATGTCCTGAGAACACCGCTGAGGAATTGGCTAAGGGCGTAGACGAGAATGGTTGTCCTAAGGATTCTGACGGCGACGGTGTAGCTGACTACAAGGATGAGTGTCCAGACACTCCTGCCGGCGCAAACTTGGCAAATGGCATGGTTGACGAGAAGGGTTGTCCTAAGGATACGGACGGCGACGGCATCGCTGACTTCGAGGATGTTTGCCCTGAGGTTGCAGGTGTGAAGGAGAACAAGGGTTGCCCTGAGATCAAGGAAGAGGTTAAGAAAGTATTCGAGAAAGCTTTGAACGGTATCGAGTTCGAGACTGGTTCTGCTAAGATCAAGAAGTCTTCTAACAAGATTTTGGACGACGTCGTTAAGATCATGAAGGAGAATCCTTCTTACAAGCTCTCCATCAACGGTCACACTGACAACGTTGGAAAAGCTGAGAAGAACCAAAAACTCTCTGAGGATCGTGCAGCAGCCGTTAAGGCTTACTTGGAAAACAAGGGCGTAGAGTCAGTTCGTTTGAGCTCCGCAGGCTTCGGTCAAGACCAACCAGTAGCTGACAACAAGACAAAGGCTGGTCGCGCTAAGAACCGCCGTGTCGAGTTCAAGGTAAGATTTGAGAAATAAAATCTGACATAAAACCAGATGGTAGGGCGTGCAACTTATTGTACGCCCTACTTTTTTCCCTAAGCTCAAGAACAGACGCAACCGACTTTAACTTGAGAATCCGTGGACCATATGAAAAGTCACCCCTCCCAAAAAAGGAAATCGTCCTTGCCAAATGGGATGAAATATATCCGTGAAGTACCCCTTTTATATTGACCAAAATCAATAGAAATTAGTAGGTATATTTTTCATATTACGCATCAGTTTTATTATATTTGTTATAGTTAGAGGAAAAGCATTAGCTGTTTCAAGAATATAGACGCGAAGGGACTTCTACAAAGGACTCTGTGTATGTGAAATGGTATGATTGCGAAAGAGGAAGGAGGGTAACATGAAAATTTCAACGGCAAGAATCGCATCGGTAATAATACCGCTACTCACCATAGCGGTAACCGTGAGAGCTGTCCCATCCTCAAGCGATAGCGAATCAACCACGCCACAAAACAACGACACGACGCCCTCCTCCACCCAATGGGCAGCATCCCCTAATAACGACATCGTACAACTAAGCGACACCTCATTCGTCTACAACGGAGAGGCGCAATCCCCGTCCATTCTCGTGGGAGAAGAGGGTGAACTCACCGAAGGCATAGACTACACCGTGAGCGGGGTACGCAGCGCCAAAGATGCGGGATCCTACACCATCGAGATTTCAGGATTAGGGGAATACTCATTCAACATCACGAAGGAGTGGGAAATAACGAAGAAGAACATCATCGCAAGGCCGGCAGACACCTCCAAGCATATTGGCACGAATGACCCTACCCTAACCTTCACCCTTGAAGGAATCATAGCGGGAGACACCCTGCTGGGGATATCGGTCGAAAGAGAGGCCGGAGAGAGTGTCGGCACCTATGCGATCCACCTCCAAGGGAACAACAACCACCAGAACTACATCCTCAACATGGAGAGCCAAGGCACCTTCACCATTGAAGGGCACCAATACACCAAGGGGGAAAACGCTGTGACGGAGAACGTCATACCACCCACTTGTACCGAAGACGGATCCCATGACGAAGTCTACTACTGTCAATTCGACAGTTGCGGGGCGGAATGCCTACGCATCCATATGGTAGATTCCGCGATGGGTCACGATTTCTCTGAATCATTCACGACAGACGTACCAGCCACTTGCGAGAGGGCCGGATCGAAATCGAGACATTGCACAAGATGCTACCAAAAGATTGAAAACACAATTATTCCTGCCACAGGACACTCGTGGAGCGAAGGCTATATCAACGCAGAGCCCACCTGCGCCGAGCCAGGCGAACTGATCTACTACTGCAACAACACCAATTGTCATGAGACGAGGACGGAAGAAATAGCCCCTACAGAGCACTCCTACGAGGATTACTTCACGATGGATTTCCCTGCCACCTGCGAAGAGGATGGGCAAGAATCCAGACACTGCGCCATATGTGGCGCAACAACAGACATCAGGGTGATACCTGCCCTGGGTCATAGCTGGGACAACGGCACCGTCGACACGAAACCCACTTGCGTAACGCCAGGGATAAAAATCTTCCGATGCACGGTAAGCAAGTGCAAAGGCGTCAAGGAGGAGGAGATGGAGGCGCTCGGACATGACTTCATTGAAGAATTCATCACAGACACCTTCCCGACCTGCACAAAACCAGGAAGGAAGTCATGGCACTGCACCAGATGCACGGAGGTCGACAACGTGACGGAGATCCCTGCGCGCGGTCACAAATGGAACGATGGCGACACCGTCGCTTTCCCGAACTGTGTGGAGATGGGTATGATCATCTATACCTGCAACATACAAAGATGTGGCGCAACAGACACTGTTTATATTCCTGCACAAGGACACCTATGGGACGAAGGCATCATCTCCAAAGAGGCCACCTGCACGGAGAAAGGAGAGATGTTCCACACCTGCATGAGAGAGGATTGCGGCGAGACGATGACAACGGAGATCAACGCTTTGGGGCATGACTACAACCCTGAATATACCATTGACATGCCAGCCACCTGCACACGCTCTGGAAGGAAATCCCAACACTGCAGCAGATGCAGCAGCACCATCAACAGCACTCTCATTCAGTCCACTGGACATTCGTGGGGTAATCCTACGACCATCATTCCTTCCACCTGCACCACCTCCGGCATCGTCAGCTACGCATGCACCAACGACAACTGCCAACAGACAAGGACGCAGGTGACGGAGAAACTCGGTCATGAGTTCGCCTCCACATACACCATTGACATACCTGCCACCTGCACTCAACAGGGCAGAAAGACCATCCATTGCATCCGATGCGACGAAAAGATAGAACCGGTCATCATCTCCGCCACAGGACACCTCGCAGGGGATACGATCATCGACCGTGAAATCGCCGCAACCTGCACCGCACACGGAGAGGTTTCCCGGGCCGTATTCTGCGTCCACTGCCAAAAAGAGCTATGGAGAGCCACCTCCGAAACTCCTGCCATCGGGCACAATTGGGACGAAGGGGAATTCGTCATCGCTCCGACAACCGAAAACATGGGCAAGAAGGTGTTCACCTGCCTCAACTGCCAAAGCCAACGCTATGAGCTGGTTGAGAAACTCTATAAGACCATCATCATGCGAGAGCTCACGGACGGTACTATCTTCTCCGTCAAAAGCGAAGGATACTGCCCAGGAAGCGAAGACTATGTCAGTTACACTGTGCTTGAGGGCATACCTGTCGAATACAAAGTGGACTTCACTGAGGCTGCAAAGAAACAAGGATTCGAGGATGTTGATTGGACCGATGTATCCGCCGACTCTCGAATCGCCATCACACCACCAGGCAACTGCGAGGCTGGCACCTATCACGCCAACGTAACCTTCCGCGGAGAGAACCTGGCGACCACAATCGCCTACCCGCTCACTTTCACAGTCAACCTGAACAAATCCTATATGGTGGCCATCTTCGACGATGTGGTCAGCATCGACAACCGAGACAACCTCTTCCACACCTTCCAATGGTACCACAACGGGAAGATGATTGACGGGGCCACGAAGCCTTACTACCAAGAGATGGGCGGGCTGACCGGCAGTTACTACGTCCGCATCAACATAGGCACCGGCGCCGAAGCCAGAACCTGCAGCAGGGATGTGTGGGACAAAATCGTCCAAAAGACGAGAAGAATCACCGTTTCCCAAAACCCTATAAAGGAGGGAACGACCGTGACACTCCATAACTTCGAGGACACGCAACACACCCTGACCGTCATCAACGACCTCGGAACCACCCTCATCACGGAACGATTCACAGAGAACTCAATCAAGCTAAATGCTAATCGATTGCCGGCAGGTAACTATATCATCAATGTGGATGGCATCAGCCTGAAGGTGATAAAAGAATAAGAGGAGGAACCATACGGAGGACAATCAGGAATAATAAACAGCAATGAAAAGAAGCATCACATATCTCATACTCCTTTGCGTAACGACATTTTCTTATGCAGGCGAAGAGAAGAGTCTCCAACAAGAAAAGATTCCGTACCTGGGGACCAAACACTATCTGTGCCTGAATGCCGGAGGAGGATTGCACTCTCACATGCTCAAGGCGGATGGAGGTGATGCGGAATATGGCTATGGAAGCCTATTTGAGCTGAAATACCAACTCACGCCCAAGAACTGGGGTATAGGCATCGGCGTGCAGATCAGCTCTTATCGTGGCTATACGATCTTCAACCATAGTTACTCGGAGACATTCACCCACCTCGACAATGACCTCTCCTACACGCTCAACACTCAGTTCGTGAACTGGGAGGAGAGACAGAGCAACCTATCCATCGAGATTCCCTTCTCGATACAATGCATGAAGAGCATCAACAAGAACTGGAGCTTCCTGCTTGGATTCGGAGCTACGGTTTCGATTCCGATCAAAGAAAGATACACCACTCAAGATGGCTATTTCACCTCCGCCGGATGGTTCGAATCGACCAACGTGGTCTACGAGGATCTGCTTAACCATGGGTTCCGAACGGTGGACACTGAACTCTCCGGCCCCATAAACAATATGCGTCCAGGCGTAGGTGCGCACGTGGAGATAGGCTTCAACCGCGCGATACGTCAGAAAAGTGCCTTTTATATGGGGCTCTACACCCACTACGGAATCACGTCAATCACCGACCCGCAGGAAAACAGCCTCTACGACGGAAGCAACTATACAGGGGCTTACGAAAGCGAGCGGGTCGAGGAGGTCCACCCCTTCAAAGCAGGTGTAAAATTGGGCTTGCGATTCAACCTCAGGGACAAAAAACGTGAGGCGGAGGCCATACGTATCGTCGAGGAGAAACAACGGGAGAGAGAGCGTCAAAAGGAGATCGCCGCCAGCGCCGAACAGATGAGGAGGGATCGTCTGCGCCAAGAGCAGAGAGAACGCATCCGTAGGGAGGAGGAGAACGACAGGCAGATGAGACTGGAGAAGGAACGAATCGAGGCGTACCATAAGGCTGCCTTAAAGGAAGAGAAGGAGGCCACCTTCGCCCTCAAGCGTATCGCGGATGAGGCGATCTACACCTACCCGAATAGTGTTCCTACCTTCCCGGAGGAAATCGAACGCTCGTTCGATATCATCTATACCTATTTGGCTAAACACGCAAACGCACGCATCCTCATAGTCGGACACACAGACAATACGATCAAAGGTGACAGAAGCGTCACCATCGGAAAGAAACGTGCCGATGCCTTCAAACAGGCATTGATACGCAAGGGTATACCTGAAGATAAGATAGAGTGTATCAGCAAAGGAAACACACAGCCTATCGCCTCCAACAACACGAAGGGCGGTAGGGAACTGAACAACAGGACAGAGTTGAAACTAAAAGGGGGTGAGGTGGAAGAATAAAAAAGAGCGGATAATCAATCCGCTCCGAACACTTCCCTACGCGTACTGTATTTCTTCTGACGCATACTCAAACGGTAGGTGATCACCTCGTCCGCAAGCGTGACCGGATCATCCTTGGAATAGGTCTCGAAAAGCAGGAATCCTCCCTTCAGCCCATTCGGCATCGCCTTCTCGGGATGCCATCCTCTACCAATGTAGAAAAAGGCTTGGTATGAGCCATTATCGAGTCTGAATGTATAAGTGCTATCCGCCTTGACATAGGCATGGCTCACTACCCTTCCGTTCTCGTTCTTTTCCTTGATCAGAGCGATCATGTCAAAGGAGATGGGCGCCACCACCACGATGTCCGAGTTAGAGTCTTTCTTAGGCTTCTTAGGCAATCCATATTGATCCTGATAGGGCATGGCGCCTTGCTCCAAGGAGTTCTTGCCATACTTCTCCACCTCGCTCTGCCAATACACGATGCTATCCCGCAGGCGGGTGGCTTCCGCCGTGTATTTGTCATGCGGATAGGCAAAGAGAAACTCGTCGTAAGCCTCAACCGTATTCTTCTTCCTGCGATCCTGGAAATAAGGCTCCTCCAAGAGACCTTTCCTTTCGTTCACGCGATCCATATACTTGCTCTGTGGATATACCTCCCGATACTCGACATAGCCCCGCACCGTGTTTTTGTGGATGGCGGCCCAATAATCAAATGTCTCGGAAAAAACAGTGTTCAGAAGGACGTAGCCAACCGCTAAGACAACGACAACACCCGCAAAGATTTTAAGCATCAATTTCTCATTCATAGATAAACCCTTATTTATTTTTTCAGGATAGACTCGATGGCGGCGTAGATACCGTCAGCGTCCATCCCATAGTAATGATACAACTCTTCTTGTGTGCCATGGGTGGCGAAGATATTCGGAATGCCGATGCGCTTCACATGCATCGTCACGTCATGGTCTGCGAAGTACTCCAGCACGGCGGAGCCGAATCCACCCGACACGACACCATCCTCGACCGTAATGACGGATTGGTATGTCTTGGCGACCTCGTTCAACAGTTCTTCGTCCAACGGTTTCAGGAAGAGCATGTTATAGTGTGAAACGCTCATGCCGTTCTCCTCCGCCTTGGCGATCGCCTTTGCGGCTGCATGGCCCAACGGACCGAGCGATAGAACCGCAAGGGAAGAGGTTCCCTTCTTCAGGCAAACGCCCTTGCCCACCGGCATCTCCTCCATCTCCTTGTGCCAATCCAACAAGACGCCCTTGCCACGCGGGTAGCGGATCATGAACGGTCCGTGGCCCGGCAAGGAGGCCGTGTACATCAGGTTACGAAGCTCGATCACATTCATCGGGGAAGCGATCGTGAGATTCGGCACGCAACGGAAGGCCGCCAGATCGAACGCTCCGTGGTGGGTCGCACCGTCAGAGCCGACCAATCCCGCACGGTCCAGGCACATGACCATGTCCAGATTCTGCAGGCAGACATCATGGATCACGTTGTCATACGCGCGTTGCATGAAGGAGGAGTATATGTTACAGAAAGGCATCATGCCCTCCTTCGCCAAGCCGGCTGAGAAGGTGACCGCATGGCCCTCCGCGATACCCACGTCGAAGACACGGTCGGGCATCTCATGCATCAGGAAGGACATGGAACAGCCCGAAGGCATGGCAGGGGTGATACCCACCACCTTATCGTTCATGCGCGCCAGTTCGACCAAGGTATGTCCGAACACGTCCTGGAACAGAGGCGGCGTATCCTTCGTGATAGGAGCCACGACCCGCTCGCCCGTCTCCTTGTTGAACTTGCCCGGCGCATGCCAGATCGCAGCGGCTTCCTCCGCAGGCTTGAAGCCCTTGCCTTTTTTCGTCTTGATATGCAGCACCTTCGGTCCCTGGTAATCCTTGATCGAACGAAGGATCTTCACGAGGCTGACCACGTCATGGCCGTCCACCGGACCGAAGTATCGGAGGTTGAGCACCTCGAAAAGGTTATGTTCATTGGCGATGGCCGCCTTGACCGAGTTGTGGAAACGGATATGCTTCGCCTTCTCGTCCTCCTTCACCCATCCCAGTTTCGCGAAGAAACGGTAGAGCTTATAGCGCCATTTGTTGTAGGTGGCGGAGGTGGTCAGACGCACGAGGTACTCGCTCATACCCCCCACCGGCGCATCGATGGCCATGTGGTTGTCGTTGAGCACGACCAATAGATTGTTAGGATAGGCGGAGGCGTTGTTCAGTCCCTCGAAAGCCAGACCGCCCGACATGGCGGCGTCACCGATGACAGCCACCGTATGGGCTTGTTGCTTGCCCAACTTATCGTCAGCGATGGAGATACCCAAGGCAGCAGAGATGGAGTTGGAGGCATGGCCCGCCACGAAGGAGTCGTACTCGCTCTCGTGAGGGTTAGGGAAACCACTGATACCACCAAACTGACGGTTGGTGGAGAAGCGGGTCCTACGTCCCGTGAGGATCTTATGTCCGTAAGCCTGGTGACCCACGTCCCAAACAATCTTATCCTCCGGCACGTCATACACGTAATGCAATGCGACCGTCAACTCCACGACGCCAAGGCTCGAAGCCAAGTGTCCCGGATTATGCGAGAGCTCGTCGATGATGAAACGGCGCAACTCGTCACACACCTGAGGTAACTGGGACTCGTCCAACTTCTTCAGATCGGACGGAGTATCTATCTTATCTAACAATGATTCCAATGCAACCAACTAATTATTTTTGCCTCTACAATAAATCAATTACAAAAGTAGGAATAAATTCGATAAAGTTGATAGACTAACCCCCTATTATTTCAGACCGCACATTCCATCCTGAAAAGGAAGGATTTAGCAGGACTGATCCGTTTCCCGTAGAGCTTCCTTATGAGCTTCGTTCAATTTGATGGTAAAGAGAAAACAAAGAACCGGCAGGGCGGAACTGAACAGCAAAAAGAGCACGGCAAGGGGATGGGTGATCATCGAAAAGGCGATAGCCACATAAAAGGACAACATCGTCAAGATCAGCAAGATTACACCACTGAAAATCAACGTCCCACGCAAGATCTGGAGAGATTCCTCACAACCCTTCTTCGCCCAGGAAATAAGTGCGATAGTATAAACATAATATGCGATCAAAAGCGCACTAAAAATATATAGAGGGACAAACAAAAGATCACCGAATCTTTGTTCCCCGAGCCATATTGCAATAAAGGCAATAATAAACGCCACAGCAATCACCCATAGAATCAGAGTGATGACTCGGAAAATAAGGACAAGGGACAACAAACGACGAAGATCCATGGCTCAATGAATTTTATAAAGATTAATAATATTAGACAGCAATCTGCGCAGCGTCGACCGCGAAGCATCCTGAAGATGTTGCGACTGCTCCACATCCTTGGCACTATTACCATTCTGTTCCATTGACAACATGTTTAGATATCTCTTTCACAAATATAATAATTTCTTAGTTCCAACTAGGGTACAATTTGTACCCCATTTGAAATGACGATCCTATACGGGAAACGGTGAATGGTGGGGAGGAATATGGGAAGGGAACGTCCGAATAGAGGGGGAAGGTATAAACGAAGGCGACTCCCCCCGAGGGAGAGCCGCCTTAAATGTTTTCACAACGGAATAATCCTTATTGTGAATTGCTTCAATTTTGTGTTGCTAATTTACTCGTTTTTTCTTACATTGCAAACAAAAACAGAAGAAAAATGAAAAAGATATTAGGACTAGACTTGGGCACCAACAGTATTGGTTGGGCGGTGGTGAATGCGGAGACTGAAACCCGAATGGTAGAGAACAAATACCAAAATGAAGAGAAAACATACTTAAAACCGATAGGCATTAGTTCCGCAGGCAGTAGAATTATTCCAATGTCAGCAGACATATTGGGGGATTTTGAAAAAGGGAATTCCATCTCTCAAACAGCAGATCGCACAAAATCCAGAATGGCAAGACGGATTAGAGAAAGAAACCTACTGCGCCGCGAAAGACTTTTACGGGTATTAAAGAAAATAGGATTCCTTCCGGAGCACTTTGCCAACCAAATAAATGAATATGGGAAATTCATTAATTACGATGAGCCGAAACTTGCATGGAAGAAGAATTCTGAAGGGAAAAGCGAGTTCCTTTTTCAACAATCTTTCGATGAAATGCTAGAAGATTTCAAGAAGAATCAACCCGAACTAGTTTCTGTTAGAGAGAACGGCAAACAAAGGAAAGTGCCATACGATTGGACGATTTATTATTTACGCAAAAAAGCCCTCACTCAAAAAATTTCGAAAGAAGAACTCGCTTGGATTTTATTACAGTTTAACCAAAAGCGAGGATATTACCAATTGCGAGACGAAGAGGATGGCGAGGAAAAAGCAAACGAAACTACTGAAATTATTAGTGCTAAAATTTTATCTGTCGAGAAGAAAGAAAAGGATAAAAAACATGAAAAACACTGGTATGAAATGTCACTTGATAATGGCTTAACATATCGTGCCGCTTTTTATAACGATGTTTCTGCGTGGGAGGGAGAATCAAAAGATTTTGTATTGAAAACCACGATTTTGAAAAATGGCAGTAAGAAACAAGAACTTTCGTTTTTGCCAACAATAGACGAGATAGAAGCAATGGATCCTTCTAAAAAAGCAAAAATGTATGCAAAGATTAAGCTTCGCACCGAAAAGAGTATTGACAGCAGTGGGAAAACCGTTGGATGCTACATTTACGACACCTTGCTTAAGGATCCCAATCAGAAGATTATCGGCAAACTTGTACGCACCATTGAACGCAAATACTACAAGGAAGAATTAGGACTAATACTAGAAAAGCAAACAGATCTCATTCCTGAATTACAAGATGATGAACTATATAACAGTTGCATCAACTTGCTTTATTCCAACAACGAGGACCACAGAAACAACATTGCAAAATCAGGCTTCACTAACCTATTTATCAACGACATATTATTTTATCAACGGCCATTAAAAAGAAAAAAATTTCTCATCAGCAATTGTCCTTACGAAAGTCATGTCTTCATTGACAAGGAAACCGGAGAAAAGAAAAGGTCTTCTATAAAATGCATTGCAAAATCAAATCCGTTATTTCAAGAGTTCCGTTTGTGGCAGTTCGTACAGAACCTTAGAATCTATCAAAGAGAAAAAAAGATAGACAACAAACTATTCACCGATGTTGATGTCACAAACGAGAAGTTGGAGACAGAAAATGATTATGTAAAACTATTCGAATGGCTTAACGACAGAGCATCGATCAAACAAGACATGTTACTCAAATCTTATTTCAAAATTAAGGAAGAGAACGGCCAATATCCATATCGTTGGAACTACGTAGAAGATAAGGAATATCCATGCAATAAAACGCGTGCAGCCATATTGGCTAAATTGAATAAGGATGAAAAGGAAAAACTTGATAAGGATTTGACGGCTAAGATATGGCATTTGCTATATTCGGTGAAAACAAAGGATGAAATTGATAATGTTTTCAAAGAGGGGAAAGAACAAAAAGAAAGAGGCATTTATTTCGACTTAAGGAAAGTTTTCTCAGAGGAATCTATTAAAAATATAAAGAAAATAAAATTAGAAGAAACCGAGTATGGCGCATATTCTGAAAAGGCAATTAAAAAGTTGCTTCCATTGATGCGCATGGGCAAATATTGGAGTGCCGATGACATTGATGCAAAGACAAAAGAGCGCATTGACAAGATTATCACAGGCGAATATGATGAAACCATCAAGAATCGCGTACGCGACAAGGCTATAAATCTAACAGACGAAACACAATTTAAAGGCTTGCCCGTCTGGCTCGCATGCTACATTGTTTACGACCGACACTCAGAAGCAAAAGAAATAACAAAATGGGAAAGTCCAGAAGATATTGACACCTATCTGGAATCATTCAAACAACATTCGCTGCGGAATCCTATTGTTGAACAGGTTATTACCGAAACATTACGAACTGTTCGGGACATTTGGATACAGGAAGGACAAATTGATGAAATTCACGTAGAACTCGGACGTGAAATGAAAAATCCTGCAGACAAACGCAAAACGATGACCGAACATATCCTGGAGAATGAAAATACCAACTTGCGTATTAAGGCAATGCTTATGGAGTTTATGAATCCAGAAATGGGCATAGAAAATGTCCGTCCATATTCACCAAGTCAGCAGGACATTTTGCGGATTTACGAAGAATATGCATTGAACTCTAAAGAGAAGTATGATGGAACAAAAAAGGATTTTATTCCAGACACAGATGACATCCCCGAATTTGTAACAAAAGTTATTACAGGACTTGGCAGTACAGACAAGAAAAAACAGCCAAGCAAAAGTGAAATAATAAAGTATAAATGCTGGTTGGAACAACGGTATCGTTCGCCCTATACAGGTGAAATGATTCCACTTGCGAAACTCTTTACTTCTGCTTACGAAATTGAGCACATAATCCCCCAGTCACGATACTTTGACGATTCTTTCAGCAACAAAGTAATTTGCGAAGCCGAAGTAAACAAACTAAAAGACCGCCAACTTGGCTTTGAATTTATCAAAAAACACAATGGCGAAAAAGTTCAACTTAGTCAGGGAAAGACGGTTGAAATTTTCTCAGAGGAAGATTACGAAAAATTTGTAAAAGAGCACTATTCCAGCAATCGAACAAAAATGAAAAAATTGCTGATGGAAGATATTCCCGATGGATTTATCGAACGACAGCTCAACGACAGCCGCTATATTAGCAAACTTGTAAAAGGCTTACTCTCGAACATCGTGCGCGAAAAAGTGCCAAATGGAGAATACGAACAAGAGTCGGTTTCGAAGAATGTGATCTTGTGCAACGGATCAATAACCGACCGATTAAAAAAAGATTGGGGCATGAACGATGTATGGAACAATATTATCTTGCCTCGTTTCAAAAGATTGAATGAACTAACTAAAAAAACAAGTGATATTGAACTTGTAAATGAGTACAACCGATTGTTCGAATTAGAACTATCGAATATTGCTTATTCAAAAGGCACTACAATTACAGGTTCACACACTGATTTTTATAAATCATTAGACAACAAGGAGCAAAAAATAATTATAGACAATGTAATGAAACAAATGCCTATAGCAGAGTCATTTTTGTCTGTCAATAATGAAGGGCATATTATTCCTAATATGCCCCTTGAACTTCAGAAAGGTTTTAACAAAAAACGTATTGACCATCGTCATCATGCCATGGATGCAATAGTAATCGCTTGCACAACACGCGACCATGTAAACCTGTTGAACAATGAAGCCGCAAAATCAGAGAACAAAGCCAACCGTTATCAACTGCAACGCAAACTACGACACTTTGAAAAAGTAATGATTGATGGGGAAAAGCGTGAAATAGCAAAAGATTTCTTGAAACCCTGGGAAACATTCACAGTTGATACCAAACAAACGCTAGAAAACATCATTGTTAGTTTCAAGCAAAACCTGAGCGTGATAAACAAGTCTAATAATCATTATGAATCCTATAAAGATGAAGATGGAAAATTACGAATCGGGGAAGATGGGAAACCCAAGAAAAATTATATAAAACAGAAGAAAGGAGATAATTGGGCTATACGTAAATCAATGCACAAAGACACAGTTTTTGGTGAGATTAATCTGCGATTAAAAAAGACAGTTTCGTTAAACGAGGCATTGAAAAATCCTAAAGCTATAATAAACAAGGATTTCAAGGCCAAAGCATTAGAGTTGTTGAAAGCTGGCCACGATGCTAAATATATAAAAAAATATATAGAGGATAATAAAGATGTGTGGTCGGATATTGACATCAAAAAAATTGATGTTTACTATTTCACAAAGGGCACAAACAAACGTTACTTTGCCACGCGCAAACCACTTGACTCCTCGTATAATAAAGCTAAAATAGAGGATAGTGTAACAGATACGGGCATCCAAAAAATTCTATTAGCTCATTTGAGAGCAAAGGGCAATGACCCCGAACTTGCATTTTCGCCTGATGGCATTGACGAGATGAACCGCAATATTCTCGTTTTGAATAATGGCAAGTTCCATCAACCAATATATAGAGTTCGTTATTATGAGAGTTCTGACAAAAAATTTGCAATTGGTCAAATTGGGAATAAGTCATCAAAATTTGTTGAAGCATCTGATAGTACAAATTTATTCTTTGCAGTTTTTAATTCTGAAAGATTGAATAAAGAAACTGGAGAGATGGAAAACAAACGATCGTATCTTACTATTTCGTTCAAAATTATGATTGATTGTCAGAAAAAATATGGTTCAAAATGGAGAAACAATATCGAAGTCTATCTGAAAGAAAACAGATTAGTTTCAGATGAAGTCAAACTGTTGTTTATTCTTTCGCCAAACGATTTAGTTTATCTGCCAACGAAAGAGGATTTGAAAGAAGGAATAACAGTTGTGGATAAAACAAGGATATATAAATTCATTGATTCAAGTGGAACGACAGCTAATTTTATACCACAAAGAAGTGCTAAAATTATATTTTCGATTCCAACTAAAAAACAAAAAGAAATGGGAAGTGATTATGTAATCCAAGATGAATATGGCGTTGGAAGCCCACAATCAAAGAATCAAAAAGCCATAACAGGAGAATTGGTAAAGGAAACTTGTATTCCCATCAAAGTGGATCGTCTTGGTAATATTATCGAACTCAATGGGAAGAAAATATAACCTTAATCCAAACAGCAACTTCATCGACAGATTATTCTCTTTGTTTTTGAATATCGATGAAGGTATAAGAGTATAATGCAAAGGATGAGTACAAATTGTACCTATCCTAAAAAATAGAGACGATGATAGGTCCTCACCTTATTTCAGTTGTACGAAAAAAATCGTACAACTGAAATTTGAAGAAGCAGATAACAAAACGCACTAAAATAGAATAGCCTATGATCAAACGCACATTATGTTTCAGCAACCCGGCATACTTATCGCTGACCAACCACCAGTTGGTCGTCAAACTGCCGGAGGTGGAGAAGAGCAACCTGACAGAGCGCCTGAAAAAGGAGGCTACCACCACCATCCCCATCGAGGATATCGGTGTGGTGGTGCTCGACCATCAACAGATCACCCTCACCCAAGGTCTGCTGGCCCACCTGCTGGAATGTAACTGCGCCGTGATCACCTGCGACAGCCATCACCTTCCCATCGGTCTGCAGCTTCCCTTGGAGGGAAACACCACCCAGAGCGAACGGTTCCGCGACCAAATAGAGGCTTCCCTCCCCCTAAAAAAACAATTGTGGCAACAAACCATCCAGCAGAAGATCGCCAACCAGGCGGCTGTGCTCAACCAGAAGAGGGGGTTGGAGGTGAAAAACATGATGCGTTGGGTGAACGAGGTGAAGAGCGGCGACACGGAAAACGTGGAGGGCAAAGCGGCCGCCTTCTATTGGAAGAACATGTTCCCCGACGTGCCGGGCTTCACCCGCGGACGGGAGGGCATCGCTCCCAACAACCTGCTGAACTACGGCTATGCCATCCTGCGCGCCATCGTAGCCCGCTCGTTGGTGGCGAGCGGACTTCTTCCCACCCTGGGCATCCACCACCACAACCGATACAACGCCTACTGCTTGGCGGACGACATCATGGAGCCCTACCGTCCCTACGTGGACGCCCTCGTGATAGATGTCACCCAAAAGATGGGCCATCAAGAAGAGATCACGATAGAACACAAGCAGCAATTACTGACCATTCCTGCGCTCGACGTGAACATCGCCGGGCAACGCAGTCCGCTCATGGTGGCGACGGCGCAGACAACCGCCTCGCTCTACAAATGCTTCAGCGGCGAATCCCGCAAGATACTCTACCCTACAATGGATTAGGATATGCAACGGCTCAGCGAATATAGGATTATGTGGTTATTTGTCTTTTTCGACCTCCCGACGGAGACCAAGAAGGATCGGCAGGCGTACGCCGACTTCCGCAAGCGTCTGCAGGGAGATGGTTTCACGATGATGCAGTACTCCGTCTATGTGCGCCACTGTCCCAGCGCGGAGAATGCGGACGTACACACCAAACGGGTGCAGAATCTGTTGCCCGAAACGGGGCAAGTCAGTATACTGCGGGTGACGGACAAACAATTCGGCAACATGCAGAACTTCGTGGGGACCAAAAAACAGAAGCGAAAGACGGAGGAGGCACAACTACCTATCCAGCTGACATTGTTTTAAGAAGGTCTCGTTCACCATACATACGGGAGAACTTGTTCTACCACACAAATCTACTTTCTCGTATAGCGTTCAAACGACGGATCGTTCTTATCCCACGTATAAACCCATTTCCCATCACCTCCCATGTCCCAAGTATTCATCACTTCCCGCATACGGAACACCAACTTGCCGGAGCGGACAGCCGCCCTGAACTTTCCATGGCATTGTTTTTTCCCCATCTTTCTTGATTTGCAACCACAGGTAATCATGCCAGCGCATACTTTTTTTCGGCTTCGTGTCATAATCGTCAACAATCATTATAAGCTACATGCGAATAAAAGGAGACGGCCGGTCCAACCGCGCTGAAGCACCTCGGCCAGACCAACCGTCACCGCAAATATACGATTAAATATTTTCTTGCCAAAATCATGAATTGCCTTCAATTTGTAATTTAGCCACAGTAAAAGCAGTTACATACTACTTTTACTCGATTACAGGCAGCGACAATGTACTCAAAATAAAAAACCGAGGCTGCCTCGAGGAACTGCAATCCACGCTCTCGCCTTCGGTTCTTAATGATTTGGCCAAATGAAGTTGGACATATCACCAATGCAAATATACACAAAATAATAAATAAGCAAACTAATCCGCAAAAAATACGAAAAATTTTTTCCATCATCCACCGCTCCGGCGCAGCCGTTGTGAATTGCTTTCAATTTTGTAATTTAGCGGTAGCAAAAACAGTGGGGAAGAGGTTCAACGCGAAACTGAAGTAGTTGTGAATTGCTTTCAATTTTGTAATTTAGCGGTAGCAAAAACAGTCTTCTTCATCGTCTTACCCTGCAAGGTGAGTTGTGAATTGCTTTCAATTTTGTAATTTAGAGGCTGCAAAAACAGTAATTTTACTAAGATTACCCCCATATCAACGGTTGTGAATTGCTTTCAATTTTGTAATTTAGAGGCTGCAAAAACAGTGGACATCGCAATCTTCCACATCTTCTGTGTGTTGTGAATTGCTTTCAATTTTGTAATTTAGAGGCTGCAAAAACAGTGCTGACGTGAAGGTACAACTGCGTATAGACGTTGTGAATTGCTTTCAATTTTGTAATTTAGAGGCTGCAAAAACAGTAAACGGCAACAAGGGAATCGCCTGCGGTCTGTTGTGAATTGCTTTCAATTTTGTAATTTAGAGGCTGCAAAAACAGTCAATTCGGTCATCGCCCTCGCCGTAGGATGGTTGTGAATTGCTTTCAATTTTGTAATTTAGAGGCTGCAAAAACAGTCCGATCCACTTCTATCTCGACACAGCATAGTTGTGAATTGCTTTCAATTTTGTAATTTAGAGGCTGCAAAAACAGTACATCTGTTGCAGTATTTTGATTCACAAGTATTTACAAGCTGTTTTTGAAATAAAAAATCGCATGGTTTTCCGTGCGATTTTTTGTTTTTCTACTGATATTTTATGTTAGAACTCACACGGAATCTCCACACAAACCTGCTCACCCGTGACAGGGTGCACAAACTCGATGCGCTGCGCCTGTAGGTAGAGGCGGTCCGCCTTCCGCCCATACAACTCGTCGCCTACGATCGGCATCCCTAAGCCCCGGGCATGGGCCGCATGAAGCCGCAACTGGTGCGTGCGACCCGTCTTCGGATAGAAATAGACTCGGGTCACGCCTTCCTTCCGCCCAATCACCTCATACTCCGTCAACGCATACTTCCCATACTTCTCGCTTACCATCTGGCAGGGACGGTGCTCCACATCGGGACAGATCGGCAGGCAAATAGTGCCCGAATCCGTTGCTAAATTGCCCTGTAACAACGCAACGTACCTCTTCCTTACCGTATGGTCGTTGAACTGTTTTTGCAACGCTTGGTGGACTTCTTTTCGCTTGGCGATAATCAGCAAGCCGGAGGTGGACATGTCCAACCGATGGACCACCAACGGCCCCGTGGCCTCCGGGTAACGCTTCCGTGCAAAGGAGTAGACCGACTGCGCATCCGACTTGCCCGGAACGGACAAGACACCCGCCGGTTTGTTCACCACCGCAATGTCTGCATCCTCCCACACCACCTCCAACGTCAGTTCTTGGCTCAACGGCCGGATCGGCGACGGCTCCACATCCAATCCCTGCATCATGAACTGCAGGATCGGTTCGCACTTGCTCTTGCAGGCGGGATAGAAATGTCCATGGTGACGGACGATCGCCTTGGGGGAGGCACCCCACCAGAACTCCGCCATGCACAAGGGTTCATAATGGTTCAGAAAGGCGTACTGCAACAATTTGGGTGCGGCGCACTCCCCTGCCCCACTGGGCGGTATGGGATGCCCCACACGGCTGAAGATACCGCACAACGAACGGTTCTCCCCCTTGGCGTTCAAGAGCACGAACTGGTCGAACAGACGCCCCTGCAGCGCTGCGGAGCGTTGCTTGCGCTCCCGCTTCAAGGCCTCCATCTCCTCCTCGTAACGGGTCAGACCAGCCTGCGCCTGCTGCAATTCCGCCTGCAGCTTACTCTTCTCCCGCTTGCACTCCGCCTTGAGGAACTGGCTTTCCTTCACCAGCTGATGTTCCTCCTCTTCGGTAAGGGAACCCGTCCTCCGAGCGTCCCGCTCTTCCTTCGCTTGGGCGAGGCGCAGCCGCCACTCCGATGCAAGGCGCTCCACCTGCTCCTCCAAACGTTCCACCAAGGAGCGCAAGGAGAGGTACTCCGCAGAGGAGGCAATGGATTCCACCTTATCATTGAGGGAGGAAATATACCTCTCCTCGTCCCTAAAGAAACCGTCTGGCTCAGACAAATCGTACACAGGGGGCACGAAATAATCGTGCTGGTAGGTGCCCGCCAACTGGCCCGAAAAGGCAGCGAGAAAGCCCAACTTCCCCTGCCCGTTCCGAACGACCAACACACCGAACATCTTCCCCTGCGCCAACTCCTCCGACCATTGATTTTGGGAGGAAATATAAGCACGAACCTCATCCGCCGCCATGACAGACAACGGATGAGGTTCGTAGCTAAAAGGATAAGTAAACTGTTTCGGCAGTTCTATGCCGTCAATGCTCTTCTGAAAGAGATGAAACATATCTGTTTATTGCCTAATCAACGTGAAGTGGCCCATGAACTGACGGTCGATCTCCTCCACGTCGATCACATACCAGTAGTCGGTGGAAGGCATCGGGTGTCCGTTGTAGGTTCCGTCCCAACCATCTTCCTTCGAACCGAAGTAC
>JAEERP010000028.1 GCA_016285885.1 Paludibacteraceae bacterium
ATTTGCAGGCGAACCCATTGTTGCCGGAATACACTTGGACGGAGTATGAGGGTAGGAATAAGGCCTTCCGTCTGCAGGACGGTTATTATGCCATCGTGGCGAATCCGGATTCCGTTGACCATCATGACGGAAACTCCTATGTGGATTGTACCGATAATACAGGTAACGTGAACGGCGCCATGTTGTTTGTGAACTGTGGTGAGACTTCCAAGAGTAAAGCCGCCATCTATGCGCAGCGTGTGCATTTGGGTTGTCCAGCCGATCGTTTTGCGTTCAGTATGGCGGTGAAGAATGCGACGGCTAAGGCGTTTACTTCGGAAGGTTATGCGCAAAATCCTATCAACGTGTCGGTGTATCTTTTGAAGGATGAAGGCACCGATGTGTTGCCTAATGCCTATAGGACGATGGGAACGGTTCCTGTCGCAAGCATCTTGAATAATGAAATTGAATCTGGGGATATACCAGCGGGATCTGACGAATGGCATGAGGTTAATCAATACGTGCAGTTGGATCCTTCGCAAAAGGTGCAGTCTTTGTGGGTTGTCCTCTACAACAATGGTCCTTCCGGTAATGGTAACGACTTGCTTTTGGACGATATCTCCTTCTCCGTATGTTTGCCTAAGGCTGAGCTTTCAGCCAAGGTGGACGGGGAGTTGATTACGGGCGCACTTACCGTTTGTGACGGTCGTGACGTGGAATTGGTGGCGAAACAGAAGGGTGATTACATCCAAAATCCTGTTTACTTGTTCCAATATTTCGATAAGGATACCCAGTCATGGGAGGACATGAAGGATTATTCGGATGATTCCAACTATAAAAAGACTAATGCGATTATTTCTGTGACGGATCCTCGTTTCGTGGGTGATATACAATATAGGGTAATCATTGGCTCGAGTGTGGATGAATTGAGGGATGTGGAGTTGCACTCTGGAGATGTATGTAACGAGTTCCTTGTGGCAACTTCCGACATTGATATAAAGAATACTTTCGGTGGCCCGATGTGTGGGGATAATCCAGAAGAGAAGGTTTGCTTCGTTGTCGATGATACTGTTACTGTTACGGGATGTCGTCAGTTGACGAGGAAAGATCACACATGGAATATGTACTGGATGAGCGAAACGGGTCAGCTGCTGGTCGACACGGTGGAGGTGACTGGCGTTGATTCTGACCAAATCCATTTCATCATCGATAGGGCATATAACGTGAAGGTATTTGACCGGAATTGGAATCTGGTGGCTAATACGGACTCTGTAGGCATGTCAAAGATCATATTCGGTGGTATCGATGAGGGTGGATGTACCCATCAACAAAAATTCACGTTGGTGGCGAAACATGTCGTTAATCTAGACTACAATGCGGCTAGTACCCATGGTTGTGACTCTGTGCTTGTCCAAGTATACAAGGATGTGCCGGAAGCTGGTCTTAAATGGGATTGGGGAATCCCTGGACGTGAGGTCATCGTCAATGACACCGCCCGCATCTTCTATCCTGATGGCTTGGATAAAACCGATACGATAGGCGGAATACTGAAAATATGGGTGATCAATGACGGCGATCAATTCTGTGCGCCTGCCGATCCGATGCTGGTTCCTTTCAGAGTATACAATGTGTCGTATAGATTGTGGGTTGACCCAAGTTCGAACCCTGTCTGTGTGACTCCAGGTCAGGCTGATGATACGGAATTGATGAATATACGTGCGAGAGTTGAACCTCAAGCCGCAAGGCATAACATTAAAGCCTATAATTGGAGGTTGACCTTCGGCGGAACAGATGTCGTGGATACAACGACAACTGATTATCATTTGAGATTGAAATATAAGGATCTGAAGGATAGAACAGGTCGTACAATGAATGTCGAGCTCATCTCTACTGAGACTGCGGAGTGCGGAACCATTATGAATGATGATACCACTTCTGGGGCTAAGGTTGAAATCCGTGAGGGCGAGATTTCATTGTCTCTTGAGGCTTTGGATGATAAGATATGCTTGAACTCCGCTAATTCCTTTACCCTGAAGGCTACGATTAGCCCTAAGACGGCGTTGACGAACTTGTCTTACTTCACGTTGTATAGCGGCGAAGATTCTATACTTGCTGTTCCTACGGATACTTCGACCAATGTTTATGAAATCGTTATCGACAAGGAGCATTATCCGAGCGTGTTTGTTCCGGGAACAACGAAGACTTATTCCATCGAGGCTTATGACCAATTCTGTAGTGCCGACAGCCGTTCCGTTGCTGACTCTGTATATTTGAATGGTTATAAATTCACCCTCGCTGACGAGGGAGATGACCATAAGGAGTGTCTGGCTTATGGAGACAAATTGGTGATTAATGCATCTTTGTCTGACCCTAATGCCGCAAACTTGATCAAGTCATACAAGTGGTATAAGGATGGTGAGTTTGTTGGTGGAACGGGTCTTTCTCACTCGTTCGTTGTAGGTGAGAGTGGTAATTCTTTCTACAAGTTGGTGGCGAGCGATGACATTTGTGACGATGTGGCTGATTCTCTTCAAGTGGCTGTTAGCATCAAGTATAAGACTAGCCTCACCGCCAGCAAGTTGACTACTTGCGAGGATGGGGATAGCGCTACCGTACATGTCTCTTTCACTCCTCCTACTTCTGAGTTGCAAGTGAAGAAATTCGAATGGCATGCGGTTGTCAATGGAAAAGATACGGTGATGTACACGGGTGACCATGCGGATTCTGTGCTTGTGATTAATTCAGAGCGTTTCCCTTGGTTGGTTCGCGCAGGCGTGGACGCTAAGATCTATTTGGTGACGAAAGATGAAATTTGTGATGACGTTAGATCTGATGGCGATCTTGATTTCAGATTCAATTCTCCATATGAGATGTTCGTTAAATACAATGGATCGTCAGTTTGCGTTCCGAGAGAAGATGATATCGATCCGGACACTGTGCTTCTGCGTATCTCTGTCGATATAGAGCCAAATGAAGCTCTTCATCAGGTGGGTAATTATATCTGGCACTATAAGTCATCTGAGGAGCAATTGTATAATATCATCTCAACGAATGAGAACCATTTGGAGATGACTTATAATGACTTGAAAAAATATAAGGGAAAAGACGTCCAGGTATTTGTCTCCTCGTTCGATGGTATCTGCGTGAGTGGCGTTAATCCTAACCTCAGTGATACTGTAAAGGTTGAGGTACGTGTGGGTGGATTCGATGTTAGATTGGCGGATATACCGGACGCCTATTGTATCGAATCGGTCGATTCCGCTTCTTTCCTTCTGAAGGCTATTGTCGATCCTGAAGATGCTCGAAACAATGTCTCCGAGTTCTATTGGTATGACAATGGCGAGATCTTCGCTGTCACGAAGGAGGATTCGATCCTCTTGACGAAGGATACTTACTCTAAGGTCTTCAATGCGGGTTATACGGCGAACTTCTCTGTTGCCGCATATGACAATCATTGTGAGATGGATACGGTGAAATCGGTGGATACCACTAAGGTCGAGTTCAATACTAAATTTGATTTGATGCTCTCTATTCCTTCCCATAAGATATGTATGCCTGCGACGGAAGAGCAAGTTACACTGACTGCATTTACGGAGCCAGCGGATGCTCAGAATCATATCAAGGAGTATGTATGGAAACGCATTACGCCTTCTGAGCTTACGACTACAACTACTGGTAATAAGTTGAATTTGGAGGAGGCTAAATGGTTGACCGTCTCCGAGGCTATGTATTTCACTGTTACTGCTTACGATAATGTATGTTATAACGAGGCGAATGGTGGTGCAGGTAAGGATGACTCCTTTATGGTCAATCAAAAGTTCGAACCACTATTGTCGGTTGATGACAATTACCTCTGTTCTGTGGATGACCGCGTGAAGACAAAGGTGGTTATTGATCCTTCCAGTGCTTATTCGTTGAACCATGACTTCCACTATGTGTACAAGGGTAAGACGTATGACCTCGTCTCTAAGGAATTGGAAAACAATGTGTTCTTCTCGACAGACTTCCCAGAGGGCATGGCTCCTGGTGATGTGCTGGATCTGTATGTGCGCGTGGATGACGGTGGTGTCTGCGGTCCGGTTGAGTCCGATCGCTCCAGCATATATGTCCAGACTCCATACGAATTGACCCTTGATGTGGATAAGAACAAGGCCTGTGTGGCTGGTGATGTGAAATTTAACGTCTCCGCGATTACTCCTGCGGGTTCGGAACGATTCATCAAGGAGTTCATTTGGTACGATGGAAATCGTGTTGTCGATGATGTGACTAAGTTGCAGAAGAAATATGTCTCTGGTGCGCTTGCGATCGGATCTCACGACATTTCCGTTGTCGCTGTCGATAGCATCTGTCCTAACGTGACTTCAAATGTACAGTCGTTGGATGTCTTTGATTCTCTGAGAGTCACATTGACACCTTCTACATACACTTATTGTGCCCCTAATGATGGAGACATCAAGTTGACAGCGCAGGTGACCACCGGTACTCCGGCTAGATACGAGTTGTATGACGCTGCGACAGATAAGCTTCTCAAGACGGTTCGCCATACTTACAAGACATGTACGTTCGAGGGATATAACCCTTCTGTAAATCATAACACATTCTATGTGCGTGTGTATGACGATGTTTGTAGCTACGATGAAAAGACGGCTGGCTTTGCCTCTTCGTCCATCAATGTGCATGTTCCTGTAAAATTTGAGGTAAAAATTGAAGATGATGTCAAAGATGTTTGTGTGGGTGACACAATTAAATTATCTTTGATTCCGATTTCAGGTTTCCCTACTTACTATAACATCTATGGTAAGTCATCTGAGCTGGTTCAAAGAGTGGTGGCTGATGATACTACTTTCTTCTATGATGTGGCTCAACAAGGTGGATACTTGAACTATACGGTTGTCGCAATCGATGAGATTTGCCCGAATGCGTCTGAGTCTAATGGATCAGTCTTCGTACATGAAAGCCCTGTGATTCAGTTGTATGCTAATAAGGAAAATGTCATCATTGGCGGCGATATCGAATTGTATGCCGATCCAGAGGTCGGCTCGCCTACTACGTATGAATGGTTCTGCGATGGACGTTCGTTCGATGTTACTTCGGTCAACCGTACAACTTATTTGCCAGAGTCGACTTCAGAGTATAGTGTTGTGGCGTCTGATGGTGTGTGTCCTTCTGCTTCTTCATCTATTGTCCTGGAGGTTAAGTTGCCTACGGCGTTCACTCCATTTGTATTGGATGAACTTAATGACTCGTTCATGCGTGGCTTCACGGTGATGATATTCGATCGATATGGTCAGAAAGTCTTTGAAGGTGATAATGGTTGGTATGGACATAAAGGCAATTCCGATGAGTTTGTCGATCCAGGAGTCTATTTCTATAAGGTCGTTATGAAGAATGGCAAGGTGGAAAAAGGCACTGTCGAAGTAGTTTTTAATAAATAGGAATAGTAAAAATTAAATAGTTTAAATTATGTATACTGATATGAAAAGGACTTTAGCTGTCGTGACGTTGTCCTTTTGTGGACTGGCCGCCTTTGCGGGCATTCATGAGGAATACACTGAAGGGTATGAGATCCTCTCTTCTGAAGCTAGCTCGAGGGATCAAGAACGTCCTATGTCTTTCTATAAGGAGGGTAAGGTTGCGTTCTTTAGAGGTGATTCTGCTTTTACGGCTACGATTGGCAACATGTATGATTTGGTTGATATTGAGCCTTGTCCGGAATTGACGGGTTTGGGTATTTATGGTACATTCGCTTATGATCCTCGTAAGCGAACCATTTATTTCTCCCGTGTGGATGAGATAGGAAATGCGGACATGTATGAGGCGACTCTTCAAGGAAGCTCGTTCAGTGAACCAAAGTTGATGAAGATTGAAGGTCTCGACAAGTTGAGGAAGAAAGTGCGTGGTTCTTCTACGGTTATCGCAGGTTGGACTTATCGTTACGACCGTGTGACGGGTTTCTTCAACCCTACCTTGGCTAATAATGGTACCCGTATCTATTTCTCCGCTGATTTCAAGGATCATGGATTCGGAAACCGCGATATCTGGTACATCGACAAGGCTAAGAATAAAGAGGAAGTTGGTGCGGATTGGGTGATGCCTAAGAACGCCAGCGATACTGTGATTCCGTTCAACACAAAGGCCCGTGAGGATTATCCTTTTGTGGTGGGCGACTCAATCATGTATCTCACTTCTGATCGTCCTGGCGGTTTCGGTGGTTTGGATGTCTATATGTCTCGCTATGAAAAAGACCATGAGTTCAAAGTTTGGGATACCACTTTGAAGGATTCTGTCGTTGTTAAACGTGATATTTGGACTCCTGCTGTTAATTTGGATTCTACTTTTAACACTCGCGCTAACGAGTATAACTTTATTGGTTCCTCTAAATTGGTTATGTTCCTTTCTAATAGGACAGGAGGTAAGGGTAAGGACGATATTTATGTTCCAATGCCTTTCCGCGCAGAACCGGATGTTGACCTGATGCCTGAAATTACGCTTACGGAGCCTAAGGGCTTCAACTGGGTGCTCTTCTTCTTCGACTTCGACAAGTCGGACATGAAGCCTGAGTACTTCGTCCAATTGGATGAGTTGGTAAGCGCCATGAAGGAGTTCCCTGGTGTCGTATTTGAAATCAGTGGACATACCGATGAACGTGGTTCTGACAAGTATAATATGAGACTTTCCCAAGAACGTGCTAATTACGTGCGTGGCTTGTTGATCGAAAGAGGTATGAGTCCTAATGAATTGGTTGCTGTAGGTAAAGGTTTCCACGAAACTGTTATCAAGAATGCTCAAACAGAGCCTGAGCATGAGCAGAACCGTCGTGTTGATATCAAAATCTTAAACGAATAATGTTGGGAGGTTAGATGATGAAGAAGTATTTAGTTTTATTGTTAATGGCTATGTTGGGTGCGAATGCTTTCGCACAGCGTGATTTGATGCTTTCCCAACAGTTCTTTTCAAGGTTGAACATCAACCCTGCTGCCACGGGTAACACTGATGATGTGGACTTGTTCCTCATCGGAAGATGGCAGTGGATGGGAGTCACCAACTCCCCTAAAACTGGTGTCTTGAACATCAGCAATTATTTCGAGTCTGTTCGTTCTGGTATCGGTTTCTCCGCTTCTTATGATGATCTGGGTTATGCTAACCGTACGATGAATGTGAAAGCGGCTTACGCTTACCATGTCAACCTGAATGAGAGTATGTTGATGTCATTCGGTTTGTCTGCCGGTATTCTTTACCACTATTTCGACCCTGCGAAGAACTATTGGTTGGATCCGCAGGAGTTGGAGAGGGAGACTTTGAACTTTGGTGATAAGGTAACGGAGGTGAATCCAGATATGGACTTCGGTGTGGAATTGGCTATGCCTAAGTTGATGTTTGGTGTGTCTGTCAACCATTTGCTCTACAACGAGGATAAGGTGACTACTTCTATGCCTGGTCGTCAGTTCAATGTCTATACGAGAGCTTTGCTTTCTCCTTCTGAGACAATCGACTTCGCACCTGCATTGGTTTATGTTCACCGTAACACAATGAATCGTATGGAGTTGAACATGTTGCTGTTCTACAAACGTTTCTTGTGGTTCGGACTTACATATCGCCCGGACTTGAGCGGCGTCGACTTGTTCGCTTCTCACGTTGTCCAGTTCTGCGTCGGCTTCGAATATAAGAAGTTCAGATTGGGCTACTCCTTCGATCTCGGTTTGGGTGATGTCGCTAAGAGCGTATCTTCTAATTCTAGTGAGATCCTGCTTTCTTGGCGTATCGCTAAGACTGTTAAGGGTGGCGGAGCAAGATTCCTTGAGGATTATTAATGGATGATTTTTCGCCTAAATGCTTTGTTTTTGGCGAGAGTTCTGTATATTTGGAATAAATTGTAGATGATATGAGAAGAGCATTTAAATATTTGTTGTTGATAGCTTTTGCCGCTGCCCCTTTTTCGCGGACAATTGCCCAAGATGATATCGTGTGTGATCAATATCACTTCAACTATTATCTGGTTAACCCTGCTGTGGCAGGAGCGGAAAGGTGTAGTCACTTGATGCTGACGGGAAAGTTCCAATGGTTGGGTGTGGAGGATCATCCGATGACCCAAACCTTGAGTTTCCGTACACGTGTCTTGAAGAACGTCGGTATCGGTGTATATGCGTATAACGACAAGAATGGTAACTCTTATCGACAGGGTGGTGAGGTGACTTTCGCCTACCATATCCCGTTGTCTGAGAACCACCACTACATGATGAAGACGCAGTCCATCGACCGCCAGTTGTCGTTCGGTCTCTCTTTGATGCTGAACCACTACAACTTCGACAAAAGTCTTTTCGAGGATTACGGATTCGAGGATCCTTCCTTGGGTAACGGAGGTTCCAACAAGGGTATGTACCTCAATGCGAACGCGGGTGTCTACTTCTTGTGGGATAATTTCTTCGCGGGTTTCTCCGCCAAGG
>JAEERP010000029.1 GCA_016285885.1 Paludibacteraceae bacterium
ATTGTTGCAGAGAAGGGGCCCGCGGAATCCGGATATACCAAGCGAGTGCTCACGAGGCTCACAATATGCGGCGGAGTCCTATCGACACGGAGCGTCTTGGAATGTGTATAACGGGCGGTATTGCCGGCGGCATCACGCGCGAGGGCACGGATGGCGTAATCACCATCCATGAGGCGCATGGTGGCACTCTCACGCCATGTTGCGGAAGCCGTGCCACTAGACTTAACCCATACAGAATCGCCCGCGCGGTCCATCGCGGTAGTGTCGCCCACATGTACAAAGTTCCATGCAACCGTCACTGGGACGCTGTCGCGGCCGTTCAGCGATTCGGCAACTCTGTACGTAATCTTCGCAAGGCTATCCCCAGTGGCATAAGCATACTGTGAATTGCGTTGCGGGCGTGTGAGGGTGGAGTAAATCGAAGTAGCTCCGGAGTCAGCGGTCACAGAAACATTCGAAATGGCGGGAGCGCTGCGGTCAATGTAGAACTCGGCGAATCTCGTGGTCGTGTTCATGGAGTCGGAGTCCACAGGCCACATGTTATCCGAGACGGTGCCACCCTGGATGATGGCATCATAAAGGCTGAGCATCCTGAGGTAGGTGGTCGTGTCGGGCACGGCATAGTCCACGGCGTAGGCACGAACGCGATACAGCCCGTCGCCACGAGACCTCACCGTATTACGGGAAGCGGCATCCCACTGGATGGAGAACGAGGGAGAAATCACGTCGGCGTAGGGCCGCAGTTCGGCCACCTTGGTGAAAGTATTGCCGGAAGCACGTTCCAGCGAGAGACGCATAGCAAAGATGTCGGGGCCCGGCACAGAATCGCCGGCCCACGCATAGCGCACCATGAACGGCATACTGTCCGGGTTCATCACGGACCGCTCGGGTTCGAGCGTGAAATCGGGTGCAGTACGGTCCACGCGGAACGGCACCTCATACGTATTCGAAGAATCGGCACCAGCACTCACTGCGGCGGTGTTGCGGATATCCGCTACGAACTTCCACAGGTATTTGCCCTCGGCCGGGTCGCTATCATGCTGGCGGGAGGCAAAGTAGGCACTCGAGCTGTCGTACACGAAGCCCGTCGGGCTCACGCCCGGTTGCCCGATGCGCGAAGCGTCGTACACGGAATCAATAGTCATCTCCATGTCGAGCCCCGGAAAACTGGATGTGCCATCGGTCCTAAAGAGAGTGTCCTTCGCACCCTCAACGCGGAAACCCTGATAGCCAAGCGCCGACGCGTATGACCCGAAACCCTTTACCTTGTTCAAAACCACGTCACGCTGTGGCCACACCGGATCGAGCTTGTTCGCTGTCGCCTTGAACAAGTAGTACAGGCGCTGCGTATTCGAAAGCCCTATCTTGTTCACCGTAGAGATCGTCACCGTGTTCTGGTTGTCCTTCTGGAGAGCGAGCAAGATGCTATAACCGTAATTGCGAGGCTCAAATTCAAACTGGCCATTCTTCTGGACGGGGTGCTTTTCGGTTCTCAGGGAATCCCAGCTCCTACCACCGGAGCGCTTGTACACCGTACAAGCGTCACCCGCCGAGGGGTCCTTCGTCACGTCGCATTCCCACGCGATTTCTTCCTGGTAGTTGAAGTTCAGGCGGATCTGGCGCAGGCGGTGCGGCATCAAGTCGTCCACCACGAAGGAATACTTCTCGATAAACTGGTCCACAGTGATGTCGGGCACCGCGTAGCGTTCCACGTGACGGATGGGGACAGATCTTGTTTCCAGAGTATCATATTCATTTAGTCCATCAATTCTTTCCCATCTCTCGGTCTTCACACCCAATTTTTCCCAGTCAGATGACGATATGAACTTTAAGGGACGACTTCGTGTATCCTTCATCGTAATAACAACAAGACTTCCACTTGCCCCATAAAGCCCCAGTGAATCCATTTTAGTCGAATCAACCGACTCTGTCCAATCATTCGCATTATGCACAGACAAATTCACAAATGGTTTTTCGTACAGAAGATCTTCTAACAGATAAGATTCTACTTTTTCGTTTCCGCCGACAACTTTAGCATAGGAATTTTTTGTAGACTTTTGTTTTTCCTGCCAGTCGGATTGAGAAGGATTTTCGTGGTTTTCCGTCATGTCCATAACAGCCCTAATCGTCGGAATAAGAATCCAAGAGGCTAGAGCGGCACTTGCCGCATAAGCGGTTGCCGACTTAGCCGCCTTCACAGTAGCTGGAGATAATACATTCAAAGCTTCACAAGCAATCAGGGCGGCACTTGCCGCCACAATAAGTTCCATCGCATACTTTCCTTCGTTAGTTTGATCGGAATGTTCATTAGCAGCAAACGGGACTCTCACAAAATCAGGATTGCCTTCCTCAAAGACGGAAACTTCTTCGCCCGCCCCCGACCAGTGCGGAATCAAAATACTTCCCTGATCTGTAAGGCTAAGACCGCCAACAAGACCAAGCGTTACGCCCGCGATGATGTTGTTTGACCAAGCAGGGTCATCAATTTCTGTATGCGAGGCCTGCGCAATGCCGTTTTTCACCATTGCGAAAAGACCGTCTGGCACAAAAAGCGAGCCCCAGTCTTGGAAGTATTCCTCAGGAGAGCCAAACGTAAGTCCACCAACCCCATAAAGAACACGGAACATTGGCGACGACTCACTCCATTTTTTTGCATTCAGGGCCTTGAGGTCCGCTGAACCCGGAACGATATACTTTGCCAAAGGATCCTCTTCCGTAAATCCATAACCCAGAATCAGGTCAACAGCTGCATCTATAACAGCATTCAGCGCGTTCACTCCTACAAAGCCGTAAGTTATCGCAAGGAGTGCAGTCTGGTTTACTGTAAAGCCGCCATAACTAAGAACAAGGGCCGTTCCGTACAGGAGCGACATCTGCGAAAGGGTCTCCACTGCCGTACTGGAAATGTAGTGTTTCATGTCAAGCAATCCGTTCAATGAGTACGTCCCTTTGTGCGGGCTGTCGAGCGTGATTACCTTGTCTACATCACCATTGTAACCATCCCCTTGTACATATTCACGCGACGCAAGACCGCCCATACTATGAGCGATAAGGATGTTGCGATGGGTATGGAAACCTATTGTATCATTATACCCCCTATAGATAGAAGCATCTTTTCGCCATAGCAACAACGAATCACGACCCAGATTATGTACTTCTTCAGCTTCTTCTGTCAACGAACGTCGAATCTTACATTTATCCTTTCCCATCCACGCTCTATTTCCAATTTCAACGCCATTAATAATTGGAGAATTAGCCGGATTAATAAAGGGTCTATTTAGATAAATACTTCTTCTATCCTTAACATCATCATCCAATATTTTTTGGGCAATCCAACGCGTTAAGGTCTTTATCATGCCGGTAGCATTAGATGTCGTTTTTTCACCCAACAGCGAATAGCGTACATATCCTTCTATACGTTTCAATGTATCAGCATTATTTTTAAATTCCCAGTAATCAAATGGTTTCTCTGGAGCATTTGAAGAGCAATCTATTCCCTGCAAACTATCTGCAGCACCATGAACTAAAATTATATTGTAACGTTCTATGCTTTCCATTGGCTTTGCCAAAACCAATGAAAAAGCTACTAATATAATGCAGCAAACTATTTTTTTCATTCATTACTCCAATTAATGATCAAATACCATTTTTACGGCTTCATAGTCAACTTTGTAATAACGACCCAAATAGCAAACAAATGAATTCTTGAATTCAACCGCATGGTAAGAATTCAAACTGGCCCCTTCAATTTGATTATTCCATAAAGTATCACTAAATCCTTTGTCATTTCTAATCATCGCACCCGCTAAATATCGCTCATAATATGACATTACAGTATCCCTTTTAACCGCGCCCACACAATACTTAACCCCCCCATGGTCCCACAAATCTGAACAATCCTCTGCAAAATCATCTAATTTTTCATAACCAATAATTTTCTTTTTTTCAACATCAGCAATCGCATAGGCACAATTTACAGACTTGCCGACCAGTCGCCATTTACCATCACCCCAATTTCGAATCGAGTTAATTCTCTCTTGCGTATTACATCCAGACCAAGAAAAAACACCAAGTTTTTCAAATTTCTCGCCGAGAATCCATTTAAAAAACGAGCCATCAGACTTTCTGAAAATAACGACAGTTGAATCATTGACTAAATCGTATACATCAAAAACATCCATTTCATCCGTATGCAAACTTTCCCAAAGAACATTATTTGTATAAAAATTTTCAACAGACAAGAAAAATCCCTTATCTTTATCCGAACATTCCTCTCCAAGCGGTTTATGAACACACGTTTCTTCGATATCTTCTGTTGCATAAACAACAAGTGAATCAGAAATGTATCCTATCAATTTGCTATGCGAAGCATCCCCAACAGATTCATTCCAACACCCATATAAGCTAACCCATACAGATGTTAACATCAGGATAATCAAAAATCTGCTTTTTTTAGATGACATAAAACAATCCTTCTCTGCAATCCACAAACTGATGTGATTTTCGTCACACGTAAATATATCCAAAACTTTGTACAAAGTCAAGACAAATTGAAAGATAATTTTAAGAAAAGACTGGATTTTTATTTGTATTCTGTTCGTGTCAAATAATGGCGCCGCAATTCAGCCTACACCAATCCACGGCACCCACCACCCAGCAAGCAACCCCACCTCCCGCAAGTTTTTTAAACAACTCTATACGCTACTTATCGTTTTTTTTCTCCTGTTGCAAGCAAGATTTCTAACAACCTTATTCAACAAAAACAACTACCTATTCCCCTTGGCCCGGTTATGCGACTTGCAGAGCATCTCGCAGTTGGCCCGGTCGGTGGCACCGCCTTTGCTCCAAGCGGTCACGTGGTCGGCATCCATATCGGCAAGTTTCCAAATTTTATTCTTGTTCGCATTGTCGGACATGGCACAATAAGGGCAGTTGGAATGTCCATTTTCTTGGGCTTCATTCGTCTGCTTTTGATAAGCAGCCTTTTTCGTTCGTTCATCAAAAACACGGATATTTAATAGCGACTTATCTTCTTCGCCACCGAGAACATATTCAAAGATTCCTCTATTATTCGTTACAAAATCATCAGCAAGAAGATCTTCTACTCGTTTCCAGACTTCATCGGTGTTGTAGCCATTTGTATGGAACTTTTCGTAAAGACGTCCCCACTCCAAGCCACGCATTTCAGAAGTCGTTTCCTTGAATGTGGCATCAATCCAGTCAATAATCGTATCAAAATAAGTTTTGATTTCGTTAATATCCGCATCGTTACGATGCATGCTCATATATTGTTCGACGCTCTGCGAATTACGGGCGGCAACCCATTCCAAAGCAGTGCGCAGATAATCCTGACGATTTGCGCACCCCGAAACATAATCGGACCAAACGTTGATTTTAGGACTGTTGGAATTCGAGAATTGTTCCTTCGCCTTGGTCACAAAGGAACCCGAATAAATGGCATTCAAAAGTTCCTGTTCATTCAGCGGAACCCCCGCTATATTGATGGTCTTGAACCATTCCTTGATTTCAGTCTCTTCACCCTCGCAAATATAGACAAGCAATTTCGTATTATTGATTTTCTGCTGAATTTCGTCGTTAAGCCCGGCAAAATACTGCTCCATTCCATTTCCATCTTTTATTGCAAACTTGCCTGTAACAAAACGACCGATAGAAGTAATTCGCTGTTGACCATCGAGAATTTCAAGTTTACCATCGGGGCGGCGATTGAAGTAAATAAGGCCCAGCGGATAGCCTTTCAAAATAGAATCGATAACTGCGACATCCTTCTTACCGTCGGCGTAGATGTAATTGCGTTGATATTCCGGCTGGATAACAAGATTACCATTCAATCCATACAAGCCTTTATTTTCAAGGGTATTATAGACAAAACCCTTACAAATTTGTTCAATGGTGAAATCGGTTTGAAGTTCGGTTTTCATTTTGAAAGGTCTCCTATTTTTTATTCTTTATAAGAATTCTTGCATACACTTTTTTCCCGTTTATATACGGATAGCCAAAATTGTACTCATCAATTTTAGTTGTCACCATTTGCCCTAAAATTTCAAACTGATCTGGGCAATATTTATCCAGGAATGTTATTGGAACACCCATTACACCTTCATAATCACAAGGTATCGCATCAGTAAAAGGGACGTCGATTGCTTCATAATTATCATATTTGGGATAACCATTCCCTCTCACTTCTTTATGTTTTGAGTGCTTAATGTTTTGAGCAATGGTATTAAGTTCTAAAGGTTGATGCCGCCTGCCATGTTCTAAATTCGTAAGCCATAAACAGTTATTCGTTGCCACAACGCGATTGCCGTTTTCATCAATACGAGCTTCCGTTCCATAAAGTTCGTAACCATCAGGAACAATGAATCCAGAAATCCACCGTCCCATACCATTACCAAGCCAAACTTTATTATTCTTAATTTGTAAGAAAATCTCTTTGTAGGAAATCGCATTGATATTTCCAATAATCAAAAATTGTTTTTGGCTATCAATCAACCATGTAAAGAATTCCTTGAAAAGCGAAAACGGCGGATTTGTAATGATGATGTCGGCTTCATCCCTAAGTTTCTTAACTTCTTCACTTCTAAAGTCGCCATCACCGTCCATATAGTTCCACTTCAAATCATCAATGTTGATTTTTCCATCAGCATTTTCATCCTTCGTCAGCGTAAATATCTTTCCCTTGATTTTCGTCTTGTCCATACTGAACAAGGGATTTTCCATTTCGAATAACGTCGGCTGCCAGTCCCAGTCCACATTCTTGCTTTCGATGGCGTAACTCGTGCTGATGAGTTTCTTCAGTCCGAATGTTTCAAAATTCTGTGCAAAGAACTTTGTAAAGTTGCTCCACTCAGGGTCATCGCAAGGCAAAAGAATCGTCTTGCCACGGAACACATCGGGATTGTATTCAAGATATGCGTTTACTTCTTTTTGAATATCCGCATATTGGGTATAGAACTCGTCGTTCTTGTTCTTTTTTGCTTTGTGCAAAAATTCGGCATTGGGCATCATCGGTCTCCGTTCGGAGCAATGCCCTGATTCCGCACATCCAGCCAATAAAAAAGGCGTGAGGTTGAATGCACTTGTCGTTTCGAGGCTCTCGACTGCCTACCAGAAACAAGCGCAAACAACTCACGCCCCAATACGGGCGACAGAACGCAACGCACGAGAATGCCACACCGGTCACTTCGGCAAGCTCAGTGACCTTACACCAGCAATCCGCCTATGCGGTTTGTCGAAATACACCCGGACGCACTATACAGGATATAGCACGCCAAAGCATATAAGCGTGAGCGTCTGTCTCATTCTCTCTGGTACGAAACTGTCGAGATTTCGAAACGAGAACGAGAGCAAAAGCTCATAAAAATGTCTATGAGGAAATATACTTTATTTTAAACAGAACGTAGTTGTCCCAACAAGAAAAAGCCGGGGCGTTACAGAAACCCCTGCGGCTCGGCCATAGCCGTGCAAGCACGGCTACGGCTCTCGCCTTGCATGGTTTTGCGGGGGCGGCGTCTGAGCCCCCGCTAGAAGGGGTAGCGGGAGACCCGGCCGGGGCTCCCGCGAGGGGGAGGCATCCCCCACCTGATTCAGTCTTTAAGTCAAGAAAGCCCGATCTTGTTCACCGTAGAAATCGTCACCGTATTCTGGTTGTCCTTCTGCAGGGCGAGCAGGACGCTGTAGCCGTACTTGCGGGGCTCGAA
>JAEERP010000030.1 GCA_016285885.1 Paludibacteraceae bacterium
CAAGGTAAGGCTATCAACAAATTCTATATTGAAGGTATGGACTTGATGGGAAACAATTACAATCAAGTCACTCAGAATATGCCCATCGATGCAGTAACAAGCGTCGAAGTTCTTGAAAATCACCAGCCCGTGAAAATGCTTCAGGGGAAACAACTTTCCGACAAAGCAGCACTAAACATCAAGATTGACAAGTCGCACAAATCACGCCCTTTTGGAGAATTGGAGGGAGGATTAGGGTTGAGTCCGACAAGATGGGACAATCGCGCATTTGTTACCCACATCGCAAACAAGAGCCAACTACTACTTTCGGGAAAGATGAACAATACAGGCAATGACTTGTCAGAGGAAACCACAGAACATATTGACGTAACCGACTTGGAGGCATTCGAGCCTATCACTTCTCCATTACTGACAACAGATTTGGTACAGGAGCAACTCCCGCAGAATCGTTATCTATACAATAAGTCCTATGCTGGCGGTGTCAATTTCCTCAGAAAGTTGTCTGACAATTCTACTCTTCGCTTTAACACCCAGCTTTACGAGGATCATTCTTCACGAAATAACAGTATTGAATACATTTTTGGTGGCTTTCATCCTTTGAGTCTCAGGGAAGATGCCAGTATGAAGAAGAAAGACTTTACGATAGTACCGATTCTCAAATACGAACTTAACTCAGCAAATACTTTCGTGTCCGATGAGTTACGCGTTAGCGTTAGCAAGAAATCTGCTATCACTGCCATATTAAGCAACGAATCTTCAATTAATGAGACTGTAAAGACACACCCGTCATACATCCAGAATTATTTCTCATCTTCATTCCCGGTCGGAAATACAATCTTGCAGGCGAAATCTTTGATACGCTATTTTGACAGGACGGAAAGTCTTAATGACATATCTGACTCAACAATTATTTATAATTGCTCGAACCGTTATGCATTTAAGTCCTTTGTCGCAAAGGGTACCTTGTCCACTAAATTTTTGCTTTTCCGCAATTACCTTGATCTCGGAGTAAAAGCATATTATCACGACAATAGCTATGATTACAATGGAAATACTCATCATCAAGACCTGAATGTTATTTTCTCACCGAGTTACTATGTGAAATACGGGAAACGCAGTGGCCTCACCATAGCACTGCCAATAGGATGGATGTATGCCCGTCTGCTTCCTGTCAATGAATCAATAAAAAATCGAGGTTTCTTCTCGCTCTCTCCAGAGATTTCTTTCAATCATGCGTTCTCGGATGAATTCTCTTTAGGTTTCTCTGCTTCAATAGGCAATAGTAATGACACTAAGCCATTCTATTCGCCAGACTTTCTTCGCATAGGTTACAGAACTGTCTATTTGTATGACAGCAACCTGTATAAGAACACAGATTATTTGCTGTCATTAAGGCTGAAATACAGGAATCTCGCCTCAATGTTCTTTTCCAACCTCTCTGTTTCCTATTCAAATGGAAAGCGCGAAAGTTACTTCCATTATGACTATACGGATTCTCTGAATATCATCAGGCAAATACAGGGAGAGAATAATTACAAGACATTCATCATAAACGGAATGGCAGATAAAACGTTTGTAGATGTAGGGATTTCACTGAAAACAGAGATTTCGTATAACCAAAGCGGTTACTTGTTATCCCAATCCACAGAACATATCTACAACAGGTCTCATGTCTTGTCAGGGATGGTCAGCACCACCTTTCAGAAATTTAAGTGGATGAGACTTGTTCTTGATGCTACAGGAACGTTATTTTGGGAAAGGAATAGTTATCACGATTCAGAGACAATGTCAAGTCTCAATGCTAATGCTTCTTTTTATTTCTTCCCATTTAAGGGATTTGAAATAAAGATGAAATGCCAAGATATAACTAACAAAATAGCAGAGTCGCAATATGAGAGTCAAATGTTTTTTGATGCCAGTATGAACTACAAAATCAGCAAAATAGGAGAGATAGGATTAAGTGGTACAAACTTGCTGAACACCAATTCATATTTGGTCATCCAAAACTCAGGTCTTAACAGTTGCGGCTCATTCCTGCCACTTAGGGGCAGAGAAGTCCTATTAAGATTGTTATTAAGAATTTGAAATAGAAAGTTTTCCCTCAACTATGATATCATATGAAGAGTAAAATTGCATCAATTATGATAATTATTGCTGTTTTCTTGGTTGCAATCATTAGATTGGTTAATAATACCGAGAGCATTGTTCTTAATTGGGATATATATGGAAATATTGCTAATTATGGACCTGCATATCTAATTTTATTCTATCCATGTATTTCAACTTTGACATATTGGATTTTCCGCTATTATGAGCAGAATCCATATAAGATAAAGTGGTTGCCTAAAATTAAGAATTATGAAAGCAAGTCAAAAGCATTGGCTACATATATACAATCAACAAACCTGCTACTACTTCTTATTATATTATATGTTACATTATGCTCAACCCAGTTGGTACATATGCGCCCATTGATAATTGTGCTAATACTCCTGCTTATGGTAGTACCTTATATTTATATATACAACAAAATAAGAAAGAGTAATAGTGGTACAGATTAATCACCCTTTAATGAAATATACAAAAGCAGACCTGACTGCCTAACAGGAGCGGAAGCCGAAAAGCTATATGAGTAGGCAATTCAAATATCAAATAATAATGAAATACAAATTTATCTTATTTAGTGTTCTTGTGGCAGGCTTCACGTCTGCATGTTCTTCTGATGATGAGTTCCAAGAACTTGTTGAAAAAACTTCAGGAGCTATCACTTCCACTATGCTTGATACAATTAGTGTCGCACAAAGCGACAGTATCATTCCTATTGAGGGTTGCCGCGATTCATTACCTAAGAAACCAACGGCATTAACACGTTCAACAGACAATGATTACACATTATTAAAAGAAGAGCTGAACCAACTCAATGAAATTCCTATATATCTAAAGGTAAAAGGAAATACAACAGACAAGCACTACCTAAGTGCTTCTGCCAAGGGAAAGGAACTGACGGTAGAGGGTTTCAATGCGAACTCAACTAATCAGCAGTTTTATATAAAAATTTTGCCTGCATATACAGGAATTCCATACCTAATATATTCTAAGAAAACCGATACGCCAATAAGACTAGGCGCATACACAAGTGCACCGGATACCAAGATCCTTTATGCCAGCCAGGATGCGACTGGCAGTCTATTTGGAGCATCGTGGGATATTAAGCGGGGGCAATACTCTGACAAATCATATATTATAGAGAATCAAGACTACCCACAACAAGGAAGCAGTGGCTACTGGCTTGATATATATTATAGTGTTATCACTGTAAACGGCTCTAAAATATCTTTTGCGAAATACAACAACTTACCACGTCAAGAATTTGAAATAATACCCGCAGAAGAATTTGTGGTGAAAGATATATATTTCGATGTAGAAGCATCTTCAATTCTGTCAAAGACACCAAATCAAATATTCTCTGATTCTTATGTAAATAATGGCCAGATAGCTCAAAGCCACAAATTTGTCATAAACGAATCATACAAAGAAACATCTACGTTTAATAGGGAAACTTCCTATAATGTCTCCATAGCAACAGAATTTAAAGCAAGTGTTCCTTTTATAGCAAGTGGAAAAATCACGACGTCGGTTTCTGGAGGTCAAAAATTTGCCTATGGAAGTTCGGAAGAGGTTACTAAAACCATTACTAGGGAATATCCTGTAGAAGTCCCTGCATATAATATAGCAACAATGAAATTGACACTATATAAATACGATATGGATGTCGACTATATTGCCACTTGTATAGGAAAAATATCAGGAAAAGAAATAAAGATTAAGGGGCGTTGGCAAGGTGTAAGTTACGAAGAGTCTAATGCCGTACTCAATCTGACACCTATTAATGGCTCTCAGGCTCAGAGTAGAAGTGTTGTGATAACAAAAGAAATGCTGGAAACAAATAAAGTTATTAAAATACAATGAAGAAAGTTGTTACCGTATTAATGACTATTTGGATTGTTTCCTCTTGTGCAACAATTCCAACTACATCACGGTTTGATGTCATTTCCATTAGCATTGGTATTCACAAGGAGGACATTTTGAAAGAATTTGGCCGTCCTTTCATGTATGACATCTATATTAAAGAGGGAAAATCTATTGAAGTCTTATATTACAAAGAGCCAGTCCGTGTTGCAAATTGTCCCTATATCGTTACGACTACACTCTACTTTGAAAATTCAATTCTTCAAAAGTTTACACAAAAAGATAGACTTATAAAAGATTTTGAGATTCATAAAGATAGTATAAAGTAATTAAGTTGGAGGAAGTTGCCATTTTTTTTTGTGGCACTTCCTCCTATTATTTGTTCATTAAACACTTACATTTTTCGGGCATGTTTTTTCTTACGTTGCATCCGGCGGCGGAAATCTTCATCTTCGGGGTCATAGACGGGGTTGTTGGTGTCGAACAAACCCAATGAAGGGAAGCTGATAGATGAGCCAGATGTGTGCTGATGTGATTCCTCTTGACGCTCTTCCTGTCTTAGATTAAACTCCAGTTTGGGTCCGTCGTTCTTCCTTGTATGTTGCTGATATGTGGTCTTGGTCTCCAGTTTCTTCTTCGCATTTTCGTCCAAATACAAGACGATATTAGCAAATGTGAGGTCGCGCTTTATCTGAGAAGCCTTGAATGTCAGCCCGTCTTTCGTGAAGCGCAGACCCTGTATGTCCTTGTAGTCTCGGCTATCCTTCCGTTTCATCACAATCTCCACATCAACGCCCTGTTTCCTGATGTCCGCCTCAAACTCTGGCCACGATTTGGACTGGAGTAAGGCGGTCATCACGATGCGGTAAATCTCATATCTGGTCTTCTCCTGTCCTCTTAATCTCTCAGTTTTAGTATGTCCCTTGCCATTGGAAAAAGTGAGCCCGTACTTTCGTTTAAGCAGTTTCGTCACCTGTTCGTTTCGCCTAAAATCGTTCTGGTCTGAGATGGTCTTGCCCTCGTTGTTGATACGGTTATAGACCAAATGGCAATGGGGATTGCCATTATCGAAATGGCGCACAAGGAGAAACTGGGTATCCTTGATGCCCATCAGTTCCATGTATTCCTTTGCAATCTTCGTCATCATCTCGTCTGTCAACTTGTCCTTGTCTTCTGGAAGAAAACTCAGGGCAATATGGCCTACAGGTTTTGAGATTCTGGGATTCATCTGCCGTTGGAACTCAAAGCTGTCTATGATGTCCTGTGTCGAGGTCTGTTTATAAGTATCCCCTTAAGAATGGAGGATATTCAGTATGTAAGATTACTGAAGGACAGGCATTTATGTTTGAGTTTTATAGGTCAAAGCATTAAAGTTATTGTATCGCGATATCACTAGTGTCTCGTCTTAACGGGACACTAGTGATTCAATTATATGTGAATGTAAGGTAGTATCATCTATATGATCTCCCTTTCCTTTCTTCTTCATTCATGTCGTCAATGTCATCATAGTTTCCACGTTTGCGTGGGTTATTATCACCATTAGATGATGGAACAAAAGTGGAACTGGAGTAGAGCTTCATGTAGCTGAATATTGTTTTCTCTATGAGGGATATAGCAGCGGAGCGTTTGTCGGGTCTCGAAAATTCTTTACGGATATAGGCTTCGATGCGTGGCTTGTGGTATTTGGCTATAACCTCTTCTTTCGTCAAACTACCGTTTTTGAAAGCCACAAAGTCCTCGTTGCTCATTTTCTCCTTGTATTCCTTGGAGCCACCTGTAAACTTCATCATGATATGGCACTGCCCCTGTTTGTCCTTATAGGCATGGGTGGCTTCTACATCGATGAAGGAGGGTAGGACATAACGTTCTGGATATGCCTTGCGCTTCAGATCCATGTTTTCTTTACGTAGGCTGTCAATCTCCTTATGAGCCTTCTCGTTTAGGGCTGCACTCTGTTTATTGTTGTTACGCAATAGCTTGTTTTCATCCCTTAAAGCCGAAATGACTTTTTGATCCTGTTCATGTAGTTGCTTCCGTCGCTCTATATCCGCCTGAAGTTGCAAGACTTTTTCAGTCAGTTGTTCCACTTGTTGCTGAAGTTCGATGTTCAATGGGTCTGCCTTTAGATCCTCTACGAGTTGGTCGATTTTCTTGTAGAGTGCATTCTTAGCATCCTTGGAGAGGAAAGACTTGCGGACAAGCGACCTAAGGGAAGAGATATTTTCAAGAGCTTTTTTCTCCTTGTACTGTATGGCATTGAGGTGTTTTACGTTAGAACTGCTGCCACGTTCCATCTTGAGACATTCAGCCGCGACGGTCTGCATTCTTGAGGTATCCGGACGTCCCAGACGTAGTGAAGTGCCGTCATCGTGTGTCCAATCTGCCACAAAATGAGCATGCAGGTTCAACTTCGAAGGGTCAGGATTGGTTTTGTTGAAACCTTCATCCCTATGGATATGAATCTGAATACACTTGATGCCAAACTCTTTTTCAAGTTGCTTTGCCAACAGTTGCAGGTCAGCCATCGTAGTATCAGGCTTGATGACGACAGCTGCCTCACGGATAGGAGCTGCTTTTGCCTGCATTTTCTGTCCAACGGTGGCCTGATAGCGTTCTGCGATTTCTTTGCGAATATCTGATAAGGTCTTTCCTGCGTATCGAGGATCAACCCAGTGTTCGTTGTTTGGTGTAAGTTCGTTGATGACATAGTCAAGTTCCTTCATACGCCAATTGTGAATCTCACACCCTGGTTTAACAGGGTCGAAATGTATGCATGTCTTTTTTGCCATATTGTTTTTCTTGCTTTAGTGATTGATGTTTCAAAAGATGGGGTCAAGGGGCGAAGCCCTTGTGGAAAGGTTCTTAGGGAATGCTTCCCTGAGCCCATGTGCACTCTTTAGGGTGCTAGTGGGCTACCACCCTTCTAAGGAAGAGTGGCAGAGAACTCCTGCGGAGGGCTTTTGTCTGCCATATTCGATGCAAAGGTTGCGAGGTTGCGGCTTTTT
>JAEERP010000021.1 GCA_016285885.1 Paludibacteraceae bacterium
ATTATTATAAGGGGAATTATTATTATGATATGCGATACGGGTCATATAATCCACACCACTATTATCGCTGGAGTGATTTCCCGCATAGCCTTCGAGTCTACCATTTACCAAACCAGCAACACCACCCGTCAATGTCATGTCATTCACATACACTCCTTTATCGGAAACGTATGTGTGTTCATCGATGAAGTAACCGAAGGACTCATAGAACAACGTCCTCGTCTGCAATCCACGGCAGTCTCCATTGTCCTCGCAATTAGGTGCCTCGTAGAAGAAAGGAGAAGTATATTCATCCTTATATTTAGCACGGTAATATCTGTCCTCCGTAGGGAATACATTCAGACGATTGCTCGCATTTGTCTTAATGGTGGTCCATATGTCTCCATCCTCGGACATTTGCCATTCAAAAACGTTATTACCCAAATCCGGCAACATATCCTCACCGATTGCAACCAACGAGTTGGAATCCTGCATACACATTTCCGTAGGATAGAAGGAAGAGATATAGAATCCGCAACCTGACACCTTCACTTCCGCATCACCAGCGAACAGCCCATCGACGTAAAGTTTGTATTTAGTCGAATTCAGAGGATTCAACGAAATAGTAGGCTCAGTGGTTGTGGCGAGCACCTTCCCGTTATTACGTCTCCACTCATAAGTAGTACCCTCCGTATAGTTGGAAGTAAGAACCACAGGGTCACCCGGGCAAATGTTCGTGACGCTGGAAGTGACCTTATAGCCGCAATCCGCCAAAGACAGGCCCACCTTTGCGGAGGAATAAGAGACAAGTCCCGATGAAGTAGTATACTTCAGCAACATCACAATAGAGTCCGTAACCGTATAAACGAAACTATCACGATCATTATAGGTAGACAACCACGTCGTATCTTTGCCGTCATAGGAGAGCAAACCCCAACGCTTAGAGGCGCTTGCGTCACCGTTCAGCACCCTGAACCTCACATCACCTCCGGTAGTTTTACACACCCTATCCTTATCAGCATCGATCGTACCGCTACAAGAGCCATAAGCGACGCTTACGGAATTGGTCGGTCTGTCGTAGCTAACGCAAAGGAAGCCTGAAGTCTCGTCGTTGATCTGTACTTTTACAGCTTTGTCTTTCTCAAGCACCCAACCCTTCGTGTTTTTATAACCCGGCAAATAGATGGTGTCAGCTTCGATATCCGTTTCTATGACGATTTCTCCCCTGAATTTATCCAAAGTGAACTGGTAATAATCACCGATGACATCCAATTTAGTGACCTTACCATTCCATCCGCCATCGGACCTAACCTTCGTAAATTCCGAAAATACAGGCATACAACCCAGTGTCAAAGCTGCAGCCACCAAGAAGAATTTCGATAAATTCCTTAAAAAGGACATTGTTTTCATGTTTTTCATGCTCTTCGAACTATGTATCTTACGCAAGTTTCTAAACTCAATTACAGCCTCGGATCCTCATGGCTCCCACAAACGAGCACACAAAGACGGGCGAATATACAAAAAAATTACACACTGACCCCCAAATTGACATAAAAAAAGTAAAAAACGTTAAAAGTTCTCGCTAACGCAATGACTTTTAAAAGCAAAATTGGGTAATCTATATTTATTACATCCCCAATTTAAAGGTTTTTTAACGTTAAAAAGATTGCATCGTGTAAAGTTTTTTGTAGAAACCGTCCATAGCGATCAGCTCTGCATGGTTTCCTCTCTCCACAATTTCGCCATCTTTCATCACGCATATTTCATCAGCATTCTTGATTGTGGACAAACGATGCGCCACAACGATCGTAGTCCTCGTCTTCATCAGACGCTCCAAAGCCTCTTGCACCAACACCTCGGACTCGGTGTCCAAAGCGGACGTAGCCTCATCCAAAATCAATATAGGAGGGTTTTTCAATATGGCGCGGGCGATACTGATTCGTTGCCGTTGTCCACCGGAAAGGCGTCCGCCCTTATCTCCGATGTTCGTCTGGTATCCGTTTTCAGTTGCCATGATGAAATCGTGGGCATTGGCGATCTTCGCCGCCTCAATGACCTGCTCTTCCGTGGCATTGTCCGCCCCAAACGTGATGTTGTTATAAATCGTGTCGTTAAACAATATCGCTTCTTGATTCACATTTCCCATGTAGGAACGAAGGTCATACGTGGTCATGTTCTTCACGTTGACACCATCGATCGTGATCTCCCCCTCAGTCACGTCATAGAACCTCGGCAAGAGATCTACCAACGTGGATTTGCCTGAGCCGGATTGACCCACCAATGCGATCGTCTGCCCCGCCTTCACCGTCAGATTAATGTCTTTCAGCACCCATTCGTCGACATACTTGAACCAAACATTCTTGTACACGATCTCATGTTGGAAAGGCTTAACCGGCAACGGATTCGTCACCGCCTTCAACGGATTGGTGGCGGCGAGGATCACGTCAATACGTTCCAACGAAGCCATACCCCTCTCCACGCTATACATCGCTTTGGAAAGATCCTTGGCAGGATTGATGATGCTATAGAAAACGACCAAATAATAGATGAACTCGGCGGCGGACAATGTACTGTTTTCATTCAAGATCAGCACACCTCCGAAAAAGAGTACAATCGCGATCGTCACCGTACCAAGGAACTCACTCATCGGATGAGCCAGCGAATAGCGGCGGTTCACCTTATTCACCACGCGACGCAACCCGTCGTTCATCTTATTAAAGTGACGTATGACAGCATGTTCCGCATTAAACGCCTTGATGACACGAAGTCCGCTCAGCGTCTCCTCGATTTGGGAAAGCAACTGCCCCAACTGCGTCTGGCTCTCTTTGGATTGTTTCTTCAAAGAGCGCCCCACTCGGCCCATGATCAGGCCTGCGACCGGCAGCACCACCATTACGAAGAGGGTCAAGCGCCAACTAAGCAAGAACATAATCACCAAGTATACGATGATCATCACCGGGTTTTTAGAGAGGAGCTCGACGGAGCTCATGATGGAATTCTCCACCTCACCCACATCGCCGATCATACGGGACATGATGTCTCCCTTACGTTTGCTTTGGTAAAAACCGATATGTAAATCAACAATCTTGCGGTACATCTGGTTGCGAAGGTCCCGCACCACACCCGACCTCATCGGGATGATAAAGAAGCTGGCCAAATAGGAGATAGACGTCTTGAAGAATGTCAGAACCACCAAAAGGATACTCAATAACATCAGCGTATTCATCGCACCATGATCGATCACATAATGGGAGACCCAACAATAGGCATTGTTCTTAATGACGCTCATGTCCCACGCAAAGGGCATGTACTCATACACCTCCGTGTTCGTCTTGAAGAGGATCTCCAGGATAGGGATCAATAAAGCGAAGGAAAATAGGCTAAAGACCGTCGACAGAAGATTGCACAATATATTCAACGCCACATAGCCCTTGTACGGGCCAATGAAACGTTGCATCAGCATGATGAAAGGCAACTTCTTCCGCTCCATCAAGACAGCCATTAAATACCGAAATAGTTATGAGGGGTGATCGCACGCAATTCAGCCTTCACGGAATCGCTCACCTCCAAGGTGTCGATGAAGCTCCTTATCGAATCTTCCGTGATACCCGCATTGGTCCGCGTCAACGCCTTCAACGTCTCGTATGGGTTAGGATAGCCTTCACGGCGAAGGATGGTTTGTATACCCTCGGCCACGACCGCCCAGCACTTGTCCAAATCAGACTGTAAGGCAGACTCGTTCAAGAGGAGCTTGCCGATACCCTTCAACGAACTTTGGATAGCGATGATCGTATGGGCGAAAGGAACGCCCACGTTACGCAGAACCGTAGAATCGGTCAGGTCACGCTGCAGTCTGGAAACCGGCAACTTAGCGGAGAGGTGTTGCAATATTGCATTGGCGATGCCCAAGTTACCCTCCGCATTCTCGAAGTCGATCGGGTTGACCTTATGAGGCATGGCGGACGAGCCGACCTCGCCAGCCTTAATCTGCTGTTTGAAATACTCCATGGAGATATATTGCCAGAAGTCGCGGTTCATATCGATCATAATCGTATTGATACGCTTCAGGCAATCGAAAATGGCGCCCAAGTTATCGTAGTTGGAGATTTGGGTCGTCCACTGCTCACGAGACAAGCCCAGGACATCGTTCACGAAGTGGTTGCCGAACGCCTTCCAATCGAAGTGAGGGTACGCCACGTGATGCGCATTGAAATTACCCGTAGCGCCACCGAATTTCGCGCTGCAAGGGAGAGACTTCAACTGGTCGAATTGAGTTTGAAGCCGACTCACAAAGACCATAATCTCCTTCCCCAAACGAGTTGGAGAGGCTGGTTGTCCATGAGTCTTCGCCAACATCGGAATATTTTTCCAATCCTCCGCTTTCTGCGCCAACTCTGAGATCAAACGCTCCATATTAGGGACGTACACGTTCTGCAACGCCTCTTTGATGGAGAGGGGAACGGATGTGTTGTTAATGTCTTGAGATGTCAATCCAAAGTGAATGAACTCCTTGAACTGCTGCAAGCCGAACGCATCAAACTTTTCCTTGATGAAATATTCCACCGCCTTCACGTCGTGGTTCGTGATCTTCTCGATGTCTTTGATTTTTTGGGCATCCGCCAAGGAGAAATCTTTATAGATGCTTCTCAGTTGGGAGAACTTGCCATGATCGAAAGACTTCAGATTGTCCAGCGGCAATTCGCATAGTGCGATAAAATACTCTACTTCAACACGAACTCTGTAACGAATCAACGCAAATTCAGAGAAATACTCGGACAAGGATTCAGACTTGCTTCTATACCGACCATCTACAGGCGATATTGCTGTAAGTGCACTCAATTCCATAATAACATTCAATTTGAATCGCAAAGGTAATGAATAAACATGAATAATTAAGAGTTAAACGGTAATTTTTAAGAAATTCCACACAACGGAAACATATTTATATGATAATCACAATTAAAAAATCAAAAATCAACAACTTCCACGAGAAGAAAAGATAGTTCCGCAAGAGGGCTCGAATATCTTTAGGCAAACGACTCTCACCTCTCCCCTACCGAATGGTTCAACAAGGGATTCGTGTCAGGAGAAAAATGAGGCGGAGACTCGTCCTTTCGGGCAAGTCTCCACCATGCTTATCGATCATGTGCGACAGACGCAACTAATCTATCGAGACTACAATAGGGGAACTACTTTCCTCTGATCAACGTGAAGTGACCAGTGAACTGCTGACGGATCTCCGGCACATTGATCAAGTACCAATAGTCGGTGGAAGGCAATGGGTTTCCATTGTAGGTACCATCCCACTCCGACATTTCGCCATCGAGTTCGGCGACCACCTTACCCGTACGGTCAAATATCTTCACAGTGGTTTTCGGATAAGCCTCCAGGATAGAAGTCACATCCCACACATCATTGGCTCCCGATCCGTCAGGCGTAAAGTAATCCTCTATCGCCAAAGGCGGTTGTGCGATATTGAAGACGGAGACACCAACGCACCCCATCTCATCCCTTGCATAGGCGGTATGCAATACCTTATAGGCAAGACCCTCATAGGTGTTATCGCTTTGCCAATCCTGATTATCCATCTTATATTCGAACGAGCCCATGCCTCCGGACGCCACTTCCACCTTACGGGTTGTAAAGTTGATCGAGTCGATATACAACACTGGAGTAGGGATCACCTTCACGTTGACGGAGGCGGTTGCATCGCCACAAGAGGTGGTCGACACCTGCAAAGTGTAATCACCGCTCAGGGTCGGATCCATCATCAGTTTCAACTCTCTCGAGACGATCTCACCTTCAGGATCCGTCCACACGAAACCGCTGTACTCCTTACCAGTCACCGTAGGAGAGATTGTGATGCCGGAGCCCTCACAAATCGTCTTATCCTCATCCATCGTGATGGATGGTTTCTCCTTGACGGAGACAGGGATCTGATCCTTCACTGGGCAGAGGCCCTTCTTGCTTATGGTGAACTCATAGGAGCGAGACTCGGTTGGAGCGACCACGATAGAAAGGGCTTTGGATCCATCTTCCGCCCACTCCACTTCAACATCCTCCTCATCCGAAGAGACCTCGATCGTCACCTCATCGCCCGAACAGGAGACCGCATTCTCCGTCACCGTATAGATTGCCGGAGTGACTATCTCGACGCTAAGCGTATCACTTGTCGCCTTTTGGTTGCCATAAGTAACTTCCGCGAAATAGGAGGCGGAAGCCTGTGGATAATCCTTCAACTCAACACCGTCACCCGACAGTTTAGAGAGATTGCCTTCCGCATCCAAAGAGTACCAGGACAATTGGTAGAGATCCGGGTGCATGAGATGACCTGTGCCCGTCGTATCGGCCGTAACCGTCACGCCATCCTCCACGCAAACGATGTCAGAGGAGACGGTGATAGAGACAACCGCCTTAGCGTCAACCAGAACTTGCAGCTCTGTTTCGGAATCACAATAGCCATCTGCGGAAAGTGTCACAGTGAACAACTCGTCAGCATGCATATCAGTGATCTCGAACGGATTACCCTCGCCCGTATGGGAAGCACCCTTCCATGAAACCGAAGCATCGGCAGGCGTCAATCCGCTGATTGCAAGAGAAGCGGAACCGCCATGAGGAATTTCAACCGTAGCCGGCTCGTTATATGAGACAAACGGTTTCACCACGAGTCTTGCAGTCGTCTTCGTATCCGATGTCTTCGCCAAACAGATACCGTTGCTTACCTCGTAGGTATACACACCGCCATCGGACTTGCGTAGATCATCCAGTTGCAAAGAGGTCTGGCCGGCAAATTCCGTCAATTCATCACCATCCTTCAGCCACTTGATGTATGCGCCTGGCATCGAAGCGTCATAGCCTGTGATCGTAAGTGTGGCAGAAGCGGAAGATTTCTCGCAGACAGCAGTATCCAACAGAGTGAAGTCTGCCGTCAAAGAGAGCGGATAGACCTCCACCACGATCGTATCCGAAGTCTCGCACTTATTCACGAGAGAGACGACGTAAGTGGTTGTCGCAGTCGGAGAGACAGAGACACCCGTGCCATCACCCACCGAATTACCGGAGAGATCCGTCCACTTATAATCCGTACCTTCATGCGTGGTGGAGAGTTCGATTGTCTCACCGCCACAAGTCCTAAAGTTATGGGTCGCCTGACCGTCCGCCAGCACATCGCCTGTCAGTTCACCCTTGCCGATCGTCACGGTAACCGTCGTGTCGAGGTGGCATGCGCCTGCGGAAGCTGTCAAATCGAATGAATAAACCTTTCCGAAGAGGCCCGTCTCATCCTTGGTGTCCAACACATCACCAGTGCCCGTGGCATCCCCACTCCACACATACGAAACAGTAGCGGTGGTGCTTGTCGCGGAAGCCTTCAGATGGATGTCTCCATTCGGGCAGACTGACGACGGCGCATCCACGACAAGGTTGGAGATGTCGTCTATGGTAGCATTCACCTCCATCGTGTCGGAGGAGCATACACCCACGATATTCGGCTCGGAGAATATTGTGTAATAAGCGTTTGCGTAGAAGAGCTTGCTCTGCGCCAATGACAACTCGGCGTCGGAAAGGCGGTTCGTGCAAGCCTTGTTAGCGTAGAAGTACAATGTGGATGTATCCTCCACATTCGCCAGATGGATATACTTGGTGATATCGATCTCCTCGCCACAAGTCTGAGGCAACGCATCCACCTTGATTTCAGGGTTCGGGAAGACAGTCACCTTCACCTCCGCCATGGAGCTGACCGATCCGTCGGACTTCTGTTTTTGCGCCACCTTATAGACGGTCACGCCCACCGTCTCAGTGCTTGGCACAGGGGCAGCATCCAAAGGAGTCGTATAATTATCTTCCGGAGAGAACCACACCAATTCGTAGTCGATGTCCCTCACCTGACCCCTGTTCGTATTGATGCTAGCGCTATACTCCAAGGAAGAGGCCTTCGCATGGTGGCAGTAGTTCATCGGGAAGGTGTTCGGTACCAGCGCATCGCTAATGATCACGGAGACACGCACCGTATCACTCAGACATCCGCTATCCTTATGACGCTGTTTAACGTAGTATACCAAATTCACATCCTTGTTCTCCTCCCAGCTATTGTCTTTCTTCGGGGAAGGGTCGGTCGTGCCCAACTCATTCAGATCCTTATCGAACCAAACCAGTTCATAATCCGTGTTGTCGGAAGCGGAGACAGCGCTCGGATCCTTCGTCAAGAGAGACTCGAACGAGCCATCCGCCGCAGCCTCTTGCTTCAGATAGTTCACGGAAAGCGAACCCGTCGCCACAGGGACGAAAGTGCTCTGAACCGCGAACTTAGCCGTGTCGCTCACGCAGACATGATTTGCATCAATCTCGTACGACTCCACCACACCATAGGAAACCACCTCGGTCTGGGTTTGCGCCAACGGAACACCCGTCACGCTCTGTCCATCGACATACCAGAAGAAAGAAGACTTGTTGGAATCATAGAGGGAAGAGGTGCTCTTCACCTGCAACTGCTCATACTCCTCGCCCTTGCAATACTGGGTACGGTTCATGGAGATATCAGGTATAGTAATCTCCACAACGGTCACCGTAAGCGGCACCTTACCGCTCTCGTTGGTAGGATTACCCACCTCACGTTGGCTCACGTAGTAGGTTATTGTACCTGCGGCAGAGGTGATAGGAGTGCGATCCGCGTCAGAAGTCAACTCATTGCCATCGGCGTCATAGTAGACCACCTCCCAAGCGGAAGAAGAATTGTTCACCTCGCTCACCGTCGCCGAGATAGGCAGAGCGCTCTCGTTCAAGCAATACGTCACATTATCCGGCACAGGCACGGAGCTTCCGCTCACGATGACAGTCACCGGCAATGAATCGCTCACACAACCCACTGGTTGGGTGCGTTTCACGTAATAATTAGAAGTGACCGTAGAGCCGGCGGAAGGAACGCTTGGCGTAGGAGGACCCTGCAATTGTTGCCCGTTCTCGTCGAACCAGATGTACGTATAATCCGGATCCAGATCCACGACGGACGGATCCTGTTGGATCAAATTCTTATCGAAGGAGCCATTAGCGGCGGTATCGCCCAACAAATAAGAGACGACACCCGTTCCCGTCGGAGGAGTGATCTCCTTCACTGTGAACTTCAGTTGGCCCAAGGTCTTGCTCTCGCAACCCGACTGTGTACTCAGGGAGTAGGAGAAGTTGTAATCGCCAGGGGCGGTGATGGCATTGACATCCGGCAAAGATATCGGTTGGTCATCCGCGTCGAACCAAGAGTAGGCGACCCCATCAGCGATCATATTGTCGATTTCCCTATTCATAGAAGTGACGTCCGCGTTGCCCTTACAGAAGGTGCCCAGATCGAAATTCGAACCCTTAGGCAGCTTCTCCACCATCAAGATCAGCGTATCGCTAGGAGAGTAGCAAGGCAACTGCGTGAGACGAGAGATAACCTCCACCGAATACTTGTACCTGCCAGCTGCGATCGGTTTCGTCACAAACGTGTTGCTGGAAGTTGAATCGAGGCGTACGCCATCCTCATAAAATATGTAAGTATAACTACCCGTAGGGCCAGCCACCAAGATGGCAGAGTCGCCAGCGCAGATCGCATCATCCGAGATGGAGAGCGTCACATTCGGGAGCGGGCACTCCTCACCGCAACCGCTCACCGCCTGGGCCATGATTTTATTATGAGCATGACCAAGGAGTTTAGCCTTTGCGATGTTGAATATTTTTTCAGAGCACTCTTTCACCGTACCTTTCCACGTCACCGTGAAGGTGTCACCGAAGGCGATCGGGTTATTCGCCAGACCCGTCCAAACGATAGAGTCACCATCCGCGCCCTTCAGCAAATTACCTGTTCCTGCAGCGGAGCCATTATGGGTCGATTTGAAAGAGCTCTCATCAACCTCCACCTCAGCAGGGACAAGGTCCACGATGGAGAGGTCGTAGGCGTAGTCGGTATGGACATGGATGTTAGAATAGGCGAAGTTTCCGGAAGCGCCATTATCGAAACCGAAATAACCATCCTTCTTCGTCAATCCTTCAAAAGAGATAGATGCGGAAGTGGCAGTATCCTTATTCACCCATATGCGAAGCACATCGTCGGTCAGATTAATAGCCAACTTAGACGACGACTTAGCCTTGGCGATAATCTTAGAATCGACCTTTCTATTCCCATCGTAGCAGGTAGCCGTCAAACCACCATATTCATTCTTAAAGGTCACCTTAATATTATCACGGAAATAGATGGAAGTTTCCTGGTCGTCCGCAACAGACCACTGCGCCTCCACATAGATGTTATTGGAGACCTTTTTAAACTCGGCCTTCTGGCCCTGAGAAAGACTTATTTTTCCTCCCGTAGCGGAAGCGCCACCAGAGAAAGACCAATCGCCTGTTTTAGACGCCGCGTTCTCGAAGATAGCACCGTGAGTCTGCTTATAACCAATCGTATAAGTAATTTCATCCCCCACCTCATAATTATCCTTGTCCGCAACCTTCGTCAAGGTTGTCGGGATAATCGGATCTGGCACTTTCGCACAAGTGACCGTAATCTTAGCCGTATCAGAGATTGGGGAGTTTTTATCTCCCTCAATCCAGGCATAATTCAAAATGTCCTCGTCCGGCGTTTCACATGTGTTCCCAGAAGGGAAAGATGCCGTTGCCGTATATATAATAGAACCTTTTTGTTTCACCTGTAACTTCGGAATAGACCAGATGATGATATCACGTCCGTCCGATGTTTTCTTCACCTCCCATTTGCCACCAAATTCAGGGTCACTTAACGGGCACTCGTTCACGAACTCACCAAATTTCAATCCTTTTGGAAGGGTATCACGAATCACTACATTATCGACATCACGGCCAGCCATAGGACCATTACCTAAGATACGACGCCACACGTAACCATCATATTCCTCAACCAAAATATTTGGCACTGTTTTATTGGACTCTGTACAACCACAAGTCAACCACTTGGTCACAGGTTCTTCTATAGCTTTCCCATTCTCGTCTAACTTCTGCCAAGAAGGAGTTACTGGATAAAACAGGCCGTCCTTAGATGAATTATACGACGAACTCCACGACCAATCGTCATTCCAATTAACATTTCCATAATTACTTGGATACAATGCCCAAATACCTCTCATTGGAGATGTTCCACCCTTGTGAACACGTCCTCCAGCACCACCAAAGAACCTTGCAAGATGCATAGTCGTAGTTACTAAAAGAGGTGCAAATTGAATACACATACGTTGGTTCCACTTACCATACTCATCACTTCCTTCCACAATATTTTCATGTGATACAGTAACGCCCTCATCACTAGCAATAGTTTTATTACCCTCATAAATTTCATTAGACAAGCCCCAACCTGAAGTACAATCCCCCTCTCCTGTATAACAATTCATACTAGCATCATACAAATAGTAGGAAATACGATAATTACCATAATTTATGTAAGGTTCAATTGCATCATTCCACAAACGAACCATCAACTGCAAGCGAGAGCCATCTATTCCATTTGCAAATGAAACATTTACACGAGGACGTCCACCATCAATCCAACCAGCCTCTGATGAGTTTTCAAATTTAATGGTATATGTTGCCATGTTACCATCATTCACCTTTCTTCTATCGACCTCTTTTGAAATAATCAAAGAGCGAGCCACCACATCAACACAGTTACGCTGCATGGTAGCAGTCTTGAAATTAGGATATTCGTTGGATGTCCAACCCAATCCATTAGAACAAGTGATTTCAGCAGTAGTACAATACCTGCCAGATGCCTTATCACCCGCACGTAATTTGTACCAAACCTGACCAACGGTTTTTGCCAAATTACCAGACTTAAAATCTAAAACGACACCCTCTTTATTATCACTTTTAAATCCAGACACAGTTCCTATATTCCATGTGACCGTATGTGTTGCTGCATCATATACTCCACCAGAAGAGGCCTCAACAAAAACAAAATCAGATGGAACATTCTCGACTATCTTCACATTTTCCGCATCAACCGAACCATAATTACGATAATCTAGAACAAATTTAATTTGATCGCCTGTATAACAATATGTAACAGAGTCCTCAATAGACCGATAAATTTTCATATTAGCCATTGGATTCATCTGACTCGGCGCATGATAGTTACCCGATGTTACCATCATACCTAATTGACGAGCCCAGCCATGCATATAATGAGGGACTCCTGTCAAATAATAATCTCCTTGTCCCTTACCATAATCCCACTCAATTGCACATTGTCGATACAATGAACCCATTAAATCATAATCTTGAGCAGAAACAGCGGCGAAAGAACCCGTTCCATTTTGCCAGTTAATAACCATAAAATGAGCAGGATCTGTAGTTGCTCCGGTTATTGGGTCATACTGCCACTCGGTTGTTGCCGGTCCAGAATATGGTATTTTAGGATCTCCATAAGTCATACATTCTCCATCGACCCAACCAATAGGATTATTCAAAAATTTACTTAATCGTACAGCAGCATCATACTCAAATGTATTGGAACCCTCTTCCACTTTATGTGTTTTCGGATTCCATGTGCTGGTCGGATTACCATGCCACATGTGGTTACTAATTGTACGCCATGAACAACGATAATCCTCTCCTTGGTTAAAGTTTGTATATGAAAATGATCCATTTGAATTCATCTCCACCCAACCTGCCGTCGGTATTGCTTTGGGAGATTTCGAAATCAAATCCCCTATCAACCAATCAGAAGAAGCCTCACCCCTCTTAAATTGGTCTATATCAAACTGTGGAATATTCTCTTCGTTTGCAATTTCCTCAAAAAGTTCCCAAAACTCTCTGAAATAGGCAGGAGCATAATAATCAATGTGTTGTGCGGCAGGACCAGGATTTACATCTTTTGATATTGGAGTACCTGCAGGAAGCACTTCATTCGTAACGGATTCTCCAGCAAGCACATAAACAGATAAATCATAATCCGTTCTCAGCGGATTGGATGAAGTACACCAATCCGTCAACTCCGTCCATGTGTTTCCGCCATTAGGATAACCATCCAAGCCAATAACACCAGACTGAACCAATTTCACATCTCCCTCCACCTTAGACCTTGAGCACAAAGTCACCAAGCCTCTGATAACTTCAATCATCTCCTTCTTATACGAAATCGGATTGCCATTATAGTCTTTTACAATATCTCCATCTTCATTTCTCACGAACTCACCCCATTGCTTATATGCGACATACAATGCCAAAGCCACATCGACATCACCATCAGCCGCAGAATCGCCACCCTCATCATCTCCAATGGTAAATATACCATAAGTATAATTCGGTGCTATTTTACTTCCATTGTTGTATCTAGTCGATCGGTTTCGATAGTGATCATGCACCCAAAACCAATAACCATTGAATGTCACCTGGTCAGCCATATAGGCAGCAGCAAGCAGTCCATAACCCTGGCTTTCTGTACATCCATAATATCCTCCAGAGGGGTCAGTTGTCTCTATATACTTAATTCCGGCATACTCCTCCCCCGTGTAATTAAACTCGTTAGCATGAATCTGATAGGCATCTCGTATGTCCTGCTCCAATTCGGCATGGACAACACCTTCCGCATTTTTCGTACCCAGGTTACCCAGTCTGTGACTCGTTCCATAAGTGTACTCCAAGAATTGAGGGAAAGGGAAAGCAGGGTTACCCGAATTGATATGTACTGGCACAGCCGCACCCACCCTCATCGACACCATCAACAGGAGCGATAAGAGCGTAATAATCTTTTTATGAATAGTTATAAAGTGAACCATGGTTGAATAATATTTTCGTTTAACCTATTATATAAAATACTAAGTTGCAAATATAGCATTTCCTTTGAAAGTTTAAAACATTTTAACATACGATTTCTGAGGAGTTCATCCCGTGCCCTCCCCAAGAAACTCTCATACACCTTTCTAACGTTCATCACACCTTTTATTTCAGCCCGTACTATACGGGAATACATTTACACTTTATCATGCGGGGAACGACATACCCGTTATTCCTCTACCGTCTTCACCATCTTCTTGTCACCAACCACATAGACGCCAGGCATCAAGCCCTTCAACGCATCTGTCTCAAGGACATGCTTTTTCACAAGAACACCCAGGGTGTTATAGACATCCACATACGGATCGTCCGACGGCACAAGAGACAAGCCCGTCCCCTCCTTGTCGACAATGATCAACGGCGCGGAGCTGACAGACTCTTTATCACTGGAGGCATGGCTTCCGCACGCTATATTCCGGCTGGGACCACCCACATATCGACACTGATAGGAGAATCCATCCTTCGTGCCTAAGTCCATGCTTCCCGCGGAATAGGTCACGATACCCGCATAAGGCTTACCGTCAGCTGGTTGGAACGTCGCGGAGGTGTTCTCCTCCATAAACTTAACGAACTCGAAGCCCAGCGGAATGGTGTCAGTCACCATGACATTCTTCGCCACATCACCGTTCACGAAAGGACTGTTGCCAAGGATCTTACGCCACACATAGCCATCGAACTCCTCCACCAAAACATTCTTCGTGAGCTTCGAGACCCCATCACAGGCTGTGCGCAAGAGACGGTCCACCGGCTGAGGCTCCTCCGAGGATTGGTAGGAAGGTGTAACAGGGAAGTAATAACCTTCGTCACTGTCATTGATCAATTGGGAGAAGCCCGCCTTCCAATCGAGTGTCTTCCAACTCGCATCATAGAAACGGGCCACCACACGCAACGGGTACTTCGTTCCCTCGCAATTGAACTTAGCGGCTCCGGCCATCTCGTTCAAGTAGTAAGTGGAGACAGCCAGGGCATGAGGGAATTGCACGGAGAACATACGGGTGCCATCCGCCAAGACCTCATCCTTAAAGACAAATTCGCTGGCGTTCGTACCCATCGTCGCACCATTCTGCGTGCCCTCGATCAGGTCGAACGAGCACTGGAGGTTGGTCGCGTCCTTCAAATCCTTGAAGACCGTGACACGGTAGTTACCATTGTCGATATAAGGTTCCACCGCATCATGGTAGATCTTAAACATCAGGTTATATTGCGCACCCTTCACCTCGTCAGCCAACGCCACGTTGACGTCCGGTCGTCCGCCCGTCAGCCAAGGAATCGTATCGTTCGAGAGGTTCACACTGAAGGTGACGACGTCCCCTTTAGCCACCTCCGTCACGTCCGACGTCTTGGCTATCGTGAGATTCGTAGGGATCACCTCGATCAGGTTGCGCTGCATCGTCGCCGTGACATAGTTCGGGTAGAGGTTCGTCTTCGAGCCCAATCCGTTGGCGCAGGAGATCTCGGCGGAGGCCTGGTAGCGACCAGCCGCACCGCTCTTCGCCACGCATCGGTAAGAGACCGTCCCGATTGTCTTCGAGAGGTTCGGAGCGGAGAAGTCGATCGCCTCGCCCACCATATTATCGCTCTTCAGACCCGCCAACTGGTCCATGGTCCACGTCACCGTATGGGTCGCGGCATCGTACTTTCCGCCATTGTCCGCATCCAAGAAATAGAAATCGGCCGGCACATTCTCCACGATAACGACGCTTTGCGCCTCCACGGAGCCATAGTTACGGTAGGAGAGCAAGTAGGTGATGGTATCCCCCACGTGGCAGCAGGACATGCTATCCTTCAGCGCCCTATAGATCTTCAGGTTAGGCTGCGCCTTCATTTGGGAAGGCGCGGGATAGTTACCCGTCAAGGCCATCAAACCCGTTTGGCGGAACCATCCGCTCATATAGTTGGAGATCCATTGCTTGTCGGTTGTTTGTCCGGCAGCGTCCCAGTTCTCGTAGATCACCTTGAACAGATCGCCCATCAGATCATAATCCTGAGCACCGACAGCGGCGAAAGCGGCGGCGCCCTTCTGCATACCCAATGCGGAAGTGTTCGCATCGTCGAGGGTAGCACCCGTCATCGGATCGATCTGCCAGCCCATCATCCTCGGGCCCGAATAAGGGATCTTCTTATCCCCCTTCGTGTAGCAAGTGGATCCAGAGCCCCAATGGGCAGGGTCACGCATGTAGTCGGACAATTTCACCGCCGCATCGTATTCATATTTGTTCGCACCCTCCTCGACCTGGTGGGAGACAGGGTTCCAAGAGTAGTCGGGGTTGCCGTGCCAAACATAGTTGCTGATGGTACGCCAAGGACAACGATAGTCCTCACCGTCCTGGAAGTTGGAGTAGGTGGTTTGGCTACCGTCACGGTTGCAAGTGTTCCAGCCAGCGGTAGGCAAAGAGGTTTTGTTCTTACTAATCAAATCGTTGATCAACCAGTCGGAGGAGGCTTCACCACGGCGGTATTGCTCAGCCTCCCACTCCGCGGTGGCACCGATCTCATCCTTCAAAGCAAGGATCAGGTCGTGGAACTCACGGAAATAGGCGGGTGCGCAATAGTCGATATGCTGTTGGTCTCCCCCCTCTTTCGCAAAGAGAGGATAGACAGGAACACCATTCCATTCGATGTAGTTCTCCTTCTGCAAAGCCCAGTCCGTCAGCTCTTTCCAAGTATCACCACCCCTCATATAGCCGTCCAGACCGATCAGACCCGTGTTGACGGGGAGCGGGTTATCCCCAGGATGATTGGTGCTCATCGCCACCAAGCCCCGCACCACATTGATCATCTCCTGCTTATAGCTGATAGGGTTTCCGCAAGCATCCTTGACGACCTCCCCCTTATCGTTCCGCATGAACTCGCCCCACTGCTTATAGGCGACATAGAGCGCGAGCGCCACATCGACGTCACCGTCCGCCGCCGTGTTGCCGCCCTCGTCCGCGCCGTCACTGATGGCGAATTCACCATAAGGATAGTTAGGCGCGTTATCGGTACAATCCTTGTATCGTTTCGTATGCACGCGCCGTTTGTCGTGCGTGCACATCCAGTAGCCGTCGAACGTCACTTTGTCCGCCATGTAGGCAGCGGCCAGCAAAGCGTAGCCATCGCCCTCGGAACAGTCGTAGGCGGCCTTGTAAGGGGTCCAGATATATTTTATGCCCTCATGTTCATCGCCCGTGTATTCAAACTCGTTCGCATGCTGTTGGTAAGCCGTACGGATAAGTTGTTCCATCTCGGCATGGGTCAGACCCTCCGGGTTATTCGTTCCCAGGTTTCCGCCACACGCATACTCCAAGAACTGTGGGAAGGGATAGGCAGGATTACCCGAGTTGATATGGACAGGAACGGCGGCGAAAGAAGCCAACGTCCCGAAGCACAAACCGGCGCACAACGCCAACGATTTCTTTAGACAACGATTCATAATGGTCACAATTTTATACTTATATAAGCGAGGGGATCACCCCTTCGGTCATTTCAAATAAAGGATGGACTCGGGGCCCATATTGAACAACAGATCCAGCACGCTCATGTCAGGCACGAAGCCGAACTTCTGGTCGAAGACCTGATAATAAGGCCTCAACGGGAGGGAAGAATCTGTTTTGGGGGAGAAAGCCTCCCGCAAATCCAGGGAAGAAGTTTCCGCCAGATAATCGTCTGTCAAGGAGAGCTCCGTTTTCAGTCCGATCAGCTCCATCACAACCCGCATCAGCTCCATGTTCAGGTCGATGAGGAACTCCGTCTTCCTCGTGTAGAAAGGCTCGAAATCGTCCTTGTAGTATTCAAAGAAAGGCGAAGAGTTATACGCCGAGGCGATCGCCCGCCAGTGCACCTGTTGCCAGTTCTCCACGTAAGCGATCCGCAGGTCCTTCACGCACATCTTACCGCCCGTGTTGACCACCGGCACGGAGAGGTCCATCACCCCGTTGCCCGTCAGGATCCTACAGCGGTTGCGATAGGTCTGTTTATGGTAATGGTCATGTTGTTCGATAGCGACATGATCAGCGGAAGCGACCGCCCGATAGTAAGAGACGGGACCCAAGTAGGCAGTGGAGAGGTAAAGAGGATCTTGCGCCATCGTCACCTAACGTTTTGCGTCCTTCTTCTTAGCCGACAAGTCAGACGGCCGTTGTCTGTCTAACGGAAGAGCCATCACATCCCACGTCTCGGAGATCTCCCAATTAGCACGTAGTTTGAAACTCTTAGGGAAGTAATAGACCTTTTCCGGGAGGCGACCCTCCCTATATTTTCCAGTATCCCACACCCCATTATGGTTTTCATCCATGATGATTCTGGCGAAATACGTACTTGGGCTCAAATGTTCAAAGGTAAGCACATTATCCTTAACAGGGAGGGATCGCACCACCCCACCCGACGCATTCAAGAGTTCGATGAAGGCGTTACCAGGCACATTCTTCAGTTCGATTGTCACCTTACCATACAGGTGCTCGCCTAAGATCTTGAATGATATGAGGATAGAGTCGTTATGATTCCCGTAGAAGTCGTACGCGCAAGCCGAGTCGACCATGATTTTGTAAGAGCTGTCGGGATGGAACTCGGGGGAAGATATGACATACCTCCTGCAGTTGTCGCGGGCAGTATCCTTCACCACCGTGAAAGGCAAAGGGGTGCGGGTAGAGTCATTTCCGCGGTACAGATGGACTTTCCCCTCGTCGAAAGAGGAGAGCGGTTTATCCCAAATCAGTTCAGGGGATTCCGTGATATTCACCGTAGAGAATTGTGCCAATTCAAGGAGGTTCGTCCGGTGCAACTTACGATTACGCCTCAGCGCCTTTTTCACCCTCGCCTCCTCCTGTTGAGCAGCCTTCAGTTCATTCTTCAGGAAAGAGGAAGACAACATGGCCCGGACCGTATCGGTGCAAGGGATCAGCACGCCCGCGGAGTCCGTTTTCTGGTAGGACAAAGACAAAGCGATTGTATCCTTACGATAGATATTACTGTCAGTTATCCAATAGAGGACGGTATCAGCCAGTTGGTTCGTCTCCACCCGATACCAATCCGACACGGCCGTGTCTACCAAAGAGACCTTCGGCAATGTCCCCTCCATCTTCTCGAAGAAGAGGGTGAACTGATTCCTGGCAGGACGTTCAATCTTCTTAAACTGTTGGAATTTCACCTTCTCATGGAAGAAACGCAGGATGATGCTATCAGGGGAATACTTTCGCACCTCCCTTTTGATGATCGTGTCGATTCGCATGGAATCGCCAAAGATGGTATCGAAATGTTGCTCGATCTCAAGGGATGGGATATCCACATCCGCCTCCTGGACAGCGATACCCTCTCCCGATTGATCGAAATAGAAGTTGTTGTTCATGTCCTCAAGGGCAAAGATCCTATACTTCTTCTTCGCCGCGCCACGGATATGGAAACGTCCGTCCGCCTTGGTCCTCGCAATACGTTCAAAGGGTTGGCTGAGGAACATGGAATCCGAGCCATCGCTATAGATGCCGACGAGCGCCCCTTCCTTCGGGGAAAGATCCTCCGCATTCAAGACAACACCCGAGATGACCATGCTGTCCAACTGGTCGCCCGTCGAAAACGAGTACTGGAAATTGTTCACCAAGTTATTCTCCGTGTAATCACCAATCGAGCTACCGAAGTCCAGCGTATAGGTTGTATTGGGCTGGAGGGAATCCCTCAGCTCCACAACGATTTTCTTTCCGATAGCCTTGGCGGAAGGGTTCAGTTTCTGGGGAGGAGAGACCGTCAAATTCTTCATCGGGTCATTCAACTGAAGATATTCATCAAACAAGATCTCCACACGTTTGCTCTTCACATTCAGAGCTCCGTTCTGAGGCTTGCTTCCCAGATAATTCGGGGGGTATGTATCTGCGTTCCCACCTGTCGGACCCTGAGCCATGTTCGCACACGCGCCCATCAGCAGAATCAGCAAAGCCGACAGCCATATATGTATAAAAATCTTTCTATCCATTTCACACCAAATTAGCGCGAAGATAGTAATAAGAATTAAGAATTAAGAATTAAGAGTTAAGAGTTTTTGAATCGTTGATTTGACATGGTAGAAACAAATAACATTCATTCCTTCCCCCAATCAGGAATTAAAACAGAGGTGACACAGCCTCACGTGACATGCGCCACCTGCGGGCTGTATGCCCTATAATTTTGAATTTTGAAACGTTGCTCGACTGATTTTTAATTTTTAACTCTTAATTTTTAACTTTTAATTCAAAAAGCATTACCTTTGCGTCAAAATAACATACTTGTTTAATTTGCATAATCATGTGGAAAGAATTCTTTTTTTTCTCGAAAGGAGAACGGAACGGACTGATTGTTTTAGTCTGTTTAATACTATTGATGTTCGCGATAAACTTCTGTCTACCCTCTCAAACGACGATGCCCAACGAAGTGTCAAACATTAAAGGGCAGACAGACAGCCTATTAGCGGTAGGCCAAGACACCACGCTCGCCTTTCTTAGAGACACCAGTTGGCAGAGGAAAGAGTCGTCGGCCCCAAGAGGCCACTACCCTCATGAGCGCACAGCGACAAATAGGAAGAGGGGCACATCTGCAACAGGGAAATGGACGACAACCCAGCAGGACAGGAGGAACGACGCATGGGCTCAAAAAAGGAGCGCATACGAACATCTCAGAATCGAGCTAAACAGCGCTGACACGACCGAGCTGAAGCAGCTACGGGGAATCGGCAGCAAGCTTTCCCAACGGATTGTGAAATACAGGAAGAAAATAGGCGGATTCACCCGCAAAGAGCAACTGAAGGATATCTATGGGCTGTCGGAAGAGACCTACCGGCACATCCTGCCCCACGTATGGGTGGACACGACCGCAAGGGTCACAAAGGGGTCCTCAGGAAGTGACTAGGAAACCTGTATGATATCAACGCTTGCTTTTGCGCCACTTCTCAATGTTCTCCTCGAACTTCTTCACCTTCTTGGCGCTTTTGTTCGCGCGGAACCAATCGGAAACACGGATTTTTTCAGGGATATCCGCACCTTCATCGATCAAACGTCTGGAATCACCCGTCTTCACGATTTTCACCCTATCGTACAATTGCAAGCCAGCATCAAAGGTGGAGAGGGAGAGCGTATCGCCCGAAAAGGAGATCCGCTGGAAGTAGCGGCTGTCCGTGCCCCATTTCGCCACGTCGCCATGGAACTGGAGCATGTAATCCTTTCTGGAGCAATAGGATACCAGACGGAGCGGTTCCGTCATTCCCTTGCCTGAAGAAGTATCCACATTGAAGCGGGCATACCCGTGCTCATGGCCTTGCAGCACGAGGTCCACACCCTTCTCGCAGACCAAATCGTCAAAGAACTGCTTGACAACCCAGTTATTCATGGAACCCTTGATGGAACGTATCGGATGGTGGAGCACCACGATCTTCCACTTCTCCTTGCAGGCGGAAAGCTCCTTTTCGAGCCACATCCGCTGCGACCAGAGGCGCCAGAAATCCTTGTTGGAATCCAACAGGAAGAAACGGGCATCGCCCCGCTTGAAGGAGAAGAGCGCATTATCGTCCGTAGCCTCAAGGTCATAGTAAGGGAAGACCAGCGGGAAGCGTTCTTCCAGCTTACGCGTAACGCCTTTGAGATATTCATGATTACCCGGCACGGAGACGATCGGATAGGAAGACGCGTAAGTAGAGAGCGATGCGAACACCTTCTTCCAATACTTGTCCATCGGCCGTTCGATCAGGTCGCCGCCGAACAGGAGGAACGAAGCATCCGCATTATGCGCCATGATGTTCGGAAGCAGGGAGTCGAAGGCGTTATCATCCACCTCATCCTGCACGTCGCCGAAATAGAGGAAGGAGAAATCATCCGATGCGGCCGGCGTATGGAACTGCATCCAAGCCGACGTGTCTTGTCCGACGCGCACCCTATAATGATAATCCGTGTCCGTTCTCAGGGAATCCAGCAAAACCGAGAAGTACGCCGCGACGCCCGCCCGTGAGCGGAATGGTTGTCCCATGGTCTCGTAGACCAGCGTGTCATGTCCGAGCGTATCGCACAGATCCAGCCAACCCAACTGCGCCACGGAGTCACACTGCCAAGAGACATAGCGTGAGGATTCCGAAGGGCCAACTGTCAGAAGAACTCTTGCGGGATGATGTTGAATATCATAACCCGGCTCAGGCGGATTGCCGAACCAGACATCCCATCGCTTGTAACAGAATAGTGCGATGGCGATGAACAAAACCGCCAGAACAAGTTTCTTCTTCGTCATATTAATAGCCTAATATCTTCAACATAGACTTGTAACTCTGCTCCTTAGCGAATAATTTAGTATAGTATTCGCCATTCTCGTCCACGTCGACCACCACCATCTTAGGCGCAGGCAACAGGCAGTGTTGGATGCCGCCGTAACCACTCAAGGCCTCTTGGTAAGCGCCCATATGGAAGAAACCGATGAACTGTTCCCTACCCTGCGCCATCTTAGGGAGGAAGATTGCGTTGGAGTGGACCTCCGCATTGTAGAAATCCTCGCTATCGCAGGTCAGGCCGCCCAAGTGCACCCGTTCGTACTCCTGGTCCCAGTTGTTGATGGCCAGGAACGGGAAGCGCTGGTTCAAGCCCCAGGTGTCAGGCATCGTATTGATGAAGGAGCTGTCGATCATGTCCCACAACTCACGGTCGTTCTGTTGCTTCTGGTTGACGATGGAATAGAGCATCGCACCGCTCTCGCCCACCGTATAGGAACCGAACTCAGTGAAGATGCGAGGCTCCGGCACGCCCTGTTGCGCACAAGTGTTTTTGATCTGGGCGACGATCTCCTCCGCCATGTATTCGTAATCGTAGGTGAAATCCATGTGGGCTTGGATAGGGAAACCACCGCCGATGTTCAAGCTATCGAGTTCCGGGCAAATCTTGCGCAACTCGCAATAGAGGTTGATTCCCTTGCTCAACTCGTTCCAATAGTAGGAAGTATCCTTGATACCCGTGTTCACAAAGAAGTGTAACATTTTCAGTTTCACCTGCTTATTATTCTTTATCTTCTCCTTATAATAAGGAAGGATATCTTTGAATCGGATACCCAAGCGGGAAGTATAGAAATCGAACTTAGGTTCCTCCTCCGTGGCGATACGGATGCCGACGTTCAATGGTTTATCAAAGCCATCGAGTAACATATCCAACTCGTCCTTGTTGTCCAGAATCGGAATCACATTCGTGAAACCCTTGTTGATGAAGTCACGTATATTGTCTATATATTGAGGTATTTTAAATCCGTTACAGATGATGTATTTATCCTTTTTAAGATGGCCGGATTCCTCCAAGCATTCCAAAAGATTCACGTCGTATGCGGAAGAGATCTCCACGTTCACGTCATGCTTCAGCACCTCTTCCATCACAAAAGAGAAGTGCGAGCTCTTCGTGCAGAAGCAGTAGTTGTAGTCCGCCTGATAGTCCACCTTCGCCATAGCCACGTTGAAGAGACGCCTCACGCGCTGGATGTTCATGGCAATCTTAGGCAGATAGGAGATGCGCAACGGCGTACCATACTGTTTGATGATATCCATCAAAGGGACGTTAAACCAGTAGAGTTCATTGTCATTGACGCTAAACTCCTCGTTAGGAAACTCGAACGATTGCTCGATCAAATCAACGTACTTGTTTTTCATTTCCAGAAAATTAAGTAAACCAATTTAAATAAATGCACTCAATGAAACAAATCCGACTCACTCGGATTGCGCCAAAAATTACAATCCGAAGAATTCGGATGCAAATCTATATATAAATCAAACACATTATTCATTTTTGGCGGAAAACTTTTTGTCGGGTTTAGACGCACGCATAATCGACCACGTCGAACTGACGTTTCATAAATCCCTAGTGTCGCCCCGTTGGGGCTCATGTTGCGTCACGTGCCCCATTGCACAGGGGTTTACACCCCTGCCTGGGGGATGCCGCCCTTCCAGGGCTAAACTACATCGAGCTACCGTTTCAAAATTGACTTCGTCGAACTAACGTTTCATAATTCATAATTGCCTATCGTCTACGGTCCAAAACCCATTTTTTTCAAAAAAGAGTTGGTAAACTCGCATATATTTACGAAAATTGCAAAAGGATTCGATTGTCAGAACAAAAAAGTATCTAACACATTCTTTTTCAAGTTGAAAGCATCGGTTCTAAAAGTTAAGGAGACATAAACCATTTCTAATATCATTATGATGAAAATAAAAACTATTATTGCATTGTCGGCCCTCTCCATCACGGCGGCCTATGCGCAAGACAGCATCGTCTTGGACGATTTCGAAAGTGACGCTAAAGGCTGGGAAGACGTCAGCGGCGCCTTCAGTGAGATTGTAAGCAATCCTTCTCCGGACAATGTCAACAGTTCATCCAAAGTGCTCAAATGCACCCGTCCTGTCGGCACGGACAACTGGGCGGGCGTGATCCTCAGGGGTGTCTATTCCCTCAACATCGGTTCCGGCGACAACGACTACTCCTATGCGACGGTGAAGTTCCTCAAGCAGACCCAGGGAGACGTCGCCTTCAAGCTGGAGTCCGGACCGGCCGATAACTACGAATACAACACCGCCTACCTCGGCGGCAACGGATGGACCACCGTCACATTCGACCTGAAGAGCGCACCGAAAGGCACCTACAAGGACTTCTTCGTCATGGTGGACCGTGGCGACCTGCAACGTGACGCGGTCGTCTACATCGACGAGGTCACGCTCCTCAAGAAACTCGATCAACAAAGCTCCTCGACCTACGACCCGAACTCACAAAGAGGAACGGGCGAAGTGGACGGATATAAACTCGTTTGGCAGGAGTTATTCGACGACGGCAAGCTCAGCAACGTGTGGAACATCGAGGAGAACGGCTACGGAGGCTACAACAACGAATTGCAATACTATAGCAGAAACAACATCGAGGTCGGCAAAGACTCCGAAGGAAACGGTTGCCTCATCATCACAGCGAGGAAAGAGCAATCGAACGGTAAATCGTGCACTTCAGGACGTTTGAACACGCAGGGCAAGATGAAGTTCTGCCACGGCAAGGTAGAGGCGAGCATCCGCCTGCCAAAGACCGGCAACGGACTCTGGCCAGCCTTCTGGATGATGGGCGACGAAGTGGGAAGCTGGCCGGCCAACGGAGAGATCGACATCCTGGAAATGGGTAACGCCGAGGCTTTCAACAGAGGCAGCCAAGATCGGTACTTCAACGGCGCATGCCACTGGGGACCATCCTCCAACGCCCACGAGATGAGCACACAGAGCGTCACTTGGGACTACTCCCTACAGGACGGGGAATTCCACCTCTACACACTCTACTGGGACGATCAAAGGCTCGTCATGTACGTCGACCAAGACCGCTACCCTAACGCAAGACCCTACTTCCAACTGGATATCAGAGACAGAAGCTCACAGAGAAGCGCAGGAACTTATTTCCATCATGAGTTCCACCTCCTCTTCAACCTGGCGATCGGCGGTGATTTCCCTAAAATCTACGACATCAACCAAATCAGCGCATTGCAAAGCGGTGAGGCGAAGATGTACGTCAACTACGTCAAGGTATACCAGAAAGGCATCCAAGGGGAGAGCTACACCGGACCAGTCATGGAGTTCACCGGCATGGAGGAGTTGTGCGCCGCACAGAAGGGCCTCAACGAATTGAGCGGGACCATCTATAACGTGAACGGACTATTCGTGAAGGCATTCAACGCAGGCGAAGCGTCTGTCATCGAAGATCTCAAGGAGGGTATCTATATTATCCTTTTGGAAAACAACGAATCAATTAAGATCATCAAGAGAAAATAAACAACCTAAGAAGAGGGCAGGCGAACAACTCGTCTGCCCTTTCCTATAAAGTTCAACTAAAAAATTATCAAGAAATGAAAGAAGAAGTAAAAAATTATCTATTCCTACGGAAGATGTTAGGAATACTTTGTGGTTTATTGGCTCCGACCTGTCTCCTATTCGGTCTTTTCGGAGTAGAGAATAATCTACCAGGCTGGTACATGAGCATCAGCGCCACCTACTATGCGTCGTCAAAGATTTGCATGATCGGTTTATTGTTCACCTCCTCCGTATTCTTCATGTGCTATACGGGGTATGACTGGAGAGACCGCGTGTTGGCCATCATCCAATCCGTCACAAGCATGATGATCATCGCCTTCCCTTGCCGGACTCCAGGCGCACCAGCGACAGTGGGCATCTTCGACCTCCCGCTCGAAGTCAGCCACACGATTCACACGATTGGCGCATTATTGCTGTTCGTGGCCTTCGGTGTGAACATACTCTTCCTATTCACCTTAGGAAATGAGCAAAACGAGCAGAAAAGAAAAAGAAACACCGTGTACAGGGTGTGCGGCATCACCATATTCGCCTTTTGCCTCTTATTGGCCTTGCACAAGACACCTCTATTCGACTGGGTTCCTGATTGGTTCCCTTACACATGGTTCTGCGAATTCATCATGCTTACCGCATTCTCCATCTCATGGTTGGTGAAGGCGGAGTCGATCAAAATGTTAAATGATATAGAATGATATCGGACAGGGTGGTGGAGATTATTCCACCACCACCTTCCGTCCGTTCACCAAGTAAACGCCGGCAGGCAATTGACAATCTGCCAAGGCATTAGCCTCAACGCCGAAGGAGCGTATTAGGCGGCCATCCAACGTATAGATATAGACATCGCAAGCATAGCTGGAACAAACGATCACACGTCCCTTCTCCGAACATACCGTGAAGAATCCTGAAGACATCTCATCCGCCACACTTGTCACTATGTCTTCCGTAGGCATGCAAACGGACAAAGAGATATCATCCAACAATAGGTCATTACCATCACCTGAATATCCGTTGTTGTAGAGCACCACCCACAATGAGTTCACTTTCTGATCGCCCGCCAACTGCACATATTGGTTAATCGAAGTCCAATAACCGGTGGCGGCAGGGATGTCACCTGATGTGACCTCATTGTTCAAGATATCTGCGGCATCGATCGTCTCCTCTCTCCTATAAGCATCCGGCAAGATATCCGAACCGGTATTATCCCTCAAAAAATAGACTGCGACATTCACAGGGTTCCTTGTCACACCACCTGTTCCAAGCTTCGTCGATGCGGCGTTCCTTATCCGCATACTAAATGAGAAGAGATCCGTCAAGCTATCCAAATCCACACGACGCGCATAGATGACGGGTTTGGACATGTTCGTCTCACCGCAGTTCACAAGCAACATAGCGCCATTCTCATTACCCGTCGCATCCAGGCAGTCCAAATAATCCGCATGCCCATGATTATCCACAGAATCAGGATTCGCCACGATGGCATAGTAACCATCCTGCAAGCGGAAGGCCTTATTTTTGCCCTTATTGTCCGTCCAACTGTACTCAGGCAATATAGGGTTCGCCTGTAAATACAAATGTCCGTTAACACCCACGAACTGATTCGTATTACTACTACCTGACAATTGCGTAAACTGAGTGGCTGGCACCACATATCCATTCGGATCAGGAGCCACAAATTTCTCTATATGGAACGTGGTGGTTCCCTCATCAGGCAACATAGACAACGTTCCACTCTGAGTTTTTCTCACGCTATAGAATCCAGACCCATTACTATCCTCCTCTACGAACATAATACGGTCCATATAATCCACGCCGGATGTATCGCTGGAATGATTACCAGCATATCCGACAATGGTGCCACTCTTCTTTGCGGCGACACCACCCTTCAGCGTCATATCGTTGACGAAGACCTCCTTATCGGAAACGTAAGTGTGCTCATCGATAAAGAAACCGAAGGTCTCGTGGAAGAGCGTCTTCGACTGATATCCCAGGCAATCCATCGTGTCCCCGCAGTCCGCAACCTCGTAGAAGAAAGGTGCGGAGACCAACCAATCATTCGTATAGATGACACGGTAATACATGCTCTTCGTCGGCAACACGGTTAGACGGCTTCCCTTGCTCGATTTATCGACTGTCCATGAGACACCATCCTCCGAGGTCTGCCATTCAAAAACATCATCATTCATGGCCGACAAAATATCCGAGCCCGTTACAACGAGACTATTGGAATCCCTCCTACACATTGTGGTCGGATAATACGGTAAGATATGGAAGTCAGGTTCCTTCACCTTCACGGTAACAGAGCCCACATACAAACCATCCGCTGAGAGGGAATAGGTAGTTGTCTTCAACGGGTTCACCGACAGGGTAGGATCCGCTGTCGTGTCGATAACCGCACCATTCTGGCTCCACACATACATCGACGCATCCTTATATGTGGAGGTGAGACGTATCCGTTCTCCCGAAGAAATCTCCAACGAGCTGGACTGTAGCGTATGTCCGCATGCCACTAAAGAGGCTCGGACGGTCACTTCCGAAATAGAATCGACACCTTTGGGATTCACATACCTGAGCACCATCGTCGTAAGGGAATCTTTGACCACATAGTCAAATGCACTCATGTTCTCATAGTCAGGCAACCAAGTGGTGTCCTTACCCGTCCTAATCCCCCAATATTTCTGGGAACTATCTGCATTATTCACGACAGAGAACCTGACAGAGGAACCAAGGCAGGCGGTAGTCTTATTAACCCTGATGAAGCCTAACATATCCGAACCCTCCGGCAAACAAGCAGACAAGGAGATATCATCCAGCAACAAGTCGTTACCGTCACCGGAAGAGCTATTGTTGTAGAGGACTACCCACAAGGAACTCACCTTCCGGCTTGGGTCCAACTCCACATACTGGTTGATGGTATGCCACATATCGGAACCCGCAGGTATATTTCCTGACTCAATCTCATTATTCAAGACATTTGCGGCAGGAACCGATACCATTGATCTGTAAGAATCAGGTAATTCATCCGAACCAAGATCCTCCAAAAGATACACCGAAACATTGATTGGATTTTTCGGATAACCGTCCGAAGTAACCTTCCTTTTCGTCGCATTCTTCACATTCATGCTAAATGAGAAACGGTCGACCGAATAACCCAAATCCACACGCCGAGCATAGATGGCGGCCTTACCGGGAGATGTATAGCCACAATTCACAAGCAACATAGCACCATTCCCATTACCCGTCGCATCTTGGCAATCCAAATAATCCGAATGTCCAAAACGGTCCACGGAATCAGGGTTCGACACGATGGCATAGTAACCATCCTGCAAGCGGAAGGCCTTATTTACTCCGTTATTATCCGTCCAATCATATTCCGGCAGCAATGGGTTAGCCTGCAGATACAAGTGACCATCCGTACCCACAAATTGGTTACTGCCAGCAGTCAACCTGACAAATTGAGTGGCTGGCACCACATATCCGTTCGGGTCAGGAGCGACATATTTCTCTATATGGAACGTGGTGGTTCCCTCTTTCGTCGTCATCAATGATCCGTTCCTATCTTCCCTTACGCTATAGTATCCAGAACCATTCACATACGAAGCGGTGTTATTACGATACATAATACGATCCATATAATCCACCCCAGAGGTGTCACCCGAATAATTACCCGCATATCCGACTAGGCTATTGTTGGAATAACCAGCGACGCCACCTTTCACTGTCATGTCATTGACGAAGACCTCCTTATCGGAAACGTAAGTGTGCTCATCGATAAAGAAACCGAAGGTCTCGTGGAAGAGCGTCTTCGACTGATATCCCAGGCAATCCATCGTGTCCCCGCAGTCCGCAACCTCGTAGAAGAAAGGTGCGGAGACCAACCAATCATTCGTATAGATGACACGGTAATACATGCTCTTCGTCGGCAACACGGTTAGACGGCTTCCCTTGCTCGATTTATCGACTGTCCATGAGACACCATCCTCCGAGGTCTGCCATTCAAAAACATCATCATTCATGGCCGACAAAATATCCGAGCCCGTTACAACGAGACTATTGGAATCCCTCCTACACATTGTGGTCGGATAATACGGTGTGATATAGAAGTCAGGTTCCTTCACCTTCACGGTAACAGAGCCCACATACAAACCATCCGCTGAGAGGGAATAGGTAGTTGTCTTCAACGGGTTCACCGACAGGGTAGGATCCGCTGTTGTGTCGATAACCGCACTATCCTGGCTCCACACATACATCGACGCATCCTTATATGTGGAGGTGAGACGTATCCGTTCTCCCGAAGAGATTTCCAACGAACTGGACTGTAGCGTATGTCCGCATGCCACTAAAGAGGCACGGATAGTCACTTCCGAAATAGAATCCTCTCCTTTTGAATTCACATACCTGAGCACCATCGTCGTAAGGGAATCTTTGACCTTATAGCTAAACGTACTCATGTTATCGTAGGCTGGCAACCAAGTGGTGTCCTTACCCGTCCTAATCCCCCAATATTTTTGCGAACTATCTGCATTATTCACGACAGAGAATTTGACAGAGGAACCGAGGCAAGCAGTAGTCATATTAACCCTGACGAAGCCCAACATATCCGATTCCTTCGGCAAACAAGCGGACAAGGAGATGTCATCCAACAACAAGTCGTTACCGTTACCCGACGGACCATTGTTGTAGAGAACAACCCACAAAGACTGCACTTTCTGAGTAGGATCCAACTCCACATACTGATTGACGGTATGCCAAACATCGGAACCTGCAGGTATATCTCCTGATTCAATTTCATTATTCAAGATGCTTGCGGCAGGAACCGTTCTCATCGTCCTATAGTCATCAGGCAACTCGTCGGAACCCTGATCCTTCAACAGATAAACAGAAACATTTATCGGGTTTTGTGGAGTACCGTCAGCTGTAATACGTTTAGCCGTCGCATTCTTCACCGCCATGCTAAACGAAAAACGATCAACAGAGTAATCAAGATCCACGCGTCGAGCATAAATTGCGGCCCTACTATGAGAAGTCTCACCACAGTTCACAAACAGCATGGCACCATTCACGTTACCTGTATTATCGGTACAATCCACATAGGAGTTTCCTTCATGATGGTCAACGGAATCCGGATTCGCCACGATGGCATAATAACCGTCCTGCAGACGGAAGGCCTTATTCCTACCCTCATACTCCGTCCAAGTGTATTCCGGCAACAATGGGTTCGCCTGCAAAT
>JAEERP010000012.1 GCA_016285885.1 Paludibacteraceae bacterium
CGTTCGTCTTCGAGGGCGTCACCTACCGAGAGAGCAGGGAGTGGAACGATACGTTGCCTGCCGCTAACGGGGGCGATAGTATCCTTGCCTACCACCTGACCATCCACAAGAGCGTGGTGACGGAGAAACCGATCACTGCTGTGGACAGCTATACTTGGCAAGGCACTACCTACACGGAGGACGCCTCTTGGAACGATACGTTGCAGACGGTCTTCGGTTGTGATAGCATCGTGCGCTACCACCTCACCATAGAGAAGGAGACGCCGAATCTTCAACTGACCGTTGAGGATGAACTGTACCTTGTTCTGCCGGGCGGTTCCGAAACGATATCCTACGAACTCACGGGAGGTGAAGGCTCGAAGTACGAGGTGCGCTACAATGGTCAGACCATTAGCTCGGGCGATGTCACCAACGACAGTACCGTCAGCCTGACTTGCCCGTCCAGCCTGGAACCGGGTGCCTACGAGGCCACGCTGGAGATGTGCGACAATGAGGGGAACTGCGCCGAGAAGGATTTCACCTTCAACGTGATGCGTCCGGACGACAAGCAGAAGAGCTTCTACGTGAAGGTGTGGAACGACGTGGTGATCTGCCGCAACGGAGGTGGCGTGTTCCAGACCTTCCAATGGTACAAGGGACGTGAGAAATGCGAGACCGCTTCCCTGCAATACTTCAACGACGTCGCCTTGCTCGACGGGGAGTACATGGTCTTCGTGACCGAAACCTCCGGCAAGAGCTACTTCATCGAGCCAATCCACTACGATGTGGTTGAGGCCACCTACACCATCACCGCCGAGCCTAACGTGGTGGCAAAGGGTACGGAATTCACCTTGAAGGTTTCGGGTGTGGAGCCAGACGAGCTTGCGAACGCCCGCATTGTGGCCTACCATGCCAATGGGGTGGTGGAGAAGATACTCGACGAGGTGGAGGAGCTGCAGACGATGCGCCTGAAGCCGGGCGAGTATGTCATCGTCCTGACGGTCAATGACGGTAAGAACGCCAACTGCAAGGTGCTGGTGAAATAGCTTGGATGGTAAAGAAACTGAGGCGTATTGCCCGACCGCCTAACATGGAGGGGTGTTCGATGCCCCTCCTTTTTTCGTGTGGATGGCTCATGAAAAAAGGATGACATGGTTGCATACACCGCATAAATTCTTTATCTTTGTCTTGCGCTGGGTTACTGATAACTCAGTGTTGATGTGGTAACCATAAGATGGATAGTGGGACAGGTTATCCCCTGCGCTCTCTTATTCAAACAAAAAACAATCATAATATGGCAACGAACAAATTTGAATTAATTACCCTCCCTTATGCGGAGGAGGCTTTAGAACCTGTTATTAGCCGTCAAACGATTGCTTTCCACCATGGGAAGCATTTGCAGGCGTATGTGAATAACCTCAACGCTTTGTTGGTAGACTCGGGTTTCGAGGAGATGCCTCTCGTCGACATCGTGAAAAAGGCCAATGGTGGTATCTTTAACAATGCTGGGCAGATTCTTAACCACGAACTCTATTTCGGTCAGTTCTGTGCACCTAAGGAGAACAACCTGCCTTCGGGTGACATTGCCGCTGCTATCGATAGGGATTTCGGCTCGTTTGCCGCTTTCAAGGAGGAGTTCCAGAAGAAGGGCGCTACATTGTTCGGCTCGGGTTGGGTGTGGCTCTCTGCGGATGCTGATGGTAAGCTCGTCATCTCTCAGGAACAGAATGCGGGCAACCCTGTTCAACGTGGGCTGAATCCTTTGCTGACGTTCGATGTTTGGGAACATGCCTACTATATAGACTACCAAAACCGACGCCCTGACCACCTCTCTGCGCTATGGTCTATCATCAATTGGCAGGTTGTGGATCAACGTTACAATGCAAAATAATCATTGGCATACCTGATAGCGTCTCGTGACGGGTAGAACCGGCGCTGTCGCTTGACTGTTCGTGAAATATTGCCAAAGATATAGTCACACCATCACGACACGAACTGCCGTATGATGGTGCCAAGGCGATGTGCTCTTGATATGTGGACAGCCATGACTTCTTGCACAAATTGGTCGAGACAATGTGCGACGAACAGCCGGCGCCAAAGCCTAAGAAAAGGGAATGCCTCTGTGTCACGCTCTCATACCTCTTCTTGCTTAGAAGAAGCAAGAGAGCATGATCTCATGCGTGTTGGATGGTAGGTTGTTGTACCTTCCTAGGTTGAGATCGTAGGTATAGCCCACACGAAACATGTCCCATTCGATGCCAAGCGTGAAAGCCATCATTGACATGTCGATAGGGTTGGAGAGGTCTGGCCTCCATGTCACGCCTCCCCAAATGAATCTCTTGTAGAATGCCATGGCGTTGACCTCCAAGATGTTGGTCTTGTGTTTGTGCATGTAAACCAATGCGGGAGCGATGTCGATACGGTCGCACAACGGAATGAATCCTCTTCCGTAGAAGTAGAGGTGACGTCCCGATTGGAATGTCGTGGAGGAGTCGTTGATCAGGTGCGTGCAGGAGGCTCCCACCATCCAGTGCATGGAGGTGAACTCGACACCGAAGTTGAGGTCTGGCCTCACCTCCGTCGTCTTCTCCTTGACGTATGTGGTGCTACTGTTTCGCTCGGACTCATCTCTCATGATGTTCTCGTCAGGGTTGAAATACCCGAAATTCGCGCCACCGGACAAACCCAACGAGAGGATATATTTCTCCGTGATATCAAGGTGATAGGAGTAGACGAGCTGTGCGTTCGTCGTGCTATGAGCGACACCGAGGTTGTCATAGCTGACGGTAAGACCTAAGCTGGATTTGAACTGCTCGCTATAGCCTGAGATGTTGAACACACCTGTTTTCGGACTGTTTTTCACACCTGCCCATTGGAATCTGCCTAACAAGAAAGCGTCGAACTTCTCGTTGTTTCCTGTTCCTGCTGGATTGACATTGATCCTGGAGAAAAATTGTTGGGACAACATCAAATCTTGTTGCGCATGTAGCGTGGCGATGCAACATAGCGCTATACTAAGTGTGAGGACTTTAAGACTATTCTTATTCATTGTTTCTAAATATATCGTTCTCTATTTGTCAATTTAATTTGATGACCTCTGCGCGACGGTTTCTTTGGTGCTCTTCTTCAGTCTTGGCGTTCTTGACGATAGGATGGTACTCTCCGTCCCCTCGTATCTGAAGCCTATCCAGCTTGACTCCCTTGAGCAATAGGTGGAAGCGAACCCACTCCGCACGCTTGAGCGATAATGCGTCGTTGTATTCGTATGTGCCTCGCTCGTCGGTATGTCCCACGATCAGGAACTTACTGTCTGGGTATGCGTTGATGAAGTCCAATACGATGAGTAGGTCTTTGTCGTAGGTTCCGTTCGGAATGTCTTTGTCGAACTCGAAATAGAAGATGCGCATGTTGTGCGTCGCAAACACGTTCTGTGATAGACGAACGACGGAGTCTGGACGGCTCTTTAGCTTGTCGTCGAGCTGCTTGATCTTGCTGGCCTCCTCTTTGCTCGTCGGGTGAACAGCAAGCCTATTGGCGCTCTCCGGTTTCTCTTCGACCGTGGTGGTGACAGGCTGTTGGGCTAGCTTATTAACCCTTGCGATCTCCTCCATGAACTCTTTTTGTTTATCCTCCACGGATGATGGCTTCGTCTCGTTGTTCCCTTGGCTCTCGTCATTGTCAGTAATGATGGTCAGTAGGGAATCGTTGCTCTCACCCTTTTGCGCGAGCTCCTTTACCTTTGCGATCTCCTCATCCAACTGTTCCTGTTGCTGCTTCTCCTGCTCGGAGGTCTTCTCCGCAAGGAGATGCTTTGTTTCCTTTGCGTTCACGTCAGCGTAGGTGCGTGGCGGGGTTGACTTGTATGCGTCTGCCACGTAGACATTGTATTTGCCTTCATCGGGTGTGTTGCCTACCTTCTTGGAGGAGGCGAAGGAGAGGGTGCCGTCAGGTCTTAGGTGAGGGTAGTTCTCGTCATCCTCCGTGTTGATGTTGTTGCCTAAACGTGATGGAATGCCCCATTCTCCGTCAGGGTCTTTCTTTACCTTCCAAATATCTAACTTTTTGGAGTTTAACATATTAGAGGCGAAATACATCTCTGTGCCATCTTCGTTTATGGTAGGATTTAGGATGACGACGGAATCATTGGGCATGTATCTCCAGTTCGCATATGCCAGCACGGAGCCTGGGTACTTGTCCCTCTCCACTCCCGAACCTGCGATCTTAACGTCCTTGTCCATAATCCATTTGCCCTTCTTGTTCTGTTTAGCGGTAAAGAGCTTGCCGGCCTTGGAGTAGTATACCGTTCCTGTTTTGTCACAGTATGCCACCTGACCATCCGGTTGGATGCGAGAGAACTCCTCCGTATAGGTTAGCGTTTTGACGGAACCGTCTTCGTTAAGCTCTGCGATGAAGGTGCTGTCATGGCGAACCATGATCGCTTTCCCTTCTTTGTATGGGGAGAGTAGATCCTCTTCTCCGACGTTCTCTCCTCTGGAAAAGTTGAATCTCTGGCCACAAAATCCATATTGGGAAAACATCAGCATTCCCGCAGTTAATAAGGTTAAAAATATCCGTTTCATCATTTTAGTCTTTACCTTATCCGTTATTTTCTAAATACTTCTATAGTCCCTTTTACAACTCGTCCATCCTTTAGCGTGATGACATACATGTAAACGCCTGGTTCAGCTGTCTCGCCTCTGTAGATGCCGTCCCATCCGTCGTTGGAGTTGCAAACGATGTTCCCGTATCGGTCGTAAATGACAACCTTATATCCTGGCATGAAGTCATCATTGAAGCCATCCACCGTGTATGGGGTGAATATGGTTGGGATCACGATGTTGTCTGCTAGCACGGCAGAGATCTTCCCGCTCGCGATGATTGGGCATGCACCGTTCTCTATCGTGACGTAGTAGGAGACATCTCCGTTTGGCATGTCGGAGTAGTATGATTCGTCAGTTGTGGAGAGAATGCGCTCATCTCCTTCGGCATCGACCGCATACCATGAGTATGGACCGATTACTGATTCTGTCGTCTCCGCCACTAAATCGATGGCTGATCCGTATTCGAACACTTTCGTCGTGGTCTTGATGCTCGCTTCCGCTGGATGAGCCACATGTACGTTGATGGAGTCTTTCTCTGAATCGGCGCATACGCTATCTCTGATCATCACCCAAGGTGAGGCGCTCTTGTCCAGGAACACTTTCCTTTCCGCCGTGTCTGTCACTAGGCTATCCCACCAGATGTAGCGGTAGTGATCGCCTGAGAGGACCTTGGCTGATAGGGTGATGGAGTCCGCTCCAGTTTGGCAGATGTCATACTCGTCGACGAACAATTGTACGGATAGTGCGTTGCGCACCTCTACGGTCGTGCTGTCCTCGACCCTTGGACATCTGTCGTAGAGGGAGGCTGCTTGTACCTTATAGGTGGTCGTCGTCGCAGGTGTGATGTGTAGGGTGTCTGCCGTGGATTGATCGCTCCAAATGAATTGGCTGATCTGGTTGCCTAGCCTGTCCACCCGAAGGATTGTGCCCTCCGCTTGGGTCTCGCATATGATCTTCTGGTCGGCAAGCACATCGATGTCGATAGGGCGGTCAAGCGCAATTGACAGTGTGTCGGATTGTGTTGGGCATAACCCGTAGAATGACTGAGCGTTTACGACGTATGCCGTGTCGGTGGCAAGTACCATTATGGATGATTCTTTGCTGTCGTTCGCACTCCATGTGTAGGAGCGGATCTGTCCGTTCTCCACGATGGCGGATAACTGTATGGTGTCACCCAAACAAACCGTGTCTCTGCTTACTGTCAAGTGGATGGAAGGTAGTTGCTCGACAAATACCTTCTGCTCGTAGGAGACCATGATCTCCTCGTCCTTCTGGATGGCAATCCGAATGAAGGTGGTGGTGTCGAAGGTGATGTGTAGGGTGTCCTTCCCGCTCATGCCCTCGAGAGTCGTGTAGACGTCGTTCTCGTTTCTTTTGGTGGCCCATTCGATTTGGTAGCCTTCTGAGATCTTGCCTAGCTTGGTCTTGTCGATGGTGTAGGTCAATGCGCCATGGTTCGAGCAGATCGAATCGGTCCAGTTCGTCGGAGTGAGCTCGTTGCGTCTGAGAAGGATTGCTTGGGTCGTCTTGTCCGTGCCGCAAAGAGGTGCTCCCGCCTTCGCGTATGCGAGGAGGTCTCCTTTGGTGTCGGAGATCAACGCACGGAAATAGGCGAGTTTGGTTATGTCACTTGTCGACACGCTTACGAGTGTGTCTGTCGTAGGCTCTGACACGTTGCTCCATTGTATGGAGTCCGTGGAGATCTGATAGAGAAACATGTAATTGAATGCGTCACGCGTGTCAGGGGTTATCTTCAGATTGACCGTGTTGGATTTGATAGGCATGTCCCTGCTCTCCGTCCCATCGAAATGGAGCGTGAAGGTGGTTCCGCAATCCTTACCCACGTGGATTCTCTTGGATGCTGTCGCTTGCCCCTTGTCGGTGGCCTTGACGGTCAGTGTGAAGAAACCTTCCAAGTCAATGTTGTTGATGATCAACTTGTTGTCGCTTGTGATCTGTGCCAACGCTTGGTTGTCCACCTCCCATTCCACCTCTTTCATCGTTGCGTTTTCAGGGTGGATGTATAGGCTCAAATCAAGGGTGTCGCCATTGCTTACGCAAGCGCAGTTGGTGATTTCCATGGAGTCGATGTATACAGGATTCTCCAAATAGAGGTAGATGGTCGTGTCCGCTTTTAGATCGTAGCTGCCATAGTGGTCACTTCCGTAGTGGAGGTTGTAGGAGTATTTGCCCTTCTCGCAGAAGATCTCCACTGTGCCGGTTGAATCTGTGTACGATGAGTTGTAGAACGTGCCGTTCTTTTGGATATCCAACAGGAGGTTGGAGGCTGGCTCATTGCTCTCTTTGTAGAGTGCGATGTATTTGACATCGTACATCTTGGCGCCAGAAACCACCTCGAAGTTCAGATCGTAGTCTTTTACGATGAAGTCCCTCGCGATGTCGATGATGCGCAGCTGGTAGCGGCCTGGGCTCAGCAGATCGATGACCTGACCATCTGTGTTGGTTCTGATCATCTCGTGCGATAGGTCGTCGTAGTAGGTCTCCTGCATGAGCTTACCGTTGCTGTCGTATTTGTAGATGTTGGCGTTGACACCCTGCAGCAATTCCAGGTTGGCGTCCTTGACGGAGATGGTGACGGTACGTTTCACTGGAACTACGATGTAGATGGTGGTGTCATTGCTTGAGCCGGTGTTCGGAATCTCGAAGAGCCGCGCATGGACACCCTTGAAGTCATAATCCTTCAACTCGTATGTGACGTAGTATTTGCCGTCTTCGCATATGGCCGGTTGGTCGAATATCCATGCGTCCTCAAATCCTTTATAATCCTTGACATGCTTGGAAACGATCCTTGCATATTTGGTGCTGTCGCTCTTATGGATATCCATGTTCATGATCTGAGGATAAACCAATCTTCCGTCGTGGAGGAATTGGAAGAACACGCGCTGTGTGTGTGGCGCTTTGTATTGGAAGTAGATGATCGTGTCGGACGTGAGCGAGAAGGTCTGCGTGTCGCCCATCGCCTCGTATGTATAGACGCCTTCCAAAAGGGAGTTGTGGTATTTGCCCAAGCTGTCGGTTAAGAGCTCAATGGAGGATATGCCCACTAGTTGGTGTATGAACTGGCGTGACTCGAAGTTCTCCCCGTTGATGTCCTTCAACTCGATCGTCAAGTTGTGGTATGGAGTCAACTTCGTCGTGGCATGAATCGTGGTGTCGAGCCCTGCGATGGTCAGACTCCTGTTGATCCTTTGCTCATAGTTTTTCTCTGTGAGATAGAAACTGTAGGTGTATCTTCCCTCTGGCAACGTGATGGCGTCTACGATGGTGTATTCGTCGTCTCCTTTCCGAGTGGATGGATATCTGAAATAGATGTCACTGTTGTAGGAATCCCACACCAGGATCTCCTTGATGCTCTTTGGCTCGAATTGTTCCTTCCCATAGAAAAAGTCGAAGACGACTTTCTTCCCTTTCGTCGGGTCTACGTATACATATACGACGGTGTCTTGTGTGACGTTGAAATTTTTAATGGTGTCAGCCAAAGCGTAGATGTCCACCACTCCCTTGGCTTTGTAGAAGGCTAGACCATCTGCGTTGGACAATGATCCAACCGTTTTGTTGTTCGCCACTAATCTTACCACAACAGGTATGTCAGCTAAATGGGTAACGCTGTCTTTCACATCGATGGTGTGGATGGTGAGATTGAATGCCTCCTCTTCGTCGTCCTCTTCTTCGTCATCATCTTTGCCGTCTTCTCCGCCTCCTTCCGATCCTCCGTCATCTGGATTCTGAGATCCTGGAATGTCTTTTATGATGAAATCGTGCATGTTCCCTGTCAGAGGAAAGTTGTCGTCGAGCGTGATGGTGTCGCTCAACCTTCCGTAGTCTTTTGTCTCAACGGAGACTACGAATGTGCCGGCGCAGAGCGACACAGGGGTGCTTGATCGGCTGGTCTCGTAGAAACCATTGACGGACCTTGATCCTGGAGCTGGCGCCACATCCGCTGAACCATAGTGGTAGATGCTGTCTCCCGCTAAGTGCGTGACTTCAAACTCTTTCGTGTATATGGCGGTTTCTTTGCCGTTCTTGACGAACCTAAAGTTGAAACTGTGCGTGATTTGACCACTTGACACCTCCACTTCCTCGTTGATGTTCTCGTCCTCTAGGTGAACGGATACTTCCCCTTTGAAGGTGCTGAATATGTAATCTCCCTTCGGCAACAAGAATTGCAGTGTGCCTTCCTCATCGGAATACTTCTCGCTGATGAGCTTGTTGGGTTTGTCCGTGTAAACTTTATGGATGGTGGCCCTTTTGTCGGTCAACGGTGTTCCCTCGTCATCCTTGAAGGAGATTTGCAAGATCCTGTAATCCAAGTCGATCCATGTGTAACCGCCATTGGACATTTGGAAGGTGTCTTTGTTGTAATCTCCATAATCGAAACTATAGGTGTATGTGCCGGTTGGGAAAGTGGGGTCTACAACCCTTCCGTTCTCATCCGTGGTGTAGGTCTTGTATACTTCACCACCTTCTTTGTAAGTCGTTATCTCAAGGTTAGTGACCGCCTTGTTCCTGGAGTCGGAAATCTCGAAGATTAATATACCTTGTGATTGTACGTTCCCGATATGGAGGCATGAAAATACCCCGATCAAGAAAAGAAATCTGAATAAAAATTTCATGATGATGAGTATGAAATTAAATATTGAATATGTGTTATCCCTATTGTTGAATGTTGCAAATTTAACGGATTTTTTTTTATTGAAAAGATTTTTGATATATTTTGAATCAAAATGATGGTAAAAAAAACAAGAAGGCCCATTTTGATTGCTCTTTCTCCATGTTTCTTTTTGATAAAAAACATGCTTTTTGTGCGAACAGAATAGATTTAACGCAGTTTTGACGATTAATCGGTCGTCAAAACTGCAGTTTTAGGTTCTCTTTCTCCCTCCTTATTTATGTGCGATCACTTCCACCTCTATCAGGGCTCCTTTCGGAAGCGATTTCACCTCCACGCAGGACCTTGCGGGCGCATTCTCTGTGAAGTACTCACCGTATATCTTGTTCACGGTGCCGAAACTGGCCATATCTGTGATGAATACAGTTGTTTTTACGACGTTGGAGTAGGTGAGTCCGGCGGCGCATAGGATCTGCCCGATGTTCTTCATTACTTGCGTGGTCTGCTCCTCGATGGTCGCTCCCGCGAGATTGCCCGTGGCGGGGTCTATCGCGATTTGCCCAGATGCGTAGAGGGTCTCTCCCGCCAAGATGGCTTGGCTGTATGGACCAATGGCCGCTGGTGCGTTGGGTGTTGTTATTACTTTTGTCATCTTATTTATTTTTAGTTATACAAATATAGTAATGTTTTTGGGATAAATCCGTTCGAAAGTTGTATTTTTGTGGTTGTCTGTAAGATGGGGTGCATCATGATGAATAATAGTGAAATTCAGAGTGTGAAAAACAAGTTCGGCATTGTGGGGGCGGATCCCGCATTGAACCGGGCTATCGATGTGGCTGTGCAGGTGGCATCCACTGATTTGTCTGTGCTCGTCACGGGTGAGAGTGGAGTGGGTAAGGAGAGGTTCCCGCAGATCATTCACCAATATAGTGCCAGAAAGCACAATAAATACATCGCGGTGAACTGTGGCGCGATTCCGGAAGGCACGATCGATTCCGAACTCTTCGGTCATGTCAAGGGATCTTTCACGGGCGCCACGTCGGACAGAAAGGGCTACTTCGAGGAGGCGAATGGCGGTACCATCTTTTTGGACGAGGTGGGTGAGTTGCCGCTCTCCACGCAGGTGAGGTTGCTTCGTGTCTTGGAGGCGGGTGAATACATGAAGGTGGGTTCGTCTGAGGTCTATAAGACGAACGTGCGTGTGGTCGCCGCCACGAACCTGGATATGCCCCGAGCCATTTCGGAGGGACGCTTCCGTGAGGACCTCTACTATAGACTGAACACTGTGCCTATCTCAGTTCCGCCTCTCCGGCAGCGTGGGGACGACATCTATTTGTTGTTCCGTAAATTCGCTACGGACTTTGCGGAGAAATATAAAATGCCGGCGGTGTCGCTCTCCCCTGAGGCTAGGATGCTCTTGCTCCACTACCCATGGCCAGGCAATGTCCGCCAACTGAAGAATGTGACGGAACAGATCTCTGTCTTGGAGACCGACCGCGACATCTCCAAGGAGACATTGCTCGCCTATATGCCGCCACAAGTGGTAGGCTCGAACTTGCCGATGGTCACGCCTTCCTCTAACGATAAGACGTTCAATAGCGAGCGGGAGATCCTTTATCAAGTCCTCTTCGATATGAAGAAGGATATGAATGATCTGAAGAAACTGGTGAATGATATCATGAGGGGTGCGGGCATGCATGTCGAGGATGTGCAGATGGCCCATGCCGACATGCATCCGATCCATGACATGCGCCACTCTATCGAAGAATTGCGCGGAATGGAGCCAAGTTTCTCAACCGATCCGAGCAGCACTCCTGTCTCTACGCCTTCGGTGACGCAAATCAAGGCGCAGCGTGATATCCAGGACATGGAGGAGTATGTGGAGGAGAACTTCTCGTTGGAGGACGCGGAGAAGGATATGATCAAGAAGGCTCTGGAAAAGCATAATAATAAAAGGAAATATGCGGCGCAGGATCTGAAAATATCCGAGCGCACATTATATAGAAAGATTAAACAGTATGGTTTGGAATAAAAGGATTTTTTTTCTCTTCGCCTCTTTCGTCACGCTGTTGGGCGTGTTCGTCTCGTGCAAGATCTCCTATAAGTTCAATGGCTCTTCCATTGATTATTCGGTCGTGAAGACCATCAATATAGAGGAATTCCCGAACAGGGCGCCTTTGGTCTATGCTTCGTTGTCGTCCGACTTCACGGAGAAACTGAAGGATGAGTTCTCTTCCAAGACCGCGCTCCGTTTCGTGGAACACGATGGAGATTTGCAGATCTCTGGTGAGATTTCAGGCTATAATGTGGTGTCCAGCGGCGTGAACTCTTCCGGTGAGGCGATGGACTCCCGCTTGCAGATGTCTGTCTCCGTCCGCTTCGTGAACAAGGTGAACTCGACGGAAAGTTTCGAACGCACGTTCTCTTCTTACCAGACGTTCTCCAACGAGTACACAATCGACCAGGTGCAGGGCGAACTGAACGAACAACTGATCGAGGATATTGTTAGCCAGATATTCAACGCAACGGTAGCCAATTGGTAAAAGATGACGTCAAGTGAAATCATATCTTTGTTGGAGCATCCTGGGCGTGTCAATGCGTCTCATTTGAAGGAACTCCAAGAGTGTGTGGATCGTTTCCCGTACGCCCAATCCTTCCGTTTGCTTTTTTTGAAGGGATTGCATAATGTGGGCGATCTGCGCTTCGATGCTGAGTTGCGTAAGGCTTCGCTCTATGTGACGGACAGAAACGCATTGTTCCAGTTGATCCTCATGCAGCCGGAGGAGGAAGAAGAGCGTCTCCCTGTGACGGCAGAACCTGCCCCTGCTCAAGCGGAACCTGTGGAGCAAGCTCCCGCTGTCGTTCCAACTGCTCCTGCTCCCGCTTCACCTATGTATATAACGGATATGACCGATTTGCTCAATGATTTGAAGCCGATCGAGACGGGTGATGCGGCCAAGGAGATGCGCGGACAAAGCCTGATTGACGATTTTATATACTCCAGGGAGTCTTTTGACGAAAAAAAATATGCGTCAGGAGACCTTCCGGTGGAACCAGCACCTATTCTTCCAGAACAGCCTGAAAATCAGCAGGAAGAAAATACATGTTTTACGGAGACATTGGCCAAGATCTATATCAAACAGAAGAAGTTTGATAAGGCAATTAAAATATTTAGGCAGTTAAGTTTGAAATATCCAGAAAAAAGCATTTACTTTGCAGACCAAATCAGGTTCTTTGAGAGGCTGATAGAAAATTTAAACAAATAAGTTATAAAAAATGTTTACGTTTATTACGATTGTTGTTGTGATTGCTTCTATCACTTTGGTTTTCGCAGTTTTGATGCAAAACTCTAAAGGAGGAGGCTTAGTTTCAAGTTTTCAGGCTCAAAATCAGATTATGGGCGTAAAGAAAACTACGGATTTCATGGAGAAAGCGACTTGGTTCTTGGTGGGTTTGGTTGTTGTGTTGAGTGTTGCGAGTGCTGCGTTCTATCCTCGTGAGGAAGCAGGTGCGAAGTCTAAGTTGACGGGACAAGTCGAGGCTACAACTCCATCCTCTAATGCAGAGGCTGAATAAAGAAGAGAAAATTTTTAAATTCGTATGGGGGTTGGATTTTTCCGACCCCCTTTTTTTGTCTTTAATTATTGTTTGTGTGCTTCTTTTCTTTTATTTTTGTATAGTGTAAACGATTATAAGGAATGAGAAAATTATTGTCTATATTCATCGCATTACTCTTTTCCAGCGGACTTTGCGCAAAGCAGTATAGCATTGATAATATAGAGATGGTACATCTACAGGATGCTTCCCGCTATGTTTGCAATCCGGAAAACATCTTGTCGTGGGATTCCGTCGCTGTGATGGACGCCATGTTGAGCCGTTTGGAGGACTCCACGGGTATTGAGGTGGTCGTCGTGGCTGTGGATTCGCTCGCGAACCATGACTGCTATGAGACTGCTATCCGCCTCGGACAGAAGTATGGTGTGGGCAAGTCTTCCTTGAATAATGGCTTGGTCATACTGCTTTCCACGCAGGAACGTTGCGTGCAGTTCGCCACGGGATCCGGCCTGGAAGGCGATTTGCCGGATGTGACCTGTAGTAGAATCCAGAGGACATACATGAATCCTCACTTTTCCGAAGGGGATTGGACCGCTGGTATGACAATGGGCGTGCGTGTCGTGTGCGACACGTTGCAAGGGTCGATGAAATGGGAGGGGGAAGATGTCGAACTGACTCCCTTTGAAATGCTGCTCTTCCTCGCCAGCGTGCTCTTCTTCCCGTTCGTCGCTCTGTGGACGTGGTGGAAGAGGAAGAAATGCCCTAATTGTGGGAAACACTCCCTGAAGCGGGTTATGTCTTCGAAAGTCTATTCGGACAGAACCATGTATAAGTTTGAGGATTCCTATCGTTGCGAGAAGTGTGGCGAAGAACTGAAACGTTTGCGCACAGTCTATAAATCGACTTCGACCACTAGACGGTCTGGCGGTTATGGCGGTGGCTTCGGTGGAGGCTTCGGCGGCTCGTCAGGAGGGCACTTCGGTGGCGGTCACTTTGGCGGTGGCGGTGCGGGCTCTCGCTTCTGATGCGCCATGTGTGTGATGTGTTTGGATAATTGATATAATTCTATAAATAATTAGGTAATATGAAAAAAAGTACGATTATTTTATTGGTTGCCGCGGCCATATTGGTTATTTGGTGCATTTCTTCCTACAACTCATTGGTGCAGAAGGACGAGAAAGTGACTGCGGCATGGGGTAATGTGGAGACACAGTATCAGCGTCGCGCGGATCTTATCCCTAATTTAGTTAATGTGGTGAAAGGCTATGCGAAGCATGAGCAAGGAACCCTTACTGCTGTGATCGAGGCGAGAAGCAAGGCTACTTCTATCACCATCGACCCGTCAAACATTACGCCAGAGGAGCTTGCGAAGTTTCAAGCGGCTCAACAGGGCGTCACCGGCGCATTAGGCAAGTTGTTGGCTGTGGCGGAGGCTTATCCTGACTTGAAGGCGAATGAGAACTTCATGGATTTGCAGAAACAATTGGAAGGCACTGAAAACCGCATCGCGGAGTCCCGCCGTGTGTTCAATGAGACTGCGAAAGAATACAATATGGAGGTCCGCACATTCCCGAACAATATCTTGGCTGGCCTCTTTGGCTTGAACACAAGAGCATACTTCGAGTCTGACTATGGCGCTAACAAGGCTCCGAAGGTGGAGTTCTAAGTTAAGAATAGACGGTTGACTTTGATGACGGGATGAGGAATCCCCATGCGGGTCTGACCGAATCCAAAGGCAAGGGGGAGAGGGTGGATTTTATCCGTCTTCTCCCCTTTTTTAGTGTGTTATTCCTTAAAATGTCTCCCAGGTGAAGGGTGGGGAATCGATTCAAATCATTTTTTTTCGAAAATCCGTCTGTTTTTGGCGCAGGAAATAAAACAAAAATAACTATATTTGCGCTCCGATTGAAAGTGGGTTCGCTTTTTACCCTTTGATTCAGTCCGTTAATGTGAATAATAAATTTAAAATTAATTATAATTAACAGTTATTAAAATGCAAAACAAAGGATTTGTAAAGTTGATTGCGGTGCTCTTCGCATTTGCTTGTCTCTTTTACCTTTCGTTTAGCCTTGTGACCAGTCACTATGAGAACAAGGCGGTCAAGATGTACGGCGAAGGTACGGAGGAATGCCAAAGGTATCTAGATTCCCTCTCGGGGGAGCCAGTATGGTTGGGCTATACGTTGAAGGAGTGTCGCGAGCATGAGTTGAACTTAGGTTTGGACTTAAAGGGTGGTATGAACGTGGTGATGGAGGTCTCTGTTGCCGACATCCTCAAGTCTTTGGCAGGAACACAAGCCAACAGCGACGAGTTCGTGAGCGCCATGAAGTTGGCCAAGGAGAGACAACTCAATACTCAAAAGGATTTCGTTGATATTTTTGCCGAGGCCTACAAGGAAACGAACCCAGGTAAACCGTTGTTCTATTTGTTCTCATACGAGTTGAAGGATAAGTTCTCCTCTACTCCTGAGGATAGGGAGGTGATTTCGGCGTTGAAGGAACAAGTGAAGGCTGCGGTTGACAACTCTTTCAATGTGTTGCGTTCCCGTATCGACCGTTTCGGTGTGGTTCAACCTAACATCCAACAATTGGATATCGCAGGACGTATCTTGATCGAGATGCCAGGTGTGAAGGAACCAGAGCGTGTTCGTAAGTTGCTCCAAGGTTCTGCCGACCTCGAGTTCTGGGAGACTTATGATTATGCTGAGGTGGTAGAGTATCTCCAAGCTGTAAATAATATGGCGAAGGATTATGAGTCTATGGAGGCTAAGAAGGCTTCTGGAGCTGATACAGTTACTGCTCAGAATACCGAAGTGAAGGATACGGTTGCTCAATCTATCGCTGATAGCCTTATCGCAGCGGTGGCTGCTAAGGATTCTTCTAGTGAGCAATCTGCAGACGAGATGTCTGTTCAAGAGTTCAAGAAACAGAATCCGTTGTTCGCTATTTTGCAACAAATGCAGAGAAACGACGGCAAGGGCCCTCTCTTGGGTATCACTGAGGTGAAGGATACTGCTAAGGTGATGAACTACTTTAGAATGGCTCGTGAGAAACGTTTGATCCCTGCCAGCTTCTATCCTGTATGGTGTGTGAAGCCATTTGATAAGGCTGGTATGTATGTGCAGTTGGTGGCTATCAACCGTGCGAGAAGGGATGGTAAGGCTCCGTTGAACGGTTCCGTTATCACGGACGCCCGCGCGGATCTCAGCCAATACGGATCATCCGCAGAGGTTAGCATGGAAATGAACCAGGAAGGTGCTAGGAAATGGGCTGACTTGACTAAGAAGAATGTCGGTAAGAGCGTGGCTATCGTACTGGATGGTTATGTTTACTCTTTCCCTAATGTGAATTGCGAGATTACAGGTGGACGTTCCCAAATCACGGGTAACTTCACCATGGAAGAGGCAAAGGACTTGGCCAACGTGTTGAAGTCTGGTAAGATGCCTGCTCCTGCACATATCGTACAAGAGGATGTGGTTGGTCCTTCCTTGGGTCAAGAGGCTATCAACGCAGGTTTCATCTCCTTCGTTGTCGCATTCATCCTCGTGTTGATCTACATGATTTTCTATTATGGCTTGGTTCCAGGTCTTGTTGCCGACTTCGCTTTGTTGTGCAACGTCTTCTTCATCTTCAGTGTCTTGGCCTCCTTCCAGGCGGTTTTGACATTGCCAGGTATCGCCGGTGTCGTATTGACATTGGGTATGGCGGTCGATGCGAACGTGTTGATCTACGAGCGTATCCGTGAGGAGAAACGTAATGGCAAGCCTATCAAGCAAGCTTTGACGGATGGCTACGGCAATGCGTCAAGCGCGATTATCGACTCAAACATCACTACGGTGTTGACGGGTATCATCCTCTTCGTGTTCGGTACGGGTCCTATCAAGGGATTTGCCACGACATTGATCATTGGTGTGCTTTGCTCTTTGTTCACCGCAGTGTTCATCTCTCGTTTGATCTTTGATTTCTTGTGTAAGAAGAAACCTATGTTGATGGAGTCTCTCCCATTCTGCACTTCATTCACGAAGAATTTCTTGCAGAACGTTAGCTTCGATTTCATTGGCAAGGCTAAACCGTTCATGATCGGTTCCGCTATCTTCTTGTTGGTTGGTTTGGCTTCTCTCTTCACTTCTGGTCTGAAGTCCGGTATCGACTTCTCTGGAGGTCGTAACTATATCGTTCGTTTCGAGCAACCAATTAACACGGCCGAAATGGCTTCCGCATTGAGAGGCGTGTTCGACAATGTGAACGTTATCACTATCGGAGAAAGCAATAAGGTGAGAATCTCTACGAACTATAAGATCATGGAGAGCTCTGAAACCATCGACGACGAAATCGAGTCAATGGTATACGAGGGCGTTAAGCCTTATTTGGCGGATGGTGTTACGAAGGAGATGTTCTTGAACCGATATGTCCGCACAGCTGCCGGTGAGTTCGCCAATGATGTGGAGGATGGTTCAGTTACGTATGGTCTGCAAAGCTCCCAGAAGGTGGGTCCTACCATGGCAGACGACATCAAGACTTCCGCTATCTTCGCGGTGTTGATCGCCGTGTTGGTGATCGGCCTCTATATCTTGATCCGTTTCCGTAACCTCTCCTTCAGCTTGGGTGCTGTCGTGGCTTTGGTTCACGATACGTTGTTCATCATGGGACTCTTCTCTTTGCTGAAGAATATTATGCCGTTCTCTATGGAGGTTGACCAATCATTCATCGCAGCCATCTTGACGGTCATCGGTTACTCTATTAACGATAAGGTGGTCATCTTCGACCGTATCCGTGAGTTCCGTAGATTGTATAAGTCTCGTGATGATCACAGATTGTTCAACGAGGCCTTGAACTCTACTTTGAGCCGTACGTTCAGTACATCTATGAGTACATTGGTGGTATTGGTTATCATCTTCACATTCGGTGGTGATACAATCCGTGGATTCATCTTCGCCATGTTGGTGGGTGTGATCGTCGGTACATACTCTTCATGGTTCATAGCAGCGCCAATCTCTCATCGCTTCCTTCCTAAAAAGGATGTTTCTGCGGATGTGAATGGAAAAGCGAGCGGAAATGCTGATACAAAATCGGTTGTGACCAAATGATAGGGGAAGGGGATTTGTAACGTAAATCTCTGTTCCTGATTTTATAACAAAGATTTCACACGTTTCTTTTCCTGAAATGTGTGAAATCTTTTTTTATCATGATTGCTTATGGAATACTTGGAGTCTAATGATTTGTTCAATTATCAGAGGAGACGCTCTTCTGTTGTGCATATCGGTGCGTTGGAAATGGGGGGTGACAACCCTATCCGTATCCAATCCATGGCCAACACAAACACGAACGACATCGAGCCTAGCGTAGAGCAGGCGTTGCGCATCGTCGCTGCGGGTGGTGAACTGGTCCGTTTCACGGCTCAGGGCGTTCGGGAGGCTGAAAGCTTGGCCTCTATCCGCCGGTCATTGTCAGAAAAAGGGTGCAATACACCTTTGGTGGCCGATATCCACTTCAACCCTGCCGCGGCGGAGGTGGCTGCCCAATATGTCGAGAAGGTGCGTGTCAATCCGGGAAATTTCGTGGACCGTGTGCATACGCTCCAACGTTTTGACTACACGGACGAGGAGTATCAACGTGAGTTGAACAAAATAAAAGATCGTTTGCTTCCTTTGCTGCGCATCTGTAGGGAGCATCATACTGCGCTGCGTATTGGCGTGAACCATGGCTCGCTCTCTGACCGGATCTTGTCCAGATACGGTGATACGCCTCAGGGCATGGTGGAGTCATGCATGGAGTTCTTGCGCATCTGCAAGGCGGACGGCTTCAGCGATGTGGTGATCTCCATCAAGGCGTCCAACACGGTCGTCATGGTTCAGACGGTTCGTCTCTTGGTCGCCACCATGCGGAAAGAGGGGCTCTCCTTCCCGTTGCACCTGGGTGTGACCGAGGCGGGCGATGGCGAGGATGGCCGAGTTAAGTCGGCACTAGGCATTGGCGCCCTTTTGGCGGATGGTATCGGTGACACCGTGCGTGTCTCGCTGAGCGAGGCTCCTGAGTGTGAGATTCCGGTGGCTCGTAAGTTGGTCGACTACGTGTCGGGCAGGGCGGGTCATACGAAAATCGTGGCGAAGGACTCCGGCAAGGTCAATCCATACCAATATGCCCGCAGAGAGACGTTCCGTGTGGGAAACTTCGGAGGAAACGCTCTTCCTGCTGTTTTGAGCTCTTCTGCTGTCACTTCCGGCAATTTGACCCCTGATTATTGCATGTCGGATCTCCCGCTTTATGATGCGTCTCAGCTCTCGGCTTTGCGTGCCGATGCCTCTCCGTTGAAGTTCCTGCAGTTGTCGTATGGCGATTATGGCAAGGAACTTCTGTCGGCGGTGGATGAGCGTACGGTCTTTGTCTTGACTACCAACCATCAGAATGGGGTGGGCGAGCAACGTGCCTTCTTCCATGCCTTGTTGGCGGACGATGTGAAGAACCCGGTGGTGTTGAAACGTACCTATGCGGATGCGTCGCTTGAGGATCTGCAGATAAAGGCGGCTGCCGATTTAGGTCTCTTCTTCATTGATGGTTTAGGCGATGGCTTGTGGGTGGAGGCTCCGAATGTGCCGCAACCACAACTCCTTTCCCTCTCGTTTGGCATATTGCAGGGCTCTCGTGTGAGGGTCAGCAAGACCGAATACATCTCCTGCCCAAGCTGCGGACGTACATTGTTCGACCTTCAATCCACCATCGCTCAGATTAAGGCGAAGACCTCCCATCTGAAAGGCCTGAAGATTGGTATCATGGGTTGTATCGTGAACGGCCCGGGTGAGATGGCCGATGCCGACTATGGTTACGTGGGATCCGCCAAGGGGAAGGTGAACCTTTACAAAGGGCAGACCTGCGTGGAGAAACTCATCCCGGAGGGGGAAGCGGTCGAAAGGCTGATTGATTTAATCAAGCGGAATGGAGATTGGAAATAAATTCGTATCTTTGCGTAAAGAATTAATAACTAAATAGAGAATATAATTATGGGATTGTTAAATGGTAAGACGGCTCTTATCACAGGTGCCGCCAGAGGAATCGGAAAGGCTATCGCGTTGAAATTCGCCAGTGAGGGTGCCAATATCGCATTCACTGATTTGAAGATCGATGAGCTTGGAAAGGCGACGGAAGCTGAGATTTCCGCTTTGGGCGTGAAGGCTAAAGGATATGCATCCAACGCGGCTGATTTTGAGGAGACACACAAGGTGGTGGAACAAATCCAGAAAGATTTTGGAAGTATCGATATTTTGGTGAATAACGCAGGAATCACAAAGGATACGTTGTTGTTGCGTATGACGGAGGCTCAATGGGACGCTGTCTTGACGGTTAACTTGAAATCCGCTTTCAACTTTATCCATGCGTGCGCGCCGATCATGATGCGTCAGCGTGGCGGTAGCATCATCAACATGAGCTCTGTCGTGGGCGTTTCCGGTAATGCGGGACAATGCAACTACTCTGCCTCTAAGGCAGGTATGATCGGTTTGGCTAAGTCCACCGCTAAGGAGTTGGGCTCTCGTGGCATCCGCGCGAACTGTATCGCTCCAGGCTTTATCCTGACGGATATGACCATGCAATTGTCGGAAGAGGTGCGTAAGCAATGGACTGACACGATTCCTTTGAGAAGAGGCGGAACGCCAGAGGATGTCGCTAATGTGGCTACTTTCTTGGCATCAGACCTCTCTTCATATGTTTCAGGCCAGGTGATCCACTGCTGTGGTGGTATGAACATGTAATGATTATCCATGATAAAGGGACGAGGGGGGCTTTCTATGGAAGGCTCCCCTTTCTATTCCCCTCCTCATCTCCATCAACCTGTTGTCAACCTCTTTGTGACAAGTTGCTAACAGTTTGTTAACAACGTATGAACACTCTTGACCGCTCGTCTCTTTCGGTTTTCGTGGCTGTTTTTTTATAATTGTGTTAATAATTGTTGGTGTATTGTAGATTTTTTCCCATCTTTGAAGTTATTTAGATATGTAGGTTGAGTTGATAATGTTGGATTTCTTCATACATTTGTAATTTAGTGCGTCAGTGAATGGCGCGAATTATTCTGGTTGATTATGAGAACAAAGGGTTTTAAAATATTTCTAGGAATAGTTGTGTGTCTCATGTGGACCATCTCTTCTGTACATGCCCGTACGGTGACGGTTGGCACATCGAACACCCGACCCAATTACACCAATCTTTCTGATGCTGTGGATGCGGCAGGTAGTGGTGACACTGTGATGTTGCTCAGTAACGTCTCGATGAACAGTGACCTTAGTTTCGCCAAGAACGTGGTGTTGATGTCTAGGAATGGCTATTCGATCGTGAGACGTTCCGTCTCCATATTTTGGGACATCATCCATCTCTATAATACTTCCATCTACGTGAACGATGGCTGTACCGTGGAGTTCAATAATGTGGTGCTCGATTGTAACGGCCTCAATTCCACGACCTCATTCTCTATCTATAGTCACTTCGTGTCTGTTAACAGTGGGGCTACCCTGAAGATGGTTAACTCCAGCGTCCAGAATAGTACGGAGGGCGCACCTGTTGCGGTGTCGGGTACTCTGATTGGCGGATTGATCACGAACAACACATGCTCTGAACCATCTGTCGGCATCGTGTTGGTGAATTCGGGCGGTCTGTTGGTCAATGTGGTGGTCGCATCGAATATGTTGAATAAGTCGAATATGGCTGCCGTCAATCTGAATGGTGGAAGCATGATAAACTGTACGGTGGTCGGCAACAACAGTAGTACGGGAAACTCCCCGAACCGTTATGCGGTCAATTCATCCAACAATAATTGCAAGATTACCAACTGTATCATATATGGGAATGGCAACTCTGTCTTGAACACCGCGAATGTCACCTATTCGTGCGTGCAGGGCGGAATGAATGGTAGGGGCAACATCTCCGGCAATCCGCTTTTGAACGCAGACTATTCTCTTCGTTCGGGTTCTCCTTGTGAGGATGCGGGTAGTAGTTCCGCAGTCTCACGCTATACGGATGTGGATTATTTCGGCAAGGCCCGCATCTCTGGCGCTTCGGTGGACATGGGCGCCTCTGAGGTGGTGCGCGATTATTGCGAGAAAGTGGATACCCGCCTCTCTTGCGGCAAACCGTTTGTGTGGATAGACGGAAAAACCTACACGGAGAGCAACCATACGGCGGTCGATACGATATCAGGTGGAATGAATTGCGATACGATTGTGACGCTTAATCTTACGTATTATCCTGCGGTCGACAAGTCTTCCTTGACGGACGCTGATTTGAATAAGATCGATTGCTCGGGGGAAGAGGTTACCTTCTCGTTCGATCCGAGTGCTTCTGGACGTACTTCCTTGAAGTGGCTGAGTCCTTCGGGCACTCTGCTTGGTACGTCAAGTACTTATACTGCAGTTGTGGCTGACTATGATGTTGAGTATTATTTTGTCGCCGCTGCCCCTGACGGAAGTTGTCCGGACACGACGGTTTTCAGTGCCTTGGTCAACTATGATTTCTATGTGCAGAATATTCAGCATATATCGGTGGATAGTCTGGCGAACAATGGTTGTCTCTTGAAATCCTTGGATCTGACGCCTTATAGACCTAATATCTCGTATTGCTCTAAAATGGGCAAGGATACAGCCTATTCCTATCGTCTGAATGATGGGGCATGGGTGGATTTCGCCACGACTCCTGTTGTGACGGACGTCGCATCTGGCGACAAAGTATTCTGGCGTGTTGTCGTGCATACGAAGGATGGCGCTACCCTGATGGATGAAACGAAGGAACCGATTCTTGTGAAATTGCACGATAGCCAAAACCCAGTGCTGGATTGTGACGCAATCTCCCAAAACAAGAGGGTGATCCCTGTGTCGGACTCTATCAACGGTGTGGTCCCTTGTGCGGTCAGCCCGCAAGATGTAATCTCCGCCGCATCTGATAATTGCGCTCCTACGCTGACTGCTTTTGTGAGTATGGATGGAGTCTCCTTCTCCGAATTCAACGGTTATACGGGTGCCCTGAATGTCTTCGACTCTCCATCTGTCACGGTTTATTGGAGGGTGGAGGATGACGGTGGACTCCCTTCGAATGCGTGTCCTGTCGTCTACGAGGTTGAACGTGCTACTTCAGTGAATGGTAAGCAATATGCGATTGTCCGCGACACATTGGTTTGTTCGTTGCCGGTTACATGGCACGGACATGAATTCTCCAGTGATGGCGAGCAGGCTGCGGTGGGCGCGGCTTTGCTGACTGTTCGTGTGGACAGCTCCTACTTTAAGACGGAGAACATCGTGAATGTTGGTCCATACACTTGGCGCAATGGCGTCACTTATACGGAGAGTACCGTGGTGAATGGGTTCCGCCAGCCAAATGTGGGTGCTTGTGATAGTGTCTTCTCCTTGCGCTTGACGATCAAGGAGTCGAACAGTCTCAAGGTGGATGAGCCTATCACCCCTGTGGATAGCGCCATGAACGAGCTTTGCGCACTCTCTGCGTTGGATCTCTCCACCATAATGCCTGGTTATTCATATAGTTCGGACAATGCCGTCGACACGACAGTCTATTACAAAGTGAATAGTGGAGAGTGGGTGGAATATACCTCTCGTCCGGTCCTTTCTCAGGTGACAAATGGCACGTCGCTCTATTGGAGGGTGGTTATTACCACGGACGACCATAATACGATCTCTGACGAGACGGTCACTCCTCAGGTGATTCGCCTGAGTGATGGAATCGCTCCAACTATCGATTGCCGCCAAGCCTCCCTAGTCGATCGTTATGCCCCTGTGACGGATTCAGTTATGGGTGTGGTTCCGTTCAGCGTCTCTTCTGATGGAATTAAGGCGGCGGCTTCGGATAATTGCGCTTCTGATTTCACGCTGTACGTTAGTTCTGACGGCACATCGTTCTCGGAATATAATGGGACGCCTTTCTCTCTGAATGTCTTCACCCAACCAACCGTTCCTCTCTATTGGAAAGTCGCTGACCCTGAAAACAATGAGTCTGCGATCTGCACAATCGAATATGGCGTGGAACGAAACACTGAGGTGGATGGTAGCATGTATGCGATCGTGCGGGATACGTTGCTGTGCGCGGGTGACCTTCCTTTCTCTTGGCATGGACACCTCTTTTCCGTGGATGGAGAACGTGCGGAGGTGGGCGCCGCCTTGCTGACCGTCCGTGTGGATAGCTCATACTTCAAGGAGGAGACGGTTGTCGCTACGGAGCCTTACACTTGGCGCAATGGCGTCACCTATACCGAAAGCGTTCGTGAGGATGGATTCCGCCAAGCGAATGGGGGTGGTTGCGATAGCGTATTTACTTTGAACTTGGTGATAAAGACGAATAACTCTTTGGTGGTATATGAGGCCGTCTCGCCTATCGATAGCGCCGCCAACGAGGGGTGTGACTTGCGTGCTTTGGAATTGTCGCCTTGGATGCCTTCCTTCGCTTATAACGACAATAATGCTCTTGATACGACGATCTATTATCGTGTGAACGGGGGCGAATGGGTGGATATGGCGGATCAATCGATGATCGAGCATGTGGCGGATAAGACCGAACTCTTTTGGCGTGTGGTGGTCACGACTCAGGACACAACCTTGTCGGACGAGACGGTACGTCCTCAAATCGTACGTGTGAGAAATCTCACGGTCCCTGCCTTGGCTTGCGACGACATCTCCGCTGGCAAACGTTTTGCGGCGGTGGTGGACTCCGTGACGGGTATGTCTCATCTTTCTGTCTCCCTTGCGGATGTCTTGTCTGCAGCCTCCAGCGAATGTGCTTCTGACCTTGAGGCTTTATATAGTAATGATGGCGTTAACTTCCACTCCTATAATGGGTTGACTTTCAACCTGAATGCCTTCACGCAAACCGAAAGGACGGTCTACTGGAAGGTGAAGAGCCTCGCAGGTGTTGAATCTGCTGTTTGTGCGGTCGACTATTCCGTGGAGCGGGCAACGGAGGTGGATGGTAAGATGTATGCGATCGTACGTGACACCTTCGTGTGTGCGAATGCTTTCCCGGTTGAGTGGCATGGCCATTCATTCGCTACCGCAGGGGAACGTGCGGAAGTGGGTGCTGCCTTGCTTGGCGTTAGGGTGGATAGCTCCTTCTACAGAAAAGATACAGTGGTCATTTGTGGTGTTAAGCAATATACATGGAGAGATGGAAACACCTATCCAAGCGGAAAGTCTTACGATCTCTCTTATACGGTGGATAACGGGGCGGGTCTATGTGATTCCGTCGTCGATGTCCATTTGATCGTCCACTCTAGAATGACGAATAAACCTTTTGGCGACACGGTACGTTACTGGGGATGCGCAGGGTTAGATTACCGTACGGTGGGCTTCTCCGCGAAACCTACGGCGGAGTATAACATGTATCGTTGGTTTGAGCAAGGACAACCAATGGTTGACGAGTATGGCGAGACGATGGATGGTGTGAGCCGTTTCTTGCTGACGTTTAATGGGTATGATAATTATGAATATATGTTGGTCGTTTCCGCATCGGATGGTTATTGCTCTGATACGACGATTATCATTACCAACTCGACGCACTCCCTTGAAACGGGTGCGCTGACACCGATGTCGCTAGACGCTAACGATAGTTGCCGGGCATACGTGCGTTTGTGGGATTATATCCCTTCGTTCAAGGATATCTGCTCGTTCAACTTCGTGGACACAGTATGTTACTATAATCTGAACAATGCAGGTGACAAGTTATTGACCAGGTCCGATTCTGTCGAGTTCACGGATGGTGATGTGGTCTTCTGGAAAGTGGGCTATTTGGCGACGAATGATACTGTTTATACGGTTTCCAGTGACGAGTTCTTCCAAGTGGTGTCCGTCGTGGATCGTGCGGCTCCTAAATTGGATGATTTGGGCATCTCTTACGGTAACAGGGTACATCCTGTGGCGGATTCCGTCGTGGGAGATGTGTTGGTTACGATTCCGTTGTCTGATGTTACGGATCACCTCTCGGATAATTGTGACGCCCTTCCTGACTTGTCCATCAAATATAGTTATGATGGTGTCTCTTATAAGGATTTCTCAGGCATGAAACTCCGCCTGAATGTATATGAGGCTCCTTCTGTGATGGTTTATTATAACGTGACGGACAAGAGCGGTAACACGTTGGCCGATTCAGTCCTCTATCGCGTTGAACGAAACACTTTGGTGGGCGAGGATTCATTCGCTGTGGTGCGGGATACCATGCTTTGCCCGGCCGAGTTGCCTTATGTATGGCATGGCCATTCCTTTGTTAAGAATGAAGAGTCTGCCGTGGTGGGTGCCGCACATCTGACGGTACGTACGTGGACGGATTTCGAGCGCTTCGATACGGTGGTTGCTTGTCATTCCTATGTGTGGAGAGACAGCGTGGAATACTTCGAGTCTACGGACACACCAGTCTGGATCGTGAAGAATGGAGAGGGTGTCTGCGACTCCGTTGTCCATCTGAATCTGACAGTGCTGAACCCTACCTATGGGGTCGACTCTGTCGTGATTTGCGTGAAGGAACTGCCGTATGAGTGGCACGGATACCAATTGAGCGGTGATTCGGTCGTGAAGATGGAGAATAAGTTGGGTTGTGATTCCCTGGTGGATGTCAAGGTGATCGTTTTGCCTGTCTCCCGTGCGGAGATCTATGATACAGCTTGTGGCTCATATACCCTCAATGATTCAGTATATACGAAGAGCGGTGATTATGAGCAGATGCTCACTTCTAGGGTGACGGGTTGTGACTCCATCCTCACCTTACACCTCGTGGTGAATCCAATCCTTACCACGACGATCCAAGAAACGGTTTGTGGCTCGTATACGCTGAATGATTCCGTGTACACGAAGAGTGGTGTTTACGAACAACGTTTCACTTCAAGGGTGACGGGCTGCGACTCTGTCTTGACGCTCCATTTGACGGTGCTTGAGCATACTTACGGGAAGGATACCGTCACGATATGCCAAGGCATGCTCCCTTACATGTGGCATGACATGGCTATCTACGGGGATACTGTGATGCGTCTGCGCAATTATGTCGATTGCGATTCCTTCGTCGCGATCCATTTGATCGAGCGCCCTATCCCAGTCACGGAGGTTTACGATACCGCCTGTGGATTCTATTCAATGAATGGATTCGAGTATAACAAATCCGGCACTTATGAACAACGTGTGACGGGTGCGTGGGGCTGCGATTCTGTGGTGAGGTTACATCTCGTGCTGAGGGAAGAGTCCTCGAATACGATCACTGTGAGCGCTTGTGGCTCATATACGTTGAACGACTCCGTCTATACGCAAAGTGGTGTTTATGATCAACACTTGACCTCCGCGAATGGTTGTGACTCTATCCTGACGATCGTGCTTGATATCACGCCTGCGGGTGATACGCTGATCCATGCGATCGCCAAGGGATCGTATGAATTGAATGATTCCGTCTATACCCAATCTGGCCAATATGTACAGCATATCCCTACACCGAATGGTTGTGATAGCACCGTGCGTTTGGACTTGACCATCGTCGAGGGCATCCTGACGGAAAGGAGCGAGAGTGTGTGCGAGGGTGGTATTTTGTGGGATGGTACCTTCATCAACCAGCCTGGAACCTATTCTAAGCATTATGTGACGGCGAGGGGAGAGGATTCCACCTCTATCCTTCATCTGACGATCTTGCCTACCATGTATAGCACGATTGTGGATACGGCCTTCTCTTTCTACATCCTGAACGATTCCGTCTATACGAAGAGTGGTATCTACAAGCAGACCCTTTTCGCTTCCAACGGCTGCGATTCTGTCATAACGCTGAACTTGAAAGTCCTGAACTTTGTGAATGGTGTGATCAGGGATACTTCCTGCTCCTCTTTCGTCATGAACGATTCGGTCTATACGGAGAGCGGTACGTATGAGCAACATCTTACCACTCCGGACGGAAGGGACTCCACCCTCGTCTTAGAGTTGGTTATTTACCCTTCTTATGAGGTGACGCTGGATCAAACGGCTTGCGGCTCGTATACGTTGAATGATTCCGTTTATACCCAAAGCGGTCATTTCGTCCAGCACCTCCAAACTGTTACGGGTTGTGATTCCATCATCAATCTTAATTTGACGATTCGCGAGATTCCAAAGACGTTTATTTCAGATACTGTGTGCGGTGCTTATGTGCTGAACGATTCCACCTACCAGACGAGTGGTGTGTACGAACAGCGTCTTGTCTCCGCTAGTGGCTGTGACTCTTTGATCCAATTGGATCTGACAGTTCTTCCATCCCCTCTCACGCAAATATTCGATACGGTATGTATCTCATATCGTCTGAACGATTCGGTATACACGAAGACGGGTGTTTATGAGCAACGATTCCCCGCTGCGAATGGTTGTGATTCTATCGTCCGACTGAATTTGATCGTGCTCTCTTCTCCTTCGGGTGTCGTTTATGATACGGCTTGTGCCTCATTCACGATGGATGGGCAAATCTATACGGAGGACACTGTGGTGCAGAAGAAGGTGAACTCGCCTACTGGTTGTGACTCAATCATCACGGTACACTTGACCATCTTGCCGGTTAAGATGGACACGATCTATCGCACATCTTGCAAATCCTTCGCATTGAACGATTCCGTCTATACGAAGAGTGGCGTCTACAACCAGACCCTTGTCTCATCTTTGGGCTGTGACTCCATCCTGACGATATATCTGACCATCCTGGAGCCTACGTATGGTGCGGATACGGTGGATATCTGCGAGAATGCGGCCTCCGTGAAGTGGCATGACTTCGATGTCTCGTCCGATACTTCCCTGACGATCCGTAACCATCTGGATTGTGACTCTATCGTGGCAATCCACCTGAACAGATTGCCTGTGCGTCGGTCTGTGTTTAACGACACATCTTGTGCCCCTTATATGTGGAATGGCACGGCGTATGAAGTCTCGGGTGATTATGACTACAAACTGACCTCATCCATCGGTTGTGACTCTATCATTACGCTTCATCTGCATATCCTGCCGACATACGAGATCTTCAGGCTGGACAGTGCGGTTTCATATTATGAGTGGAACGGAGAGCGTTATGACTCGTCTGGCATGTATACCCAGCAGCTCGTCTCTTCGTTGGGATGCGACTCTGTCGTTACGATAGCTCTTACCATCTTGCCTCCGCCTGAGAAGACACCTGAGAAGGTGAGCGCTTGCATTTCCTATGAATGGCAAGGCATGACGTTGACCCAAAGTGGCATCTATTATGATCTGTTGAAGACTGCGGCGGGCGAGGATAGCATTGTCTCCATCGATTTGACGATTAACCAGCCACATTATAACGAGGACACAATCCACTATACGGTATGTAGAAGTGAGTTGCCGATTGTATGGAATGATTACAGAATCTATAGTGACACGTCTAGGGTTGTCCTCACCACGACGGCTGGATGTGACTCGTTCATCATCTTCCGATTGAATATCTTGCCGTCATTTGACACGACCGTCAGCGCCACTGCGTGTGATTCGTTCGAATGGCATGGAAGGTACTTGTATTCGAGCGGTTTATATACTGATACGTTGCACTCCATCTTGGGTTGTGATAGTATCACGAGATTGGCTTTGACCATCCTCTCATCCTCGGTTACGGAAATCAGGAGAACACTTTGCGAGAGCGAACTGCCTGTCCGCTGGAATGAGTATGAGTTCTATCATGACACGTTGATTGTCTTCCCGAAATCGAATGGTTGCGACTCCATCATCGATGTGAAACTTACCATCAACAAGGAGTATGACATTGTGTTCGACGAGGTGGCGTGCGGCGATTTCTATTGGAACGATAAGCTTTTGACGAAGTCCGGCACCTATGTCGACTCCTATTCTACGGTTGCCGGTTGCGATTCTGTGGTGACGCTCCATCTGGTTGTTTCACATCCTTACTACGTGAGGATCGTGGATACGACAAAGGCGGGGACGATCTATGAAAAGAATGGCTTCACGGTGGAGGCGAACCATATCGGAAATTATGAGTATGAGGTGAACCTCATGTCCCAATATGGATGCGATAGTATAGTCCATTTGTCATTGTTCGTGGATGGACGTGATATAAAGATTAAGTGGGTGAGTGTCACGGGAGGTGCGTCTGTCTTCTTCGGAGATAAGAACATGAGCCGTAAGTTCTGCGCAGGTGATGAGTATATTGTGAACTATCAAGTCTTAGGCGGTGTGCCTGATTCATTTAAGTTCTTCTTTGACTCGGAAGAGATTGCGCAGGGCTTCCGTAACGTAGTGGGAGAAGTGAAGGAGGGCGATGTGGGATCCATATCGTTCACTGTTCCGGATGGCATCGCTCCAGGCATGTATAAAGTGAATGTGCAGATGTTTGGTGAGGGCAAGAGCAGTAAGGTGGCTAACCTCAAACTCCGGCTGGGATATGACGCTCGTCATGTGATGCGCATGTGGAACGATGTGGTGGTTTGTGACAACTCTCAGAATGAGTTCGTCGCTTACCAATGGAGACGGAATAATGTGGATATTCCGAATGCTAAAGATCAGTATTTCTGTGAGTTGGGTGGTCTCAATGGCTACTATTCATTGCATGCCATTACACCGAATAATGATACTGTTTATGTCTGCGGTAAGTATTTTGAGGCATTGGATGTGCCGTTCACCATATCCACTTATCCTGTTTACACGAACAGGGGTATGACGACGGTTTATGTACATGGTTTGCAGGAGGCTGATCTTGTGGGGGCGAAGTTGTATGTCTATACGATGGAGGGTGCCTTGAAGTACTGGACGGATATCGTGAGGATGGAGAATGAGGTCTGGGTGAACGAGGGAAGATACGTATGTGTCGTCATCTTGGCTGATGAACGAAGCGCATCATGTAAGTTCGTCTCCAAAGCGGTTGAATTGATTAAGTAAATAGGAGGATGGGATGATGAATATGAAAAAGATTTTATTTGTCGTAACGATGTTCCTCTCCATGGGTGCCTATGGACAGGGTGAGATACTCTCTTTCGGTGTTGGAGGAGGAGTGAATACTATATTGTTCGACCCAGTGTTGGACCGCCCTCTCGACAATGGTGTGATGAAGTCGGATGTTCCTCTTTCGCCGGGTTTTACGCTTAGCTCCCGTTATGTGTTTTTCTTCCAAAACAAGAATGTCGGTGTGGGTAGTGGCGTGGATTTCATCCAATATAGATCGAGAGCGACCCTCGACGGACGTGTGGTCACACCTTCCTATGACAATGAAAATGGGCAGTCGTTTGACTTGATCGAGACCTATATGGGGTGGAAGGAGAAGGAGTTCATCTTTGCCTTCGAGTTTCCTCTGGGACTTTACTACAAGGTTCCTTTCTCCGAAAAGGCTAATATGATCGTGGGTGCGGGCGGTAAGCTGGAGGTGCCGATATTCTCTCGCTATGAGATTTATGAAGGCTCCTACTCCGTTTCCGGGTACTATCCTCAGACGAATGTCGTCATACATGATTTGCCCCACCATGGATTTGTCAATAGCGACCCGTATGCTAGTGGGGGAATCAAGACGAAACTTGCTTTCTCCGTTTATGGCGAGATCGGACTCAATTTCTCTGTTTCTGAAAAGATGATGTTCTATACGGGCTTGTATTGCAATTATGGATTGACGAGTGTTTTTGATGATAAGAAAAAGAGTGTGCCGGAGCTTTCGGATGATTTCTTCGTGGATACGAAGGGTTTGTTCGCTTCCCGTATCGTGGACAAGGTACAGCTCTTCTCCGCAGGTCTGAAATTGGGTATCTCTCTGCCGTCGAATAATAGGGACCAAGTCTCTTCAGGTACAAAATCGAAGGTGGATACGACTCCACGACAGGCGAAAATTGAGTAATTAAAAGTCTTTTTTTCATTTGCGTTTTTCGCGGAATTTCTTAACTTTGTAAAAAAGGGGAACGTGTTTCTCCTCATTTTTCGGATTGAATATTTATAATATAAAATAAATTCACCATGAAAAGAAATTATGTGTTTATATTGTCGCTAGCACTTGCAGGTTGTTTGGCTAGTTGTGATAAGGGGGGGAATTCAACTCATCAGAGTTGTGCTTCGTGTTCGGATGAGCCGGTGATGGAGAGAATGCTGTGCGAATATGTTCCGGATGGACAGGTGGCTGTCATATATGGTAGCAATTTGAAGAATTGCGAGATCATGTTCCCAGGCGCTGATTTCCCCGCTAAGATTGAGGAGTCCTCTGATTCCAAGATCTCTGTGGTCGTTCCTGAAGGATCTGAGGATGGACAGTTGAAGATTAAGTGCGGTGATAAGGTTATCCTTTCCAAGTTCTTCTTCCGTGACAATAGGAATATTATCGTGAACTTCGATTATAGACTTGCTACTTGGGGCGGTTACAACCCATTCGACGAGAACGGTGAGCTGATCACTGGTACGTTGGAGATGGGAACGGAAATCACTCCTTTCGCGAACAATGCTAAGTTGCCTCAGCCTTGTAGCGGCAACTACGGTTTGTTGTACGGAAAATATGACCATCCTTGGGTGATGGACCACTGTATGTACATCCAGTATGTGGCTAATCCGCAGGAGGGTGGCCGTGGCCCTATCTCTGTTGCGACGAAGGCTTTCGAATCGTATGACTTGAGCTCATTGGCTCTTAAATTTGAGGTATATGTGCCGAAAGAGATGGCTTACAAGGGCATCAAAACGGAGATCTTCTTCGGACCTATCGATTCTCCTGACAAGCACGGTCGTGAGGTTTCCCCAATCTGTTTCTGGGAGCCTTATAAAGATTGCGAGAATGGATTCTTTACGGATACTTGGACGACTGTCACAATTCCTTTGACTGAGTTCTGGCATGGCACGAAGAGCGACACGGATCCGTTCGAGGGTAATTTCGACTTGAAGAAGGCTACGAACTTGAGTTTCTTGCAGTTCGGTCAGCCAGAAGGCGAACCTCAAATTATGATGTGCGTGGATAACTTCCGCGTGGTTCCGCTTCATTGATTCGATTACTGAATTATAGACTATGGGAGGCTGACAGAAGATGTCGGCCTCTTTTTTTCGCAAATTTGAAAAATCCAAAAACGAAATTTAAAAAGTACAAAAAGGGAGGGCAGGCGTCCTCCTTTTTTATTTGGGAACAGCACAAAAAAAACACAAACTATCTTCAAAAAAAACTTGAAAGATAATTTGTAAAATCAATTTTTTGTGTATTTGTAATGCGATCGGAGAGCGATTGCAAAGGGAAACTGATGTCCTGGATAGTAGGACAAACAACCCAAAGAATTTGATACAATGCAAGTTGAAATAGTAATTGTAATCAAAGACGGGAAGATTGAGGTGAAGAAAGTAACCATCAAGTCTTAACGCAAGATAGGGGGAGATTCGGCTCCCCCCTCTATCCTTTGGGTTGTCACGCAAAAATAAACATTTTGGACGAATATGCAAAACGAAGAGAAAAACGCCACATGGGGCGGACGTCGGGAAGGCTCAGGAAGAAAGAAAAAAGACGATGAGCCAAAAGTGACGATCACATTCACGATCCCGCAAGGAGCGAAAGAGCGTGTAAGGGAGATTGTGCGTGCGGAAGTGGAGAGATACCGTAAAGAGAGGGATGGTGGGCAATAGCCCGCCATCCCGATGGTCTAATCCCATCTCACATTCAACCGGTCACGGAACTTTAACCTCTGTTCTATCACATCCAATCCGGAGACCCCAATCTGTCGAACCCGCCCCGCAATATCACTTCATTCGTCAGCGCCGCTGTCAGCCCCAAATGATACTCTTTTTTTATATCTATCTGTGTGGAACCTTAGGCCTTTTGCAAACGTTGGGCGAGGATGTGCGACGCTCTGCCTCTCTATCCTATGCGTGGGTTGGATAGAGACACCGAAATGTTTTTTCTTTTTGTGTGGCGCTATTATAGGTTCGCGAAGTGTTCTTCCGCCTCCTTTAGACTATCTAATTTGCCCACGTCTATCATCCTGAATTGATTGTCGACATGGCATCTGATATTGGCTTTCCCCGCATTCTCTATGTAGAAATCCATGATGGGAAATTTGGCTGGATAGTGCTCCATGAGCGTGAGTAACCTTGGTGACATCACTTGTATGCCAGAGAAGGCATATCTGTCATACTCTTCCGGACGGAAGTCTCGGAAGGGGGATTTCTTTTCTCCTGTCTTGATGTTGGCCCAGCCCTTCAGCAGATTCTCTTCCCCGAAGTAGAGGTAGCGGGTGGTCTCCCTTGTCTTGACGAGTAGGGTAGCGTCGCTTCCGCGCTCCTTGTGGATCTCATACAATGTCTTGAGATCAGCGTTCGATAGGATGTCGACGTTGTGGATCAGGAAGGGCTCCCCGTCTCGGAAAAAGTGGGCAGCCTTGCGTATGCCTCCTCCGGTGTCGAGCAACATCTCCCGTTCGTCTGAGACCTCTATTCTGAGCCCGAAGTTTTTCTTCTCTTGTAGGAATGTAATGATTTTATCCGCATGGTGGTGCACGTTAATGATCTGCTCGTCAAAGCCTTGCTCTGCAAGCCTGGTGATGACGTGCTCCAGAAGCGTACGTCCTCCGACGGGAACCAATGCCTTGGGGATGGTGTCGGTTATGGGTTTTAGCCGCGTGCCCAAGCCTGCGGCGAATATCATCGCTTTCATTCCTTTTCTCCTGATGCGTTCTTCTCTTCCTTGATCTCTCCGCTTAGTATCTTTTTATAACGATCTGTATCCTTCAGCAACTGGATGGCCTCGTTTTTGCAGTCGTCGAATTTGAGCGACTCGACAATCGTACCTGTTTGGTAGTAATAACGCTTGGCGATCTCTATGCTGATGCTTCTGACGATCTCCTTTTTGAAGAGATTGAGGTCTGTGTCTATGTCATGTTTTATCTTCTTCTCCAGAGCATTGATCTCCTCCTCCGCATATTGTGCGTAGCCCTCTTCCTTCATGGTCTCCTTGAGGGTTTTGAGGACGTTCTCGGAGAACGATTCGTAGGTGAATTCCTTGCTCTTCACAAAGGCTCTGAAATCCTCGTAATCCTTGTCTGTGAAGGTGAAGTCCTTGAGGTTGGGTATTGCTGGATGCTTCTTCTGGTATTCTGTCACGAAATCGAAGATGATATCTTTCTCGTATAGGTAATAGCCGGCGGTTGAGCTGACCGTGTCTGCTGAAAAGATGTCTGGTGCGATTCCTCCACCGTCTCTGACAGTCCTTCCGTGTAGGGTCTTGAACTCGTGGGTGAGGCTGTCTGGGATCCTCTGAGAGTATTCCTTCCCGTTCTTTTTCGAGTAGTCGATCGCTTGGATGCAACGTCCGCTAGGAATGTAGTATTTCGAGATGGTCACTTTGATGTTGCCTCCGTGAGGAAGGTCTCTCGTCGTCTGAACCAATCCCTTGCCGAATGAACGTTCGCCGATGATGACGGCTCTGTCCATGTCTTGGAGTGCGCCCGCCACGATCTCTGCGGCGGAAGCCGAGTTGCGGTTGATGAGCACTGCGATAGGTATCTCTTTGTCGATCGGGTCGCGGAGGGCCTTGTATGTCTTGTTCAGACTCGGGTTCTTCCCTTTGGTGTATACGACGGTTGATTTCCTGTCCACGAAAAGGTTGATGATGTCCACCGCCTCGTCCAATATGCCGCCAGGGTTCTCTCTCACGTCGATGATCAGTTTGCTGATTTTCTTGTTCTCTTTCAGATCGAGGAAGGCCTCTTTGAATTGGTTGGCAGCCTTCTCCGTGAAGCCGTTGATGTAGATGTATCCGATGCCCTCTTCTATCTCTGTATAGAAGGAAATGGCGGGGATGGCTATCTTTTCCCTGGTGATGACAAACTTCTCTTTCTTGCCGTTGACGTGTTTGATGGTGACTTCCACCTGTGTCTTTGATTCGCCCCGCAGCTGTTCGCTGGCGTCGCCCACGTTGAGCCCTGCGGCTGATTTCCCGTTGATCTCCACGATCATGTCTCCTGTGCGTATACCCGCACGTTGGGCCGGCATGCCTTCGTAGACGTCGGTGATGAGTATGCCCTCCTTCTTTTGGGAGATGACACATCCCACTCCTGCGTATTCTCCTGTCGTCATCAGCTTCAGCTTGTCCATGTCCTCCTTCGGGATATAGTTGGTGTAGGGGTCTAGCGATGACAGCATCTCGTCAATGCCCTTCTTGATCGTCTTCTGAGGCTCGATGGAGTCTACGTATAGCAAGTCTAGTTCCTTGTAGACAGCGCTGAAAATATCCAAATGCTTCGCTATCTCCACATTCCTGTTCGTGGTTTCTTCCGCCCAGCTGCTTAGACTACAGCAAAAGGCGAGGAACATGATAATCCGTTGTCTCATATGTTTATGTTATTACTTGTTATTGTAATTCTTTTTCTCTCCCCAAAGCCTCTTCATATTCTCCGCCAGCCTATTCTCCGCCGCATTCTCCTGCGGGGTCCAGAATTGGGTCCCTGATATCTTGCTCGGCAGGAACTCCTGTACCACGAAGTGATCCTTGTAGTCGTGGGAGTATTTGTACTCCTTCCCATAGTCCAGCTCTTTCATGAGTTTCGTCGGAGCGTTCCTCAGATGTAGCGGTACGGGTTGGTTGCCGTTTTGCCGCACGAACGCTAACGCATTGTCTATGGAGAGGTAGGCTGAGTTGCTTTTGGCGCTGGTGGCGAGGTATATCGTGGTCTCCGCCAGTACGATCCTTCCCTCTGGCCACCCGATCTTATGGATGGTGTCGAAGCAGGCGTTGGCCAATAGAAGCGCGTTGGGGTTGGCGAGGCCGATGTCTTCGGCGGCGGATATGACGAGTCTTCTGGCGATGAACTTCGGGTCTTCTCCTCCGTCCACCATCCTTGCTAGCCAGTAGATGGCGGCGTCGGGGTCGCTTCCCCGAATGGATTTTATGAAGGCGGATATGATGTCGTAATGCATCTCTCCGTTCTTGTCGTATGCGTTAGGATTCTCCTGCAACCTCTCCGTGACACATTTGTTGGTGAAGTGGATCTCCTCTTCGTCCGCCTCCGCGCTGACCACTAACTCGATGATGTTGAGCAGTTTCCTTGCGTCTCCTCCCGCAAACCGGAGCAGTGAGTCGGTCTCGTCGAAGAAGATCTTCTTGCGCTTCAATTCCTCGTCTTTCTCCACGACATGGTGGGCCAGCGTGAGCAGGTCTTCGTCTGTCTGTGGTTTGAGCACGTAGACTTGGCATCTGGAGAGGAGTGGCGTGATGACCTCGAAGGAGGGGTTCTCCGTCGTGGCGCCGATGAGCGTGATGACGCCTTGCTCCACCGCCGCTAAGAGAGAGTCTTGCTGCGCCTTGGAGAAGCGGTGGATCTCATCGATGAACAGGATGGGGGTTTCTGTGTTGAAGAATCGGCTGTTCTTGGCTTTGTCGATCACTTCCCGCACTTCCTTGACGCCCGAACTGATGGCGCTCAGCGTGAAGAATGCACGTTCCATCTGATTGGCGATGATGCGGGCCAGCGTGGTTTTCCCCACGCCGGGAGGTCCCCAAAGGATGAAGGATGGAATGTGTTTCAACTCCATCATCCTGCGAAGCACACCATTCTCGCCGACCAAATGTTTTTGGCCGATGTAGTCGTCTAGTGTCTTCGGACGCATCCTTTCTGCCAATGGTTGAGCCATCTTCCTTCTTCCTTGATTATCCTTGCGAAATTAATAAAAAACATGTCACGTTTTCTTCCTTTCGCAGGCTGTTCGTTGTAAATTATGTTTTTTTAATTCATTCAGCGTTTCTGCCTCCTTGGCGGCTATTGTTTCTCTTCGTAGCGTTTTATTTCAAAGTGCTCGCCGTCCCATTCCGCATAGGTGAAGTTGGTGATCCAATCCCCTAGGATGATGACCCGCTTATTGCCCTCTATGGTTAGGTCTAAGACGATGTGGCGGTGCCCAAACACGTAGAAGTCTATGTCGTTTGTCTGGCTGTGTTTTTTGGCGAATTGGACAAGGAATTCTTTCTCTTCTCCCAAATAGGACTCCGCCGCATTGCCTCTCTTCTTCTTCCGATTGGATTTTGACCAAGCGCGTCCGAAAGGCATGGTGAGGTCCGGGTGTATCCATTTGTAGAGGAACTGGCAGAACTTGTTGCGGAAGAATCCTCGCATGAAGCGGAAGGATAGGCTGGGATCGCCCAATCCGTCGCCATGGGCCACGTAGAAGTTCTTCCCCTCTAGGGTTAGTATGGTCTCCTTCGTGTAGACGGTGGCGCCGATCTCTTCCTGGAAATAACCGAACATCCATACGTCATGGTTGCCCGTGTAGAGGTAGACAGGTATGCCGTCGTCTATGAATTCCGCCATCTTCCCTATGAATCGAACGAATCCTTTGGGTATGACGTATTTGTATTCAAACCAATAGTCGAACATGTCTCCGACAAAGTAGAGCGCCTTGCACGTCGGTTTGATGCTATCCATCCATTGGACGATCCGTCTCTCTGCTGTGAATCGGTCTTCGTAGACCTCCAGCCCCAAGTGGGCGTCGGATGCGAAGTATATTTTTTTCTTAGATGAATCCATTCCTTGCTTATAGATATCCTAATTCCAGAAGTGCCTCCTCGGACATTCTTTCCTTGGTCCATTCAGGCTCGAACACGATGTTCACATCGCATTGTTTCACTCCCTCTATGCCATTCACTTTCATCTTGATGTCCTCCACGAGGAATTCTCCCGCAGGACAGCTCGGGGCGGTGAGCGTCATTTCGATGGAGACTACGCCCTCCTCTTTTACCTCGATGTTGTAGATGAGGCCGAGATCGTATACGTTCACTGGTATCTCCGGGTCATATACGGTTTTCAAGACGGAAACTATTTTTTCCTCTAATTCTAAGAATTCGTTCATGATGTTCGTTTGTTATTTTTATAGTAGCGGACTGAGTAGTCTTGCCAGGGACTCTTTTATCTTTTGGCTGAAACGGCGGGTTGTCCACTCTTCTTTCTTGATCTCTTCGGACGAGCGCAGGTCGTTTTCGTATATCTCCACCATCTTTTGGGCAATCTCCGCGTCATACATGATCACGCTGAGCTCGAAGTTCTGCTCGAAGCTTCTGAAGTCCATATTGGCGCTTCCTATGATGGCGATGTCGTCGGTTACTACAATCTTGCTGTGGATGAACCCTTTCTGGTACAGATACACTTTTATGCCTGCCTTTAGCATTTGGTCGAGGTAGGAGAAGGTGCTGTAGAGCGTTATCCTCGCGTCTGACTTCATCGGCAAGATGAGGCGCACGTCCACACCGCATAACGCGGCGGTCTGTAGTGCGGTGATGAGACTCTCCGGCGGCAGGAAATAGGGGGTCTCGATGTATATGCGCTCCTTGGCCTCCATGAAGGCCTTCGTGAATACCTGCATGATGCTTTCCCACGTCATGTCCGGTCCGCTGATGATGATCTGGGAGAGGCAGTTGCCTTTCTTCTCTTGGGCAGGGTAGTAGGTCACATCCTCCACCAGTTCCCTCTTCACGAAGAACCAGTCGGTGAGGAAGTTCTTCTGCAATCCGAGCACCGCACTTCCCTCGATCTTGATGTGCGTGTCCCTCCATGGTCCCCAACTTAATCCCTTCACGTATCGGTCCGCTATGTTGAACCCTCCCGTGTAGCCGACGGCACCATCTATGACGATGATCTTACGGTGGTTTCTATAGTTCACGCGGCTGTTGATGTAGGGCAAACCCACCTCCAAGAAACTCTGCACATCGATGCCTGCGTTCCTTAACTCCTTGATTTTCTTCTTCTTTAGTTGCCAACTGCCCACGTCGTCTATGATGACACGGACGGTGACTCCCTCTTTCGCCTTTTCCTTCAGTACCTCCATCACGGCCGAACCGATGTTGTCAGCTAGGAATATGTAATACTCCATGTGGATGTGGTGCTTGGCTTTGCGTAGGTCTTCGATGATGGAGCTGTAGAGCTCGTTCGCGTCTGTGAAGATCTCTATTTTGCTGTTTTCGTGGAGGGGTGCGTCGCTGTTCCTGTATGCCAGGGTCGCTATGCTCCTCTGCGTGTCGGACAGGTTGAGGTTGGGTAGCTCCGTCAGGTCCGAGGTGTTGTTTTTCTTGTTGATCAGAAGACTTCGCTTGGAGATCATGTGCCTCTTCCTGAATTTCCTTCCCACGAGAATGTAGAAGAGGAACCCGACTACGGGAAGGAATATCAAGACCAATATCCAAGCAATTGATTTGACAGGGTTACGATTCTCCACCAACATGAAAATGATCGTGGTGAAGATCGTATAGACATAAATTGCGAAAAGTATTATGTAGGCAATGTCCCAAATCATTATTACTTCTTATTTCTTCGTAAAGTTAGGCATTTTGTTGATAATAACATAATTTATGGGGCAAATATGTTGCGAAATGATTTCTCTTTATCATGTGAAGGCGTCGCCTCCGTCATGATAGTTTCTTCCCTGCTTTGATTTGGGCTAATAGATTTTCCATGTCCCGGAGGGTATATCCGCTCTCCTTGAACTTGTTGACGATGTCAATGGCCTCTTTTTGCTCCTTGGTCAGCCCTTTGAGGTCGTCCGATATCTTGATGCCTAAGAAAAAGAATATGTCGTTGTTGGCGATGTCGTAGATGTGCGATAATTGGTTCGTCTCTGCTATCTCCTGAGGTGTGCATTTCTCCCCGCTTTTGTTGAACAACCATTTCTCTTCGAAAATGACTTTCCGGGCGGTGGTGTGTGCGATGCGCTGTCTCGTCCTTGTCTGTTTCCCTTTCTCCACGTAACTATAGTCTCCGGCGAGCGATTGTGCGAAGAGGAAGGAGGTGCTTCTCTGGATCTCCTCGCTGAGGAGGTTGAAGAATGCGGCGGAACGCTCTGCCGTGAGGTGATGGATGAAGTGGTCCCATCCGCTGATCTCCTTGTCCATGATCTCTTGGTCTCCATTGTCGTATTGGCGCAGACTGACGGGGTTGAGCTCTAACCCCAGCCTTTTCGCCTCTAGGGGCGTCCTGCGGATCGTCTCAATCGAGAGGGTTGTCGTAACGCCTATCCGCATTAGGATTTCGTAGAATGTGCTTCTCTCTTCTGGCGGGATGGCATCTATGATGGTCTGGTTCTCAAGAAAATAGCGCTCGGGATGACCTTCCCAATAGTTGTGGAGCTGTTCGGTGCGTAGGATGCATTGCTGGGCTCTTTGGAAGCATCGGTTGCCTGAGTGGTCTCTGACGGGAATGAAAGGTGTCTCTTTGAGGCGAAGGATGAAGCGTTCCCTTTCCTCTCCTTGCGGTGGCAGAGATTGGTAACACTCCGTGATGCGTCTAAGATGGCGCAGGGTCTGCTCCTCTGGTAGGAGCGTGGCTCTTCCGTTGAGGTAGATCGGCAGGATCTGCTGCTCTATCTCTGCTTGCGGACCAGGCTCTTGTATGCCTAAGGAGGCGAGGGCTCGCCTGCATCGCTCGTCAGCCCATAGAAGTGGGTGGATGTCGGACGAGTCGTTTGTGCTCCCCGCATGTATTTGTTTCGTGGAGACTCCCTCGCCTTCGGAATAGAGTGCCCTCGCCTTGCCGTCGGCACATAGCAGAACGGGTTGCGAACCAAGGGTGACCTTGCTTTTGGCGAGGCAGATGTAAAATTTCTTTAGCCATTCCATCCCTCGCACCTCAATGTCGGTGCAGGTAAGGGTGCCGAGCACATCGCCCATCTCTATCGTGGAGGCGATCAGTTGATTCTCTTTCAGATAATTGCTTATGAGCGATTGCCTAGCTTCTTCTTCCTTGTAGAGCGATTTGAAGCACCATTTAAGGTCTTTTTCTTTCTCGGGCAATAACTTCTCTTCCTCCCCGCAAAAGAGCTCTCGTAACGGCTTGTTTTCGGTGTGCCGCGTGTGCGTGGCGTCCACGTATAAGCCATCGTCCGTGTAGAAGAGCGCTTTCGTGCGCATCGCCTCCGTTATGGCGATGTATAGAGGGGCAAGTAAGGTGCTTCCCGCTTTTTTCAGGAACTTATTTTTTTCTAGGGGTATGATGTCGAAGATTCTATCCTTCAACTGGTTGCTTTGCGCGAGGTGGGTGAGGGCGGTGGCTACTAACGTTCCGAGCTTCTCCACCTGCTGTTGGTTCCATGCTTCGTGGTATTTTATGCTTTCCCGATTGTCTGTAAGCAGGAATGGCGCATGGATGACGAAGGGAAGGGGGGATTGTTCCTTGGTTGGAAAGAAACAGAATATGTTCTCCTCCTCTTCCAATGGTTGAGGCTCCTTCGCTTCGTTGCTTCCGAAGGCGACGGCACATCCGTCCATGTAGCGATGGTAGCGTTTGGCTGTCTGTTCTCCGCCTGTTTCGTGCGTCAGGGTGATGTAACTGTATGCGACTGATTGAATCTTCGTCTCTTTCTCTTTGACGAGCTTATAGGAGCCGTGAGCGCCCTCGTCCGTCTCCCAAATGATCTTTTTCAGATGGGACAGGAAAAAGAGAGGGGAGTGGAGTGTTTCTAATTTTTGCACTATGTCGGGATAGTCGGTCGCCGGGTGCTTCAAAGGGAAGAGGAATTGTGTCTCTCCTGCTTTCCGCTCCTGGCTCATGCGTGGGGCGGGAACCGGTACGATGAAGTCTTGTATGTCAAACGAGAAGTTGTCGTCTTCGATGTGGGGACGGTCCGTATAGCGGAAGATAGACTTGAAGCCTATGCCGAACTTGCCGATGGAGTTGCCGCTCTGCTTGTTGCTTGCCCCGATGGATGTGATGGCATTCAGGTGCCCTAATGCCTCTTTGTCATTCTCCCTGCCTGGGTCGGAGATGGAGAATTGGACGAGACCGTTGTGCGTATATTCCAGCCTGTCTTTGTGCAGCCGGATGTGGACTTCCGTCGCTTGTGCGTCGTCTGAGTTCTGTAACAGTTCGTAGAGGAAGTGGGCTTCGTCGGAGTATTTGTCCACGACGGAGTTCCAGAAACCGGCGGCTGCGGGGTCCTTCAGTTGCTTTGCCAACGTGGACCTTTTGTCGGTTAGCTGTTGGAACCAATCTTTCTCTTTTCTGTTCTTCTCCATCGCTTTGTTGGCTTGTTATAGGCTAGCGTATTTGTCGGATTCTTCTTTCCCCCATGGATGCCCCTCCTCGATGGCGGCTATCACTTCGTCGGCGTTGTTGACGACAGTCCAGGTCTTTTTAAGCTTTTCCGACATGAATTTCTCCTCCACGCATTTGTCCAACATGGACAAAAGGGGGTCGAAGAAGTGGTTGACGTTGATGATGACGATGGGTTTGAGAAACAGACCTAATTGTTTCCACGTGATGATCTCCATCAGTTCCTCTATGGTGCCGCATCCTCCCGGAAGGGCGATGGCCGCATCCACGTCTTGTGTCATACGTTCCTTGCGCGTGTGCATGGAGCTCGTCTCCACCTCTGTCACGTTGGGGTTGTCCCATCCCCTCTCGACCATGAAACGGGGGATGATGCCTGTGATTTCACCTCCGTGTTCGAGCATGGAGTGCGCCAACTCACCCATCAGTCCGACAGCTCCGCCGCCGTAGTTGCAGGCGATGCCGTTCTTAGCCAGGATCTCTCCTAATCTCTTCGCTTCTCTTTTGTATGCTTCGTCCACTTGCGTGCTGGACGCACAATAGACACAGACCCGTTTCGTCATATTATTTTCTATTCTATCTATTTCTTCATACAAAGGTAAAATAAAATTGTCTTATTCCCTATTCTCCATTCCCTTTCCCCAAACATTTCATCCATGATGCGGATAATTCATAATTCAAAATTGACTTCGTCGAACTAACGTTTCAAAATTCATAATTATTCATGTACCTTTGTGCTCGCTATGGTACAGGATTTGAAAAAAGAGACCACACGTTCCATCATCTGGAATGCGTTTGACAAGGTGGGGTTCCAGGTCGTGGCGTTTGTCGTCGGCTTGGTGACGCTTCGTTTGTTGTCGCCTCGTGATTTCGGCTTGATCGGCGCGCTGGCGATCTTTACCGCCTTGTCCAATCTGCTGACGGAGAGCGGTTTCACCTCCGCCATGGTGAGACGCAAGCACAATACGGATGCGGAATATGTGGCCGTGTTATGTTTCAATGTCTTATTGGGCGTGGTTTTCTATTCTGTGTTGTTCCTGACGTCGGATAGGATCGCGGACTACTACCACATGCCTGAATTGGTTCCGTTGTCCTACTTCTTGTTTCTCTCCATCATTTTCAACTCGTTTGGGGTGGTGCAGAACATTGTGTTGACTCGTAACCTGGCGTTCAAGAAATTGTCCATCGCAAGCCTTGTTAGTGCGGCTGTGTCAGGTGTCGTGACTATTGTGCTGATCTTCTTGGGGTATGGCTACTGGGCGTTGGCTTGGCAGGTCGTGCTGCAACCGGCCATACGGGTCATGCTCCTGTGGATCTTCAGCGATTGGTACCCTAAGTGCGCACCAGACTTCTCCGTGATACGGGAACTCTTCTTGTTCAGTTTCTCCCTGATCGGTTCGAGCCTGATGAACACGTTTGTCCGTTATGTCTATAACCCAATCATCGGACGGTACTTCGGGGATGAGCGCCTGGGCTATTATTCGGAATCCTATAAGTTTTATTTCTTGCCGGTTAATATCGTCGCCTCTACCTTCTCGGGTGTCGCATACCCTGTCTTGTCTAAATTGAATGACGATGTGCCTCGCCAATTGAACTATCTTAGGAAGATGATGAGGATGGTCGCATTCTCTATTTTCCCGATTCTTTTGGGCGTTATGGCTTGTTTCGACAACTTGGTGGAGGTGGTGCTTACCGAGAAGTGGTTGCCGATCGTTCCTTACTTTAGGATCTTGGCGATCGCTGGTCTTGTGGGACCGATGCATACGATGTGCCTGAACCTGATGGTGGTGAAGGGTTTCCCGAAAAAGAATTTTGTCATGGAGGGCGTGCGAAACGGCCTGACGTTGTCGTTTCTCTTCCTCTTCCACGATTCGATAGAAGAGATGCTTTGGGGCTTTGTGGCGGCTAACCTCTTGTCGTATGTGGTGGATCTCTTCTTTGTACGTAGGGTGGTGCGTTACTCAATCAAGGAACAGTTGGGTGATATTTATCCCTATCTGGGCATCTCTTGCTTCATGGCGGGCTTGGTCTATGTGGTGGGGTGGTTGGATTGCAGTGTCACGTTGCGGCTGATTCTACAGTTGCTGGTAGGTGCGGTCGCATACTTCTTTCCTGCTAAAATATTGGGGTCTAATGTTTTGAATGATGTGGTGAACGTCTTCTTGAAGAGAAAATCCTAGACGTGTTCTATCGCCTCCGTTTCTATGGGGAAATATGTTACGATAGTATTGGCCGTTGACCAATGCACCGATATGTTGTGGACGTTATAAGCTTAATGCTTCGCCTCTCTTTGTATTGTGATTGTTGATTATAGAATTATTGCAGACTTCAAAAAAAACCAAAAGCAAGCCTTGAATTGACTTGCTTTTAGAAAACCATAAACCTTACATCTATAAAGAATCATGTTTCACAACATTACGATGCAAATATAGATATTATTTTTATACAGAAAAGGATTTACCCTCTTTTTTTTCACAAAATAATTATTTTTTTATCTGCGATCGTACTCTTTCTGTCCCGAGACGATATGAATCTTTTCTCACCTTCCTGAGAATGCCTGTTCTGCCCCCTGTTTGAAAGGACTTCCAAACTTTGGAAGAAAGACCTTCCCGTAGGGGCCGCTCCAGCGAGAGAAGCCTTTTTTGTCAGTTCTTGATCACTTTTATCGTGAAGGTGGACTCTTTACCGACTATCTGGATGAAATAGACTCCCATGCGGTATTTCGCCCCGAAACGGATTTCTGCGGCGCCTTCTAGGATGTCTAACAGCTCACCTTGCGGGTTGTAGACGTATATGGTCTCGCCCGCTTGCGCACCGGATAGGATAAATTCGCCCTTGCCATCTCGTGAGACTTGGATGCGTTCGTTCGGGGTGTTGTAATTGTCGGTCAATATGTCTTCCTTGATCAATGTGAAGCGGGTGCTGTCCATCTGCAGGTTCGTGGACAGTGATTCGCCTACGAATTGTATTTTGTGGACTCCCTTCTCTAAATGGATCTCCTTGGAGGAGCTTTTGCTGACAGCCTTGGTTGTGGTGAAGAACCATTTCTTCTCTTGTTTGTAGAGCGCTGGAATCATCATTGTGTCCGAAACCTTTTGGTCTATCGTCAGGGAAAGGATGGCATCCGCTATGGTCTCGTTTTGGATCTCCATGTTGTATATACCGCTTTTTTGCACATCGACGGTATACTGGACCCATTCGCCTGCGTTCAGGAAATCGATCGCATAGTTCGATTCGTTGACTTGAACCATAGGGAAATATTCGTTGTCGTCCCTCGCATCTTTTATCTGACGAGCGTCTACCGTTCGTGTGGTGTAGAATGCCACTTCGGCGCCGCCACGGTCATATCCTTCCATCTGGAACGTGCCCGGAATAGTGTAAGGGGTTCCGTTCAGAGGGGTGGATTCGTATACGACCAGTGTGAATTCGTGGAAGGCTGTTTTGCCTTTGCTGTCGGTTACTTTCAGGGAGAATGTCGTCTCGCCCGCCTGGGTGGGGATACCATGGATCACACCGGAGGCTGACAATTCCAGGCCTTCCGGAAGGTCACCGTCGTAGATATCTATTACATATGGTGCGTCACCTCCCTGCAAGATGATGCTGTCGGTGTAATTGCGGTTGATAATCGCTTTAGATAACGCTTCCGTGACGAATTCAGGCTTCTCGATGTAATGTCCGCAGCGGAAGGTCATTACGTCGCCTCCCTCGCTGAAATCCCAAAGGTATATGCCTGATTTCTCGTCGCCTCGCCACTTGGCGCTAGGGTCTGAGTCGTCGTTGAACACATCCGGTCCGTTGCCCTTCTTCCAAAATGGGTGCTCATATTGTGCCGGCCTACATTCAAGCAACTCCTCTTTGTCTGGGTAGCAGTTGTCTCCGTCATCGTAGCTGTGCCAGATGAAGATTCCGGTCTCTTTGTGGGTTCGGCTGTGTAGATAGTGTACATCTCTGATCTCCAGGTAATATTTGTCCTTGAAGTTGTTGCCGCTTCCTCTGTACACGGCGGCGTATCCACGGCCCTTTTTGAGGTTGATGACGCGCCCGTCTTTGATGTCGGTAATGTCCGTCTGATAGTCTAGCCAACCCATTTGGTCGAGCGCCCATGGGTTCGGATAGGGTGGGTTGGTCTCGCTGCTGATGGAGAAGGCGTCTCCGATGTTGTAATAGGAGGCGTTGTTTGGCTCGTGCTCCTCGTATTGGTAGAAATCAGGCCAACCGCAGATGAGGTGCCCATTTTCATGAACGAATGTGCCCATGGTGAGTTTGGAGCCAATGTCGGTCATCTGATAACTATGGTAGATGTTAAACCCACGGTATCTCCAGTCTTTCACCTTCACTTCGTCGAAATTGCTCACATAGCTTTGATGAGGCCATAGTCCCGTGCCCCACTCGTTTTTGCATTTTCCTGCGTATAGCACATTCAACGCCTTGATGCCATTGTATTCGTTCGCGGTCAACTTCTGCAGCTTGTCGGGATGTGCCTCCCCCCATGCATTGATGGCGTTTTGTACCTGCGGGTAAAATTGGTCCACGGTATATTCTGTCGCTGTGACCGGCGCATAGTCGCTATACTCCTTTTCGGCCGTGTAGAATTGGTCTGGCACGAAATTGATGTAGGTGAGTTTGCCGTTCGAAATCCAGTGGAAATACTCTTTGATGGAACATTTGTTGCCAAATATTGGATTATTGTCTCCGTTCAAGAACACCTCTATCTGATCCCTTGAAACACTTGATTTCGTGCTGGGGAAATCGATGATGACACAAAGTCCATAGATTGTGTCTGGCAGTGCGTTGGCGACTCTGAGGACAGGACCTTCTTGGCTGGTTTCGGGTTTGTTCAGCTTGGCCCTGGTTCTCTTGATCTTCTCGCTCCGGCTCTCCTTGCTGATGCGTAGGCGCGGTTGCAGGATCGCCTTCACCTCGCTCGGCGTTTCGCCCCCTTTGTAGACGATGCCGGTTGACGCATACTCTTTCCCGTCCTTGGAGAGCATGGCGTAGCATATTTCTCCGCTCTTCTCGTCTTTCGTGAGCGTATAATGATCCTCCGATTCCGCATCGATATAGAGGTCCGTCCCATAGAGATAGACGGTTATAGAATCTCCGTTGGGCTGTGTCATCATATGGGGCGTCCCGTTGTAGACCATGGCTGACATGGAACCCGTGCCCACAAAAAAGATGAATATAAATAGGCTAATATATAACAGTGTACGTTTCATGTCGGAATAATTAATTCGTTCGTAATCCCCCAAATATAAGAATTTTTGGGGAAGTTGTATAATTTATTTAAATCAAATGTTTGTTTTCCTCCGCAAACAACATAATCCCCCCTAAAAAACAAGAGGATGCCAAAAAATGACATCCTCTGTTTTTTATGGGCTAGGCGATCCCTTGTTTTTATGGTTTTCTTGGGCTCATGCCCTTTCGCCTAATAAAAATCACCCAATTGTATGCTCTATTCCCTTGTTATGGTTATTGTGGTTCACATCGTCCTCTAGCCTTTGAGAAGACCGTCAGACGTATGATAAACTATTTTCTGATTGCTACACAAGCGTTGTGGCCTCCGAATCCCAAAGAGTTGGAGATGGCGATGGTCAAGTCCACCTTCTGGGCTTTGTTCGGCGTGTAGTCCAGGTCACATTCCGGATCTGGATTGTTGAGACCGATGGTAGGCGTCACGATGCCCTCTTGGAGAGACAAGGCCGATACGATCACCTCTACGCCACCAGCCGCGCCCAACATATGTCCGGTCATGGACTTGGATGAGCTGATGTGTGCTCTGCGAGCCTCCTTTTCGCCTAACGCCAACTTGAGGGCTTGGGTCTCCGAGGAGTCGTTCATATGGGTACCAGTACCGTGTGCGTTGACGTACAACGTGTCTTTCTCGCTGTAGTTCGCCTCGTCGATAGCCATCTTGATCGCTCTGGATGCGCATGTTCCGTCTGGTTTCGGTGCGGTGTAGTGATATGCGTCGCAGGTGTTGCCGTAGCCGCAGATCTCACCGTATATCTTAGCGCCCGATGCTTTCGCATGCTCATATTCCTCCAGGATGACGATTCCGGCGCCCTCACCGATGACGAATCCCTTGCGCTCCGCGTCGAATGGCAGGGAGGCGCGTTTAGGATCGCCCGACTTGGACAATGCCTTGCAGTTGGTGAAACCGCCGATCGCCAATGGATTGATGGTCGCTTCCGCACCACCGGCGATGATAGCGTCCGCATAGCCGTATTTGATGGCTCTGTAGGCCTCACCGATCGCATGCGTACTGGTTGCGCAGGCAGTCACGACTGGCAGGCATGGACCTTCCGCATGATGTGCGATGGCGATGTTGCCGGCCGCGATGTTGGAGATCATCATTGGAATGAATAGGGGAGAGACACGTCCCGGACCCTCCTCGAACATTTTTTTGCTCTCGTTGAGGAATGTCTGCATGCCACCGATTCCGGAGCCCACGTATACGCCGACTCTTTCGTTAGGCAATCCGAGGTCACCTCTGTCGTTCATCGCTTGCTGTGCGGCGGCGAGTGCAAATTGGCAGTAACGGTCCGCCTTGCGCGCCATGCCTTTCTCCACACCGAAGTCCTCGGCACGGAAATCCCGCACCTCACCTGCGATCTTCACTTCCAAACCGGTCGTGTCGATGTTCTGGATGAAGTCGATACCGCAAACTCCATTCTTCAGATTCTCCCAAAATGTCTTGATGTCTTTCCCGATGGGCGAGATAATGCCCATACCTGTGATGACTACTCTTCTCATGCTTATTTGATTCTGTTGTTAGCTTTGTTTAATAAGGCTTCCGCTTCATTCGCCATGGATTCAACGATCGCTTTCGCTGAGCGTTGCTCTTTGATGAGTCCTGCGATCTGTCCGGCCATGAAGGAACCGCCCTTAGCGTCTCCGTCAACTACCGCTTTCCTGAGTGATCCTGCACCGAATGCCATGATCTCCTCGTCGGTGATGGTGTTGTCCTTCTCCATGTCCGCGAACTTCTTGGAGAATGGAGTCTTCAAGGAACGTACAGGGTGACCGAATCTCTTACCCGTCACGATGGTTGCCGTATCGCTGGCGGAGATGATCTTATCCTTGTAGGTTTGGCTGACGCAACATTCGTCTGCCACGAGGAAGCAAGTTCCGCACTGCACGCCCTCAGCTCCGAGCATGAAGGCTGCCGCCATGCCTCTACCGTCTCCGATACCACCGGCTGCCAACACAGGGATCTTCACTGCGTCTACCACTTGAGGGATCAAAGCCATTGTGTTCAACTCTCCGACGTGACCACCAGACTCGCAGCCTTCAGCCACTACGGCGCTCGCACCGATTCGCTCCATCAGGATGGCGAATGCCGCGGATGCGACAACTGGTATGACCTTGATGCCTGCTTCCAACCAAGCTTTCATGTATTTAGATGGATTGCCCGCACCTGTAGTGACGACATCCACTTTCTCTTCGATAACCACTTTCGCAACCTCCTCCGCAAATGGGCTTTGCAGCATGATGTTGACACCGAAAGGTTTTTTCGTCATTGTCTTGCACTTGCGTATTTCTTCTCTGACGTATTCTGCGTTGGCGTTCATGGCGGAGATGAGTCCCAAACCTCCCGCTTCTGATACTGCACTAGCCAATTTGGCATCTGAAATCCATGCCATACCCCCTTGGAATATAGGGTACTGAATACCGATTAAATCACAAATCTTACTTGAAATCATGTCTTTATCTTTTAGATTTTTGTCTTTTTTACCATCTGATTAGGCACGCTCCTGAAGAAAAACCAGCTCCGAATGCGCTGAATACCAATATGTCACCCTCTTTGATCATGCCCTGTTTGTTGATCTCGTCCAATAGTAACGGCACGCTTGCGGAGGAAGTGTTGCCTCGCCTCTCGATGTTGTGAGGGAATTTTTCCTCCGGTTGGTCCAGGTGAGATTTTATGGCGTCCACGATGCGTAGGTTGGCTTGGTGTAACAAGAAGAATCTCACGTCTTCCGCTGTTAAGTGCGCCTTGTCCATTACTTCTTGTATGTCATGCGCCGAACTTTGTACGGCTAATTTGAATACTTCCCTTCCCTTCATCACCAGTTTGGCGTACTTCTCCTCTTGTTGGCTGAACGGAGTGGTTACCACTCTCGCGTTGCAGGTGAGTGCGTCACTATAGGTGGTTGATATGCTGATTTCGCAGTCTGGTCCCTCGTCTGTGATGATGATAGCTCCCGCGCCATCTCCGAACAGCACGCAGCTCTCGCGGCGGGTCCAGTCTGTCATTTTCGTCATGTGTTCCGCACATACGATGAGGATTTTTTTCGCTCTGCCGGCTTTCATCAAACCGTTGGCGCAGTCTAATGTAAAGATGAAGCCTGAACAAGCGCCATTCAAGTCGAGAGATGGGCAATGAGCGCTGACCGCACCTTGAATGACGCAGGCGAGTGCTGGCGTCTCGAAGTCGTTGCTCACGTTGTGGCACAAGATGTAGTCCAATTCGGATGCGTCTATCTTTGCGTCTTTCAACGCTTCCTTCGCTGCTTGTATGGCCAATTGTGTGAGATCCTCGTCCGTCGACAACACTCTGCGACTTTTAATGCCCGTGCGGGTGGATATCCATTCGTCGCTCGTGTCCAAGAACTCCGCAAGCATGTCGTTGGTCACCTCTCTCCGTGGAATTGCACTTCCTGTTCCTATGATTTTCATCTTAAATCGTTACGTAATTAGCAGATTTGGAGCTCTGCTTGTTCACTCACCAATCTAATAACGCTGCTGCGCCCCTTTTTTGGCAATGCAAAATTAAAAAATCCAATTCCATCGGGAAATTTTATGGTTTATTATGGTTTACGGCACCCTTTAAAAGGGATAAAATTTCATATTTTGGGGTGAAATTCTGATTATTTTTGCGAAATGAGTAAATTTGGCTTTGTGAAAAAATTGTAACATGAAAATAAATTAACTATTTTCGCGCATTAAACGAATCAAGATGGAGAGACATATACCTATATTTATGACGGAGAAGAGGGGCATTCTGCACTTCCTTGCGCTGGTTTTTATCCTGGCGGCGCTCTTCTCTTTTGTTTATAGGCCGAATGTCTTTATCCGTGGTTTGGAGGGCGAGGGTAGGTCTAATTATTACGTCTTGTCCCTTGTTATCATAGGATACATTATTATGTCCGCCAGCCGTTTCGCTTTCTATAAGATAAATCGGAAACATCCTTTCACCTTCCAGCAGTTTTGCTGGTGGATTGTTTTGGAATTGATTTTCATATCGTTAGGATTGTCCCTCGTGGGTTGGTCTGTGGATTCCGCCCAGCGTCCTTTCCTGCCGATCATGTTGCATACGTCCATCTCGGTCGTCACTATCTTGGCGTTACCCTATACGATTTCCTGGCTCTACTTCGCATTGCAGGAGAAAAAACAGGTGATCAGTGAGATTTCCTCCCAAATTAAGTTGGTGGATAAGGATCGTGAAGTCTTGAATTTCTACGATGAAAAGGGCGTTTTCCGCATTTCCATCCGTATAGATGATTTCCTGTATGCCCAATCAGCGGACAATTATATTTATATCTTCTACTTGAACAATCGTGGGGAAAAGATGCGCTTTATGCTGCGCAATTCATTGAAGAGCATCGAGGAGTCTTTCTCCTCCTACAACATCCATCGTTGCCATCGTTTCTATGTGGTGAATTTCAGGAAGGTACGTGTCCTTCGTAAGTCAGCGGAGGGATTGCTGTTGGAACTCGATTCGGGCAATTCCTGCGAGGTTATCCCTGTCTCGAAGACGTATGCTACTATGGTGGCTGAGCTTTTCTCGAATTAGGTTTGAGAACACCTTTTGAGCCTAAGGTCAATAATGATGCCCCTTCGGGGCTTAGGGGACAACGAGCGTTAAATGTTTAAGGCCTATAGTGTCGCTCCTTCGGCACAGGGGGGTACACCTCTGCCTGTGATGTGACAATCTCTTTGTGGCTTAGAACTTCATGTTGTATCACCTCCCCAGGTGTTGCCCTGGGCTATGTATAGGGTTGGTTTTACAGGCCGTGGGTTGTGCACGGCGTATAGTGATGCGCATTTCCCCCAATCAATTCTTAACTCTTAATCCCTATTCGTGGTGATAAGGTTCTCCCCGCAGTATCGTCATGGCACGGTAGAGTTGTTCCGTGAAGACGAGACGTACCATCTGATGCGAAAAGGTCATGCGTGAAAGGGAGACTTTGTCGTTCGCCCGTTGGTAGACTTCCTGGGAGAATCCGTAGGGACCTCCGACGACGAAGACGAGGCGTTTGAGGCCTGATGCACTCTTTTTCTCGATGTATGACGCAAATTGTTTGGAGGTGAACTCTGATCCCTTGTCGTCCAACAAAACCACTTCGTCTTCCGCTTGTAAATTTTTTAGGATCAGTTCCCCCTCTTTTTCTTTTTGATTATCTTCCGTCAAGTTTTTCGTATTTTTTAGCGAAGGTATTTCCTCTATATCAAAGGAAATGTAGAATTTTAGTCTCTTTTGGTACTCAGAAATTGCATTTTTAAAGGATAAATCATTAGTTTTGCCAACTGTAAGTAAAGTGACTTTCATTTTCGCTATTTTTTTAGCGCAAAATTATTAAAAAAGAAAATCGGGGCATCCATTTTGTGGTATTAAATGTATGTGCCGATAATATTTGAGGTATTATGAAAATGAACAAAAGGATTTTCCTGATTCTGTTGTTCGGAACCGTGATGGCTTCCCTACATGCGAATCCGGATATTGTGAGGGCTTTCTCAGTGGGAGATGTGCAGAGAATTAATTCGTTTTTGGACACGAGCGTGGATTTGACCATAGACCGTTCTGATTGCGTGAAAAGTAGGATGCAGGCGCAGGATGCTATTTCCTCTTTCTTCAGGAAGCATCGCCCGTCCAATTTCGCTGTCACCCACAAGACCGACAAGGAAAAAACAGGCCTTTTGATGGGCAAACTATATACGGATTCTGGTACTTTCCAAGTCCTGATACTCACCACGAAGAGTGGTTCGAGGGAGTCGATTCGCCAATTGAAGATCGAACAATCTTCCAATTAAGCGTCTCTATCTGCCTTTCTTGTGTCTCTATGTATGTGAAATAGAGGATTTTTCCTCTTAATTTAATAATGAAAGATGAAGACTGAAAATGAATTGATTGAAGATTTGCTGGACCTCGCTTTCGCGGAGGATATCGGTGATGGTGACCATACTACGCTTTGTTGCATTCCTGAATCCCAGAAGGGGAAGGCGCAACTCCTTGTCAAGGAGGAGGGCGTGCTCGCTGGTGTGGAGATCGCTAAACGCGTCTTCGCAAAGTTCGACCCTGAACTTCAGGTGGAAGTGCTGATCGAGGATGGTGCGCACGTGAAACCGGGAGACATCGCTTTCTACGTTTCGGGTAAGGAGCGTTCCCTGCTTCAGACGGAGCGTATCGTGCTGAATATCATGCAACGCATGAGCGGTATCGCCACGCAGACGAATAAGTACGCCAAGGAGATCGCAGACCTGCACACGAAGGTGATCGATACCCGTAAGACGACACCAGGTCTTCGTATTTTGGAAAAGATGGCTGTTAAGATCGGTGGCGGTGGCAACCATCGTATCGGTCTTTTTGATATGATCCTGTTGAAAGATAATCACATCGATTTCGCTGGTGGTATCGAAAATGCGGTCACTAATGCGAAACGTTACTTGAAAGAGAATGGCAAGAACCTGAAGATAGAGGTGGAGGTGCGCAACCTGGACGAGCTGGATCAGGTGTTGAAGATCGGTGGCGTGGATCGAATCATGCTGGACAACTTCGATACAGAGACTACCCGCAAGGCTGTGAAGATCATCAACGGCAGGTGTGAGACGGAGTCTTCCGGCGGCATCACCTTCAAAACGTTGCGCTCGTATGCTGAGTGTGGCGTGGACTTCATCTCTGTCGGTGCGCTTACCCATTCTGTGAAAGGTCTGGACATGAGCTTAAAAGCTGTGAAATGAGGCTTTTTTACCCTATAGCATATCTCTTCCCCCTGCTCTTGGGGGCTTGTGTGGCTCTTCCTGCGGATGTGCCTGCCACTTCTTCGTCCGAGACGGAATCTCAGGATCTAACCAAGGTCTTCCCTACCTCGGGGACTGCGGCTTCATTGGATGATAATCCGTCGGGTGACGCTGTCTTCACGCATACCAATTGCAAGGGAAAAACCTATCGCCATGCGAACTACTCTTTCTCTTATTCGGAGTCGGACGAGCAGTCTGAGTGGGTGGCTTACGAGCTTACGAGAGGCGAGGTGGAGGGCAATCTGGCCCGTAAGGAGGATTTCTCCTCCGACCCTATGGTGGAGACGGGCTCCGCTAATCCTCAGGATTACCAGAACAGTGGCTACGACAGGGGGCATCTGGCTCCTTCCGCTGACATGCGCTTCGACGCCACCGCCATGGAGGAGTGCTTCTTGACCAGCAATATTTCTCCGCAGGTGAAGGGGTTCAACAATGGCATTTGGAACGATCTGGAGATGCAGACTCGCTCGTGGGTGAGGAAGTATGAACGCCTTTATGTGGTGACGGGCCCTGTGCTTCCGAAACCGGGTCAGGAAGCGAGGAAAATGTTCGCTACGAGTCGAGGCAAGGACGTGCGTACCAATGTGACTATCCCTGATAAATTCTACAAAATCCTTTTCGACTTCTCGAAACGGGGTAAGGAGAAGATGATTGCCTTCGTCATCCCGAATCAGGCGCTCGATAAGCCTTTCACCGATTATGTCACTACGGTGGATGAGGTGGAAAGAATGACGGGTATAGATTTCTTCTCTAATATGGATAAGGACTTCCAAGCAAGGTGTGAGAGCCGTTCTGACCTCTCCAAATGGCCAGAGGCTACTTTTGTGAATTATTCAAACACGCATACATTTAACCATTAATCATAACTTTTTTATGAAAGCATTTGTATTTCCTGGGCAAGGTGCTCAATTCATCGGGATGGGCAAGGATTTGTATGATAACGTCCCGTTGGCTAAGGATTTGTTCGAAAAGGCTAATGATATTCTCGGCTTCCGTATCACGGATGTCATGTTCGCTGGCGACGAGTCTGAGTTGAAGCAGACTAAGGTGACCCAACCTGCTGTGTTCCTCCACTCTGTCATCTTGGCGAAATCGCTGGGCGAGAAGTTCGCTCCTGATATGGTCGCGGGTCACTCGTTGGGCGAGTTTTCCGCCTTGGTGGCCGCTGGCGCCATCGACTTTGCGGATGGTGTGAGCCTCGTTTCCAAGCGTGCCTTGGCGATGCAGAAGGCTTGCGAGATGAACCCTTCCACTATGGCTGCCATCATCGGTTTGCCTGACGAGAAGGTGGAGGAGATCTGCGCCTCTGTTGAGGGTGAGGTGGTTGTCCCTGCTAACTATAACTGTCCTGGTCAGCTGGTGATCTCTGGTACGATGGCGGGCATCGATAAGGCTTGCGAATTGGCTACGGCTGCGGGTGCGCGTCGTGCGTTGAAGCTCTCCGTGAGCGGTGCGTTCCACTCTCCGTTGATGGAACCTGCTAAGGTGGAGTTGGCTGCGGCTATCGAGGCCACAAGCTTCCGTGCGCCTATCTGCCCTGTATACCAGAATGTCTCTACTGTGGCGGAGACGGATCCTGAGACGATCAAGGCTAATTTGGTGAAACAACTTACTTCGTCCGTGAAGTGGACCCAGTCTGTGCAGAACATGATCGCCGCTGGTGCGGATAGCTTCACTGAGGTTGGTCCGGGCTCCGTTTTGGTGGGCTTGGTTCGTAAGATCGACAAGGGCGTGGAGACAATCTCTGCCGCATTGTAATCGTAGAAAAAAAGAAATGTTAGGAGGATTATTCCTCGCGGATGTTAAAGATAACGGGCGTGCTAAAACTTATGTTTGGCACGCCCGCTTTTTGTGCGGTCTTATCTGCCGCTCCATCTGCGGAATGCGCTTTTGTTGTTGAAGTTGAAATACCATTGAGGGGTGTTGACCCAAGGTCGTTTTTCAATATCTATGTCGAACCACGGGGCGTTGTCGTCGTCCGGACTGACGAGTATTTCTGTCTCCTGAGCGGGCATGTAACTTTGGCTGAGCATAACCCTCAGTTGCCCCGTCTTCTTGTTGCGTAGCACGTCCATGACGGTCACGGCGTGGCCTGGACTGCCGCCGTAGATGAGTATGTCTCCCGGACGGATGTCTGTTGGCGCCACTTTCTTCAACTCTGCCGCCAAGGAGGCTGTGCCGCAGTAGGTGAATACCAAGGAGAGGTATTTGCGGAAGGTGGTGTACCCATAGTCGGGCTGTGCGTCTTTGCTCCATGACGCTTTCCAGTTCCTGTCGAAGTGGACCCGGTAGCCGGCCGCCCATTTGGTGTATTCGTAGACGAACCCGTTGCCGCCTTTGAAGTGTATCTTATCGTATTGTTTGTTCTTCCAAAGATACTCCGCCCACAGACGCATGCAGGCGTCGGCGCACTGTTGCAGGTCGGCCGGCACTTCCTTCCCTCCCTTGGCGAAGTTGCCCACCAAGTCTGTCTTCAGGACACCCACACAGATTTGGCTGGAGTTGTACTTGACGTCACCATTGTAGTAGCGTGTCTCGTGCCCTTGCGGATAGAGTTCCAGGTTGAGCAACCACTCTGCGTATCCGTCGGTATACGGGCGTTCCCAATCGTTGTCGAGACATACGTATCGGCTCTTGAGCGTGTTCCCCTGTGGGTCTATGCGGTAGTATTTGCCGCTTGTATAATTGCCCTTTCCCTCGGAGACGATTGAATCGTCGCTTGGGCTGACGTTCTGAATAATCACTTCTTCCCCCTTGCCCGTCTCGCTGGGCGTTCCTGCGCAGGAGATGAGGGGCATCCCCGCAAGGAGAAGCATTATTCCTGGACATATTAGTGCGTTGATTTTCTTTCGTGTTTCCATGAGGCTTGAAGTTTAGTTGTTTGTTTGATGGCGGCTTGCCTGTAGTAGGTCAGGCCTGAATTCAAAGTGCATGGTGTCGAAGTGGTACCACCTCGCACCCGCGATGAATCCGTGCTTCTCGAATATCTGGATGATCTCTTTCGGGATTCGGTTCGTATATTTCAGACTATCCTCCTCCCCTTTGCCGGGGTTCTTCCATCTCCAGTAGTCGGAGAATTTCGTGTTGATGTCGATGGCGATGCCGAAGCTATGCGCACTCAAACGGTTGCTTCCCCGGACGGTGCGCCAATAGAAAGTGGAGGAGTTGTTGAAGTACTTCTGGTAGGAGGCGGGGAGTTGTGCCAGCTCCTTGGCCACCGCCCATAGGCTATCGGCCGCACCGTTCATGCCGCTGAACAGAATCTGTTGCTTGAACCATTTGACACGGACCAGGCCTTTCCTTGCCTCCGCCTCGTTTTTGCCATACATATACTTCAACAGTTCTTCGTTGCGGACTCTTCCCGGGTCGTAATTGCGGGTGGGGAGCCATACGCTGGTGTCGTAGGGCTGGGAGAACATATCTTCCACGTCCGGTTTGTCCATGCGTTCGATGAAGCTCTTCTCTTTTTTGTCGTCGTAGAGGATGGTCGAACCATCCGCCAAGAGGAGATGGTTGTCTTCATATCCTTTGACGAAGTCAGGGTAGTTGTCCATAAGCGCCTGGGCTCCGACAGGAACCGATATCGGAGCGGGTGGCTGTGAGACTATGATAGTCTCCTCATGTCGCGGGATAGCCTGTTGCTCTCCTGCCGTTTGCGAGCATGCGCAGACGCTGAACGATAGGAACAATGTGATATGTGAGACGGCTATTAAACGCATAGGCCTGACGGTTTATTGTTGTTGTATATTGCGAATATAATGCGGCGGATTGTCATTGTCAAGGCGTAGGGGAGGAAGATGGGTGCATCTCTTGCCTTCTCTTATGATTGTTTAACTTAAAAAATGTTTCATGTGGAGACAAAAAAAAGTGGCATGCGAAAAATCGTATGCCACTTTGTGATTATAAGCTGAGCTATAATTATTTAGCCAAATAAGCTTTCACATCATCGTTGTGAACAATCTTCTCATCGAAATAGTAAGCACCAGTCTTAGGAGACTTAACCATCTTGATGACCTTAGCGTATGAACGGCCTTCGCCCTTCTGCATACTTGCGACTGCTTTCTTTGCCATAGTTCAAATAATATTAAAGATGAATTACTTGATTTCCTTGTGAATAGTATATCTCTTCAAGATTGGGTTGTACTTCTTCAATTCCAATCTGTCTGGAGTATTCTTTCTGTTCTTAGTGGTAACGTAGCGAGAAGTACCTGGCATTCCGCTATCCTTCATTTCTGTGCACTCCAAAATAACTTGCACGCGGTTTTCTTTTCCTTTCTTAGCCATTTCTTAGTCCTCCTTGATTACAATATACCTTTCTTAGCCGCATCGATCAATGCTGCGTTGAGTCCCTTCTTGTTAATTGTACGAAGTCCCTTAGCGGACACCTTCAAACTGATTGTACAATCTTGCTCTGGCCAGTAGAATTTTTTTGTGAACAAGTTCACATTGAACAACCTCTTCGTTCTCCTCTTAGAGTGGGAAACGTTGTTGCCGTTCTGCGCCATCTTACCAGTAATTTCACAAATTTTTGACATTGCTGTTAATCTAAATAAGTTATTACATATAAAGCGGGCCAAATCCTATCCTGATCCTTCTTCTCAGAAAGCAGCGTAACTATCAGAAATTCAAATAGAATGAACCCTTTTGTTCTCTTCTCTCGATCGTTCATGCGTTGCATCTTCGCACTCTTCAATCGGCTTGCAAAATTACAAATATTTTATTTCTCGACAAATTCTTTTGCGAAAAATATTGCATTTTTTGTTGCCTCCTCGATGTTTTCTGCCCTCTCGGTGCCAAAATGGTAGCATCTGCTCTCTGTCCTCTTCCCGTCCGACACTGCCATCCAGACCGTTCCGACGGGTTTCTCCGCACTTCCTCCGCCTGGACCCGCCACGCCGGAGGTGGCGACCGCATAGTCTGTCCCGATGACCCGGACCGCTCCCCGCGCCATCTGCTCGACCACCGCCTGGCTGACGGCACCGTATGTCTCTATGTCCTTTGAATTTACCCCTAAGACATTGATTTTTACCTCGTTGGCATATGATACCACCGATCCTTTGTAATAATCTGAACTGCCAGGAATTAGGGTGATCTGGTGGGCGATGTTGCCTCCTGTGCAACTCTCCGCTGTGGCGATCGTCTTCCCTAGCCGCCGTAGTGCTTCGCCCAGCTCAATCGCTGGAAGATTTTCTGTTTTCATCTCTTTTTTAGATTTTTGCATTACAAATATAGCGGAAACGTATTACTTTTTATTAATTTTGTGCGATTTCTGTATTTATATACGCATATCGATATGATTAATAGGCTTTTATTGGCTTTGACTCTGTTGGGATTCTTCGGTGTACAAAGCTTGAACGCACAGCAAAATACGATTTTTAGGGCCAAGGCTGAGGGCCATTATGGATGGAACCTTCAGGACGGAGGTAACCTTGTCGGCGGTGAGGTGGGTATGGAGTTGCCTTTGCTCGGCAACCATAACTGGGAATACGCCTATAACTTTCCTTCCGTGGGGTTCGCCATTGGAGGAAAGCATTTCGAACTACCTGAATACTTGCGTTTCGCGGCGGATGCAAAAGTCTATTTCCATTATCCGGTTATTCATAAGAATGGTTTCGCACTGAATCTGAAGTGGGGCAATGGTATGGGCGGTTTCATCTCCAAAGGAGACTCTCTTGAGCCTATCGTGCCTGTCTTCGGCGTATGGAACTTGGGCGTGAATTTGGAATTCGCACTTTCTAAGCGTTACGGCCGGCCTTTGGCGCAGTGGCGCATCTGCTTGGGCGGTAACTTGGATGCTTACCATAACGGACATATCACGCGCAAAGCTCATAACATGTATTATGGGGATGTCTTCTTGGGTGCGAAGTATACCCCGAACGTATGGCCTCTGCCTATCAAATATCCTGCCAAACGTGTGAAACATATCCTGGCGTTGGAGGCCTATGGAGTGGGGGGCGTGAACCAACTGGAGCGCGACGAGAAGTATTTCCTGAACGCAAATATCTGTGCGGGTGCCTATATGCCGATCACCAATGATTACCGTCTGGGTCTCTCGACCGACGCCTTCTACAACGGTGCCTACAATGGTGACCAAAGAACGAGCAACGTGCGTTATAACTTCATCGATGAAAACCGCTTCCGCAATAAACTCCGTGGGGGTGTGGCCCTGGCTAATGAGCTGAGGATGGATAGGGTGGTCGTCGGTGTGCACACGGGCTTCTATTTCTATTCGAAGATTAAGATTCCGAAATATGATGAGAATGGTGACAAGAATGATAATAGGATCGAGAGCTATCTCTACACGAAGTTGGTGACCCGCTTCTATATCACGCCGAAACTCTTCTTCGTGACGGACCTGAAAACGCATCTCCTCCACGTGGAGTGCTTCAATGCTGGCTTCGGCTGGGCTATGCCTGACTTCGGCTCACGCATCAAGAATCCGTTCGAACGCATCTCCTTCAAGAAGGAAGATAAGGAGGAACTTCGTATCGATTAAATCTGGGATTCCCATCCTATGGGTGGTTAATTCATTAATAAATATTTTTATGGTAATTGAAGACAGAAAATTTGTAGCCGTCTCTTACGAGTTGTATGTGGAGGGTGAAGACGGCAACCCTGAGTTGTGGGAAAAGGCTCCGGCCGAGGCCCCTCTGAAATTCACTTGTGGGTTGGGCATGATGTTGGAGAAGTTCGAGGATAACCTCCGCGGACTGAAACTGGGCGACACGTTCGACTTCACGATCCCATCGTCGGAAGCGTATGGCGAATATGAGGAGGCGATGGTCGTTGATCTAGACCGCACCATCTTCTACAATGGTGACGGTGTGTTCGATGACGAACATGTGCAGGAGGGCAAGATCGTCGAGATGATCAATGCGGACGGACAACACATCAATGGTATTGTCCTCAAAATAGGCAAGGATAAGGTGAAAGTCGATTTCAACCATCCATTGGCGGGCGAGAACCTGAACTTCAAAGGTAAGGTGCTCGAACTCCGTGACGCTACGGAGGAGGAGATCGCGGTTGTCTTGCATCCTCATTGTGGCGGCGGCTGTGGTAGTTGCGGCGGTTGTGGTGGTGATTCGAATGATGAGTGTGGTGGTGGCTGCGGTGATTGTTGTCATGGATAATTGGATATGAATACGTTTGGTGAAATATTGAGATTGACTACCTTCGGGGAGTCCCATGGTGTCGCTATCGGTGGGGTCCTGGATGGTTTTCCCGCTGGCATCACTGTCGACGAGTCTTTCATCCAGTCTGAACTCAACAGACGTCGTCCCGGGCAATCTGCCTTGACGACGGCTCGTGCCGAATCGGACCATTTGGAGATTCTTTCGGGTGTGTTCGAGGGTAAATCGACGGGCATGCCGATCGCTTTCGAGGTGCGGAACGAGAACCAACGCTCGGGCGATTATTCCGAACTGAGGGCTATATTCAGGCCTTCCCATGCGGATTATACCTACATGAAGAAGTATGGCATCCGTGACTATGCCGGGGGCGGAAGGACATCTGCCCGTACGACCATCGCACAAGTGGCGGGAGGCGCTTTCGCCAAGTTGTTGCTGAAGGAGATCGGCGTGCGGATCTATGCCTACACCTCTCAGGTGGGGTCAATCTCTCTCAACCAATCGTATCATGATTTGGACTTAAACGCGATTGAATCGAATGCGGTCCGTTGCCCTGACCCTCAGGTTGCGGAGCGTATGGCGCAGGAGATCCTTCGCGTGAAGGCGGAGGGGGATACCGTGGGTGGTATCATCTCTTGCGTGATAAAAGGTTGTCCTGTTGGTTTGGGTGAACCACAATTTGGGAAACTGCATGCGAAATTGGCGGGCGCTATGCTCTCCATCAATGCGGTGAAGGGTTTTGATTATGGTTGCGGCTTTGATGGCGTCACGAAAAGAGGCTCTGAGCTGAACGATGTCTTTGAACGTAAGCCGGATGGCTCCATCGGTACACGTACCAACCATTCGGGTGGCGTGCAGGGTGGCATCAGCAATGGGGAGGACATCTATTTCAGGGTGGCTTTTAAACCTGTGCCGACGTTGCTGAAAGACCAGGAATCGGTCGATACGGAAGGCCGTGCCGTCACTTACAAGGCGAGGGGAAGACATGATGCCTGCGTTTTGCCTCGCGCAGTACCGATCGTGGACGCTATGGCGGCACTCGTGGTGGCGGACGCTTACCTGTTGGGAAAGGCTAGCCATAGCTTCCTTGTCGAATGAGTTTTTTCGTGGCGATTCCCTTTGATAATTATTATTTGTATTGATAATCTTTTAAATATACTGAAAAGTAAAGAAAAATTGTATATTTTTGTCTTGAACTAGTATTAACTTTTGTTGCTTTCATACCGGTGTAATGTGGTGATGAATTTGACAAACATGACATCTCCGTACGTATCCATCAAGAAATGGGTAGAAAATCTTATGTCGACCAAGGATAGGCGTTTCTTGCTGATTTCCTTTGTCGTGTCATTGTTTTGCTTTGCTCTCGCTTTTTTCTTCCAACACCTCTATTTCAAGGAATCGGTCAGACGTGTGGATGTGGAGGCGTTCCAAAACACCCTTTATGCGAAGGAGGATTTCTCGAAAGCATGGATGGAGCGTATCCGAAAGAAGATTGCGGAAGGCCGCTTGCCGGACATTTACGAAGAAAAGTCTTTGTATGACGAATCGGATAAGAACGAAGTGGATTTCCATGTATATAAGGGAGATTCGCTGGTCTTCTGGAGTAGGGATGTCGTGGGTATGCAGAAGGATATCGACTTCGACTTGGAGAAGAGTGTCTTTGTTCGGTCTGATAACATGTGCATGGTCGCGATGCAGACCTTCTTCCGGGAGTATCGGTGTGTGGCGTTTATAAAGATAAAGGAGAGCTATTCCCAACGGCAGAATAGCAATTGGAACTCATTCGCCAAATCGTTTGACATACCGGGCGGAGTGATTGTCTCTGAAGTGCAGCAAAAGGGTTTTTCCCCGATCTTCTCCGGGTCTGGAAACTATTTGTTCTCCATACAACGCACGCTGTTGTACGAGGGGAATCCTCTCTCGTTCGCCATCTCGGTGCTCTTTTGGGTGCTCGGTGTGGGTGCGCTCTTCTTCTTCGCGGACAAATTGTTGAAGTGGCCGGAGCTTGACACGCGGAAGAAACATACTTTCGCATGGCTGGGGGTCTGCCTCTTTTTCCCGACGCTGTTGCTTTTGTCGTCGGTGTTTCATGTGCCGTCGGTTTTGTTCCGCCGCTCCCCGGACACGCTTTCGTATTCGTCCGTGTTGGCCCCTTCGGCTAGCCACTTGTTCGTCTATGCGCTGATATTCGGTGGTTTCCTTCTGCTCCTGAGGCGTAATCTGACACTTCCTAAGAATGTGGTGAAGAATGATCCGCCTTTCCGCTCGTTCATCATCGTCTTGGTGCTGAAATTCTTTGTCTTTGTCGCTTTCGCCGCCCTCCATAGCTATATCCTCAGTTTGGTCTATGACTCCAATGTGAACTTGGCGCTCCCGTCCATCCAGGAGGTGAACAGGATGTCGATCTGTTCCGTTTTGCTGATGTTGCTGTGGGCTTATCTGCTGTACGAGTGCTTGGATAAGTATCGCATCATGTATGCGGTGCGTTCCAATATCCGCATTATCTTGCTGGCGCATCTGGTGCTGACCATCGTCGGGGTCGCCATGTTCGCCTATTTCTTGTCGTGGATGGACGGCTGTTTGTTCCTCTTGTCCTCTTTTGTGATCCTATATGTGGAGGTGGGCGATGTCTTCCTGAGAATGAATATGTTCGTGAAGACGGTGATCACATCCTTCATGTTGGTGAACTTTATCGTTGTTCTCGCCTATTGGCACAGCGAACGTAAATGTACCACGGAGTATGCTGAGATGGCGAAGAATGTGGCGATGAACAATTGTGTGCGGGAAGACCCTATCGCGGAAATCGTACTGAAGGATTATGATCCTTATATCTTTAACGATACCATTCTGTCCCGTATCGTCCAGTCTGATACTCTCCTGCGGGACTCCCTCTGCCTGTCTCATTTGACGGACACCTATTTGCGGGTCTTTAAGGAATCTTATAACATAAGGGTACAGATTGAAGACGAAAAGCGAAAGGGTCTCAGCCTGTGGCGTGCCGGATTGGGCTCTGTGTCGTACAACTCGTTTGACGAGGTGAAGCGCTCCTTTAGGGAGCTGGAGCCGAATTCCCACTTCTATGCCTGCACGGATGAGGCCTTCTCAGTCTCTTTCGTAGGTATCCTGCCGATGGGGAAGAATACTTTGGTGATAAAATTGTATCCTAGATTGTCCCGTGAAATCCATGGCCTCTCTGTTCCTCGCCGCAACAAAAAGGAGATCGGTGTGGAGTACTCTTTGGCGAAGTATTGCGGAACCGCATTGTGCTACTCGGATGGCATCTTCCGTTATCCTGCCAATTCGCATTGGTTGCCTAGATTGTACGTGTCGGATGGCGAGGACCCAAGCTTCACGATGCGCGGAAACGGTTATACACATTACATCTATCACTTGGATGATGGAGATATAATCGCCGTCACCAGTGTGCCTGATAGACAAAGCTATGTCTATGTTATCTTCGTCACCTTCCTCTTCTCGATTTATCTGTTTATCTCTCTTTGCTATTTCTTCTACACCAATCTCAAAAGAAGGAAACATGATGGTAAGCGATCCTTTGTGGCGACCATGCAGTCCATCTTCATCTTCCCTATGGTGATATCTTTCTTTATCCTCTCTGCCGTCACCTTCCCGTTCTTCTCCGAACAATATGAGAAGACGCACCATACGGATATGAGGGACAAGTCTTATGTTGCCCAGCACAACCTGCAGGACGTGATAGGATACTCGAAGAGGATGACGAGCCATCAGAAGGAGATCGACGAATATGTCAGAAACCTTTCTGATTTCTATCAGATGGATGTCTTCCTCTATGATGCGGATGGTAGGCTCTTCTCCTGCTCCAGACCAATCGTCGCCCCTCGTGACAGAATGCATATGATTCTGATGAATCCTAGAATGAAGTTCTGCCAAATCCAGGAAATGTATGTGCAGGAGAAGTATGGCAGGATGGATTGCTACTCCAACTATGTGCCAGTCTACAACAACAGAAACGAATGTGTGGGTTACCTTAAACTGGTCTCCATTTGGAACTACTATCATGTCAAGACGCAGTTGTTCAACATCATGGTGGTCATCGTGGACATCTACCTCTTCGTGATGGTATTCTCCATCATCATCATCTGGTTGTTGAATAGAAGGACGGTGAAACCGTTGTCTATGCTGACGGAACGATTCGCGGAGGTGCGCCTGACGGGTGAGAACTCGATGATCCGTTATGACTCAAAGGATGAGTTGGGCGATTTGGTTCGGCAATACAACAAGATGGTGGGGCAGTTGGAAGAGAGCGCCAAGAAGTTGGTGGAGTCGGAGAGGGACTTCGCTTGGCGAGACATGGCGAGACGAATCGCCCACGAGGTGAAGAACCCGCTGACGCCTATGAAACTGTGTGTGCAACAATGCCAGCGGAAAAAGAGCATGGGCTCGCCTGACTTCGACGCCTATTTCGACAAAGCCTGCAATATCCTGATCGAACAGATCGACACGTTGGCGAACATCGCCACCTCATTCTCCTCTTTCGCTAAGGCTTCCGAATCTAAGCCTGAGAGGATTGATATCCTGCAAAAACTGGAGCAGGTGATCTCCTTGTTTGAGAACAACGAGGATGATGTGGTGTTCTCCTTGGAGAAGAACGGTTATGAGCACTCCTATGTGCTGATGGATGAAAACCAGTCCGTGCAACTCTTCACGAATCTATTCAAAAATGCGATACAGTCTATCCCGGAGGTGACGTTTGGCGCAGTGAACGTGGTCTTTGAGGAGAAGGATGGTTTCGCTTCGATTTCGATTGAGGACAATGGGTGCGGATTGTCGGAGGAGGCCCGCCAAAATATGTTCATCCCGAACTTCACCACGAAAACCAGTGGCATGGGATTGGGTATGGCAATTGTGAAAAGTGTGCTCGATGCGGCGCATGGAGAAATTTCCTTCCAATCTGAACTGGAGGTCGGTACAACGTTCTATATAAAAATTCCTTTGTGCAAGGATGCCTAAGTTGCCAAAAAATGTTTATATTTGAACCCGAAATAAAATGATATGACGGGAAAAAAGAATAGACTGGCAACGAGGACTTTTGCAATCCTCTTTTCGTTCGTGATGCTGCCTCTCTTTGCAAATGCGGAGGCGGGTAAGGGTGCATATCGGTTCTTGAATCTACCATATGGCGCCAAGTTGGCGGGCTTGGGAGGCGAGAATGTCTCCTTGCAGGCTTCGGATGTGAATATGATCCAGGTTAATCCCGCATTGCTTTCCGCTGATGTCCATAACAAATTATCTGTCTCTTATCTGAATTATATAGACGATGCTAATGCTGCTTCTGTCGCATATTCCTATACGCGTGACAGTCTGAACTTCTTCGGCGTCACTTCCTGTTTCATGGGCTATGGGGACATGCAGGGCTATGATGAGTTCGGCAATGCGACGGATAAGTTTAAGGCAGGGGATTTCTGCTTGGGCTTGGTCTATGCCAGGTACTTGGGCGCGAACATGAAACTGGGTATGGCGGTTAAGCCGGTCTACTCCCATATCGAGGATTACAGCAGTTTCGGCTTGTCTTTTGATGTAGGATTCAATTATTACAACAAAGAGCATCTGTTCTCGGCGGGAATCTCCGCTCGCAATTATGGTGCGCAGCTTGTGAAATATTACGAGTCGGCTCATCGTCAGAGTTTGCCTTTCAATTTGCAACTTGGTATCACGAAGGGTCTAGCCCATGCGCCTTTCCGTTTTTCGGTCACTTATGACCGGTTGAATGATTGGGACTTGGATTATGATAGACAGGTGAAGACGAAAGATGTGATAGGTGAGGAACCTGACGAGAACGAAATAAAGGCGGGTGATATGTTCTTCCGCCATTTGATATTCGGTGTGGATATCCTCTTCAACAAGAATTTTTATCTGGAGGCGGGATATAACCACCGTAGAAAGAGGGAGTTCGTGCTGGCCGAGTCAAGAGGCGGTAATGGCTTCTCGTTCGGTGCGGGTCTGAAGGTCTATGCCTTTTCGCTTGACCTCGCATATGCTATGTATGCTCCTGTGGCAAACACTTTTACTTTGTCCTTGACGATGGACATTGAAAAACTCAGAATGAAATGAAACGAATTATTGTTGCGATAGATGGTTTTTCTTCGTGCGGAAAAAGTACGATGGCGAAGGATTTGGCGAAAAGTGTGGGTTATGCCTATGTGGATAGTGGTGCGATGTACCGCTCCGTCACCTTGTTTTGCCAGCGAAACGGCCTGATCAAAGAGGGTGTGGTGGATGAAACCGCTTTAAGGGAACGAATCGACGATATCCATATTGAATTTAAGTTCAACGAAGAAAGGCAACGTAATGAGACTTTCCTGAACGGGGAGAATGTGGAGGACGAAATCCGTACTTTGGCGGTCTCCAGTCAGGTTAGTATCGTCAGTTCCATCGGTTTTGTCCGCCGTGCGATGGTGGCGTTGCAGCAATCATACAGCAAGGACAAGGGAATCGTGATGGACGGTCGTGACATCGGAACGGTGGTTTTCCCGGATGCCGAGCTAAAGATTTTCCTGACGGCTTCTCCTGAGATAAGGGCTCAGCGTAGATATGACGAACTGAAGCAAAAGGGGATGGAAGAACCCTATGAGGATATCCTGGAGAACGTTAAACAACGTGATCATCTGGATATGACGCGCGCGGAAAGCCCTCTTCGTAAAGCGGATGATGCCATCGAACTGGACAACGGAGAGATGACGATTGAGGACCAAAGGAGGTGGTTGCTCGATATATTCAAAGAGAGAGTGAAATGATTATTGAGATTGATGACAATTCGGGATTCTGTTTCGGCGTGGTCACCGCAATAAAGAAGGCTGAAGAGGAGTTGACACGTTCTCCTAAGCTCTATTGTCTGGGGGACATCGTCCACAATAGCATGGAGGTGTCACGCCTCTCCGAAAAGGGTCTGATATCCATTGATCGTGATACATATCTGGGTTTGCGCAACCAAAAGGTGCTTTTCAGAGCACATGGGGAGCCCCCTTCCACCTATCAGTATGCGAAGGAAAATAACTTGGAGATCATTGATGCCACGTGCCCCGTGGTGCTGAATCTTCAACGGAAAATCAAGCAAGCTTATGAGGAGTCGAATCCGAAGGAGACCCAGATCGTCATCTATGGCAAGAATGGCCATGCGGAGGTGAATGGTTTGGTGGGACAGACAGAGGGGACGGCCATCGTGATTGAGGGGTTGACTGACCTGAATAAAATCGATTTCTCTAAGAACATAAAGATGTTTTCCCAAACAACGAAGTCAATCGAGGGCTTCAATAAGATCGTTGAGGCTATCGGCGAGAGGGTGCCCCCAGGTTGTACTTTTGAGTATAACGACACGATCTGCAGACAGGTGGCGAACCGTATCCCGAAGATCGTCAACTTCGTGTCCAAGCACGAGCTGGTCCTTTTCGTCAGCGGGAAAAAGAGCTCGAACGGGAAGGTGCTCTTTGATGAGTGCAGGAAGGTGAACCCGAACATCTATATGGTCTCCGATTTGGAGGATGTGGATTACACCATCTTCCTCGGCGTGAAATCCGTGGGCATTTGTGGTGCCACCTCAACCCCGAAATGGTTGATGGAGGCATTGAAGCGGAAAATTGAACAGTATGAAAATTATTACAATTAAGCATAATACGTTGCATTATGAAGTATCAAATAAATTGTATTGGTATATTGACGTCTGGAGGTGATGCTCCCGGTATGAATGCGGCCATCCGTGCCGTGACGCGTGCTGCTATATTCCGTGGAATCAAGGTGAAGGGAATATATAGAGGCTACCGTGGACTAATCATGGACGAGATTCATGAGTTCCAAACCCAAAGCGTGAGCAACATCATCCAACAGGGAGGTACGATCTTGCGTACGGCCCGTTGCAAGGAGTTCATGACGGAGGAGGGGCGGAAAAAGGCCTACGAGACGATGCAGCAAGAGGAGATCGACGCTTTGGTGGTGTTGGGTGGAGATGGTACCTTCACGGGTGCCCGTATTTTCGCCCAAGAGTTCAACGTGCCTGTCATCGGTGTCCCTTGTACGATCGATAACGATTTGTGCGGAACGGATTACACCATCGGTTACGATACCGCATTGAACACGATTGTGGATGCGGTCGATAAGATTCGTGACACCGCCAATTCCCACGAGCGCCTCTTCTTCATCGAGGTGATGGGTCGTGACGCAGGCTTCCTTGCCATTAATTCAGCTTTGGCTTCTGGTGCTGAGGCTGCCATCATACCAGAGATGGTTACGGGTGAGGACCAATTGGAGGCGTTGATCCAACGCGGGTTCCGTAAGTCGAAGAACAGTAGCATCGTCATCGTGGCGGAGAGTGAGTTGACGGGTGGTGCGGTCGGTATCGCCGAGCGTCTGAAAAAGAACCATCCGGAGTACGATGCCAGAATCACCATATTGGGACATATCCAGCGAGGTGGTACGCCGTCGGCACATGACCGTATCTTGGCGAGCCGCTTGGGCGCTGCCGCTATCGATGCGTTGTTGGAGGAACAACGAAACATCATGGTGGGTGTGGATGATGATAAAATCGTCTATGTGCCTTTCACGAAGGCGATCAAGGATGATAAACCGTTCGACTATCAGTTGATGGAGGTCTTGAAGATCTTGTCTTGCTGATGCGTGCTTAAGGTGACGTTCTATCTTTCCCCAAGTGGAGACGATGCGCAATCGTCTCTACGGGGAAATGTCGTCCCTACAGATGATGCCTTTGCGTTTGTACCATATCCATGACATAAACATCTAACACAATGAATAAGAAAAATTTACTGAACATATCGCTGGCTTTGAACGTCGTTTTTGCATGTGTTTGTCTCTATCAGTCTTTTTTACTGTTGAAAAGCGGTGAGACCGCATTGGTCGTTGCGAATTCCCTTCCGGCATTGAACGACAATGACGCCCTATTCATGGGGGAGGCCCGTATGGGGGACTGTGAATGGTCAATGCTCTTGTCTGACGCCACATGCAAGACCCTAGCCTTCAATGGCAATACCATCAAGGGAGAGCTTGAACGGCTGGACCAGTTGTTCCAAGGGGTCTCTCCAAGGAAACTTTTCCTGATGTATGGGGAGCAGGAGTTGTTGGATGGATGTGGCGTGGGTGAGATTTCCGAACGTTATGATGAACTGGTGTCTCGTCTGAAGGAACGATTCCCTGCGACGGAATGTGTGCTGATCTCTGTCCTGCCGGTATGGAAAGAGACTGATAATGAGTTTAATCTGAAGATGTCTAGCGAGATCAAAAACTTGAACATATTTATCAAGTCGATTGCCTCTCGCCACAATTATCCATTCGTTGATCTTTATGGAGATTTGTCCACTTCCGAGGGTAATTTGGACCCGAGATACATGACAGCCTTCGGATCCCAATTGAACTATACAGCCTATGTCATCATAAAGGAAAGATTAAATAATTTTTTGTAAAAATTTGATGTAAGATTATTTTTTGCTCTGTTTTTGTGCTTATAAAAATGTCAATGGAATTTAAATCTGAGAGAAAAAAACTTTTTTGTTTGGTTCTAAATAATTATTTTTGTCGAATAAGTGTGTCGTGGCGCTTCGTTATAACCATGGAAAACCGATGGCGAGGAGGGTGTTTGATGCATTGTATGAAGTGGGTGCTTGTAGTGAGTGCTTGATTGTATGTAAAGTTAGGTCGTCCCGCCTTTGTTGGATAGTGAATGCGGTGCGGCATTGGGTGTACTGAAATGAATAAAGTGAATTTTTGTATGGAACAAAAACAAACGCGTCTTTTTCATAAAACGTTTTCTATTCTTTGGAGTCGTGTTCTTGCGCTCTCCGTCTTCTCGTTAATTGCAATCGCTGCAAGTGCGCAGACCAATGCGATAAGGTTGACAGTTGATGGAACAACTATGGTTTCTGCGTGTGTTGACGAACCTATCGTGTTGAATGCGAGTGCCGTGAACTCAAGTGTCGGCAATGCTGTCAATGTATTCCGCTCTTACGATGGAGGAAACAAATGGACTGCCATAGGTACGGCAACCAAGGATAATTCAGGCATTTATACTTTCGTGGAAGATATGGTCAGCCAACAGGTCATGTATCAATTTGTTGACCAAAACAACTCTTCGCTGAAAAGTAATGCAGTGACGGTAAATGTCAGTTATGATTGCCCAGAGATTTGTCATGTCACGACCACGGGTGAATACTATTTGGGTACGGACTTCAATCCGTCTGACGGATGTAATGAGCGTGATATCAATTTCAGGAACAATAACTACTGTTTGGAAAACCATTTTGAAGCGAATGGTATTCGGTTTGTGGGATGTTCTGGGGGATCTGTCGTGAAGGGTTGGAAGGAGACTGACAAGGATAGGGCAGCCAACGTAATCGGCAAGAACTATTACTATGTTTTCAAGGGTGGTAATTGTGAGAATACACCATTCAAGTTGACGTTCGATAGGGGCAGATACTTGAATAAAACTTTCCGTTTCACGATGCGCCTTTATCTGGATCTTTCAGGGTGTGGATCTTTTGATTCTCAGGCGAAGATGAACTTCCGTACAAGTTTCGGTAACCCTGTCGATTTGTGTGTGGATGCGGAATTGTTTGATGGAAATACGGGTGCAAGGTTGGGCGAATATAACAAATGTGCTAATGGACAACATTTGGACAACCAATTGGTGTTGGGGGGTGACATATGGTCGAGGTATCATGCCCAAGGACATAACTTAATCCGAATGGAATTCATTTTCTACGGACAGTTCAAAACCCGAAACCAGGAGCAGTTGGAGATTTATCCTGAGTTCCAACAATGGCCGTCTTGTGCCACAATTGCGGTCGACTATATCTCTGGTGAGGCGGCCAATGTCTGTTTGGGACGTGGCGCAGTCTGTGAGGGCGAGACTGCGGAGGTGAATGCCGCAGGTTTCCCGAAGGACGCTGAATATATTTGGGAGTATGCGGATGATAATGGTACATGGCACCAGTTGTATATAGATGGTTTTGTACAAAGAGGTAAGGATAAACAGTCCATTTCAATCCCTGTAAAAGGTTGGATCGGTAAAAAGAAGTTCCGTGTGAGGAGTGATGATGGACATCCTTTGGATAAGCCTATCGAATTCTATGTGACGGCCAAGAATTGTAATCCTGTGCAACCGAATGATATAAAGATGCCGGCGGATCCGTTCTGCGTGCCGAACACAAGGCAAAACGGAACATTTACCGTGGATCCGGTCGATGCCAACCCGAATGTGCATTACACTTGGAAGTTCATCACACCAAGGGGCGAGGAGTTCGGTAGTAAGTATATCATTTATACGAATAGGGTTGACACAACGGGTGTGGACACAACCTCTACCGGAGACAGAGTCGTGGAGTCCTCAAGGGGACAAACGGTCACCTTGATCATGAACGAAAAAGCGGAGGAAGGTAAATACACGGTTATTGTACAACCTATTAAGACCATGATGGGGAGTGATGGACAACCGTATTGGGCTGTTGCGGGTGATCCCCTCAGCAAAACTTTCAATGTATATCGTACTCCTCAGGTTCAAATCATCAAGGAGGGAACGGATCCTTTGCGGCAATCGGAGGTGGAACTCTGTCCGACCGACCACAACCAGAAGGTGGTGGCGATCGCTGACGTGAAGGAGTCTTTCTCTTCGCAATATGAAAGCCAATACGTTTATACTTGGAAAGATGGTGCGGTTGGGAAGACTAATTCCGCGACGGTGGATTTCCCTGCGCTAGGCTCATGTAACGGTTCCTACAAAAACCATAAGGTCTCTGTTACTGTACAGATAAAAAATGTTGGTTGCCCTTCTACCGTGGAACAATCATGGAAACTGGGTAAGATAGAGAAACCGACCATCGATTGTAGTTCTCTTCCGGCATTGGACGGCTTTACCCTGGGCGAGACGGAAAAGACAAAGGCTATTGAACTCGATTTCCCGAGCTATACTGCTGGATGCGAGACGGACCCGTTGCTTCGTATCGAATTGAATTATGTGCCAAAGACGGGCTCGAATATCACTAAGACGTTTGAGGCGAAAAAATCTGCATTCGACAGACTGAACCGTACGGTTGAATTGCCTGCAGGCGCTGGTTCTGTCGTTTATACCGTGGTGGATGGTTGCGATAATGCGGCCTTCTGTACGAAGACGATCATGATCAAAGATGTGACTCCTCCAAATGTTAATTGTGATGACATAGAAAAATATACGACTAGGCTGACGTTGCAGGAGGGATGTGACGCCAAACCAGACTATGATGTTACATTGCCAACCATCGTCGCACCTAAATTGAAAGATCAGAATGGTGTGGATGGTACCATAACTGGTGTATATATGGGTAGGGCTTATAATCCTGCCACAGAGCCTTCCACGAATCCTCCGTCGTTGTCATTGTTCAACGCAAACATTGGCTTGAACGACAACTATAAAGTGGGAACCACCTATATTTTGTGGAGATTCACTGATGCGTCGGGCAATTCTGCGTACTGTTTGCAGCCTGTGCAAGTGATTGACGACCATGTGCCGGCTGTCACCTGTCCGGATGCAAATATCGGTGATGTCTCGAACAAACCGGGTTTCTGCGGTCTCTCCATGAATGCGTTGATCGCCCAATTGAAGGAGTTGCCATCCGCTAAGGGATTGTGCTCCGATTCGACGGTGGTGTACCAGCCTGTCTTCTATTACAGGAATGTGGCGGATGATGATTTGGAGGAGGTGCCGAACGCGCGATTCGATGATATCATATTCGACGTCAACGAAACCTATGAGGTGGTTTGGCGATTCTTTAAGAATAACGACCGCTCTACTGGCCTTTATGAGGATTGTGCTCGTCAGTTCACTGTGCGTGATACCGAAGAGCCATACTTCAATTGCTCATCGTTGGCGACCGTCCGCGTCACGGCTAACTCATATAAGCCACAGAATAAGGGATATGAGTACCTGTCGTATGCGACGAAGGCGAATGTGACGGTTCCGGGCACGGGCCCGGGGGCTGCGTCGATCACTTATAAGGGTACGTTGGCTGAGGCTTTCGCATCAGGTGATATCCGTATCATCGATCCAAGCGAGGTGAAGGATAATTGTCCTGGAGACATCATGGTGGAAGTGACCTTGGTCGGCCCGGACGAGAATGGTGTCGAGAAAACGGAGAGAATCAGACGTCTCAAGGATTTGGAGGACCACAAGTATTACGTGGGTCTTACCACCCTCAACTTTAGATTTATCGATGCTAATAATAGGGAGGCTACTTGCGCTCAGAATATCATCGTGACGGCTGGTACGACTCCTATCCCGGACTGTCCATCTAAGACGGATACGGTGGTCTATGTCGATAATGCATGTAAGGTGAATTTCAAGGTGCTGAAATCAACGGTTCCAACTGCCCAGATACCAGTCAATCAGGAGGGTCTTTGGCTCAATTTGCGATACAAGGTTATCTCTGGACTCCATTTCGATGAGGAGTGCCAGGTGGTGGCTGAATACTTCCCGAACAAACTCACGGAGCTGAATGGCGTACATTCTGTCACGATCGGGGGTGGTGTGGCACCTGGACAAGGTCATACACAAGAGTTGACCATCGATTATTTGTGTGAACAATATATGGATAGCTGGGATTCGTTTAAGGATTCGGAATTCAATTCATGGAACGCTTGGTCTTCGGAGTATGAATCGGCAGGTCCTGGTGGTCCTGGTGGCCCAGCTGGTCCAGGTCAAAACAATAGGGAATCCATATTGTCTGCTTCAGATCAGTTGACGACCGTGGTGGATTATACGGGTTATCCGTTTGAGATTGAGTTGATCGACTCGACAGGCAAGCGTGTTGTGTTGGTTGAAAACCCTTATACGGCCGCTGATATCGCTCCTGAGCGTGTGATTTATAGCCGTTTCTATGGAAGCTCGGGAAATGTACACGAGTGTCATAACACTTTCCACACATGCAAATATGCCGACATTAAGACGCAGAACAATTTCTCTGATGTGGTATTGAACCAAACTTTGACGAAGGGTACCTACTCGTTGGTGTATCGTTTCCAAAATGAGAAAGGCGGATTACAATTAGATAGTTGCGTCGTGAATATCACGGTGGTGGATACGATCGCTCCATTGCTGGATTGCGGCGATTGGAATAAGAGCGGAACCTTCCCTGCCAATGAGGAGTGTGTGACCACTGTGGACGAGGTTCCTTGGTTTAAGAAACCGACTGTGGCTGATCTGAAGGTGAAGGATAATTGTTCTGTGGATCCGAACGATTTCACTATTACATGGAACAGAAGATGGGAGAACTACAATATCTCGGCGGATGCGGCTTTGACCGAGCCATTTGCGCTTGGTGTTACGACCATGACATGGTATGTGGCGGACGCGTCGGGTAACAAAAGTTCTTGCGAACAGGTTATCACGGTAGTGGATGTTACTGGTCCATCGTATGACTGTTCCGCTTTGATAGACATTGTGGTGGAGACTGAAACGAACTGTGAGGCTTCCGCCAAGTCGGTTCAGGCTGCGGGACTTGATATCCCTTACGCAATGGATGATAAGTGTTCCCCTACAGGCAAACCAATACCTGCGGAGGGTACCCGAAGTGATGGAAAGGATATCTTCAAGGACCCTTATCCGAGAGGCACTACCGTTATTACCTGGGTGTTTAAGGATGCAAAAGGGAATGAGACGGTATGTACGCAGAATGTGATCGTTGAAGACCGGACTGCTCCTGTCTTCGAGGATTGCGATAAGATGCCGGAAGTGGTGATCGAATTGCCTGAGAACGAGTGTGCGGCTTCTACGGAAGAGGTAAAGGCTGCGCTTGGCAAACAAACCGCTATTGACGATTGTGATGGAGAGATTGATGGTAAACCATTTGTGTTGTCTCCTGACGGCGCCTCCTTGTTGCCTCTTTATGCCTCATTTAAGAAGGATACAACCTATACTATCGTATGGACATTCACGGATCTTTCGGGTAATTCTGTCGAGTGCTCCCAAAAGTTGACCATCAAGGATGTGACGCCTCCGAATCCGTCAGGCGTTTGTCCTCCTCCTACCAAGGATGTTTATGCGAAGACGGTTTGCTCCGTCACGTATGACGAGTTACAGTTGCCTACGCAGGAACAGATGAAACTGGTGGATCCTTGCGATGGCGTCCTGTATCCTACGGTTATGGCTAGGGTGATGCTTCCGGATGGCACCTCTCTCGTCTATTTCGACGACGAGCTGAAGGATGTGACCTATCCTGTCGGTACCCATTATTTCTATTGGATCTATCAAGATAAGGGTGGACTCAGGGATACTTGTACGATGGCTCTGACGGTGAATGATTCCATCTTGCCGATATTGGAGGATTGTGATGTGGATCCTGTCATCCACTTGACGGTGGATGGTGATATCTGTGCGATCGACCCTGCTAATGTGAAGACTTACATCCGTGAGCCAAAGGCTTACGATGAATGCGATGACTATCGCTCGGGTCTGGGCCTCACTTGGATGACTCCTGTCGTTGAACGTTTCTTCATTGATTCAACGATTATCATTGGCGCAGCGGGTGATACGTTGGGCTATCGGTTCGACTCGACTCTGGTGGCGGATGGTGTCACTAAGAAGTGGGATGAGGATGTATTCCCGAAAGGAAAGACGATGTTGCGTTGGACCTTTACGGATCAGTCCGGCAACCAGGTGTTCTGCGAAAAGAGTGTGACTGTCCATGACTTCACTCCTCCTTATTTCGATTGTGACAAGATTGACCCTGACACGCTTCGTCCTGAGGCCTACAAGGGGGATTGCGAAGTGGAGTTCGGTAACCTGAAACGTGATGTGCTGGATAAACTGGCATACAAGGCATGGGATGCATGTGCGGGTGACTCTGTGCCAGGTGTGTTGACATTGAACGGTAACATGGAGCTTCCTGAGGAATACACCATGTCTGTCGGTATCACTTACAAACTGTTGTGGCTCTTCATCGATGAGGATGGTAACAAGACCACTTGTCCGCAATATATCTTGCCTTCTCACTTGAATGATGTGAATTTCGATTGTAATACAATTAAGGACACGGTCGCTTATGCGCAGGAAGGTGAGTGTGCCATCACTGCGGATAGTCTCCGGTTGAGGATACCTGTCGCTTTAGACTCCTGTGCGGTTCTTTCTGGCTTTGGCGGTGAGTTCGAAGCTTATGGTATTCGCTCCGATGGCTTGCCGATCACGGATCCGTTCCCTACGGGTTATACCCAAATCAAATGGATGTTTGTCAGCCCATGGAACCTGCACGACACGCTGTGGTGCGATCAAAAGGTTACGATCTTGGGTAATAAACATTTCGATCTGAATTGTGATGAATTGACTCCTACTCGTCGCGACACGTTGGCTGATTGTGGTCCTACCGATCCGTTGACGTTCGTGATCGACACACCGAGGGTGGCCGATCCATGTATCGTGGATGAGCATGATCCTGAATATTGGAGAGTGGGTGTCGGTACCCGTTCTGACAAAAAACCTATCACCGATCCGTTCGTCCTGGGTAATACTACCATCCAATGGGTATTTACTGATTTCACGGGTGCCATCAATGACACGTGTGTGCAGGATGTTGTTGTCCGTACCTCTTTGGACATGATTTACGATTGTGATGCTTTGGGTAAGGATACGATCAAGGTGGATGTGGCGCAGGGAGAATGTACCGTGGATGCGTCTAAGGTGAAGGATTTGATCTCCGTTCCGTTCGCCCTGCATCCTTGTCCGGAGGAATCGGGTGTGGACACGATTTGGGGTGTTCCTTCCAGAAGGTTCGGTATGTCTATGGACTCATCCTTCTACATCGGCCTCTCCGAAATCATATGGACGTTCGTCGATCCTTCCCATACAGTGTTGAACGACTCTGTGACTTGCTCGCAATGGGTGCGTGTCGGTGATGTGAACGAGATGCCAGTCAGATGTGAGAACTTCCCTGATAAGGTCTTCCGCTTGCATCCGGACGATTGCGAAATCTCATGGCAGGAGATGGAGATCAAGGTGCCTGGTATTATCGATCTGTGTTCTCATGAGATCATCGACCCGGTTGTGACGAGATCTTCCGGCAAACAAATAAGCGCAGTCACCTCTGTCGTGGGGGCTGATACGATTGTGACCGTCACTGCAGATGTCTTCTCGGTTGGCGTGGATACGATTCAGTGGACCTATTCATTCCACGGACAATTATTCGTCTGTGACCAGGTGATCACTGTGAAGGATAGTATGGCGCCACTTTATGATTGTAAGAACTTGGAGACTATTGTGGTACCTTCTATTCCAGGTAAGTGCTTCGTTAATTCTAGCGCTATCTTCGACTCTCTTCCTAATCCTTGGCCTCAGGCTGAGGATGTATGTAACCAACAGAAGATCGATGGTCGTGTCTTCTTGGAGGACGGTCAGGAGTTGACCAAGGCTTCATCTTTCAGAGTGTCAGTCGGAGAGCATATCCTCACGTGGATCTTTATTGATGAGACCATTAATGAGATTGCAGATACCTGCTCTCAGAACCTGATCGTGATGGGCGACCAAGCTCCGATCTTTGATTGTGACCAATTGAAGCATGACCCTATATTGGTTGAGGGTTGTGATACGACGCTCGACAACACGTATATCACTACACCATATGCGCTGGATGCTTGTACGAATGACTCCGTCGCAGGTGTGGGTGTGCGTTTGGATGGCGGTAAGCTCTATGGTGTATACCCTGTGGGTACGACCTCTATCCGTTGGGTGTTCGTGAGTCCGTTCTCTTCAATAGCTGATACTTGTATCCAAGATATCACTGTTCTGACGAAACAAGAGTTGGATTTGCATTGTACCGATGTGAACGGTGACACCATCAACGTGGATGTGGAAGAGGGTGAATGCTTCACTGCTGTGGATCTCCAGACTCCATATGCTTTGCATCCATGTCCGGATCAGTCTGGTGTGGAGAAAATCATGGGCGTTCCGTATCGCTCGGATAATAGGGCAATCACCGATTCCTTCCGTACGGGCGTGACAGTCGTTACGTGGGTCTTTACGGACAATTCGGGTACCATGTATAAGAATGTGGACACTTGCTATACGGTTGTAAGGGTGGGTGATGTGAATAAGATGCCGGTGGATTGTAAGAATATGCCGGATACGACGATCCTCTTGCCTCCTACCGATTGTGAGATATCTTGGAAGGAGATCAACTTCAGTGTGCCTGAGGTACGTGACCTCTGCTCCGATTCGTTGATCACGCCTACGTTGACCCGATGGTCTGGCAAGAGCATGGATGAGAGTTTCACTGTCGGCCCTGATACCATCTATTGGAACTATAACTTCTTCGGGCAAATTGTCACTTGCTCGCAAGGCGTCCTGATCTTGGATTCTGTCGCACCTGCATTCGATTGCTCGACGTTGAAGGATACCGTCATGGTGGCTAAGCCTGGCTTGTGTGAGGTCTCTGCGGAGGATTTCAAACTCTTCTTGGGTGACCCTGTCGCAATTGACTCTTGTACAAAGGCGGAGGTCCATGGTAGGGCATATGTATGTTCGGATAGTTTGAACAATGATTGTCTGTCGGTAGATAAAGTCACGGCGAAAGTGGGTGATGTCTTGCATATCCATTGGATCTTCCAAGACTCACTTCTCAATGCAGTCGCTAAGGAGTGTGACCAGACGGTTACTGTCAAGGGTACAGCGGAGCCAATCTTTGATTGCTCATCTTTGAAGGATACGATCCTTTATCTTGAACTCGATCAGTGCGAGTTGCCTACGGGTAAGCTTGTGATCGATGTGCCTGTCGCGAAGGACTCTTGTACGGGTGTAGATGTTCCAGGTGTTCCTGCCCGTCGTGACAGTTTGGCTATGATGGATCGCTATCCGAAGGGTGTGACCGTCGTCGATTGGACGTTTACGAGTCCTCATAGCGTGACATCTAAGGTCTGCCCTCAGAATGTGGTGGTGAAGGATACCTTCCCTCCTCAGTTCTTGTGTGAGACGCTGAAGGATACTATTAAGGTGCGTATTACGATGGCATCGGTTTCCGAAACGGAGGTTTCGTACGACGAGGTTGTCGCTGTCGGCCTTGAAATCCCTTCTGTCAAGGATTTCTGTGATGGCTTGATTGTCGCAGAGGCGACCAGAAGTGACGGAAAGGATCTGAAAGATAATTACGTGTTGGGTGACCCTGTGGAAATCACGTGGACATTCAGAGATTCTTCTGGCAATGAGCGAATCTGCTCGCAAGTGGTGCTTGTTGAGGATTGGCTGATCGAGGATCTGATCTGTCCGTCCGATCTTGACGGTAAAGTATTCACATGTATCGATGATATCCCTGAACCTTATGCCGACTATGCTGCCTTTAAGGCTGCTGGTGGTGAGTTCACTGATGAGAAGAAGTTGCTGGAGAACACGTTCCGTTATGAAAACCGTTACGAGGGTGATTCTTGTGAGATGGTTTATACTCGCACTTACCACGTGGAGGATTTCCGTCACAATGATATCTCTTGCCAGCAAGTTTTGACAGTGAGGGATACGACGGCCCCTGAAATCCTTGTGGGTAATCTGCGCGATACGATTCTGACATGTACGCAGGAGATCTTCTTGCCTGTGACCTTGAGCGCCGTCGATAATTGTGACCCTAATCCGACGGTTTCAGTCAGCGAGACGAACAATAGGGGTACTGATCCTTCTTCTTGTGAATACTTCAATTACGATATTCTCAGGAAGTATGTGGCGGTGGACCGTTGTGGTAATGAGTCGACCTTCATCCAGACCATCTCCATCCGAGATACGACAGGACCTACGTTCACTATTCCTGAGGGTTGGAGGGATTCTGTGTTGGCCAAGAACTTTAAGGCTTGTATCTTCGGTGTGCCTGATATGACCATTGACGCGCGTAAGTTTGTCTCTGACGATTGTACGGAGGACAATGATATCACCATCGTCCAACATCCTGCCGCGGGTACTCATATCGACCGATCGATGAGGGTTTGGGTCTATGCTACTGACAAGTGTGGTAACACGGATAGTCTCTCGCGCTTTGTGATCGTTCAACAACCTGCCACGATCGTTACATTGGAGGCACATGACATGGATACTTGCGTCTCTGACAAGCAGTTCACGCTCTCGACTCAAAACGTCCGTTTTGCGAAGGGATTCATCCTCTCTGAACTTTCGAGCGGTAGAATCCGTCAACTCCCTAGTGTGTTCAGCTATGATTACTATAGGGGCTCGAGTGTGAATGTGGATAACTTGATCTTTAGTGATAATCCGTATACTTATCTCCGTCGATTCGATGCTTTGATATCCCGATTCGGTAGCGCGGATTCGGCTCAAAAGGCTATGACAGCCCTGACGAAACGCTCGGAAAGTGGTTATTATACCTTCGTCGCGATGGATACCACTACGGGTTGTACGGATACGGCTACTGCCTACATCAACATTGCGGAGAAGCCTCGTGTTAGACTCTCTAGCGCTGTCCTCTCAGAGTGTGAGGGTAATCTGGTGGATTTCAATCCTTACCTGAACTGCGAGTCTGATATGGGCGCAAGCATCACCTCCGCATATTGGACGTTCGACAGCGTACCGTTCGAGTTCGAGGATAGCATTAAGGGTAAGATGCAACGTTCTTACGATGGTGGATCTGTCGCTTATGTCTTGGAGAACCGATGCGGAACCACCTCGTCTCGTAAGTCATTGTTCATGTTGTGCGACGGAGATGATTTCGGTAAGAATGAGAAGGCGGATTCCATCAAGTTCTTTGGCTCTGTTGACCGATATGAACTCTTCAAGAAGGATCGTTTGTTCGTCTTCGATTCTATCTTGCTGGATGTCCACAAACGTTACATGCCTGATAGTATCCTTGTGGAGACGGAGCCTAGCAATCCGGTCCGTATTTGGAGAGGCGAGTCTGTGACGCTGAAGCTTAAGACGGGTTATGACTTCTTGTCTACTGAGTGGTATAGGGTGGTGAAACGTTTCGATAGAGAGTTCTATGACAACTTGACGTCGACCTATGATTATAGTTTCTCTGATGATTCGACCCGTGCCGAACTGGATGATGAGGAGGATGAGAATCTCTTCTCGGGTACGGCCGATAACTCTTACATTGAGGATACTCCATTGGATACTTCTCTCTATTATGTCGTTATTCATGATGGCGTCTGCCCATCTGCGACAAGCAGCCTGATCCGAGTGGATGTTATCACTAGAATCCCAACTGCGTTCACTCCATTCACGAAGGATGGCTTGAATGACTTCTTTATGGAGCGTCATCCTGTCACCATCTTTGACCGCTACGGACAGAAGGTCTTCGAAGGTCTGAATGGTTGGGATGGTACAACAAGTAAAGGGCACCGTGCGGATCCAGGTGTATACTTCTATGAGGTGGTTATGATTGATGGCTCAATCATGAGAGGTACGGTGGAGATCGTTAAGCTTAAGTAAGCTGTTCACGTATGGAGCAAGAGGGGAATCTTTTGTAAGGTTCCCTTCTTTTGTATGAGTCTGTTTGCGTGTGGATTTAAGGTATTTGTAGACGACGTGCTCAGAATGAGGAGGTCGTCTTCCTCCTCTCCTTGCTTATTGGGCGAGTTTCGAGATGTCCCATCGCTCCCAAATGCAGTTGGGTATTATCTGCCATGCGTAGACGAGCAGCCTGTATCTCCAGTCGATGGTGACGACCCGTTTCTTTTTCTGAAGCGCCTTGACGATCTTTTGCGCCACAAACTCCGGTTTCAACAACATTGGGTATTTATGCTTCAACAAAGCGGTGTCTACAAAGCCTGGACGGATCTCCGTGAATGAGATGTCTGCCTTTCGGATGACCGCTAATTGGGCTAATGCCTGAACATAGGTGCTTTGATATTTTTTTGTTGCGGAGTAGGCGGGGGCTAGCCCTATGCCTTTCGTCCTTGCAATGGAGGTGATGACCGCAATCTGTCCTTTCCTCCCTTCTTGGTGAAAATATTCGAAAGCGGTATTGATCACCCTTGTCAATCCGCTACAGTTGGTCTCGATCGTTTTCAGTTCCATCGATGGGTCCAACTCCTTGTTTTGATAGCCGATTCCTGAACTGTGGAAGTATAGGTCCATTCCTCCCAATCGACGGATGAGCGCCTCTAGTTTTTGGGGAGCGTCTGCGCATGTGATGTCGATAGACTCGTATTCTTTCACGTTGGAAAGTTGCGACTTAATCTCCTTGAGGTTCTCTTCCCTCCTGCCTGCGATGCCTATCTCATAGCCTTGTTCGTTTAGTATCTTCGCCACTTCTAGTCCTATGCCGGAGGTGGCACCCATAATGATTGCTTTCATATTAGTTCAGCTTTAGGTCGTAATTCTCCGCAAATGTAAGAATTCTTTGCGTGTTTCGCTATTGTTCGCTGTTTCGTGCTATATGAGCTCCTTGGTGTAGTTCAACTCCTCCTTGAAGTAGTTCAGGAAGGCCACTGCGGATGCCTTTTGGTAGGCGCCTTTCAGCGTCAGCACGGAAGCCGTCATCATGTTCTTCTGCTCGGCGATGGGTATGGCTACAAGCTCCTTTTTCCCGATGATGGTGGTTTGGGAGAGTATGGTCGTGAAGATGGACGATTCCACCAACTGTAGAAGAATGTTGACGTCGTTCATCTCCAGGTGGGGGTCAAGTTGACTATTGTGCATTTTCAGTATCTCGTCCAGCGCACTTCTTGCACTTAGCCCCTTGGAGGGAAGCACCAAGGAGTATTGGCTCAACTCCTTGATGGAGATCTCTTTCCGAGGCGCGAGGACGTGCCGTTTATGGACAATGGCGCACAATGGGGCTTCGTAGAGGTCAGACATCTCCACCAACTCCTCCTGTACCCTCATCTTGAGGGAGAAGACAAGGTCCAAGTCGCGTGACTTCAACATCTCCAATAACTCCAGCGCGGTATTGTATTTCACCTCGATTTTGATGTTGGGATACTCCCGCATGAAGCGGAGTAGGATGGAGGCCAATCCGAAACTGAGACTATAGGTGATGCCGATCTTTAAGGTGCCCTTCCGGATGTCTTGCAGATCGAGTAGCCTCTGCATGCCCATTTCGGTGTCTTTTATGGTTTGTTTGGCGTATGGAAGGAACTCAGAACCCGCTTCTGTGAGGTACACACGCTTCCCAATACGGTCGAAAAGAGTAACATTCATCTCCTCTTCCAACTGTTTTATTTGTTGGGAGAGCGTGCTCTGCGTGATGTAGAGCTGCTTGGCCGCCTCTGTAAAGTTCAGTAATTCAGCAGCTTTAATGTAGTACTTGATCTGTCGTAGTTCCATATTAATCGGTTTTATCGATTGATATCATAGAATAAAATCGATTACAAAAGTGCTATTTTTTTTTCGAATTGCCTAATTTTGTCAATGTAATCGTTAAGGAAGAATTTGAATTCTATATTTTTTTTATTTGTTGCATTAAAATTTAGATTATATATTATCTCCTTACTATTATAAGAATATTTACAATAAACAACCAATGTCCTCTACGGAAGATGTGAATCTACTGTAGGGGATTCCTTTTTGTACGGCGGCATATTTTCCTTTGTTATTTTTTGTTAAAGCACGGTCTGTTTGGCACGCTTTTTGTAGTGTTTTTATCGTGTGTGATAATATATAAGAAAGAACATGAATTCTATTAACTTTAGGCTGAAATCGCTAATGACGGTTTTGGCGCTTTCTTTTGTTGCGCTTTCCGCGTCGGCGAAAGGTAATCTTTATGTAAAAGTGGGGTCCACTGGGGATGGTAGCTCCTGGAGTAAAGCATTTGGAAATATTCAGCAGGCGGTGGATTCGGCCGCAAAGATAGGTGCTGATGTCTGGGTGGCCAAGGGCGTCTACAAGAGTGAGTCGTCAGCTGTGGTTACCCTAAAACCGAATGTCAGTCTATATGGCGGTTTCGCGGGTACGGAGACTTCGCTTGCGGCGAGAGATACGGCAGAGAACCCTACCGTGTTGGACGGAGACGCTAAAATCCGTGTGATCAATCAGCCGTCCGAGTTCGCGGATGCGTCCGCGGTTGTGGTGGACGGATTCACGATCCAGAATGGCGTCGCGGATTATGGTGGCGGCGCGTATCTGAGAAAGAATTCGACGATCAACAATTGTATCTTGAAAAATAATGTCGCGTCAAATGGCTTGGCGGTACATGCACACAACGCAAAGATTAAAAACAGTATTATCTGTGACAATAGGTCTGCTAATTCTTACGGGACGGTTTGTCTGTACGCTTCGGAAATGGATAGCTGCGTTGTGAGAAACAACGAGGCTTCTTATAATTCGGCCATGAGCGTGGAAAATTCCTCGGTGTCTAACACCATCATTGATTCCAATAAAGATATAAACATATATAGCGGGTATCCATTGTATCTGTACAACAATTCTAAACTGATTAATTGTGTGGTGAAGAACAACTATGGACAACATGCTGGAGTATATGCATATCAAGGTGTTCTTATTAAGGGTTGTACGTTCTCGAACAATGAGAGCGCATATTACAGCGCCCTTCATATTGACTATAACTCAAAAATAGAGGATTGCGAGGTCTTCGGTAACAAGGGAAATTCGTATGAAATCTTTTACCTGAATAGTTCGTCTTCTATGAACCGTTGTAAGGTGTACAACAACGTGGTGGAGAATAGCCATTACATTGTGAATGCTCGGTATTCGTCCGTCATCTCCAATTCTTTGATTTACAACAATAAGAATACGACCTCTTCCTCTGCTCCTCTTTGCTTGTATAGTAATGCTAGAATGGAAAACACAACATTCGCGGATAATGAGACAGGAGCGTCGTCTGGGGTTCAGATGAATAGCTCTTCTATTGTGAATTCCATCATTGTGGGCACTAGGTACGTGAAGTCATTTCAAACCCATTTTAGTCTGAGTGGAACAAATATTGTCTCGCATTCAATGATTGAAGGTGGATTCACGGGAGAGGGTAATATTGCGGGCTCAAAAGAAGCGGCTGCGTTTGTGGATCCTGATAAGGGCAATTATTCGCTTTCAGGAAAATCGTATTGCGTTAACAGAGGAAAAGATGTGGAAACTGCCGTCGATCTGTTGGGAAATTCCAGGAAACAGGGTGGTGCGGTGGATATGGGTGCGATCGAATCACAGTATGAGAAAGCTAATGTGCCATCTTTGGGTGAAATCATTTATGTGAAGAAGGGCTCAAAGGGAGACGGTTCAAGCTGGACGTCTGCGTTTGGGGATCTTTATGAAGCGATGTTGTTGGCTTCCCTCGATGGTAAAAAACATCAGATTTGGGTGGCTGCCGGAACATATTATGGAGACACTACCTCTTCTGTCACAGCCTTCTTTTTAGGGCAAGGAGTTAGCTTATATGGCGGATTTGCAGGCAACGAGGCCTCCTTTGCGGCCCGTGACACGGCAAAGAATCCGACCATCTTGGATGGCCAAAGCAAAAGGCGTGTGATCACCCAGAACTATGCTTTCACCGATTCCATGGCGGTTGTGGTGGACGGGTTCACCATCCAAAATGGATTGTCTCCAAACGGAGGAGGAGTATACCTCGCAGCCAACACGATGGTCAACAATTGTATCATCAAGGCGAATAAGGCATCCTCCAATGGCTCTGCCATCTATGCGACAAGTGCGACCATCAAAAACACCCAAATCGTGGGCAACGACTATCTGAGTGGTCTTCATTACACA
>JAEERP010000013.1 GCA_016285885.1 Paludibacteraceae bacterium
TGCTCATAAAGCGCATTCCCGGCATATAACGGTCGTATGCATCATACTTCATGCTACCCATGAATTCAAGGGCAGCACGTTCTGATGCCAATGTCTGGGCATCCCATTTCATGATGCTTGCAAGAAGTTGGTTTGCTAAATTACTGTTCATACGCTAAACTTACACGTTATCTTTCCTTCTTTTGCCTTCATGCGGCTTAGGTAATAAAGGGTTGCATCAAGTCCCTTAATGCCTGAAGGGGCTATGTTCCAGCAACTCTCTGCATTCTTTGATACACGATCAACGCTCAATGAGTACTTACTGGTCAGCATTTCATAGTCATTGCCTTCCACGGTTCCATAATCACCTATGCACAAGGTATGCTCCGGAGCTTCTATCACTCGTTGTTTGCTTACTTCATGGTAAACCACAATATCCATACTGTGACTGCTACGCCAAACACGGATGTCTTTCATCTGCTTGTCCCAGATGATTTCACGGCATGTCTCATAAACCAGTTGTGATTCCATCTGGGTCATTTCTCCCTCAATGGACAGTTGAAGGCTGCGCTCTGCAAATTTGTAGTCCACACAGCCCTCGGGGAGTCTAAGTTTCAGTTCCTCCTCCAGTGCTTTCAGTTTGCTATCAAAGGGCAGTTCCCTCCACACTTTCAGTTTATCCTCTTCGCCTAAAACCAACAGGCAGGCACCATTATAGTAACCCACCTTGATTTGCGGCCAGTATTTCTGGTCTATGGATTCTTGGAACGACTCGCCAACCGACTTGCCACGACCTGTGGCTACCACTATCAGTGCTCCATTTTCTAACAATGGAATCAACGCATCTCTTATCTCATCGCACAACCTATTCGTAAAACGACTTTTGCGGTCGGGGGCAGAGAGCGTACCATCGTAGTCGAAGGCTATGGTGGTAAACTTAACCTTGTTCAACTGGCGTACAAAACGCCGGCAAGCCACGCCATAATGCTCCCTCAAAGGGGTGTTGTCTCTACCAGCTACGCCCAGTTTGCGCAACACCGCCACATCGAGTGTCTTTTGTACGGGCAGGATACGGTTGGTCAACTTGAAATAGTCCAGGTTGTAGAGCATACGACCGTATCCTGGCACACCGGGTTTTCCGGGGTCAATGCCACGAGCCTCGCCCAAGTCGTTGACAAAACGGAATGCTTTCAGCAGTATATCGATGGACGCTGCGGTGGTCTGCAACTCAGTTTCAATAAAGATAACCGGTACATTCTTGGGCAGGCAACCAATGGTTTTATAAGCCAGTTCGCGTTCAACGGGTGTTACTAATGCAATAATACAAGAGTTCTCGCTCCGCTTGTCAAACCAATGGTGACGGCCATGACCAAAGTTGCGGTAATCGCTGAGCAGGGCTGAACCCAAAGCGGCCTCTGTCAGTTTGGATTCAATATCCCATGCTACGGGTTCGCCTGCTGCCCCATAAAGAACAATGAAGTTCTGAATGTTGGCAAGGTTAAACTCATAGTTTTTTGAATAGGTTCCGTCAAAGGCTATCTTGTCGCCTACAAGTTCGCCTTCGAAACTGCGGTTCAAGAGGGTGAAAGTGGCAAGCAGCGAATTAGTGGCTAGAAAGCCATCTTTCTCGCTGGGGATATCTTCACACCAGCGCAGCACCTTGGGGTATTGTTCTAGCAATTTCTCCGTAGGATTGTTCTTGCGGAGGGTCAGGCTCATCATGCCCGACTCGTTATACTTTACACCATACTTGAGGGCATTCAGTATATCCTTGTTCTTACCACTGGCACTAAGGAAAAGCAGTTTGCTGCTACGCAATAACTCACGCCCCGAATACATCATCTGTAAAGGAGTCATGGCCTGTGCCAACACGCCGTTGCGCTGCAGATTGAGCAGGACTGCATAGTGGCAAGCACTGAGCGAACCGCCAGAGCCAATGCACACCAAAGGTATCTGCTTGTTCTCTACAAACAGAAACCGTGCAAGACGCGTCACATCCTGCTGCTCAGCCCACTTTATGGTACCCGCAAGCTTTTCCAACTCTACTTTGAATGGCTTTCCCATAATTAAACTTTGAGTCCACTTAAAAAGTGGCATTAATTTGCTTGCAAAGGTACTACTTTTTCTCGAAATGGAAGCGTAAAATCATCGTTTCGCGCGTAATAATCGTTTCGCGCGTAATATAAGCAAATTTTATCTAAAACAAGGCTGTGGTATAACAAAAAGAAACGAATTGTGCTGAAAAATGACTACCTTTGTACCCACGAATCAAGAATTTGGCTAATATGACACCAAACAAGCAATTCAACACCTACAAGGAGGGACTCGATTTGGAGTTCCTGCGGGAGTACTGCATGGAGCACGGGGAACGGCGGACGTTCGAGCGGGGCGAGACGCTAGAGGAGGCGGGCAAACCGGCGCAGTGGGTGGCCTACGTGGAGCGGGAATGCTTCAAGTACATGGCGCATCGCTCGGCGCTTATGACGTTTGGCTTGTCCAAGAATGATGAGGAGGACAAGAACTACTACACGGGCTTCGCATCCTTTCTCTATTCGTTACAACCTTTAAACTCATCTTCAGCGACAGTATTTGTAAATCGTTTTATATCAATTACTTGTACATTAAACGGTAGAAAAGTGATGTCATTGATTCTTGGATGATGCCAAAATGGGAATATTTAACACATTTAACTTTATTAAAGAAAGTTTTTTCTATGTCTTAAGTAGAGAAGTCGTATTAGAAAAAAATTCATTGGAGTGACCTTACAAGTGTCCACTAAAAAAACGATTAGTATCATTAAAGATTTAGTACAGAAACTCATCCAAACTAAATATTTGTAATTCATTGTTTACAATAGACTCAAGCATGTCCGCATATAACACCTGTTTTTAACGAACAGCAATAACATTATTATAGTCTGTCAATAAATCTTCGTAAATATAGGCTCTCTCTTGTAGAGTTTTGACTACTCCATAAAAGCCTGGATAAATTTTCGAAGCATTATATCCTAAAAAATTTAAATAATGACACAAATCCTTTACATAGTCTACAGGTATAACGATTTGATATAAAAGCGTACCAATTTTATCGCTGAATTTATATTCTTGCAATAGTTTATCTAAAGGCTTTCTTTCTAATTCCGAGTTGTTTATTATTATATCTCCATCTTCTTTTTCAAAAGTTTTTGTAATTTCCCATAGCGTAAATAGCCCTTGTTGGGCTTTCATATTTGGGTTCATGTAATATATTGGATGAACAATTTTCAAAGGACAGGAAAGCATTTCTAAATTGGCATAAGGTTTAATATTTAAAGCCCATAAAACTATTGATTTTGTTTCTTCCGGTATATATTTGTTTTTCATATAACTTTCTACTGCAAAATATAACGCAGTATGTAAATCATGAGTCCAATCAAGTAATCTTGTTGGTATCCCATAATGTTGTGCCAAAGCAGCTAATTCCCATAAATCTTCAGGAAGCCATTTCCTTTCCATAACCAAAGTTTTAATGTCTAAGAAATCCGTATACGTCGCACGAATACGTTGAACATTTGGCAAAGGCAATCCCGTAGAATCACAAATTTGATAGAATTTACGAAGAATAATATATTCTTTAATAATTTGATCAAATTCTGTAACAGTGTTTGAACCGCTTAAAGCAAGTTGATTAATAAGGTTAGAACTATTTGTTCTTAAAGCAGAAGGTACTAATTCAAATTTATCAGAAGAGTGTCCTCACTAATTGTATTGAGGATAGACACCTTGATATATCCCTGTTCGAACATATTTCAATACTGATGGTGGAGAACAAATAACCCCAATATAAGATTGATAATATTTTGGCGGCAATTTCCCAACATCTATAAAACTCCCATTTATATGCCATATATACCAATCCTTAGAGACCTTCACTTGGGGATTCGCAAAATCTTCCGAACACCTAAAAATCACATTTGAGTAATCTCCAACTTCATGTATATTCCCATATAAAGACCAACATTTCATCTTTAATCCCAATTTGGTGGCACAGTGTACATAAAATTGCACATCGCCACTAACTATATCTTCTAACAATGGCTCTTCGTGTATGAGATATATTTTTGAGAATACGCGTACCACATCACTATTTAATTGGGTTAGATCGCTAACAACATATTGCATGTATTTCTTTTCCGTATCTGAGATTTTCACCTCAAATACATCTCCTATTTTTGTCGCTTTCACTCTCTTTATCATGACTTTATATTGAATTGTGGCCATTTGCTTGGTGCAATTTATATAAATCAAATCAAGAAAACACGTTAATGGCTTTCATCTCTTTGTCTAAATCCAGTATCTTAACTTTTTTCCCAAAGTACTTGTATATTCGATCGGCGAACCATTTTTGTCCTTCATATTTTCTTAGAATATTTCGGCTTCTTTTACACCATTCTTCTTCTCTTTTTTTGTAATCCTCATCACTTATCTCCCAAAAATAATTCAAATCATATTTCTGACCTTCTATCGGATAATGACGAAATCTTTCAATACTCACATGGAAATCAATTTCATTCTCAAAATTTCCAAAAGGGACAAATTTACAAACAGATGTGAGTATATTATTTTCTATCTTTAAAGGAACAAAATCAATCCATGTTAACGAATTTTGTTCCCTACCAATTTGATCACATAACTCTATGTCGTTAATTGGGTCGAAATCATTTGCTTTGATAAAATTTATAAATTCTTTATAGGAATAATCACGATTATTATCATTCAAAAGGATAACAACAAATGCAAATTCTTTAATCTTAGTATTCGAGCAATGACTCTCAATGTGCAGTTGCATACACTTGCTTGCCCATTCGATATGTTCTTTTATTTCTTCTTTTCCCATATTTAAAAAATACTCGCTAATTTATTTATGCAACTAGCTTCACATAAACACTTTAGATTGTTTATAATATCATTGACGCTAACATCCATAATTATTTATTTAGGGGAACATTCAGAATTCACCAAACCTCATTGTTATTTTTCAAATGGGTGAAGTTTGAGCATCTGTTTAGCGTGTCCTTAAAGTACTTGTCGTCCACGAAAGGCGTGACATCAATAGGAGGTAATTCATCCTTCGCGAAACCTAACTTTCCCCTGTTCTCAACGACAGAACTCCACATAATATTCGCCAAACCCATTTCCCAATACAAATATGGTTTGTAGTATATGAACCTATATCCAACATTAATCGGATAAATCCTGAAAATCATTTTTTCACACTGCAAAAGCATGTTTTTGTACATGGTGTAATTGGTGTCCTGTTTGTCCGTAATCTTTAAAATCTCTATGATAGAGTTATAGTTGTACGGAAACCAATTTATGGATTGACAAAGATACGCAAGTCGATCACTGCCTGCAGCGCGTGATTTATAAAGGCACATGAGGGATTTCTCCTGCCTCGTCTTAGCGAGTTGAAGTAACCGTTCAAAATCGAAATCATTGATGACATCATCATCGCCTGCCCACCAATAAGCGGCGGCACACCGGATAATCACACATCTCGCATCATTCCTTAAGGGAGCTAGTATGCTAATGGCTTTTTCGTAATCATAATCGCAATAGCCCACCAAAAACATTGCGAAACCCAGCTTATATTCGATGTTCTCTTTATCTAACGAACATAGTCTTTCCCACAATTCGTCAACACGTTTGACATCCACCCCTTTCCCCCCTTGGGAATCGCAAGTGGAATACCACATCTCTAGTTCCTTTTTGATGCTCGATATTTCATTCATATTAATAATTTTTAGTGGCATCTCATGAAACACAACCGCCGTCATTTAGACCTAATAGTTCCATTTCCTTAAATAGACCATCGTATAATGCCTCCAATTGGCACAATTGGGCTATATACTTGACACTTAACGTGATATCTAATGGCGAACACATCTCATTGTTCAGAAGAATAGAGACTTTCTCTCCTTCCGGAACTCTCTCTATTCTGATATTAACCAACATATCGTCATCGCCAAAACCAATGCGTGAGTTCATTCGCTGGACATAGTTGCGGAGCTTACCCAGAAAATCCACCAATTTACAATGAGCAACAACAACTTTTCTTCTCACAGCAAAACCGTCTAAATCGACTAATACTACCAAAGAAATATAACATGGACCTGCATCTTGAAGGACTTCAAAATCCGACAGGCTAAGTATTATATCGTCCCCGCAAAAAAAATTGACCATATCTATCTTGCATAAAACTGATTAACATATTTCTCCATCACCGCCGTGAGGGTGTTTTGGCGGTCGGTCACCGCAACAGTTGCGATTGCTGCCAAAGCTAATCATGCCTCAATCTTTGTATGACATCCTCGATAGGGATTTGGGCTGCTCCCTTATATACTATTGCGGCATCGTAACCTCCCGATTCTATTTTTTGCTGTTCATCGAAGAGATAGAACGTGGCATTTTGAAAGTAGTCTGGTGAAACTGGTTTTTGCGTATTATACAAGTAATATCCTTTCTCACCGGGTTTCCCAGAGGATTCGATATACCCGACTTTCTTTCCTATGAAATCGAACCCATTTGTTTTGTCATGGAAAAAAGCATTGAGTTTTTTGCCCTCCCTTTTGTTTAGAATTTCATCATCCCCGCTCTTTTTATGGACATGTATAAAAGAGTCCAGCATTTGGATTTTCCTTTCATTCGAGACTTTCATGAAATCCTCAGATATACGTGAGAAAGTTGATTTCAGATACTCATGTTTTTGAAATTCCGATGCTGTACTCCAAAACTTTCCTGAAATATCGCTATCATTCGTCTCACATGTTTTACTGTAGTTATAATGACATGAGATAATCCCCTTGCCTCTGACATAATACGAGTAGGAGATGAACTTGAAATCTCCATTCTCATAACGCAAAAATCTAATTTCCCCTCTATAAGCAATCTTGCCAAACCATACGTCGATCAGTGTTTCGTTTTTTGCCTCTTCCATATCCACGTGCTTCGGTGTGCTTTGAGCCTGCATTTCATGGAAAGAGAAACATCCCCACAATAAAATTGCGAATAGTATACAAACACGGTGCTTCATAAATATCATTTTATATTTATAAACTTAATAAATTGTGTATTATTGTGTTGCATACAAAATTTGTGCCTATCTACATTGCAAAGGGTCGCCTGGCACTATCACGAAAAGCGCATTGTCACATGAGGGATAATTTGCCACGAAATCATATGCCTTTTCACAGCTTCTTATAACATAATCGCTGTACGGCTCTGACTCTTGCCAATCGTAAAACCAGTTGGCATAAGCCGGGACTATCGTGCCACCATCACGCACGTACACATCCCCTCCGAGAATTGGGATCATCTTGTCCCTAAGCAAACTTATCACTTTCAGTGAACCCTCTTTAGGGAATGCATACTCATTCGCCCCTATATCGCCCAAATAATAGGATGTGCCAATCTCTTCTATATCGATTATTTCTTCTAAAAGCATCTAATACTTAGCCTATTACAGGAAAGCCTCCAACGCATGCGCCAGCTGGTCCGGGCAAGAGGTACCGCGACCACCGCAGTCGATGCCCTTCATCCTTGCGATGGCATCCTCCACCTTCATACCCTTCACAAGCGCGGCGATGCCCTGCGTGTTGCCATGGCAACCACCCATGAAACGCACATCCTTGATGATGCCGTCTTCCACCGAAACATTAATAAATCTTGAACATGTGCCTACGCACTCGTATGTCTTATTCGTTTCCATAGCCTCAAATAATATACTGTTTCCACAAAGGTAATAATTGTTTCCTTATTCCCTTAACACTTTGGGCACAATGTCAAATTGCCCGTTGAGATTGTCGCAGAGAGGAGAGGGGACTTTGCCATTTCGTTGTTAATGACCCAAAAGAAGGGCGCACCAATCATCTTTTGGCACGCCCTCCCTATTCATTGATGCGACGCTATGTGCGCACAGAATCCTTTCGTCAACGCACAATGACCTTCTTGGCCACGCCATCCACACTCACCACATATGTACCCGCCCGCACAGGGATTACTGTATGTGGCGCTATTGCCTTGCGTTGGCAGACGATTTGACCTGCGAGATTGAAAACGCATATCTCACCCGTGGCGTTCCATACAGCGATGGATTGCTCCGCACCATAGACCTCCACGTCCGTCGAGGCGAGACATTTAACACCCGCAGTGGTGCCCCAATGAACATTGAGCGGCAGTTTGCTGCCAAGACCATGGAAATCATAGCCATAGAAGAGAATCCAGCCCTCCGGTTCTTCTTTCGCTTCACAATAGATGGCGTTTTCCGGATGGTCAGGATCCATCAACTTCACACAACTCTCAAACGCACCTTCCCGAATTGTCTCAACAGAAATAGGGATATAGACGCGGGTAAGGTTGTAACATTGATAAAAGGCTCTTTGCCCAATGCTTTTGACAGAATTAGGTATCACTAAGGAAGTAATGCCCTCACAATACTCAAACGCACCTGTTTCAATATACGTCACCGAATTAGGAAGCTCAATGGACGTTAGGTTCTTGCAACCCTCAAATGCGAACCAATCTATACCCTTGAGGGAATCAGGAAACGTAATGGAGGTCAACCCGCAAAATGAGAAGGCGAATCCACCGATGTGTTTGAGGGTTTTGGGGAGATCCACAGTTCCCAAATTACTGCAACTTTGGAATGCATAATCACGAATTTCCGTAACGGAGCTAGGTATCGTAACGGACCGCAGGCTTGAACATCCGCAAAATGCAGAATCCATTATTTGGGTGACAGAATTTGGTATGGTAACGGAGATGATGCTGTCACATAGATTAAACGCAGATTGTCCAATTATCGTGACGGTATTTGGTATGGTAACAGAGGTCAATCTGTCGCAATACTGGAATCCATTGCGTCCAATCGAGGTGACTTTATATGTCTCGCCCTCGAACTCGACCTCACCAGGAATATTCAAACTACCCACTATCCAATCGGCATAACCCAGCGATTTTACGGAGACCTCCTGCTTTGTCGAATCTGTTATCGTATATTCCAGTTTGTCAATGACAAACGCTTCCGACAAGGAGGGTATAGCTAAAAACACGAGACAAGTCAACCCATAAAGAAGATGACGACTCCTCTCTGAAGGTGTAAACGTTTTATTCATGCTGTATTCAATTTATGTTAATACTCTTATTCGTTTCTTCATCAAATAACGGCTTCACCACAATCGCCAACCCCAAAGTGCAACAATTACCCAAATGTATTGATTATTTTCCAAACAATACCATGTATGCACGAAAAAATTTACCCCTGACACGCATTAAGGAATGTGAAATGAGTCGGCAGATGCAAAATTTTATGTTAAAAGTATTAAAAAATTATGTTTTGTAACATAAAAGTACTACATTTGCATCGTGTTTTTCATGGTATTAGATTTAAGGTTTTGAAAGAAGGATGTCGAGATGACATCTTTTTTTCTGCGAACTAAACCAATAGCTATGGATGCAAGTATATACGAAAGAAAAAAAGGAGACCGATTGGCCTCCTTTTTATTTTTCACCACCATTTCAGGCGGCAAGGAATATTAGAACTTGAATCCGATGAAGATTCTGAATGAGTTCGTAACAGCCTTTTGGTCGCCCAACATTGAGCTAACCTGGTTAGCAAGCTGGTTAGCCAACTCGCTGAACTCGTCATCACCCTCAACAACTGGAGTATCATCTTGTCCCCAATCCTGAACCTTCAACTTACCCAATTTAAGCTCAAAACCAGCTTGGAATACCTTATATCTGTAAGCGGCACCCACTCTGTGAGATGCGCCAAACGCGAAAGTAGCATCAGAGTCAGAGCCATCGCCCGCATCCTCAACCGTCACAAACACGTTAGGCATGATGTTGTAGTACAAATCCACTGCCATCTCATCACTCAAATAATAAGTGCCGATAGGGCCAACACCCAACATGCTGATATCGAAGTACTTTGAAGTACCCGTGTATGTCACATTCACATTCTTATGAGCCTTCTTGTCCCATTCTTCCACCGTGTATTTCTCCTTCAATCTTGAATAAGAGAAGTCGAACCAACGCGCATTAATGGCGATACCGAACTGGCCAGGATTAGCCACGTACCAACGGTTGTCGATAGAGAATCCCAACGCAGGAGAGGCATTAGAAGAGTTTTCAATTTCCTTATCATATTCCTTCTCTAATTCCTTCGCACCAGGACCATCATAGCTGAACGCAGGTTTACCGTACTTCTTGCCATGCAAACCAGCATAAAATTTCAATCCGAAACCATTGTCCTCACCTTGAGAACCTGCGAACGCACTGAAACCTGTCATAAGGCTCAATGCCAACACCAATAATTTTTTCATTACAAATAAAATTAAGTGAACAAATTTTTCGTTTAATTATCAAAACAAAATTAAGCAATATTTAAATACGTTGTACACTTTACGTTAACAAAACATAAAAATATATCACGAAAACTCCATTCGACGCACTAAACATCGGCATTTGCCACATAACAAATAAATCCCCAAAGTGTGACTAGGCTACATAAAAGTTGGACTTACGGGCCAAGGAATGTGCGTACCACGTCGAACCAACAATTCAAAATTCTTAATTCATAATTCTTAATTGACTACGTCGAACTAACGTTTCATAATTCATAATTCTATTATACCTTCGCGCATGTAAAAATTTACGGACATGTCAGTTTTCAATCAAACGGAGAAGGAAGAAGTCGCCTACATGAAGGGCATCATCAAAAAGTTGGGTGTCATCATCACCAAACTGGACGAGATCATCAACCATAACATCAAAGACCTCAAGGAATACAAAGCCTACCTTTGGGAGAACCAATCGGAGCTGGACCGTGCAGAGAAGAGTGCGGTGCGCCATAACGTGAGCCAAGCGGTGGAATCGAGCGAGGCCATCATGGAGAGGAAGAAACGAATCCGCAAGATGATGGAAATCCCCTACTTCGGACGGATAGACTTCCAGGAGAAGGGCGAGAAATCGGTCCAACCCATCTACGTGGGCATCCACTCCTACTATGACACGGAAACGAACAAGAACGTGATCCACGACTGGCGAGCGCCCATCTCCACCATGTTCTACGACTACGAGACCGGGCCGGCGCACTACGACGCACCGCAGGGCCGCGTGGAGGGCGCCATATCCCTGAAAAGGCAATACCGCATCCGCCGCTCCGTCATGGAGTTCATGCTGGAGAGCTCCGTCAACATACAGGACGAGGTGCTACAGAAAGAGCTCAGCAGCACCTCCGACGAGCGAATGAAGAACATCGTGGCGACCATTCAGCGTGAACAGAACCAGATCATACGCAACGAGGAGGCGAAGACCCTCATCATTCAGGGTGTGGCAGGCTCCGGAAAAACATCCATCGCCCTGCACCGCGTCGCCTACATCCTCTATAGACACAAGGGAGAGGTGACCTCCAAAGATATCCTCATCATCTCCCCGAACAAAGTATTCGCGGACTATATCTCCAACGTGTTGCCGGAGCTCGGCGAGGAGACCATCGAGGAGTGCGGTTTCGAGGAGCTGATGGACAAGCAACTGCAGGGCAAATATAAGTTCCAGACCTTCTTCGAACAAGTAACGGAGATCCTGGAGAAGAACGACGAAGCCTTCGTGGAAAGAATACGGTTCAAATCCTCCGTGGAGTTCATCGAACTGATGAACCGATTCGTCCTCCACGTGGAGAACAACTTCTTCCACCCGACAGACCTGAAAGTGGGCAGGATACCCGTGCCGAAAGAGTACCTCGACGAACGCTTCAAAGCCTACCACAGGCTTCCGATGCGCGACCGTTTCGAACCGATAGCGAAAGACATCGCCAGGGAAATCGCGGCGGCCACCCGCACGGAGATCTCCACCACCGACAAGAACAATATCAAGGCGGAGCTGAAGAAGATGTTCGACGGCAACAGCGACGTGGCGCTCTACCAAGCCTTCTACGACTGGCTGGGCCGCCCAGACCTCTACAAGAGAGGGAAGAACCGCCAATTGGAATATGCGGACGTGGCGCCATTCCTCTACCTGAAGATCTTGATGGAGGGCGTAAAGGAGAAACTGCCGATCAAGCACCTCCTGGTGGACGAGATGCAGGACTACACCCCTATCCAATACAAGGTGCTCTCCATCCTCTTCCCATGCAAGAAGACAATCCTTGGAGATGCGCTACAATCCGTAAATCCTTATAGCTCAACCACCTATATGCAGATACAGGACGTCCTGAAGGATGCGGAGGTGATGAAACTCTGCAAGAGCTACCGTTCCTCCTACGAGATCACCTCGTTCGCCCAAAAGATCTCCAAGAGCGAGGATCTGCAGGCCATCGAGCGACACGGCGAGGAGCCTGTCATCCAACCATTCAAGAAAAACGATGAGGAACTCACATACCTGAAACAAGTCGTGGCGGAGCACATCGGACAAGCCACCTCCATCGGCTTCATCTGCAAGACGGAGAAAGAGGCGATCAAGCTGCACCAGCAACTTTCGGAAGAAACCGACCAGGTGTGCCTACTCTCCAGCGAGAGCGCCGCCTTCACCAACGGTATCATCGTGACCACCGCCCACACGGCCAAGGGCCTGGAATTCGATGAGGTCGTGGTGCCTTACGTGAACGAGAAGGAATACCACACGGAGATGGACCGCAGCCTACTCTACATCGCCTGCACACGTGCGATGCACAAACTGACGCTGACGTCGGCCGGCGGATTAAGTCCATTCATCCGATAAAAACATTAACAAAAAAAGAGGGGTAAAAAACAAAAAGCACGATTCCATCGGGGAAAACTCACACCTTGACTCTCTATTACCATTATTTGAATCCTGTTTCCCAAGCAATAAACATGTGCAGGTGTATCTTCGCGGCAACTGAAGACGCACTTGTATTATTTTTCAATATATTCTAAAAGTATTAATATCATGAACACGAAAAAATGTTTATTGGTTGCGCTCAGCGCATTGTCGCTCAACGCTTTCGCCCAAGGTGGTTGGGGGTTCGGAGGCGGCGGTGCTTCCGGATTGAGCTCCTACACGTCCAAAAAGGACATCAATTATGTCGGAGACGGTAAAGGTTACCACGCATTGGACATCTACTATCCTAAAGAGGATAAGGAGTCGTATCCGGTCATCGTCCACATCTACGGAAGCGCATGGTCCAGCAACAATTCGAAAGGGAACGCCGACCTGACCACCATCGGTGAAGGTGCGGTAAAGGCCGGCTATATCTTCGTGACGCCGAACCACCGCGCAAACAACGATGCGGGGGCACAATGGCCCGGACTGCTCAACGATATCAAGGCGGTGGTACGCTACCTCAGAGGCAATGCGGAATCCCTGAAGATAGACACCTCCTTCATCGCCATCTCCGGCTTCTCCTCCGGTGGACACTTGGCGACCATGATGGGCGCAAGCCGCAACGTGAAGGAATATACCGTTGGCTCCACGACCGTGGACATAGAAGGTAAGTTGGGAAATTTCACGGAATTCAGCAGTAGCGTGGATGCGGTATGCGACTGGTCAGGTCCGGTAATCCTCGACAAACTAAACTGCGGAAACGCCATGGACCTGAACAATTTCATCTCCCCTATGATGAACAACTGCTCCGCCTCCCAATGCCCGGACATATATGCCTTGGCCACTGCGGTCACGTTCATGGACCCAAGCGATCCTCCATACATACTCGTACACGGTTCCGCAGACAACATCGTGGCTCAATGTCAAAGCAAATTGCTCTATGATGAACTGCAGAAAAACAACATCGAGAGCAAATACATCCCTACAGGCAGCGGTCATGAGGTCAACAAGGATAAAGTGCCGGACGTGATCGAATTCTTCAATGCGGCAAGGGAGAAGAAATTGGCAGCGATGCAGGAAAGGGAAGAACAGGAGGAACAAGGCGAGCAGAACAAGGTGTCAAGCACAACGTCCGACAAACCCTCTGTGACCGTACAAAACGGGCGTCTACTCATCAGCGGAGGCGATGGTTCCACCTGCGCCTTCGAGATCATCGACATCGTAGGGAAAACAGTCTTCCACGGTCTGTACAACTCACAAGAGCAGGAATACGACCTCTCGTCTCTTGCAGAAGGTGTATACGTCCTGAAGACTAACGCAGGAGTTAACCATAAGTTTATCAAATAATTTTATACAATTCCTAAACATTTATTGCGATTTACCTGGATTTGACGTATCTTGGGAACTGCCGCACACGAACTCCGAACTAACCCTAAAAACCTGTTCCGAGTACGTTTGTGGCAGTTCTCTTTTTTCTACGGATGAGGAAGATTGCGCTTATATTATGGATATCTATTTTCTTCATGGATTCTTACGCTTCCATGGGGTCGAAGGCGCACGTGCCTTTCAACCACTTCACCTCAGAGAGCGGACTATCCTCCAACCTGATCTTCGCCATGGACCAAGACTCCTCCGGATTCCTGTGGTTAGGTACAGACTTCGGTCTGGACCGCTTCGACGGCAAACTCTTCAAGCACTTCAGGAAGGACAAATACCCCGACATGCACCGAGAGGACCTCTACTACGTGAAGTGCATGGATGGCGGCGTCTACGTGGGCAGTTTCAGCGGGACATTCCAAAAATACGACAGCAAAACAGATGGGTTCACAGACCTGATGCCCACAGAGCTGGACTATCTAGGATATTCACAAATAAAGGGTGTGCAATGTGCATCCGACGGGACTCGTTACCTCTTCACGAACGAGAGGGTCTTCCGATACGACGCTCAACGTAAATGCTTCAACTCCAAGTTCCAAGCGTTCGACTCGCTTCGCTCCCCCTTCATTTCCTCCCTCCACATAGACAGTGGCAACCGCATCTGGATCGGCTCCATCAACCAGTTGAGCATATATGACACGAACGGACACGCCCTAAAGATTTTCAATGAGGAGCACGACCACTGCGGCTTTGTGTCAGGGATAGTCCCCATGGAGGGAAACAGATGGATCGTCACCTTCCTGAGCAACAGGGTATGGATCGTGGAATACCAGGACGAAGCCTTCCGCATCAGGGAAGAAATCCGCCTCCCCTTCAACAGCGTCAACAAGATAACGAGAGGGAAGAACGGTCGCTATTGGTTCGCCACCGACGGGGACGGGCTATGGTTCGCCGACTCAATAACAGTCTCCACCACCTTCACAGAAGTGGTTCCTACCAACGCCCCCACAGACGGACTGAGGAAGATATACTCCATCATCGAAAGTGAGGACGGCACGATATGGCTTGGCACGCAAAACTCAGGTCTCTGGTCGCTCAACATGGACGACCACTCGACCATCCTATACTCGAAGGACTATGGGTTCCCCCACTCCGCCTGCACCTCCTTCACGGAGGACGGACACGGCAACATCTTGGTCGGTTCGGACGGCAACGGTGTCTACTCCGTCTCGCCCGATTTCAGGGAAATCAAGCAGTACCATCTGCCTTGCGACAACGTATTAGGCGTCAATTCCACCCACGAGGGGATCTATGTCTCCACATGGGGCGGCGGGCTATACTTCCTCTCACCATCCGGCACATCCGCTCCCATCAGCTACAAGCCAGACTTCAACCCAACAAAGATATTCTTCCACGTCTGCGAAACAACAGGCAACGCCATATGGGCCTGCTCCGCAAACGATGACCCATACCTCAAACGTGGTGACGAAGCATGGCGAAGGATAGCCCTGAAAGATGCGGACAGCCCCGATCTGGAAAGCAAATGGACCACCCGCGTGATAAGTGCCTCAGGGGAATCATGCTGGATCATCTCCACCAATCTATTATGGCTATTCGACGGGGCAACCCCACACGTTGTCCACCCCGAAATCTACGCCTCGAAATCACACAATCCGTTCGTCGTGGTGGACGCAGACCGCGACGAGGAGGGGAACCTCTACGTGCTCTCCAACCACGGCATCCTGCGCTTCTCAGCCGATAACCTCGCGATGGACACCCTCTCCTTCATACCCAAAGATTCATACAGAATCATTCAAAGGGACGATAATGGGAACTTCTGGATCGCCTCGGTCAATGGTATATTCTCCTTCAACCCTAGGAACAAGACATACTCGAGACTGCCAGGTGATTACCCAGACCTGTTTTACTACAAATCGAGCTACAAGGACTCCAACGGACGGCTCTATTTCGGCACAGCGGAAGGTTTTTACTCCTTCAACCCTAAAAACATTGCGCCAGACACGTTCATCCAGCACCTCTCCTTCGCTGAATTATACATCTCCAAGGAGAAAATACGCGGCGACAATCCGCTGGTAAAAAAGGGGAACCTTTCCGACTTGAAGGCGCTGGAACTAAAGTATGGCATGACGGATGTGGATCTGCACGTGGACCTCGTCGACCACTCGAACCGTGAGAAAGCCATCCTTCGCTACCGGCTGAAGGGACTGACAGACACCTGGGCACCCGTCAATGAGAGAAGAGTGATATCTTTCAACTTCATACCGACCGGACAATACACATTGGAGGTGGAAGCGTTCCGTTCAGACTTAGGAACGCCCCTGAAACAGATCTCGATGAACATCACCGTTCTCCCTCCATGGTGGAGCACTTGGTGGTTCCGTTCGTTGCTACTACTGATGGCAGCCTCCGCCCTTTTCGTTCCACTGCATAAAAAAATCACCCAACTGAAAAAAGAGAAGGCACAACTGAAGACCGAAATAGACGAACAAACCGCCCTATTGGACAAGACGAGGAGCGAGCGCCAAAAACTGATCCATGCCCTTACCCACAACCTACACAACCCGCTGTTCGCCGTGGTGGGCGGAAGTCCATCCATCACCGAGGAGACCTCGACGGAAGAGATCGTCGAATTGGTAATCGACAAGGCTTTGCTGGATGATAATCTACTATTGCTGATAGGCACGGATCCAGAGACAAACGAGGGGATCAAAAACATGCTGAGCAACTACATACACGTGAAGGAAACGCGGGACTGGGACGAGGCGCTCGAATCGATGGAGATGCTGGCGCCAGACATCATCGTCTGCGACATGGAGAGTGCCAGGAAAGGCGAGGTGACCCGAATGCTCTCTTCCGAAGGTCTGAAACACATCCCCGTCCTTTTCGTCTCCGACAAGAACGAGGAGACCGACCGACTACTGGGACTAATCTACGGAGCGGTGGACTTCATGGCGAAACCATTCAACCAACTTGAGCTTCTGCTTAAATTAACCAATATACTGAAAATCAAGCAAGAACAGCAGAAGATCATTTTACAACGGACCATGGCGAGCAAGATGAAGAACATCATGGACAACACCCAAAAGGAGGAGCCTATCCATCCGTTCCTCCAGGCCTTCGTCGATGCCGTCAGGGACAATTACCAAGACAGCGAGACATCGCCAGACTCACTCTCATCGGCCCTCTCCGTGAGCAAACCGACCATGAACAGGAAGATCAAGGTCTTGACCGGCAAGACACCAATGGAATGGGTGATGGAATATAGGCTCAACAAGGCCCTCCAGCTATTGCAAGACCATAACGATGAGAAGAACATATCGGAGGTGGCCTATGAGGTAGGCTTCACCGACCCGTCCTACTTCACGAAGAAATTCAGGGACCACTTCGGTCTCCTACCTTCTCAGGTAAACTAAATAGAGCGGACAGATCACAGAGATTAGTTCAATTGGATATGGCTCACAGAGATCTCTTCCGAAAGGAAAATGGAGGCGGATCTCTTGAACTTCTCCACCGATTCAGTCGTCAGGAATTGGCAGGAACCACCCCTCGTCAGAAGTGTTTCCATGGATTGGTGGCGACGGAGGTAATCCTCCAGGCTGGCTGCGACAATCGCACCCTGCGAGATGATGCGGATATGCGCAGGCAGATATTTTCTAATCTTCGGCAACAACAATGGGTAATGCGTGCAACCCAAGATCACCGTGTCGATCTCCTTGTCCATAGCCAAAAGTTGATCCACATACTTCTTCACGAAATAATCCGCACCCTCCGAATCATACTCGGAGTTCTCCACCAACGGCACCCAAAGTGGGCAGGCCACGCAAGATATTTTTATGTCAGGGAAGAGCTTGTGGATCTCTATCGGGTAGGACTCCGACTGCACCGTACCGATGGTGGCGAAGAGACCCACGTGACGGGTTCGGGTGCAATCACCGATCTGTTCGACGGTAGGCCGGATAACGCCCAAGACACGACGCTCAGGATTCCACACCGGCAAGTCCGTCATCTGAATCGATTTCAGCGCCTTGGCCGAAGCCGTGTTACAGCCCAAGATGACAAGCGGGCAGCCCAATTCAAAAAGTTTCTCGGCGCATTGACGGGTATATTCGTAGACAACGTCGAAAGAACGTGTACCATACGGTGTGCGCGCGTTATCACCCAAATAGAGATAATCATACATGGGCAAACGCTTACGGATCTCCGAGAGGATGGTCAAACCACCATAGCCGGAGTCAAAAACACCAATCGGACCAGATTGATTAGGGAATTGCGCCATATCATTTAGGTTTAAGACAAAAAAAGAGGACAGAAACGTCCTCTTTCTAGTACCTATGGATTATAAATTACTTAACACCCAACTTCTTCTTCAGCAAAGGAGTGACATCAATTGCGTCAGCAGACTTGTAAAGCAAAGTATTCAAATCGTAGATGTAGAGGAAACCATTCTCGGCGCCCACCTCCTCGATAGCCTTACGCATCTTCTCACGGATAGGAGCTTGCAACTCCTCTTGCTTCTGCTGCAACAAAGTCTGAGCCTGCTGGTAGTAAGCCTGTACCTTTTGTTGAAGCATTTGGATCTCCTCCATTCTATTCTTCTTGATGGCATCATCCCACTTCGCTTCGCCATCTTTGTACTCGATCAACTTACGGTTGTACTCATCCTCCATCCTCTTGATTTCACCCTCGTGCTGAGCGGCGAGATCCTTCAAAGAAGTCTCGATTTGAGAGACCTCAGGCATGGAAAGGAACAACGTCTGCACGTCCAAATAACCCAATTTAATTTGAGTATTCTGGGCCATGCCAAAAGCCGGCATAGCCAAAAATAACAAAGCGATTAATTTTTTATACATAATATTTACATTAAAGAATTTTCAAATCTTTTAGCGCACGAAGTTACAAATTATTTTGCATATCCCAACTTCGTCAACACTTCATCACTGATATCCACCTTCACAGAGAAATAGATGAGATTAGCGCTGCTGGCCTTGTCCAACACAACCGTATAGCCCTTCGAGTCGGACACATCCTTCACGGCCACGTAAACCTCGTCCTGGATAGGCTTCATCAAGCTCTCTCTCTTCTTGAAGAACTCGCCCTGTGGACCGAAATACTTACGTTTCAGTTCGTTCGCCTCCTTCTCTTTTGCGACAATCTCGTTCTCTTTCTTCACCTTCATCTCGTCGGAGAGGAAAACAACCTCCGTTTGGTAGTTCTTGTAAAGGATCTTAGCCTCCTCGTTTTTGGCCTCGACCTCTTTCTGCCACTTCTCGGACACTTGTTTCAGCTGCTCATTCGCAGACTCATACATAGGAATATTCTTCAAGATATACTCCATATCAAGCACAGCCACTTTCTGGGCGGAAGCGCAAAAGAACGCGCCGACCGCCAACATTGTCATAATCAGTTTTTTCATATTCGTCATTTGTTAATAACAATAATATCTTTCTACAATTAAAACTCTTGTCCGATAACAAAGGAGAAGTTGCTTCCACCGCCAAAGTCCTTCGGCATGTCAAATCCATATCCCCAATCGATTCCGATCAGACCAATCATCGGCAAGATGATTCTAGCACCGATACCTGCGGAACGTTTCACATTGAATGGATTGAAATCAGAGAAGTCACGCCAAGCGTTACCCGCATCGGCGAAGGCCAACACAAACACGGTCGTGGCGGTTTCCAACATCAATGGATAACGCAACTCCAAGGAGAATCTCGTATAGAGATTACCTGCATCTCGCTTGGTGACAGGGTCTTTCGGCGTCAAAGCGCCATTATCGTATCCACGCAACTTGATGGCAGTCGTAGCGTAGGTATAGCTATAGCCCGTCATACCGTCACCGCCCACATAGTAACGCTCAAACGGAGAGCGTCTGTGAGAATCGTAGTATCCCAAGAAACCATACTCCGCACGCGTCATCAAGACCAGTTTCTGGTTAGAGGACAACGGAGTGAATGTCTGCGCCTTGAACTCCAACTTGTAGTATTCGATCCAACGGAAGAGCTCCTGTTGCATCTCCATATACTCATCCTCCGAAAGGCCACGATACTCCTCATTCGGATTACCGTCCCTATAGCGATCCACCAACGAGTAGGTCCTGCTATTATCCTTGAAGAGAGAGTATGGCGGTGTGACTTGCGCCATCAGAGACAGCTTGGATCCCCTTCTCGTATAGTATGGATTGTCCAATGAGTTACGGCTCCACGTGGCCGACACACTCAAGTTGTTGGCAGAGCCATCCGTGATCTCCAAATAACTCCAGTTCTGCAATGTATAGTGACGATAGGAGAGTTCCCAATACATGGAGAAATAATCGTCGGGCCAATCCATACGTTTACCGATACCGGCAGAGGCACCGATTGTCATGATATACTTATCACGATCTACCGCAGCCGCATAAGCACTATAGTTGGTGTTATCATACAACAGATTGTTGTAGTAATTGTCCGAATAATAACGGCTGTTCACACCCGATTGCTTAGACCAATAGAAGGAAGTGGAGAAAGTGGTAGGGCTCTTTCCTCCCAACCAAGGCTCCGTAAACCCTAGGCTGGCGGAGTGATAATACTTGGCATTCGTCGAATATGAGAGGGAGAGGCTCTGGCCATCACCTTCCGGCAACGGACGATATGCCTCTTTGTCAAAGACATTACGAATGGAGAAGTTGGAGAACTTCATACCGAGGGAACCCGTCACACCCGCCTGTCCCCAACCGAAGGAGAGTTCCACTTGGTCATTCTTCTTTTGCTCCAAATTATATACTATATCCACTGTGCCATTTTCAGGGTTTGGCTCAGGACGGATATCCATTTTCTCAGGGTTGAACTGCCCAGTCGCCGCCAACTCACGGGCGGAACGTTGCAGGTTCGTTTTGCTGAAGAGTTCACCTGGCTTCGTACGCAACTCACGGCGGACCACATTCTCATAGATCGAATGGTTACCCTTTATGACCACATTGTTGATGACTGCCTGTTGACCCTCGTAGATACGCATCTCCAAATCGATGGAGTCGCCCTCCACTTTCGTTTCCACCGGATCTACGTTAAAGAAGAGATAACCATTGTCCAAATAGAGGTTGGACATGGCATCTTCATCGGCCATAAGCCTATTGTTCAACAACTTCTGATTATAGACGTCACCCTTTTTGATGCCCAAAGCGGCAGTCAACACGTCGCTCGAATAGATGGTGTTCCCCACCCAACTGATATTCCTGAAATAATATTTCTTGCCCTCTTCGAAGTTCATGTAGACATCCACACGGTTCTCCTTGTATTCGACCACACTATCGCTGATCAGACGGGCGTCACGGAATCCATACTCGTTGAACTTCTCGATCGCCAAACCCTTATCGTTCGCATATTCGGCGTCGATGAACTTTTTCGATTTAAAGATGTTGATCAACTTACGTTCCTTGGTTTTCTTCATGCCGCGCTTCACCTTCGCCTCGCTCATGTTCTGCAAGCCAGACATGTAGATGCGATGCACCTTCACCTTGTCGCCTCTGTCCACATCGATATTGACGATGACGAAACCCTTTTTGTTTTGGTCGTCCCTCACGTTAATCTCCACTTCAGCGTTACGGTAGCCATCCCCGCACAAGTGCTTCTTGATAGCATCCTTCGTACGAGCGATCAAGTTCGGCGTCACGATACCGTTCTTTTTCAAATCGATCGCCCCCTTGATGTCATCTTTCTTCTTCTCCTTTACACCCGTGATATTAACCTCCGAAATACGTTCCCTTTGTTCCAAATCGATTCTCAACCAAATGCTGTCACCCTGTATCTTTTCGGCACTAATCTTCGCATCGGAGAAGAGGCCCTGTTTCCAGAAACGCTTCACCGCCTTGGTGATCTGTTCGCCAGGCACCTTCACCCTATCCCCCACCTTCAGTCTAGAATAACCGATAAGGACCGCCTTGTCATAGGATTCTGCGCCCGTCACCGAGATGCCAGCGATTGTGTATTCCCTAGCGGTTGACGAATAAGAGATAATAGGATCATTCCCGCCTGCCGCATTGTACGCAGTTGAGTCGGCAGGGAGAAGGGTATCGTTTTTCGCCGCGGCGTCAGTCGCCTTGTAATTCACCCCCAACACCGTCGCACAAGCAAAAACCGGGATCAAAGAAAATATGCAGATATATAAAAATTTCCTCATCACAATACGCTATATCAATTGTTCACTTGTTTTGCCGAAACGTCTCTCACGTTTCTGATAATCGATAATTGCCTCGAAGAACTGTTCCTTCTTGAAATCAGGCCAACTAACAGGGGTGAAATAGAGCTCGGAGTATGACAATTGCCACATCAGGAAATTGCTGATGCGTAGTTCACCACTTGTTCTGACAAGCAAATCAGGGTCAGGGACACCCGCCGTGGCAAGATGGTTGGAGAAGAGTTGCTCGTCGATATCCGCCACGTCCAGGGCACCCTTCTTCACTTCGAGAGCGATCCGCTTAGTGGCCTCTAGGATCTCCCATCTGGAAGAATAGCTGATGGCGAGGACCATGGTCAGGCCCGTGTTCATCTCCGTCATCTTCTCCGCCTCGCTCAGATTGGAGAGCGTCACCTTGGACAATCTGCTCTTGTCGCCGATGACCATCAAACGTACGTTATTCTTGGATATCTTCTCAATATATTTCTTCAGTGCCTCGGAGAGGATCTCCATCAAGGCATTCACCTCCGCATCCGGGCGGTTCCAGTTCTCAGTGGAGAACGCATACAGGGTGATGTACTTTACGCCAAGGTCCGAAGCGGCCTCCATCACCTTATCCACAGAATCCACACCCTCGCGGTGCCCGAAGATACGGTCCAGCCCCTTCGATTTTGCCCAACGCCCGTTACCATCCATGATGATGGCGACATGACGTGGAATTCTATTTACATCGATTTGTTCCTTTAAATCTACTGCCATGTTATTATCTTAAGACATTGCACCTTGACTTCCTTCGGATGAGGTCCATCGAAATGAAAGCCACAGCGCATGTATAATAGTCGTTATTCTTCAACAGACTGTGTCCCATTCTATATGGGTCGTTCAGAATCTTACTGTCATTGTCCACCACATCGAAGTTGTCGACGAACAACTTGCGCATAGACCATTCGAAGCCTAGATTCCACCGTTTCCACAGCTTGAACTTATACCCAACACCAAATGTCACATTGAAGGCCAACATGTTACCCCTCCAATGCTCATAGGCCGTCAACCCCGGACCGATCAGCACGTACGGCGTGTGACGCTTGATCTCACGGTCCCAACTCTCGAAGCCATACTTCAGGAAGTTGTGCTCGACCTGAATGCCAATGTCCCAGAAACTCTGTTCGAAAGCCGCCTGCTGTCCGTTCGGCAAGACGTTGTCGAAATTCCGCGTGTCTCCCGAGGTCTTGCCGCGAATGACATCCAACTTCAGGACACCCCTGTCATTGATGAAATAGCGCAACAAGCCACCGAACGCCAAGTGGTTCTCGTAAAATATCTTCGTCGAATTCGCGTCTCCGTTATAGTACGAACCTCCACCAAATAGGCCAAGTTCACCTACGTAACGATCCTGCGCCTGTGCCAAACATGGTGCGATACAGACCATTAGCACAACTAAAAACCGCAGTGCGCTTGCTTCGATTCTATGTTCACGATGCTTCATCTTCTAAATCAAATTGGTTTCAGAAAAGGAACGCTAAATCATTTGCATTATTTTATTTCCTTACCAAAAACGTGCAAAAATAAGGATTTTTATGATATTGGGGAAACCCACACCATCTTTTGTACTTAAAAATTTATAAAAGTTCTTTCATATACCACACTTCATCACTCTCTTTTACAACCATTTTTCCCTACCCCCTAAAAACAAAGAAGGATGTCATCCCGACATCCCAACCTCGTAATTTTAACCTTAAATCTAATACCATGAAAAACACGATGCAAATGTAGGGATATTTTTTATGCTGTACAACATAATTCTAAAATATTTTTCGATTTTAACCTTCTTTCACACTACGACCTTTCCCCCCCGAAAAAAACCTTCCAAAAATAACGGTATATTTTATGCATAAAATACACAAAAAATATATGGATTCTGATGAAACGATTGAGTTTTTTACTATTTTTGCAGAAATAATACAATAACAACTAACCACTCGGACTCCTATGGGGCAAGATAATCAAGAAGGACTAAAAAAGACGCTCGACTTCTCAAGAGCCATCGGAATATTATTTTACCTACTGAATATATACTGGTATTGCCACACATTCTTCACGGGTATTCTTCCCCAAAGAATAACGGATAAAAGTTACCAGTTCCTCCACATGGCGAACCAGAGGATCCACCTTTTCGGATCCGTATACATCACGCTCTTCATCGCCCTACTATTCATTGCCTTCTACGGCTGGGCGGAGCGAGGGAAGAAGGAGGAGAGGATCCAACTGAATCCTTTCATATCGCCCATCTGCGGCCTTCTGGAAAGGCTAGGGATCGTCGACCGAGGCGAAGACGGACGGGTCATGGAGGAGAACGACAACGGCAAGACAGTGCTCAAAATAAAGCCTATCCGCACAGAGGGTTGGTGCATCATCGCCATCGGGCTCTTCCTCGTGATGATCAGTCCTGCCATGCTGCGGATTCCGCAACCCCTCACCAAGACCATCGCCTACATCCTCATCAGTGGAATCGGCATCCTCTATTTCATCTTCGGAGGCAACTATATCCACAAGGTAAGCCGCTCCTTCGAGGATACCAGCAGCGAGAACGAGGAATCATTCAAACAGAACGAAGAACTGATCGATAACCCCTATTCGGTCAATCTTAAAACGCAATACCGCTTCAAAGGGAAAGAGAGGGAGGGATGGATCAACGTGGTCAACCCGTTCCGAGCGACCAGCGTGCTGGGCACCCCGGGTTCGGGAAAGACCTATGCGGTCATCAACGAGTTCATCCGCCAGCACATGAAGAAGAACTTCACGATGTACTGCTACGACTTCAAGTTCCCGGACCTCTCCACCATCGTCTACAACCACATGAAGTGGAACGAGGATCGCTTCATGGCAAGGTATGGACTGAAACCTAAATTCTGCGTGATCAACTTCGACGATCCCAGACGGTCGCTGCGATGCAACCCCATCCATCCTAAGTTCATGAGCGACATCACGGATGCCTACGACAGCGCCTACACCATCATGCTGAACCTCAACAAGAGCTGGGCGCAGAAGCAGGGCGATTTCTTCGTGGAGTCTCCTATCAACTACCTCACTGCCTCCATCTGGTACCTCAAGGAGATCGAAGGCGGCAAATACTGCACGTTGCCGCATGTGATCGAGTGGATCAACTCGAAATATGTGGACTGCATACCGCTAATGAGCATGAACCCGAGCCTCGTCAACTACATGTCCGCCTTCATGGAGGCCTGGGAAGGCGGTGCGCAAGACCAACTGCAGGGGCAGATCGCTTCGGTCCGCATTCCGCTCTCCCGCATCAGCTCGCCCCAACTCTACTGGGTCATGACGGGCAATGACTTCACGCTGGACCTGAACAATCCTGAAGAGCCTAAGGTGCTCTGCGTCGGTAACAACCCTGAGAAAAAGGACATCTACGCCACCGCTTTAGGGCTCTACAACGGGCGCATCGTGAAGGTCATCAACAAAAAGGAGAAGCATCCTATCTCATTGATAATAGACGAGTTACCTACCATCTACTTCAGGGGATTGGACAACCTCATCGCCACCGCCCGCGCCAACAAGGTGTCGGTCTGCCTAGGCTACCAGGACTTCACCCAGCTGATACGCGACTATGGAGAGAAGGAGGCGAAAGCCATCATCAACACCATCGGCAACCTCTTCTGCGGACAGGTGACGGGCGACACCGCCACCCAGCTCGAGAAACGTTTCGGCAAGAACATGCAACGGAGGAAGAGCCAAAGCTACAATTCGTCGGGCGTCTCGACCAGCATCAGCGAGCAAAACGACACGATGATACCTGCCTCGAAGATCTCCACACTGACGCAGGGAACATTCGTCGGCGCCGTAGCGGATAACTTCGGAGAAGAGATTTCCGAGAAGATCTTCAACGCCAAGATCGTCATCGACAACGAGGCGGTCAAAGCGGAGGAAGCCGCCTACCAACCGCTGCCGACCTTCTACAACTTCGACTCGCCCGCCGAGGTGAACGAACTCAAGCAGTTCATGCTGAACTTCCTCAAGAAATACTACGTGATCGCCTGCGACAATGCGGAGACACTCCGGGAGATCATGGGCATAGAGAGTTCGTCCGTTCAGACCTTCCTCAACTCCTTCAACGGATTCGCGGAGTTCATTTCGCAAATTGGCAAGACCATCAGCGGTCTGTGCGCAAAGGCCATCGAAGAGATAGCCTCCCTCAACGCCTACCGAGGGGACTCGGACAACTACCACGAGCGGATGAGGCAGATCGTCATCGGCCTCATCACAGACCGGAACGTCGCCAACTGGATCTCCAAGGAGAAGGAATTCAAGGAGAACAAATATGCGGCGGAAAGTCTCAGGATGGGAGAGGTGCTCAGAGTCGTCATGGAACGCATCGATAGCCTCGAGGAGAGCGGAGAGATGCAGAGCGCACCAATAACAGAGAAATTAGAGCTAATCCATAACTACTTCACAAACCTGAAGAATTTCAGTTCACATGTCCAGGAGATCCGTGACCAAAAGATGAATGACGTGCTGAAGCAGCAGGAGGAGCAGGTACGTGCGGACATCAGAGGATTGATCGAGCGGCAGCTGAAGATATTAGAGACGGACGAGCGCTGGCAACAACTGTCCAAGCGCAGGCGAGAGGCCATGGGTATCGAAGGATAATAGACCCCCAAAACGCAATGTCCATTACCCATTTCATTATATATTAAACATTTATTCATCATTCATCGCCCATCATTCATCGATTCATCTTGCCGATTCGTCGATAAAAAGGGGGGAATAGTAGAACGGATTTTTGAATCACGCTCCGCAGGACTATATTTGTCTCAGAAGTTAAACATAAACATTTTATGAATATGAAACGATTAACTACTATTTTATCCGCCGCATTGTTCGGTATGTTCATGATGAGTTCATGTTGCAACTGCGACAAAGACCATCAGTGCCAATGCCAATGTAAAGGTGAGGGCGAGGCAAGTTGTCAGACTGAATGTACCGGCAAACCATTCGGGGAAGGGAAATGCCCACAGGAGGGGATGCGTCAAGGGATGCCTCCATGTCCTACCCAAGGCGGATGCCCGAAGATGAAAGCCCAGATGGAGAAGTGGATGAAGTTCGACAGCCTCTCCGTCGACGAGCAGAAAGCATTGCTGAAAGAACGCAAGGAGGCGATTGATAAAATGCAGGCGGAAATGGAGGCCAGAAAGGCTGAGATGGAGCAGAAATGGGCCAACTTCGACAGTCTGACCATCGAGGAGCAGAAGCAGTTGATCGACATGAAGAGCGGTCCGATGTTCGGTCCCCACAAAGGCTTTCCAAAGGGCCCACGTCCGGAGGGAATGCACGGAGACAAGAGGGGGCACAAGCACCACGGTCCGCGCCCGGAAAGGAACTAAGCGACATGTTTACAAGGAATAATACGCAAGTTGTGCAACATGGAAACAAATACTCACATAAGCGAATAGCATTTACATACACTAGCAATAAATAAAAACTACTTTTTAGCCGCCATCTGACGAGATGTCAGGTGGCGGTTTATTTGCTAACCATTCCAAATTATGCTATATTCGCGGCAATTAGATAGATGAAAGGATGCAGAAAGAATTAGCGTATATTTTCCTAGAGGATATTGAATCCATCCTCTACAAGGGACAAAAAATTGCCTTTACGCCCGCTATCATGGATAGGGTCCGTAAAAGCTATGAGTTTCTCGAGGAGTTCTCCAAAGACCGCGTCATCTACGGCATAAACACCGGGTTCGGGCCCATGGCTCAATACCGGGTCAGCGACGACGAGCGCATCCAATTGCAATACAACATCATACGTAGCCACTCGGCGGGTGCGGGCCAACCACTCCCTAACATCTACGTGAAGGCGGCCATGATCGCAAGGATCGGCACCTTCATCCAGGGTGAATCGGGCATTCATCCCGAGTTGGTGGAGCTATTGGCGGCATTCATCAACAACGACATATATCCATTCATCCCCGAGCACGGAAGCGTAGGCTCCAGTGGCGACCTCGTGCAGTTAGCGCACATGGCACTCACACTGATCGGTGAAGGTGAGGTGTGCTACCAAGGGAAGTTCCAACCTGCCTCGGAGGTGCTGAAAAAGCTTGGGCTGAAACCATTAGGCATACATGTGCGCGAGGGACTCTCCGTCACCAACGGCACCTCCTTCATGACCGGCATCGGACTGGTCAACCTCTTCGATGCGAAGCGTCTGTTGCAATGGGCGGTCATCGCCTCGGCGATGGTCAACGAGATCGCCTCCTCCTACGACGACTTCATGGCGGAGAAGCTCAATGAGGTGCGCCGTCAGCCAGGGCAGAGCGAAATCGCCCGACAACTCCGCGAGTGGAGCGCTGGTAGCCACTGCATGCTCAGCCGTGAGAAGGCACTGTACGACGGAGGTCATCAAGAGGAAAGCGTATTCAAACATAAAGTGCAGCCCTACTACTCGTTGCGTTGTGTGCCGCAGATCCTCGGCCCCGTATTGGAGACGCTGCAAAACACGGAAAGGGTGCTGGTCAACGAGGTCAATTCGGCGACGGACAACCCAATCGTGGACGTCGACACGCAGACCGTCTACCATGGCGGCAACTTCCACGGCGACTACGTATCGTTCGAGATGGACAAACTGAAGATCGCCACCACCAAGCTGACCATGCTGATGGAGCGTCAGATGAACTATCTCTTCCACGACCGCATCAACGGCATCCTCCCGCCATTTGTGAACATGGGTGTGTTAGGGCTCAACTACGGCATGCAGGCGTGCCAATTCACGGCGACCTCCACCACGGCGGAGTGCCAGACGCTCTCCAACTCCATGTACGTGCACTCCATACCGAACAACAACGACAACCAAGACGTCGTCAGCATGGGCACCAACTCCGCGCTATTGGCGAAGAGGGTGGTGGACAACGCCTACCAAGTGATGGCCATCCATTTCATGTCCATCGTGCAAGGCATCGATTGTCTGGAAGCCGCTGGAAAACTCTCTCCGAAGACAAAGGCCATCTATGACGAGATCAGGGCCTTCTTCCCTAAATTCGTGGACGATACGACCAAGTACGAAGAGATCGCCAAGATGCAAACGTACTTGCGAGAGAAGAGATTCTGACGCCCCACGATAAGATACATTAGTCGATAAAAAAGTCACATTTGGCGACAGAATCGGTCTATAGGGGGAATAGAGTTGGGGCATTCCACGAAAAGATATATATTTACCCCCAAAGTTAAAACGGGAAAAATAGGAATAAAAACAATATAATTCTATATCAATGAAAGTAGCATTAGTAACAGGCGCATCCAGAGGTATCGGCCGCGCATGCGCAGTGAAGCTAGCCGAGATGGGTTATTACGTGATCATCAATTTCCAGTCCAACGAGACGGAAGCGCTGAACACGTTGAAGATGGTTCAGGAGAAGGGTTCTGACGGAGAGATCATGAAGTTCGACGTCTCACAGCCCGCAGAGGTGGAGAGAGCCATCACCGATTGGCAAGAGGCTCACCCGAGCGAATACATCGATTGCTTGGTGAACAACGCCGGCGTACGTCGCGACAACCTGCTGATCTGGATGTCCAACGAAGATTGGGCCCAAGTGTTGAACACGAGTTTGAACGGCTTCATGTACACGACGCGGGCGGTCTTGAAACCCATGTTGACCAAGAAGCACGGAAGGATCGTGAACATGGTATCCCTCTCAGGTCAAAAGGGTTTGCCTGGACAAACGAACTATTCGGCAGCCAAGGGTGCGGTGATGTCCGCCACGAAAGCATTGGCACAGGAAGTTGCCCGCAAGGGAGTGACCGTCAACGCTGTGGCACCTGGATTTGTCCGCACAGACATGACCCACGACTTGGACGAAGCCTCTTTGAAGACCCAGATTCCGATGAACCGTTTCGGAGAGCCTGAGGAGATCGCGGCAACGGTCGCATTCCTCGTCTCGGAAGGAGCCTCCTACATCACAGGACAGACCATCGCGGTCAACGGAGGTCTTTATACCTAATCCACGGAAGCGGGGTGTCACAAACGATGGCATCCGCCACGTGAGACAAACAACCACTATCATTAATTTTAAAACTTGAAGATTATGAAGAAGATTTTAGTTATTGCGGCTACAATGTTGGCTTCATTGTCTTTGTCATTGGTACAAGCAGCGAATCCTGTAGCAGACGTGAACGGGTTGAAAGAGAAGATGCAAGCCAACGCGGCGAAGATATCCTCCATCCAAAGCGATTTCACGCTTGTGAAATATATCTCCGTGATGTCCAGCACCATGAAATCATCCGGCAAGTTCTATTACAAGAAGAATGACAAGGTGAAACTGGAGTTCCTATTGCCAATCAAACAGAACTTGGTCATGAACGGTGACAAGCTGATGATGGACGCCAACGGCAAGCCAATGGTAATGGACGCCAAGTCCAATCCGATGATGGGAGAGTTGAAGAAGGTGATCTCCGCCTGCATGAGCGGTAACATCGCCAACATGGGATCGAACTACAAGATGGAGTACTTCGTCGACGGAGGCAACTATCTGGTGGTGATCACCCCGCTGAGCGCAGACATCAAGAAGTTCGCCGAGAGAGTGGATCTATACCTCGATTCGTCAGACTTCACGGTGATAAAGATGCGCATGACAGAAGCTCTTAAACCAAACCAGAAAAAGAACGACTATTCTGAATACGTATTCTCTGGCAAACAGAAGAACGTAAACATAGACGATTCTGTCTTCTCGATCAAATAAAACGATTCGATGACAAAAAAGATTTTATTCCTTACGGTAGCATTGGCGGGGTTGGCAAGTTGCACGCCCAAGATCTTTAACCAATCAGGGCTGCGTCCTACCACCTCCGTCAAGATGCACCGTTCCAACCTAATGCCTGTTTTTGACGAATATGAAGCGGCACGGTACTATTCCGCCCAGGTGGATTTCAAGGAGAATAGCCTCACAGGCGTATTAGCCCTATCCCGGGAGGCGCAAGACCCGCGCAAGTTCCGCCTCATCATGATGACCCAATTCGGGGTGCCCATCTTCGACTTCTCCGTATCGCAGGACAGTTTCATCGTGAACAGCTGCATGGAGCAACTCAAGAAGAAGGTCGTGATGAAAATCCTGGAGAGGGATTTCAAGAGCATACTGATGGTCGATGTGCCCGAGGATTTTCCCGGCACCGTCTACATGCCTCTGAAAGGCCAAGCCAGATGGGGCTACAGTGTGAACACGAAGAGCGGAGGCAACAACTACATGTTCTACACCAAAGACCAAGGATATGTACACATCATCCAGAACGGGAGCTTCCTCAAAAAGATGAACGCGGTGTTCGACGAGCAAGTCATCACCATCGAGCACCCTAAGCTCAGTCTCAAAATGGTGCTGACACTCATTCCCCAATAACACACAAAACCCTTAAACATATCTCACCATGAAAAGCACGGCAATCCTCATCGCCTTAGGCATCCTTCCGTTCCTCGCGAACGCGGAGACCATCACAGGACACTACTCTTCCAATCTTCCCATGAAGAGGGGAGATATATCCATCTCAGTCAAACGGACAGGGAAGAGCACGCAACCCAACAAAAAGGGAAGATTCGCGCTAAGGAACGTTGATATCGACAATGACACGCTCGTTCTGCACTCCGAATCACACGATAGGACCTCCTACCTGCCCGTAAGAGGATGCGTCGAGTTCATCATCAAGGACGAGGCCGACAAAGTGGATATCGTTCAAAAGAAAGCGCCCTACGAGCCGTCGGGCATGTATGGCGGACAGATATTCACGAAAGCATCGCTTGAGAAGACAGGTGAGAGCATGACGCTCGCCGCCGTCAACGCCAAAGCGCCCAGGTCCAACGTCTACACCTCCTTCACAGGGAAAACAGAGCCCCTCTATTACATAGACGGACTTGAAGTGGGGGAGATAGCCACCCTACCCCTTTCGGAAGTCGCCTACGTGGAGCTTGTAAGACCATCCAACCCTGAATGCGCCGCAATGGGCTCCAGAGGAGGCAACGGCATGATCCTCGTCACCACGGTGACAAAATACAAAGCAGAGAACCCCGCATGGAACGAACCTACGGAGTATCATTGGGAGATACAGCTGGATGCGGGGAAGTAAAAATTAGGCTATAGGCGCTAGATTTCAGACGCCACGAACAGCATTGCCCCAACGGATTTACCATTTAACCATTTACATTCAACTACGCCATAGACGCAGAAAAGGCGCAGATGGTCTAGCCATCCTCCGACTTGGCCCAATAGAAGACCGTGCGGCTGAGACAATTTTATTATCGACTTATCATATTCTTTTGAAATAAATTAATATATTTGGGGGATTCATTCCGTCTAAACGTATATCTAGTGATGAACGTAGACAATGGAAACGAGAGATTTTAAAAGTTATATTAACCCAAAAAGCAAGGACAACATGAGAAAAATATTTACAAAAACAACAAGGAGACACCTGGCCCATTGGTTAGTCTGTCTCACCTTACTGGCACTCCCTGCCATAGCACAGGCATTTGTCATCGACAACCTGAAGTACACGATAACGGATGAGGCGAAGAATGAAGTGTCCGTGAGCGCCGACGCCACAGAACTCATCGAGAACGTCACCATCCCTGCGGAAGTGGAATACGAAGGGGTGAAATATACGGTCACCTCCATCGCAAAAGAAGGGTTCTGGACAAGCTTTCAACTAACCGCTATCGACATCCCTAACTCCATAACCACCATTGGAGAATTTGCATTCTATGCTTGTGAAGCATTAAAAACAATCGACATTCCTAACTCCGTGACCTTCATTGGAGGACATGCATTTGAGAACTGCATCGGATTAGAGACAATCAACATCTCCCCTTCCTGTCCCATCGAAACGATAGAAGAAAACACTTTCGCAGAATGCACAAGCTTAAAATCATTCAGAATACCAGACTCCGTCACATATATTAAAAGCTATGCATTTCACAACTGTGCGGAAATAACAGAAATCATCATTCCTAACTCCGTCAGATCCTTCAACATGTTTTCCTTCGCATATTGTGGGAAGTTGACCTCCATCACACTACCCAATCACATCAAATACCTAGATCTTTGCTTATTTGAAGGTTGCAAAAGTCTCACCTCCCTCACAATACCTGATTCCGTAGTATCAATAGATGCGGGCGCATTCGACTATTGCGAAAGCCTGACACGAATTGTGATTCCTAATTCTGTCAAAACCATTGGAGAAAGAGCATTTTTCCTATGCAAGAACCTTTCCTACGTCTATATTCCTAAATCTGTCAGCACAATACATAAAGGAGCTTTCGAAGGGTGTCCTAAACTGGAGGATCCGGAACATCCAGAGAACGCCATATATTGTGAAGTGGAAGAAGAACCAGAAGACTGGGTCCTGTTCTATAGCTATGAATACCATGGTCTTGGCAGCAGAATGCCGCTCAACGTCGTATGGGCGAGCGCAGGTACCCTCGGACAGACATTTGTCATAGACAACCTGAAGTACACAATAACGGACGATGTGAAGAATGGAGTATCCGTGAGCGCCAACAGTACAGAACTTTCAGGAGACGTCGTCATTCCTGCGGAAGTGGAATATGAAGGGGTGAAATATACGGTCACCTCCATCGCTCAAGAAGGATTCCAAGAATGTGCCGGACTAACCTCCATCGACATTCCCAACACGGTAACCTCCATCGGGCGAAAAGCATTCAATGAATGTAGGAGTTTGACCACTGCCAACATCCCTGATTCCATCACCGCCATAGAAGGTGAAACGTTCTTCTTCTGTGAAAATCTGAAGTCCATCACAATACCAAGCAACGTCACTTCCATCGGAGAGTTCGCATTCGCCTACTGCAGCAAGTTGGCTCAACTAGAAATTCCTAACAGCGTTACTTCCATCGACGGAAGCGCCTTCGGCGAGTGCGTGAGTCTGCATCTACTCGAAATACCAGAATCTGTTAAACACATCGGTCCAACAGCCTTCCACGATTGCGAGTATCTAACCATAATCATAGAGGACTCCACTTCCCTCGTCTTGGATGAGGGAGCCCTCAGTGATGTTAAGATGGTTTTGTACAAAAACAAGGAGGAGTATTTGATCGACGAGCCTTTCATATACGGTGACAAGGAGAAAGAACATCTGATAGGATACTTCGGAACGGATTCGGTAATCACCATCCCTAACACCGTCAAATACATCGAAGAGAATGTGTTCAGACGTTCAAAGGCAACCTCCATTACCATTCCGAACTCCGTCACATACATCGGGAAAAATGCCTTCAATTTCTGTAGTATGCTCACCTCCATCACTATACCAAATTCCGTCACTTCAATAGACACGGAGGCATTCTCTTACTGCAAAAACCTGACCAACGTTCAGATACCGAAGTCCGTCGCACAGATTGGAGCAAACGCATTCTACGATTGCGAAAAGTTAGTCGATGACGAGCAACCTAAACAAGCCATCTACTGCGACTTGAAAGAGAAACCGGAAGGATGGGATGTCACTTGGAACTACTTCAAATACGATGGGACCCTCTGCCATACTTTCTGGAATGAAAAGGCATCCTTGTCAACCAACGCATCACCTGTCATCACGAAGATATATGCGTCAGAAGGAACGATCATCATTGAAGGCTTCACGGGCGATATAAGCGTATTCAACCCAGCAGGACAATTAATCCTCCGTCGCACAACAGCAGAGACTTATACGGAGATTCCTGTGGTAGCAGGCCTCTACATCGTAAAAGCGGGAGAGACCTCGGAGCGTGTGATTGTACGATAAAGGCACACCGCCGGCGACAACCGGTCATCATAAAAAAAGCCATTCCCCAATGACGAGGAATGGCTTTTTTATGCCTATAAAAGAGGATTATGCCTCTCCACCACCATTGAAGGTGTTGAAGTTGAACGGCACGGTGCCACGGGGATCGTCGTTCCCCTTGATGGTGCCATATTTCTCCTCATACTTCTGCAAGTTATTCTGCAATGCGAGCATCAGGCGTTTCGCATGCTCTGGCGTCAGGATAACACGTGACTTCACCCTTGTCTTCGGGGTATTCGGCAGGATGCGAAGGAAATCGATCACAAACTCCGAAGAGGAGTGGGAGATGATCGCCATATTAGAGTAAACACCCTCAGCGACCTCCTCGCTGATCTCGATGTTCAGCTGTTTTTTCTCGTTTTGATCTTCCATATCAGTACACTATTTTTAACAAAGAGAGGACCAACTAAACAGTCAGTCCTCTCCCCTATTCTCATGAATTAAAAACACATTAATTCTCAGCCTCAGCTGGTGTAGACTCCAAGCCGGAATTAGAAGGGCCGTAGAGCGGCTCCATCTCCTCCTTGGAACCCACGATCAGACGATCGAAATCACGCTGACCGGTACCTGCAGGGATCAAGTGACCACAGATCACGTTCTCCTTCATACCCTCCAAGTAATCCACCTTACCACGGATAGCGGCATCATTCAAGACCTTCGTGGTCTCCTGGAATGATGCGGCAGACATGAAGCTAGTCGTTTGCAATGCGGCACGCGTGATACCTTGAAGAATCTGAGAAGAGATAGCAGGAACAGCGTCACGTGTCTCAACTGGTCTCAAGTCGCGACGTTTCAACATACTGTTCTCGTCCCTCAACTTACGGACAGTCACGATCTGACCAGGTTTCAGGTTCTCAGAGTCACCTGCATCGGTCACGACCTTCTTGCCGTAGATTCTATCGTTCTCCTCCATGAATTCGAGCTTATCAACGATCTCCTTCTCCAAGAAGCGAGTATCACCCGCATCCTCGATCTCGACCTTACGCATCATTTGGCGCACGATCACCTCGAAGTGCTTATCGTTGATCTTCACACCCTGCAGACGGTACACATCCTGCACCTCGTTCACGATATACTCCTGAACAGCGGTAGGACCCTTGATCGCCAAGATATCCGATGGAGTGATCGCACCATCAGAGAGGGCAGTACCAGCACGAACGTAGTCGTTCTCCTGTACCAAGATCTGCTTAGACAATGGCACAAGGTATTTATGAACGTCACCCGTCTTGGAAGTGACAGTGATTTCACGGTTACCACGCTTGATCTTACCGAAGGTCACCTCACCGTCGATCTCAGAAACGACAGCCGGGTTGGATGGGTTACGCGCCTCGAACAACTCCGTGACACGAGGAAGACCTCCCGTGATATCGCCCGCCTTACCGACGGCGCGAGGGATCTTAACCAAGAGCTGACCCGTCTTAACGCTATCCTTATCATCGACGATGACATGGGCGCCCACAGGCAAGCTATAAGACTTCACAACATTACCCTTGGAATCCACGATACGTGCCTCAGGCACCTTCGTCTTATCCTTGGACTCGATGATGATCTTCTCCCTCAAACCGGTCGTTTCATCGGACTCAGTCTTGTAGGTGACATTCTCGATGACGTTGTCGAAGGAGATCTTACCAGCCACCTCAGTGATGATAACAGCATTGAATGGGTCCCATTCGCAGACCTTATCACCCTTGGAAACCTTCTGACCATCCTGAACGTACAATTTAGCACCATAAGGGATGTTCGCCGTAGTAAGAGCGATCTTCGTGTTAGGATCCACGATACGCATCTCAGTGTAACGGCTCACAACGATCTTGATTGGATTGCCGTTCTCGTCCTCCGAATCAACCGTACGAAGCTCGTCGATTTCGATGTTACCTTCGTAGCGGGAAACGATACCAGACTCAGCAGCGATATTACCAGCGACACCACCGACGTGGAACGTACGCAGTGTCAACTGAGTTCCTGGCTCACCGATAGACTGAGCGGCGATGACACCGACAGCCTCACCCTTGTGAACCAGACGGCCCGTTGCGAGGTTACGTCCGTAACACTTCGCGCAGACACCCTTCTTAGACTCACAAGTCAATACCGAACGGATCTCAACACGCTCGATCGGAGAGTCTTGGATAATCTGAGCCGCATCCTCACGGATCTCCTCACCGGCGGAAACGATCACCTCGCCCGTCAATGGATGGATGATGTCATGAACAGAGACACGACCCAATATTCTATCATACAAAGAGGCTACCACCTCCTCGTTATTCTTCAATTCCGTACAAACCAGACCACGCAACGTACCGCAATCCTCCTCGTTGATGATCACATCGTGGGAGACGTCAACAAGACGACGAGTCAAGTAACCTGCGTCGGCCGTCTTCAAGGCGGTATCGGCAAGACCCTTACGAGCACCGTGCGTAGAGATGAAGTACTCCAACACGGAAAGACCCTCCTTAAAGTTGGAAAGAATTGGGTTCTCGATGATCTGACCGCCCTCGGCACCCGCTTTTTGAGGCTTAGCCATCAAACCACGCATACCGGACAGCTGACGGATCTGCTCCTTAGAACCACGGGCTCCAGAGTCAAGCATCATGTATACTGAGTTGAATCCTTGGTCGTCGGAAGAAATCGTCTTCATCAAGATGTTAGACAATTCAGCGTTGATGTGCGTCCAAGTATCGATAATCTGGTTGTAACGCTCGTTATAGGTGATGAAGCCCATGTTATAGTTGTTCATGATCTCCTCAACCTCCTTATAACCCTTCTGAACCAATTCCTCTTTCTCCTTAGGGATGATCACATTCTCGAGGTTAAATGACAAGCAACCTCTGAAGGCCATGTAGTAACCGAGGTTCTTGATATCGTCGAGGAACTGAGCCGTACGAGCCACACCACAAACCTTGATCACGTTACCGATGATGTCACGGAGGGACTTCTTGGTGATCAACGTGTTCACGTAACCCACCTCAGGTGGCACGTTCTCGTTGAAGATCAGACGTCCGACAGTCGTCTCGACCATCGTGTCCACCAATTCGCCCTTATCGTTCAAATCCTTCACGATCACCTTGATAGGCGCATGGAGAGCCACTTTCTTCTCGTTGTAGGCGATGTGAGCCTCTTCCACACCGTAGAAGGTCAAGCCTTCGCCCAAAGCGCCGGCACGTGGTTTAGTGATGTAGTACAATCCCAACACCATGTCCTGAGAAGGCACCGTGATAGGCGAACCGTTCGCAGGGTTCAAGATATTATGGGAAGCGAGCATCAACATTTGAGCCTCCAAAACAGCCTCGTTACCCAAAGGCAAGTGAACGGCCATCTGGTCACCATCGAAGTCGGCGTTGAACGCGGTACAAGCCAACGGGTGCAATTGGATAGCCTTACCCTCGATCATCTTAGGCTGGAAGGCCTGGATACCCAAACGGTGCAATGTCGGGGCACGGTTCAAAAGAACAGGGTGACCTTTCATCACGTACTCGAGGATATCCCAAACCACTGGATCCTTACGGTCAACGATCTTCTTAGCGGATTTCACCGTCTTGACGATACCACGCTCGATCAGCTTACGGATCACAAATGGCTTATACAGTTCGGCCGCCATATCCTTAGGCAAACCGCACTCATGCATCTTCAACTCAGGGCCAACGACGATAACGGAACGAGCGGAGTAGTCAACACGCTTACCCAACAAGTTCTGACGGAAACGTCCTTGCTTACCCTTCAAGGAGTCTGACAAAGACTTCAACGGACGGTTAGCATCCGTCTTCACCGCGCTAGACTTACGGGAGTTGTCGAACAAGGAGTCGACAGCCTCCTGCAACATACGCTTCTCGTTACGGAGGATAACCTCAGGAGCCTTGATCTCGATCAGTCTCTTCAAACGGTTGTTACGTATGATGACACGGCGGTACAAATCATTCAAGTCGGAAGTGGCGAAACGTCCACCATCCAATGGAACCAACGGACGCAACTCAGGCGGGATGACAGGGACGATCTTCACGATCATCCACTCAGGCTTGTTCTTACCGTTAGACGCACGGAAAGCCTCCACAACCTGAAGACGCTTCAAAGCCTCGGTCTTACGCTGTTGGGAAGACTCCTGACCAGCTCGGTTCCTCAACTCGAAGGAGAGGGAATCGAGGTCGACACGTTGCAACATGTCGTAGATAGCCTCGGCACCCATCTTGGCGATGAATTTATTAGGATCGGTATCCTCCAACATCTGGTTCTCCTTAGGGAGCTTGTCCACGATGTCCAAGTACTCCTCTTCGGTGAGCAGATCCTGCTCGGCGATACCCTCATTCTCCATGATACCTGGTTGAATGACAACGTAACGCTCGTAGTAGATAACCGCATCCAATTTCTTTGTTGGCATACCCAACAAGTATCCAATCTTATTTGGCAAAGAACGGAAGTACCAGATGTGAGCGACAGGAACGACGAGCTGGATATGTCCCATGCGCTCGCGACGAACCTTCTTCTCAGTGACTTCCACACCACAACGGTCGCAGACGATACCCTTGTAACGGATACGTTTGTACTTACCGCAATGGCACTCGTAATCCTTCACCGGACCGAAAATTCTCTCACAGAACAAACCGTCACGTTCAGGCTTGTAGGTTCTGTAATTGATGGTTTCCGGTTTTAACACCTCACCACTTGACTCTTCGAGGATCTCCTCCGGAGAAGCCAAGCCAATGGTAATCTTAGTGAAATTACTCTTTATCCTACTATCTTTCTTAAAAGCCATATTTTATATTGAAAAGAGTTATACTAATTATTCAAGCGTTATACTCAAGCCCAAACCTCTCAACTCGTGCAGCAACACGTTCAAAGATTCCGGAATACCAGCAGGTGGCATTGGTTCACCCTTGACGATAGACTCATAAGCGCGGGCACGGCCTGTCACGTCATCTGACTTGATGGTCAAGATCTCTTGGAGCACATGAGAAGCACCGAAGGCCTCGATAGCCCAAACCTCCATCTCTCCAAAACGCTGTCCACCGAACTGAGCCTTACCACCAAGAGGTTGTTGAGTAATCAACGAGTAAGGACCGATAGAACGAGCGTGCATCTTATCGTCGACCATGTGACCCAGTTTCAACATATAGATGACACCGACTGTCGCAGGTTGGTCGAAACGCTCACCCGTACCACCATCGCACAAGTAAGTCTTACCATATCTTGGAAGACCCGCCTTGTCGGTCCACTCGTTCAAGTCGTCCAAAGTGGCACCGTCGAAGATTGGGGTGGCGAACTTGCATCCCAACTTCATACCAGCCCATCCGAGCACGGTCTCGAAAATCTGACCCAAGTTCATACGGGAAGGCACACCCAACGGGTTCAACACGATGTCAACCGGTGTTCCATCAGGCAAGAACGGCATATCCTCCTGTCTTACGATACGAGAGACGATACCCTTGTTACCGTGACGTCCGGCCATCTTGTCACCCACACGGATCTTACGCTTCTTAGCGATGTAAACCTTCACCAATTGAACAATTCCTGCAGGAAGCTCGTCACCGATCATGACGTTGAACTTCTTACGCTTGTTCACAGCATCCAACTCCTTGTACTTTCTGATATAGTTCATGATCAAGTCATGGATCATATCATTCTTGTGGGCATCAGAGGTCCACTTGCTGAGTTGAACGGTAGTATAATCTATTTCCTCCAAAGCCTTCTTAGAGAACTTAGAGCCCTTCGCAATCACGTCGGCGCCCATGAAGTCCTTCACGCCTTGTGAAGTCTTTCCGCTGGTCAGAACCTGAAGCTTATCCACGAGGATACCCTTCAATTCGGCAGCCTTCTCCAAGAACTCCTCCTCGATCTTAGGCAAGATGGCTTTGTCGCTCATACGAGACTTGCGCGTCTTCATAGCCTTCGAGAACAATCTCTTGTCCACAACGACACCACGCAATGAAGGGGTAGCCTTCAAGGAAGCGTCCTTCACGTCACCGGCCTTGTCACCGAAGATGGCGCGGAGCAACTTCTCCTCAGGAGAAGGATCCGACTCGCCCTTAGGGGTGATCTTACCGATCAAGATGTCGCCTGGCTCCACGAAAGCACCCACACGGATGATACCGTTCTCATCCAAGTTACGGGTAGCGTCCTCGCTGACATTCGGAATATCCGCAGTCAACTCCTCCAATCCACGCTTCGTCTCACGGACCTCCAACTGGTATTCGTCGACATGGACAGAGGTGAATATATCGTATTTACAAACCTTCTCGTTGATCACGATGGCATCCTCGTAGTTGTAACCCTTCCAAGGCATGAAGGCAACCAAGAGGTTCTTACCGATAGCCAACTCACCACCTTGGGTAGAGTAACCCTCCGTCATGATCTGACCCTTCGTGACACGTTGTCCGCGGGTAACGACAGGGCGCAAGTCGATCGTAGTGCTTTGGTTGGTTTTTCTGAACTTAGGGATGACATACTCCTTCAGAGAAGAGTCGAAGTTAACGAACTCCTCATCCTCGGTTCTATCATAACGCACCTTGATGACGCTAGCGTCGACGAATTCAACGACACCGTCGCCCTCAGCGGCGATCTGCGTACGAGAGTCGCGCACCAACTGAGCCTCGATACCGGTACCCACGATTGGGGACTCAGTACGCAACAAAGGAACCGCCTGGCGCATCATGTTAGATCCCATCAACGCACGGTTCGCATCATCATGCTCGAGGAACGGAATCAAGGAAGCCGCGATAGAGGCGATCTGCGCCGGAGCGACATCCATCAAATCCAACTCTGAAGGCGGAACGACAGGGAAGTCACCCTCCTTACGGGCTTTCACCTTATCGGACAAGAAATTACCTTCCTCATCCAATGCGGCGTTACCCTGAGCGATGATCTTACCTTCCTCCTCCTCAGCGGTCATATATTGCACACCATTCTCGGAGATATCAGCCTTTCCGTCCTTCACGATACGGTAAGGAGTCTCGATAAATCCGAGGTCATTGATCTTCGCGTAGACACACAAAGAAGAGATCAAACCGATGTTCGGACCCTCAGGCGTCTCGATAGGGCAGAGACGTCCGTAGTGCGTGTAGTGCACGTCGCGGACCTCGAAGCCCGCACGCTCACGGGAAAGACCACCAGGACCGAGGGCGGAGAGACGACGCTTGTGCGTGATTTCGGCAAGCGGGTTCGTCTGATCCATGAATTGAGAGAGGGCATTCGTTCCGAAGAAAGAGTTGATAACGGAAGAGATTGTCTTGGCGTTGATCAAATCAATCGGAGTGAACACCTCATTGTCGCGGACATTCATACGCTCACGGATGGTTCTCGCCATACGGGCCAGACCCACGCCGAACTGGTTGTACAATTGTTCGCCCACCGTGCGGACACGACGGTTGCTCAAGTGGTCGATATCGTCGACATCGGCCTTAGAGTTGATCAATTGAATCAAGTACTTGATGATCTCGATGATATCCTCGTTCGTGAGGACACCCACGTTCATGTCCGTCTTAAGACCCAATTTCTTGTTGATTCTATAACGGCCAACCTCGCCCAAGTCGTAGCGCTTCTCGGAGAAGAACAAACTTTGGATCACCTCGCGGGCAGCGTTCTCGTCCGCAGGCTCTGCGTTACGCAGCTGGCGGTAGATATAGTAAACAGCCTCTTTTTCGGAGTTGCTGGAATCTTTTTGTAAAGTATTATAAATGATCTCGTAGTCGGAGAGGTTCTGGTCCTCCTTGTGGAGCAGGATCGTCTGCACGCCCGAATCGAGAATCATCTGGAGGTGTTCCTTTTCCAAGATAGTCTCACGGTCAATAACGACCTCGTGACGTTCGATGGAAACGACCTCACCTGTATCTTCATCAACGAAATCCTCGACCCAAGTCTTCAGAACACGAGCGGCGAGCTTTCTGCCCTCCACCTTCTTCAGAGCAGCCTTGGAGACCTTGATCTCCTCAGCCAGGCCGAATATCTCGAGAATATCCTTATCACTTTCATATCCGATGGCACGCAAAAGCGTGGTAACCGGTAATTTCTTCTTACGGTCGATGTATGCGTACATGACATTGTTGATGTCCGTAGCGAACTCGATCCATGAACCTTTGAACGGGATGATACGAGCGGAATAGAGTTTTGTTCCGTTCGCGTGCATGCTCTGTCCGAAGAAAACACCTGGAGAACGGTGCAACTGAGAAACGACGACGCGCTCAGCACCGTTGATGACAAAGGTACCTTTGTCGGTCATATAAGGGATTTGCCCCAAATAGACATCTTGGATAATTGTCTCAAAATCCTCATGGTCAGGATCTGTACAATACAACTTTAATTTAGCCTTCAAAGGCACGCAATAGGTAAGGCCTCTTTCGATACACTCGTCAATCGAATAACGGGAAGGATCGATATAGTAGTCCAAGAACTCCAGGACAAAATTGTTACGCGTATCCGCAATAGGGAAATTCTCGGCGAAAACCTTGTACATGCCCTCGTTTTTCCTTTGCTCAGGAGGGGTGTCCAACTGGAAGAAATCCCTAAACGACTTTAATTGCACTTCAAGAAAATCCGGATACTCGAACGGTTTCTTGACAGAGGCAAAACTAACTCTCTGTTTATTTTCAATAGAAGACATTTATCGAAGATATTAAGTGAACTCAAAAAAGAATATAGACATAAAAAGGTTTAGAACCTTGTGTAAAGGTTCTAAACCAAAGTTCTGTTGCCAGAACCTGTACTATTTAAGTTCAACTTCAGCTCCAGCCTCCTCGAGTTGTTTCTTAAGACCTTCAGCATCAGCTTTAGCGATACCTTCCTTAATAGCACTTGGTGCGCCGTCAACCATGTCCTTAGCCTCTTTCAAGCCAAGACCAGTCAACTCCTTAACCAACTTAACGATAGCCAACTTGTTAGCACCAGCTGATTTCAAAATAACGTCGAAAGAAGACTTCTCCTCAGCGGCAGCGGCACCACCAGCAGCAGGAGCAGCAACAGCTACAGCTGCAGCAGCAGGTTCGATACCATACTCGTTTTTCAAAATTTCAGCAAGTTCATTAACTTCTTTAACTGTCAAGTTAACTAATTGTTCTGCAAAAGCTTTCAAATCTGCCATTTTATTTATCTATTAAAAATGTTTATAATCTATTAACTATTAAAAATTATCTTTCGGAAAGTGTTTTCAACACGCCGTGGATAGTTGAACCTCCTGACTGAAGAGCGGAAATAACGTTCTTAGCAGGCGATTGCAACAATGTAATGATATCTCCAATGAGCTCGTTCTTGCTCTTGATGCTGACCAAAGCGTCCAATTGATCCGCGCCAACATAGAAGCTCTCCTCAACGTAAGCGGCCTTCAAGGCAGGCTTAGCCAAAGGATTCTTCTTGCTGAACTCCTTGATCAACTTTGCAGGAGCGTTGCCAGTGTCGCACAGGAACAATGCGGAAGGGCCTTCGAGGCAACCGTACAAAGGAGAGAAATCCCCCTTACGTTCCAGAGCCTTCTTCAGCAAAGTGTTCTTTACGACAAAAAGCTTAATGTCATTCTTGAAACAAGCACGTCTCAAATCGCTGGTCAAATCTGCGGTCAAACCGGCAGCGTCAGCGATATAGAAGTGAGCATATTGATTGAGATTATCAAAAATCTGTTCTATAACAGCACCTTTATCTTCCTTTTTCATGTTCCTAAATATTAAATTTCATCAACTGTTTTAGGGTCAATTTTAATACCCAGACTCATAGTACTCGAAAGGAAGATGCTCTTAATATAGACACCTTTAGAAGTAGTAGGTTTCAACTTAACCAACGTGTCGATAAAAGTCTTGGCATTTTCCATGATCTGATCAGCGGTGAAAGACACCTTGCCGATAGAAGCATGAACGATACCGCTCTTATCCACCTTGAAATCAATCTTTCCTTGTTTAACCTCTTTAACAGCCTTGCCAACCTCATTGGTAACAGTACCACTCTTAGGGTTAGGCATCAAGCCACGAGGACCCAAGACCCTACCTAGAGCACCGATTTTACCCATGATAGAAGGCATCGTAATGATTACATCAACATCAGTCCAACCACCTTTAATCTTTTCGATATACTCATCAAGACCAACGTAGTCAGCGCCGGCAGCCTTCGCATCAGCCTCTGCGTCAGGAGTACATAGAGCCAAGACCCTAACTGTCTTTCCTGTTCCTGCTGGCAACGAAACGACGCCACGAACCATTTGGTTTGCCTTTCTTGGGTCAACGCCCAAGCGAACATCAATATCAACAGAAGCATCGAACTTTGTGGTGGTGATATCCTTCACCAAAGATGAAGCCTCTTTCAAAGAGTAAGATTTTCCTGCTTCAATCTTCTCTAAAGCTAACTTTTGATTTTTTGTAAGTTTACCCATTTCAATTGAAGTATTAAAAATTATTTACCAGGAAAATCGCCCTTAACGTTGATACCCATGCTTCTTGCGGTACCGGCCACCATCTTCATGGCAGACTCAACCGTAAAGCAGTTCAAATCGGTCATCTTATCCTCTGCAATCGCCTTTACCTGCTCCCAAGTAATCTCGGCGACTTTTTTGCGGTTAGGCTCTGCGGATCCGCTCTTTTGCTTGGTAACCTCCAACAACTGAACGGCAACCGGAGGAGTCTTAACGACAAAATCAAAAGACTTATCAGCGTAATAAGTAATGACAACTGGCAAAACCTTTCCAGCCTTATCTTGGGTTCTCGCATTGAATTGTTTGCAAAAATCCATGATGTTGATACCCTTGGAACCCAATGCAGGTCCTACCGGGGGAGAAGGGTTTGCTGCGCCACCTTTTATCTGCAATTTGATAAATCCAGCAACTTCTTTAGCCATTTTACTAATAATTAAAATTGATTATATTGGAAAAGGAATCACTCCTTCTCCACTTGCATAAAGCCCAGTTCTAGAGGAGTCTTTCTTCCGAAAATCTTGACCATCACCTTGAGTTTCTTACGCTCGGTGTTGACCTCCTCGATCACACCGTTAAAGCCACTGAATGGACCGAATGTGACCTTAACGGTCTCGCCCACTTCAAATGAAGCTTGAGAATCGATCTCCATATCCGCCATCTCGTCGACGCGGCCCAGGATACGATTCACTTCAGACTGTCTCAAAGGCACAGGCTCATTGATCTTCTTGGAACCGTCCCCAAGGAAACCGATGACATTGGGCATCTCGGACAAACGATGAGGCACCTCTCCGACCAGCTCGGCCTCAACCAAGACATAGCCAGGAAGGTAACTACGTTCCTTCGAGATTTTCTTGCCATTTCTAACCTGATAAACACGCTCTGTAGGAATCAAAACCTGTGAGACATACTTACCAAGATCCGTGTTATTGATTTCGCTCTCAATATATTCACGAACCTTGCTTTCCTTTCCACTAATGGCGCGCAACACGTACCATTTCTTCCCTGATTCAGACATGCTTAACCCTTTTAATTATGACAACATCCCGTAAACAAATTTCATGATTTCCTCGAAACACTTATCCACAAGGAAAATGACCAGCGCAATAAGTAGGGAAGCAACAAGAACAACTACTGCATGACTGACCAACTCACTCCTTTTCGTCCAAGAAACTTTATAAACAAGTTCGTTGTATGATTCTTTGATATAATTAATTACAGCATCCATCTCTTTACTGTTTTTGCACGGAAGGAGAGGCTCGAACTCCCGACACCTGGTTTTGGAGACCAGTGCTCTACCAACTGAGCTACTCCCGTATAAAGTCCCCTCCCGTAAGGAAGGGGACCTTCATTATAGAATTGATTAGTCGATAATCTTAGTGATTTGACCAGAACCAACGGTTCTACCACCCTCACGGATAGCGAAACGAAGACCCTCGCTACATGCAACTGGGCAGATCAACTTAACGGTGATCTCCAAGTTGTCACCTGGCATAACCATCTCAGTTCCCTCTGGCAAAGAGATCTCACCAGTCACATCCAAAGTACGGATGTAGAATTGTGGACGGTAGTGGTTGTGGAATGGAGTGTGACGTCCACCCTCTTCCTTCTTCAAGATATATACAGAAGCCTTGAACTCAGTGTGAGGGGTAACCTCGCCTGGCTTACAAAGCACCATACCACGCTTGATTTGATCCTTGTCGATACCACGGAGCAACAAACCTACGTTATCACCAGCTTGTCCTTGATCCAACAATTTGCGGAACATCTCGACACCTGTTACAGTTGACTTCAACTTCTCAGCGCCCAAACCGATGATCTCAACCTCGTCACCAACCTTGATCACACCAGTCTCAACACGACCCGTAGCAACAGTACCACGACCAGTGATTGAGAACACGTCCTCAACTGGCATCAAGAATGGCTTATCGATATCACGCTTAGGAAGCTCGATCCAAGTATCAACAGCGTCCATCAACTCCATCACCTTGTCAACCCACTGAGCCTCGCCGTTCAATGCACCAAGTGCAGAACCACGAACGAATGGAGTGTTGTCGGCGTCGAACTCATAGAAGCCCAACAATTCGCGCATTTCCATCTCAACCAAATCCAACATCTCAGGATCGTCAACCATATCACACTTGTTCATGAAAACGACCAAGCGAGGTACGTTCACCTGACGAGCCAAAAGGATGTGCTCACGAGTTTGAGGCATCGGACCATCAGTAGCGGCAACCACGATGATAGCACCATCCATCTGAGCGGCACCAGTCACCATGTTCTTCACATAGTCGGCGTGACCTGGACAGTCAACGTGTGCGTAGTGACGGTTAGCAGTCTCGTACTCGATGTGAGCAGTATTGATGGTGATACCACGCTCTTTCTCCTCAGGAGCGTTATCGATCTGATCGAATGATTTGATCTCTTCCTTACCGAATCCCTTGTCGTGAAGAACTTTAGAGATAGCGGCGGTCAAAGTAGTCTTACCGTGGTCAACGTGACCAATAGTACCGATATTTACGTGCGGTTTGGAACGGTCGAATTGTTCTTTTGCCATAATTATAATTATTTAATTTATTAATGTATAAACGATCTAAACGTATATATATGATTTGAGCCGATGACGGGAGTTGAACCCGTGACCTCTTCCTTACCAAGGAAGTGCTCTACCACTGAGCTACATAGGCAAACACGAGCGGAAGACGGGATTCGAACCCGCGACCCTCAGCTTGGAAGGCTGATGCTCTACCAACTGAGCTACTTCCGCATGGGTTGTGGGTAGTGATGGATTCGAACCACCGAAGGCAAGAGCCAGCAGATTTACAGTCTGCCCCATTTGGCCACTCTGGTAACTACCCGATTATCCTTTAAGAAAACTGGCCACATCCCTGAAACGAGGAGTTTTCTTCGAGCCTCTTGTCGGATTCGAACCAACGACCCCGAGATTACAAATCACGTGCTCTGGCCAACTGAGCTAAAGAGGCATTCCCAAAACAAGCCGTCCGAGAGTCTCTCGAAACGGCTTGCAAATGTAGACATTATTTTTTTCTCCGCAAAATTTTCTGGCTATTTTTTTGCGTCGTTCTGTTTTTCCTTCGTTTTCAGCACGGAACGAATCATCGCATCCATGGAATTGTCAAACGCCTCCTCGAATGAATTCGCGGTCTTTGAGACCACTAACTCGTTCCCCGGCAACAAAACCTTCAGCATAACCTTCTTGTTTTCGGTAGTCTCAGGCTTAACCAACTCAAGCGTAACATCCGCAGATGTTATTCTGTCCGAATACTGTTCCAACTTCACTATCCTCTTCTGGATGAACTCTTCCAACTTCACTGTCGCGTCAAAATGAATCGCTTTCACATTCACTTCCATAGTCATTTCCTCCTTAATTTAAAGCTCTCGGATGAGCCAGTTTGTAATTCTTTTGTAACTGTTCGAAAGTTGTATGCGTGTATACCTCCGTCGCTGCCAGATTCGCGTGACCCAGCAATTCTTTCACCGCCTCCAGATCCGCCCCGCTGTTCAGCATCGCCGTCGCGAACGTGTGCCTCAGAACGTGAGGGCTTCTCTTCGTCAAAGAACTGACCATTGTTATATACTTATGGACGACCCTGTAGACCAACATCGGATAGAGCGGCTCCCCATTGGGACGCAGGAAAAAATATCCTGAACGATCGGCCACCTCCCCGTTCCTCACGGACAGATACGCCTGCATCGACTCCTTCAACGATGCCCCGAATGGTACGTACCGCTGCTTGTTCCTCTTTCCATTCACCAGAACGGTCTGCGACTGGAAGTCGACATCCGTGTCTTTCATCTTGATCAACTCCGAGAGTCGAATGCCTAACGTGTAGAACGTCTCTATGATCAACGCGTCACGAACGGCCTCGTATCCCTCGCCGAACACCTCCGATCGGTCGGACAGCAATTCGGTCATCTCATCTTCCCTCAGAAACTTCGGCAAACGCTTCGGCCTTTTGGGGGAAACGACCTGGCTCATGGGGTTCTTCTTCACCTCGCCATTCCGGCACAGGTACGAGAAGAAGGACTTCAGCGCGGAAAGCTTCCGGTTGACGGACGAGGCGGAAACCCCGGACTCCATCATGGAAACTATCCATTCCCTAACCAAACTTGAATCTACTTCGTCTGGGACAAACTCTTTCGCCCCGTTCTTCTCCACAACAAACTTCTCGAATTGCGATAGGTCAGCCTGATAAGAAACAAAAGTATGAGAAGAATAGCCCTTCTCATACTTTATATATTGCAGAAATCTATCAATCAACATACGAAGAAGGTATTGCTTACAAGCTTTGTACGAATATACAAAACTATTTTGGAATACGCAACACCTGCGCGTACTTTTTTTAGCCGAAACCCGAAATTCGAGCCCCCGTCGAGGCGTGCTCTTATTCCTCTGTACGTCTCAGCTGCTGCACATAGATAGCGTGCATCATCTGCTGACGTTTTACCACTGACGGCTTCTCAAATTGTTGTCTCTTGCGCAACTCCTTGATGACACCAGTTTTTTCAAACTTTCTCTTAAACTTCTTCAAGGCTTTCTCAATGTTCTCGCCTTCTTTTACTGGAACTACAATCATAATTTATTTTAATGTTTTATATTAGTCTTCAAAAAGCGACCGCAAAAATAGAGATTCTTTTTTTATTCCACAAACGTTTTGACAAAACTTTTTTCTCCTGATTTTGTTTTCTTCCCTCTTTTTCTTATCTTTACGTTTCTAATCTTAATGTAATACGTGTATGGACATACTGATCAACCGCTTCATGAAGTACGTCACGATGGAAACCACATCCGACGAATCCTGCGCCAACTGCCCGAGCACCCATGGTCAACTCGTCTTGGCGAATTACCTGGTCGACGAACTGAACAAACTTGGAGCCAAGGATGTCTCCCTGGACGAGAACGGTTATGTCATGGCCACTATCCCCTCCAACATCAACAAGCCCGCGCCCGTCATCGGCTTCATCGCCCATATGGACACGAGCCCGGAGGCCTCGGGAAAGGACGTGAAGCCTAAAATCGTCCGCTTCAGCGGTGCGGATGTCATCATCAACACGGAAAAGAATATTTCCCTCTCCATGGCGGACTTCCCCGAAATGGAGGCTTTCCTCGGTCAGGACGTCATCGTGAGCGACGGAACGACCCTGCTCGGTGCGGACGACAAGGCGGGCATCGCCGAAATCATGACCATGGTAGAACTGATGCAGGCCGACCCGACCATCCAGCACGGAGAGATTAAAATAGCCTTCACGCCTGACGAGGAGATCGGCAGGGGGGCGGATCGATTCGACGTCCAGAAGTTCGGTGCGCAATGGGCCTACACGGTCGACGGCGGCGCCATCGGAGAGATCCAATACGAGAACTTCAACGCGGCGGTGGCGGAGATCCATATCACGGGTAAGAACGTCCACCCGGGCGAGGCGAAGGGCAAGATGATCAACGCGGCGAGAGTAGCGGCCGCCATACAGAGCTCCCTTCCATTCTCTGAAGTGCCGGAAAGGACCTCCGGCTACGAGGGCTTCTTCCATACGCTGGAGGTGCGCTGTACCCCGGAAAGCGGTTACCTGAAAATGCTGATACGCGACCACGACAAGGCTCGCTTCGAATACAAAAAGGATCTGCTGAGGAAGAACTGCGAACTCATCAACATCCAACACGGCGGAGGGGGTATCGACCTCCACATCAAGGACCAATACTACAACATGAAGGAAAAACTCCTTCCTTACATGAACATCGTGGACATCGCCAAGGAGGCCATGCTGAAGTGCAACGTCATCCCTAAACCGACGCCTATCCGCGGAGGCACCGACGGCGCGACGCTCTCCTTCAAAGGACTGCCTTGCCCGAACATCTTCACGGGCGGCATGAACTTCCACAGCAGATACGAGTACATTCCTATCCGCTCCATGGTCTCCGCGGTGAACGTGCTGACGGAGATTTGTAAGATCACAGCTAGATAATACTACTAATACTTTTATAAATTAACTTTAAAACATTTTAATCAATGGAAAAAAATTCAGTCGAACAATTTCTGATGTTCACACCCGATTTCTTTGAGCCAAACCGCGCAGGAGAAATCATTGAGAAGCTGAAATCCTTGCCTGACGACCAATCTATTAGAGCGATGTCGTTGATAGGTGAATTCAAGAAACCAACCACCACCCTTCTCTTTGCCGCTTTATTGGGCGGAGTCGGAGCAGACCGCTTCTACCTGGGCAAAATAGGCACTGGAGTCTTAAAACTCATTTTGGCAATCATCAGCATAGTCTTTTTTATATTTATTATCCCTGGTCTTATTTTTGGAGTATGGTGGATAGTGGACATAGCACTCTCCAAAAAGAATGCCCAAAAATATAATACACAAAAATTCTTTTCCATATTCAATGACACCACAGGAAACGAAAAGGCTAATAGCATCCCAACTAGTGAGGATTTGAACCAAATTCCTAAAATCGAGGAATAAAAACAGTATTAATCCACAATATTCAGCCTATGGATTGGAGCAACACTCCATTCCATAGGCTATTTCTTTTTTAAGAAACTACCACAAAAAATCTCCCTCATAAAACAAAAGGTGAAGTGCGCTTTCGTTTTAACAATATGCATGATTGATTATTATTATAAATCACTTATCTTTGTTGCGCAAAACAGCAATACACAATGAAGAATATTATTCAACTATCAGGCATCTGCGTCATTCTCTCCCTGATACTCACAGGCTGCAACGCAAAGGTCTCGACCCAAATCACAAAGACATACCCAGCTATCGATTCCACACAAAACATCCACGTGCTCAGATGGGAAGAATCGCTCCCCGAGAACACTGAAGTAATCGGCATGGTGGAGGTGGGCGACAACGGTTTAACCGGCAATTCCAAATGCACCTACGAGGCCGTGATTGAAAAGGCGAAAGAGGAAGCCAGGAAGGCGGGAGGAAACGCTATAAAAATCACAAAGCACAAGATTCCCGACGTAATCAGCTCCTGCCATAGAATAACGGCAGACATCCTACGCATAGAGAATGCGGACTCCTATCTCTTCGGAATAATGCCGAAACAGACGGCCGACTCAAACTACGCAACGCTAAACATCTTCAGGGAGGATGCGACGTTCGGTGTAATCTTCGACTTGTACATCGGAAAGTCTCTTCTTTGTCGGGTACCCCATAACTTTAAGAAAACCATCTTGATAAAGGCGAACGGACCGACTACCCTATGGGCGGAGACCGAGAAAAAGGAGGAATTGGAGGTCGACCTCCGACCCGGACATGTCTATTACCTACGATGCGGCGTATCGACAGGCATCGCCATAGGTCGTCCATCCCTTTCCATCACGGAGAACAATGCCTTAAGGGCAGACTTTGAAACATTCAACGCCAAGGAGTCCGAAACACAAGACACGATCATCCTCCAAAAGGAAGGAACAGCGATACGCTACAAGGCAACGCCCCAAACAAGCGCAGACAACTCAATCCTGGCAGAGGATACAATTGCCGGAGAGAGACTAAGCACCTACGAAGAGAACAAAGACAAAAGATTCATCCTCTCTCTGGAAGGAGGATACAGCCGCCGCACAGCGGAAATCTCCGAAGAGACACCATTGCCACTGAAGGAGCATATGAGAAACATCAAGAATGGCTACAACATAGGGGGTGACCTCTCCGTTTTCTTCAGCAAAAGCATAGGCGCAGGACTTAAATTCTCAATGTTTAAGGCATCTGACGAATGTGAATACCTGCATCGGCAGAGGGTACAAGATGATTACACCATTCCAGTCATCGGACCGATGCTCACCATGCGGTTTCCCTTCGCAAACAAGAAACACTGTTGGTTGATGAATCTCTCATTGGGTTATATGGGCTACGAAAACAATGGCGAATTAGATGAGCAAAAGTACCATATCAAAGGACGTACCCTCTTCGCGGCGTTAGATTATGGCTATGACTATTGGTTCGCCACCAATTGGGGTGTGGGCTTTAAATTTTCGATAATTACCGGCACATTGTCAAGGTACACGTTAGACGATGAAATACAAAAACAGGAAATCAAACTGGACAAAGACCACAAAGAAGGGTTGGGGAGAATCAACCTGTCGGTCGGTATTCGATTCGGGAAATGATGTGGAATGGGCGAAATGTCCGTATCCAACACGTCAGGTGAAGGTATACACACATTCCTAACCTAACATTTTCCGCGAAAGTTTATTATCTTTGCCAAAAACAAAGGTCTCATGAATCAAAAGAAGGAAAACTGGGGATCACGGGTCGGACTCATCCTGGCGATGGCGGGAAGCGCCGTAGGCATCGGCAACTTCCTGCGGTTTCCCATCCAAGCCATCCAGAACGGTGGCGGCGCCTTCATCATCCCCTATATCGTGTCGTTCGTCCTCCTAGGTCTGCCTTTGGTCATGGTGGAATGGTCGACGGGCAAGTTCGGCGGGCTGCACGGGCACCACTCGCCCCCGATGATCATGCAACGGCTGGACCACCACAAGATCTGGCGCTACACGGGCTCCCTGGGCCTCTTCTCCAGCCTTATCATCTCCTCCTACTACTGCTACATAGAGAGTTGGATCCTTTCCTATGCGATACACTCGGTGATCGGTTCGTTCAAAGGCATGACGGAAACGGAGATCTCCGCCTTCTTCGACACCTACCTGAACCTCAAGGAGTCCACCTTCGGAATCCCCTACGACACCCTGCTCTGCTTCATCTTCTGCCTATGGCTGAACATCTTCATCATCAGCAAGGGCATCAACAAAGGTATCGAACGGGTCGCTAAGATATGCATGCCGATGTTGCTGTTCTTCGGACTGTTCCTCGTCGTCAAGGCATACTCCCTCAAGGCGGGCGACAATGGCGCCATCTGCGACGGGACGACCGCCATCGACTTCCTTTGGACACCAGACCTCGACTCCCTATCCAACCCTAAGATATGGTTGGCGGCGGCGGGACAGGTCTTCTTCACGCTCTCCCTCGGCATGGGAGCCATACAGACCTACGCCTCCTACTTGAAGCGGGACGAGGACATCGCCCTCAGCTCCATGACCTCCGCCTTCACCAACGAATTCACGGAGATCATCCTCGGTAGCGCCATCATCATACCGATCGCGGTGGGCTACCTCGGCATCGACAAGGTGGTCAAGCTGGCGCAGACGGGAGGATTCGGACTGGGGTTCCGCACCATGCCTTATCTTTTCGGACAATGGGGAGATTTCCTGTCGGCCTTAGCGGGGCTTGCCTTCTTCGGTCTGCTCTTCTTCGCCGCCATCACCTCCTCGCTCTCCACCACGCAACCCTTCGTGGCCTTCCTATCCAACAGCTATAACTGGTCGCAGAAAAGCACCTCCTACACACTCGGCGCGATCATTCTCATCATCGCCCTGCCGTGCATCTTCTTCTTCGAGAATGGAGTGTTCGACCAATACGATTTCTGGGGAGGCACCGTGGCCCTCTTCCTCTTCGCCACCATAGAAGCCATCGCCTTCTCATGGGTGATGGGCATCGAGAAGGGGTGGAAACTGATCAACTACCATGCGGACATGCAGATACCGAAGTTCTTCAAATACGTGCTGAAATATGTCACGCCGACCATGCTGATCACCATCTTCCTCGCCGCCCTCTTCAAACCGAAGAACGACGACTGGTCTCTGATCAGCCTGAAGGGTTGGCCGTTGGACGACTCCGCCATCATAGCGGAGCTGACCCACCAAGGCATCTCGGCAGACGACCCGAACATCGCCTACATCGACGGGGCAAGGATCGGCATGGCCATACTCCTGGTGCTTATTTGCGTACTAATCTGGCATGCGTCCTACACCAGGGAACAACGCATCCTCAAAGAAAGAAGGGAGGGTAAATCATGAAAACATCCGTTCTATTCATGCTCATCGTACAGGGTACCGTGACCGTCATACTCGGCATCCTCTTCTATAAGGTATTGACCATCGGGAAGAAGAGAAAGAAGGAAAGTAAGGATTAAAAGATTGCTTCCCTACTCTACCGCCGACAACGCATCATACGACTCCACCAACGTCGCACCGCCCAGCACATACCTGAAGCCCAAAGAGATAGTATTGCTACGGAATCTGCCATGGAAAGCGCGCTCGTCCGCATTCACCAAATCGAAGGCGTAACGATAGGAGAGCATCAACTTCCAGTTCTCGTTAAGGTTATATCCGAACTCTGTGCCAAGCGACATGCCGAAGCATTGGTTCATCTCCTTGTTGTCCAACTCATACCTGCGATGCTCCTCGCCATTATAGAACATAGTAGGTGTTTTTTGGCTAATGAAGAAATCCCCCTGTATGCCGTAGGAGAATCCCAACCAGAAGTCTGATATAGGGAAACGGTACGTCAACAAGACAGGCAAGGTGAAGTAGCGGAAACGACATGTGCTAGGAGCCTCACCATCCCACTCGTCGGTAGGCTCAAGCCTATAGCACTTGGTGACATGCGCCGCCCCGAAGCCTAGATACCAATTGGGTGCGAACGAATAGGACGCCCTGAACTCAGGAAGGAAAGAGATAGCGTTCTTCATGAGGAAATTAGGCTCGTCCGCCCTATTGGAGCGGGAGATGGATGCTCCCAGATCCACACCAAATTCCCACTGGGCACTCGCCAACAGAGGGGCGAGGGAGAGCAATATCAGACTAAATATACGTTTCATACATCAACTTTTCCGCAAAGATAAACAAATCTACCAATGTAACGGAAATCATTTCCGCTTATTATCCTTCGCAGGAAGATATAACGACCAAGAGCCACCCTCTTTCGTGACGGAGAGCTTATATTCGGCGCCCTCCAGGATCGGGCAGTTATACCCCTCATGGCCGACCGGCACGCCGAAAAGGACTGGATAGTCATACCCATCCACCGCTTCACGGATTACCTTCTCCGCAGAGACCAGCGTCGGATCTTCAGGGATGTCGGAGAAACAACCAACCACCAGTCCGGCCAAGTCCTTGAGCACACCACCCAGGCGCAGGTTATTCATCATACGGTCGATATGGTAGAGCCGCTCGCTCAGGTCCTCGACGAAGAGGATCTTCCCCCGCATATCCACGTCGTAAGGCGTGCCGCGCAGGGCGTAGAGCAAGGAGAGGTTACCACCGAAGACAGGGGCATGGACCTCCCCCAACCTATTCAGCGGAGAGGCCTCCACGGCGCACTCCACACGCTTGCCCTTCAGCAGGTCGCGGAGGGCGGTGGCGGATTTGCTGTTGGAGGAGATAGCCTTAGCCATCACCCCATGGAGCGAAGCATAGCCATGCTGATGGAAAGAGGCGTGCAGGGCGGTCACGTCGCTGAAGCCGATCAACCACTTCGGCGACTGGGCGAACTTCGTGAAGTCCAGCTTGTCCACGATGCGCATGCAGCCATATCCGCCACGTGCGCAGAGGATAGCCGAGACGGCGGGGTCGTCCATCGCCAGCTGCAAATCCAGCAGACGATCCTCGTCCGATGCGGAGAACCTTCCGCAATTACCCTTCGCCGTGAAACCCACCTGGGCCACGAAGCCCCACTTGTGCAGGCGGGCGCATGCCCCGTCTATCAACGCAGGATCCACCGCACCCGCAGGCGCCACGATGGCGATCTTATCGCCCTTCTTCAAATATCTCGGTTGAACTATCATATACGTCCCTTTCTTTTTCTTACAAAGTTAAGAGGAAAAAGAGAAAGTGGCAATGGAAATCATGAATTAAGAGGTAAAAATTAAGTATAAGGGAATTATCCGTGCCGGGCATGCGATGGGACCGTCACACATCCAACTTTTATTGCGGCACCTGTTCAGGGGGTACAAATTACCATGTCACATCCAACACCCAGGGCGCTGCCCTGGGCTATATAAAGGGTTGCCCCTACGGGGCGAAACAGCACCACCTCGGGAATGACGCATAGAGAATGTTCAATGAGCGTTCCCTGTCCGCCCTGTAAGGGCATATCATTATCTAGCCCAGGGTAACACCCTGGGTCATACAACCAACACACGAGCATTCGCCCTGTAAGGGCAAAAGAATCAAAGGCCCTACGAAATATTATTTAATGTAGAATTTACATTTATTATTGCGTAACAAAAAAGGAAATGTTATTTTTGCATACAAAACAAGCCCCTCAAGGCAACCCAACCTGCCTAGTTGGGAAAGAACAGATGTCAAATGCACCATATAAGCGCAAAAAAAATAATATCATGTCCCAATCATTATGTAAAATTTATCTGCACATTGTTTTCCACATCAAAACAAGTAGTCCAAACATCGACGAAAAAGATTTTAAACGAGTCCATTCGTACATTAGACGGTTGGTGGATTCTACCGGTTGCTACGCAATTCAGGTCGGTGGAATAGGTGATCATGTCCATATCGTGTGTTCATTATCCCGAAAAGAGAACGTTGCACATCTAGTAGAGGAACTGAAGCGAAACAGTAGTCGATGGTTAAAAACAATATCCCTGCGATACAAAGACTTCGCATGGCAAGGCGGGTATGGAGCATTCTCCGTCAGTCAATCCGTTGTAGATAAAACGATTGAATATGTTCGTAATCAAAAAGTTCATCATCAAAACAGTCATTTAAAGAAGAATACTTGCGATTCTTGGAACTATACCACATTGAATACGATGAGCAACATTTGTTTTCGGATTGATGTCATCTCATAGACGATGTCCGATGACATATAATGACAGAACTTCAAGATGAAAACAGTACCATAAATGGGCTTGGTGAAAAACGTACATATATATTCATTCAACCAACACTTTTGCCCTTACAGGGCGCATTTACCATGTCACATCCAACACCCAGGGCGCTGCCCTGGGCTATATAAAGGGTTGCCCCTACGGGGCGAAACAGCACCACATCGGGGATGACGCATGGAGAATTTCCAACGAGTGTTCCCTGTCCGCCCTGCAAGGGCATATCATTATCTAGCCCAGGGTAACACCCTGGAAACCGAACACCACCCATCACCTCGAAACCGTCACCACAAACCGCCGATTGACCATGTCACCCGACGGATGAATCGCCTGTACCACAACGATATACGGTGCGACGGCAACCAATGCGCCTCCGTCCGTGCGGCCATCCCAAACCAGCTCGCCCGACACGGAAAGGGGCAACGAATGGCCTAACGTCCGCACCACCGCACCGTTCAACGCATAGACACACACGTTCGCCAAATAGCCGGGCTTGTCCAGGTTGTAACGCAGGTGCCAGAACCCGGAGGCTTCAAGATAGGGGGCACACAACGGATCGGCCTCGAAAAGGATGTCCTCGACCGCCATCATCGCCTGGTTCTCACAGCCCGGAGAGGCATAGCCCGTCGCAGGGGAGGCGGAGGTCCACGACGAACCCTCTAAGGAGACACGCTCCAACGAGACCCCCACCCCCTTGTCAGGCACCCCCTCCACGTGCAGGTCGGGGGCGAAATAGGCCTCGTCGATCAAGAGGGAATCGGACGTGCGAAAGAGGGAGACCCATCCCCCGGCATTGTTCAGGGCCGCCATGTTGGACATTGGCACCATCGCCCCGTCGGACGCACACGAAGAGAGAACACCCAACTTCTCGGGATATTTTGTAACCACCTTATACTCATCAGGATAGATCAACGAAGAGGTGGAGGCAATCCGCTTACCATAGGTAACCGCACCATCCTTCTTCCTCGCCGCAAGGCTAAGTCCGGACAAGTCGATGACCTTGTCGGAACGGTTATAGATCTCCACGAACTCTGCCCCATCCGCAGACGGAGCGAACATGATTTCCGTGAAAATCAAATCGTTAGGTTCAGGCAAAGAGGGCGGGTCAGGCACGAAAGCCGCTTCACCCTCCACCGTCCAACCCGAGAAGGAGAAGGTGTTCGCCTTCGACTTAGGATACTTGCAATAGATGCCCGAGTAGGAGGCTTGCGTCAAGGTGTTATCGGTGACGGAGAGCTCCTGACGAAACGACTCCTCGTCATTCAGTCTGGAGTAGACCACCCATTCGCCCGCACTGCTACGGGTCACCCGCACCTCCACACGCAGCAACTTCTCGTTCGGCGGAGGGAGGAGCCTCATCGTGTCCCCCTTCGCCAAGGTGACCACGCTCCCGCTTTCCTTGCGGAAGCATAAAGAGATCTGTCGTTTGGAATCACCCAAGCGCAGGAAATAACCGGAGGAGGAACCATCGATCGCCGGCGCATCGACCGCCAAATAGTAACGGGCGAAACATGAGCCGGTCGGCTGGGCCATGGAGACGGAGAGGCCCCACTCCGCATCGTCCATCGCGACAGAAGGGGCGAAGAGATAGCTCTCACCGGCTACATTGTTCGAGGAAGAAACCACCCCGTCGGCGACCGAAAAGAGAGAATCCGTGCCCACACAATAAGAGGGAATCACACCATCCGCAAAGGATACATTCAGCTGAGCAAACACACAGAAAGGGCACAAAAAAGCCCACACAAACAAAAATTTTTTCATTCAACAATAACTTTTATAATTAATTACTACAAGTAAACCGCAAACAAATTATCTTTGCAGAAAATTAGAGGATGGCAAACACATCCTTCTCGCAAAAGTATAAAATATTGAGAAAATTCATATAAAAAATTACAAAAGAAAAATGAGAGTAGCAATCGTTGGAACAAGCGGCGCAGTGGGACAGGAATTCCTCCGCGTATTAGCAGAACGTAATTTCCCGTTGGATGACTTAGTACTGTTCGGATCGTCTAGAAGTGCAGGACGCACATACGAATTCAAAGGCAAGCAATACACCGTCAAGGAGTTGAAGCACAATGACGACTTCAAGGGTGTGGACATCGCCTTCACCTCCGCAGGAGCCAGCATCTCGAAGGAGTTCGCCGAGGACATCACCAAGTACGGTGCCGTAATGATTGACAACTCCAGCGCATTCCGCATGGACAATGATGTTCCATTGGTTGTGCCTGAGTGCAATGCGGAAGACGCGCTCAACCGTCCGAGAGGCATCATCGCCAACCCTAACTGCACCACCATCATGATGGTAGTGGCTTTGCAACCACTCGAGAAGATCAGCCACATCAAACGTATCCACATCGCCAGCTACCAAGCGGCCAGCGGCGCAGGTGCGGCAGCCATGGCGGAGTTGGAGCAGCAGTACAGGGAAGTGTTGGACAACAAGCCTGTAACCGTCAATAAGTTCGCTTACCAATTGGCATACAACGTCATCCCTCAAATCGATGTCTTCACAGACAACGGATACACGAAAGAGGAGATGAAGATGTTCAACGAGACGAAGAAGATCATGCACAGCGACGTGAATTGTTCAGCGATGTGCGTGCGCGTGCCTTCCCTCCGTTCCCACTCAGAGTCCATTTGGATCGAGACAGAGAAGCCTATCAGCGTGGAGCAAGCACAGAAAGCCTTCGCCGAGGGTGAGGGTCTGCAGTTGATGGATGATCCAGCCAACAAGAAATACCCAATGCCTCTCTTCTTGGCAGGCAAGGACGATGTATACGTAGGACGTGTACGCAAGGACTTGGCGAACGAGAACGGCTTGACCTTCTGGATCGTAGGCGACCAAATCAAGAAGGGCGCCGCTTTGAACGCTGTACAAATCGCAGAATACCTCATCAAGGTAGGAAACGTAAAATAATAATTGATTATCACAAGGGAATGGTTGTGTGGGAACATGCAACCATTCTTTTTTTTACAACCCTAAAACAAACCACTACCTCATCCACCCTTCGACCCGATAGACCTTCTCCATCAGTTTACGTTCCACACCACTCGTCGAGTCCCTGAACCAAACCTCCACACGTGCGGCATAGTAATCCCCAAAGTCACCTTCATAAATTGTGAAACACTGATGATCGACCAACTGATGGAAGGGAAAATCCTCCGTGGAACCCAACGAGACAGCTGAACGTTCAGGGATGCGATCCTCCGACAAAGGGATGTTCTCCGTCGCTTCAAAACACTTCAGGAAGATTTTCCCGGCGGGCAATCCCTTATAATAGAAAGAATAGCAATATGACCCGTATTTCCCTGAGACCTGCAGGTAAATGCTCGTATCAGAGGCGACCACCTCTCCCGAATCAGAAGGCAACTCATAGGCGAGACCATCAGGGATCTTATGCTTCGCACCGAACCCATCAGGAGCATTCATGGCAGACAAAGAGGCAATGGGCAAAAGGAATGCCCACGAGGTCAGCGTCACCGCAACGGAGAGAAGCGTCCTCCACCATTTGCGGCACATCAGCAACACAACCCACGACGAAAGCGTGGTGACAGTAGCGACTATCAGCAAAATCGCACAGACATAATCAAGGGAAGAGGGGACCTGAGTAAATGTATAGATGGCCAATAGCAGAGACAATATCCCCAGCAACGGGAAGCAGAACCACCAGCGAAGCAGGAACTGCTTCACAGCACGTCCGAGAGGCCGATTCCGCTCCTCCGACATTACTTGATGACAATTTCGATACGTCTATTCTTCTGGCGGTTCGCCTCGCTCGTATTAGGCACAAGCGGTTCGGAAGAACCCTTGCTTCTAGCCATCACACGGTTGATTGGACAACCCGCACTGATCAGCAGTTTACGCATCGCCTCCGCACGTTGCATACCCAGTTCGATATTCTTAGACTCCTTACCCAAGTTACAGGTATGGCCCCAGATAAGGATCCTACGACCAGGAGTGTTCTTGATGTAGTTGGTCAAGTCATTGATATACGTTTGGATCTCGTCATTCATTTGAATAACCGCCTCACCCAGTTTGAACTCCACCTTCACGTTGTTGTTCAGCCATTTCACGACCTCCTTCACGTTGGCGAGCTCACGGGCCTTACGTTCCTCCTCCTGTTGCGCCAGCTGACGGGCGATACGCAAGACCTCCTCGACCTCATCCGTCTCGAACTTCCTGATTTCAGCCTCGATATTCTCCGTATCCTCATCCTCCATAGCAAGTTCATGCTGCATCTCAGGCAATGGGAAGATGCGAGGCATACCGAACGTTATACCCACCTTGAGGCCCGCAGCGATCAGATGAGCCCCGTCCACCAGATTAGAGGAGAGAACACCCGGATAAGACTTTCCGTCAAACAAAGAGCCAGTATGTTCCTTGGACAAGTCCGTGACGCCATAGTTGAAATAGAGGCCCATATACAAGCTCATATCACCGTGTTTGAAAGAACGGAGAAGACCCGCGTCGACGAAGACACCGCCACCGAACTTGCGCAAAGAGGCCTCCCCCTCGAAGCCCTCCTCCTTGAAAAAGCCATGCTGAGGCAAGTTCTCGTACTCGATGTTCGTGAGTTGTTTGAAGTATCCCTTGGTCTCCATCTCGCCATCCAGGATCGTGTATTTATTAGAAACAGGGACAATGAACTTCAGTCCGGCGCTACCCAAGAAACTCCACAACGTGCTAATCGGTTGTTGGTAATAAGCAGCCACAGGGAGCTCAAGGTTAACCAGATGCTGCTTTTCCTTCCAATCCGTAAAGATGACCCGATATTCATACGGTTCCCCGTTCTGATCATCGACAGCTGCGCGCGCTATACGGTAGTCCTCGTAAAAGGAGCGGGCATTGTACCAACTAACACCCAAACCTAAGCCCCAGCTCCAATGCTCATCAATGACACGGCGATAACCAGCCCTCACCTCCATACCCGTACCAGGCGTGAAGTCACCCTCCTTAGGCGAGAACTGAATGGAATGCAATCCTCCACCTACGGTCAAATCCAAATAATGATCGTATGTCTGCGCCTGCAGCAACAATGGCAAGGAGAGCAAGCCTAATAATATCAAACCCTTTCTCATTCTCATATCTCAATATCGTTACATTCAAACACATGTGGAGAACGAACCATCGTCTCCTATTTCCTAATCTCTTTCTCGGTCAATCCATCCACCTCGACGATATACGTTCCAGGAGCGAACTCACGGAAAGAGATTTGAGTCTTGCGGCCCACAAACGTCGTGCTGATGACCACCACACCAGTAGCGTTCGTCACCGTGAGGCTATGGACAGCTCCGTTATCCACACTCAGCTCGACCGTTGCGTTGTCTGGTGTTGGATTAGGATAGACGGAGAGCGTGGTGTTCGTAGCATAGTCGAACCACTTCTTGCACGTGCGCAGCTGGCGCCCATCCGTCGTGACAGCCTCCAGGTAATAGTTACCGGACAAGCCCTTCTTCTCGCAGTAGTACGGAGCGGTGGCTCCACCGACTTTCACGTCATTATGGAACCATTGATACTCTGTGAAGAGATTCTCCGTATTGACCACGGAGACGACATCCTGCCAGATGTCCGTTATATAATCACTGGAGAGGTTCACCCTCAAGTCGACATCAAAGAAAGGCGTGACAGAGTGAATAGCATTCTTGAACTGGATGCTAGCCCTATAGGTGCCAGCTGGGCAGTCAGGGATAACAATCTTCACCTCATTGTCCACACTGATCTTCGTGAAATCGACGTCCACGAAGCCCGCCTCATGCGCCTCTTCGCTAAAGAGGATCCTATACTCGGAAGGCGCTTCGGAATTCAGCAGGGAGTAGCGGATGACATCCTCCGTGTTAGGGCAATAACCGAATGCAGGGATGATCAGGGTGTCGACCATCATCTCATCCACATCCTTCGCAAAGAGCGTGGATACGATCGTATCCGAGACGAGGACGAAGCTGATCGCACGCGTCGTGTCTCCGTTGCCCCACTTCACGAAGTGGAATCCCGCATTAGGGATAGCCTGCAGGTTGACGGTCGTGCCATAAGGGTAGTCACCCACACCGCTCACCTTACCGACATTACCGTTAATCTTCGTCACGACGGTAAAGATCTTAGGGGTATAGATCGCAGTGATAGTCGTATCATGAGAGCCCATGGTGAGAGGGAACTTCACGTCCCAATCCACGAAGTCATGACCCACCTTGGAAGGATTCAACGAGTCTAAGCTTTGGCGAAGGATAGAATCCCTGAAGTGAAGCGGCAAGACAGACAACACCTGATTGTCACTAACAACCTTGACGTAATAAACATTCGGCACGAAGGAGGCGCTGAACGACGAGTCGCCCGTCACCACTACCTGACGAGGGTTGGAACGATCTCCATCACTCCATGAGGCGAAACGGAATCCTTCGTCAGGGATAGCAGAGAACTGTATCGTATCCTCGAAGGCGACTGGATTGACGAAAGGAGTATCCACCTTGCCATTCTCGCCCGCATGTACCGTGATCTGATAAGTCTTCTTCACCCATTGCGCCTCGAGGGTCAAGTCACCCACACCCACCTTAATAGGAAGAGATGGAGACCATCCCACAAAATCATGTCCCACCTTCTCAGGGATCACATTGATCAGGGAGTCGGTGATAGAGTCGCCAAACGTGACAGGGATCGACAAGAGCGTGTCACCATTCGCCAGCACGACAAGACCATAGGTGTTCGGCATGAAGACAGGCAACAAGGTGGTGTCGCTAATGATCTCAACCATGCGAGGATTGGTGGTGTCGCCATCCGCCCAGGAGAGGAAATGATACCCCTCAGACGGTTGAACCATCAGGGTGATGGTATCTCCGTAAGTGACAGGGTTCTCGAAATCCGTGATGATCTTACCCTTCTCGAACAAGGTGTCGAGGTTGAGCTCGATCTTCTTCTTGGTCCACTGCGCCACGATCGTCACGTCGCCCGCACCCGCCACAACAGGGAGCGTAGGCAACCAACCCGCGAAATCATGGCCCACCTTTTCCAGTGAGAGCGTCACATAAGAATCCTGAATCGTATCCCCATAGTAAATAGGGAGTGTCGTGACGATCGTATCCTCATTCATGACAATCAGATCATAACGATTGACGTCGAAGAGAGGCGTCAACGAAGTATCGCTCGTCACCACGATCCTATGGATGTTATCCTCCAAACCATCTTCCCAAGCGACGAAATGGTAGCCCTCGTAAGGCACAGCCGTCAAGGTGATGGTATCACCGTAAGCGACAGGGTTCTCGAAGTCCGTGATGATCTTACCCCTCTCGAACAAGGTGTCAAGGGTCAACTCGAACATCTTCTTGGTCCATTGCGCCTCTACCGTCACACCCGCAGTCCCCATCACAAGAGGAAGCGAAGGTTGCCAGCCGGTGAAGTCGTAGCCCACTCGTTCAGGGACCACCGTGACGTCCGACTCGTTGACTGTATCCCCATAAGTGATAAGGGAGCTTTGCAACGTGTCCGCACCATTGAGAACCGTTAACCAGTATTGGTTCGCCACAAAGACAGGCGAGAAGGAAGTATCCATCGTGACAACAATCTGACGAGGGTTCGTCGACAATCCATCGTTCCAAGAGCCGAAGTGGTAGCCTTCGGAAGGCTCAGCGATCAACGTAACCGTATCACCATAAGCGACTGGGTTCTCGAAGTCCGTAATCACCCGTCCGTTCGCCAACAACGTGTCAACAGTGACAGTGAAGGTTTTCTTCACGAATTGAGCCGTCACCGTCACATCACTCAAGCCAACCACAATTGGCAATTCAGGCGACCAGCCGACGAAATCATAGCCCACCTTTTCAGGAGCGAGGCCCACTGTGCTTTCCGTCACCGTATCCTGGAAGAGGACAATAGAGCTACGCAACGTATCCGCGTCGCTCATCACGTAGAGTGTATATTCATTCGGCGCATAGAGGGCCGCGAACGAACTATCTTTATAAACAGTATATATGCGAGGATTCAACATCACGCCATCGGTCCAAGCGACGAAATGGTAACCGTTCTTAGCCACCGCCCTCAAAGAGACTGAAGTGCCATAAGGGATAGGATTCTCCACACTCATCGTAATATCACCCTCAGGCGACAAGGTATCGACTGTGACGATGAACATCTTTTGTGACCATTGAGCCACCACCGACATGTTCGAATCGCCCGCCAAGACAGGAAGCGTAGGCGACCAGCCCATGAAGTTATAGCCGACATTCTCCAACGCATAGTTCAGCATCGACTCAGTGATAGTATCACCATAAGCGATGGAGATGCTGTCCACAATCGTATCGTTGTTCATGACATAGAGCAAGTGTCGGTTCACGTCAAAAAGAGGAGTGAAGGAAGAGTCGCTCGTCACGATGACCGTGCGAGGATTGGAGAGATCGCCGTCGCTCCAAGAGAGGAAGTGATGGCCATCAAATGGCACAGCCGCCAGCGTAATCGTATCGCCATGAGCGACAGGGTTCTCGAAGTTCGTAGTAGTGCGTCCGCCATCCAACAACGAATCGACAGAGACCACATAGGTCAGTCTCGTCCATTGAGCCGTCACCGTCTGGTCCGAAGCGCCCATCACAAGAGGGAAGGCAGGAGACCAGCCCGCAAAGGCATAACCCGTTTTGGAGAGCGTGACATCCAGCATCGACTCATAGACCGTATCCCCGTAGGCAACACTAATCGTATCCACAGCCACATCGTCAGAAATCGCATAAACCATATATTGGTTACGCATGAAGATCGGGCTGAAAGAGGTGTCACTCGTCACGACAACAGAGCGAAGAGGCTCTGTGTTGCCATCATTCCAGGAAGAGAAGTGGTAACCCACCATGGCATGCGCATCCATAACAACCGTATCGCCATAAGCGACAGGGTTCTCGAAGTTGATGGCTACCCTACCACCAACCGTGAGGGTATCAACATCCACCTCGAACATCTTCCTCTTCCATTGAGCCTCAACCACCTGATCGCCCGCACCCATCACAAGAGGGAAGGCAGGGGACCAACCCATGAAATCATAGCCCTCTCTTTGGGCCGTCACGCTCAACATCGATGCGGCAACCGTATCGCCGAACAAGACAGAGAGGGAATCCAAGGTGACTCCACGATCCATTGCATACAACCAATATTGATTAGGCTCGAACGAAGCGACGAAAGAGGTGTCGCCCGTCAGTACGAAGGAGAATGGATTCTCGGTGATCGAATCATTCCAAGCGACGAAGTGGTAGCCCGTCAAGGCAGTGGCCTCCACCGAGACATTGGTCTGGTAGAGATATGTGCCAGCGCCCGTCACAGTACCCCTCGTGGTATCCGAAGAAGAGGCATCCACCATAAACTCGGCACGGCCAGGAAGGATAACCACCTCCAACGTGTCGGATGCCTCGTAATACTGAGATTCAGGGAATCTGATGTAATAGGTGCCTGGCGCATAGAGCGAATCGAGGCGAGTCACCGCTTCAAAGGTGGAGCTATTCGCATCGTGCATCTCCATCTGATTCGTCAAGCCCAAGAGGTGTCCGTCATTGAGACCGAGGATAGACTCGTCGACCGGCGTGACGGCAGGGATCTCCTGCGGTATCTTCGTAACCACCAGGAATCCTCTAGCGATGATGATATCATAGTTGTCCTCGACGGAATCATTCGCGAATTCGAAGACCACCTGATTCAGGACATGACCCGGTTCAGTGATCGAACCAGTCGCATGTACGCTCAAGAGATCGCCCTCGATGAAACCATCACCTATGATCGCAACGCTATCAAAGACGAGCGGCGTGCCATCATAGACCTTCGAGCTGTCACCCGCAGCCAGTTTCACCTCACGAAGGCGGATCACACCCGGCAAGGATTCACTCTCGATCGCATAGTTCGCTGTATCCCTACCCGTCAAGGAGAACGATACCGTGATGACCTTATTCGCACCCACCTGCGCACTATTGTACTTGGCGGTCAGCGAAGAGAGACGTACATCATCACTTCCCACAACACCCACCAAGAGACTATCCGTCTTCAAAGAGACGACAGAATCGCTTCCGTCATAAGGCTTGGCAGGGTTGATGTCATAGGCATCCAGCACAATATATTTTTTAGAAACACTAATCACATTTCCGCCAGAAGGGACCACATAATCACTTCCCGAAGCGGCGAACTGCGCCAACAGGGAGTGCGTGCCCACAGGGATCACATAACCGGAATCCACCGCGACACCGTCGACGAAGTAGGTGATCTTGCCATCCAACGACTGGGTCACCTCCACCATAGGATTCACGCCCACGATGGCCGAGCCATAAACCGTATCTTTCACGTTCCACGAGAATGAAACAGCAGGCTCGAGTATATTACCCGGAACCGTATCCGACTTCACAACATAATTGCCCGCATCAGGGCCCGACAATTGGTATGTGACGTAAACATCCGTACCATTGCCTATCGTATCGCTAGAGAAGGCGGACGATGAGACAGAGACCGACACGCTATCCGGAGCTATCACGCCACGCAACGCACCGACGGTAGCCACCGCATTGAGTGTTCCATCGTAGCTCTTATCCATGATCGTGGTACCCTCCACATAGAGTGGTGAAGGCAGGATCTTGCCATCCGTCACATACACAGAATCAGACAAAGAATAGTTCATCATATCCTCACCCATGAGACGGTAAACGACACGGATAGAAGAGGCGTCCGTCGAAGAGGTATCGTACTGCGCCACAGCCGATACGGAGACATCCTCCCCACCGATGACGCCAGAGAGAGACTCGACAGAGACTGTCGCATCGAGCGAACGGTCATACACCTTTGATTGAACGACAGAAGGAGTGACGGACAATGAAGCCTTCTCGATCGTCATTTTCCAACCCGTCAAATCCGTATTCTCATAATTAGGATTGTAAATAGTAACCTTAACATCGTAGACACCCGAATTGATTGGCGGGAAGCCTGTCCATGAAGCCTCTTCGCCACCCTCCAGCTTATAGGAGATCACGTAATCGGTTCCCTGGACGAACTGCAAAGCAGAGTCCACGACAAAGGTAGCAGGATGGCTCGTGGCGTCATAAGTGAAGGTATTCTGCTGAAGCTCGAAGGCTGTCGCATCATTTCCGCTAGGGAGGATCACCCATACCAAGGAGTCATTCTGAGGCAAGGCGAAGTTACGTCCGGTCAAGCCAGTCGCACGCGCCACATAACGTCCCGCAGCGACGGCGGAATCGTTCTCATAAGTAGTCACGATAGGGATAGTGACATTCAGTTCAGTCGACACCGTGGCAGAGACACCGTGTTTCAGGCCATCGTACACGAACGTGTCAGGAGTGCTCCACACAAGCGCCGCCTCGCACTTATTGATCACACCAGCACTATAGGTCACCCTATTATAAGCCAACTGATAATTGCCCGCATCAGGGCCCTCCAATCTATAATTAATCGTGACCGTCTTGTTTCGTCCCGCAGACGCATTATTGTATTTACCAGAGGCCACAACCCTGATAGAATCGCCCTGAGCCTTGAAAGAGACAGCATTGACCTGCACCTGAGCAGAATTATCACCGTCATAAACCTTCTCAAAGACAGTGGAATCCGTGATGGTGATAACCGCAGGAGAGATGGAGAAGTTCACTTCATAGTCAGTGAACACGAAGTTACCGCCATCCTGCGACCTAACTGCGATATGAGCCACATCGCTACCCACCTTCACATTGTTCGTGCAGAGTATCACATAATCCGTCATCGGGTTCAGCACGTCACCGCCCACCGTAATGGTAGCGGTAGGGCAATGCGGCTCACCGTCATAGACGAACTCCGTCTCATTCCAAACGATATCGGAAGGTAAGATGTCAATAGGTTTCGGCGTGACGGTCAATGCGCCATAGATAGGATCCACCTGATAATTATCCTTATTGAAGAGGACGACGAACGTGTTGTCGCTCGTTCCGACATTGGTCTGAGAACCTGTGAATGTCACTGTATAAGAGTCACCCGGCAATATCTGCGAAGGATCCACCACCGTCGCCGTCTCGCAGGTCAATGGCGTGCCGTCATAGACCTTCTCGCAAGAATCGGAGCGGAAGGCAACGACTCTCTTCGCGATGGAGAAGTAGGAGGTGTCCGTAGCGAAGAAATAGATGCAGCCAGGCTTCCTACTGACAATCGCCATGGCGGAATCGCCCGCATCCACATTGTTCACATAGTTCACCGCATAATCGGAAGCGGACAGCACCGTCTCACCGACCTTCACGGTCACACCCGGTTCATGGGAGGTTTGGTCATAGGAGAACGGCACATTCTCAAGCGTGACATCCACCGCCACAAGCACTGGAAGGATAGACCACTCGAACGATGATTCGGACGGAAGCGCATAGTTGCTATTGTCCAAAGACAAAGCCTGAGCCTCATAATAGCCAATCTCCGTGGCCTGGTTACCCTTGTACGTCAGCACATTCACCACATCCGAGCCGATCGCATTCGTGACAGTAGCCTCCACCCGTTTCAATGTACCATCATAGGCTAATTGAGACTCGCTAGGCCATGAAAGGGTAACCTGCAAAGGTGCGATCACACCATTCGGATAGGTCTCTTGGGCCACACTCAAACGGTAGTTATCCTTGTCCGCACCCGTCAACGTGTAAGTAATCTCCACATCCTTGTCTGTCCCCGCATTAGCGTCACTGAACGAAGCGGAGACCTCCACGCTCACATCGTCACCCGATGCGACACCAGAGATGCCCTCCAGCGTGACAGTGGCATCCGTTGTCCCATCATAGGTTTTCGAAGCGACCTGCTTGCCCGTGATGGAGACGACGCCCGGCCCGATAGAGAAATAGCCATCGAAGCCCACAAAATCAAAGTTTCCGTCAGCCGTTTTGCTTACGCTTGCGACCGCACTCTTCTCACCCACCTCCACATTATTGGTGCATGAGATCGTATAATCACGGGAAGGATCCATCACCAGCCCGTCCACCGTAATGGTAGCGGTAGGGCAATGCGCCTCGCCATCATATGCGAAAGAGGTGTCGCTCCATACGATATTCTCACTTGAGAGGACGACAGGCCTTGGGGTCACCGACAAGGAACCATAGACAGTCACCACATTGTAATTGCGTTCATCGATGTCCACGATGAATGAATTGTCCATAACCCCCACATCCGTAAGGGAAGCTGTGAATTCAGGGGTAAATGTCTCACCGCTCGCCATTCCATCGCCAGAGACAGCCTGGATGGTATGGCAGGTAAGCTCATTGCCATCATACACCTGTTCACAAGAGGAAGAAGCGATGATGACAGAACGTTTTCTAATAGAGAAGAAAGCCGTATCCGCCCTAAAGGAAACGCTACCGCCCTCCTTTTCGGAAACGATCACCATAGCGGAGTCGCCCGCGTTGATATTATTTTCATAGCGAACCGTGTAAAACTCCTCGCTCGCCACATAATCGTCTATCTTCAGCGAAACGGTCGGTCGCTTTTCGCTAGCATCATACAAGAAGGAGCTTCCCGACAAAACGATGTCATAATCGCCCGTCCACACGAATGGTTCAATGGTCAGCCGGCCATAATCCAGCGTCACATCGTAGTTGGAGAGCGTCACACCTGGAGCCGGCACATAGCTAAACGTGTTATCCACGCTACCCGCCTCCGTAATAGTGGCAAAGTTGGAGTAGAGGAACTCATCCACACCCACGAAGCTACCTGAGGAAACCGTAACCGTAGGTTTCGCCAAAGGCGTCCCGTCGTACACCTTCGAGCCACTAGGCGTGGAGAGGGTGATCGGGCGAGGGGCCACAATGAGCGAGCCATACCGCACAGTGATATCATAATTCGCAAGGGAAGTGCCACTCGCCGCCGCATAAGAGAAGGTGTTATCAATCGTATCGGCACCCGTCAGGCTCGCGAAATTGCTATACACAAAGGATTCCGAGCCCAAGAATGAGCCTTCGGAGACAGAAACGGTCGGCTTAGAGAAAGCGACACCATCATAGACCTTATCTCCGGAAGCAGAGGTCAATGTGATCGGACGAGGCAATACATTGAAGTGCAGATCCTGCACGATTTCCGCGCTATACCCCTCCTCTGAAGGCGAGAACATCAGACTCACCGTATGTTCGCCGGCAGGAAGGATCTGATCCCACTCGATCGCACCCGCCACGCTATCCATCACACTCCATGAGCCCGAACAGTCCGCACTATAAACAAGCGCATCAGACAACGGATCACCATATGTGATGTTTTCCGTGACGACACTCACGTTGCTCGGACTCACATCATTCCTTGAAACCGACACGTTGACAGTGACCTGCACAGTAGCCGTCACACCCTGCTCATCCCTTACGACCAAAGAGAGCTGATAAGGAGTGACCGTGACCACTCTAGTATTCCTTGCAGTTGCCTTGAAATACAAATTATTATCTCTAATCTCAAAAGCGGATGGAGTGTTTGACCATTGGTCTACGAGCGTCACGCTACCGCCATCAGGATCAGTATACACCAAAGGAACCAGATAATCCTGCGCTGTTTGGTACTTCGCGTAGATTGTGACCGAGGCTGGTGTCACGGTAGGGGCCTGATTGGACCTTATCGTCACAGAGATTGTCGTCACAACCGGAGCCCTCACCCCGTCATCGACCGTCAGTTCGAAGGTGGAGACCTCATCCGCGGAGACGGCAGGGCCCACATAGAAGATGCTATCCCCACTCACTTCGTAGGAGGTGGCATCTCCGCCCGTCACAGAGATCGTAAGCGGATCCCCATCCTCATCACTGATAACGATAGGCAACCATGTGCGGCTGCCACTTCTGTTAATGGAGACCTCAGTCGGGGTAACCGTCGGCAAGTGATTAGGCAAGACCTGTATGTTAATACGGGAAGTATCCATGCCTGGGATCAAGTCCGTCCCGGAGTAGACCGTATTGCCCGTGAAACCATCCGACACCCCATAATAAATATCAGGGATAGCGCCATCATACGATGCGTCCGCCGTGAACGTATACGAACCATCCGCACTCATAGTAAAGGAACCACAATTGCGGCCTTCCTTTTGTATGTCGGCAGGCACATCCAAGGTACCCATGGAACCATTCACCATAAAGCCAAGCACACTGAGCTGGTCACCGTCCACATCCTTGTCATTGTTCAGCACATTACCCGACACGCTCCTACCCGCAGGCACAATCGTGTCGTAAGCCGCAGATACAGGAGCCGAATTGAGCAAGAAAAGCGCCCGGTCCGCCATCATGACGTTATTGTTTTCAATGCCTTCATATTCATTCAGAGGGTTCAATGGCATACCATCCGAGGCGAGGTTCTTCGCATCCACCTCGAAATAATCACCTGGCCGCATAATGAAACCGATCGGACGGATCTCATTGTGCGCCCAAGCGGAGGTAGCATAACCAGAGACCTTCAGCGTAGCCCTCTTGCCACTCTTCAGGGAGATGAAACCCAATCCATACTCCGTGCTGGAAGGCTGGCGCGCCACCCGGCAAGTAGGATCATCCGAATCCAATAATTCAACAGACGTAGTGACGAAGCCTCCCCGAGGGAACCACACACCCACCGACGCGCTATCCGCATCACTGTCCACGATCACAGAATCCCCCTGATACAAGATCTTGCCTCTATTCAGGTTCTCCACCTCCAACGTATAGGAGATAAGCTCACCCACATGAGCCAGAGAGGTGTCGATAGAGACAGATGTGATCCCCAGATCGATGAAACGTGAGTAAGCGGATATATTCTGCACATTACGGTCCGCACCCTGGGCGAAAGTCCACGTGTCTATGATACGGTTGTTGCCCCTGCCCGAGCCGTTGTTGTTCCAACGGTGGCCCGGCGAATTTGTACCAGACGTCTTCTCCAGGACATCCTCTCCACTCGCCAACGTGCCGAGATTGCTCAAAGAGGAATCATCCCAATAGATGGTGTCACGTTCGACCGCGCTCCACTCCGCATTGAGTTGGTTCAGGATCAAGCCCTTCTTGTTGTTCTCCAAATCGAAGAATGGGAAGTGTATTTCCGCAGACTTCAGTTTGCCGGAAAGCGTTATGTTCACGACAGGGACACTCTTCCCCGCGCCATCCAAACCATCCCAATCGATCACATTCTCACCCTTCTCGCAATAGCCGGACAGGACCCTGTTCGTATAGCCAGCGCCGAAATCCATATCGATGAGGAAATCACCGGAGGCATTCGCCTCGAAGAAGATATCCACGCCTTCCGGACCAAGCACACCCTTCAAGTGACTCTCCTTCCCCACCAACGTAAGGTTAGAGATCAGTGGCGCACCCTCCGAATTGAGGTTCGTCAGCAACCATGTGCTGTCCACCCTCTTGCCATACACGGCCCGCGCGACAGCAGGCATATCCGGGGAAGGCTTGCAGAAAAAGATCTTGTGCGTTATATCGTCCACCGCCTTCTCCTCACCATCCACGATCCTCGTCAAGGTCGTGTCCGGACGACGTGGATCATAGGTAGGGACCCTATTATTGACGAAACGATTACCCGAAGCGAGATCGATATCCGTGCTCTTGTAAGAGGCGAATCCTCCATAGCAAGGGATCGCCCTGGAGGAGGAATAAACCGTATTATTCTGAATCCAACCCAACGGATCCGTCTGCACGCCCTTATTGTTCGCGAAGAAAGTGGAGAAGTGGCCATTTTGTCCATTCGTTTTCACCTCGTACAGATAACCCGTATTGGTCAAGACATATAAAGAAGTGTACCACTCGCAGGAATAGGAATTCCCCTGGTAGGTGGAAGGCATCATCATGTTGAGCACGTTCGCGTAGACACGTCCCCTGATGAAGGCATTGTCCTCCACATTAGAGACGGAAACGTCAAACGCATTGATATATGGATGAGTAACATCCTCGATCCAATCATCCACCTTATGGCGGGTCACCGTCTCACTCCCGAAGTTCATGTTGGTGGATCCCCCCACGAAATCAATTTCCCATACACCCTCTTGGTTGTCACCAACCGTGATTTTATAGGCATCGTACCCATTGGTGGAGCCATTGATGTTCGGTCCGGCCAACTCCTGGGCACGGTCGGCGATCAATCCGCCCCTACGAGTACTTGAGATGCTACCACTCGTCCCGTCGGGCGCGCGCCAATCGATACGCCCATAGCTCTCCTGCGTCGCGGAATTCTTAGCAGTCATGGCACTGGAGGCAACATATATATGCTCACCCGCCTTTGCATACACCTTCAGCGTACCATAGGTGGGGAATGGCGAGGCCAGATTAGGATCCGACGAAGCGGTGGGTACACCACTCATCAAACAAGCCCGGTAACTTCCCGCGGAGTTTACCGTAACACCGGACGAGGCATACCTGGAGAAATAATCCGCCGGGTACATGTCCCTTGAGCCATCCGATCTAACCGACTGAATATTAATCAACAAAAAGAACAAAACGGCCGTCAGACAAATGCCTTTCATCTGAAGTAAACGTTTCACCATAATCTTATCTATTTTGCACATACCTTGTTTCATTTTCTCTCTATAACCCCCTATTTTTCATCACTTTTCCCTGGAAAAATCGGGGGCAAATAATTTGCAAATGTAAAGATAACAATTCATTTGAAATTTCAAACAGATATTTTAATATATTTTTACATTTATGTATATTATTTGCCCCACATTCCACAAAATCATTCCCCAAAGTGACCCCATTTATATTTGGAATTCCAATTTTCCATGTGCTACTTCCCTTGGAATCCAAGCCACCTCACATCCTGTAGTAAAGATCGTGTGATATATCTCCCGCCAATTCTACTTATAGAGTTTCACTTACAAATTTTTAACTTTTAACTCTTAATTTTTAATTCTTAATTAATTCTGCGCACTTTCCCCAAAAAAATACCGACAAGTATCATTCTTTTCTCAAAATAAATTTTAACTTTGCTATGCAGTGTTAGTGAATTTATGTTAAAAAACAGAAAAATGATTACCCACGACGAATTACCGGCGACATAAGACGTGAGAGTGTTGCGAGTGATGAAGAGTGATGGTGAGGTTGAATAGAGAAGTTGAAGTTGAAGAGTAGAGAAATATTGATTAATAATTTATATCGCTTATGGGAAATTTAATTTATGTAGTTCTTGCGGCTTCGTTGGTAGCCCTGGGCTTCGCATTTATCTTCTATAGACAAATGCTGAAGGAGTCCGAAGGAACCGACTTGATGCAAAAGATCGCGGCGCATGTCCGCAAAGGTGCCATGGCGTACCTCAAACAGCAGTACAAAGTGGTGATTATCGTGTTCATCGTGCTTGCGGTCATCTTCACCGTGATGGCATGCTTCGGTTTACAGAACAGTTGGGTGCCGTTCGCATTCCTCACCGGAGGTTTCTTCTCTGGCTTGGCTGGCTTCTTCGGCATGAAGACCGCCACGTACGCTTCGGCTCGTACGGCTAACGCCGCCCGCCAAACATTGAACAATGGTTTGCAGGTTGCCTTCCGTTCGGGTGCGGTGATGGGTCTGACGGTTGTCGGCCTCGCATTGCTCGACGTTTCGGTGTGGTTCCTCATCCTCGACCACTTCATCCCGGCGGAGAATCACTTGATCATCATCACGACCACCATGCTGACCTTCGGTATGGGTGCTTCCACGCAGGCGTTGTTCGCACGTGTGGGCGGTGGTATCTACACCAAAGCCGCTGACGTGGGCGCCGACTTGGTGGGTAAGACTGAATACAATATCCCTGAGGATGACCCTCGTAACCCTGCCACAATCGCCGACAACGTGGGTGATAACGTGGGTGACGTGGCTGGTATGGGTGCCGACCTCTATGAATCATACGCAGGCTCCATCCTGGCGACAATGGCCTTGGGTGCTTCCGCATTCGCCAGCTCAGCCGTCGAAGGCATGCAGTTGAAGGCGGTGCTCGCCCCTTCATTGATCGCCGCAGTCGGTGTGGCATTGTCCATCATGGGTATCTTCTTGGTGAAGACCAAGGAGGACGCGGGCATGAAACAATTGTTGGCCGCATTGAGCCGTGGAACCAACACAGCCGCCGTGCTGATCGCTGTTGCCGCATTCTGCATCTTCGCATGGTTGTTCGGCACAGAAACGAGCCAGTGGTGGCAAATGTCCCTGTCGGTTGTGGTGGGTCTGTTCGCCGGTGTGATCATCGGTAAGGCAACTGAATATTACACCTCACAGAGCTACCGTCCTACGCAGAAGGTTTCAGAGAGTTCACAGACGGGTCCTGCCACGGTGATCATCTCCGGTCTCGGCCTCGGTATGCTTTCAACGGCTATCCCTGTCGTAACGGTGGGTGTGGCCATCATCCTTTCCTACTTGTGCGCGAACGGATTCAACGTGGCATTCACGCCTGAGAATCTGAGCTTAGGCTTGTATGGTATCGGTATCGCCGCTGTGGGTATGCTCTCCACATTGGGTATCACATTGGCCACCGACGCTTACGGTCCAATCGCCGACAACGCGGGTGGTAACGCTGAGATGAGTAGCCTCGAACCAGAGGTCCGCAAACGTACCGACGCCCTCGACGCTCTCGGAAACACGACAGCAGCTACGGGTAAGGGCTTCGCCATTGGTTCCGCCGCACTGACGGCCTTGGCGCTGTTGGCTTCCTACGTGGAAGAGATCAAGATGGCGCTGATCCGTACCGGCGAGGCATTGCCGAACGGTATCGACGCTGCTCAAGCTTCATTGGTTGACTTCATGAACGCCTATAACGTGAACCTGATGAACCCTATCGTGTTGGTGGGTGTCTTCATCGGCGCCATGATGGCTTTCGTCTTCTGCGGATTGACGATGAACGCTGTGGGACGTGCTGCTCAGAAGATGGTTGAGGAGGTTCGCCGCCAGTTCAGCGAGATCTCAGGCATCCTCGAAGGCAAGGCAGATCCGGACTACGCGCGTTGCGTGGCTATCTCCACGAAGGGTGCGCAGCGTGAGATGATGTTGCCAGCCCTGATGGCGATCATCGTTCCAATCGTAACGGGTGTAATCCTTGGCGTGGCCGGTGTCCTCGGTCTGCTCATCGGAGGATTGAGTAGCGGTTTCGTGCTCGCCGTCTTCATGGCGAACGCCGGTGGCGCATGGGACAATGCGAAGAAATATGTGGAGGAGGGCAATTTCGGAGGAAAAGGCTCTGACTGCCACAAGGCTACCGTCGTGGGCGACACGGTCGGCGACCCATTCAAGGATACGTCCGGTCCATCCCTGAACATCCTCATCAAGCTGATGAGCATGGTGTCCATCGTGATGGCTGGTCTTACCGTGGCTATCCACATCCTTTAACGGGTGCATAAAAACAAATGATTTTCTTGTGACAAAATCGTTTTTTTCACTACCTTTGCGATGTTAGATGCATGACAATATGAAAGTGAAAAAACATTCATAGAAAACTTAGGAAAAACCAATGCGATTCGGTTCGCATTGGTTTTTTTTTGAAAAAAATAGAACTACTATGGCTATAAAAAGTTTAGTATCCATTACGGACTACTCGAAGGAGAAGATCCTTCAGATCCTGGAGAAGGCGGCGGAGTTCGAAAAGAACCCGAACCAGAAAATCCTTGACGGGAAGGTGGTGGCCACCCTTTTCTTCGAACCATCTACCCGCACAAGACTGAGTTTCGAGACGGCGGTGAACCGTCTGGGCGGACGCATCATCGGATTCGCCGACAAGGCTACCACGAGCGGAACCAAGGGCGAAACGCTCAAGGACACGATCATCATGGTGAGCAACTATGCGGACCTCATCGTCATGCGTAACCCGATCGAGGGCGCCGCACGCTACGCTTCGGAGGTCTCCCGCGTGCCGGTCATCAACGCCGGCGACGGTGCCAACCAACACCCTACCCAGACGATGCTCGACCTCTACTCCATCAAGAAGACGCAGGGCAAGCTGGAGAACCTGAAGATCTGCATGGTGGGCGACCTGAAGTACGGACGCACCGTCCACTCCCTGATCATGGCCATGTACCACTTCAACCCGACCTTCTCCTTCATCGCCCCGAAGGAGCTGGAGATGCCGGAGGAGTACAAACTGTTCTGCAAAGAACACAACATCAAATTCGAGGAACATGCGGAGCTGAACGAGGCGAACATAGCGGATGCGGACATCCTCTACATGACCCGCGTGCAGAAGGAGCGCTTCACCGACCTCTACGAGTATGAGCGCGTGAAGGACGTCTATACCCTGCGCAACAAGATGCTGGAGAACACCAAACCGAACATGCGCATCCTCCACCCTCTCCCAAGGGTGAACGAGATAGACCAAGACGTGGACAACAACGAGAAAGCGTACTACTTCGAGCAAGCCCGCAACGGTGTCTTCGCGCGCCAAGCGGTCATCTGTGATTTGTTAGGCCTTTAATCATTCAATAATGAGCAACATGGAAAAAGAAAAAGGAACAAAAGAGTTGAAGGTTGCCGCCCTGAAGAACGGGACCGTCATCGACCACATACCGTCGGAGAAACTGTTCAAGGTAATCTCCATCCTCGGTTTGGAGCACCTTCCGAACCAAGTCACCTTCGGCTACAACCTGGAGAGCAAACGCCTCGGGAAGAAAGCCATCATCAAGGTGGCCGACAAATACTTCACCCAGGCGGAGGTGAACAAGATCGCCATCACCGCCCCGTCCGCAAAGATCAACATCATCAAGGACTACGAGGTGAGCAAGAAGATGGAGCTGCAATTGCCTGACGAGATCATCGGCACGGCCAAATGCCGCAACCCGAAGTGCATCACCAACAACGAGCCGATGCTCTCCAAATTCAGGACCATCGACAAGAGCAAGGCACTCCTCAAATGCTTCTACTGCGAACGTATCGCACAGGCGGAGGAGTTGGAGATATTGTAAGCCTACCCGTCTATCGGACGGAGACGAATAAAAAGGACAAGCGAGGGTGCGTCAAAAGATAGCTGTTGACGCACCCTCATCATTTATCGGCAGGTCATCATGCTTCCCCACACAAGGGATATATGTTCCTTTTACCACGATGGCTTTGCCGTGTCGGATATTTCACAATCATCTACTATTTAGCTATTTACGATCTACAATTCCTGGGAAACGGAAAGTATAGCCCCTTCTACTATGTAAAAATATCAACTCCTCGTTTATTTTACTTGTTTTCCCGATAATTATGTTGCGTTTTTTCAGAAAAAACATATATTTGTAATAATTATATACTTCGTTTTTACATTCATGGTGTGTATAAATCAACAAAGTGCTATTTAATATGAACGCATGGGCTCAATGGGCCTATGATATTGGTTGTTAATAATATATTGTTATGCTTATGTGTGAAATTTTTACCAAAAAATTCCAAAGGCCTTGCATAAGTCATGGTCTGCGACGGAAGGGATGGATAGTGTTGTCCATGCTCTTTTCCCTATTGTTCTTTTCGTATCAGTCGGCCGCAGCTGCCGAAGTAGTTTACGGAGTATTCAACGAGAGTGAATCCACCTTCACCTTGAAGTACGGGGAAGATCCCGGCGAGGGCACCTACACCTACGCTCCGGAATTGCCTTCCGGCTACATTTGGGAGGTGGCGTGGGAAGCAGATCCCAGTTCAAATATACCTAAAAGTGTCTGGAAGTCTGGCACCACATACCTAAACGGACATCAGGGGGTAGAAAAGGTGGTCATAGACCCGACTGTCAAGTCATACCGTCCCACCACTCTTGCGGGATGGTTTTATCATTTACATGCAAAAACGATCGAAGGGATGGAGAATCTAGTGACGGATGATGTAACCAGCATGGAATCCATGTTCGAAGGATGTGCCAATTTACAATCGGTGAATCTGAGCAGTCTCAACACGAGCAAGGTGACCAACATGAATTACATGTTTGCCGGATCTGGCCTTAAATCACTGGATATCAAAAATTTCAACACAACGAATCTGAGAGACATGTCCGGAATGTTCCATACCGTGCTAGGCATAGAAGTGCTGGATCTGAGCAACATGGACATTACATACGTGAAAGATGCGTGGAGGGTATTTGGAACAGAAGGAGGCGCTACTAAAAATTTGCGCACCATTATCGTCAACGACAGTTGGGATAAGTCACACTTCGCAGATGACTCCGAGCACCCGGACCAATTCGCAGGTTGTACAAAATTGGTTGGCGGTAAAGGAACAACCTTTAAGGGGGCCGGTAGCATCTATGCGCACATTGATGGCGGAGAGGATGATCCGGGCTATTTCACGTCGATGGAGGATCTTAAGCCGTATGCCATACCGTACGACATTCATTATGATATATCGGGCCGTGTTGACTCACTTGCCTTAAGGTTGTGTTACGGTGTCGACGCACCTAATGCACACAAGTTTAACAAAGGGAAATGGATTCTCAATCAAGACACGATTGATGGTGCGAAAGTGACAAACATTGTGATTGATCCATCGATGAAAGCCTATCGTCCGACTTCCCTCGTCAATTGGTTCAACGGCTTTTCCCGGATAAAAACAATTGAAGGGATGGAGAATCTGGTGACGGATTCTGTCAGAAGCATGGCTAGCATGTTCAGGGGATGTTCCTCCCTCGTTTCATTAGATTTAAGTCATTTCCGCACCGGTCAGGTTACCAGCATGAAGGGCATGTTCATGAGCTGCGGTTCAATTGAATCATTGGATGTGAGTTCGTTTGACACACGTAATGTAACGAGCATGGTTCAGATGTTCTGCGATTGTCACTCCCTCCGTTCGTTGGATCTGAGTTCATTCAACACCAATAACGTTACGGATATGATATACATGTTTAGGGACTGTAACAAATGCGCCAACTTGAATTTGACAAGTTTTAACACCCAAAACATCACCTCCATGAACGGTATGTTTATCAATTGTAAGAGTCTGGACACACTGGATCTATCCAGTTTCGACACCCGCAAAGTGACCGATATGGAATACATGTTCCACAATGACTCTTCCTTGACGACCATTTTCGTAAGTGATTGTTGGCGGACGGACTCGCTCACCGCACACGATAACATGTTCAAAGGGTGTGTCTCACTAGTTGGAGAAAAAGGCACAGCCTTCGACCTTAATCATACGGATAAGTCTTACGCCCACATCGATGAGGGGGAAGGAAATCCGGGCTATCTTTCTTACGGACGACAAGTTTATATCGAACGAGAGGGAGGTGTCCTTACTTTCCGCTATGGCATCGCTTCCGATAATTCATACATCTTACGCCAGAATGGCGAGCAAGGCATAGATTACTTCTGGCAGAGCAAAGTGAATCCAGACCTATCCGGAGGTAAACTTTATCCGGAAAACGACACGTTGGTTGTTATCGACCCTTCCATGAAGGCTTTCAAACCGTACACATTAAAGAATATGTTCGATGGGTTCAAGGGAATTAAGCATATTGTAGGATTGGATAATTTGGTTACGGACAACGTGACCGACATGAGTAGGATGTTCAATGATTGTAACAGCCTCGATTCATTGTATCTTGGTTCATTTAAGACGGACTATGTGACCGATATGAGCGGCATGTTCAACGAATGCTATCAACTCCGATCATTGTACCTTCGCTCATTTAAGACGGGTAACGTGACCGACATGAGCAGCATGTTCGCCGATTGCCTACGCCTCACCTCTCTGGATTTAAGCTCCTTCAACACGAGCAACGTGACCGACATGAATCACATGTTCCACTCAATGGCTTCTTTGAAAGCATTTGACCTGAGAGAGTTTAACACGAAGAAAGTCACTAACATGAGCGGCATGTTCTTTGGATGCCAATCGCTTACGGAGATTGATATCAAAAACTTTGAAACAGCCGAAGTGACAGATATGTCCGGTATGTTCGCAGATTGCAGAAAACTGGCATCCATAAAGCATAGTTTAAATACCAAGAACGTGACAACCATGAATAACATGTTCGGAAGTTGCTATAACCTTACGTACATGACCCAAATAACCCATACGACGGCCACGCTGAAGGACATGAGCTATATGTTTTCCGCCTGTGAAAAAATTGCCATCATCGATCTGCGGCTCTTTGATACTAAGAATGTAACCAACATGAACTGTATGTTCGCTGGGTGCACCAATTTGAAGCATATTGTAGTTGGTGATAAATGGAGTACAGCCTCCTTGGAGAAAGGTTATTATATTTTTGATGAATGTACAAATCTAGTCGGCAAATTAGGCACGAAATATAATGCAGCCATACATTATGACTCAATAAGCCACATACGCATAGATTCAGCCTATGCACACGTGGATGGGGAAGGTGGAAAGCCTGGGTATTTAACCGATGAACTCGTTCGGTATTTCGTGGCGGATTCAAGCGCACACACGTTGACGCTTTACCAAGGCTCATATATTCCGAAGAATGCGGTCACATTTAATTCCATCATGTTCAATAACAGCGATACTGTGCCTTGGAAAGACACCCGTTCGTTTGTTGACACGATCATAATCGATCCGACCTTCGCTTATTTAGAAAGCTATGCGAATATAGACAACGGATTCCCATTAAATTATTGGTTCTATGGGTTCGAACGGCTGAAGCGTATCAAGGGCCTTGAGAATCTCGAGATCAGCGTTATGAATTATACGTTCTATGGATGCAAAGATCTTGAATATATCGATCTGTCCACTCTCAGATTCAACCGTTCAGTCAATTCATGTAATACCTTTAACGGTGCATTTGCCGGTTGTTCCTCCTTGAAAAAAATCATCGTGGGGGATGATGTGCCGATGGCGATTGCTTATCAAGGCATGTTCGACGGATGTGACGCCTTAGTTGGAGGCTACGGGTCGAAAGTTAGTGACTTTAACGATTACCGTTTGGCAGCGCGTGTGGATGACCCCGACAAGTCCACAGGTGTGTTCACCTACTACAAATCAAGCATCATCTACAATTTGGATGGTGGCGCATGGAAAGATGGAAAGAAAGGTGTGGAAGAATTTGAGTTCCGGGATTGTCCTCTAACGATTAGCGACCCTGTCAAGGAGGATTACATTTTCGTTGGCTGGGAGGTCTCCCAAGAGGGTGGCTCGATCACGAGACTTGACACGCTCTCCACCTTGACGATCAATCAGGAGGATTTCTTCAACGTTCCATACACATGTACCGCTTTGTGGCAAAAGGATGGGTTTGTCATCAACTATATGGTGGATGGTGAATTGTATATGAGGGATACATTGGCCAGTGGTACCCCTATCACGCACGAAAGCATTCCTGCGCCTAAGAAGACCGGTTATACTTTTAAAGGATGGATAGGAAAGAAAGGCACGCCAACAACAATGCCGGACTATGATCTCACCTTTAACGCACTCTTCACCGTGAATGATTATGTCCTCACCTACAAGGTGGATGACAAGGTTTATCAGAAAGATACCATCGCTTTCGGTGATACGATTACGCCGATAGCCGGGCCTGCGAAGAAGGGCTATACATTTGACGGATGGGTAGGATTGCCGGAGACGATGCCGGCCGAGGACATTACAGTGACGGGCCTATACGTCCAAAGTACAGGCCTCTCATCGATCGGAAATGACGGGTTGCGCATCTGGACATCCGACGGGTCTCTCTTTATCCATGCATCCGCCGATTCTCCTTACCGCATCTATGATGCGCGTGGCACCCTCATTGCGGAAGGCGTCGCCAAGGATGTGACGCGAGTACCGCTTCCTCGCCAAGCCATCTACGTCATAGAGATCAAAGGACAAAAGGCCAAATTCGTTGTATACTAGCGCTATTTGAGACTCTAATAAAGACCGCGACGGCACTGGTTCGTGTGCCGTCGCGGTTTTTTAGTATCATTTAGGGAAACGAATATTTTCCGCGACACAAACATCGCAAAGCTGACTTTTGCCCCTACAGGGAGAAATTTGCCATGCCTCATACCACACCAGGGCGATGCCCTGGGCTATGTAAAGGGGTGCCCCTGCGGGGCGAATCAGCGCCGTCATAGTTGTGAATGTGAGGTGTACAGACAATGTATGTGCTAGTTCGGCCCTGTAAGAACATATCCGCACATCCCAAAGGAATCCTGCTAGGCGAGACATTACCACTATCGATACGAATAAGGGAACCCAGCCCCGTGTGATCCCCTCCCGTCCGCCCTGTAAGGGCATCAACATTATCTAGCCCAGGGCACCGCCCTGGGAAAACGAACGGAGGTTCAAATTCGCCCTGTAAGGGCAAAAGAAACATAAATTGGAGATACAACGCCCGGGACTCGAACCCGCGACCCCGACCTTGTCATGGCCATGGCCATGGCACACACAAACAAATCACACCTACCTCCACCAAACAAAAAAAGGACGCCTTCCAGCGTCCTTCTATTCTTCTGTCCTCCCTACGGAAAAGTACCGCAGGCGGGACTTGAACCCGCACGAACATTTCTGTTCAAAGGATTTTAAGTCCTTCGTGTCTACCATTCCACCACTGCGGCTTCCTTAGAGCGCCTAAAATATAGGAACGCCCGGGACTCGAACCCGCGACCCCGACCTTGCCAACGGATGTCCTACCGCCTCATGGAACAAAAAAACGATTACCTACCACCACAAACAAAAAAGGACGCCTTCCAGCGTCCTCTATTTCTCTGTCCTCCCTACGGAAAAGTACCGCAGGCGGGACTTGAACCCGCACGAACATTTCTGTTCAAAGGATTTTAAGTCCTTCGTGTCTACCATTCCACCACTGCGGCTTCCTTAGAGCGCCTAAAATA
>JAEERP010000031.1 GCA_016285885.1 Paludibacteraceae bacterium
TGGGAAGGCGTGGGTTACCTGCACGATTTCGACTACCAGGAATTCCCGGAAGAACACCTGCAGCATACCGAAAAGGAGCTGCTCGCCGAAGGGGTCTCCGAAGAAGATGTCCGCGCAATCTTGGCACACGGTTTTGAAATCGTGAATGATGTGGAACCCAAGACGAACATGGAAAAGAGCCTGTTCACCGTCGACGAGCTCACAGGAATCATCCAGGCCTGCGCAAGAATGCGCCCCAACGGAATCTTGGATCTGGAAGTAAAAAGTTTCGCGAAAAAATTCAAGGACAAGAAATTTGCCGCCAAGTGCAATCGCGACTACATCCTCAAGGGTTGTGCGCTACTCGGCATGGACGTGAAGGAAGTCGCCGAAATCTGCATCGAAGGCATGCGCGAACACGCCGCCGAAATCGGGCTGGCGGGAAATGCGGGATAAAGAACAATTACCGCAAAAAAAATTATTCCTACAATCCACCATAATCGGACTCGCCGCTAGGCAATAGTCGCCCTTTGTGCATGGTATACACACGATCGCCGTACTTAAAACCATGCGGGTCGTGTGTCGCCACAAGCACCGAAGTTCCCGACCGTGCAAGGTCAGCCAAAAGGTCAAAGACAATCTTGCCGTTAGCTTCGTCAAGATTGCTGGTAGGTTCGTCCGCAATGATGATATCAGGCTTGTTGACCAACGCCCGAACGATTGAAGCCCGCTTAAGTTCACCCCCCGAAAGTTCCGCAGGCATCTCATTCACTAAATGAGCAATGCCGAGAGTTTCAAGTTTCGAAATGATATCGATATCTGTCGTATCTGCCAAACCGTAAGCCTCGATTTTCTTGCCGTCACGAATGGCCCGCGGAAGTAAGATATTTTCGAGAACTGTAAAATGCGGCAAGAAAACAGATTCTTGAGGTACGTAACCAATCTTGTCGTTCCGGATTGCAGAAATTTCGGCATCCGAAAGATTTGCAAAATCAAATCCATTAAAGATGACCGTGCCTTTCGTAGGGTGATTGATTCCCGCAAGCAAAGAAAGTAACGTGCTTTTCCCGCTTCCGGATTCACCGATTACTACTGAGAAATCACCGGACCAGGCAAAGAATTCTACATCTTCTACAGCATTAAATTCGTTGCCGCGCCGCGTATAGGTCTTGTATAAATTAGAGACGTTCAGAATCAATGTTCTACCTCCCTCAAAGCGACGTAGGCATCGATTTCACTCACCTTGTTCGCCACACCGTAAACAACAACCGGGCCAATTAAATGGAGCAACAGAATGATAACGGCATACACGGCCGCAATTTCAGCATTCTCCGGAACAATGAACGGAATATCGATATGTTCGCCAAGCCAAATCTTAAAAGTGAAAAAGAAAACGCTCGAAAATAGCAAGCCAATGTAAGTCCCCACTGCCGAAACAAGCAAGGCCTCGCCAAGCACAAGGATTTTCAAGCGCCTGCGGGTAGAACCCAGAATACGAAGGAGCGCATATTCGCGCTTGCGTTCACGTGTCGAAAGCGAAAATGAAATCACGATTGCTGCAGCGGCGATAACCAAGAAAAATGCAACAACAATCCATACAACCACCTGCATGACATTTGCCGGTTTTTCAAGCCCCGAAAACAAATCCTTGCGGCTAAAAATCTGCAAGCCGTCAAAATGGGCGTAAATTTCGCGACTGAGGCGTTCTGTATCGGAATCCGGGCGCAACTTAATCAAAATGCTTGAATAGCCCACCGAACTAGAATCAAATCGCACTCCTTTGGTTTTAGCTGCACCACGAATGTCCGCAAGTGTCGCGACATCTACAAAAACGGCCTGGTCAAGCCCGTTGCCAATCGGTTCAAGCTTTGCGGCCACTGGATATTCACGGTCAAAGAATTTGACCGTCTTTTTTTCTCCCACGCTGATTTCACTACCGACAACGATAGTTCCCTTTACCAACTTGTCTTCAAAAACTTCACGAATCCACGGCTGAATCACAAAGTCAGATGATGGGTCAAATCCGACAATCCAGACTTTCTGATCGCAGCAGCTAGAACTGAGCGACGTCAAAAAATACTGCGGTGTCGCCACTTCGACATCGTCAAGTCCGCGTATAAATTCCAGCGAGCCCTGTGGCAAGTACGCATACTTGAAATCGCCCTGCAAAAGAATCGTCTGGTCGTCAACTTCGCTTCCCTGCGGAAAGACAATCACGTCGGCCCCGAGGCGCGACGATAAACGGTCCAAGCCCTTTGAAAGCGAAAGCGACAAAAGTCCGCCTACCAGAAGAACCGAAGCAAGCAAGGCGATCAACAACGAAAGCCCCAAACTCCTGAACGGGTTTCGCAGGTAATTTTCAACAATCAAATTAACATCAGTCTTGTTCATTTCGCCTCTTTAATTTCAAAAGAACAAAGTTCACCACCGAAAACAAGACGATTGCAGCACCAGTCAAGGCAAACACCGGAGCAGTCACCGCATGGCATGCCATATGGACATGCGGGCACGTCCCAACAATAATGGTCGGCACCAGCGAAACAAACACACCTATAGCAGTCGCTACCATAGAAAGAACCAGGTGAGCATTTTTCTTGATAATTGCAGCCCCCACAACAGCAGTCACCAGCAAGGCTATTCCAAGAATGGCTTCAATGCTTGCAGATGTTCCACAACGCATTCTAATGCCTCCCATAGATCCGCAAACCGGTAAAATCACCTGGGCAAAAGCAACCAGCAATACACCGAACACGAGATTTGCTATTACGAACAATTTATATTGATCCATATAACTCTCCTATTTTTTTTGTATAAATGATGGCTACGCAATAAGGGAATCGCGCCCACTCGTATAAGCCTTCAAGTATTCTTCCATTTCGCGGATATAGATGCGGCAAATGGTACTCAACATGAAGTTTTTCTTGACAATGTAACCGATTTCCATATTACGGTCGTTTTCACCATTATCGTCCTTGAAGGGAACGGCAACATAATCGGAACCATTTATTTCTTCGCTGATAATTCCAGAACAAAGCGTGTAGCCGTTAAGCCCCACCATAAAATTCAGCATGGTAGCACGGTCATTCGCCTTGATCGTCTTGTGATATTCATTTGTACTCAATATTTCTTCGGCGAAATAGTAATTTCCGCTTTCGCCCTGTTCAAACGAAAGGCACGGGTACTGCGAAAGATCTTCAAGAGTGACATACTGCTTGGATGCTAGGGGATTATTTTTCCACATGTAGGCGTAAGCGTTGCAGACAATCAGCTTCTGAAAAACGAGATCGTTTTCCTTGAGTAGATAAGTAATGTATTTCCGGTTAAAATCACTCAGATAGATAATTCCGATTTCACTGCGAAGGCTTATCACATCATCGATGACTTCTTTAGTCTTTGTTTCACGGAGCGCAAAGTCGTAATCATCGATATTGTAGCTTTTGACCATATTCATAAAGGACTTGACAGCAAAGGAATAGTGTTGCGTCGAAACAGCGAATCTTTTCTTCTTCTGTTCTTCCTTGCCATAGCGCTTTACAACCGATTTGAAATGGTTTATGAGCTCATTTGCGCGAGCTATAAATTCCTCGCCTTCGGGCGTGAGCGTCACGCCGCGATTCGTGCGGTTGAAAATGGTAATGCCAATTTCTTTTTCCAGATCCTGGATTGCCGTTGTCAGCGATGGCTGCGATATGAACAGCATCTCGGCAGCCTTGCTGAACGAGCCCGTATTGGCAATCCCGACGGCATAACGCAATTGCTGAAAAGTCAAAGTCTTTTTATAGTCCATGTAAAGCACCCCAATAGCGGGCAAAAAATATAGAACGCGTTTGTCGCTGCGTCTAATACAATTTTTTTAGGACTTTCTATAGATTTAGACTATGCTTTCCCTTATTTTTAGGGCTCTTTGAGCAATCTTATTGCGATATAAGTTTATTTTAGCAATTGCGTCAGCAACCGGGAGACCGATATCGAACGCACGGACATTAAAGCGCGCCAAAGCCTGGATTGCCTGCGGGCCAATCTGCGAGCAAAGAACGTAATCCAGGTCGGATAGATTCCTTGCCGCCGTAAGCATCGACAAATGTTCCATATCGCGCTGGCCACAAGTGCCGTCCCCGCACGTTCCGTCACAATGTTCCGGCTTTACGCGAACTTCGATCTTTTCAAATTTTCCGCTCGCATCATCGACTTCATAAATATCAAATGCGGCAGCATGCCCAAAGTGAACATTGACATTCACACCATCGTTTGTGGCTACTGCGATTTTATATTTAGCCATGAGAGAAGGTCTCCTTTACACGGATACGGTCCATGTAGATTTGCGCACCGATATCGTAAACGCCGGGAACGCCTACGGCATCGGCACGGCAGTGGGAGCAATGTTTGAAGACGTTAATAAATACGCCCGCTTCTTCCTGAGCGATTGCAAGCGCCTTTGCACTCGGGGCGGGCAAATCCTTGAATCCGTTTTGCGGAATGAGCGGAATGATATTGTAGATGATTGCACCGGCTTCGCGGACGGTGGCTGCAACGTCTTCGATGTGCTTGTCATTGATACCCGGGCAAAGCACGGTATTTACCTTCACGAGTGTCCCGCTGGCGGCAACCTTGCGGATACCTTCCAGTTGGTTGTGAATAAGGATTTTGGCCGCTTCGACACCTGTATAGGTCTTGCCGTGGTAAAAAATCCTAGCGTTGATCATCGCCTCGATTTCAGGATCCACGGCATTCACCGTGACGGTAAGGGTGTCAATTCCAACTTCAATGACTTCATCCGCCCTGTCGTTGAGCAAGAGCCCGTTAGTACTCATGCAACGGATAAGGTTCGGGAATTCCTTCTTGACAAGGCGGAACGTGTCCAGCGCAAAAGGGGTCGCCAGCGTATCGCCCGGCCCCGCAATACCCACGGTAGTAAGTTCCGGTACGTATTCGAGTGCCTTGCGGATGTATCCGCAGGCTTCTTCAGGCTTGATAACCTTGCTCGTATTCCCGGGAACCTGCGCATCTTCGTTGATACGGCGGTCACAAAAACGGCATTCGATATTACATCCCGGAGCAACCGGCAAGTGAATGCGCCCTTTTCTGTTCTTGCACGCACCAAAGCATGGGTGTTCTCTAAAAACAGTTTCTTGATTTATTGCCATAGTCTCTGCTGAAAAATTGTTGAACATTTACCTAGCGTTCCGCAGCTTATCAGTTTTTTCTATGAAACAAGTGGGTTAGAATTTAAAAAGCCGAATAGCAAAATCCAAGACGAATCAGATGGCAAAAAAGACAAAAAAAACTTTTTTTGCGCTAGGTATAGATTGGAGCCAAATCCGACTATAGGGAGCATTTATGGCTGAGAATTTTTTTTGAATTTTTCTCAAAAAACATCCCCGAAAGATATTGGATATCAAAAAAGACAATTCTAAAATTTCGCCACCTAGCGTTTCTGTAGGCAACAAACAACCTAAGGAGACTTAAAATTATGGCAAAACGTTTACGTCAAATCGCTATTTACGGAAAGGGCGGCATCGGCAAATCGACTACGAC
>JAEERP010000022.1 GCA_016285885.1 Paludibacteraceae bacterium
ACGCTGTCGCACCCGAAGGCCGTCCGTAGCGTATCGTTCCACGAAGCACTCTCCGTGAAGGTAAGATCCTTCCAAGTGTAGCTACCCTCCGCCGTGAGGTTCTCCTCCGTCACGACGCTTTTGTGGACGGTCAGGTGGTAAGCGAGGATGCTATCGCCACCATTAGCGGCAGGCAACGTGTCATTCCACTCCCCACTCTCACGGTAGGTAATACCCTCGTAGACGAGCGAGTCGCAGGCAATAAGAGAAATGTCCGTAATAGTAGCAGGAATAGGCGCAACCTCCTTTATCTCAAGATGATACTGTACAATACTATCGCACCCAAAGGTGGTTCGTAGCGTATCGTTCCAGGAAGCATCCGCCGTGAAGGTGATATCCTTCCAAGTATAACTACCCTCCGCCGTGAGGTTCTCCTCCGTCACGACGCTCTTATGGACGGTCAGGTGGTAGGAAACAATACTATCCATGCCAACAGAAGAGAGTAACGTATCGCTCCACGTTATGTTTTCGCGGTAAACCACGCCCTTGTAAACGAACGAGTCACAGCTAGAGAGCGGCACATCCGTGACAGAAGCAGACATCTCCGTATATACAGCAGTATAGTAATAGACCTCAGGGTAAGGGAGCACCGTCAGTTTCTTGTCCCAACCCACGAAGACAAGGTTCGAGCCATAAGTAGGCGGATCAACGCCCCTATAGACAGGCACCACGTCACAACCTATGGTATCGCGCCAAAGCACCGTGCTGTCCGGATTTTGGAAGATGACGATTGGGGAAGATTGGATGATAAATTCATCCGGCACCTCAGATATACCATGTTTATCATATTTACTACCACATGGGAAGATAAATATACCCGAGCCATTCACACCATTGACCCAACTATTGGTCGCATCGACGTCATTATCCAAAGACATGACGCCCACCTTGATGTAATTCAAGTTGGAGCAGAGATTAAACATCATCTCATAACATTGCGGCATCAATTCAGTAGCCGGCAATTCAGGTGCTTGGGTAAGCGATTTACACATGGCGAACATTCCAGTATAGCAACCCGTCTTCAATTCGGTGGCCGGCAGCACCTCCTGGAATCTATTCAGGGAAGTGCAGCTCGAGAACATCGCCACATAGCAGGAATCTGCCAATTCGGTGGAAAGCAATTCCGGAGCCTTCGTCATATTCTCACACATAAAGAACATGGCCATATAACATCCTGGGGCCAATGTGGTGGCTGGCAATGCGGGTCCCTCTTTCATTGCATCACATCTGGAGAACATTTGCGAGTAGCACTCCCGCGCCAGTTCCTTCGCAGGCAACACAGGTGGCGTCACAAGAGAAGTACAAGAGGATAACATTTCCTGATAACAGCGCGTTTCCATCTTCTCGGCAGGCAATATAGGAGCGGTCTCAAGAGAGGTACAACCCTTGAACATGGCGTTATAGCAATTCGGAGCCAGTTCCGTAGCAGGCAATGCCGGAGGTTCTTTCAGGTTTGAACACAAATAGAACATGTAGCTATAGCATCCATCCTTCAATGAGGTGGCAGGCAATTCGGGAGCTTTCGTGAGGGCTTCGCAGCCTATAAACAGAGAATTGAAGCAGTTATCACATGGAATCACTGTTGCCTCGCCCTTCCCGTCGATTAGGCTCATCAAACTACCAGAACCCGCTATCTGTCCAGACATGTTGAATTGCAGGTTGCCATGGTTCCTATCAAATCCATCCGGATTGACGCCCCTGAAATAGACTTTGTCGCCTACATTCTGCAGCGTAATATGCTCCCCAAGTTCCATCACATGCCACGAATCTCCCTCTCCCATAGAATACTGTATGTCAACAGTATAAGGGTAGTCCCCGAAGACATTAATCTGTATGGTGGACATCTCCTTCTCGGCAGTGAAGCAGAGCCATTTGCCTTCAACAAATTCCTCTGGAGCATAATATTGGGCAACGTAATAATAGATGCCCGGAGTATTAAGATAATCCAGTTTCCTGTCCCAACCTCTGAAGACCAACCCCTCCTCGTAGGTCGGTGGCTCAGGTCCACGGTATACTGGCAGTTCATAACAACCGATGGTATCACGGTAGAGCTCCGAGCTATCCGCATTGAGGAAGATGACGATAGGAGAAGAACGTATCTTGAAATGATCTGGCACTTCAGAAATACCATGCTTATCGTATTTGCTACCGCAAGGGAAGACAAATAGGCCATCCCCGTCTACGTCAGTAACCCATTTTAATGTAGCGTCAAAATTGTTATCCAGGGACATGACACCCACTTCGATATATTCCAGACTGGAGCATCCATAGAACATGTAAGCATAGCAGTCTTTCTCCAGATAATCGCTGGATAGCACGGGCGCTTTCTCCAAGCTGGTACAGCCTTGGAACATGCCGTAATAGCAGCCTTCGGCGATAGCGCTAGTCAACATCCTTGGAGCGGAATCCAAAGCCGTACAGCCTTGGAACATGTACGCATAACAATACTCCTTCAGTTCCGCGCTCCACAAGTCATGGATCTTCGTCAGGTTTTCGCACCCAGCGAACATAGAGGAATAACAGCCCTTCGACAATTCCAGAGCAAACCATTCCGGCATTTCCGTCAGGCTCGTGTGGGAGAACATGTTGGCATAGCAGTATTCTGTCGTATTTGTGGCAGTCAGTTCAGGCGCCTTGGTAAGCGCCACACAACCAGCGAACAGCGAATCGAAGCAATGGGCGCATGGAATATCCTTGATTTCACAATCCACATCGATCAAGCTCATCACATTACCGCTGGCGGCGATACGTCCAGACATTTCGAAATGGGTGTTCCCCGAAAGATCTCCGTGAGAGAAACCGGTCGGATTATTTCCCCTGACATAGACCCTGTTGCCCACATCCGCCAGAGGAAGCTCCACGCCCTCTCCCAGTGCTGTCCACACCTTTCCGTCGTAGGAATATTGCAGGTCGACAGAATTGTCTCCCGAGTTCTTGTACCAGACCTTCGACCCAGCCTCCTCGGCCGAGAAGCAAAGCCACGGACCAGCCGCCACTTCACCCTCTTTGCCATATACAGCGATATAATAGTAAAAGTCTGGTTCATAATGTACCGTCAATTCCTTATCCCAACCGGCGAAGGCCAATCCCTCTCCATAGGTAGGGTCTGGTCCCCTGTATACAGGCACACTTTCGCAATCGGTGGTGTCGCGCCAAAGTTCCGTACTGTCAGGGTTGAGGAAGATAAGGATTGGAGAAGACTTGATCACGAAGTTCGGCGGCACCTCGGAGTACCCATGTTTGTCATACGTGCTACCGCAAAGGAACACGAAGACGCCTTCACCATCCACGCCATCGACCCAATTGAGTGTGGCGTCAAAATCGTTGTCCAGCGTCATGAGATCCACACGGATATAATTCAGGCTCACGCAACCAGAGAACATCTCCTTGTAACACTCATCCTTCAGCTCCGTTCCTGGCAGATAGGCCGTTCCCAAAGAGGTGCAACCCTTGAACATAGAATGGAAGCACCCCTCTTTCATGATGTCTGCGATTATCTTAGGAGTTTCCTGCAGGTTGGTGCAATTCTCGAACATCGACGCATAGCAATACTTCTCCAGGTCGAAGGAGAGCAGTTGAGAGAAGAAGTACATGGAGCGACAACCATAGAACATGTATTCGTAGCATCTTTCCGCCAGTTTTTCCGCTGGCAGTTCAGGAGCATCCACGAGGGACTCGCAGCCGTAGAACATGTACGCATAGCAAGACTCGGCCATTTCATTGGCAGGCAACTCATAACGATAGGTTGGCATTTCTCGTAGGTTCTTACAGTTCATGAACATACCCATGTAACACTTTGGCGCCATTTCCAAAGATGGCAAGAGAGGGAGCGTGTCGATTTGCAGACAACCCGAGAACATGTAGCTGTAGCATGACGGATACATCTTCTGGGCTGGCAACGAAGGAGCCTCACGGAGCTCTTCACATCCCGCGAACATGTAGCTGTAGCAACCCTCCTTCAATGAGGTGGCAGGCAATGTCGGAGCTGCAGTGATGGTAGTGTTGTCGAACAGATGGACGAAGCAGTAATCGTTCGGGATCTCGGTGGCAGAACCTTCCCCGTCGATAAGGCTCATCACACTACCGGAGGTGGCGATATGGCCAGATGTCTTGAATTGTGAATAGTTGTCAGGGCCCTGGGAAAAACCATTAGGGTTAACGCCCCGTATATAGGCTTTATCCCCTTCATTCGCCAATATCACGGTCTCCCCTTCCGCCAATGGAATCCATGTCACACCCCCATTTGTGGTGTATTCAATGTTAGGATTGTTGCCACCTACATGTTGGATTGAGAAGGAAGCCTGAGATTGCTCTGCGGTGAAGCAAAGGCAATTAGGAGAAGGGGCATCCCCCATGTTTTCGTATTGGGCGGTGAAGTAGTAGACGTCAGGATAGATGAGCGGTTCAATCGGTTTGTCCCATCCAGTAAAGACGGAGCCCTCTCCAGCGGAAGGAGGGTTCATTCCTTGATAGTTAGGGGTTGCGCCGCAGTCAATCATTTCGTCCCACAGGACCGTACCGTCAGGGTTCTGGAAGATAGCGATAGGAGAGCTAACAATCGTGAAATTAGCAGGCACCTCCGAACTTCCATGCTTGTCGTATCTGCTACCGCAAGGGAAGATGAATTTACCTGGGCCCATCACACCATTCACCCAGTCCTTCGTCGCATCCACATCATTGTCCAGCGTCATGACATTGACCTTGATGTAGTTCAGGATCTGGCAGTACTCAAACATATTCGCATAGCACTCTTTCGCGAATGACTCGGAGAGAAGTTCAGGAGCAGTGGTTAGGTTTGTGCATCCAGCGAACATGCTGCCATAGCAACCTTCCGCCAAGACGGAGGCTGGCAGTTCGGGGGCCTGGGTTAGATTCTCGCAACTCAGGAACATGCCCCAATAGCAATATGGCGCCAAATTTGTACAAGGCAATTGAGGTGCTTCCACCAACCCCGACAAACGGAACATGGCTTCATAACAGTTGTCCGCCAATTCGGTGGCAGGCAATTCCGAGACATAGAGTATGTTGGTACAACTCTGGAACATTCTAGAATAGCAATGATCCTTCATCGTTGTGGCTTTCAGCTCAGGGATTTGGGTCAACTCCCTGCAATTGTCGAACATTGCCGTATAGCAATAATCCGCCAGCTCGATAGCGGGCAATTCGGGCGCTTCCTTTATGTAAGAAGAGTTGAACATGCCCCAATAGCAAGCCTCTTTCAGTTCGGTGGCAGGCAATTCGGGCGCAGATGTGATATTGGCGCTCCTGAACAAGTAAGAGAAACAACCCGCACAAGGAATCGTGGTGGAAGTGCCCTCTCCGTCAATCAAACTCATCACACTACCAGAGGCGGCGACCGACCCTATCACATGGAATGTGGTGTACTTGCCTTGCACAGTACCCGCTATGTTATAAGGCTCATCGGATCCATGGGAGAATCCATCCGGATTGAATCCTCGCAGATAGATCTTATCCCCCACCTCATCTAACGTGACAGGAACAAGAGGCTCCATCTTTTCCCATGTGACGCCATCCCTGGAATATTGCACATCAGGTTCGTTGGAACCGTTGTTTCTACAAAGCACATAGGAGTTTCTTTCCTCTGCGGTAAGGCAAAGCCAGTTGCCTGACGCAGGGACATCCTTCTTTTCGTATTGGGCTGTGTAGTAATAGATATCAGGAGTGGCATGTGCTTCCAACTCTTTGTCCCATCCTGTGAAGACATACCCTTCGCCGTAGTATTGTTCCGGTCCCTTGTATTCTGGCACCTGCTTACAGTCGGTGGTGTCGCGCCAAAGCTCCTTGCCGTCCGGGTTTTGGAAGATGACGATCGGGGAAGAGACAATCTTGAAATTGTTGGGCACTTCAGAATCACCATGCTTGTTGTACTTGCTACCGCAAGGGAAAATGAACGTGCCTGGTCCGTTCACATCCTTGACCCAATCCCTCATCGCATCCTCATCGTTATCCAGGGTCATAACACCCACTTTGATGTAGTTCAGACTGGTACAACCGCTGAACATTTCACTGCAACTCACATTGCTTAATGTAACATCAGGCAACTCCGGAGCCCGGGTTAACTTGGTACAGTCTTTGAACATGTATTGATAACAAAACACCGGCAATTCCTTGGCTGGCAATTCGGGGGCGACGGTCAAGTTTTCACAATGATAGAACATGCTATTGTAACAACCATACGGTATCTCTTCAACAGGCAATGCGGGGGCTTCCGTAATGGCCGTGTATGCGAACATGAAGCTATAACAGTTCGGTGCCAACGTGGTGGCCGGCAGCTCGGGCGCTTCTTGGAGTTTGCGGCAATAGGCGAACATGTTCGAATAACAACTCAACACCAATTCCTTGGCTGGCAACGCAGGTGCCTTGGTTAAATTTTCGCAATAAAAAAACATGTTGTCGTAACATTGTCTCGTCAAGACCGTGGCCGGTAGTTCCGGGGCTGTTGTAAGCGACCTGCAATAATAAAACAAATGGTTGAAACAGTATTCGTTAGGAATCTTGGTGGAAGTGCCCTCCCCATCGACCAAACTCATCACACTACCGGAAGCCGAAATGAGCCCTTTCATCTGGAAATATGAACACGGACGATTGAGGGGTGTCATTTCAGAGATGTCAGTAGACAGTTGGGAAAAACCACCCGGGTTGTTGCCACGGAAGTATACTTTATCCCCCTTCTTCGGCAAGGGGACGGCTATCCCTGGATCCAATCTCTCCCAACTCTGCCCGTCGAAAGAGATCTGCACGTCAGGAGCGTTTCCGGAACCGTTTACATACCCCAATTCGGAATTGTCCGCCTCGGCAGTGAAGCATAACCAATTGGCACCCGCACTGGAGAAGCACACGAAGAAAAGTAAAAACATGGTGACAATCCACCTGCAATAACTATGTAACCCTGTCATAAACCCTATATTTTATCCCCTGTGAAAGAGGTGATTAAAAAAAATACTATCACGTAACGTGGCAAAATTAATTGTTTTCACAATATTACAAATATACTTCTTCCCCCGAAGAAAATCCCTGGGGGTTATTCCCTTTGACATAAATCTTGTCGCCCTTCTTCAAGGTCACATCTTCCCTTGAGGCTAATGTTTCCCAAGATCTTCCCCCATTTATGGAATAGTGCACGTCTGGGCTATTTCCTCCCACATTAGCCATAAAGAATGAGGCCTCCTCTGATTCTGCGGTAAAACAGAGATAATTGGCGGCCTCTCCCGTGAAGAAGAAAGAGAAGAGGAAGAATATAGTGGCGATCCACCGATGTTGTTTCAAGACCCTTTTCATATAGTTTTTTGCTTATGATATTACTTTTAGATAATATGTTTAGGGAACAGTCCGTCCCCTCGGGTATGTCTTCCTCTAAATTTTCATGGATTAGATGCTGTCATTGCCCTACCCGCTCCTTAGAAACCATCAAAGATGGAACGTTTGCTTCCCTTCTTCAGAGGGAGGGAGATACCGATCTTCAAGCCTGCACAGATAGGGACGACCTTCTCCGTCAGCGTCGCGTTCAGGATACTCTTCTTGCTGATACCCATCGTCGCGTCGTGGTTCGAGACCATATCGTTCAAGCCATAGGCGAGGTAAGCGCCCATATGGAACGCAGCGGAATTGTTGAGGGCGAAGGTCCACATCATGTCCACGTAGAGGGAGAGCTGCAGGCGGTTGATGTCTATGTCGTTGTCTCCGTTCGCATCCTGCTTGTAGAGACCATGTTGCGGAAGGTTGCCCAGATCAGCGTCGATGTCGCCACCGAAGTAGGCGCGCGTCTCGACGGAGCCACGTGAGTATTCATACTTAGAGACCAACGGGAAGGCTAGCCTTGGACCCGCACCAATGACGAAGAAAGAGTTGTCTCCCGCATTGAAGCGAGCATAGAGACCGATCGGCACCTCCAATTGGAAAGTACGTTGCTTCTCGTTGAAATCATTGAAGATCGTGCGCAAAGTGTACGGCACGCCAGCGTCCGTCTCGTCGGTGATCGGCTTCTCAATCGTCTCGTTGATGTAGTAGTTTGCCGTGAAATAAGAGAGGCCCAATCCTACACCATATCCGAAGTTCTGTGCCAGGAAGTGCTGGAACTGCCACTCGAGCATGACACCACCACCAGGCTTCGGCTTACCGATCTCCGGTGTATAGTTTAACACTTCCAATCCCCCACCCAGGGAGATGTTGATCAATTTATCCTGCGCCATGGTGACCTGTGGCAAAAGCAACAAGACCCAATATACTACTTTCCTAAATTTCAAATCCATATCATTCTATATTTCTTAAATTTAAACTATCTAATCAACACTTTACAGTTGGCGTTCTTACCGTCACGGAGCGTCAGGACGATGACATACTCTCCCGACTTCAGACACATCGTCTGCTCCGCCTCCACATCTTCGAGGACCATCTCCACCACTCCATTGGCATGGAAGGCCACAATGCGGGCGTTCGCAAGCTCGTCTGGCTCCACACCCGAAACCTTCAAGGTGAATTCCGTACCCTTTGCCACCACGTTAGGCTCGGCGGTGATGGTGTAGGCGGCCTCAACAGCGTCGTAGTGGATTGGCTCGATGAAGTAGCTCTTGTCGGAGGTTTCCTTCACGAAGACCATGTAGTCTCCGTCGAGCAAGGCGACGTCGTTAAAGTATTGGAGCGTATCCTTCTCACACTTCTTGCCGTTCTTGTACCATTGGAACGTTTGGAACACGCCGTCCCCGTTGCGGCAGATCACCACGTCGTTCCATACCTTCACGTAGAAGCTCTTCTGCTTGTCGTCCGGCCGCATCACGTTGAAGGTGAAATCCTTCTCGGCGCAGTTCCCCTCATCGTCGCACATTTCCAGCGTGGCCTCGTAGACACCCGGCTCCAGGTTGGACGGACAGTTCAGGCTGACCGTACTGTCGTTGGTGACATCACCCGAGCTAATCACCTTACCGTCTTGGCGCACCTCGTACTTCGAGCCTACGCCACCCGTAAGTTCGTAGGATATCGTTTCGGAAGCGCCCGGCAAGACAAGGTATAGTTCATCGTCAACCGTCAACTGAAGGTCTGACCTCTCCTCCGCAAAAGTAAGGCGGTAGCGCACGATGCTATCGCAGCCATGGATTGTCTGCAGCGTATCGTTCCAGGAGGCATCCTCCGTGTAGGTGGTGCCTTTCCATGTGTAGCTGCCCTCTGCGATGATGGAGGAGTCCACCGTCACCCCCCTGTGGATGATCAGGCGATAGGAGACGATGCTGTCACCTCCGTCAGCGTTCTTCAGCCTTTCGTTCCACGAACTATTCTCACGATAGGTGGTACCATTGTACACGAACGAATCGCAGGCGGAAAGGATTTTGTCGACAGTGATTGGAGGAGGCGCAACCGTTTTGATCACTAGGTTAACACGTACGATACTATCGCATCCATAGACGGTCTGCAGCGTATCGCTCCAGGAAGTGCTCTCCGTGTAGGTAATCTCCTTCCACGTATAGCTGTCCATTGCCGAGATGTTTTCCTCCGTGGTGACACTCTTATGGATGGTCAGGTGGTAGGCGAGGATGCTGTCACCTCCGTTAGCGGCAGGCAACGTATCGTTCCACTCCCTGCTCTCACGGTAAGTGACGCCCTCGAAGACGAGCGAGTCACAAGCGATGAGAGGAATATCCGTGAGAGCAGGGATAGTGGTAACATCCTTTATTTCAAGTCGATACTGCACAATACTATCGCATCCGAAACGTGTTTGCAACGTATCATTCCAAGAAGTGTCCTCCGTGAAGGTGATTCCCTTCCAGGTGTAGCTACCCTCCGCCGTGATCTTCTCCTCCGTCACCACGCTCTTATGGATGGTCAGGTGGTAAGCGACGATGCTATCGTCCCCGCTGAAGGCAGGCAACGTATCGTTCCACGATCTGCTTTCACGGTAGGTGACGCCCTCGTAGACGAACGAGTCGCAGGCAGAGAGAGGCACATTCGTAACGGAAGAATTCTTCTCCTCATACATAGCAGTGAAGTAATAGACCTCAGGGATAGGAAGTACGGTCAGTTCATTGTCCCAGCCCTTGAAGACAAGGTTCTCGCCGAAGGTAGGCGTCTCACCCCTGTATTCAGGGATATCGTTGCAACCGATGGTGTCACGTTGTAGCACCGTGCTATCCGGGTTCAGGAAGACCACGATCGGAGAGGATTGGATGGTGAAATTCAGCGGCACCTCGGAGTCTCCGTGCTTATTATACTTACTACCGCAAGGGAAGATGAAGAGGCCTTCGCCATCCACACGAGAGACCCAATCCTCCGTCGCCAAAGAGTCATTGTCCAAGGACATGACGCCCACTTTGATGTAGTTCAGATTCACACAATCCTCGAACATGTTCTGATAACAACGGTATCTAAGTGTAGTGGCAGGCAATTCAGGTGCACGTGTTAAAGCGTGGCACGAGATGAACATGTGTTCATAACATGCGACAGCCAAATCCATGGCAGGCAACTCCGGGGCTTCTGCCAGGTTTGTACAAACACCGAACATGCCCGAATAGCAATAATCCGCCAGATCCGTGGCCGGCAATCTCTTTGCTTTTGTCAGGCTTTTGCATCGCAAAAACATGTACGAATAACACGAGGGAGCTAAATGAGTGGCTGGCAAATCAGGCATTTCCGTCAATGCAACACATTCATTGAACATTCCATAGTAGCATTGATTATCCAATTCGGTGGCCGGCAATTCGGGAGTTTTTTCAAGTGCGCTGCACCCAAAGAACATCATAGCATAACAATTCGGCGCCAGCTTCAGCGCCGGCAACACAGGAGGCACCTTAAGGCCTGTACAGATCTGGAACATGCCTTGATAGCAGCTTTCTTTCAATTCCGTGGCTGGTAATTGAGGCGCCTCTGTCAGGTTACTACAGTCGACGAACATGTAGCTATAGCAACTGTTCATCAGGGAAGTAGCAGGCAACTCCGGAGCCTTCGTGAGGGCATCACAACCGGAGAACAAGTTAGAGAAGCACTTCTCGCATGGTATTGATTCCGACACCCCTAATCCGTCAACAAGGCTCATCACACTACCCGATGCGGCTACCTGGCCAGACATGAAGAAACTCGTTATCGCCTCACTGTTCCAACCATCGGCATAATTGAAGCCATGAGGGTTAAAACCCCTGAGATATACTTTATCGCCCACATTTTCCAAAGTAACCCTTTCCCGAGGCATCAACTGGGTCCATGTCTTGCCTTCATCTATGGAGTATTGCACGTCAGGATAGGTATTGCCCGATGAGGCATATCCCACCTGGGATCCCGCCTCCTCCGCCGTGAAGCAGAGCCAATTGCCTGGCGTCGTATCATTCGGGTCAAAATATTGGGCGACATAATAATAGACGTCCGGCACGGTATGGGCAGACAAAGTCTTGTCCCATCCGATGAAGACGAGGTCGTCACCAAAGGTCGGGGTTTCACCCTTATATACAGGGATCGAGAAGCAATCAGTGGTGTCACGCCAAAGCTCCGTGCTGTCCGCATTGAGGAAGATGAGGATTGGGGACGACTTGATAGCGAAGTTCGCCGGCACCTCAGAGATGCCGTGTCGGTTGTATTTGCTACCGCACGGGAAGACAAACAGGCCTCCGCCGTCTATGCCATTGACCCAATTGAGTGTAGCGTCAAAATCATTATCCAGAGAGAGAACACCCACCTCGATATAACTCAGGCTAGTGCAACCATCGAACATATAAGCATAACACTCTTTGCTTAAATGCGAACAATACAAAACGGGAGCCTCCGTAAGGCTAACACACCCCTGGAACATGCCATAATAGCATCCATCATCGATTATAGTGCCATGCAATGTTGGCGCTTGCGTCAAAGCCGTACAGCCTTGGAACATCCGCGCGTAACAATATTCCTTCAAGATAGAGGAGAATAGTTCGGTGGTCTTCGTCAACTTTTCGCAGCCGGCGAACATAGAGGCGTAGCACCCCTTTGCCAACTCAGAGGAACGCAATTCCGGCATTTCCGTCAGGTTCGTGCAGTGAGAGAACATGTTGCTGTAGCAGTAATCCGTCATCTCCGTGGCGGGCAGTTCAGGCGCTTTGGTAAGGGCCTCGCAACCGGCGAACAAAGAATCGAAGCAATGCACATAAGGGATCTTCGTGAGTTTGCACTCCTCGTCGACCAAGCTCATCACGTTACCGCTGGCGGCGATGCGGCCCGACATCCCGAAATAGGAGGTCTTTGGAGAACTGCCATGAGAGAAGCCGCTCGGGTTGTTTCCCCTGAGATAGACCTTGTCACCCACCTTCTCCAACGGCACCTTTACCCTCTCGTCCAAAGAGTTCCACTGTTTCCCGTCAAAGGAATATTGGAGGTCCACCACATTATCTTCCGAGTTCACGTACCAGAACTCCGACCCAGCCTCTTCGGCCGTGAAGCAAAGCCATTTACCGGCCGGCACATCCTCCGCCTGTCCGTACTCTGCGGTATAGTAATAGACTCTAGCGTCATAAGGGATTTCCAACCTCTTGTCCCAGCCCTTGAAGGCCAAGCCTTCGCCATAGGTAGGTGTCGGTCCCTTGTATTCCGGCACATGCTCACAATCGGTAGTGTCTCGCCAAAGCTCCGTACCATCAGGGTTCTGGAAGATGATGATCGGAGACGATTGGATCTCGAAGTTCGGCGGCACCTCGGAGTACCCATGTTTATCGTACCTGCTGCCACAAGGGAAGACGAAGAGGCCTTTACCGTCCACACCGTCCACCCAATCGAGCGTAGCGTCTAAATCATTGTCCAGGGTCATGATACCCACACGGATATAGTTCATGCTCTCACAACCCGAGAACATTCCGTGATAACAATTCTTCTTTAATTCAGCCTCGGATATATCGGCTTCGGCAAGGTTCGTACATCCTCTGTACATATATTCGAAGCAACCCTCCTCTATGGCATACACGTTAGCCTTGGCGGTTCTAGACAACTTCGTGCAGTTTTCGAACATCGAAGTGCAACAATACTCCGCCGCCGTTATGGCCTCCATCTCTGGAGCGTAGTAAAAGGAACACCCCTTGAACATGGAAGCGTAGCAATACCTCGTCAAATTGTGGGCAGGCAGGTTAGGAGGATCAAGGACAGAGACACAACCGGCGAACATGCCAGCATAGCAAGAGTCCGCCAAAACCAAAGCCGGCAATTTGATAAACTTCAGATTACTACAATCCGTGAACATGTTCGCATAGCAACTTTCCTTCAGCTTAATGGCCGGCAGCAAAGGCACGGAGTCAATGAGCGCGCACCCCGCGAACATATACTCATAGCAGGAGACAGCCAAGGTTTCGGCAGGCAATGCGGGAGCTTTTTGTAGGTTATCGCATTCTTCGAACATATGGCTATAACAAGAGTTTCTCAACGAAACGGCAGGCAACGATGGAGCGGAAGTGATCGAGGTGCTCTTGAACAAGTTCGTGAAGCAGTAATCGTTCGGTATCGTCGTCGAGGAGCCGTCCCCGTCAATCAGGCTCATCACGCTACCCGAAGCGGCTATGGAGCCTGTCGTGAGGAATTGAGTGTACGCGTCCTCCCTTTTGGAGAAGCCATCCGGGTTAACGCCCCTTATGCAAGCCACATCACCTTCGGAGAGGCGCACTATGTCGCCGGCAGACAATGATGACCACGTCACGCCTCCGTTCGTGGAGAATTCAATATTAGGATCATTTCCTCCCGTATGAGCGATCATGAACGAAGCCCCACCAGATCCTGCGGTCAGGCGTAAGCAATTGGGCGAGGCGGCATCCCCCATGTTCTCATATTGAGCGGTGAAGTAGTAGACATCCGGGATGGAGAGAGGTTCGAAAGGCTTGTCCCACTCCGTGAAAATTGTACCAGGTCCCGCGCTAGGCGTCTCGCCATGGTAGGCAGGAGTTGCCCCGCAATCGATCGTATCGCACGACAAGACAGTGCTGTCCGGGTTTTGGAATACGATGACGGGAGAAGCGGCAATCCGGAAGTTCATAGGCACTTCCGAGAAACCATGCTTGTCATATCTACTGCCGCAAGGGAAGATGAAGAGGCCATCATGTTGTATTTCATAGACCCAATCCGTCGTCGCGTCCACATCGTTGTCCAAAGAGAAGACGCCCACCTTAACATACTCCAAGTTCATGCAACTGTTGAACATGTAACTATAGCAATTCGCCACCAAACTATCGGCAGGCAATTCAGGTGCGAAGGCCAAGTTCTCACAACCGTAGAACATAGCGCTGTAACAACCTTCAGCCAATTGAGTAGCCGGCAAAGCAGAAGCCTGCGTGAGATACGAACAACGTTGGAACATGCGCTCATAGCAATACGGTGCCAAGTCGGTGACCGGCAAGACGGGGCCTTCCACCAAACGAGTGCCACTGAACATGCCCGAATAGCAATGGTCCGCCAATATCGTGGCAGGCAATTCCGCGACATGGGTTATCCCCGAACAACTATTGAACATATTGTAATAGCAATAGGGTTTCATGACGGTGGCCTTCAATGCCGGCACTTCCACAATTTCATGGCAGCCACTGAACATTTCCGCATAACAATAATCCTCCAGTTCCGTGGCGGGCAATTCAGGTGCGACACGCATATCGGACACTGAGAACATCTTGAAATAACATTTCGGCTTCAAGGTCGTGGCGGGCAATTCAGGTGCCTTTAACAGGCTACCCCTAAACAAATGAGCGAAACAACCGACGCATGGAATGGTCGTGGAGGTGCCCTCCCCGTCAATCAAACTCATCACGCTACCGGAAGCGGACAATTCTCCCGACAACACAAAATTCGTATATCTTCCACCATAAGGATTCATCCTGACATCCTCGTCCCAATGAGAGAAACCGTCAGGATTGTTACCACGGAAGAAGATCCTTTCACCCTCATCTAAAACGATGGGGGTATAGGGTTCCAATACGGTCCATGTGGCGCCCTCATCCAAGGAATACTGCACATCTGGGGAGTTGCCGCCATTGTTCACATAAACCACCTGAGACCCCACACGCTTCGACTTGAAACAGAGCCAGTTTCCGGGAGCTGGATCGTCCGGTTCATCCCGTTTATCGTATTGGGCGGTGTAGTAGTAAACGTCTGGTATGGTACCCACAGTCGTAATAATCGGGTCCCACTTCTTGAAGATGAGACTATCACCGAAGTATGGCTCCGGTCCATTGTATTCCGGCGTTGTCAAACAAATGGCAGTGTCCCGCCAGATCTCCGTTCCATCAGGATTTTGGAAGATAAGGATCGGGGACGTGATGATGTCAAAGTTGTCCGGCACCTCGGAGTCGCCATGTTTATCATAGCTGCTTCCACAGGGTAGGATGAAATAGCCAGGACCATCCACACCGGAAACCCATGAATCCATGGCATTCACTTCATTGTCCAAAGTGAACAAACACACCTTGATGTAGTTCAAATTGCTACAATCGCTGTACATTCCCATGAAACACTCTTCCGCCAGCTGGCTTCCATACATGGTGGGCGCCTGAACCAAACTGACACACCCTTTGAACATGTTTTTATAACAACCTTTCGCCATCACCGACGCATAGAGGTCTGGAGGAGTAACCAAATCCTTACAACCAGCGAACATCATTTCGTAACAATTCGTGTCCAAATTAAGGGCAAGTAGTTCAGGGGCTTCCTTAAGACCAGAGTTTGCGAACATGTAGGTATAACAACCCTGCACCATCGTTTTGGCCGGCAATTCGGGCGCCTTTTGGAGCTGGGTACAATAAGCGAACATGTTCATGTAACAATGCGGCGCCAACTCCTCGGCAGGCAACACGGGCGCCTGCGTTAAACTCGAACAGGAAAGAAACGCAGCATCATAGCAATGCTCCGTCAGAACCATGGCCGGCATTTCCGGGGCGGTTGTCAACGATTCGCAAAGAGAAAACAAACGGGCGAAACACCCCACACTCGGAATGGTGAGGGTATTGCCCTTCCCATCAATCAAACTCATCACACTACCGGAAGCCGCAATGCGTCCTGTCAGAGAAAAAGATGTGTGTTTGAAATTTTGGTCCGTTGTGGGAACTTCATGCGAGAATCCATCTGGGTTGTCACCCCTGAAATAAACCTTTTCGCCTTGTTGCAGGGCAACATATGTTCCCGGCGCCAATGCGTTCCAACTCACTCCGTCATCCGTGGAGTACTGCACGTCGGGAGCATTGCCCCCGTAATTTAAATAACCCACTTTCGAACCGTCCTCCTCCGCAGTGAAGCAGAGCCAATTGGCTGCCACACTAGAAAAAGAGACACAAAAAAGCATAACAATGGTGATAATCCACCTGCAATAACTATGGAATTTTGCCATACACCCCTAAATTTTTATTCAGACACAGAGAAACTCTGGAAAATATGTTTTTCACGTAACGGGGCAAATTTAATTGTTTTTATAACAATACAAATAGCATTTGGCAATTTTTTCATTGACAAATAGCTAAATGTATTGCTTATAGGGGAATTTTTTCTTCACTCGGCTTATTTCACCAGCACCTTGCAGTTGGCGCTATTGCCGTTGTTGACGGTGAGGACGATGACGTACTCGCACGAATTCAGGTGCATGACGTTCTCCTGCTCCACATCGTTGAGGATCCTCTCCACCACACCATCGGCGCGATAGACCACAATACGGGCGTTCGGGAGGTCGTCAGGAGAGACACCAGACACCTTCACGGTGAAATCCATGTTCCGGGCCACCACGTTAGGATATGCGATGACGGCATGGATGGTTTCGGTTGGAGTGTAGAGCATCGGCTCGATGAAATAGCTCTTGCCGGACTTGTCGGTCACATAGACCATGTATTCTCCGTCGAGGAGATCCAAATCATTGAAATACTGCAGGGTAGCGTTCTCGCACTTCTTGCGCTCCTTGTACCATTGGAAGGAGACGAACTCTCCGCCAGCGTTTCGGCAGATCACCACATCGTTCCACGTCTTCAAATAGAAGCTTTTCTCTTTGTCGTCCGGTCTCATCACATTGAAAGAAAACTCCTTCTCAGCCTTGTAGCCTTCCGCATCGCACATCGTCAGGGTGGCGGTGTAGGCACCTGGCTCCATATCGGATGGAACGTTCAGGGAGAAGGTGTTGTCGTTGGTGACACCGCCCGAACAGATGGTCCGCTCCTTGCAACGCACCTCATATGTGGCGCCCTCACTGCCAGAGAGCGCATAGTCCACCTGCGTCGAACCACCCGGCAAGACGAGGGTCAGTGCGTCGGCGACCGTCAGTTGGAGGGTAGGCGGAATCTTGGTCACGACAAGATGGTAGTTCACGATGCTGTCGCATCCGTTCACCGTCTGCATCGTATCGTTCCATGTGGTGCTCTCCGTGTAGGTGATGCCCCCACGTGTAAAGCCACCCTCCGCAATGATGGTGGAGTCCTTCACGATGCTCTTGTGGAGGGTCAAGTGGTAAACGATCACGCTATCGAGACCGTTGGTGGCGGTCAGTGTATCGTTCCATGTAGCGCTCTCACGGTAAACGATGCCCTTGGAAACGAACGAGTCGCAGGCTGCAAGAGGCATATCGGTCAGAGGAATAGGCGTAGGGATATTATTGATTATCAAGCTATATTTTATGACGCTGTCGCAACCATTCACCGTCTGCATCGTATCGCTCCATGTGGTGCTCTCCGTGTAGGTGATGTCCTCAAGTGTGAAGCTACCCTCCGCCGTGATGGTGGAGTCCTTCACGATGCTCTTGTGGAGGGTCAAATGATAAACGATCACGCTATCGAGACCGTTGGTGGCGGTCAGCGTATCGTTCCATGTAGCGCTCTCACGGTAAACGATGCCCTTGGAAACGAACGAGTCGCAAGCCGTAAGAGGCATATCAGTTGGAGGGATAGGTGTATGGATATTATTGATTATCAAGCTATATTTTATGACGCTGTCGCAACCGTTCACCGTCTGCAACGTATCGCTCCATGCGGTGCTCTCTGTGTAGGTGATGCCCCCACGTGTGAAGCTACCCTCCGCAATGATGGTGGAGTCTTGCAATATGCTGTTATGGATGGTCAAATGGTAAACGATCACGCTATCGAGACCGTTGGTGGCGGTCAGCGTATCGTTCCATGTAGCGCTCTCACGGTAAACAATGTTCTTGGAAACGAACGAGTCGCAAGCTGCAAGAGGCATATCTGTTGGAGGGATAGGCGTAGGGATATTATTGATTATCAAGCTATACCTTATGACGCTGTCGCAACCATTCACCGTCTGCATTGTATCGTTCCATGCGGTGCTCTCGGTGTAGGTGATGCCCCCACGTGTGAAGCTACCCCCCGCAATGATGGTGGAGTCCTTCACGATGCTCTTGTGGAGGGTCAAGTGGTAAACGATCACGCTATCGAGACCGTTGGTGGCGGTCAGTGTATCGTTCCATGTAGCGCTCTCTCGGTAAACGATGCCCTTGGAAACGAACGAGTCGCAGGCCGCAAGAGACATGTCTGTCGGAGGGATAGGCGTAGGGATATTATTGATTATCAAGCTATATTTTATGGCGCTGTCGCAACCATTCACCGTCTGCATCGTATCGTTCCATGTGGTGCTCTCGGTGTAGGTGATACCCCCACGTGTAAAGCTACCCTCCGCAATGATGGTGGAGTCCTTCACGATGCTCTTGTGGAGGGTCAAATGATAAACGATCACGCTATCGAGACCGTTGGCGGCGGTCAGCGTATCGTTCCATGTAGCGCTCTCTCGGTAAACAATGTCCCTGGAAACGAACGAGTCGCAGGCCGCAAGAGGCATATCAGTCGGAGGGATAGGCGTAGGGATATTATTGATTATCAAGCTATACCTTATGACGCTGTCGCAACCGTTCACCGTCTGCATCGTATCGTTCCATGTGGTGCTCTCCGTGTAGGTGATACCCCCACGTGTGAAGCTACCCTCCGCAATGATGGAGGAGTCTTGCAATATGCTGTTATGGATGGTCAAATGGTAAACGATCACGCTATCGAGACCGTTGGTGGCGGTCAACGTATCGTTCCATGTAGCGCTCTCGCGGTAAACAATGTCCTTGGAAACGAACGAGTCGCAGGCCATAAGAGGCATATCGGTTGGAGGGATAGGCGTAGGGATATTATTGATTATCAAGCTATACCTTATGACGCTGTCGCAACCGTTCACCGTCTGCATCGTATCGCTCCATGTGGTGCTCTCCGTGTAGGTGATGCCCCCACGTGTAAAGCTACCCTCCGCAATGATGGTAGAGTCTTTCAACATGCTGTTGTAGATGGTCAAATGGTAAACGATCACGCTATCGAGACCGTTGGTGGCGGTCAGCGTATCGTTCCATGTAGCGCTCTCACGGTAAACAATGTTCTTGGAAACGAACGAGTCGCAGGCCGCAAGAGACATGTCTGTCGGAGGGATAGGCGTAGGGATATTATTGATTATCAAGCTATATTTTATGACGCTGTCGCAACCGTTCACCGTCTGCAACGTATCGCTCCATGCGGTGCTCTCGGTGTAGGTGATGCCCCCACGTGTGAAGCTACCCTCTGCGATGATGGTGGAGTCTTGCAATATGCTGTTATGGATGGTCAAATGGTAAACGATCACGCTATCGAGACCGTTGGTGGCGGTCAGCGTATCGTTCCATGTAGCGCTCTCACGGTAAACAATGTCCTTGGACACGAACGAGTCGCAAGCCGCAAGAGGCATGTCAGTTGGAGGAATAGGCGTAGGGATATTATTGATTATCAAGCTATATTTTATGACGCTGTCGCATCCGTTCACCGTCTGCATCGTATCGTTCCATGTGGTGCTCTCCGTGTAGGTGATACCCCCACGTGTGAAGCTACCCTCCGCGATGATGGTGGAGTCTTTCAATATGCTGTTGTAGATGGTCAAATGGTAAACGATCACGCTATCGGCCCCGTTGGCAATCTCCAACGTATCGGTCCACGAAGCGTCCCCATCGTATATGACACCCTTGAACACGAACGAATCGCAGGCAACAAGGGGTGAGTCGACCACTATCGGCGCAGGCTCCACGATCTTCAAATGATAGATCATGACGCTATCGCACCCGAAGAAGGTCTGCAGGGAATCGGTCCATGTGGTATCCTCCGTGTAGGTGACGCCTTCGCGCGTGAAACTGAGCTCCGACGTGATGGTGGATTCGATGGTGTAGGCACGGCCACGGATCTCGAAGAGCGGAGGCACTTCGGAGGCGCCATGCTTGTCGTACGTGCTGCCGCAAGGGAAGATGAATATGCCCGGGTCATCCACGCCATCCACCCAATCGAGGGTAGCGTCAAACTCATTGTCCAAGGAGAGGACCCCGACTTTGAGGGTGTCCAGTTTGGCGCAACCGGCAAACATCTGGCTATAACATCCAGGCACAAGTTCGGTAGCCGGCAATTCCGGAGACTTCTCCAGTCCGACGCAATCGGAGAACATGCCCAGATAGCAATTCTCAGCCAACTGAGTCGCAGGCAGAGATGGGGCCTTCGTCAGTTTTTCGCAGCCCGACAACATGTACATATAGCATTGGTCCGCCAATGTGGTGGCCGGCAATTGGACGGTTTGCTCCAACCGTCCGCAATCAGCGAACATATTGCGGTAGCAATCCTTCGCCAACGTTTCAGCCGGCAGATCAGGCATTTTGGTCAATTGTCCGCAATGGGTGAACATGAAGGAATAGCATCCATCTTTCATCGTGGTGGCAGGCAGGTCAGGAGCCTCCGTCAACTTATCGCAGTAGCCGAACATGTAGGAGTAGCATTGGTTGGCCAATGTAGTGGCCGGCAGCGACGGTGCTTTCTCCAAATTCCTGCAGTAACTGAACATGCCGCAATAACAGCTATCCGCCAACGTGACGCTCTTCAGTTCCGGCGCCTCCGTCAGGTTGTGACATTCGGCGAACATACCCAAGTAGCAGCACTCCGCCAGCGTGGTGGCAGGCAACTCAGGCGCTTTCGTCAACGACTCACACCCAAAGAACATATTCTCATAGCAGCTCTTCGTCAGCGTAGTGGCAGGCAATTCAGGCGCCTGTGTCAAATCGCAAGAGGCGAACAGGGAATAGAAGCAGTTGTCATTCGGGATGACAGTGGAAATGCCATCCTCATCGACGAGGCTCATCACGTTGCCTGAAACAGACGTCTTTCCCACGATATGGAATCTAGTCGGGTGTTTCTTATCGATGGTGAAACCATTGGGGTTATACCCCCTGACATATATTTTACTATTCGAACCACTCAGACTCATCATTTTAGGCGTCTGTGTCGTAGTCATCTCGAACGGCCGCCAACGTCGTCCATTCGTAGAGTACTCGATATTAGGGACGTTATCGGAAAGTGATTCACACCAGATCTGGACGCCCGGCTCCTCGGCCGTGAAGCAGAGACACTTGTCAAGGTCTGGGAATGGTTTGTATACAGCGGTATAGTAATAATAACCGGGTTCGGAAAGGGTATCTAACGCATTGTCCCACTTCCAGAATATATGATCATCGTCCAGATATGGCTCATCATCCCCAAAATTAGGAACCTCCCCACAATCAATGGTATCCCGCTTCAACTCCGTACTATCAGGATTTAGGAAGATGACGATCGGGGAACTGACCACATGGAAGTTCGGCGGTGTTATGAGCTCAACAAGATCAGATGGCCTTAAATATGGGTATTCGACAGCTTCCGGATCATAATTTTCTGGGACGGCAGCCTCATCCGCCGCCTTTAAACATTCTGTGTAAAGGACTCCTTCCCCATCCACACCATCGATAACGCTAGAAAGACCACTAGGATACAAGTCCAAGCAATAGCAGGATATGTTGATTTTCATGTAATTCAGACTTTTACAGCCATAAAACATGTACGAATAGCCATTGTAATGCGAGAAATAAATATGCACACCAATCGAAAGATCCGGAGCACGTTTTAGACGGATACAATCTTCGAACATAGCTTCATAAGCGCCTTCAGATCCAGCACTTGGAAGAGAAGCGGGTCCTTCGACAAGATTTATGCACCCGGAAAACATAGAGGCACAACTATATTTATCCACACTGGTAAAGTCCATCTTAGGTGTTTTCGTCAAACTGGTACAATTCGCAAACATTGCCGAATAACAACTTGGTCTCAGGGATTGAGCGGGCAAGGCAGGGGCTTCCCTCAAATTGGCACATCCGTTAAACATGTTCGAATAGCAATAATAACCAAGATATGTGGAAGGTAACTCTGGGGCTTGTGTCAATGATTCACACCCTTTGAATAATCCATAAAAACAAAAAGACGGCAACATTTGTCCCGGATTCGGTTCATCATCCCCATATAGCAAGCTCAATATATTGCCACTGGCAGCGATTCGCCCCTCCATCTTAAAGTTGGAGTAAGCGTAATTGTTCATATATCTATCATAGCTAGGGATATCTATCGAAAAGCCATCAGGATTGACTCCCTTGAGATAGGCCTTATCCCCTGTCTTTTCCAGCGTCACGACTTCGTTCGGCGACAATTTAGTCCATGTCTCTCCATCGTCCACTGAGTACCACAAATCCGGGTCATAGGTAGGAACTTCTGGTATATCATACATGACAAATGTTGTATCATACCAAAACTTGGAATCATCCGTCTCGGCGGTGAAGCAAAGCCAATCGGCGGCTACCCCCTGAAATTGAGAAAAAACGAGCAATAATACAGTGACGAACCACTTGCAATAATCGTGTACGCGTGCCATGAATTTACAATTAACAACCTGATGTAAAAAAGCCAAAAATTTATTGATAATGTGTTTGGCAAAATTAATCAAATTTAAATTACATCAAACTCATTATTAAGAATTTTCACTAACAACGGACACGACTCTCTCAATTAGATGAGAGAGGGGATTTATTCATTCCATATTTTCGAAATGGCAAATAGTAAATCGTAAATAGTAAATTGTTAAATAGTAAATAGTAAATCGTCAAATAGTAAATTACTATATTACTTCACCAGCACCTTGCAGTTGGCGTTCTTACCGTCATTGACCGTCAGGATAATGACATACTCTCCCGGTTTCAGGCGCATCGTCTGCTCCTCCTCCACCTCGTCGAGTATCTTCTCCACCACCCCATTGGCATGGTAGGCCACAATGCGGGCGTTCGCAAGCTGGTCTGGCTCAACACCCGAAACCTTCAAGGTGAATTCCGTACCCTTTGCCACCACGTTAGGCTCGGCGGTGATGGTGTAGGCGGCCTCAACAGCGTCGTAGTGGATTGGCTCGATGAAGTAGCTCTTGCCGGAGGTTTCGGTCACGAAGACCATGTACTCCCCGTCGAGCAAGGCGACGTCATTGAAGTATTGCAGGGAAGCGGCCTCGCATTTCTCACGTCCCTTGTACCATTGGAAGGTCTGGAACACGCCACCTCCGTTGCGGCAGATCACCACGTCGTTCCATACCTTCACGTAGAAGCTCTTCTGTTTGTCGTCCGGACGCATCACGTTGAAGGTGAAATCCTTCTCGGCGCAGTTCCCCTCGTCGTCGCACATCTCCAGCGTGGCCTCGTAGGCACCAGGCTCCAGGCTGGACGGGCAAGTCAGGCTGACGGTACTGTCGTTGGTGACATCGCCCGAGCTAATGGTCTGACCATTGTAGCGCACCTCGTACTTCGAGCCTTCGCCGCCCGTGAGTTCGTAGGATATCGTTTCGGAACCGCCCGGCAGGACAAGGTATAGTTCGTCCTCAACGGTCAGTTGAAGGTCTGGCGTCTCCTTCTCTATGGTGAGGTGGTAGCGCACGATGCTGTCACAACCGAAGACCGTCTGCAACGTATCGTTCCAAGAGGCGTCCTCCGTGTAGGTAGTGCCTTGCCAAGTGTAGCTGTCCACAGCAGTGATCGGCTTCTCCGTCACCACGCTCTTGTGGATGGTCAGGTGGTAGGCAAGGATACTATCGCCCCCGTTAGCGGCAGGCAACGTATCGTTCCACTCCCTGCTCTCTCGGTAGGTGACGCCCTCGAAGACGAACG
>JAEERP010000023.1 GCA_016285885.1 Paludibacteraceae bacterium
AAGCCGCCACATTTCCCACTACATGGTAGAGCGTCACACCATCCTCCGTGCGCTCGCTCGCCGAACTGTAGATGTTGGTCTGGGAATGACATAGCGCCGGCACACCCGCCAGCGTCGTCAGCAGTAATACATGCTTTAGCATAATGATGAATAGTAATGATAATACACGAACTATAATATAATTTACAAAGTACAAAGAAGGCAGTAAGCGTGAATAATCCACAGAACCGAATGCAATAAACAACAAATTGGACTCTTCAACAACCTCTTTTCGGGCGCTTACTTATACACATTAATCATATAAAACGATTATTTACAATGCAAAGGTAATGTATTGGTTGTTCAAAATCAAATAAATGCATGTAAAAATATATGCAAAATGTTTTTATTACGGATAAGGGAAAAAGAGGAAGGTTTTTCATGTTTCAGGATGGCTTTTGAGTAAATAGGACGGAATAGATGTTTGTCCCGCCTCTTTGCTGTTCCGTGATAGGTATGAAAAAGCCCCCAAGCCAAGCAAGGGGGCCTATGCAAATGAAGCCGTTGGATTAAACCAAGCTCTTGATCAATGTTTCCCTGTCGCCTGCCAACAGATCCATTGGAGCGATCTCAGGCAAAGCGTAGCAGCCAGGACGTTGTTTCACCACCGCACGTGCGCAGGAGGTCAATACCTGAGCCGTCAAGGCAGGGTTGTTGATGTGCATGCGGAACTCGAACAGTTGGTTCTGAGTCTTGCCGGAAACACCCTTGCGCTCGATCAACACACCGTGTCCCATATCCTTGCAGTCGTCCACGCTATTGACAGGGATGACGTGCAATTCATCGTGAGCGAAGTAGTCGTCCGCCTTCAATTCAGCGTACACTTGCTCAGCGGTGTAGCCAGGCTCCAGTTCCACGTAAACCATACGGCTGTGGATGCTTTGACCCTTAGGGATCGTCATGGAGAGAGCGTTCTTCACACCCTTCTTGCCACGGGCTACTACGGAGTGTCCCATGCTCATGCCCGGACCGAAGTTCGTATAAGTCAAACCCTTTGGAGCCATAGCCATCAAGAGGGTACGGATGACAGAGTCAGTTCCCGGGTCCCAACCAGCGGAGATGATAGCGGCCACGTTATGTTTCTTAGCCACCTCGTCCAATGATTGGTGAAGATCCCACACCTGGCCGTGGATGTCGAAGCTATCCACCGTGTAGATGCCCTTCTCCAAAATGCCTTTCGCCACCTCAGGAATGTTTCTGGTCGGGGTGCAGAGGATAGCTACATCCACCTTGCCGAGCTCGTCGATGTTAGCGACCACCTTCACGTCAGCCAATTCGGCCGGCTTGTTGGATGGGTCACGGCGAACGACGCCCGCCAGTTCCATATCAGGTGCTGCTTGGATCGCTTCCACGCTGAAGCGACCGATGTTGCCATAACCGACAACAGCAACTCTTAATTTTCCCATTGTTGTAATATTTATCGTTTTTAATAAAAAATCCCCGAAGCGAGAACACGACGGGGATTTTTATCGTATCGGATATTATTATACCAATCCTTGAGCAAGCATAGCGTCAGCTACCTTCACGAAACCGGCGATGTTAGCGCCCTTCACGTAGTTAACTGTACCGTCAGCTTCCTTACCATACTTCACGCAGTTGTCGTGGATGTTCTTCATGATCCATTTCAACTTGTTGTCAACTTCCTCAGCCGTCCAAGAGATACGTCCAGAGTTCTGGCACATCTCCAAACCTGAAGTAGCCACACCACCAGCGTTAGAAGCCTTACCTGGAGAGTAAAGGATCTTAGCGGCGATGAATGCGTTAACAGCCTCGATAGTAGAAGGCATGTTAGCACCCTCGGCAACCACCTTAACACCCTTAGCGAGAAGAGCCTTAGCGTCAGCACCGTCCAACTCGTTCTGAGTTGCGCAAGGCATAGCAACATCGAGAGACTTGATCTCAGCGATTTGCCAAGGACGTTGGTTCTCGTAGTACTTAGCAGATGGATACTTAGCTGCATACTCCTTGATACGGCCACGTTTTACGTTCTTCAACTCGAAGATGAAGTCCAATTTCTCCTTAGAGATACCGTCTGGATCGTAGATAGAACCGTTAGAGTCAGATACGGTAAGAACCTTAGCGCCCAATTGAGTACATTTCTCAACTGCGTATTGAGCAACGTTACCAGAACCAGAGATGGCTACAGTCTTGCCCTTCAAGGTGTCACCCTTAGTCTCCAACATATATTGAGCGAAGTAAGTTGTTCCGTAACCAGTAGCCTCAGGACGGATCAAAGATCCACCGAAAGAAAGACCCTTACCAGTCAAAACACCTACGAACTCGTTTCTCAATCTCTTGTATTGTCCGAACATGAAACCAACCTCACGTGCGCCAGTACCTATATCACCGGCAGGAACGTCAGTGTCAGCACCGATGTGACGGAACAACTCAGTCATGAAGCTTTGGCAGAAACGCATAACCTCATTGTCTGATTTGCCCTTAGGGTCGAAGTCAGAACCACCTTTACCACCACCCATAGGGAGAGTAGTCAAAGAGTTCTTCAATACTTGCTCGAATGCCAAGAATTTCAAAAGACCCAAGTTTACAGAAGGGTGCAAACGGATACCTCCCTTGTAAGGACCGATCGCGCTGTTCATTTGAACACGGAAACCACGGTTGATTTGGAACTCTCCTTTATCGTCGATCCAAGGAACACGGAAGATGATTACTCTTTCAGGCTCACACATTCTCTCAAGAATCTTAGCCTCTTTGTACTTAGGGTTAGCCTCGATGAATGGCATCAAAGACTCAACAACCTCCTGAACTGCCTGGTGGAAAGGAGCCTCGCCTGGGTTCTTGGCGATCACCTTGTCCATGAATTCTTTTACTTTTGCATCCATGATTTTTTAAATAATGCGTTAGAAATATATTTTTTTATTCGATTTAATAAACTTATTTTTCGAAATCGATGCAAATATACCACTTTTTTCTTTGCGCAAAAACTTTTTTCCTCTTTTTTGAAATATTTTTTTTGGTTTGCGAAACAATTTGACAGAAAACATAGTGTTTTTGGAACAAAATGACAAACGGGGAGGATTATGAAACGTAAGTTCGACGGAGTCAATTTTGAATTAATCTGCCACTTTAAACTCTTAATTCTTAATTCTTAACTCTTAACTTGTGAAGATGCCCGAAGTTTTCTTCGCATAGTTTCGAATCATCATAAGATGGTCGTTCATTCCCTTCTTATTTACTTGATTTCCTGCGAATTGTTTGCAAATTCCAAGAGTTTTTCTAAAATTTGTAATAATCTTAACCTTCCAGACGGTCCGAATAACGGAGGTTTCAGAAGGAATCATCGTTCGTATTGATTCAGACGGAACGGAAACGGTAGTGGCGGTAACGAATAAAAGTCGATTTGTATTATTAAAATAAAGGAAAAAACAATGTGGAATTATGTGGCTGAATACAAGGGCATTATTTGCAGTCTGGTTGAGCATAATACAATATTAACAACAGATGATGCGAGTGCTCTAACTTTGGGTTTCGAGAAAGAAGTTATGGATGATGGATATGTTTATTACCGGCTTCCCATCACTCCAGACTTATTAGAAAACGCTTATAAGTCTGAATGTTATTGCGAGTACAACGGTGATGTGTTTGGGTGCGCATATAGTGAGGAGCGCGGAACATTTTCAGTGGAGTTGGGAGAAAATGAGGAGTTATGTCGTCGATATGGAATAGGCGATGTGTATGACAGATATATTAGGTCTCGTGGATATGAGTGTTTTAATGATTTGTGGATTGCTGTTCCGAAAGATGAAATCTTGGACTTTTGGGAACAGCGGTCTCCGATAAAAGGATTTCCGTTCTATGGTCCGGAGAAGGTCTATGTGAGGAAAGATGGCGTTTGGTTGCGATGAGTTTTTAGCATAAAGGAGTTTGTGTTACTTAAAAACAACAAACATATCGCACAACCCGATCACACACGGGCTCATGCTCGGTTCCATTTTGTTCGAGCCCTTCAGGCTCGGGAGAGAGTGGTGGAATGCGCCTAACCTATGGCGGTGCCATAGGCTATATCTATATGAGCCTTTCAGGCTCGGGAAACTGCCACTAAGAAGGGTCGCCAATATTCGTCCGTATCAATCAGCCTGAAAGGCTGTGACAGATATAGCCCAACGGCAACGCCTTGGGTGGAAGGACGGGGTGTGAGTTCCATACCAGCCTGAAGGGCTGGGACAATTTAATCTAAGGCGGTGTCATAGGCTATATCTATATGAGCCTTTCAGGCTCGGGAAACTGCTACTAAGAAGGGTCGCCAATATTTGTTCGTATCAATCAGCCTGAAAGGCTGTGACAGATATAGCCCAACGGCAACGCCTTGGGGTAAAGGTGGGGTGCAAATTTTTTATTGTAAATTTAATTCAACCAACAGGTTATTTCTTAATTATTCATCGTCCAAGTTTTCCATGCTGCGATTGCCTGTCCGTGCAGCATCTCAAGCCCGTTCTTGGTGGCGGCCCCCTGTTCCTTCGCTAAGTGGCAGAGGAGCGTCGTTTCAGGGTTGTAGATCAGATCATAGACCAGATGCTCGCTGGTCAGCAGTCGGGTAGGGAAGGGAGGCATCTCGTCCACCTTCGGGAAGGTGCCCGCCGGGGTGCAGTTCACAATTAGCTTGTGGCTGGCGACGACCTCCTCGCTGAGCTCCTCGTAGGTGAGCATCCCCTCCCGCTTCTGGCGAGAGACGAGCTGAGGCGTTATGCCTAATTTATTTAATATATAGATAATCGCTTTGGAGGCGCCGCCCGTTCCGAGCACCAACGCCTTCTGGTGGCAAGGCTTGAGAAGCGGACGCAGGGAGTTCTCGAAGCCGATGGCGTCCGTGTTGAATCCCTTGAGGGTGAGTTTCCCTCCTTTTCGGTTGAATTGTATGGTGTTGACCGCCCCGATCTCACGCGCGGTATCGTCCAACTCGTCCAAGTAAGGCATGACCACCTCCTTGTAGGGGATGGTGACGTTCAGTCCACATAGGCCCTCCGTCTCGAGCAGTTTCGGGAACTCCTCGATGGTAGGCAGTTCGAACAAGTCGTAGCGGGCGTCGATTCCCTCGTTGGCGAATTTCTCCGTGAAGAAGTTCTTCGAGAAGGAGTGCACCAATATTTTTCCTATGAGACCGTATCTTTCCATGCTATTTCTTTTTTGTGGTAGGATGTAATATCTCGTCCACCTTCTGCATCCTCTCGCTGACGATGAGCGTGCAGGTGTCCTTGCCCGTTTCGAAGTGGGTGGTGTCTTTGCTCAGGTTGATCTCCACCCTGCCTTCCTTGTAGAGGAAGAAGATAGTGGAGAGGCCGCTCATCTTCTGGATTTTGTAGCGAGGCTCACCCGCGTGATCTTCCCGATAGGAGTAGATATCCACCGAACCGATGGACTTCTTTTCCCCCGCCAGAATCGTGTCGGCCGAGCGGGTCATATTCTCTCCTGTGGTCAGTTTCAGGTGTGATGTCGAGAAGATCGTGTCCTGCAACTCGTTTTTGATGGCGTAGGTATAGTTGCTTTGCAGCATGAGGACGAGTTGCTCGTCCGTGATGTCCAGTTGGTATATGCCTGTTCCGTCCACCTCGTACGGACCCTTCCAAAGCTTGCGGAAGGAAAGCTCTTCGGAGACGAGCGTCTGGTTTGTGTTGGTGGCGCGCATGTCGGTGATCTTGTATAGGTTGACGCTGGTCTCGATGTCCCACACCCCCTTGCCCGGCACTTCGTTCCGTCGTGCGATGGTGATGCTGTCTCCAGCTCCCAGCCTTTTCACTGTGCTGGAGTTGTTCCCCTCGACGTGGTAGGTGACCGTCAGCGAGTCCTCTATTGTTGTCTTGTTGGTGATGACATACTGGTAGTTCTGCTCCTCGTCTTTGCATCCGATGAGGGCGACCGTCAGGATGGCAAGCAGTGAAAGTCTCAGTTTAATCATATTATAAGTCGATGTTTTTTAAGTGGATATCATCTTTCGCCTCCGGACATATCTCGTAGAAGGCCTTGAAGGTCATGCTGTCGGTGGCGGACGATTCCTTTAGGTATTTGACGCACATGTCATAATCCCCCTTTTTGTAGAAGGCGATAGCCAGTAAGAGGGGCATGCCGTTGATGTCGCTTTGGATCATCTGCGCCTGTTGGTAATAGTGGAGCGCCGCGTCATACTTCCCGTTGTCCACGCTCAGGTTGCCCAATGCGACGAGTGCGTCCACTTGGGAAGGATTGATCTCCAACGCATAATTGTAACACTCGATCGCCTCGTCTTGTCGTTCGACGTAGATCAGGGCCTCCGCCTTCTGCACCCACAGATCGCTGTTGTTGGGGCTGATGCGGAGGGCGGTCTCGATGTATTGGAGGGCCTCCTCCGGTTTCTCCAATTCGATGCAGCAGGCGCAGAGCCCGGAGAGTGCGTCGATGTTGCTGCCGTCCAAGTCGATAGCCTTCTTGTACAATGGTTCGGCGTTAGCGAAATCGTTCATTTTCTCGTAACATTCGCCGATGAGTACGTAGTTGTTGCTCGATTCCCCCGTCAGGTCGGTGTATTCCTCGTAGGCTTCGGCCGCCTCATGGAACCTTTTTTCGAGGAAGAGCGCGTTCGCTTTCTGGAGGAGCGATTGGTAATCGTTCGGGGTGATGGTGTAGGCGTAGTCGAAAGCCTCGATCGCCTCGGCATAATGTTCTAGATAGAAATGGAGCTGTCCGATGTTGAACCACGCCTCGTTGGAGTACGGGCTGAGGTCCAGGATCTTATTGTAGACGTCGATGGCGCTTGTGAACTCCTGCTTCTGTTCGAGGCTGAAAGCCTTTTCGAAAAGGATGTCCGTGTTGCTCGGGGCGATGGCGAGCGCCTTGTCGAGGAGGCGGAGCGCATCGTCGTACAGCCGGTTGTCGTTCAGCGCATAGGCGATGTTCAGGAAAGTACAGTAGTCGTCCGAGTCAGACTCCCGCTCCATCTCCTTGAAGACGGACATGGCCTCGTCGACGAGACCTTTCCGCAGGAAGATTTCCCCTTTGAGCAGGGATGCGTCTTCGTCGGAGGAGTCGATGGACTGTATGTAGTCGATGATGGCGAGCGCCTCTTTCGTCTTGCCCGTGTCGGCGTATAATCTTGCTTGTTTGGTCAACAGGGTAGTGCTGTTAGGGTGTAGCTTGCGGCCATATTGGAGGGCGTTCATCGCCTCGGCGGTGTTGTAATCATCCATGTAATGGTTGATGATTGTCTCCATCTCGTCCACTTCGAAATAGCCGAGACCCCCACCTCTGATGAAGTTTTCGTATCTGCCGACCACCTCATCTTCTTGCTTCCTTGTATTTGGATTCCTGTCCCTTTTCATTTGGAGATTGGTGTGTCATGCCTTTTAGGCCGTATATCGGGCGCAAAATTAACTCATGTCTCTCTATTTTTTATTATTGTGTCGGAAAAACTTATTAACATTCTTTTGATGATATTGCGGAGAAGATTATTTTTGTGACGATTTTTGCGTTGATGTTTTACGAAGTTTGTTAACTTTGTGGGGCTTATGATGGACTTCTGTGAAGATGTCCGAGGAGATGTAGTTTTTTTAGGAGGGGGAGACCCGTCCGTAGTGATGTGAATTTTAACAATTTAATAACAAATAAAGAGTTCATGAGAAGGTTTTATTTAACGATGCTGACAATGTTGATGTCGGCGGCTGCCCTTTGGGGTGAGTCTCAGACGAATGTTTTGACTGGGACTATCTCCGGCAAAGAGAAATATGTGGCAGGAAAGAACAGTTATCTAATGGATGGATACGATGTTAATGTGGCGTACAAGGAGGTCATGGGTGCACCCGTATGCACGGCGAACATGACTTGGACCCGACACACCAACTATACGGTGAAGGGCAAGAAGGTTGCCTATGCGCAGTTGGCGGAATATCCTGATTTGAAGGCTCGCTACGATTTGATCGCTCCAAAAGAGGTGGAGTGCTCCTATACAATCATGTTCTATTCTGAGAGTTCAAAGACTTACATCGCGTCCGCGAAGACGAAGATCACTCTCAATCTGTTGGAGAAGGCGGGTGCCACGGTTGCCCCAATGATTCCAGAGAATCTTTCTTGGAGGGAGAACTTCACGGATGTTGTGATCGGACAGCAAGACCCTAAGAAGCCAGGCGTCATCATCCCGAATGCCACTTTGGAGGAGTTCTTCAAGAGCTCAAGGATCACTTCCGGCAAGTTGGATCCTAAGGCTTCTGGCTTCGCCTATTCGCTCAGCCTTCAAAGAATCTTCAGAAACTCTTCGAGAATCGATTTGGTGAATACTTCCGTGAAGGTGAAGTGGAACGACGAGGACTACAACTTCATCTCTGAGGAGTATGGAAAGAGAAAATTGGCTGAGTCTTACATGGCTAAGAAGGATACCCTCAATGCGATGAAGACCTACACGAGCAACAGGAAACGTGAGATCCCTGTGAGCGTGGACGCTCCATTCTTCTGGAGAACTACTTCTATCCCTTACGAGGTTTGCTTGGACGCTATCTCGACGGGTGACGAGCTCTACGCTCAGCAGAAGTGGGACGAGGCGCTTCCTTTCTATCAGAAGGCTGCTAAGTCTGACGAGAAATTCGCTTACCCTGCCAACCGCGTGGCTAAGATCCAAAAGTACATGGAGTTCAAGTCTAACAGAAACGTGCGCGACTTGGAGCTTGTCTTCGTGGAGGGTTCCGCAGGCATGAAATCTTTCTACATGAGCAAAACTGAGATCACGCAAAGACAATGGATGCGCGTGATGCATTCTAATCCGTCTAAGTTTGGCATGAGAGGCAACGGCGACGCTCCTGTCGAGAATGTCACTTGGGAAGAGGCTTTGGAATTCGTGAAGAAGCTGAGCGCTGAGACGGGCATGAAGTTCCGTTTGCCTCGCGCGGATGAGTGGATGTACGCCGCAAGGGGCGGTAAGATGGCCGTTAATACCCAATTTAGCGGTAGCGACAACTTGAGTGATGTGGCATGGTGCGCCTATAACTCCGAGGAGAAAACCCACAAGGTGGGCGAGAAGACTCCTAATGAGTTGGGTATCTTCGATATGACGGGTAACGTCAGCGAATGGGTGGCTGATTCATACGATAAGGACACTCGCTATGTGAAGGGTGGTTCTTGGGCTGATGACGCTTCTAACTGCGCCATGACTTCAGACGAGAAGAGATCTCCGAAGTACAAGAGTGGTAACATCGGTTTCCGTGTTTGCCAGGACGAATAAACAATGTGTAAAAAATAATATTAGGATATAATGAAAAAGATAGTATTGTTTTTCATGATGGCAAGTACTTCCTTGATGGTGTTTGCCGATAATAAAAATATAAGCAAGGAGGAATCTCTTGCTCGCAAGAATTATTTTAAGGCTGTGGATTATATCGAGGCGGGTGACGCCAAGTCTGCTCTCAAATATGTTGATTTGGCGGAGAAGGCTTTGAACAAGACCAACGCCCGTTTGAGTTATGTGAAGGCGAAGGCTCTCTATCAACAGGGAGACTTGGTCGAGACGCAAAAGGCTTGCTCGAAGTATTTCGCTTCTAACCCGATGCAGGATAATGGTTATTTCGAGATGACCCAAATCCTTGACGATGTGACAACTCAGTTGAACGCTGCGATGGCTCAACGTAGGGAAGAGGCTGCCGCTCAACGTGAGGCTCAAATCGAGGCTGCCGCTCGTGCGGAGGCTGAGGCTAAGGAGAGGGCTGAACTGATGTCTTCCGCTGCCGAGCGCCGCGCGAAGGATCAGGAGAATCAGGCTGCCATCGAGGCTAAGATCGCTAACGAGTTCAAAGATGTTCAGGCTAAGAACACTAAGGATGCTTACCAACAGTTCATCTATACTTATCCTTCAAGCAAGACGGCTGCTGTCGCAAAGTCTGAGATGCAGAAGAAATGGCCTGCTCCTGTCCGCGTGATGAGGAAGAACAAATATGGCTACCAGAAGGGAAGTGAACTGGTCATCAAGGCTAAATATGACAACGCTTCCGAGTTCAGCGAGGGTCTCGCTCGTGTCGGCAAGTCTAACAAGTATGGCTACGTCACTGAGGATGGCAAGGAGATCGTTCCTATCCAATTCTCTGCTGCTAGCAACTACAGCTATGGCTTCGCCGCTGTGAAGATGGATGAGGGTCAATGCTACTTCATCGACAAGAACGGTAAGAAGATGGACGACCAAGTCTATGCTGACGCAAGGGCTTTCACTGAGGGATTGGCTCCAGTACAGTCTAAGGAGAGCTACCTCTACGGTTTCATCGACACGAAGGGTAACTTGGTGATCGAACCTAAGTATAACAATGTCTCTTGGTTCTACGGGGGACTTGCAGTTGCCTGCAAGAATGTCGGTGGCGCGAAACGTTATGCTTATATCGATAAAAACGGAAAGAACATCACTGACTTCATCTTCGAGGAGGCCAAGGATTTCCAGAACGGTGTCGCTCGCGTGAAGGAGAACGGCAAGTTCGGACTTATCGACAAGTTCGGCGCTCCTATCACAGAGTGCGTCTATGATTATATTTCCGACTTCGCTAACGATGGTTATGCTCTCGCTAAGAAGAATAACACGAAGATCTACTTGGATAGAGAGGGTAACTCTTGGGCGAAAGTCAATGGCAAATATGTGGAGGTTAAGTTCTAAGAAAATATAGATTTGAAGGGGACAAGGCGGCTGTTGGGTCGCCTTGTTTCTTTGTTTTGAGGATGCGGTTATGGACGATTTACAGATCCAAAAGGAGAATGAATATATCGAGGCGGAGTATCAAGCGTTGTTGAATGATTATTTGGCTTCTGCCCACCGCCGGAAGGTGGCGATCATCGAAAAGGCTTTCAAGTTCGCCCGCCAGGCGCATGAGGGTGTTCGCCGTCGCTCGGGTGAGCCTTACATCATGCACCCGATAGCTGTCGCGCGTATCGTCGCGAAGGAGATTGGCCTTGGTTCCACCTCCATCTGCTCCGCCTTGCTTCATGACGTGGTGGAGGATACGGAATATACCGTGGAGGATATCGAGAACCTCTTCGGCGCTAAAATCGCTTCCATCGTTTCCGGACTTACGAAAATATCGGGTGGTGTCTTCGCGGATTCTACCCAGGCGGAGAACTTCAGGAACCTGTTGCTCACGATGTCGGATGATATCCGCGTCGTCTTGATTAAGATGGCTGACCGCCTCCATAACATGCGTACGCTGGGTTCCATGCCGCCCGCCAAACAGTATAAGATCGCTGGCGAAACGCAGTACATCTATGCGCCGCTGGCGAACCGCTTGGGCCTCTATGCGCTGAAGACCGAGCTCGAGGACCTGAGTTTCAAGTATGAGCATCCCGACAAGTACGAGCAGCTCACGCAGAAGATGGAGAACACGAAGAAGGAGCGTGATAAGGTTTATGAGCTCTTCTCCAAACCGCTGCACGACAAGCTGGAGAGCCTCGGCTTCAAGTTCGAGATCCACTCCCGCGTGAAATCCATCTACTCGATTTGGCGCAAGATGCAGACCAAAAACATCCCTTTCGAGGAGGTGTATGACATCTTGGCGATGCGTATCGTCTTCAGTGTGGACGACGAGGCGGACGAGAAGAAAACCTGCTGGGCGATCTATTCGGCCATCACGGATGTCTACAAACCTCACCCTGACCGTATCCGAGATTGGATCAGCACGCCTAAGGCGAACGGCTACGAGGCGTTGCACGTGACCGTCATGGGTCCGACCGGACAGTGGGTGGAGGTGCAGATCCGTAGCCAACGTATGGATGATATCGCGGAGAAGGGATTCGCCGCGCACTGGAAATACAAGACGGGCGAGAAGGACGATTCCGAGTTGGAGAAGTGGTTGCAGACCATCAAGGAGTTGTTGGAGAACCCTGAACCGAATGCGATAGACTTCCTCGACACCTTCAAACTGAACCTCTTCGCCTCCGAGATATTTGTCTTCACCCCTCAGGGAGAGATCAAAACCTTGCCGCAGGGAGCCACGGCCCTCGATTTCGCCTTCTCGTTGCATACGGACATCGGTATGCAGTGCATCGGCGCGAAGGTGAACCATAAGCTGGTGCCGTTGAGCTACGTGCTGAATAGTGGTGACCAGGTGGAGATCCTGACCTCCAAGAAACAGAAGCCGACGGCGGAGTGGATCAACTATGTCACCACCGCCCGCGCGAAGTCCAAGATACGTGTTCTCTTCCGAAAGGAGTATAAGTCTTTCATGAACAAGGGTGAACATGACCTGAAGTCTTTTTTTGAGAAGAATAATTTGGCGCTCTCTCCTGATAATGTCGCCAAGCTGTTGGAGCATTATCATGAGACGAAGAAGGAGACGTTGTTCTACAAGATCGGAAAGGGAACATACAATCTGGACGAGCTGATGAACACGGTCTTCAAGGCTAAGTCGCAGAGCCGTTTCATGAAATATTGGAAACTGACCTTTGGTGGTGGCAAGAAGGATGATTCCGCACTGCTCAATCTGCCTATCTTCAGTAGCAAGAAGGTCTCTTCGAAAAACACATTGACGCTGACGGAGGATAACTCAGGCGTCACCTACCGTATCGCGGATTGCTGTTCCCCGATCCCGGGCGATGACATCGTCGGGTTCATGGAGGAGGATGGCATGTTGGTGGTGCATAAACGTCAGTGCCCCGTGGCGATGCGCCTGAAGTCCAACTATGGCGAACGCATCATCTCGGCGGTCTGGGAGAGCCATAAGATGCTTTCCTTCCCGGCTACCATCGAACTGAAGGGTATAGACCGTATCGGTATCCTGGGGGAAATCGTGAAGGCCATCACGGAGGAGCATGCCGTGAATGTCAACAAGGTGCATATCGAGTCGAACGATGGTATGTTCGAGGGCTTCATCACCGTCTATGTGCATGATGTGGAGGATGTGAACAACCTTTGCGTCACATTGGTGAAAATCAATGGTATAAGCTCCGTGAATAGGGTGGAGAACCCGGACAAGTGACGTGATAATTAAGAATTAAGAGTTAAGAATTAAGAGTTAAGAATTAAGAGTTATTACCCACGCATTCTTACACAGGGGGGTACATTTCCTGCCTAGGTTGTGTGCGTTCCTCTGTGGAGACGATGTGCACATCGTCTCCACCAACAATGGACGTAGGATTGTTGCCGTCGTAAATCGTCAAATTGACTACGTCAAACTAACGTTTCAAAATTATTTTGCGATGATGAGGATTTCCGTCCTACGGTTCAGTGCGCGTCCTTCGTCTGTTTTGTTGTCCGCAATAGGCTGTTCCGCACCGAATCCCTTGTATTCCAGTCTGGTGGGAGGAACCCCCTTCTTGATGAGGTATTCATAGGCCGCTTTGGCTCTGTCGTTGGAGAGAGTCATGTTGTACTCCTTGGTGCCCTTGTAGTCGGTATGTCCGCATAGGCGGATCTTCACGGTAGGGTTCTCCCTCATGAATTGCGCGACACGGTTCAACTCGAAAAACGAAGCCTTCTTGAGTGTGGACTTGTCGAAGTCGAAGAAGATGTTCTTCAGCGTGATCTTTTTACCCACCTCTATCTTCTCCAGTTGCACGTTACTGTCTTTGGTGAGATCCACCTTCTTCGTCGATTTTGCGGGGGTTTTATCCCCCTGTGATGTTCCGTTGAAATTGTCCGAGAAGAAGAGATAGCCCTTTTTGCTCACGTTGACACCATACTCCTCGTCGCTCGGCACGCAGGCGATGAACTCGCCGCTCGTCTTGTCGGAGACGGAACGGAAGATGGTTCGGTTGCTGGTTGTGCCATAGACGTCGATGGTCGCCTGCATGGGTTGTTTCTTGTCAGCGTCCAAAATCTTTCCTGTGGCGAATTTCATCTTCTTTGCAGGTCTATGGTTGCCTTCCGCCAGGGTTAGCTCATAGATTTCCCTTCCTTTCCAGTTCTTTTCCTGACCGTCGGAGGAGAAGTAAGCCTTGTCACCATAGGCGTTTACGACGAAGCCGGTCTCGTCCTTGCAGGTGTTGATGGGGTAACCCATGTTTTTCGGTGTAGTCCATCCACCCTTTCCATCCTTGTAGGTGACATAGATGTCTTGTCTGCCCATACCCTTTCTTCCCTTGGAAGAGTAGTAGAGCGTTTGGTTGTCGGCGTGGATGAACGGAGAGAGTTCGTCCTCTTTGGTGTTGATGGTTGGACCGAGGTTGGTGGGGTTCGAGAACTTCAGTCTCCCATCCGCTTGGATCTGCACATCGCACGTCCAGATGTCGCTGTTGCCCTGTCCGTTCGGACGGTTGCTGGCGAAGTAGAGTTTGTCTCCCGTAGGGCTAAGGGAAGGGGAAGTCTCCCAATACCTAGTGTTTACGGGTGTTCCGCAGTTGATGGCGGGAGACCATCCGTTTCCTTCGTGGATAGAGTAGTAGATGTCGCAGCTGCCCAGTCCACCTTGGCGGTTGCAGGCCACGAAGAACATGTAACGTCCGTCCAGGGAGATGCTTTGAGCCCCCTCGTTGCTGATGGTGTTGATGGATTGTCCCACGTTTTGTGCGGTGCCCCAATTGCCATCCCCCCTTTTGCTCAGGTAGATATCCTCATGGATACCTTGTCCGAAGTCCGATTGACCCTGCCGTTTGTTCAGTTTCCTCGTGAGGGAGAAGTAGCCCTCGTCGGCGGTCAGGCTGGGCCAGTATTCGTCGAACTCCGTGTTGATGGCGTTGCCCATGTTCCTGAAGTTGAAAGGGACAGGTTCCTTCTTGATCTCCAGGGCGTCCTCACACTCTTTGATGGCGAATTGGGCTCTCTTGTAGTAGGTGGTCTCTGTGGTAGGGATCAGTTGATACGTTTTGATGGCGTTGTCGTAGTCGCATTGGCTGTGGTATGCCTCCGCCAGTCTCATCAGGGAGTTGTAGTAGCGGGGCATCTTAGGTTTGGCGATGTTCGCCAATGTGGCGATTTGCTTCTCGTTGTCGCACATCCTCGCGTAGAGTTCCGCCAATGTCCAGGAGGCGTCCACGAACTCCTTGTTGGAGGAGACGAGCCCTTTGAGGAGGGGCAGCGCCTCTTTGTACTTGCCTTCGTTCATGTGGATGACGGCCGTCTCGTAGGTCTTGATGTCCTTCTTGCTTTGCCCCCACATCGTGGCGCAAAGTGCGGAGAGTAGGATGGCTATGATTATTCTTTTCATGTCCGTGATAGTCTTGTTTGTACAAAGATAGTGATTTGAATTAAGAATTAAGAGTTAAGAGTTAAGAATTCTATGCGATGCTCGTAACCCAGCCCTGAAGGGGCGTGACAGATATAGCCTGGGCAGCGCCCTAGGGAATTAAGAATTAAGAATTCTATGCGATGCTCGTAACCCAGCCCTGAAAGGGCGTGACAGATATAGCCGGGGTAACGCCCTAGGGAATTAAGAATTAAGAGTTAAGAGTTAAGAGTTAAGAATTCTATGCGATGCTCGTAACCCAGCCCTGAAGGGGCGTGACAGATATAGCCTGGGCAGCGCCCTAGGGAATTAAGAGTTAAGAATTAAGAATTCTATACGATGCTCGTAACCCAGCCCTGAAGGGGCGTGACAGATATAGCCTGGGGTAACGCCCTAGGGAATTAAGAGTTAAGAGTTAAGAATTCTATGCGATGCTCGTAACCCAGCCCTGAAGGGGCGTGACAGATATAGCCTGGGCAACGCCCTAGGGAATTAAGAATTAAGAGTTAAGAGTTAAGAATTCTATGCGATGCTCGTAACCCAGCCTTGAAGGGGCGTGACAGATATAGCCTGGGGTAACGCCCTAGGGAATTAAGAATTAAGAGTTAAGAATTAAGAATTCTATGCGATGCTCGTAACCCAGCCCTGAAGGGGCGTGACAGATATAGCCTGGGGCAACGCCCTAGGGAATTAAGAATTAAGAGTTAAGAATTCTATGCGATGCTCGTAACCCAGCCCTGAAAGGGCGTGACAAATATAGCCTAGGGCAACGCCCTAGGGAATTATGAATTATGAAACGTCGGTTCGGCGTAATCAATTGTGAATTGACGACGTTTCGGCACGATTTTGAGGCAAAATAGTGTGAATTCCCTCTGAAAAATACCTTTTTTTGCCCTAAACCCTTAATTTTTCCCGCCCATATGCTTGGGTTTTCCTATTTTTTTCGTACCTTCATACTCTGAATACTGTTGTCAAGTTGCGAAAAACCGTTAGGAGTTTTTAAAAGTCCGAAAGAAAGGTTAATTTCGCGGCTTGGTATGTGTATTGTACGGAACAAAGTATTTTAAGTATAATGATGTGCCATCTCCTGATGATGAAAAAGGATTGTCGATGGATGTTTTGTTGGGGATGGTCTATATTGGATTGATTGAATGAAAGTTCATATTGACAGAGTTCTGAAGGCCGTTCTGGTTGTTTTGCTCACATGGATGGGCGGAATGTCGTTGGCCTCTGCTCAGACAGCGGATAATGTGTATGTCGTGACAGAAACGGGCGATGGTGCTCGTCTCAAGGTCGTTTTCCATCAATATAACGGGGCTCAAACGGTGATGTATGTGCGTAGGGCGGACATCGGCACCTACCTGTCTGAAATCGTTTACGATCCGGGTGCGGGTCAGGTCCCGGCCGATGCTTTTTTCCGTGGTTGGGGTACCCACTCGTCATACACGGACGAGGAGATGGCGGGGGCCATGTCCATCGATGATGTGCGTGATGACCTGACGACAAGGTTGAACGGCTCGTTCCACAACAATGACGAGGTGCATTACTATGCGGTGCTCGTCAAGCACCACACGGTTACGTACTATGATGAGGACAATGCGGTTATAGCCTCCAAGGAGGTGCCATATCCGTATGGCGCTTCTTCGTCGGTCCCATACGAGATCGACATGGATTACACCCCGAGGGATGACGAGCACAGCTTCGTGGGGTGGAGTGTTATCTCTGGCGCGAACTATGTGTCTGGTTTTCAGGATGGAAACTTGTACGAGTTTGGAGATTCGTTCACCCTTTCGGGCGATGTGATTCTCTTGGCGAACGCTCCATCGGGTACATGGTTGATCTTCGAGGAGCTTGAAAAGGGGGCCACCTACAATGCCCCACAGTTTGTCAAGTCGACCGAAGTGACCCAAAGACCGATTCCGGATGAAGATATGAAATGTCTGGGCTACACCTTCGAGGGATGGTATACCGATAGGAATTGTACTACCGGCAACGAATTCACCTTCGGACAACGTTTGACGGAGAGAACAACCATCTATGCGAAATGGACTCCTAACGCCACGGCTAACTATACGGTCATCATCTGGAAGCAGAACCTCGCCGGAGATGGGTATGACTTTGAACAAAGCTTGTCGTTGACGGGTTCTTCCAATCAGAATGTTAGTTCAATCATTCAGGTGAATAGTGGCGATAATGCGTATGCCCAAATAGATGGGACGTCCTATCAATATACGGGCTTCCATCTCAAGGAATTTGACCAAAATGTGAATGTCGATCCGAAGGGGAATTCAGTGGTGAATGTCTATTATGATAGGAATCAACATACGCTGACGTTTAGAGTTCGCAATGATACATATACTCAAACTAACAGTACCTCTGGTACGCTATATGGCTTGGTAAATGGTTCATATGTGGAATTATATTACTATAATACTAGATTCTATAGTTATACTGGTGACTATTACTATTATAATAGTAATGGCTACCACTATAGAAAACGTTCCGATGGTAGTTTCACAACTATGTATTCGTATCAATCGTATTGGGATACTGAAACTCATTATGGAACAATTAACGTTGATGGTAGAACAGTTTATGTTGAGTTGATTCCATATCAAGGACAATGGGTATATGCGGAGATAACAAGATATAGAGGTGACCGTTATACTCGGAATACTTCTTGGAATATTGTCAAAACCATCACCGCTCTATATCAACAGCCTATCGGTGACAATTTCCCTATTGTTGGCACAAATGGGGTGACATACAATAATGGAGAAACATTCGACCCTCAGTATTCTTCCACATTTAATCAGATACTTGTCTACATTGATGTAATGCCCGATGAGGATATCACGTTCCACATTGGAGGCGGTGGATGTACTACCCCAAAGGTTATGCATTATTATGTAGAGGCTTTACCTACAGAGGAACCTGACCTCATTTATAACGGAATGGGCTTTATGGAATATTACTCCTTTAATGCTTGCTACAGGTTCTTTACGGAGGCTGAGGATTACATTGAGTTGTCCGGTTATGATAAGGGCGGGGACGCCTATCCTCCTGAAGGTCTATATAATGGGGGAACTCCAGATATGATATGGGGGCCTGGACCTGACCCTGATGTCCAATATAATTATGCTAATGAATTATGGTGCTACTACACCCGCCAGAAATATACCATCAACTACAAGAATGGAGTCTTTGTGGATGGAAACGATAACTTGGAAGCGGGACACCCTGAGGGTGAACTACTGCATGAGGTAAGCGGTGTCGCCTTCGGTTCCGACCTCTCTTCCTATAATGAGGGAGGCGCTGATTATTATGTGCCCAATGCGCCGGAAGGTTTCCTGTTTGAAGGATGGTACCTCGACCCTGCCTGCACGCAAATCTACACCTTCACGGCTATGCCGAAGGGCGATATCACGGTCTATGCCAAGTGGCGAAGAATACAGTACCGTGTCTTCTTGCATCCGAATGCCACGCTTCCGAATGGGACGAACGACCCGGCCCTGGATTGGGGATCGGAGAGTGCGGAGATGAATTTCCGTATCTCGTATGGCGATCGGATCAGCTTGCCGACGGGTCGTCGTGAGACCTCAACGTATAGTTACAAGTTCGTGGGTTGGTACACTGACCCTGGTTGCCATCGCATATTCGATGCGGAACTGAGGTTGAACGAAGTGACGGTCACGGCCGATTACGACAAGGCCACCGACTTCACCGATGATATGGACAAGTGGGGCGATTTGAGTGCGAATCCGACTAACTCGGATTCGATTCATAATCGTTTCTGGATCACCAAAAAGTTGGATCTCTATGCTAGGTGGCGTAAGGTCATCGTGGGAGCCATTGGTATGCAAGTCGTCTACGATGCGGGGGAGGGATCGAATCCGCCGACCGACAGCAACTTCTACTTGGACGAGGCGGATGTGGTGGCAGGAAATGCGCCTGTGCCTCCGTCGGGAAAAATCTTCTCCCATTGGGTGTTGCAACGATGGAATGGATCACAATATGTGGACAAAGACGTGGAAGTGCTTCAGGGTACCCAGTTCAGGGCCATATTGGATGAAGCCTACCGGGAGGATGACGGATTCGATGAGTTCAACGATCCGAAATACAAGTACACGATTCAGTTGCGTGCAGTATATACGGAGCCTGAAAGTGCGCCGCAAACCACATCCATCACATGGTTTAAGAACGATGGGTCGGGACAGATCTCGTGCCAAAACAACAATGTGGTGATCAACGAGGAGGTGAATATCTGTAGAGTTCCGTCGCGTCCGGGTTATGACTTCAAGGGATGGTCGAGGGTCAATGTGGCGGATCCTGGGGTCGCACCGACCAGCTACGATGTTGGATGTACACCTAATCTCTTATGTTATAGCGGTGGGTATAAACTGCCAGACTGCTCCACTTCGGCCTCTTATGTGGCGGCGGACATCATGAACCCGCACGACTATATCTATGCGGTATGGCAACCGACGATAACGTTCGACTTCCCGACGCAATTTTGTAAGGGAGAGACCGAAGGAATCACTTTGCCTACACACTCTTCCACCAATGGCATCGCTCTGACGTGGACCCATGCGGGATCAACGGTCACCTCCGTAAACACGAGCGTGGCGGTGGTTTCCGACACCTATACCTATACGACACCGGACGGATGTGGAACAGGATCTATTCAGGTTTCGGTTCAGGAAGCTCAGGTTTCCCTTTCATATACCGTTAACAACAACTGTTCAGTGGATGTGACCGTGACCACTTCCAGTGATGTGAGCTCCTATTCTTGGGATGGGGGAACGACTTGGACCAATGGTCGACCGGGTAATAAGAGATTCAACACTTCCGCTGCCGCCTCAGGCGCTAAGTTGATGGTGCGTACCTCCTCAGGATGCACCTCCGAGGCAACGCTTCCTCAATTATCGTCCACACAGTATACCGTTACCTTGGAGTACACCTCGACGGGAAATGGAACGGCCACGATTCACGATGAAGATGGAAATAATTTGGGAATGAGTGCGACAGTCCCTTGCGGTACTATTCTCTTTCTGCATGCTGATCCAGAATACTGCTATGCCCCGACTTGGCAGAAACGGACTAATAATAGATGGACAAATTACAGTTCCAAAGAACTTGATTGCGAGATCGTAGTTACTGAAAATGCTCGTTATGGAGTTAGATTCGGATATCTTGTTCCATATACGGTGACCGCCAATGTCTCGAATGACCCTGAATGTGATGGGTCGGGAACTATCAGAATGTTCTTTAATAATGAACAAGTGTCTAGTCCATATACTGCAACTTGGTGTCGCCCTGTGTTCTTGGAGGCACATAAGGATGGATGTAGCCATTTCTCCCATTGGACCAAGAACGGAAGGGTGTATAGCCAAAATGAGGTATTGTCTGTGGTGGAGGCCATAACGTTGGAGGCTTGTTTCAAACGCTCTACTTCTGAATTGGAGTTTGAAACAGCTGGAGGGAGCACGGAACAGGATATCTGCTTGGGAGATTCCATCAACCGTGTGAAACTCACAACGAGTGATGGTTCGTTGAGTTATACTGTTACGGGAGATGATTCCGGCTTGACGGCGAATGTTGAGAATGGATATAGTTCATTGCCTGATTGCTCAAACTATGGAATCACTATCATGCCTAATCAGGGAAGTAGTAAAAACCTTGCGTACTATTGCTATCCGGAGCTTATGCGTGACGAATATGGTTTCCGCAGAATCACAAATTATTCTGTGGAAATCTTCCTTACACCGGGGGTTGAAAGTTCCTTGATCGGTGCGATATACAACCAGACTCACGGGTGCGATCAGGGGGCGATATCAGGCTTGGGATATAGATGTGACCTCCCTACAACAACCACCCTTCAGACTGGTCATGAATATGAAATAAAAATTCTTTTGGAGGATTATGATGGACCTCATGCTCCGATACAATGTAGAAGTGTCCTTACGCTTGATGATGGTATCATCTCTTCATTCACCGCTGGCGGCAAGAATACCTTTGAGGTGAGTGGAACACCAACGGAGGTCGGCGATGTGACGTATACGGTTGTTTCCGCTTTCGAATCCGGTTGCGATGGTGAATCCATAAATGTGGTGGTGCATGTCCATGACACCCTCACGCCTATTCTTTCTTCGGACGAAGAGGTATGTATGAATGCGGACTTCACCATTGAGGAGACACAAGGTAATACCACGGAATATACCTACGCATGGAGCGTTGGTCCGGATGGTGTCATTGTGGATGGCCAGGGCTTCACAACCCTTACGGCTAGATGGTCAACTCCAGGAGTGAAGACAGTCTATCTTACGGTGACGAACAAAGCCGCTGGTTGCGTTTCCCGTATCAAGAAAACAATCACGGTCAACGATTTGCCGGAGGCTAGCATCGCCACTTTGCCATCTAATATCTGTCCGAATGTCGGAACCATCACGGTGACGGGTAACGCTACCGACGGAACACCGAACTATACGTTCGCATGGGGTGGGGGACTTACATTCGCCCAAAGTTCCGCGACGGCTGCATCGTCCCATACAACTACGGCGACGATACCATCTTCCCCTTGCGCGGCGAATTATCCTATCACGTTGCAAGTGACCGATGCGAAGGGTTGTGTCAGCGAACTGGCTACGGCAACCGCTCAGGTTACGGCTCCTGCCAAACCGGTCATTTCAACTTCTGTGTCTGACGCAAATCTTGGTTGCGATCCAGCCTCTGTTCCTACATTGACAGCATCCGACTTCTCCGTGACCGACGCTTGCAACGCTTCCGCGACCGCCACGGTGACGTCGAACGAAAACACGAATGGATGCGTCCATACAAAGGTATATACTGCAACATATACGAATAGTTGCGCAGTCGCTGCCGATCCTGTCACAGTGACCTACACGTGGACGGTAAGCCAAGCTCCAACCATCGGCAACATAACGGTTCCTGCTGCTATTCCTGCGTCTGGTTGTAAGTACAGCCTGCCAAACTTGTCTTCGGCGACGTTGGCGGCTTCGTCCGACCCTTGCGGCGGCACACCTACCTTCGTCAGCCAAGTGCCTGCGGCTGGTACGCAATACGCACAGACATCGAGCGCCCAGAACATAACGGTGACAGTGACCGTGCAAGGAACGTGCGGTAGAACTACCACCAAGGAGGTTACGGTGGTGATCCCTGCGAACAACCTGAACGGAACGATCGTCGCACCGGCGGCGGCTTGCCCAGGCATCGCATATCAGTTCTCGTCCAATGTGACGGGCGGACTCACACCATACACCTACGCATGGAGTGGAGATGCGTCGGGTAGCGCCGCAAGCTATACGCTCGCCACCGACAAGGAGTGCAAGAGCTACACTCTCGGTTTGACGGTGACGGACGCTAACGGATGCGTGGCGACGGCGAACAACGTGACCCTCACGACGGTGGACAATGTGGTGCCGACGATTTCGGGTACCCTCAAACCTATTACGGTGACGGGTTGCGGTCAGTCGGACGTGCCTAGCGCGACGAACACGATAGCCTATCTGACATCCAATGGATTGACCATCTCGGACAACTGCTCCGCGAACGCGGATCTGACGGTTACTTCGTCAGACGCGGCCATGACGGGCAGTTGCGCGAAGACAGTAATCCGCACCTACACGGTGACGGACAAGTGCGGCAACTTCAGCACGGCGACCCAGACCATCACGGTAAATATCGACGCGGCCATCACGATGACGGGCGGCACAACCAGCAAGACGGTGGAGTGCATGGCGGATGTGGTGGCACCTCATCTGCTGACACCGAGCGTGATGCCTACGGTGACGGACGCCTGCGGTACTCCGTTGGATATCCCAGCCAGTGTCAGGACGGAACGCTTCAACGATTGTGGGGGTACAGTGACCTACACTTATACCTACATGAACTGTGCGGGGGGAACCCGTGATTGGACATTCACCTACACGATAGCGCACAGCACGGCACCTGCAGAGGTGGGCGGACCAGTATCCACATCCAGCACAGTGCAGTGTTTGTCCGCTGCCACCGCACCTACGACATTGCCAGTTGTGAAGGATGTCTGCGGCAACACGCTGACCGCACCTGATCCAGTGGTTACGGATAATCCTGCGTCTCTGACCTGCAACGGCACGAGGACCTATACCTACACCTACAAGGATTGCGCGAACCTGGAGTTCGTCTGGACCTACACCTACACGATAGCACACAGCACGGCACCTGCAGAGGAGGGCGGACCAGTATCCACATCCAGCACAGTGCAGTGCTTGTCCGCTGCCACCGCACCTACGACATTGCCGGTGGTGAAGGATGTCTGCGGCAACACGTTGACTGCACCTACGCCAGTCGAGGGCGGTACGTACGATGGCTGTGAGGGCACGAAGACCTACACCTACACCTACAAGGATTGCGCGAACTTAGAGTTCGTCTGGACTTACACCTACACGATAGCGCACAGCACGGCACCTACAGAGGAGGGCGGACCAGTGTCTGCAGTCACAACAGTG
>JAEERP010000024.1 GCA_016285885.1 Paludibacteraceae bacterium
ATTATTATAAGGGGAATTATTATTATGATATGCGATACGGGTCATATAATCCACACCACTATTATCGCTGGAGTGATTTCCCGCATAGCCTTCGAGTCTACCATTTACCAAACCAGCAACACCACCCTTCAACGTCATGTCGTTGACAAAGACCTCCTTGTCGGAAACATACGTATGTTCATCAATAAAGTAACCGAAGGACTCGCAGAAGAGCATCTTCGTTTGCAACCCATGGCAGTCCCCATTTTCCTCACAATCAGGCACCTCGTAAAAAAATGGTAAAGTAATCTGCCCAGTTGTGTTATAAACAGCACGGTAATAGGTATTTTCCGTAGGAAACACATTCAGGCAATTGCTCGTATTCGTCTTGATGGTGGTCCAATTCTTCCCGTCCTCGGACATTTGCCAATTGAAGACATTATTGCCCACATCCGCCAACATATCCTCTCCGACCGCAACCAACGAGTTGGAATCCAGCATACACTTGTCGGTAGGATAGTAGGAAGAGATATAGAAACCGCAACCAGCCACCTTCACTTCCGTCTCACCAGCAAACAGGCCATCGACATAAAGCTTGTATTTAGTCGAATTCAGCGGGTTCAACGTAATAGTAGGCTCAGTGGTTGTGGCGAGCACCTTCCCGTTATTACGTCTCCACTCATAATTAGTACCCTCCGTATAGTTGGAAGTAAGGACCACAGGATCACTCGGGCAAATATTCGTAACGCTGGAAGAGACCTTATAGCCGCAATCCGCCAAAGATAGACCTACCTTTGCTGTGGAATAAGAGACAAGTCCAGATGATGTCGTATATTTCAGCAACATCACGATAGAGTCCGTAACCGTATAAACGAAGCTATCACGATCATCATAGGTAGACAACCACGTCGTATCCTTGCCGTCATAGGAGAGCAAACCCCAACGCTTAGAGGCGCTTGCATCACCATTCAATACCCTGAAATTCACATCATCCCCAGTAGTTCCACAGACCATCTCCCTATCCACATCGATCGTACCGCTACAAGAGCCATAAGCGACGCTTACGGAATTGGTCGGCCTGTCGTAGCTAACGCAAAGGAAGCCTGAGGTCTCGTCGTTGATCTGTACTTTTACAGCCTTATCTTTCTCAAACACCCAACCCTTCGTGTTATTATAATTCGGCAAATAGATGGTATCAGCTACGATATCCGTTTCTATGACGATTTCTCCCCTGAATTTATCCAAAGTGAACTGGTAATAATCACCGATGACATCCAATTTAGTGACCTTACCATTCCATCCATTATCAGACCGGACCTTCGTAAATTCCGAGAATGCAGGCATACAACCCAGTGTCAAAGCTGCAGCCACCAAGAAAATTTTCGACATAATTCTCATGTTAGAGATTGTTTTCTCATTCATCGAGCAATCAATTTTATATAAATTATTAATCAATAACAAAAAAACGGTGCATTACAATGTACAACCAAAAAAGACGTGCAAAAGTAAGAAAATTTTTCTTTCCTGCTCTAAAAACTTGATATATAAATTCTAAACAGCCGTTTTTTTTCAAAAGCATGGACACACAATCCCTAAACTACAATACACGACAGCCCAAACGAATTAGATGCTCGTCACTCCACCCTCACCTTCCGTCCGTTCACCAAGTAAACGCCGGCCGGCAATTGACAATCTACCAAGGTATTAGCCTCAACGCCAAAGGAGCGTATTAGGCGGCCATCCATCATATAGATGTAGACATCGCATGTGCGGGGAGAGCGCACCGTCAGTTGATTCTTTCCTGTATAGACCTCCACATCATCCATCCCTTCATCCGAGTAGAGTTCAGGCACTCCAACAGGCTCCACCTTCTTGTAACCCTTCGACTCAATCCATCGTGCGTAGGAACCGTCCGACTCGTCAGATATCGGTGCATAATGTACTTTCTTCGAATCGAAACAGAAGGCGAACTGGCAGCTTGCGGTCTTGCCCGCCGTGCCCAAGCCGACCACACCGTTCAGCGTCGGCGTGGCGCTGAAGTTCGTCATCGCGGAAGAGGAGGAACTGCGTGGATAGAAGTAGTAGTAACCGTCATGCGTGCCCGAAGAGACAATCCTCCACTGCTGCTCGTGGGAGCCGGAGGAGTCCCGCAACGAGAGCCCGCCATCCGTAGCGTCCAAAGCCTTCCCGGATGCCACATCCGTCAGGATATAATAGTCTTCCTTGGCGGAGATCCTAAACGAGAGGTTGATGTCGTCATTGTCCTCCGTCAGGGCCAACTTGCCCTCCTTGTTGGACAATATCCTGTTCGCATTCTTGGAGAGCAAGAGGTAGGTCTTGCCCGGCTCAAACGTCTCCACACGCCTATAGCGATTCAGCTTATCGAACAAATCGAGGCTCCACTCCCCGTAGAAACGGATGATCGGATAGCCGCTGCGCATATCGATCGGCAACCAGATGTGCCAAGACTCGCCCACGTTGGCGTCCGGGAAGTAGTCGCCACCCTTCCACCGATCACCCATGTAGATGTAGGCATCATATTTGCCCGGCACCTTGAAGACGTAGTTGCTTTGGCTGCAGTAAGACTTGTTAGCGTTCGCGTCCACACATGGGTTGCCATTGTCCGCCCAACCCGACAGCGGGAGCTGTGAATAGGAGGAGTGGGCAGGGTTCGGGTCCCAACCCGTACAGCCCGAAGTGATCGCCACGAAGCGTTGGTGGTATTTGAATATAGCGGGCGCCTCATACTGCTTGTCGACGAACATGCGTTCCCACGTGTTGCTCAGGTCCAGGAAGTCATCCTTCAGCAGGGTGCCGTGCATCGTCATGTTCTCCTCGGCCGACCCGAAGTGGTAACCCACGTTATAGTCTGGATCGAACATCAATGTCTGGTCGCGCGAACCCGAAGGTTGCGCATCCCCTCTCGGACGCATCGTCTTCACGAACTTATACGGGCCTGTGATCTTATCCGCATAGAGGATGGCCACGCGCGAGGCCGCATAGCCTGAACCATTCTCCCAGTGCACCCACATGACGTATTTCCCCGTGTTCGGACATTTCATCACCTTCGGGCGCTCCAGTGTGCGGCCATAGTTCATATCTTGGTAATCGCTCCTTAACGGTTGCTCAGGGCATTCGTACGCCATGCACTCCCTCTTCCAGTTGTAGAGGTCCTTCGAGGTGTAGCAGACGATACCGTTGCTGCGCACAGGGGAAGGGCGGTAGTTCTCGCCGAACCAATAGTAGGTGCCATCCTCATAGAGCACACATCCGCCATGCGCGTTGATATGCTTGCCCTCCGCATCGAGCCAGTCCATGCCCATACGGATCGCGGAACTGCCGATCAGGAAGGAGTGGTAGGGTTGTCCGAAGGGGGCATCCACCCGCACGAGGTACCAATAATGCTTTCCGTCAGAACCGCTCTTGTCGCTGTAGACACCCTTGCCGTCCGATGTGCCGTCCGTGCCCAAGAACTTCCCGCTTGAGACCACCTGCAAACGGATGTAGCGCTCCTCGTCCGGCGCGTAAGCCACCTTGAAGTGGGCGGCCGACGAAGAGGTTCCGTTCGCCATCTTCACGTCATACTCACCCGAAGCGGTCAGGTAAGTGCCCGACGCCACGTTCTTCAGCGCATAGGAGCCATCGCTCATCGCCTCGAAGACGAACTGTCGCTTCGTGTCGTTGGAGCGGTTCTTGATCTGCACATTGCCATTCTCGTTAGACAAATAACGGTTGCTGGCATGGACGATATAGTACTTCACGCCTGCGGAGACCGGCGAGTTACGTTCCGCCTTATAGGCATTGAGGGCGTCCGCCAGCTTCGTCGTGGCGGAGACCACCTCCGCTTGGGAGGTAGGCGATTCGTAGACCGATTTCGCGGCGTCTATTTCAGCCAATAGTTTTTCTTGGGAACGCACAGGGTACTCCCCTTCCCCATCGCCGCCCTTCGTCGTCGAGAGGAAGAGTTCAGCCTTCTCGATGGTCATGTACAGACCGTCCGTGATCAGGGAAGAGCCGTTCGCCTCACGCAGATACCAGAGGTGGAGCGTCTCACGTCCGTTCTTGTCCGAATAGACGCTGGCACCCGGCACGGTACCGTCCGTACCGAGGCATAGATTGTTATCGGCACATCGGAAGCGCACATAATCACCGCCGCAATCCTCCACAGAGAACTTGGCGACGTTACCCGTAGAGGAGGAGAACTCCGTGTTCCACTGCCCCGTCTTCGCCACGTTCGAATTACGTTGCACGCTCTTTATCAGGTAGGAACTACCCGACTGCACGAAGCGGAATTGCTGCGCCTCACCCGCATTGAAGGTATGGAGGTTCGGTGCCCCGTCCACCGACGAGAGCGCCATGCCCGAGGAGTGGAAGACATAATAGACACCGTTCGAGGTGATATCCACCTTCGCGAATACATTGCCCACTGAAAAGATGACGGCGGCAAGCGCCCAAACTACATATTGAAAAATGTTCTTCATGGTATTATACTAAAAATAGCGCCGCTAAGGTAGCGATATTCATTTAAATGAGCAAATGGGGAGCGGGAGACGTTAGCAATTCATAATTGTCCTAGGGCGTTGCCCTAGGCTATATGTGTTACGCCCTTTCAGGGCTCGGATGCGAGCATTGCGCAGAGCCGCACATCCCCATAAACTCATAATTCAAAATTCAAAATTCTTAATTAACAAAAAGGGGACCCCGAAGAGCCCCCTGTTCCGTTCCCACCCTACCTTTATCGGGTGAACATTAACTTGTTATAAACTTACCCGCACGTCGTCCGTCACTCATAGAAAGACGGTTGTTCTTGTGCAGATGTGAACTCATCCCTAATGGAGGAGAACAGCTGCTCCCCACCCAGTTTTTCCTCTACAGGCTCCTGAAGCACCATGTCTGGCTCTGGCTCCACATTCGCTGCACTAACTACGCACGTGTTATTCAAGTGCTGTTGATAGATCACTGCAGCTGCGGCGCATACGCCCAACACTGCGAAAATTGCGATTCCTTTTTTCATGGCCGTAAAAATTAGGTTCAACATCATTTACAATAAGATGCAGATCAATCATCACTGCTATACCCAAACATAAGACTATTCGTTCAGAATTCCAAATATCCGAGCCATTATTCTTCGTCAAGGCCGCATATTTTACCACTTTCCATTTTAACACAATTTTACAAATAAATACATGGAATATATTGACCGAGTCGCAACCTAAAATATAATTATTGATATAAAATAAGTAAATTAGAGACGCACAGCACGACACAGAATAGGATATAACACCAAATCTAAGGAATAAAGAAAGTTCGATGCGATTTCATGTGATCACTCTCCTATCACCAACTGTCTGACATAGTCACACTTGTCTAGCGATTTTTTTATTTTGGGGGTTATAACGAAGAACCCACTCCCTGTAAATAATCTAGAATTTATATAATTCATCGGATATGAGAAAAGTTTTCATAAGATGTTTCTTTAAATTCGGACTATTGTTTGCGAATATATCATTTCCCATACATAATCGCAAGATAGGAAAGCGAATCTGTTCCTTCCCTGACTTTTTCATTTCGGACGCATTGTTTGCGGTTCCAATGGGTTATTGCCCGCCATCCCTCTCTTTGCGATACTTCTCCACTTCCGCACGCACCATCTCCCGCACACGTTCCTTCACCCCTTGTGGGATAGTGAAGGTGATCGTCACTTTTGGTTCATCGTCTTTTTTCTTTCTTCCTGAGCCTTCCCGGCGTCCGCCCCATGTGGCGTTTTTCTCCTCGTTCTGCATATTCGTCCAATTTTGTTTATTCTTGCGTGACAACCCAAAGGATAGAGAAGGTTCTTCACCTCAATCTTCCCGTCTTTGATTACAATTACGATTTCGACATGCACGTATCAAACTCTTCAGGTTGTATCTCCTACTATCTAGGGCATCGGGGTCCAATGCATGTTCATGGCCCTGAGCATCCATAAAAAAGGCAAGAGACAACCATGTCGCCTCCTGCCCTATTCCATCCCGCCAACGCAGGCATAGTACTACAAATCCACCTTCACGCTTTCCTTGCCCACCTTAACGATGTATGCGCCAGCCTGTGGCATGGTGAATTCCAATGTGTCGTCGCCTGTCTGCTTCCACTCCACGAGTCTGCCGCCCAAGTCATAAACCTCGACCACACCTTTCGCCCCTTGGACATAAATCGTAAGGCCGGAGGTCCACACTCCACATCCAATACCAGCACCATTATCCTTCGTGCCCACATCTTCACAGACCTTTCCTCTCAGCGTCACTGAATCTTTCGCCAGACAACCAGATTCGTCTGTTACGACCACTTGTACTTGGAGAACCGTATCCGTCATTAGAACAACTACGGATAAATTGTTACGAGAGGGCGTTGTTCTAACACTCCATGTCACATCGCCTGAGAAATCCCCATCCACTCCAACGAGGGAGAGTCTTGTTTCTTTATTCAGACAAACCTCCTCCTCACATTCAATCCGTATTTTAGGGGCTGCGACCCCATACACAGTCAATGAATCCGTGTATAGACAGCCAAGGTTATCCTGCAACGATACGCGGATAGTCTGGTCTCCCTCTTTGATTATCCGCTCAATACTCCTGGATGTTTCTCCCGTATTCCATTGGACACTCATGGCATCCACTCCCTCAACGGAGAATTCCGCCCTCGACCCCGCACATGCCGTATCCACACCGACGATCCGAGGAGTCGGGAAGTCAGGCACCGTTATATTTTTCTTAATCGAATGCTCACATCCCTTTCCCGTATTAACGGTTAAGCTAACAGTATAGATTCCCGGCTGCGCATACACCATCTCCGGTTCTATTTGCTTGGAAGTCTTACCATTGCCGAAGTCCCAAGTATACCCCGTCACAAAATCACCAGACACTTGCGCATCAACATTTTCAAACAGAACCATTCCCGCACATTCGTTCTCGTAATCGAAGTCCAAACGGAAATCAGGTCTCTCCATCTGGGTTGTCAACGTCAACGTAAGCGAGTTGTCCGCATTGGTCAATTTACAACTATAGACCACCTCATAATTCTTCACGTCATCAGGAATAATCGCCACGGCAGGATTCTCCGGGTCCACAGCGACCGACACACCATCCGAGCGGGACCATTCATACGAGGAAAAACCCTCAGGAGCGATAATCTCGGCATTCTTCCCTGCACAATCATTCACCTTCAACTCCGGCTTCTTGGCTTCCGCCCAAAAGTAGCCATATGCGTTGTGAGAGCCTGCAGTTACTACAACATCCTCACCTTGAGTCTCTCCTCTCAAACAACTATGGGTAATGATTTCAATCCGCACCTCCTGCCCGATATGGTCGGTCAGATCAATATTGCCATACGTCCAACGGCGGAAAGCATAATCATTAATCGAATTAACAGGAGCTTTTGTCCTAGGACATTTTGGGTTTTCTTGATCAGCCACCCGTTCAAATTCGCTATCGATAGCACTGAATTCCCCAGAAGGAAGCGGATTATACGTTCCGTCCGCATTCAAATAAGAAACGGTGATCATAAAGTTTGGACGCTGTTCTTTAGTATGTCCATCCGAAATGCGATTAGGATTAAGATCAGGGTCGAACATAACAACTGCATAACGATAAGTGAGCAAAGACGTGTTCTCCGTCACCTTAAACCGATAGACCAAACGTTCCGCATCCGCGACTTTCTGGGAAGTGGCATTATGATACATGTAATCACCTACCCTGACCGTCATTTTCCCCTCAGGGTTCGTCAGAAAATCCCAACAAGCGATATTTGGTTCTTGTGAATCACTATTCCCATTCACGAGAGAGATTCTGTCCGTTTCCTCGACCTCCACCCATTCCTGATACTTGTATGTGTTGTCCGTTTCGTCCAAATAATATCCGCCGATGTATTGCTCCCAATGCGCCAGACTACCCTCCTCCAGATTCAGGTTCGGAGCACCGACATTCAGTCCATCTTCAACTTCTGTTTGTTCTTCAGCGTACACATTGCCCGCACCAAAAAGAACACTTACCATCAAGAATAACGAGTAAATTTTTCTTTCCATACTTCATTTGTTATGTTTGTTAATAAAAATTCATTTCATATTTCAGCAACCACACAACTGCACCATTAGCTGATTGATGAAAAAGACAACCTTTTTTCAAATAAACGTGCAAAGGTAAATATACCGACAAATAGGCGCAATTCTTCATACCCCACATTTGTTGACCATAATCAAAAAACATCAGCACTTCCAAAACGGGGAAAAAACAGAAAAGGGAAGGACAACGCATATGCGCTCTCCTTCCCCTCCCAACGAGTTCACAAACTCTTACCTCTTAACTTTTAATTCTTAACTTCTCCCACGTACTCACCCGCCTTCGCCAGCGCCTCGTTGATGTTGGAGCAGATGTTCTCCTCTCCTACCAACTGATCGAACTTAGCCTTCAGCAACATGGAGCGCACATGCTTGTTGACGCCTGAGAGCACCACCTTGATGTTCGCACGCTGCGACTGCATACAGAGGTTCTCCAAGTTGTGCAGACCAGTCGAATCCATGAAAGGAACCTTACGCATACGGATGACGCGCACCTTAGGGGCGTCCGCCACCTCGCTCATGATCTCGTCGAACTTGTTGGCGATACCGAAGAAGTATGGGCCATCGATCTCATAGACACCAACGCCCTCCGGGATGATGAGTTTCTCCTCGTGCACCGTCACGTCCAGGTTGTCGCCCGGATCGATTTCGTCTCGGAAGACACGGATGATGGAGGACTCGTTCACACGACGGATGAAGAGCACCACCGCCAGAAGCAGACCGATCTCTATCGCCACCGTCAAGTCGAACACCACCGTGAGGATGAAGGTCACGATCAACACGGAGAAATCGGACTTCGGACTCTTGGACAAAGAGACGAAGGCGCGCCAACCGCTCATATTATAGGAAACGACGATCAGCACACCCGCCAGACAAGGCATAGGGATATAGCCGACCAATCTGCCCAAAGCCAACAAAACCAGCAACAGGACAAAGGCATGCACGATACCCGCGACCGGCGTACGTCCGCCGTTGTTGATGTTCGTCATCGTACGGGCGATGGCGCCAGTGGCAGGAATACCGCCGAAGAAAGGGACCACCACGTTGGCGATGCCCTGGCCGATCAACTCCGTGTTGGAGTTGTGCTTGTCGCCCGTCACACCATCCGCCACCATGGCGGAGAGCAACGACTCGATGGCGCCCAGCATAGCGATCGTGAACGCGGCAGGGAACAGCCTACGGATAACGCTCAGATAAGTCTCGTCCGCCGCAAGCGTCATGTCCGGCACGTGCGGCATCGGAATACCAGAAGGCAACTCGTACAAATCGCCGATGGTCTGGATGGAAGTCACCCCGCAGAACTCACGCAGGAGATAAACAGCCACCGTCATTACCACGATAGCCACCAACGAGCCAGGCACCTTCTTCGAAATCTTCGGAGTGAGGACGATGATGAGCAAGCTCAACAGCCCCACACCCAACGCCCAGAAATTAACATGGCTGAAGTTCTTGAAATAACAGATCCATTTATGTATAAAGTCAGCCGGCACATCCGTGATGCCCAAGCCGAACAAATCGTTCATCTGCGTGGAGAAGATCGTCAGCGCGATACCGCCCGTGAAACCCACGATCACAGGGTAAGGGACGAACTTGATGACGCTACCCAAGTGGAAGAAACCCATGAAAATCAGCAGGACACCCGCCATGATCGTGGCGATGGTCAGACCACCCAAGCCATATTGTTGGATGATGCCATAGACGATCACGATGAACGCACCCGTCGGTCCACCGATCTGCACCTTCGTTCCGCCGAAAAAAGAAACCAGGAAACCCGCGATAATCGCAGTGAGCAAACCCTCGGTCGGACCCACGCCCGAAGCGATTCCAAACGCGATAGCCAAAGGAATGGCGACGATACCCACAATGATACCCGCCATCAAATCTGTCATGAAACGTTCCCTACTATAATCCTTAAGACAACTAAACAACCTCGGAGCAAAAACATCCGATAGTGATGCTTTCATAATAACAACAATGTTAAATTTTTATAAATTAAAAAAATGAGTCGCGAAGTTAGTCATTTTTTCAATCACAAAAACAAAAAAGCGGCTCAAAATATGTTATTTAACATTGTTTAATGATATTGGAGCACAGCGGATTCATTTACCGCACCAAACATGTAGTATTTACTATTTATCCATTTACCATTTACTTAGCGCTGACGCGATGATTTCGCATCATACTCCGTGAACTCTTTGCTCCGTGAGGGATGTAGCCTACATCTCGAACTGTAGCGGAAGCAACGAGGCGATGCTTCTCAGCCGATAGATTTTTTGTTCTCCATAGAGGAGCACGGAAATAGGCTTTCCGAAACGGTTCTCCGTCTCCAGCAGAGACTGCCGGCACGCCCCGCAAGGTGTGATCGGGGAAGAAAGGAACCCCTCCGCATTACGGGCGGCGATGGCCAACAAACGTACGGGCTGGTCGGGGTACGTGGCATTGGCGTAGTAGAGAGCCGTACGCTCGGCGCACAATCCGCAAGGGTACGAGACATTCTCCTGGTTGCTTCCACGCACCACCACTCCGTTCTCCAACAGCAGCGCGGCACCCACCGCGAACTTGGAATATGGGGAATAGGAACCCTCCGTGGCCCTCTTCGCCTCGTCAATCAACCGGCGCTCCTGCTCGTTCAACTCATTCCATGAAAGCACCTCCACCCTACAGATTATTTCCTTCGCATCCATACAAAAAATTTTTTCTATTGTTTCAAAATCATATATCTTTGTAAAAATAAAAAAAAATGGAAGAATGAGAAAATTTTCGTTCACAATCATCATGCTTTTGTCATGCGCATGCACCCTTTCCGCTGCGACGAAACAATTACAAGTCAACATCGATTACATCAACAGATACTCCTCCATCGCAATTGAGAAGATGAAGGAACACCGCATACCCGCCAGCATCACCCTAGCCCAAGGCATCCTCGAATCAGGCGCCGGGCAAAGCGAATTGGCCAAGAAAAGCAACAACCACTTCGGCATCAAGTGCCACGACGATTGGAAGGGCGAAAGGGTCTACCACGACGATGACCAGAAGCAGGAGTGTTTCCGCAAATACAGCAAACCGGAGCTCTCTTACGAAGACCACTCCCAATTCCTCAAGAAAAAGCGATACGAGTCGCTCTACTCCCTCAACGTCACAGACTACAAAGGATGGGCGAAGGGCTTGAAAGCCTGCGGCTACGCGACCGCCAAAGACTACGCTGACAGGCTCATCGAGCTCATCGAGACCTATAACTTGCAGCAATACGACCAGATCGCCTTGGGCAACATGCCGAACGACGTGATCACACCTTCCCAACCAGGAGGAAACGAAGAGAGTGCCCCTCTCGCGACAACCGTCAAATACCTCAAGGAGAGCAGCATGGGCGAGATACCCGTATGCGATACCCACAGCGTAAACAAGGAAGGAAAGAGAGAGTACGTCATCGCAAGACGTGGCGACTCCTACGAATCCATCGCCGATGAGTTTGAGTTGAGCAAGTGGCAGATCCGCCGCTACAACAAACTCAAGAAGAGCGACAACTCACAACCCGCCACAGGCGACACAGTCTACATTAGCAGATAAAAAGAAAAAGATGGAAAACAAATTCGACTACGATAGCATACGCCCCTACAGGGACGACGAGGTAAAGGGAGCCATCGAACGGATGACCAGCAACGAAGAGGTCTACGCCGTGGCGAAAGCCATCTTCCCCAACCGCAAACCGGAGGAGGTCATCCAATGGCTACGCTCCTTCAAAACCGTGCATGACTTCCAAAGCCAACTCATCGCACCATTCCTGCTCGGCTCCATGGACGCCACAGGCAGCACCTACCACCTATACGGTACGGAACACATAGGGAAAGGCAAACAACACCTTTTCATCTCCAACCACCGCGACATCATCATGGATGCCGGCATCCTCAATTCCCTGATGGACAAGCATGGCATCGAGACCACGGAGATAGCCATCGGCGACAATCTCTGCGCACGTCCTTGGATCACCGACGCATTGAAGCTGAACAAGAGCTTCCTCGTGCGCCGAAGTGGCACGAAACGTGAGCTCTTCGACGCCTTCCGCACCCTCTCGCACTACATACGGGAGGCTATCACCTCCAACCGCACATCCATCTGGATTGCACAAAGGGAGGGACGCACAAAGGACTCGGACGACCGCACGCAGGAGAGCCTCCTCAAGATGTTCTCCATCAGTGCCACCGGCAATATCAAGCAGAGCTTCATCGACCTCAACATCACGCCGATCTGTTTCACCTACAAATACGATTCCTGCGACTACCTGAAAGCCATGGAGTTCCAGCAGAAGAGAGACGACGCCGACTTCAAGAAGAGGCCGGAAGACGATATCGAGAACATGCGGGTGGGCATCATCGGATTCAAGGGGGACGTCAGCATACAGATCACCCCAAGCATCTCGCCGGACATCGAAAGGCTCGTGGACGATGCGGACGACAGGCAAGCGGTCATCGACAAGGTGGCGCTGATCATCGACCGTAAAATCCACCAGAACTACCTCATATACCCTCACAACTACGTGGCGATGGACAACCTGCGCCACACCACGGAGAACCTGGGCAAGCATTACACCCCAGAGGAGAAAAAGGAGTTCGAGGCCTACGTCGACAAACAAATCGACAAGATAAAATTACCGAACAAAGACATACCTTTCCTGAAGGAACGATTCTGGACCATGTACGGGAATCCGCTCATCAACCAAATCGCCGCCCAGAAGGAGTGAGGAAAGAAATAAAAATTAGCATCATGGAAAATTTACCTAACCGTTTGAGTCTAAAAGAGCTGGCGATCGACGACCGACCGCGCGAAAAAATGTTGCAGAAAGGAGCGGGCGCACTATCCAACGCCGAACTGCTCGCCATCCTCATCGGCAGCGGCAACAACAAGGAGACCGCCGTCGAACTGTCGCAACGCATTCTGACGGACAGCCGCAACAACCTCGCCGAACTCAGCACGAAAGACCTTCCCCACCTGATGACCTACCGAGGAATCGGAGAGGCCAAGGCCATCACCATCGCCGCTGCCATGGAGATCGGCAGGCGCCGCAGCATGGAGAAAGCGTTGGAGAAACCCGCCATCACAACGAGCGAAGAGGCCTACAACATCCTCAAGACCCACATGGAGGACCTCGACCACGAAGAGGTATGGGTACTCTACCTCAACCAAGCCAACAAGGTCATATCCAGCAAGAAAATAAGTTCCGGTGGCGTCGCACTCGCCATCATGGACGTGAAACTCATCATGAAGGAGGCCTGCAACCTGCTCGCCTCCTCCATCATCCTCAGCCATAACCACCCCTCCGGTGCCACCACCCCCAGCGAGCAAGACAAGAAAAGCACGCAGAGAATCAAGGAAGCCTGCAACATCTTCGAAATCAGCCTACTGGACCATATCATCGTGGGGAAGGGCTCCTACTTTAGTTTCAACGACAATGGACAATTACTACAATTAGAAAAACAAACCAAGAAAAAATGATCACAATCTACACCGAACAAACAAGTCCCCGCCTCGCCTACATCTGCGGGCACCTCTTCAAGACCGTCCTCGGCCACGAACTGCGCATCACCACGGACGCAAGCGAGAGAGCGGACATCCGCTACGCGAACACGCCCCAAGAGGGCTCACTCACCATACGCCCCAACGGACTACTCTTCGAGGAGGATATCCATAAACAGACCATCGAGGGGATCACATGGGAAGGCCTCCCAGCCTTCTTCGCAACCGATGGGGAAATACCTTTCGACCTCTTCTCCGCCGCCTTCTTCCTGCTGACACGCTACGAGGAGTACACCTCCGAACTCAGCGACAAACATGGCAGGTTCACCGTGCAGGAGAGCGCATCCTTCAAGCTGCACTTCCTCGAGGAACCGCTCGTCGACCTCTGGGCGAATAAACTGGCGGAACGGCTGCCACAACTCGGCGAGCCGGAGAACCCACCTCACTTCACCTACCTACCCACCATCGACGTGGACAATGTCTTCGCCTTCCGCAACCACGGAATCGCCCAAACCCTTTTCTTCCTGATGAAAGACGCATTGAAGGGAAGAAGGGAACGGGCGAAACTGAGATTGGAGGTAGTCCTCCGTAAGAAGGAAGACCCCTACTTCAACTTACAAGAGGTGGCGGAAATGCACCATGGGCTACCACAAAAGCCCCATTTTTTCTACCACTGCGGATGCTTCGGCGAGAAGGACAAGGGGGTCGTCTACCCAAGTCGACGCTACAAGGCCGTCAGACAAGCATTGGAACAGGAGGTCGTCTCAGGACTACACCCCTCCTACAACGCCTCCAAGCAACTGTGGAGGCTAAGGATGGAGAACAACGCCCTGAAAAGATGCCTAGGGAAACCAACCTTGCACAACCGCTTCCACTACCTGCGGTTCACCCTTCCCGACACCTACGAGACGCTCATTCAGGAGGGATTCGCCACCGACTGGTCGCTCTGCTACTCCAACAACCCGGGCTTCAGGGCAAGCACCTCCTTCCCGTTCCAATTCTTCAACCTAAAGACGAACGAGGTCCGTCCGCTAACCCTCTACCCCACTGCCGTCATGGACAAAAGCCTGCGCAACAACCTGCATCTTTCCTTGGAAGAGAGCAAACAATACATCCTCAACCTAAGCGATAAGGTGAAGTCCGTCAATGGCACCTTCATCACCCTCTTCCACAACGAGCACCTGACCGACGAACTGGATTGGGAGGGATGGAAAGGGCTTTGCCAGGAGATCATAGACGCACACAAAAAGTAAGATTTATTTACTATTTGACTATTTACGATTTACTATTTAAGAGCTTTGCTATTTACTATTTAACCATTCCCCTGCGCATGTGCAGAATAGAACCAACACATACGTGCTACCCGTGCCAATGATGAACATCATCAACGGAGGAGCACATAGCGACGCCCCCATCGCATTCCAAGAATTCATGATACGTCCAGTAGGCGCCTCCTCCTTCCGTGAAGGGTTACGCATGGGAGCCGAAGTATTCCACGCACTCGCCAAGCTTCTGAAGAAAAGAGGGCTGAGCACAGCTGTGGGCGACGAAGGAGGATTCGCTCCTAAATTAGACGGTATCGAAGACGCTCTCGACTGCATCATACAAGCGACAAAAGACGCGGGATACGAGCCTGGCAAGGACATCAAGATCGCGATGGACTGCGCCGCAAGCGAATTCGCTGTGATCGAGAACGTACAATATTTCTATGACTACAAACAACTTAAGGACGGGAAGCAGAAAGATCCTAACGGGAAGAAACTCAGCGCAGCCGAGCAGATAGACTTCCTCGAGCACCTGATCGCAAAATACCCGATCGACTCCATCGAGGACGGGTTGGACGAAAACGATTGGGAGAATTGGGTCAAACTGACCGAAAGAATCGGACAACGCTGCCAATTGGTGGGAGACGACCTCTTCGTGACCAACGTGAAATTCCTGCAAAAAGGCATCTCCATGGGAGCCGGCAATTCCATCCTCATCAAGGTGAACCAGATAGGCTCACTCAGCGAGACATTGGACGCCATAGAGATGGCACACCGTCATGGATACACCACCGTAACCTCCCACCGCTCCGGAGAGACGGAAGACTCGACCATCGCAGACATCGCAGTGGCCACCAACAGCGGGCAAATCAAGACAGGCTCTCTCAGCCGAAGCGACCGCATGGCGAAATACAACCAATTGCTCCGTATAGAAGAGGAATTAGGAGACTTGGCCGTATATGGCTACAAAAGAGTCAAATGACAAAAATTAGTTTGAGTAAATCATAATCCGAGGAGGGGGTTTTGTGAAAAACTTCCTCCTCTTTCCGTCTCCGAAGGAAAGGAAATCCGACGGACAGACGTAAGATTCAGACACAACATATAAGGGGGACACACATACATCGAAAATGTAACGTTTATCATGCCAAACTATTTCCGCCATACAATTAAAAAATGTGAAACCAAGTCCAACCAAGGAGATTTTTCATGCCGAAAAAGCACAGAATGAAAAAATTACATTATCTTTGCGGAGATAAGGTGTAATGATTGGATTAGGAAAACTCATAAACCAAAGGAGAAAGGGTAAGAGAAATCCTAACGAAACAAACACCATCGATTGGGAACAAATATTACATTAGATAACTATCACATTTAATAATCAAAAAACATAGAACCATGAGAAAAAATTTCAGCAAAAAATTATTTTTCGCATTGTTGGGAATGGGAGTGTCATACGCGACCATGGCCCAAACGGTGGTCGTCGAGGCAGAAGATCCAGACGACAGGGAGTTTGAGTACAGCCGATCGAAAAACGAGTCGAGCGGCAACGGAGGAAACTTGGGTTACTTCGACGAGGAGGGTGAGACTGTAACCTACTCAATGAAAGCGCCTAAGGCGGGCTTCTACCAAGTCACGTTCAAGTACATTGCGCAATACGACGCAACAGTAAGAATCCTCATGGATAACGGCTCGCAGTACAGCTACGACATGAAAGGAAACTACAAAGACGGTGAACAATGGTGGCAACCTTCATTGGACAACTACTGGTCAACCGACCCGAACGAGAGCCCAGCCCTCTACTTGGAGGAAGGAAACCACGAGTTCACGCTCCTCAAGGAGACTTCAGGCTCCACCAACATCGACAACATCACATTCGAGTTGACTGACATCACCGACAACGTGGTCACCAAGATTAAGACAGACCCGTCCAAGTTGGTGTTGACCCCTTATGAGCAATCATATCTCCGCGTCATCGGATACAACGCTGCCGGACAAAAAATCGCCATGCCTATCAAGTGGCCAAGCAACATCAAGAATGGCTTATACGTTGCCGGAGACAAAGAGGGCACAGACGAAGTTTCCATCACAATGGGAGACTTCTCTGACAAGATCAACATCAGCGTGAAGAAGCCAACCAAGCGCAGAGAGTTCGTCGTATCCAAGCACGGAGACCTGAACACCTCCAAAGGATACGTGGGAGATGCCAGCGGCAACAAAGTGTCACTCGCAGGTGTCAGCTACTTCTGGAGCTGTTCTTCCAAACTGTGGTGGTGCAAGGAGAACGTACAATTCTTGGTAGACAAATACAACGTTCAAGTTCTCCGTTTGCCAGTTTCCATCGCTCCTTGCGGAAGCAACGGACAAACAAGCTGTAACATGAACAACTTGGGTAACATGGGAGGTGACGGTTTGTGGAACATGAACAACTACGTCGCAGCACCTAACGGCTCAAAGAAAATGGTGGACGAGGTTGTGAAGGCATGTATCGAGAACGATATCTACGTCATCATCGACTTCCACGAGCACAAGGCACAAGACTGGACCAGCACAGCGAAAGAGTTCTTCACCTACTTCGCAAAGAAATGGGGTGAATACCCTAACGTTATGTACGAGATTTTCAACGAGCCAGTTGACGACAACGGAACTGTAGTAAACTATGCAAAGCAAGTGATCCCTACCATCAGAGCAATCGACCCTGATAATATCATCATCGTGGGTTCAACTCAATTCTCCCGCGACCCAGACGGTGTGACTGGCGCAGGCCAAGGACAAACCAACATCGCCTACACATGGCACGGTTACGCTCAATACAACCACCAAACCGATTGGAACAACAAGTCCGGATGGAACAACGGAACTCCTGTCGTAGTAACTGAGTGGGGTTGCGACGCTGGCGGTAGCGACGGTGGCATGCACAACATCTTCAAGGAGCACGGCGTCATCAACTGCTTCTGGTCTATGAGTAACAAGGGTGGTGAGGACGAGAGATGGTCTATCCTCAAGACAACTTGCTACAAGGCATACAATTGGTCCGATAGCGACATGAACGGCAATGGTAAGAACCAACTCTCCGCCGTTTCAAGCTGGGTTAGCTACAAGCCAACCGCCATGGAGCCTGAACAAGAAGAGTTCAAGGTATCTGTAAGCAAGGGGGACAAGGTATACTTGCCAGTGGAGAAGGTGAGCGTTAAGGCAACCGCTACTGGTGGTTCCGGCAACTACACCTACAAATGGGAACAGACCAAGGGTGAGGGAGCTACTATCGTTTCCCCTTCTTCCGCTCAAACGGACATCACAGGTTTGCAACCAGGCGTAAACATCTTCTCTGTAACCATCTCCGACGGACAAGACACTGAGACTCTTTCTGTATCATTCACCGTATACAAAGAGGGTTATGTTGAGCCAGGCTTGATCGACGACGTGGCCGACAAAGACCTATACAGCCGTATCGGTGGTATCTGGGTTGACTTCGACGACGCATCCGACAGAGGAAGCTCAAAAGCGACTGTAAGCGCAGACAACGGTTACATCAAGGTTGACGCTAAGATGGGCGGAACAAACGGCAACATCCCTCCTTACTGCGGTGTTGATCTTTACCTCGACAGACAATCAACTGTTGAGTCTCCAGTTCCATTCGACATCTCTGATTGTTCTACTATCACCTACAAGTTCAAGGGTTCCGAGCACTACTTCAGAGCTGCCATGTCTAAGAACTCTATCACTGACGGTAACTACCACTGCAAGTTGATCGAGGGCTCAAATGACTGGAAAGAGGTTTCTATCTCTGTCAGCTCTTTGGCTCAAGAGGATTGGGGTACGAAAGTTAAATACGATCCTAAGGATGTCATCAAGTTCAGCTGGATGGCGAAAGGCGGAGACAACTCCACTAAGAAACTGGAGATCGACGACGTAACTTGCGTAGGCATGGAATTCCCTGAGAACATAGACAGCACAGGCATCGTAAACAGTGAGGCTATCAGCCGCACATACCTCTACCCTAACCCATCAGAGGACGGCGAGTGCGTATTGTTCGTAATGAACCGTAGCAAGGTAGAGATCACTGACGTGACTGGTAAAGTAATCAAGGAGTTCGTGGCAATTCCTAACTTCGCAAACGAGTTCTCCATCAAGGAGAAAGGTATCTTCTTTGTGAAGGCTGACGGAAATGTTTTGAAACTGATTGTTAAGTAATCAAGACACTCACTGATTTTTATATATTAAGAGAGGGACGCTTCATCGCTCGATGGAGTGTCCCTCTCTATTTATCCTCCTTCCCTTGCCAAAGGGTTAAAACTTCACACCGACATAGGCCTCGGAAGAGATGTCCCGATGCTTGTAATCATCAGATGGCACCTCACTTCGATACTCATATTCCATACTAAAACCAATATGGAAATGCGAAGTCACCTTGACATCTATCGACCCGAAAAAATCCATGATATAATCCTGAAAATCCTCTAAACTGGGTTGGTAAAAAGCATAAGCCCGCAACGAAAGCACTTGTCCTATCCGCTGACGCATCTTGGGACGAACGGAAAGACGGTAATTACGATCATTCAACTTGTTCTTTCCCGGAGTATAATCCACCCTGTCAAACATAAAGGCACAACTAATGGAGTAATCGCAAGTGTCCGATTTGGCATATATTCTATACTTCACACCCGACAACGCACTGACCTTGTAATCATACCCTTTGTGTTTGTTCGAGATGAACTCCATCGCCAAAAATGGAGACCATCGTCCATATTGGAAGAAGTCTACTTTCGTGCCTCCTTTTATTCCTTTATTTGTCTCCTTATCCTTCTCACGGCTATAAACCAGCTTATATCCTAAATCAAAGGAGAGCAGGCTGTCATTACGGGCTACGGAGCCTCCATTCTTCAAATCAAGATTGTCCACATTGCCCGAATTGGCGGCTGCGCCCAACGACACATCGAAGTGCCAATGCTTGGGCTCAGCGGCTTGCCCATGCAACAAAAACGGGGCAAAAAGGAGTGCGACTCCCACAAAAATTGAGGCTATCTTCATACGCTTCTTTCACATTTCAAGGACAAAGATAGGTAATTTGAAAGATATTTGGGCAATGGACCCACCTCCTCAAAAAGCAGAGCCCCCTCATGGAACAATGTGAAAAGATTCATGGTCACGCAAAAAAACGGAGAAGGGAAGAATCTATTTTTACCTCCAATTATTACTTTTGTGTAAAATTTTAAAAAGATGAAAAAACTAATATTCTCAATCGCAATGGCTACCCTATTAAGCGCATGCTCAAACGACAAACAAGCCGAGCAAGCTAACCAAGCAAGTATTGAACCATCCACCTACCAAACATCCAACAAAGCGGGCATGGAGGAGGTTTGCAGTTTCATCAAGAACTGTGAGTACTACTTTCTCGCAACCGTAGAGGGCGACCAACCAAGGGTGAGACCATTCGGCACCATCCACATCTTCGACGACAAACTCTACATCCAAACGGGGCACAAGAAGAATGTGGCGAAACAAATCGCCCAGAACCCCAAGGTGGAGCTCTGCGCATACAATGGGAAGTCCTGGATAAGGGTACAAGCCACCTTGGTGGAGGATGAACGTGTAGAGGCTAAGAAATCAATGCTGGACGCCTACCCTAACCTGCGCGGCATGTACAATGAGAACGACGACAACACGGCGGTCTATATTCTTACCAATGCGCAGGCGGACATCTACTCCTTCCCGACTGAGAAAAAGACCATCCAATTCTAATAAAACGACTTATCTGCTGTTCTATTCATGAACAATAACCCTAAAGAGCTTGGCACAGAGAATGTGCGCAAATTGCTGATCAGTTATTCAGGTCCCGCCATCGCCGCGATGATGGCTTCCGCCCTCTACAACGTGATAGACCGTGCCTTCATCGGCCAGGGCGTGAGTGCATTGGCGATAGCGGGTCTAGCGATCACCATGCCAGTGATGAACCTCTCTGCCGCATTCGGTGCAATGATCGGAGCGGGAGGGGCAACCCTGACCTCCATCAAGTTGGGGCAACAAGACATCGGCAGCGCACAAAAAGTGCTCGGTAATGTTTTCCTACTTAACGTGGTGCTGGGTATCATATTCATGTTCCTCGGACTGCTTTTCCTCGACGAGATACTCTATTTCTTCGGTGCGAGCGACAACACTATCAGCTATGCCAAGGACTTCATGCAGGTCATTCTGATCGGTAACGTGATCACCCACCTATACCTAGGGCTCAACAGTGTGATGCGCGCATCCGGGCACCCGACCAAGGCGATGAAGATGACCTTACTCACTGTACTGATCAACCTTGCACTTGCCCCGCTCTTCATCTTCGTCTTCGGTTGGGGCATCAGGGGAGCCGCCAGTGCGACCATCATCGCGCAAACGGTGGCCTTCGCCATCATCATGAAGCACTTCTCCAACAAGAACAACCTGCTCCACTGGAAACGCGAGATATTCACATTCGACAAAAGAATCATCAAGGGCATCATATCCATCGGAATGGCTCCTTTCATGCTGAATGCCTGCGCCTGCCTCGTCGTCATACTCATCAATAGGGCTCTGACGGAATATGGAGGAGACCTCGCCGTAGGAGCCTACGGTGGCATCGTCAACAGCGTGCTCATGGTCTTTGCCATGATCGTCATGGGTCTCAACCAGGGAATGCAACCTATCGCAGGATACAACTTCGGGGCACAGATATACTCAAGGGTGAGGAAGGTACTGAAGATGACCATCCTATCCGCTACTTGCGTTACATCATTCGCTTTCCTCGTCTCCGAGACCATCCCCTACTACGTCGCAAGGCTTTTCACGACCGACGAGGAACTTATCCGCATCGCCATACGAGGACTGAGAATATGTTCCGCAGCCTTCCCTATCGTGGGTTTCCAAATGGTGGCTTCCAACTTCTTCCAATCCATCGGAAAGGCTTCCAAGGCAGTGATTCTATCCTCCACGAGGCAACTATTGTTGCTCATCCCTTTACTGCTGATACTACCAGCCCACTTCAAGAGTGTGGAGAGCGTCTTGGCTTGCATGCCTATATCGGACGCATTGTCCAGCATCATTGCATTCGTCCTACTGAAAATCGAGATGCGGAAATTCAACAAACTGGAAGATAAACCTATAATCGAATAGCCATGGAAAACAAAGGAACAGGTGGAAACATCATCATCAGCATCGGCAGGCAGTTTGGCGCCGGCGGAAGGCGTGTCGGTCAAGCTCTGGCAAAAGAGCTAGGCATCGTATATTACGACAAGGAACTTATCATGGAAGCCGCCAAAGAGTTTGGCTTCGCACCTGATTTCTTCGAAGAGAACGACGAGAAGTCCGCTTCGTTCTCCGGCAACGTCCTACAATGGATGGAGAGCCTCGTGACAAGCGGTATGTGCACGAAGAACTACCTCTCTCAAGACACGCTCTTCGAAATGCAGTCGGAGGTGGTTCGCAAAGTGGCGGAGAAACACTCCTGCGTCATTGTGGGCAGATGCTCAGACTACGTGCTAAGGGACAATCCGAACTGCATCAGCGTATTCCTACACTCATCCGACGAGGACAGGATAGCGCGCATCCAAGAACGCTCAGGCATCTCCACCGAAGAAGCCATCTCCAAGATGCGGATGGAGGACAAAAGACGTGCCGCCTACTACAACTTTTACTCCAATAAGACATGGGGAGAATCGTCCACCTACACGCTCTCCATCGACGTCTCTTCCATTGGTGTGGATAAGACGGTGGAACTGATTAAATTCTACCTCCAACAAAAAGGAATGATCGAATAGATTCAGCAGGAACCAAGCATCATGCTGTTCGAATAGAAGCGCCTCTCCTTGCGACATCACGCAGGAGAGGCGCTTCATCTTTTCATGTCTAATCAACCTCACACACCATAAACAGGGAGAGCCTCGACATCTAGCCGAGGCTCTCCATTATCATAGGCTTTCTTGTTTTATCTTCTGATCAACGTGAAGTGGCCCACATACTGTCTGTTGATCTCCTCGATATCGATCTGATACCAGTAGTCGGTCGAAGGCATAATCTGTCCGTTGTACGTTCCGTCCCAACCGTCGGCCTCAGCCCCGAAGAACTGTTTCAACGTCTTGCCGTAGCGGTCGAAGATGGTGACCACTGCCGCAGGGTATACCTCGGCCAAGCCAGGAACGATCCAACTATCTGACACACCATCACCATTCGGCGTGAAGTGGTCTGGAATGATGATCTCAGGAGGATCCAAATGGAAGATCTTAGAGGTCTCACAATTGTAGAAGTCCTTCACATGCATCGTATGCGTACCGAAAGGTATGTTGTCGAAGTGGGTCATGTTGTCGACGGAAGAGG